>NZ_BMKJ01000019.1:0-528 GCF_014644275.1 Franconibacter daqui | reverse complement strand
CCCCTTCGTCTAGCGGTTAGGACTCCGCCCTTTCACGGCGGCAACAGGGGTTCGAATCCCCTAGGGGACGCCACTTGCTTGGCTGTGGGTGAAAGGCACAACCAACCGATATCTCAAAACTGACTGTTTAGTCACGTTTGAGATATTTGCTCTTTAACAATCCGGAACAAGCTGAAAATTGAAACGACACACGAAAGTGNGATTCGCGAGAAACATCTTCGGGTTGTGAGGTTAAGCGACTAAGCGTACACGGTGGATGCCCTGGCAGTCAGAGGCGATGAAGGACGTGCTAATCTGCGAAAAGCGTCGGTAAGCTGATATGAGGCGTTATAACCGACGATGTCCGAATGGGGAAACCCAGTGTGATTCGTCACACTATCGTTAGCTGAATACATAGGCTGACGAGGCGAACCGGGGGAACTGAAACATCTAAGTACCCCGAGGAAAAGAAATCAACCGAGATTCCCCCAGTAGCGGCGAGCGAACGGGGAACAGCCCAGAGCCTGAATCAGCTTGTGTGTCAGTGGA
>NZ_BMKJ01000018.1:0-591 GCF_014644275.1 Franconibacter daqui | reverse complement strand
GCTCGCCGTCGCCGTTGGTCAGGATGATGCTCGCGCCCTTGGCGGTACCGGTGATGCCCAGTGAGCCGTCAGTCACGCCTTCCGCACCGGTGAAGGTGGTTTTGACGGACTTCAGGGTCGTGGTGTCACAGTTTTCCAGTTTGATTTCAAAATTACGCGGTACGGAAGTACCGGTGTTGCCGCTGGCCTTCAGCGCCACGTTGGACACCTGCCCCAGATTCACGGTCTGGTCGATGCTGTCCGGGTTAATGGAGCACGGTGCGTCGATAATGGAGCCGGTGAAGGTTACTTTACCGTGGCCCTGATCTGCCGCCTGTGCAGACGCCGCCAGAACCAGACCCATTACCGAAGCCAGAGCAACTTTTTTGAAGTTCATACGTATATCCTTTAAATTAATTAAGTCCTTGGGAAATAACACTCAGCGTTCATCCGCGTTTATTTACTAAACGCAGTTAATAACTGATTATTTTATTAATGCCTGGTTGCTCAGCGATATTAACGAATGAATTACATTTAATATCAGCATTCATTTTCATAGCCAGAATGGTTTTCTCTGGAATTTGATAACTGAACACTTTGAACCAAACTGTT
>NZ_BMKJ01000016.1:0-863 GCF_014644275.1 Franconibacter daqui | reverse complement strand
GTTTTGAAAACTGGCTTAAATCGATATTCTGTTTGTCCTTCACATCCAGCACGTCGGTATTAAACTGGATGTCGTCCGCCGCCATTGCCGGCGCGCGGATCCCCGCCAGCACGCAGACGGTCAGTGCGGAAAGTTTTATTATTCTGACCGCGCCGTGATTGATTCGCGCCGTCGCGTCGCGCGCTTTATTACGCGTTTTATTAATAGAAATGTCAGCCATGTCCGTTATATCCGCCAGAGGATGAAAAACAGTCAGAAATAATCAACCCGGTAGCGGATAACGGCGCGGTAGTCGCCGGCCATTAATTCGCGCGTGGTGGTTTTCAGCGTCAGGTAATAATCCAGGCGGATATCGTCCGCCGCCTGGCGGTAAGAGACGGCCTCGCCGGGGCGTATCACCGCGCCGCGGCTGTCGGTGAGCTCCAGCGCCACGCCGGACGCCATGCCGCCGACGCGGAACAGCCCGTCCTCGCGCTCGCCGTCAAAGGTCACCTGCAGCACCTGCCAGGGCGCCGGGTCGTCCGCCTGCGCCAGCGCGCAGCCGGTCAGGCTGATGGAAAACGGATGCGGCTCGCCCTGTCCGGTGCGCCGCATATGGCCGCGCGTCTCGCTGCCCATCGCCACCGTCTGGTCGCTGTCGCCGGTGGTGATGTCGCAGGCGCTCGACAGAATGACGCCTTCCATACTCACCCGCCCGGTAAGCCCCAGGTCAAATTCGCTGCCCGGCGTGGCCGCCTGCCGGGAGGCCTGCGCCGCGCAGGCAGCCGCCAGCAGCGCGAACGCCGTGGCGCCGCGTAAGAATCTGTTCATGAGTTCCGTCTCTGGTGTCTGAAAAAAAACACATGCCCGCCCGCGCGGGCATG
>NZ_BMKJ01000015.1:0-1211 GCF_014644275.1 Franconibacter daqui | reverse complement strand
GTCTCAGGGAGAACTCATCTCGGGGCAAGTTTCGTGCTTAGATGCTTTCAGCACTTATCTCTTCCGCATTTAGCTACCGGGCAGTGCCATTGGCATGACAACCCGAACACCAGTGATGCGTTCACTCCGGTCCTCTCGTACTAGGAGCAACCCCCCTCAATTCTCCAGCGCCCACGGCAGATAGGGACCGAACTGTCTCACGACGTTCTAAACCCAGCTCGCGTACCACTTTAAATGGCGAACAGCCATACCCTTGGGACCTACTTCAGCCCCAGGATGTGATGAGCCGACATCGAGGTGCCAAACACCGCCGTCGATATGAACTCTTGGGCGGTATCAGCCTGTTATCCCCGGAGTACCTTTTATCCGTTGAGCGATGGCCCTTCCATACAGAACCACCGGATCACTATGACCTGCTTTCGCACCTGCTCGAGCCGTCACTCTCGCAGTCAAGCCAGCTTATGCCATTGCACTAACCTCCTGATGTCCGACCAGGATTAGCTGACCTTCGTGCTCCTCCGTTACACTTTGGGAGGAGACCGCCCCAGTCAAACTACCCACCAGACACTGTCCCCACGCCAGATTATGGCGCCAGGTTAGAACATCAAACATTAAAGGGTGGTATTTCAAGGTTGGCTCCACGCAGACTGGCGTCCACGCTTCAAAGCCTCCCACCTATCCTACACATCAAGGCTCAATGTTCAGTGTCAAGCTGTAGTAAAGGTTCACGGGGTCTTTCCGTCTTGCCGCGGGTACACTGCATCTTCACAGCGAGTTCAATTTCACTGAGTCTCGGGTGGAGACAGCCTGGCCATCATTACGCCATTCGTGCAGGTCGGAACTTACCCGACAAGGAATTTCGCTACCTTAGGACCGTTATAGTTACGGCCGCCGTTTACCGGGGCTTCGATCAGGAGCTTCTCTTGCGATAACCCCATCAATTAACCTTCCGGCACCGGGCAGGCGTCACACCGTATACGTCCACTTTCGTGTTTGCACAGTGCTGTGTTTTTAATAAACAGTTGCAGCCAGCTGGTATCTTCGACTGGTTTCAGCTCCGCGAGCAAGTCGCTTCACCTACGCACCAGCGTGCCTTCTCCCGAAGTTACGGCACCATTTTGCCTAGTTCCTTCACCCGAGTTCTCTCAAGCGCCTTGGTATTCTCTACCTGACCACCTGTGTCGGTTTGGGGTACGATTTCGTGTTACCTG
>NZ_BMKJ01000014.1:0-2542 GCF_014644275.1 Franconibacter daqui | reverse complement strand
GGCAACGGCGCAGAGCGCGGCAATGACGGCGACAGCGCCGACAGCCCCGGCGCGGGACTGGTTCAGGGCCAGCACAAACGCAAGCACGCCGAGGCCTGCGGTTATCAGCACAGCGGTTATCCCCCTGGCGCGCCGTTCCGTCAGCAGCAGCAGGAAGCCGCAGCCGGCGCCGGTGGCGAGAAAGCTCGCCAGCAGGTTCACCTGCTGGAAAATGCCGTAGGGGCGGCCCTGGTTGCGCAGCCAGTCGAACTCATACAGCCGGGCGGCGAGGTGCGGGCAGAAAGCCTGCAACAGGCCGGTGCCCGCCTGACCCAGCGCCAGCACAAACACCGCCAGCAGCGCCGCGCGCCGGTGGCGTGGCGTGAACGGCAGGCGCAGCAGCGCCAGCCACAGCAGGAGCGCCGCCAGCAGCACCCACACGCCGGGGTTGCCGCGCGCCTGCAAAAGCCACGGCAGCAGGAGCAGCAGCCCGCCCGCCAGCAGCAGCGGCTGGCGCGGCGCTTTTAATTCTGCGTTTCTATATCGCCAGGCCAGTATGATTAAAACCAGCCCCAGCCAGCAGAGAAACGTGAGGTTAAAAGGCAACGCCACGCCGGACCCGCCGGAGTCGGGAATATAAAACAGCGTCAGGCAGAGTAATAATAACAGCAGGGTTTTCATAAGCGGATAAATAATAAAAAGGGGAAAGGCGAACCTTTCCCGAAAATAAAGTAATACAGCAAAAGAGAATCAGAAAATAGTAGCAGTTACGTTAATAAGGCATCATTACCAGAACACTGCTGCCGGTATGAAAACCTTCACTGGTTATACCCGTTAATAAATCTTTAACAAGCACACTGGATTTTCCAGAGGGAAGATTAATTTTCGTTTTTAGCGGCTTATTATCTACCGTAATTTCTGACTTACCTTCATCCAGGTAAATATATTTATCATCAGTAATTAAATTAAAACTGACAGCCATATCACCTATACAGTCTACATTCATTGAAGCGCTGGCTGAATGCCCCTCCGCATTTCTGAGGGTAATGGAACCATGATCCAATAAAACTTCAGGCGTTGTTATCTTACACCACTCATTTACAGGCGGAACAACTAAACAGCCAGCCGGGGCACGTACATCAGACCAGGATTCACCACTATAGCCGCCAGATATTGCTGTATAAACATAAGCAACACAACTGTTTGCTGAAGGGGGAACTGTATCTAGATAAGTTACCGCCTGCACATCTTTACCGCCGTCATAATATATAGTCATGGCCTCCTGGCTTATTGTTGACACTCCATCCGCCCACTTTTCCGCCCTGGCATCTGTTCTCATAGTATATTCATCTGATGACAAATGAGCATGCTCCTTAATAACCAACGCAACTTTAGCTCCTTTCACAGGCACAACGTCTCCGGCGGTTCCAATATCTATAATTTTTTGTGTAATGGCAATTCCCCACTCTTGGTTTCCATCATCATATGTCCGTTGATACCAAGGACTAAGAGATGTTATTACCGGGTATGGGCTGCTCCAGACATTGTGAGCAAAAAAGATAATTATAATCGCAATGATCCGTTTCATTATTAAATCTCTTACTGATACGCCAGCACAAAGTTTGCCGTCGCGGTAAAATCCCCGGCTGCCAGCGTTTTATTTGCAATCACGGTTGGCCGCGCCTGGACGTAAGCATTAAACGTCAGCGTGTTATTGCCGCTGCTCAGCTGCGTATACGGGCTGGCTTTATTAATGGCCAGCGGCGTGCCGTCCGTTAACTCCAGACCAATCGCCACCCCTTTCGCCGTGCTGGCCGCATCCGGCGCCAGCAGCTCCGTGAGTTCGGTATCCGCCGTGCCCTGGAAGGTGACGCTGACGGTACTGAGGATGGCCGGGTCGCACTCCTGCAGATGAATACTGAACGGCTGCGGTTTAGTGCGCTGGTACTGGTAAAGGTACTTTTCTATCACCGAGCCGAAGTCGAGCCTGATATCGGTATCTGCATCCGGCAGCGTGCAGGGCTCCGAGACCAGCGCCCCGGAAAAATGCACGTTATCCTCCGCTGCAGAAGCGCCGGCGGAAAACACCAGCGCCAGCGCGGCCAGTAAAATTTTGTTCATGTCCGTTCCTACATATAATCCGCGCGCAGCGTCATGGTGGCCTCAAAGGCGCCTGCGGTGAGCGTCACCGCCGGGTCCTGGACCGGTACCGCCTGGATCGCCGGCGGGCTCGCCGGGTTGCTTACCGCCACGCGCTTCGCGAAGGTCGCCGGCTGGCCGTCCACCAGAATGCGGAGGCCGAGCCCGGTTTTGTCGGTTTTCACCGCCGAGGCGTCGAACGCCGCCGGCGCGGTGGTGTCCACCACAATGGCGAGCCCGCCGGCGGTATAGCCCGCCTCACAGTCCAGCGTGTAGCTCACCGGCTGCTTATAGTTGTTGCCGTCGATTTTGTTGACGCCGAGGTCGTTGCCGAACGCCACCTCAATGGTCCGGCCGTTGCTGATGGTGCACGGCGGCGCCACCAGGGTGCCGTGGAACGACATGTTGTCGGCGGCCTGCGCGC
>NZ_BMKJ01000013.1:0-2542 GCF_014644275.1 Franconibacter daqui | reverse complement strand
GGCAACGGCGCAGAGCGCGGCAATGACGGCGACAGCGCCGACAGCCCCGGCGCGGGACTGGTTCAGGGCCAGCACAAACGCAAGCACGCCGAGGCCTGCGGTTATCAGCACAGCGGTTATCCCCCTGCCGCGCCGTTCCGTCAGCAGCAGCAGGAAGCCGCAGCCGGCGCCGGTGGCGAGAAAGCTCGCCAGCAGGTTCACCTGCTGGAAAATGCCGTAAGGGCGGCCCTGGTTGCGCAGCCAGTCGAACTCATACAGCCGGGCGGCGAGGTGCGGGCAGAAGGCCTGCAGCAGGCCGGTGCCCGCCTGGCCCAGCGCCAGCACAAACACCGCCAGCAGCGCCGCGCGCCGGTGGCGTGGCGTGAACGGCAGGCGCAGCAGCGCCAGCCACAGCAGGAGCGCCGCCAGCAGCACCCACACGCCGGGGTTGCCGCGCGCCTGCAAAAGCCACGGCAGCAGGAGCAGCAGCCCGCCCGCCAGCAGCAGCGGCTGGCGCGGCGCTTTTAATTCTGCGTTTCTATATCGCCAGGCCAGTATGATTAAAACCAGCCCCAGCCAGCAGAGAAACGTGAGGTTAAAAGGCAACGCCACGCCGGACCCGCCGGAGTCGGGAATATAAAACAGCGTCAGGCAGAGTAATAATAACAGCAGGGTTTTCATAAGCGGATAAACAATAAAAAGGGGAAAGGCGAACCTTTCCCGAAAATAAAGTAATGCAGCAAAAGGAAATCAGGATATATTGATAAAATTCTCAATAAGGCGCCATTACTAGTACGCTACTTCCCGTATGCAAACCTTCACTGGTTACGCCCGTTAATAAATCTTTAATTGTTAGGGTGGAGTTACCTTGCGGAAGGTCAATTTTAGTTTTAAGGGGCTTATTATCAACCGTAATTTCTGACTTACCATCATCAAGATAAACATATTTATCATCAGTGATTAAATTAAACGTAACTGCCATGGTGCTAATACAAGATACATCCATGGAAGATACTGCTGAATGCCCTTCTGCATTTCTTAGAGAAATAGAGCCATGATCCAGTACAATTTCTGGCGTTACTATTTTACACCAGGTATCCAGGGGAGGAAGAGTCATACACCCACCAGGGGTGCGGACTCCTGACCAAGGCCCCCCACCATAAAAAGCATCACTCGCACCATAAGCATAAGCGACGCATGAATTATAAGGTGGGTAGGTACCAAAATAAGTTACAGCAACAATATCTTTACCACCATCATTATACAACTGCATCGCCATCTTACTTATAGATGATCTTCCATCGGCCCAAAGCTCCGCCCTGTGATCGATGCCTGACTTTCCACCATCTTGCGGGGTTACGCCTGTATAATCTTTTATAGCCAAGGCAACTTTATAGCCTGAAGGCGGAACATAATCCCCGGCGGAACCGATATCTATCACAGATTGTTTAATATAAAGCCCCCAAGACTGTACTCCATGAATATCTGTAGAGTTCCAACCAGCATTATAGCTGACTATAACAGGATAAGGACTGCTCCATGCGCAGGGTATAAATAAAAAAAACAGTGATATTAAAATTCGCTTCATCATTTTATCTCTTACTGATACGCCAGCACAAAATTTGCCGTCGCGGTAAAATCACCGGCTGCCAGCGTTTTATTTGCAACCACGGTTGGCCGCGCCTGGACGTAAGCATTAAACGTCAGCGTGTTATTGCCGCTGCTCAGCTGCGTATACGGGCTGGCTTTATTAATGGCCAGCGGCGTGCCGTCCGTTAACTCCAGACCAATCGCCACCCCTTTCGCCGTGCTGGCCGCATCCGGCGCCAGCAGCTCCGTGAGTTCGGTATCCGCCGTACCCTGGAAGGTGACGCTGACGGTACTGAGGATGGCCGGGTCGCACTCCTGCAGATGAATACTGAACGGCTGCGGTTTAGTGCGCTGGTACTGGTAAAGGTACTTTTCTATCACCGAACCGAAGTCGAGCCTGATATCGGTATCTGCATCCGGCAGCGTGCAGGGCTCCGAGACCAGCGCCCCGGAAAAATGCACGTTATCCTCCGCTGCAGAAGCGCCGGCGGAAAACACCAGCGCCAGCGCGGCCAGTAAAATTTTGTTCATGTCCGTTCCTACATATAATCCGCGCGCAGCGTCATGGTGGCCTCAAAGGCGCCTTCGGTGAGCGTCACCGCCGGGTCCTGCACCGGCACCGCCTGGATCTGCGGCGGGCTCGCCGGGTTGCTTACCGCCACGCGCTTCGCGAAGGTCGCCGGCTGGCCGTCCACCAGAATGCGGAGGCCGAGCCCGGTTTTGTCGGTTTTCACCGCCGAGGCGTCGAACGCCGCCGGCGCGGTGGTGTCCACCACAATGGCGAGCCCGCCGGCGGTATAGCCTGCCTCACAGTCCAGCGTGTAGCTCACCGGCTGCTTATAGTTATTGCCGTCGATTTTGTTGACGCCGAGGTCGTTGCCGAACGCCACCTCAATGGTCCGGCCGTTGCTGATGGTGCACGGCGGCGCCACCAGGGTGCCGTGGAACGACATGTTGTCGGCGGCCTGCGCGC
>NZ_BMKJ01000012.1:0-3395 GCF_014644275.1 Franconibacter daqui | reverse complement strand
CGGCTATATCATGCCGGGCGACTACACCTTCCGCATTAAGGTCAACCAGAACGAACTGGACGAGCGGACGGTCAGCGTTTATCCGGCGGAAACGGACAAAAACCGCTCCGTGGCCTGCCTGGCGCCGGAGGTGGTGAAGAGCTTCGGCCTGAAGGAAAAATACCTGGCGGCGCTGAAGCCCTGGCACCAGGNCTGGGTGCCGCCCGCAATGTGGGACAACGGCATTCCCGGCCTGCTGGCGGACTACAACCTGAACGCCCAGGCGCGCCATAACGAGCGCGGCGGCGATGACAACACCGTCTCGGGCAACGGCACCGTCGGCGCCAACCTCGGGGCGTGGCGCGCCCGCGCCGACTGGCAGGCGAACTACGACGACCGCAGCGGTGAATACAGCAGCGGCCAGAAGCAGTGGACCTGGAGCCGGCTGTACCTCTACCGCGCGCTGACCGGGCTGAAGGCGAAGCTGACGCTCGGCGAGGACTACGTGAACTCGGCCCTGTTTGACAGCTTCCGCTTCACCGGGGCGAGCGTGGTGTCGGACGACAACATGCTGCCGCCGAACCTGCGCGGCTACGCGCCGGAGGTTACCGGCGTGGCGAAGACCAACGCCCGGGTCACCGTCTCCCAGCAGGGGCGGGTGATATACGAGACCCAGGTGGCGGCGGGGCCGTTCGCCATTCAGGACCTGAGCACCGCGGTCACCGGCACGCTGGACGTGCGCGTCCAGGAGCAGGACGGCTCGGTCCAGGAATACAGGGTCAACACGGCGAGTATCCCGTACCTGACCCGGCCGGGCAGCGTGCGCTACAAGTTCTACGCCGGCAAGCCCACCAGCTATGACCACCATGCCGACGGCGACACCTTCGGCACCGGCGAGTTCTCCTGGGGGGTCAGCAACGGCTGGTCGCTGTACGGCGGCATGGTCTCGAGCTCGAAGTACGTCTCGCTTGCCGCCGGTATCGGCCGCGACCTGATGGCGCTCGGCGCGCTGGCCTTCGACGTGACCCGCTCGGACGCCAAGCTTGAGAACGAGCACCGCCACGGCCAGTCGTACCGGGTGAGCTACTCGAAGACCTTTGACGGGACCGGCAGCCAGGTGACCTTTGCGGGCTACCGCTTCTCGGAGAAGGACTTCATGAGCTTCGCCGACTACGTGAGCTACCGCTCGGATTACGGCGACTACATGCAGAGCAAGGAGATGTACACCGTCACCTTCAGCCAGCAGTTCGAGAAGCTGGGCCTGAGCGCGTACCTCAACTACTCGCACCAGACCTACTGGAACAACCCGGCGGAGGACCGCTACAGCCTGTCGCTGTCGCGCTACTTTGATATCGGCAGGTGGAAGAACATCAGCGCCTCGCTGACCGCCTACCGCAATAAGTTTAACGGCGAGAATGACGACGGCATGTACCTGTCGCTCTCGGTGCCGTGGGGGGATGCGGGCACGCTCGGGCTGAACTCGTCGTACAGCGGCGACGCCAGCAGCCATAACCTGAGTTACTACAGCCGGCTGGACAACGGCGACAACTACCGCGTTGCGGCGGGCGGCACGGATGACGGCGGCAGCCTCAGCGGCTACTACGACCACCCGGGCGACCTGGCGGAGGTCACCGGCAACCTGGACTACCAGCACGGGCAGTACAGCGCGGCGGGGCTCTCGCTGCGCGGCGGCCTGACCGCCACGGCGAAGGGGGCGGCGCTGCACCGCTCGAACGTGGCGGGCGGCACCCGCGTGCTGGTGGATACCGGCGACGCGGCGGATATCCCGGTGCACGGCTACAGCAACAACACGTACACCAACCGCTTCGGCAAGGCGGTCATTACTGAGGTCAGCGACTACAGCAAGAACAGCCTGAGCCTGGACATCAACCACCTGCCGGAGAACGCCGAGGCCACGGCCTCGGTGGCCCAGGCGACGCTGACCGAGGGGGCCATCGGCTACCGCCGGTTTAACGTGATTGCCGGGCAGAAGGCGATGGCGGTTATCCGCCTGGCGGACGGCAGCTACCCGCCGTTCGGCGCCAGCGTGCGCAACGCGGAGAAACAGGAGGTCGGCCTCGTCAACGACGAGGGCCAGGCGTACCTCAGCGGCCTGAAGCCGGGCGCCAGACTGAGCGTGAGCTGGAACGGGGCGGCGCAGTGCGCGGTGACCCTGCCGGCGAGCCTCGCAGGAGTGAGCCAGAACGGAAATCTGTTACTGCCGTGCCACTGAGGCACGGCGAGACCCTGATTAACCATGAGTACCCAGATGAAAATGTTAACCACCCCAAAAACCGTTTCCGTTGTGGCCGCCGCGCTGCTGGCCGCCCTCACCGCGCAGCAGGCCTGCGCGGCCATCGCCCTGGACCGCACCCGTGTGGTCTATAACGGCGGCGAGAAGTCGGTGAGCCTGAACATCAGCAACGAGAACAAAAAGCTGCCCTACCTGGCCCAGGCCTGGATGGAAGACGCGCAGGGCAACAAAATCACCAGCCCGCTGACGGTGCTGCCGCCGGTGCAGCGCGTGGAGCCGGGGGCGAAGAGCCAGGTGAAGGTGCAGGCCGCGCCGGCCGTCGCCGCGCTGCCCCAGGACCGGGAGACGCTGTTCTACTTCAACCTGCGGGAAATCCCGCCGCGCAGCGACAAGCCCAACACCCTGCAGATAGCGCTGCAGACCCGCATCAAGCTGTTCTACCGCCCGGCGGCGATTGCGCTGGACAAGACCCAGGCGGCGAAGGGCGACTGGGTGGAAAAAGTCACGCTCACCCGCAACGGCGACAAATATGTGGTGAACAACCCGACGCCGTACTACCTGACCCTGGTGGAGGGCACGGCGGGGGTGAAGGGCAAAGCCGTGCCGTTTGAGCCGGTGATGGTGAGCCCGAAGGGCAGCGCCACCCTTGAGGCGTCCGCCGCCGCGTTCGGCGCCAGCCCGGTGCTGAGCTACGTCAACGACTACGGCGGCCGCCCGCAGCTTCAGTTCAGCTGTGGCGGGGCCACCTGCACCGGTAAGCTGGTGCAGGACAAAAAGTAACCGCCGGTGAAAGGAGGCACACGATGAACAGGATGAGATTACTTGCCGGCCTGCTGGCGCTGGCCGCGGCCGGTGCGGCGGCGGATGAACTGCCGCTGGCGGATAACGGCCAGCTTTACGTGTACGGCAGCCTGCTGGAGAACACCTGCCGGCTGACCATGGACTCGGCGTACCAGGAGGTGGACCTGGGCGCCACCGCACGGGCGGATGTCAGGCTTCCGGGGCAGAGCCCCCGGCCGGTGACGGTGACGCTGCGCCTGCGCGACTGCCCGGTGCTCGGCAACTGGAGCAGCAACATCACGCCGCTGACCGAAACGGTGAGCACGCAGCAGCCGCCCTACCGGGCGCGTTTTGTGGCGAAGGCGGACGACACGAACCCGGA
>NZ_BMKJ01000011.1:0-26507 GCF_014644275.1 Franconibacter daqui | reverse complement strand
TAATGCCGGGCGACAACATCAAAATGGTTGTTACCCTGATCCACCCGATCGCGATGGACGACGGTCTGCGTTTCGCAATCCGCGAAGGCGGCCGTACCGTTGGCGCGGGCGTGGTTGCTAAAGTTCTGGGTTAATTCTCCTGAACGGAAAAGGGCGCTTCGGCGCCCTTTTTTATTGCCCTGAGTTCCTTAAACAGCCCACTTTCACAGAGTGCCGTATCTGTCACATTTGTTCGCACTTCTCTTAAATTCACCCTGCAGGCACCCGCCGCTGTGCTATTGTAATCATAACTATTCTCATTTACACTTTGAGCATAAATTAAACGGGAGCCATCATGTACGTTTGTTTGTGTAACGGTGTAAGTGATAAAAAAATTCGTGAGGCGGTACGCCAGTTTCACCCTCAGTCTTTTCAGCAGCTTCGGAAATTTATCCCGGTCGGCAACCAATGCGGTAAATGCGTGCGGGCTGCGCGTGAAATAATGCAGGAAGAACTGATACAGATCCCGGAATACAAAGAGATTGCCTGAAGCTTTATCTTTTTTTTGACTTACTCCGCAGCGCATCTACGCTTCAAGTAGTGGAAGCGGAGGGAAGAAAAATGAAAGGTGATATTAAGATAATAACTTATCTCAATAAATTATTGGGAAATGAGCTGGTCGCAATCAATCAGTACTTTCTCCATGCGAGAATGTTCAAGAACTGGGGCCTGATGCGCCTTAATGATGTTGAATATCACGAATCAATTGATGAAATGAAACATGCCGATCAATATATTGAGAGGATTTTGTTTCTGGAAGGTATTCCCAACCTGCAGGACCTGGGTAAACTTCACATCGGTGAGGATGTTGAAGAGATGCTGCGCTCAGACCTCGCACTTGAGATGGAAGGGGCGAAGGATCTACGGGAAGCTATCGCTTATGCTGACAGCATCCATGATTATGTCAGCCGTGACATGATGATCAAAATTCTTGCCGACGAAGAGCATCATATTGACTGGCTGGAGACGGAGTTAGACCTCATCAGCAAAATCGGTCTGCAAAACTACATCCAGTCCCAAATCAAAGAAGAGTCTTGATGCTTTGCTCTACCGGTGCGTAAAAAGTTCGGCAACTGATAATCAACCCCGCAGCGACCAGAAAAGGTCCAAATGGCTGCGGGGTTTTTAATATCTCTTGCCGATGGAAAAGTGTCGCGCCGGCAATAAGGGTGATAAGCCCGCCGGCGGCGGCAAGAAAAACAATGGCTGCAATTTCCTGCCAGCCATGCCAGGCGCCGAGCGCGGCGAGTAGCTTCACATCGCCGAATCCCAGTCCTTCATAACCTCGCCATCTTCTAAAAACCCAGTATACAGTCCAGAAGAAAAGATAACCCGCTATCGCGCCGCTAACGGCAGCCTGCAAAAATTCATCCCTCCAGAACAGATAAAAAGCCAGACCGCTCCAGAGAAGAGGGCAGGTGAGGCGATCCGGCAAGAAACCCGTTTTATAGTCCGTCCAGGCCAATCGCAGACTCAGCAGGTAATAAAGGCTAATGAAAAGAAGAGATACCATAACAATGCCTCGCTTTGTTTTTCGCTCATCGTAGAAGCGTTCCTGAAAGAAAAAATGGCGATGAAACTAAAGCAGGGCGCGCCTCCTGATATTTCTCCAACTGTTGCACTGCATTGCAGCGATGAACGAGAAAGCTCCCGTGCGCTTATTTTATAATCACTACTTGCGCCTGCGTGAGATTTACGTATAATGCGCGGGCCTGTCATTAATGACGGCCGGTTCAATCAGAACCCTGGCAGCATCTTTTTTGTTGCCAACAACGTTCCCAATCGGGGAACTACGCAAGAACGGTTACACTCCCCCATCAATCGTAATGGGTGCGAGGAGTAATCATTTTCGTCTATAAAATAATTGGAGCTCTGGTCTCATGCAGAACCAAAGAATCCGTATCCGCCTGAAAGCGTTTGATCATCGCCTGATCGATCAATCAACTGCGGAAATCGTCGAGACTGCTAAGCGCACTGGTGCGCAAGTCCGTGGTCCGATCCCGCTGCCGACCCGCAAAGAGCGCTTCACCGTTCTGATCTCTCCGCACGTTAACAAAGACGCGCGCGATCAGTACGAAATCCGCACTCACAAGCGTCTGGTTGACATCGTTGAGCCAACCGAGAAAACCGTTGATGCTCTGATGCGTCTGGATCTGGCTGCCGGTGTAGACGTGCAGATCAGCCTGGGTTAATCAGGTCATTGAGCGATTGAGAGGTTGAAACAATGATTGGTTTAGTCGGTAAAAAAGTGGGTATGACCCGCATCTTCACTGAAGAAGGCGTATCTATCCCAGTAACCGTTATCGAAGTTGAAGCAAACCGCGTTACTCAGGTTAAAGATCTGGCTAACGACGGCTACCGCGCTGTACAGGTTACCACCGGTGCTAAAAAAGCTAACCGCGTAACCAAGCCGGAAGCGGGTCACTTCGCTAAAGCTGGCGTAGAAGCTGGCCGTGGTCTGTGGGAATTCCGCCTCGCTGATGGCGAAGAATACACCGTAGGTCAGAGCATTAGCGTTGAGCTGTTTGCAGAAGTTAAAAAAGTAGACGTAACTGGCACCTCTAAAGGTAAAGGTTTCGCAGGTACCGTTAAGCGCTGGAACTTCCGTACCCAGGACGCTACTCACGGTAACTCCTTGTCTCACCGCGTTCCGGGTTCTATCGGTCAGAACCAGACTCCGGGCAAAGTGTTCAAAGGCAAGAAAATGGCAGGTCAGCTGGGTAACGAGCGTGTAACCGTTCAGAGCCTGGACGTAGTACGTGTTGACGCTGAGCGCAACCTGCTGCTGGTTAAAGGTGCTGTCCCGGGTGCGACCGGTAGCGACCTGATCGTTAAACCAGCTGTGAAGGCGTGAGGAGATAGCAATGGAATTAGTACTGAAAGACGCGCAGAGCGCGCTGACTGTTTCCGAAACTACCTTCGGTCGTGATTTCAACGAAGCGCTGGTACACCAGGTTGTAGTTGCTTACGCAGCCGGTGCTCGTCAGGGTACTCGTGCTCAGAAGACCCGTGCTGAAGTGACTGGCTCCGGTAAAAAACCGTGGCGCCAGAAAGGTACTGGCCGTGCGCGTTCCGGTTCCATCAAGAGCCCGATCTGGCGCTCTGGTGGCGTAACCTTCGCTGCGCGTCCGCAGGACCACAGTCAAAAAGTTAACAAAAAGATGTACCGCGGCGCGCTGAAAAGCATCCTGTCCGAACTGGTACGTCAGGATCGTCTGATCGTTGTCGAGAAGTTCTCTGTAGAAGCGCCGAAAACCAAGCTGCTGGCACAGAAACTGAAAGACATGGCTCTGGAAGATGTGCTGATCATCACCGGTGAGCTGGACGAAAACCTGTTCCTGGCTGCGCGCAACCTGCACAAGGTTGACGTACGCGATGCTGCAGGTATCGACCCGGTTAGCCTGATCGCCTTCGACAAAGTCGTAATGACTGCTGATGCTGTTAAGCAAGTTGAGGAGATGCTGGCATGATTCGTGAAGAACGTCTGCTGAAGGTGCTGCGCGCACCGCACGTTTCTGAAAAAGCGTCTACTGCGATGGAAAAAACCAACACCATCGTTCTCAAAGTTGCTAAAGACGCGACTAAAGCAGAAATCAAAGCTGCTGTGCAGAAACTGTTTGAAGTCGAAGTCGAAGTCGTTAACACCCTGGTTGTTAAAGGGAAAGTTAAACGTCACGGACAGCGTATCGGTCGTCGTAGCGACTGGAAAAAAGCTTACGTCACCCTGAAAGAAGGCCAGAATCTGGACTTCATCGGCGGCGCTGAGTAAGTCGGAGGAGTAATACAATGGCAGTTGTTAAATGTAAACCGACATCTCCGGGTCGTCGCCACGTTGTTAAAGTGGTTAACCCTGAGCTGCACAAGGGCAAACCTTTTGCTCCGTTGCTGGAAAAAAACAGCAAATCCGGTGGTCGTAACAACAATGGCCGTATCACCACTCGTCACATCGGTGGTGGTCACAAACAGGCCTACCGTATTGTTGACTTCAAACGCAACAAAGACGGTATCCCGGCAGTTGTTGAACGTCTTGAGTACGATCCGAACCGTTCCGCGAATATCGCGCTGGTTCTGTACAAAGACGGCGAACGCCGTTACATCCTGGCCCCGAAAGGCCTGAAAGCTGGCGACCAGATTCAGTCTGGCGTTGATGCTGCAATCAAACCTGGCAACACCCTGCCGATGCGCAATATCCCGGTTGGTTCTACCGTTCATAACGTAGAAATGAAACCAGGCAAAGGCGGTCAGCTGGCTCGTTCCGCTGGTACTTACGTACAGATCGTTGCGCGTGATGGTGCTTATGTCACCCTGCGTCTGCGCTCTGGCGAAATGCGTAAAGTAGAAGCTGAATGCCGCGCAACTCTGGGCGAAGTTGGCAATGCTGAGCATATGCTGCGCGTTCTGGGTAAAGCTGGTGCTGCACGCTGGCGTGGTGTTCGTCCTACCGTTCGCGGTACTGCGATGAACCCGGTAGACCACCCACATGGTGGTGGTGAAGGTCGTAACTTTGGTAAGCACCCGGTAACTCCGTGGGGCGTTCAGACCAAAGGTAAGAAGACCCGCAGCAACAAGCGTACTGATAAATTCATCGTACGTCGCCGTAGCAAATAATTTTAGAGGATAAGCCATGCCACGTTCTCTCAAGAAAGGTCCTTTTATTGACCTGCACTTGCTGAAGAAGGTAGAGAAAGCGGTGGAAAGCGGTGACAAGAAGCCCCTGCGCACTTGGTCCCGTCGTTCAACGATCTTTCCAAACATGATCGGTTTGACCATCGCTGTCCATAATGGTCGTCAGCACGTTCCAGTATTCGTTTCCGACGAAATGGTCGGTCACAAACTGGGTGAATTCGCACCGACTCGTACTTATCGCGGCCACGCTGCTGATAAAAAAGCGAAGAAGAAATAAGGTAGGAGGAAGAGATGGAAACTTTAGCTCAACATCGCCATGCTCGTTCTTCTGCTCAGAAGGTTCGCCTTGTTGCTGACCTGATTCGCGGTAAGAAAGTGTCGCAGGCTCTGGATATTCTGACCTACACCAACAAGAAAGCGGCTGTACTGGTCAAGAAAGTTCTGGAATCTGCCATTGCTAACGCTGAACACAACGATGGCGCTGACATCGACGATCTGAAAGTCGCGAAAATCTTCGTAGACGAAGGCCCGAGCATGAAGCGCATTATGCCGCGTGCGAAAGGTCGTGCAGATCGCATCCTGAAGCGCACCAGCCACATCACTGTGGTTGTGTCCGATCGCTGAGACTCTGGAGACTAGCAATGGGTCAGAAAGTACATCCTAATGGTATTCGCCTGGGTATTGTAAAACCATGGAACTCTACCTGGTTTGCGAACACCAAAGAATTCGCTGACAACCTGGACAGCGACTTTAAAGTACGTCAGTACCTGACTAAGGAACTGGCTAAAGCGTCCGTATCTCGTATCGTTATCGAGCGTCCGGCTAAGAGCATCCGTGTGACCATTCACACTGCTCGCCCGGGCATCGTTATCGGTAAGAAAGGCGAAGACGTAGAAAAACTGCGCAAGGTCGTAGCGGACATCGCTGGCGTTCCTGCTCAGATCAACATCGCTGAAGTTCGTAAGCCTGAACTGGACGCAAAACTGGTTGCTGACAGCATCACTTCTCAGCTGGAACGTCGCGTTATGTTCCGTCGTGCTATGAAGCGTGCTGTACAGAACGCAATGCGTCTGGGCGCTAAAGGTATCAAAGTTGAAGTTAGCGGCCGTCTGGGCGGCGCGGAGATCGCACGTACTGAATGGTACCGTGAAGGTCGTGTTCCGCTGCACACCCTGCGTGCTGACATTGACTACAACACCTCTGAAGCGCACACCACTTACGGTGTAATCGGCGTTAAAGTGTGGATCTTCAAAGGTGAGATCCTGGGTGGTATGGCTGCTGTTGAACAACCGGAAAAACCGGCTGCTCAACCGAAAAAGCAGCAGCGTAAAGGCCGTAAATAAGGAGCGTCGCTGATGTTACAACCAAAGCGTACAAAATTCCGTAAAGTGCACAAAGGCCGCAACCGTGGTCTGGCGCAGGGTACGGATGTTAGCTTCGGCACCTTCGGTCTGAAAGCTGTTGGCCGTGGTCGTCTGACTGCACGTCAGATCGAAGCAGCACGTCGTGCTATGACCCGTGCAGTTAAGCGTCAGGGTAAGATCTGGATCCGTGTATTCCCGGACAAACCGATCACCGAGAAGCCGCTCGAAGTGCGTATGGGTAAAGGTAAAGGTAACGTGGAGTATTGGGTTGCCTTGATTCAGCCGGGTAAAGTCCTGTACGAAATGGACGGAGTGCCGGAAGAGCTGGCCCGTGAAGCATTCAAGCTGGCAGCAGCGAAACTGCCGATTAAAACCACCTTTGTAACTAAGACGGTGATGTAATGAAAGCAAAAGAGCTGCGTGAGAAGAGTGTTGAAGAGCTGAACACCGAGCTGCTTAACTTACTGCGCGAGCAGTTCAACCTGCGTATGCAGGCTGCAAGTGGCCAGCTGCAACAGACTCACCTGTTGAAGCAAGTGCGTCGTGATGTCGCACGCGTTAAGACTTTACTGACTGAGAAGGCGGGTGCGTAATGACCGATAAAATCCGTACTCTGCAAGGTCGCGTTGTTAGCGACAAAATGGAGAAATCCATCGTTGTTGCTATCGAGCGTTTTGTGAAACACCCGATCTACGGTAAATTCATCAAGCGTACGACCAAACTGCACGTACATGACGAGAACAACGAATGCGGTATCGGCGACGTGGTTGAAATCCGCGAATGCCGTCCGCTGTCCAAGACTAAGTCCTGGACTCTGGTTCGCGTTGTAGAGAAAGCGGTTCTGTAATACAGTAAGCGCTCTCAACAGATAAACGGCTCAGTGATGAGCCGTTTATTTTTTCTACCCATATCTTGTGAGTGGTGTTATAATGCCGCGCCCTCGATTATGGGGTTTTTTAACGACCTGAATTTCGGGTCCCGAAGTAGTAGTTGACATTAGCGGAGCACTGAAATGATCCAAGAACAGACTATGCTGAACGTCGCCGACAACTCCGGCGCGCGTCGCGTAATGTGTATCAAGGTTCTGGGTGGCTCGCACCGTCGCTACGCAGGCGTCGGCGATATCATCAAGATCACCATCAAGGAAGCAATTCCGCGTGGTAAGGTCAAAAAAGGTGATGTGCTGAAGGCGGTAGTGGTGCGCACCAAGAAGGGTGTTCGTCGCCCTGACGGTTCTGTCGTTCGCTTCGATGGCAATGCTTGTGTTCTTCTGAACAACAACAGCGAGCAGCCTATCGGTACGCGTATTTTTGGGCCGGTTACTCGTGAACTTCGTTCTGAGAAGTTTATGAAAATCATCTCTCTGGCACCAGAAGTACTCTAAGGAGCGAATCATGGCAGCGAAAATCCGTCGTGATGACGAAGTTATCGTGTTAACCGGTAAAGATAAAGGTAAGCGCGGTAAAGTAAAAAATGTTCTGTCTTCCGGCAAAGTTATTGTTGAAGGCATCAACCTGGTTAAGAAACATCAGAAGCCTGTTCCGGCTCTGAACCAGGCGGGTGGCATCGTTGAGAAAGAAGCCGCTATTCAGGTTTCCAACGTTGCACTCTTCAATGCGGCAACCGGCAAGGCTGACCGTGTAGGCTTTAGATTTGAAGACGGCAAAAAAGTCCGTTTCTTTAAATCTAATGGCGAAACTATCAAGTAATTTGGAGTAGTACGATGGCGAAACTGCATGATTACTACAAAGACGAAGTAGTTAAAAAACTCATGACTGAGTTTAACTACAATTCTGTCATGCAAGTCCCTCGGGTCGAGAAGATCACCCTGAACATGGGTGTTGGTGAAGCGATCGCTGACAAGAAACTGCTGGATAACGCAGCAGCTGACCTGGCAGCAATCTCCGGTCAAAAACCGCTGATCACCAAAGCACGCAAATCTGTTGCAGGCTTCAAAATCCGTCAGGGCTATCCGATCGGCTGTAAAGTAACTCTGCGTGGCGAACGCATGTGGGAGTTCTTTGAGCGTCTGATCACTATTGCTGTACCGCGTATCCGCGACTTCCGTGGTCTGTCTGCGAAGTCTTTCGACGGTCGTGGCAACTACAGCATGGGTGTCCGTGAGCAGATCATCTTCCCGGAAATCGACTATGACAAAGTCGATCGCGTTCGTGGTTTGGATATTACCATTACCACTACTGCGAAATCCGACGAAGAAGGCCGTGCTCTGCTGGCTGCCTTTGACTTCCCGTTCCGCAAGTAAGGTAGGGTTACTTCATGGCTAAGCAATCAATGAAAGCACGCGAAGTAAAACGCGTAGCTTTGGCTGAAAAATACTTCGCTAAACGCGCTGAACTGAAAGCGATCATTTCTGATGTGAACGCCTCCGACGAAGATCGTTGGAATGCCGTTCTCAAGCTGCAGACTCTGCCGCGTGATTCCAGCCCGTCTCGTCAGCGTAACCGCTGCCGCCAAACTGGTCGTCCGCACGCTTTCCTGCGGAAGTTCGGGTTGAGCCGTATCAAGGTCCGTGAAGCCGCTATGCGCGGTGAAATCCCGGGTCTGAAAAAGGCTAGCTGGTAATTGTCACCAATTGAATCACGGGAGTAAAGACAGATGAGCATGCAAGATCCGATCGCGGATATGCTGACCCGTATCCGTAACGGTCAGGCCGCGAACAAAGCTGCGGTCACCATGCCTTCCTCCAAGCTGAAAGTGGCAATTGCCAACGTGCTGAAGGAAGAAGGTTTTATTGAAGATTTCAAAACTGAAGGCGACACCAAGCCGGAACTGGAACTGACTCTTAAGTATTTCCAGGGTAAAGCTGTGGTAGAAAGCATTCAGCGTGTCAGCCGCCCTGGTCTGCGCATCTACAAACGTAAAGATGAGCTGCCGAAAGTTATGGGTGGTCTGGGTATTGCTGTCATTTCTACCTCTAAAGGTGTTATGACTGATCGTGCAGCGCGCCAGGCTGGTCTGGGCGGCGAAATTATCTGCTACGTAGCCTAATCGGAGGAAAAAATGTCTCGTGTTGCTAAAGCACCGGTCGTTATTCCTGCCGGCGTAGAGGTAAAACTCAACGGTCAGGTTATTTCGATCAAAGGTAAAAACGGCGAGCTGACTCGTACTCTCAACGATGCTGTTGAAGTAAAACAGGCAGATAACGCCCTGACCTTCGGTCCGCGTGATGGTTACGTGGATGGTTGGGCTCAGGCTGGCACCGCTCGTGCCCTGCTGAACTCAATGGTTATCGGTGTTACCGAAGGCTTCACTAAGAAGCTGCAGCTGGTTGGTGTAGGTTATCGTGCAGCGGTCAAAGGTAATGTAGTAAACCTGTCTCTGGGTTTCTCTCATCCTGTTGATCATCAGCTGCCTGTTGGGATCACTGCGGAATGTCCGTCTCAGACTGAAATCGTACTGAAAGGTGCGGATAAACAGCTGATCGGCCAGGTAGCAGCTGACCTGCGCGCCTACCGTCGTCCTGAGCCTTACAAAGGCAAGGGTGTTCGTTACGCCGACGAAGTCGTGCGTACCAAAGAGGCTAAGAAGAAGTAAGGTAACACTATGGATAAGAAATCTGCTCGTATCCGTCGTGCGACCCGCGCACGTCGCAAGCTCAAAGAGCTTGGTGCGACCCGCCTGGTGGTACATCGTACCCCGCGTCATATTTACGCACAGGTAATCGCATCGAACGGTTCTGAAGTTCTGGTAGCTGCTTCTACTGTAGAAAAAGCTATCTCTGAGCAACTGAAGTACACCGGTAACAAAGACGCCGCTGCAGCTGTAGGTAAAGCTGTTGCTGAACGCGCTCTTGAAAAAGGCATTAAAGATGTCTCTTTCGACCGTTCCGGTTTCCAATATCATGGTCGTGTCCAGGCACTGGCAGATGCTGCCCGTGAAGCTGGCCTTCAGTTCTAAGGTAGAGGTGTAAGATGGCTCACATCGAGAAACAGGCTGGCGAACTGCAGGAAAAGCTGATCGCGGTTAACCGCGTATCTAAAACCGTTAAAGGTGGTCGTATTTTTAGCTTCACCGCTCTGACTGTAGTGGGTGATGGTAATGGCCGCGTTGGTTTTGGTTACGGTAAAGCACGCGAAGTTCCGGCAGCGATCCAGAAAGCGATGGAAAAAGCCCGTCGCAACATGATTAACGTCGCGCTGAACCACGGCACCCTGCAGCACCCAGTTAAAGGTGCTCACACGGGTTCTCGTGTATTCATGCAGCCGGCTTCCGAAGGTACCGGTATCATCGCCGGTGGTGCAATGCGCGCCGTTCTGGAAGTCGCTGGGGTTCATAACGTTCTGGCTAAAGCCTATGGTTCCACCAACCCGATTAACGTGGTTCGTGCAACTATCGACGGCCTGGAAAGCATGAAATCTCCAGAAATGGTCGCTGCCAAGCGTGGTAAATCCGTTGAAGAAATTCTGGGGTAATTGACCATGGCAAAGACTATTAAAATTACTCAAACCCGCAGTGCAATCGGTCGTCTGCCAAAACATAAGGCAACGCTGCTTGGCCTGGGTCTGCGTCGTATTGGTCATACTGTAGAGCGTGAGGATACTCCTGCTGTTCGCGGTATGGTCAACGCGGTTTCCTACATGGTTAAAGTTGAGGAGTAAGAGATGCGTTTAAATACTCTGTCTCCGGCCGAAGGGTCTAAGCACGCGTCTAAGCGTCTGGGTCGTGGTATCGGTTCTGGCCTCGGTAAAACCGGCGGTCGTGGTCACAAAGGTCAGAAATCTCGTTCTGGCGGTGGCGTACGTCGTGGTTTCGAGGGCGGCCAGATGCCTCTGTACCGTCGTCTGCCGAAATTCGGTTTCACTTCCCGCAAAGCGATGGTCACTGCAGAAGTTCGTCTGTCTGACCTGGCTAAAGTGGAAGGCGGCGTAGTTGACCTGAACACGCTGAAAGCAGCAAACATTATCGGTATTCAGATCGAGTTCGCGAAAGTGATCCTGTCTGGTGAAGTAACTGCTCCGGTAACTGTTCGCGGTCTGCGTGTCACTAAAGGCGCTCGTGCTGCTATCGAAGCTGCTGGCGGTAAAATTGAGGAATAAGTAGCAGATGGCAAAACAACCGGGATTAGATTTTCAAAGTGCTAAAGGCGGCCTTGGCGAACTGAAACGCAGACTGATGTTTGTTATCGGTGCGCTGATAGTGTTCCGTATTGGCTCTTTTATTCCGATCCCTGGTATTGATGCCGCTGTACTTGCCAAACTGCTTGAGCAACAGCGAGGCACCATCATTGAAATGTTCAACATGTTCTCTGGTGGTGCTCTCAGTCGTGCTTCTATCTTTGCTTTGGGTATTATGCCGTATATCTCGGCATCAATTATTATCCAACTGCTGACAGTCGTTCATCCGACTCTGGCGGAAATGAAGAAAGAAGGGGAGTCTGGTCGTCGTAAGATCAGCCAGTACACCCGTTACGGCACTCTGGTGCTGGCTATATTCCAGTCAATCGGTATTGCTACCGGTTTACCGAATATGCCTGGTATGCAAGGCCTGGTAATGAACCCGGGCTTTGCATTCTATTTCACCGCTGTTGTGAGCTTGGTTACCGGAACTATGTTCCTGATGTGGCTGGGCGAACAGATTACTGAACGTGGTATCGGTAACGGTATTTCGATCATTATCTTCGCGGGTATCGTTGCGGGACTTCCGCCGGCCATTGGCCATACCATCGAGCAAGCGCGGCAAGGCGACCTGCACTTCCTCCTGTTGCTGTTGGTTGCAGTATTAGTATTTGCAGTGACCTTCTTCGTTGTTTTTGTTGAACGTGGCCAACGCCGCATTGTGGTGAACTACGCTAAGCGCCAACAAGGTCGTCGTGTCTATGCTGCACAGAGCACACATTTACCGCTGAAAGTGAATATGGCTGGCGTTATACCAGCAATCTTCGCTTCCAGTATTATCCTGTTCCCGGCGACCATTGCATCATGGTTCGGGGGCGGTACTGGTTGGAACTGGCTGACAACAATTTCGCTGTATTTGCAGCCTGGGCAACCGCTTTATGTGTTACTCTATGCGTCTGCAATCATCTTCTTCTGTTTCTTCTACACGGCGTTGGTTTTCAACCCGCGTGAAACAGCAGATAACCTGAAGAAGTCCGGTGCATTTGTACCAGGAATTCGTCCGGGAGAACAAACGGCGAAGTATATCGATAAAGTAATGACTCGTCTGACTCTGGTCGGTGCGCTGTATATTACCTTTATCTGCCTGATCCCGGAGTTCATGCGTGATGCAATGAAAGTACCGTTCTACTTCGGTGGAACCTCACTGCTTATCGTTGTCGTCGTCATCATGGACTTTATGGCTCAAGTGCAAACTCTCATGATGTCCAGTCAGTATGAGTCTGCATTGAAGAAAGCGAACCTCAAAGGCTATGGCCGTTAATGGTCGCTTGAGAAGTTACGGAGAGTAAAAATGAAAGTTCGTGCTTCCGTCAAGAAATTATGCCGTAACTGCAAAATCGTTAAGCGTGATGGTGTCATCCGTGTGATTTGCAGCGCCGAGCCGAAGCATAAACAGCGTCAAGGCTGATTATCTCGCATATTTTTCTTGCAAAGTTGGATTGAGCTGGCTAGATTAGCCAGCCAATCTTTTGTATGTCTGTGCGTATCCATTTGAGTATCCTGAAAACGGGCTTTTCAGTATGGTGCGCATTTATCAAATAGTAGGAGTGCATAGTGGCCCGTATAGCAGGCATTAACATTCCTGATCATAAACATGCCGTAATCGCATTAACCTCGATCTACGGTATCGGCAAAACCCGCTCTAAAGCTATCCTGGCTGCAGTAGGTTTTGCTGAAGATGTTAAGATCAGTGAGCTGTCTGAAGAACAAATCGACACGCTGCGTGACGAAGTTGCCAAATTTGTCGTTGAAGGTGATCTGCGCCGTGAAGTTAGCATGAGCATCAAGCGCCTGATGGATCTTGGTTGCTATCGCGGTTTGCGTCATCGTCGTGGTCTCCCGGTTCGCGGTCAGCGTACCAAGACCAACGCACGTACCCGTAAGGGTCCGCGCAAACCGATCAAGAAATAATCGGGGTGATTGAATAATGGCAAAGGCACCAATTCGTGCACGTAAACGTGTAAGAAAGCAAGTCTCTGACGGCGTGGCTCATATCCATGCTTCTTTCAACAACACCATCGTTACTATTACTGATCGTCAGGGTAACGCTCTGGGTTGGGCAACTGCCGGTGGTTCCGGTTTCCGTGGTTCTCGCAAATCCACTCCGTTCGCAGCTCAGGTTGCAGCAGAGCGTTGCGCAGAAGCCGTGAAAGAATACGGTATCAAGAACCTGGAAGTTATGGTTAAGGGACCGGGTCCGGGCCGCGAATCTACTATTCGTGCTCTGAACGCCGCTGGTTTCCGCATCACTAATATTACTGATGTGACTCCGATCCCTCACAACGGTTGTCGTCCGCCGAAAAAACGTCGCGTATAACGCGCTCGTTTTCTAGGATTGTTGGAGAAAGAAAATGGCAAGATATTTGGGTCCTAAGCTCAAGCTGAGCCGTCGCGAGGGCACAGACCTGTTCCTTAAGTCTGGCGTTCGCGCGATCGATACCAAGTGTAAAATTGAACAAGCTCCTGGCCAGCACGGTGCGCGTAAACCGCGTCTGTCTGACTATGGTGTGCAGTTGCGTGAAAAGCAAAAAGTTCGCCGTATCTACGGTGTGCTGGAGCGTCAGTTCCGTAACTACTACAAAGAAGCCGCACGTCTGAAAGGCAACACCGGTGAAAACCTGTTAGCTCTGCTGGAAGGTCGTCTGGACAACGTTGTATACCGTATGGGCTTCGGCGCCACTCGTGCAGAAGCACGTCAGCTGGTTAGCCACAAAGCGATTATGGTAAACGGTCGTGTTGTTAACATCGCTTCTTATCAGGTTAGTCCGAATGACGTAGTCAGCGTTCGTGAGAAAGCGAAAAAGCAGTCTCGCGTGAAAGCCGCTCTGGAGCTGGCTGAGCAGCGTGAAAAGCCAACCTGGCTGGAAGTTGATGCTGGCAAAATGGAAGGTACGTTCAAGCGTAAGCCGGAGCGTTCTGACCTGTCTGCGGACATTAACGAACACCTGATCGTCGAGCTTTACTCCAAGTAAAGCTTAGTACCAAAGAGAGGACACAATGCAGGGTTCTGTGACAGAGTTTCTAAAACCGCGCCTGGTAGATATCGAGCAAGTGAGTTCGACGCACGCCAAGGTGACCCTTGAGCCTTTAGAGCGTGGCTTCGGTCATACTCTGGGTAACGCACTGCGCCGTATTCTGCTTTCATCGATGCCGGGTTGCGCGGTGACTGAGGTTGAGATTGATGGTGTACTGCACGAGTACAGCACCAAAGAAGGCGTTCAGGAAGATATCCTGGAGATCCTGCTCAACCTGAAAGGGCTGGCGGTGAGAGTTCAAGGTAAAGATGAAGTCATCCTTACTCTGAATAAATCTGGCATTGGCCCTGTGACCGCAGCCGACATCACCCACGACGGTGATGTTGAAATCGTCAAGCCGCAGCATGTGATCTGCCACCTGACCGATGAAAACGCATCTATTAGCATGCGTATCAAAGTTCAGCGCGGTCGTGGTTATGTGCCGGCTTCTGCCCGAATTCATTCGGAAGAAGATGAGCGCCCAATCGGCCGTCTGCTGGTCGACGCATGCTACAGCCCGGTAGAGCGTATTGCCTACAATGTTGAAGCAGCGCGTGTAGAACAGCGTACCGACCTGGACAAGCTGGTCATCGAAATGGAAACCAACGGCACAATCGATCCTGAAGAGGCGATTCGTCGTGCGGCGACCATCCTGGCAGAACAACTGGAAGCTTTCGTTGACTTACGTGATGTACGTCAGCCGGAAGTCAAAGAAGAGAAACCAGAATTCGATCCGATCCTGCTGCGCCCTGTTGACGATCTCGAATTGACTGTCCGCTCTGCTAACTGCCTTAAGGCAGAAGCTATCCACTATATCGGTGATCTGGTACAGCGTACCGAGGTTGAGTTGCTCAAAACGCCGAACCTCGGTAAAAAATCTCTCACTGAGATTAAAGACGTGCTGGCCTCCCGTGGTCTTTCTCTGGGCATGCGCCTTGAGAACTGGCCGCCGGCAAGCATTGCTGACGAGTAACCGGATCACAGGTTAAGGTTTTACTGAGAAGGATAAGGTCATGCGCCATCGTAAGAGTGGTCGTCAACTGAACCGCAACAGCAGCCATCGCCAGGCTATGTTCCGCAACATGGCAGGTTCTCTGGTTCGTCATGAGATTATCAAGACGACCCTGCCGAAAGCGAAAGAGCTGCGTCGCGTAGTTGAGCCGCTGATTACTCTTGCCAAGACTGATAGCGTTGCTAATCGTCGTCTGGCATTCGCCCGCACTCGTGATAACGAGATCGTGGCAAAACTGTTTAACGAGCTGGGCCCGCGTTTCGCGAGCCGTGCCGGTGGTTACACTCGTATTTTGAAGTGTGGCTTCCGTGCTGGTGACAACGCTCCGATGGCTTACATCGAGCTGGTTGATCGCGCCGAGCCGAAAGCAGAAGCAGCTGCAGAGTAATCTGCAGAAATTTAAAAAAGCCGGGTTCGCCCGGTTTTTTTATATCTTTTTTTCCCCTTTCATCTATATATCTCCTTAAATCTCACTTACTCCTCTGGAGAAGGCTTATGTGGTTGTTAGACCAATGGGCAGAGAAACATATTCTTGAAGCCCAACGTAAAGGCGAACTGGACGGGCTGGCCGGTGAAGGCAAGCCGCTTGAGTTGGACGATGATTCCAATGTCCCTGCTGAGTTACGCGCCGGTTATCGTTTATTGAAAAATGCAGGTTACCTCCCACCCGAACTACAACAAAGAAAAGAAGCGCTGGAGCTCGCCGATTTGCTTAAAGGCGTTGCAAAAACCGATCCGCAACACCAGCTCATTGAAAAGCGTTTGGCGCTATTGGAGCTAAAATTGCGCCAGGCGGGACTGAATACGGATTTTTTACATGGTGAATATGCCGGGCGTTTCGCTAACAAAATGTATCAGGGGTAATTATGTACCGTATTGGTGAGCTTGCGCGCCTGGCTGACGTAACGCCTGACACTATCCGCTATTACGAAAAACAGCAGATGATGGTTCATGAAATCCGAACGGAAGGCGGTTTTCGGCTTTATAGTGATGAAGATTTACGGCGCTTGAAGTTTATTCGCCACGGCCGACAGCTTGGCTTCAGCCTGGAGGCTATTCGTGAACTGCTTTCTATTCGCGTCGACCCGGAACACCATACCTGCCAGGAATCGAAAAGCATTGTACAAGCCCGACTTGAGGAAGTTGAAGCGCGTATCACTGAACTACAAATGATGCGACAGTCATTACAAAGGTTGAATGATGCGTGCTGCGGTACAGCTCATAGCAGCGTTTATTGTTCCATCCTCGAGGCGCTTGAGCAGGGCTCAAATGACAAAATTATGCCATGTTGATTTTTCACACAACGCATCCTACACTCTCAGCGTTTTTACTAAAGGAGTCACTATGAGTCGCTATCAGCACACTAAAGGTAAAATTCAGGACAATGCCATCGAGGCTTTATTGCACGACCCGCTCTTTCGTCAGCGAGTAGAAAAAAGTCAGAAGGGCAAAGGTAGCTATCAGCGTAAGGCCAAATATGTACAGAAGGGGAACTGGGAGGCCAGTGGCAAACAAGCAAAATGCTTTTTTACCACTGGCCTTCCGCTTTAAGGACGGTTGTTTTGTTCTTTCAGTAGATCGCGAATTTCTGCCAGCAACACCTCTTCTTTGCTTGGGCCAGGTGCTTCCTTAGGCTTCTTCTGATGCAATTTGTTGATGACCTTAATGGCTAAGAAGATAGCGAACGCCACAATAAGGAAATCAAACACGTTCTGAATAAAAACGCCGTAATGCATGATAACTGCTGGCGTATCGCCTATTGCGGGGCGCAGCGTCCAGGCAAACTGTTTGAAATCAATTCCCCCGATAAGCAGTCCCAGCGGCGGCATAATAATATCTGCAACTAACGACGAAACGATTTTACCGAAGGCCGCACCAATAATGACACCCACCGCCAGGTCAACCACATTTCCTCGCATCGCGAACTCGCGAAACTCTTTAAAAAAGCTCATTTTTTTCTCCTTATCATTACCGAACCTGTTAAGTCTAACAAAGGATGTCTCATTTTCCATGACAAGCTTGTGATATCCGGAGTAATACTCCTTATTAAAACAGGGGGTTAAAAGGAGTGAATGAGGGCGGCCGAAAACCGCCCGGACGATTACAGGAAGAAGGGACTGGGTTGGAAAAGACGTTCAACATCAGTGACATATTTCTTGTCAGTCAGGAACATAATGACATGATCGCCCTGCTCAATGCGTAGATTGTTATTTGCAATCATCACATCGTTACCACGCACTACGGCGCCGATGATAGTGCCAGGCGGCAATTTAATATCATCAATGACTCTCCCCACAACCCGTGATGTGGTTTCATCGCCATGCGCTACGGCTTCGATGGCTTCGGCCACGCCGCGGCGCAGCGATGACACGCTGACTATATCCGCTTTACGCACATGGCCCAGCAGAGCGGAGATAGTAGCTTGTTGCGGAGAGATAGCGATGTCGATAACGCTACCCTGAACAAGATCTACATACGCTTTACGCTGAATAAGCACCATCACTTTTTTGGCGCCCATTCGTTTGGCCAGCATGGCGGACATAATATTCGCTTCGTCGTCATTCGTAACGGCAATAAACAAATCGACCTGATCGATATGCTCTTCCGCCAGTAGTTCCTGATCCGAAGCGTCGCCGTAGAAAACAATAGTGTGCTGAAGCTTTTCCGCCAGTTCTGCCGCGCGCTGCTGGTTTCGTTCAATCAGCTTCACGCTGTAATCTTTTTCAAGCTTATGAGCAAGGCCTGCGCCGATATTCCCGCCACCTACCAGCATGATTCGCTTATAGGGTTTTTCAAGGCGCTGGAGTTCGCTCATGACTGCGCGGATGTGCTGCGAAGCGGCGATAAAAAACACTTCATCCCCAGCTTCCACAATGGTAGATCCTTGCGGGCGAATAGGACGGTCATGACGGAAAATGGCTGCAACACGCGTATCGATATGCGGCATGTGTTCGCGCATTGTTGAAAGCGCGTTACCAACCAGCGGCCCACCATAATAAGCTTTCACTACGGCAAGGCTAACTTTACCTTCCGCGAAATTAACTACCTGCAATGCGCCAGGGTATTCAATCAGACGATAAATATTGTCGATAACCAGCTGCTCAGGCGCAATCAGGTGGTCGATAGGCACTGCGTCGGGATTAAACAGCCGTTCCGCATCGCGTACATAATCTGGCGCCCGAATACGTGCGATACGGTTTGGCGTATTGAAAAGGGAATAGGCGACCTGACAGGCTATCATGTTTGTTTCGTCGGAACTGGTTACCGCAACAAGCATATCTGCATCGTCTGCTCCCGCTTCGCGCAATACCCGCGGATGTGAGCCGTGTCCCTGCACCACCCGCAAATCAAACTTATCCTGAAGGCTGCGCAACCGGTCGCCATTGATATCAACAACCGTGATATCGTTATTTTCACCTACCAGGTTTTCAGCCAGCGTGCCGCCCACCTGGCCGGCTCCTAAAATGATTATCTTCATGGTCAGCGCTTCACGATTCGTTTACCCGCACGGGCGTTACTTTTTAATGAGCTTAGCGTAAAAGAAACCGTCGCCTTCATCTGCCGCAGGCAGATTTTGTATACCAGGGTTAGCTGGCGTGCCGGTTTGATTCAGTTCAGCATCAGGCGTACGGCTCAGGAAAGCGGCTATCTGCTGGCTGTTCTCTTCAGGCATGATAGAACAGGTTGCATACAGTAAGGTGCCGCCCTGTTTCAGCTGAGGCCAGATTGCATCAAGAATATCTGACTGCAGCTGCGCCAGTTCCTGAATATCCGCATCGCGGCGCAGCCATTTTATATCTGGGTGACGACGAATCACACCTGTCGCAGAGCAAGGAGCGTCAAGCAGGATACGGTCAAACTGCTGCTCGCCGCACCACTGCTGGGGATAGCGCCCATCGCCTGTTTTTACTTCAGCTTGCATGTTAAGGCGCGCAAGGTTTTCATGAACGCGTTTGATGCGAGTTGCATCGACATCTACCGCCAGGACTTTTGCTTGCGGCGCGGCTTCGAGAATATGCGTTGTTTTGCCGCCAGGCGCCGCGCAAAGATCGAGGATCGCTTCGCCGTTCTGCGGATCGAGTAGATCGACGCACCCCTGCGCTGAAGCATCCTGAACGGTTACCCAACCTTTTTCGAAGCCGGGCAGGGCAGAGACAGGCATCGGCGTTTCAAGACGTACTGCATCCGGGTAGCGAGGATGAGTAAAGCCGGTAATACCGCTTTCATCCAACAAGGTCAGCCATTCATCACGGCTGTGATGCTGACGATTTACGCGCAGCCACATAGGCGGACGCTGGTTATTGGCTTCAACAATGTTTTCCCATTGTTCAGGCCAGGCTTTGCGTAACCGCTGCAGCAGCCAGGCTGGATGCAGATAACGACTTTCATGGCGGCTAAACTCCGCCAGTAACGTTTCCTGCTGACGCTGGAACTGACGAAGCACGCCATTAATCAGCCCCTTAAATTGTTGACGCTTGATAGCTACCGCGCCCTCCACCGTTTCGGCTAGCGCGGCGTGAGGGGGAATACGAGTGTGCAGCAGCTGATAAAGCCCGACGAGGATAAGGTAGTGCACCGTCCGCTGCTTTCCAGCCATAGGACGCGACATTAATTTGCTGACAAGCCAATTGAGTTGAGAAAGGGTACGCAACACGCCGAAGCAAAGCTCCTGCAACAGGGCCTTGTCTTTATCGGAGACCTTACTCTGCATCGGCGGCAGAACGTTACTAAGCGACTGGCCGTTTTCGACAACCTGCTCGACGGCCTGCGCAGCCAGGCTGCGAAGATTAATGGATTTTTTCATAGCGATGAGCAGTATTTGCCTGCTGAATAAATAAAAATGCCCGACGCAAGCCGGGCTGGATAGCTTTATGCCTCAAGTTCAGGCAAGAACAGTACCGGGCTCGAACCATTCCCGGCGAGAGTTTAACAGATCCTGCGCGGACATCGCTTTTTTGCCCGCAGGCTGCAGAATTTCGAGGTTCAGCACACCTTCGGCAGTCGCAACCTGAATGCCCAGTTTGTTCGCTTCGATAATCGTGCCTGGCGTATTCCGCCCTGACGCAGGGATAACTGACGCCTGCCAGACTTTCACCGGTTGCTCGTCAATAAGAAAATAGCTCATCGGCCAGGGATTAAAAGCACGAATACAACGCTCAAGCTGCGCCGCAGGAAGCGACCAGTCCAGCTTCGCCTCTTCCTTGCTAAGCTTTTCCGCGTAAGTGACCAGCGCTTCATCCTGCACTTGCGGTTGAGCGCGGCCTTCGGCCAACTGAGCCAGAGTTTCAAGCAAGCCCTGCGGGCCAAGCTGCGCTAACTTATCGTAAAGCGAGGCGCTGGTGTCCTGAGCGGTAATAGGGCAAGCCAGCTTATACAGCATATCGCCAGTATCAAGACCCACATCCATTTGCATAATGGTTACGCCAGTTTCTTCGTCACCCGCCCAGAGCGAACGCTGAATTGGCGCCGCGCCGCGCCAGCGAGGCAGTAAAGAGCCATGCACGTTGATGCAGCCAAGCCGCGGCATTTCCAGCACCGCTTTTGGCAGGATAAGGCCATAAGCGACAACGACCATTATGTCCGCTTGCAGATCGGCGATTAACTGCTGATTTTCTGCGGCGCGTAACGAGGCGGGCTGAAACACTGGAAGATTATGCTGCTGCGCAAGAACCTTCACCGGGCTCGGCATGAGCTTCTTGCCCCGGCCAGCAGGGCGGTCGGGTTGAGTAAAAACACCCACTACCTGATGAGCAGATGACAACAGCGCGTCAAGATGACGCGCTGCGAAGTCCGGCGTACCGGCAAAAATAATGCGTAATGAATCCGACACGTTATTCCTTGTCTTTAGCTTGCCGCGCGGGCTCTCATGCGATCCAGTTTTTCAACTTTCTGGCGAATACGGGTTTGTTTCAGCGGCGATAGGTAATCAATAAACAGCTTGCCTACAAGATGATCCATTTCATGCTGAATACAAATAGCCAGCAGGCCGTCGGCTTCCAGCTCAAACGGTTTGCCATCACGATCGAGCGCGCGAATTTTTACCCTTTCAGCACGCGGTACGAAGGCGCGTTGTTCAGGAATAGAAAGACAGCCTTCCTCAATGCCGGTTTCGCCGCTTTTTTCGAGCATTTCAGGGTTGATCAAAACCAAACGTTCGTCGCGGTTTTCAGAAACATCAATAACGATAATGCGCTGGTGAATATCTACCTGCGTAGCGGCAAGACCAATACCTTCTTCGGCGTACATCGTTTCGAACATATCGTCGACGATACGCTGAATTTCTTCATTCACTTCTTTAACCGGCTCGGCGACAATGCGAAGTCGCTCGTCCGGGATGTGCAACACTTGCAAAACAGACATATTTATCCAGAGCTAGATTCAGTAGTTGGGAAGATCATTACTTTCATTCTAGACAAATCCCCCCTTGATTGACAGCATCAGTAGCGAATCGCAAGGATAGATCACGCCGCTTACGGCAAGGGAGAAGCTATGTCGCCAGAAGAATTTTGGTTACGTTTGATGAGCGTCTTGAGCCTGAGCGGTGAAAAGATGGCGCAGGCCGCGCGCTATTATCGTTTAACCCCTGATGAACCCGCAACCGCACTGCGTCTTGCCCATTTTAATGAAAACCAAAAAAAGCAGTTTTTGTCTTTCCCCGTAAACCAGATTGAAGCGACGTTACGTTGGCTTGAACAGCCGAATCATCATCTGCTGACAGTGGAAGACCATGCTTACCCTGAGCCGCTGCGGGCGATTAGCGATTATCCCGGCGCTCTTTTAATTGCGGGCAATAAGGCCGCGTTAACCACGCCGCAGTTGGCCGTTGTTGGCAGCCGGGCGCACTCCTGGTATGGCGAACAATGGGGACAGGTATTCTGTGAAACGCTGGCGCGCAGCGGCCTGACATTAACCAGCGGGCTTGCCGTAGGCATTGACGGCGTGGCGCACAAAGCTGCCTTAGCTGCAGGCGGTACCACGCTTGCCGTTCTGGGGAACGGGTTAGGGCAAATTTATCCAAAGCGGCATAAGGCGTTGGCTGAACAGATTGTGGCCAACAATGGTGCGCTAATCTCGGAATTCCCCCTCTCTGTCGGGCCCCGTCCCTGCCACTTTCCCCGCCGTAACCGGATCATCAGCGGCTTAAGCCGCGGCGTATTGGTTGTGGAAGCATCGTTGCGTAGCGGATCGCTGGTCACGGCTAACTGCGCGCTGGACCAGGGGCGGGAGGTATTTGCTTTACCCGGCCCGTTGGGCAACCCCGGTTGCGAAGGCCCACACTGGCTTATAAGCCAGGGTGCAGTGCTGGTAACCAGCGCGCAAGACATTCTTGATTATTTGCAAAACGAGCTTACCTGGCTTGCAGAGACAAAATATTCACCCAATCAAGATGAAGCTGCATTGCCATTTCCGGAGCTGTTGGCTAACGTAGGAGATGAGGTTACACCTGTTGACGTCGTCGCTGAACGTGCCGGCCAACCTGTGCCATTGACGGTAGCCCAGCTACTCGAACTGGAGTTAGCAGGATGGATCGCAGCTGTACCCGGCGGCTATGTCCGATTAAGGAGGGCAGGCCATGTTCGACGTACTAATGTATTTGTTTGAAACCTACATCCATAACGAGGCGGAAATGCGGGTCGATCAGGATAAGCTGACGCGAGACCTGACTGACGCAGGTTTTGATCGTGAGGATATCTACAACGCGTTACTATGGCTTGAAAAACTAGCGGACTACCAGGACGGGCTTGTCGAGCCAATGCAGTTGGCTTCCGATCCGCTCTCAATGCGTATCTACACCCCTGAAGAGAGCCAACGTCTGGATGCCAGCTGTCGTGGTTTTCTGTTATTTCTTGAACAAATTCAGGTGCTAAACCTCGAAACCCGGGAAATGGTTATTGAGCGTGTTACTGCGCTGGATACCGAAGAGTTCGATCTTGAAGATTTAAAATGGGTCGTATTCATGGTGTTGTTCAATATTCCGGGTTGTGAAAACGCTTATCAACAGATGGAAGAATTACTCTTCGAAGTAAATGAAGGTATGCTGCACTAATATTTTTTTGCGGCATAGAGCATTATGGTCAAAGCAGCACTTTTCACAGTGCGTAAGCAAGAGCCCTGCCCTGAGTGCGGGGCTGAATTAGTTATCAGAAATGGCAAACATGGTCCATTTCTGGGCTGTTCCCGTTATCCGGAATGCGAGTATATCCGTCCCCTGAAAAGCCAGGCGGATGGGCATATCGTAAAAGTGCTGGAGGGGCAGGTATGCCCAGTCTGTCAGGCTACGCTTGTGCTTCGCCAGGGACGCTTCGGCATGTTTATTGGTTGCAGCCGCTATCCCGAGTGTGCTCATACCGAGTTAATCGATAAGCCGGATGAAACAGCGGTTGCCTGCCCGCAGTGTCACAGCGGCAAACTTGTTCAGCGCCGCTCCCGGTTTGGCAAAACGTTCTATTCCTGCGACCGCTATCCGGAGTGCCAGTTTGTCCTCAATTTCAAACCTGTAGCGGGGGAATGCTCCCTCTGCCGCTATCCCTTACTTATCGAAAAGAAAACCGCGCAGGGCGTTAAACGCTTCTGTGCCAGTAAACAATGTGGAAAGCCGGTAACGGCGGAACAAAATAGTGAACAATAATCTGCCTGCAGACGAGATAGCTTATCTCGTCGAAACTCTTAAACAACAACAAGTCATCGCTTATCCCACAGAAGCTGTCTTCGGCGTAGGGTGCGATCCCGATAGCGAAGTTGCCGTAAATCGTCTGTTAACGCTGAAACAGCGTCCGGTTGAAAAGGGGTTAATTTTAATTGCCGCCAGTTTTGAACAGCTGAAACCCTACATTGATGATACGGCGTTAAACGAAGAGCAACGAGAAACGGTATTTAGTTGTTGGCCCGGGCCGGTGACGTTTGTCTTTCCTGCTAAACCTTCAACGCCTCGCTGGCTGACAGGAAAATTTGACTCGCTGGCTGTGCGGGTAACCGATCATCCGCTGGTGGTTCAGCTCTGTGAAGCGTTTGGCAAGCCCTTGGTTTCAACCAGTGCTAATCTTACGGGGTTGCCGCCTTGCCGCACGGCGCAAGAAGTGCTCGAACAGTTCGGCGACGCGTTCCCTGTCCTGAAAGGGTCAACCGGCGGGCGGCAGAATCCTTCAGAAATTCGCGACGCTCTTACGGGCGAGCTGTTCCGCCAGGGGTAAGCAATGGAACATTTTGCCGTCTTCGGGAATCCAATTGCTCATAGCAAGTCTCCCTTCATCCATCAGCAGTTTGCGGAACAGCTGCAAATTCACCATACCTATGGTCGTGTACTGGCGCCGGTAGATAATTTTATCGAAACGCTGGAATCGTTTTTTGCCGCCGGAGGAAAGGGTGCAAACATTACCGTGCCCTTTAAAGAACAGGCGTTCGCCCGGGCGGATGAACTCACGGAACGTGCAACGTTGGCTGGTGCCGTAAATACGCTGAAGCGTCTTGAAGATGGCCGCTTACTGGGCGATAACACCGACGGCATAGGATTGTTAATGGATTTACAGCGGCTGGCGCTAATTAAACCAGGCTATCGAGTCTTATTGATTGGCGCAGGCGGCGCGGCGCGCGGTGTACTTATGCCGCTGCTTTCTCTGGACTGTGCGGTAACCGTCACAAACAGAACTTATGCCCGCGCTCAGGAACTGGCTGCGCTATTCGCTCATGTCGGAAGCGTGACAGCGACGCCAATGGACGCGCTGACTGGTCATGAGTTCGATCTTATTATTAACGCAACATCCAGCGGAATAGGTGGGGAGATCCCGGCGATCCCTTCTTCGCTGCTGACACCAGAAGTCCGCTGCTATGACATGTTTTATCAAAAAGGCCTCACCCCCTTCCTGACATGGTGCACCAGGTATGGTGTGCATCACTATGCCGACGGTGCGGGGATGCTGGTAGGACAAGCGGCCCACGCCGTTCTGCTCTGGCATGGCGTACTGCCTGATATCACCCCGGTTATTGAGAAGCTTAAGCAGGAGCTGGCAGCGTGAACCAGGCTATTCAGTTTCCGGATCGCGAAACGTGGGCGTCTGAATATCAGGCGGTCTGTTTCCCCGCTCTGGTAAATGGAATGCAAATAACGTGCGCCATTGCTGCCAGAACGCTGTCGAAGCGATATGGCGGCGATACGCAAGAAGCATGGCTGAACGCTTTTCGCGAGCACCGCTGGGATCTGGAAGAAGAAGCGGAAGCGCTTCTTAAGGCGCAACAGGAAAACGATCAGGGCTGGCTCTGGTTATCCTGAGCCAGATATTCATCTTTCCATCGCACGTAGTTATTCGCAGAGTACTTCAAACCTTCTATTTCCGCTTCTTTTAAAGGACGGATTTGTTTGACCGGACTGCCAAGATAAAGATAACCGCTTTCCAGTCGCTTATTTTGCGGCACAAGGCTGCCTGCCCCAATCATCACATCGTCTTCTATAACGGCACCATCAAGGATAATAGATCCCATACCAACCAGTACGCGGTTGCCAATAGTGCAGCCGTGCAGCATTACCTTATGCCCGACTGTAACCTCTTCACCAATAATGAGGGGATTGCCTTCAGGATTGTATGAAGATTTATGCGTTACGTGTAATACGCTTCCATCCTGAATATTTGTCCGGCTTCCTATTTCTACATAATTCACATCACCACGGATCGCGACCAACGGCCAGATGCCCACGTCATCGGCTATACGCACATCGCCAATAACCACGCTGGACGCATCAATCATGACGCGATTGCCCAGTTGGGGGAAAAATGTTTGATAAGGACGGAGAACGGCGGCCATAGCAACCTCATATATGAACGAATGTATTGCAGACTTTGAGTCCAATTTTTCGCTCATGCAAGGGGAGAGACTGTCATAATTTGCGCAGATCGAACGCGATCACACCAATAAGGACGAAAAATCGGCAGTCAGAAAAAAAGATCGAAAAAAGGCTTGTGCTAAAAAGCGGGATCCCTATAATGCGCCTCCATCGAGACGGCAACGTGAATCACTTCACAAAACAGACCGAATCGAAAAGAGAAAATCCTGAAATTAAGGGTTGACTCTGAAAGAGGAAAGCGTAATATACGCCACCTCGCGACAGCAGGCTGAATGCCGCGTCAGATGGACTGGATTCTTAACGTCGCAAGACGAAAAATGAATACCAAGTCTCAACGAGTGAACACGTAATTTATTACGAAGTTTAATTCATTGAGCATCAAACTTTAATTGAAGAGTTTGATCATGGCTCAGATTGAACGCTGGCGGCAGGCCTAACACATGCAAGTCGAGCGGTAACAGGGATCAGCTTGCTGATTCG
>NZ_BMKJ01000010.1:0-27493 GCF_014644275.1 Franconibacter daqui | reverse complement strand
TAATGCCGGGCGACAACATCAAAATGGTTGTTACCCTGATCCACCCGATCGCGATGGACGACGGTCTGCGTTTCGCAATCCGCGAAGGCGGCCGTACCGTTGGCGCGGGCGTGGTTGCTAAAGTTCTCGGCTAATCGCTGATAACAATTGACGCAATGCGCAAGAAAAGGGCATCATTTGATGCCCTTTTTGCACGCTCTCACACCAGAACCTGGCTCATCAGTGATTTATTTCTCATAATCATTGCTGAGACAGGCTCTGTCGATGGCGTAAATTCCGAAGCGCAGAGTTAACAGCAATTCGGTCTGGTTTGCCTCGCCTTCGCGGGGCAAAAATGTTTGTCTGGTTTATTGTGACAGGTTGGTTTATGAGTGCGAATACCGAAGCTCAAGGAAGCGGGCGCGGCCTGGAAGCGATGAAATGGCTCGCCGTCGCAGCTCTGCTGATTGTAGCGATCGTGGGCAACTATATTTATCGTGATATTACTCTGCCGCTGCGTGCCCTTGCGGTAGTCATTCTTATTGCTGCAGCGGGTGGTGTCGCGCTGTTAACGACCAAAGGTAAAGCTACCGTTGCTTTTGCCCGTGAAGCGAGAACCGAAGTTCGTAAAGTGGTTTGGCCGACTCGCCAGGAAACGTTGCACACCACATTAATTGTGGCAGCGGTAACTGCTGTAATGTCCCTGATCCTGTGGGGGCTGGATGGTATTCTGGTCCGCCTGGTATCCTTTATCACTGGCCTGAGGTTCTGAGATGTCTGAAGCTCCTAAAAAGCGCTGGTACGTCGTTCAGGCGTTTTCCGGTTTTGAAGGTCGTGTAGCGACCTCCCTGCGCGAGCATATCAAATTACACAACATGGAAGAGTTGTTTGGCGAAGTCATGGTTCCGACTGAAGAAGTCGTCGAAATCCGTGGCGGACAGCGTCGCAAAAGCGAACGTAAATTCTTCCCGGGCTATGTGCTGGTGCAGATGGTCATGAACGATGCGAGCTGGCACCTTGTCCGCAGCGTACCGCGTGTGATGGGCTTCATTGGCGGCACCTCCGATCGTCCGGCGCCTATCAGCGACAAAGAAGTCGATGCGATCATGAATCGCCTGCAGCAGGTTGGCGATAAGCCGCGTCCGAAAACGCTGTTTGAGCCGGGTGAGATGGTTCGCGTTAACGACGGTCCGTTTGCTGACTTTAACGGCGTGGTTGAAGAAGTTGACTATGAAAAGAGCCGCCTGAAGGTATCTGTTTCTATCTTCGGTCGCGCGACTCCGGTCGAGCTCGATTTCAGCCAGGTTGAAAAAGCCTAAGGCTCGTTCGAAAAAACAGCAATTACAGATTGCACAAGGCGTGAGATTGGAATACAATTTCGCGCCTTTTGTTTTTACGGGCTTCGGCGCGTAAAACTTATTATCACGGGAAGCCTCCTTGAGGCGCTATACCCATTAGAGGAAATTTAAATGGCTAAGAAAGTACAAGCCTACGTTAAGCTGCAGGTTGCAGCTGGCATGGCTAACCCGAGCCCGCCGGTCGGCCCGGCACTGGGTCAGCAGGGCGTTAACATCATGGAATTCTGCAAAGCGTTCAACGCAAAAACGGATTCCATCGAGAAAGGCCTGCCGATTCCGGTTGTTATTACCGTTTATGCTGACCGTTCTTTCACCTTCGTTACCAAAACTCCGCCGGCAGCAGTTCTGCTGAAAAAAGCGGCTGGTATCAAGTCTGGTTCCGGTAAGCCGAACAAAGACAAAGTAGGTAAAGTGACTCGCGCTCAGGTTCAGGAAATTGCTCAGACCAAAGCTGCGGACATGACTGGTGCCGACATTGAAGCGATGACTCGCTCTATCGAAGGTACTGCACGTTCCATGGGCCTGGTAGTGGAGGACTAAGAAATGGCTAAACTGACCAAGCGCATGCGCGTGATCCGTGAAAAAGTTGATGCGACCAAACAGTACGAAATCAACGAAGCTATCTCTCTGCTTAAAGAGCTGGCCACTGCGAAATTCACTGAAAGCGTTGACGTAGCCGTTAACCTCGGCATCGACGCTCGTAAATCTGACCAGAACGTACGTGGCGCAACTGTACTGCCGCACGGTACTGGCCGTTCCGTTCGCGTAGCCGTATTTACCCAGGGCCCGAACGCTGAAGCTGCTAAGGCAGCTGGCGCTGAGCTGGTAGGTATGGAAGATCTGGCTGATCAGATCAAGAAAGGCGAAATGAACTTTGACGTTGTTATTGCTTCTCCGGATGCAATGCGCGTTGTTGGCCAGCTGGGCCAGGTACTGGGTCCGCGCGGCCTGATGCCGAACCCGAAAGTGGGCACCGTAACCCCGAACGTTGCTGAAGCGGTTAAAAACGCTAAAGCCGGTCAGGTTCGTTACCGCAACGACAAAAACGGCATCATTCACACCACCATTGGTAAAGTTGACTTTGACGCTGACAAACTGAAAGAAAACCTGGAAGCGCTGCTGGTTGCTCTGAAAAAAGCAAAACCGGCTTCTGCGAAAGGCGTGTACATCAAGAAAGTTAGCCTGTCCACCACCATGGGTGCAGGTGTTGCTGTAGACCAGGCTGGTCTGAGCGCTGCGGCGAACTAATAATCGCCCTTTACGTGGGCGGCGGATTTGTCTACAATCTTACGCCCACTGTCCTGGCTAACAGGACAAACAGAATTTTCGGTTGGAGCCTGGCCTTATCCAGGCCTCCGTCCAAGACCGCAGGTGTTTCGCAAGAGACTTAATTCCCTGCGTAGACGGTGACAGAACCTGAAGAATATTTTTTAAGTAGTCTTTGGCTTGTTTCTGCTCACCGTATTTCGACGCTCTTTCGTTAGGAAGAGTGAAGTGAGTTCCGGGGCATTTTGTCCCGGCTAAAACCCAGGAGCAAAAGCTAATGGCTTTAAATCTTCAAGACAAACAAGCGATTGTTGCTGAAGTCAGCGAAGTAGCCAAAGGCGCGCTGTCTGCGGTTGTCGCGGATTCCCGTGGCGTTACCGTAGATAAAATGACTGAACTGCGTAAAGCAGGTCGCGAAGCTGGCGTATACATGCGTGTTGTTCGTAACACCCTGCTGCGCCGTGTTGTTGAAGGTACTCAGTTCGAGTGCCTGAAAGACGCGTTTGTTGGTCCGACCCTGATTGCATACTCTATGGAACACCCGGGCGCTGCTGCTCGTCTGTTCAAAGATTTCGCGAAAGCGAATGCAAAATTTGAGGTCAAAGCCGCTGCCTTTGAAGGTGAGCTGATCCCGGCGTCTCAGATCGACCGCCTGGCAACTCTGCCGACTTACGAAGAAGCAATTGCACGCCTGATGGCAACCATGAAAGAAGCCGCTGCTGGCAAACTGGTTCGCACTCTGGCTGCCGTTCGCGATGCGAAAGAAGCTGCGTAATCGCGCATTTGCTTACGTATAAAACTTATTCTGATATTCAGGAACAATTAAATGTCTATCACTAAAGATCAAATCATTGAAGCAGTATCCGCTATGTCCGTAATGGACGTTGTAGAACTGATTTCTGCAATGGAAGAAAAATTCGGTGTTTCCGCTGCTGCTGCTGTAGCTGTTGCTGCTGCTGGCCCGGCTGAAGCTGCTGAAGAGAAAACTGAATTCGACGTTATTCTGAAAGCCGCTGGCGCTAACAAAGTTGCTGTTATCAAAGCAGTACGTGGCGCGACTGGCCTGGGTCTGAAAGAAGCTAAAGACCTGGTAGAATCTGCTCCGGCCGCTCTGAAAGAAGGCGTGAGCAAAGATGACGCTGAAGCTCTGAAAAAATCCCTGGAAGAAGCTGGCGCTGAAGTTGAAGTTAAATAAGCCAACCCTTCTGGTTGCAGCCTGAGAAATCAGGCTGATGGCTGGTGACTTTTTGGTCACCAGCCTTTTTGCGCTCCAGGGGACCAGTAGCGTTTCACACTGTTTTACTACTGGTTACCCGTCAATGCTTGTTTCTATCGACGACTTAATATACTGCGACAGGGCTTCCGCGCTGTGTAAATCGCAATGAAATGGTTTAAGAGTGATAGAAACAGGCATTGCGGAAAGTGTTCCATTTTCCGGTCAACAAAATGGTGTTGCATAAACTGTCCCCCCGACGGACAGAGTGGGTCGACTTGTCAGCGAGCTGAGGAACCCTATGGTTTACTCCTATACCGAGAAAAAACGTATTCGTAAGGATTTTGGTAAACGTCCACAAGTTCTGGATGTTCCCTATCTCCTTTCTATCCAGCTTGACTCGTTCCAGAAATTTATCGAGCAAGATCCTGAAGGGCAGTACGGTCTGGAAGCTGCTTTCCGCTCCGTATTCCCGATTCAAAGCTATAGCGGCAATTCGGAACTGCAATATGTCAGCTACCGTCTTGGCGAACCGGTATTTGATGTTAAAGAATGTCAGATCCGTGGCGTAACCTACTCGGCTCCGCTGCGCGTGAAGCTGCGTCTGGTGATCTACGAGCGCGAAGCGCCGGAAGGCACAGTTAAGGACATCAAAGAGCAAGAAGTTTACATGGGCGAAATCCCGCTCATGACCGATAACGGTACCTTTGTTATTAACGGTACTGAACGCGTTATCGTTTCTCAGCTCCATCGTAGCCCTGGCGTTTTCTTTGATAGCGATAAAGGCAAAACCCACTCTTCGGGTAAAGTGCTGTATAACGCGCGCATCATCCCTTACCGTGGCTCCTGGCTGGACTTCGAATTCGATCCGAAAGACAACCTGTTCGTTCGTATCGACCGTCGTCGTAAATTGCCGGCCACCATTATTCTGCGTGCGCTGAACTACACCACCGAGCAGATCCTCGACCTGTTCTTTGAAAAAGTGGTGTTTGAAATTCGCGACAACAAGCTGCAGATGGAGCTGGTACCGGAACGCCTGCGTGGCGAGACCGCGTCCTTCGACATCGAAGCTAACGGCAAAGTGTATGTAGAAAAAGGCCGCCGTATTACTGCGCGCCACATCCGCCAGCTTGAAAAAGACGATATCAAGCATATCGAAGTGCCGGTGGAATACATCGCAGGCAAAGTTGCCGCTAAAGATTATGTAGACGCTTCTACTGGCGAGCTGATTTGCCCGGCCAACATGGAGCTCTCTCTGGATCTGCTGGCCAAGCTGAGCCAGGCAGGCCACAAACGCATTGAAACGCTGTTCACCAACGATCTGGACCACGGTCCGTACATGTCTGAGACTGTACGTATCGACCCGACTAACGATCGTCTGAGCGCGCTGGTAGAAATCTACCGCATGATGCGCCCGGGTGAGCCGCCGACTCGCGAAGCGGCTGAAAGCCTGTTTGAGAACCTGTTCTTCTCTGAAGACCGTTATGACCTTTCTGCGGTAGGCCGCATGAAGTTCAACCGTTCTCTGCTGCGCGAAGAGATTGAAGGTTCCGGTATCCTGAGCAAAGACGACATCATCGACGTGATGAAGAAGCTCATCGATATTCGTAACGGCAAAGGCGAAGTGGATGATATCGACCACCTCGGCAACCGTCGTATCCGTTCTGTAGGCGAAATGGCGGAAAACCAGTTCCGCGTTGGCCTGGTGCGTGTAGAGCGTGCGGTGAAAGAGCGTCTGTCCCTGGGCGATCTCGATACGCTGATGCCGCAGGATATGATTAACGCCAAGCCTATCTCCGCAGCAGTGAAAGAGTTCTTCGGCTCCAGCCAGCTGTCGCAGTTTATGGACCAGAACAACCCGCTGTCTGAGATTACGCACAAGCGTCGTATCTCCGCGCTCGGCCCAGGCGGTCTGACTCGTGAGCGTGCGGGCTTTGAAGTTCGAGACGTTCACCCGACGCACTACGGTCGCGTATGTCCGATCGAAACGCCGGAAGGTCCGAACATCGGTCTGATTAACTCCTTGTCTGTTTACGCGCAGACCAACGAATATGGCTTCCTCGAAACGCCGTATCGTTTAGTGCGTGACGGCGTAGTGACTGACGAAATTCATTACCTCTCCGCTATCGAAGAAGGTAACTACGTTATCGCTCAGGCGAACACCAACCTGACGGAAGAAGGTCGCTTTGCAGACGATCTGGTCACCTGCCGCAGCAAAGGCGAATCGAGCCTGTTCAGCGCAGACCAGGTTGACTATATGGACGTTTCCACCCAGCAGGTGGTTTCCGTCGGTGCGTCCCTGATCCCGTTCCTGGAACACGATGACGCCAACCGTGCATTGATGGGTGCGAACATGCAACGTCAGGCAGTTCCGACTCTGCGCGCTGATAAGCCGCTGGTTGGTACTGGTATGGAACGTGCTGTCGCCGTTGACTCTGGTGTAACTGCAGTTGCGAAGCGTGGCGGTACCGTACAGTACGTCGATGCGTCCCGTATCGTTATCAAAGTTAACGAAGACGAGATGTATCCGGGCGAAGCGGGCATCGATATTTACAACCTGACTAAGTACACCCGTTCTAACCAGAACACCTGCATCAACCAGATGCCGTGTGTTTCTCTGAATGAACCGGTTGAGCGCGGCGACGTGCTGGCGGACGGCCCGTCCACCGACCTCGGTGAACTGGCGCTCGGTCAGAACATGCGCGTAGCGTTCATGCCGTGGAACGGTTACAACTTCGAAGACTCCATTCTCGTTTCCGAGCGTGTGGTTCAGGAAGATCGCTTCACCACCATCCATATCCAGGAACTGGCATGCGTGTCTCGCGACACCAAGCTGGGGCCGGAAGAGATCACCGCTGACATCCCGAACGTGGGTGAGGCTGCGCTCTCTAAACTGGATGAATCCGGCATCGTTTATATCGGTGCGGAAGTCACTGGCGGCGACATCCTGGTTGGTAAAGTAACGCCGAAAGGTGAAACTCAACTGACTCCGGAAGAGAAGCTGCTGCGTGCGATCTTCGGTGAAAAAGCGTCTGACGTTAAAGACTCTTCCCTGCGCGTGCCGAACGGCGTGTCAGGTACCGTCATCGACGTTCAGGTCTTCACCCGTGATGGCGTAGAGAAAGACAAACGCGCTCTCGAAATCGAAGAGATGCAGCTGAAGCAGGCGAAAAAAGACCTGACTGAAGAACTGCAGATCCTCGAAGCCGGCCTGTTTGCTCGTATCCGCGCTGTGCTGATTGCCGGTGGCGTTGAAGCTGAGAAGCTCGACAAACTGCCGCGCGATCGCTGGCTGGAACTGGGCCTGACCGACGAAGAGAAGCAGAACCAGCTGGAGCAGCTGGCTGAGCAGTACGATGAGCTTAAGCACGAGTTTGAGAAGAAACTCGAAGCGAAGCGCCGCAAAATCACCCAGGGCGACGATCTGGCGCCAGGCGTGCTGAAGATCGTTAAGGTCTATCTGGCCGTTAAACGTCAGATTCAGCCGGGTGACAAGATGGCAGGCCGCCACGGTAACAAGGGTGTTATCTCCAAGATCAACCCGATCGAGGATATGCCTTACGATGAAAACGGCACGCCGGTAGATATCGTACTGAACCCGCTGGGCGTACCGTCTCGTATGAACATCGGTCAGATTCTGGAAACCCATCTGGGTATGGCGGCGAAAGGCATTGGCGACAAGATTAACGCCATGCTGAAACAGCAGCAGGAAGTGGCGAAGCTGCGTGAGTTTATCCAGCGCGCTTACGATCTGGGCGCTGATATTCGCCAGAAAGTCGACCTGAGCACCTTCAGCGATGAAGAAGTGCTGCGTCTGGCTGAAAACCTGCGTAAAGGTATGCCGATCGCAACGCCGGTATTCGACGGTGCGAAAGAAGCGGAAATTAAAGAGCTGCTGCAACTGGGCGACCTGCCGACTTCAGGCCAGATCACTCTGTTTGACGGCCGCACCGGTGAGCAGTTCGAGCGTCCGGTAACCGTAGGTTACATGTATATGCTGAAACTGAACCACCTGGTCGATGACAAGATGCATGCTCGTTCTACCGGTTCTTACAGCCTGGTTACTCAGCAGCCGCTGGGTGGTAAGGCTCAGTTCGGTGGCCAGCGCTTCGGTGAGATGGAAGTATGGGCGCTTGAAGCATACGGCGCAGCCTATACCCTGCAGGAAATGCTGACCGTTAAGTCTGATGACGTGAACGGCCGTACCAAGATGTATAAGAACATCGTGGATGGCAACCATCAGATGGAACCGGGCATGCCAGAATCTTTCAACGTACTGTTGAAAGAGATCCGCTCGCTGGGCATCAACATCGAACTGGAAGACGAGTAATTCTCGCTCAAACAGGTCACTGCTGCGGAGTTAACGCTCCGCAGCAGAATGTGCTAACTCCGACGGGAGCCAATCCGTGAAAGACTTATTAAAGTTTCTGAAAGCGCAAACTAAAACCGAAGAGTTTGATGCGATCAAAATTGCTCTGGCGTCGCCAGACATGATCCGTTCATGGTCGTTCGGTGAAGTTAAAAAGCCGGAAACCATTAACTACCGTACGTTCAAACCTGAGCGTGACGGTCTGTTCTGCGCCCGTATTTTTGGGCCGGTAAAAGACTATGAGTGCCTGTGCGGTAAGTACAAGCGCCTGAAACACCGCGGTGTGATTTGTGAGAAGTGCGGCGTTGAAGTGACCCAGACCAAAGTGCGTCGTGAGCGCATGGGCCACATTGAACTCGCTTCCCCGACCGCGCACATCTGGTTCCTGAAGTCCCTGCCGTCCCGTATCGGTTTGCTGCTGGATATGCCGCTGCGCGATATCGAACGTGTTCTGTACTTCGAATCTTACGTTGTTATCGAGGGCGGCATGACCAACCTCGAGCGTCGTCAGATCCTGACTGAAGAACAGTACCTGGACGCGCTGGAAGAGTTCGGCGACGAATTCGACGCAAAAATGGGTGCGGAAGCTATCCAGGCCCTGCTGAAGAGCATGGACCTGGAGCAGGAATGCGAACAGCTGCGTGAAGAGCTGAACGAAACCAACTCCGAAACCAAGCGTAAGAAGCTGACCAAGCGTATCAAACTGCTGGAAGCATTCGTACAGTCTGGCAACAAGCCGGAGTGGATGATCCTGACCGTGCTGCCAGTGTTGCCGCCGGATCTGCGTCCGTTGGTTCCGCTGGATGGTGGTCGTTTCGCAACGTCGGATCTGAACGATCTGTATCGTCGCGTTATTAACCGTAACAACCGTCTGAAGCGTCTGCTGGATCTGGCTGCGCCGGACATCATCGTGCGCAACGAAAAACGTATGCTGCAGGAAGCGGTAGACGCCCTGCTGGATAACGGTCGTCGCGGTCGTGCGATCACCGGCTCCAACAAGCGTCCGCTGAAGTCTCTGGCTGACATGATCAAAGGTAAGCAGGGTCGTTTCCGTCAGAACCTGCTCGGTAAGCGTGTGGACTACTCCGGTCGTTCCGTAATTACCGTTGGTCCGTACCTGCGTCTGCATCAGTGCGGTCTGCCGAAGAAAATGGCGCTGGAGCTGTTCAAACCGTTCATCTACGGCAAGCTGGAACTGCGTGGCCTTGCGACCACCATTAAAGCCGCCAAGAAAATGGTTGAGCGCGAAGAAGCGGTCGTTTGGGATATCCTGGACGAAGTCATCCGTGAGCACCCGGTACTGCTGAACCGTGCGCCGACCCTGCACCGTCTGGGTATTCAGGCGTTCGAACCGGTACTGATCGAAGGTAAAGCTATTCAGCTGCACCCGCTGGTGTGTGCGGCGTACAACGCCGACTTCGATGGTGACCAGATGGCTGTTCACGTACCGCTGACGCTGGAAGCCCAGCTGGAAGCGCGTGCGCTGATGATGTCTACCAACAACATCCTGTCCCCGGCGAACGGCGAACCTATCATCGTTCCGTCTCAGGACGTTGTACTGGGTCTGTACTACATGACCCGCGACAAGATTAACGCCAAAGGCGAAGGCATGGTGCTGACTGGCCCGAAAGAAGCGGAACGTCTGTACCGCTCTGGCCAGGCTGAACTGCACGCTCGCGTAAAAGTTCGTATCACTGAATACGAAAAAGACGCGAACGGCGAGTTCGTAGCGAAAACCAGCCTGATCGACACTACCGTAGGTCGTGCGATCCTGTGGATGATCGTACCGAAAGGTCTGCCGTTCTCTATTGTGAACCAGCCGCTCGGTAAGAAAGCGATCTCCAAAATGCTGAACACCTGTTACCGCATTCTGGGCCTGAAGCCGACCGTTATTTTTGCGGACCAGACCATGTATACCGGTTTTGCGTATGCAGCGCGTTCTGGTGCTTCCGTTGGTATCGACGATATGGTTATCCCGGCGAAAAAAGCTGAGATCATCGCCGAAGCGGAAGCAGAAGTGGCTGAAATCCAGGAACAGTTCCAGTCTGGTCTGGTAACTGCTGGCGAACGTTATAACAAAGTTATCGATATCTGGGCCGCGGCGAACGATCGTGTATCCAAGGCGATGATGGATAACCTGCAGACCGAAACCGTTATCAACCGTAACGGCGAAGAAGAGCAGCAGGTTTCCTTCAACAGCATCTACATGATGGCCGACTCCGGTGCGCGTGGTTCTGCTGCGCAGATTCGTCAGCTGGCAGGTATGCGTGGTCTGATGGCGAAGCCGGATGGCTCCATCATCGAAACGCCGATCACCGCGAACTTCCGTGAAGGTCTGAACGTACTCCAGTACTTCATCTCGACCCACGGTGCTCGTAAAGGTCTGGCGGATACCGCACTGAAAACCGCGAACTCCGGTTACCTGACTCGTCGTCTGGTTGACGTCGCGCAGGACCTGGTTGTGACCGAAGATGATTGCGGCACGCTGGAAGGCATCACCATGACCCCGGTTATCGAGGGTGGCGATGTTAAAGAGCCGCTGCGCGATCGCGTACTGGGTCGTGTGACTGCTGAAGACGTTCTGAAGCCGGGTACCGCAGATATTCTGGTTCCGCGTAACACACTGCTGCATGAGCACTGGTGTGATCTGCTGGAAGCGAACTCTGTTGACTCTGTGAAAGTTCGTTCCGTTGTAACCTGTGACACCGACTTTGGTGTATGTGCGCACTGCTACGGTCGCGATCTCGCGCGTGGCCACATCATCAACAAAGGTGAGGCTATCGGCGTTATCGCAGCACAGTCCATCGGTGAGCCGGGTACACAGCTGACCATGCGTACGTTCCACATCGGTGGTGCGGCGTCTCGTGCGGCTGCTGAATCCAGCATCCAGGTGAAAAACAAAGGTAGCATCCGCCTCAGCAACGCGAAGACGGTTGTGAACTCCAGCGGTAAACTGGTTATCACTTCTCGTAACACCGAGCTGAAGCTTATCGACGAATTCGGTCGTACTAAAGAAAGCTATAAAGTGCCTTACGGTGCGGTTATGGCGAAAGGCGATGGCGAGCAGGTTGCTGGCGGCGAAACCGTAGCAAACTGGGACCCGCACACCATGCCGGTTATCACCGAGGTGAGCGGTTACATTCGCTTCACGGACATGATCGACGGCCAGACCATTACGCGTCAGACCGACGAACTGACCGGCCTTTCTTCGCTGGTGGTTCTGGACTCTGCAGAGCGTACCGCTGGCGGTAAAGACCTGCGTCCGGCGCTGAAAATCGTTGACGCTAACGGCGATGACGTTCTGATTCCGGGCACCGACATGCCGGCTCAGTACTTCCTGCCGGGTAAAGCTATTGTTCAGCTGGAAGATGGCGTGCAGATCAGCTCCGGTGACACCCTGGCGCGTATTCCGCAGGAATCCGGCGGTACCAAGGACATCACCGGTGGTCTGCCGCGCGTTGCGGACCTGTTCGAAGCGCGTCGTCCGAAAGAGCCGGCGATCCTTGCTGAAGTGGCGGGTATCGTCTCCTTCGGTAAAGAGACCAAAGGCAAGCGTCGTCTGGTGATCACGCCGGTTGACGGTAGCGATCCGTACGAAGAGATGATTCCGAAATGGCGTCAGCTCAACGTGTTCGAAGGCGAACGTGTGGAACGTGGTGACGTTATCTCCGACGGTCCGGAAGCGCCGCACGACATTCTGCGTCTGCGTGGCGTTCAGGCTGTGACTCGTTACATCGTTAACGAAGTACAGGACGTTTACCGTCTGCAGGGCGTTAAGATCAACGATAAGCACATCGAAGTTATCGTTCGTCAGATGCTGCGTAAAGCCACCATCATGAACGCGGGCAGCTCCGAGTTCCTGGAAGGTGAGCAGGTGGAATACTCTCGCGTCAAGATCGCTAACCGCGACCTGGAAGCGAACGGCAAAATTGGCGCAACCTATATGCGCGATCTGCTGGGTATCACCAAAGCGTCTCTGGCAACCGAGTCCTTCATCTCCGCGGCATCGTTCCAGGAGACGACTCGCGTGCTTACCGAAGCAGCCGTTGCGGGCAAACGCGACGAACTGCGCGGTCTGAAAGAGAACGTCATCGTGGGCCGTCTGATCCCGGCTGGTACAGGTTATGCGTACCACCAGGACCGCATGCGTCGCCGTGCGGCAGGCGAAACCCCGGCTGCACCGCAGGTGAGCGCGGAAGAAGCGACTGCGAGCCTCGCAGAGCTGCTGAACGCAGGCCTTGGCGGCGACAACGAGTAATCGTTTCTCGCCACACTAAAAAACCGCTCTTCGGAGCGGTTTTTTTATGCCTGCAATCTGGTCGGGAGGCGCTTTACGTGAGGAACCGCGTCATGGGGCCCATTACGCTTAACCCTCAGGGCCAGGCGAATAAGAGAAAAAACGCCGTCTGACGACGGCGTTGAAATCTAGTTTACCAACGGCAATCTTCGATAAAGCTCAATCATATCCTCGGCCAAATCCTGAATGACCATCGCGTTCATCAGGTGGTCCTGAGAGTGAACGGTAATGAGATTAACCGGCAGCTTGCCGCTCCCCTCATCCAGCCCGATAAGCTGAGTCTGAATTTTGTGGGCGTGTTTAACAAATTCGCGAGACTCTTCCATCGCCTGCTCGGCGCCGGCGAAATCGCCTTTTCGCGCCAGTTGAAGCGCGCTCAGCGCCTGGCTGCGTGCAGCGCCCGCATTAACCAGTAACTCCATGATGATGTTTTCTAAGTCTTCCATGGCTTCACTCCAGCATCTTAAGCGCTTTATCCAGTACGGCATCGCCTTTCATCATGCCGTAATCCATCATGTCGATAACCGCGACCTTTTTGCCCAGCGGCTCGGCAATCGCCTGTAGCTTAGCCTGCTCATACTTCACCTGAGGGCCCAGCAGAATGATATCTGCGCCTTCAAGGTTCTCTTTAAATTCTGCAACGGGCACCGCTTTGACAGAAACTTCCACCCCTTTCTTTTGCGCCGCGTCTTTCATGCGTTGAACCAGCATGCTGGTGGACATGCCCGCAGCACAGCATAAAACGATGTTCTTCATAGTCCGCTCTCTGTGTCAGGTTGATAATTGATAATTATCCATCGTTTGAAAGAGCAACAACCGCTTTGGTGCGATTGTGCGTAAGGCATCATAAAAGAAAGCTCAAAAAACTGAAACCGGTTACAGTTTTGCGATTTGGACTCTGTTCCCTCGTGAGAGGCGGGGCGGAAGAGAGAGTGTAAAGACCGCCCCGGCTGGTCTTCACCAGCAGAACCAGCCTACCGGCGACATAAAAACGGCTCAACGGCCGCGCTTTAGTCTTACGAGGTAACGCGGCGCTTTTATCGCGCTGGCAGCATCAGTTGCAACTCTTTTGCGAAGCTCTTCCCAGGTAGCTATCCCAGTCTTTCCATACCGGCTGTAACCCGGCCTTAGCCAGCGCCCGGGCGACTTCATCAGGGCGGCGGCCATCATGAGGCGCGAACTGCTCCAGCTCCGGATGGTCGTCCGCATACCCGCCAGGCTGCGTTTTCGAAAAGGCGCTAACGTTGTTGATAGCGAGCGGAATAACGCGATCGCGAAACCAGGGCGATTCCCGCGTAGAGAGCGACAGTTCCACCTCCGGCGCGAACAGGCGAAAGGCGCAGATAACCTGCACCAGTTGACGCTCATCCATTAACGACGCGGGTTTAATACCGCCTGCGCAGGGGCGAAGGCGAGGGAAGGCCACAGAATAGCGGCTCTGCCAGTAATGCTGTTGCAGCCAGAGCAGATGCTCCGCCACGATAAAGCAATCGGCGCGCCAGCTATCGGAAAGCCCAATCAACGCGCCGAGGCCGATTTTATCAATACCCGCGCGGCCCAGCCGATCCGGCGTTTCCAGCCGCCAGAAAAAATCCTGCTTGTTGCCGCGCAGGTGATGGCGGGCGTAAACCGTTTCATTATAGGTTTCCTGATAAACCAGCACGCCATCCAGCCCCAGCGTTTTCAACTCGGCATACTCCTCCTGCGAGAGCGGTTGCACTTCCATCTGCAACGAGGCGAAGCGGTGGCGGATGTCAGGCAAATGGCGACGAAAATAATCCATGCCGACTTTCGTTTGATGTTCGCCCGTCACCAGCAACAGATTATCGAATCCCATCGACCGGATAGCCTCGCATTCACGGGCAATCTCCTCCGCATCCAGCGTCTTACGCTTAATGCGGTTGCTCATTGAAAAACCACAATAGGTGCAGTCGTTGGCGCACAGATTGGAGAGATAAAGCGGAACGTAAAAGCTGACCGTATTGCCGAAGCGCTGACGGGTGAGGCGCTGCGCCCGCTGCGCCAGCGGCTCAAGATAAGCGCTGGCGGCGGGAGAGAGGAGGGCCATCATATCTTCGCGGGAGAGGCGCGGGGCGGCCAGCGCCCGTTCGACATCATGGGCGGATTTGCTGTTGATGCGCAACTGAATGTCATTCCAGTCCAGTTCGCGCCAGCGTTCAGTGAACCCTTTCATTGCTCCACCTCGCTGTAGCGCAAGAAGTCAGTAAGCGGGCTGGAAGGCTGCGCCTGCCGGTAACGCGCCCCGGCTCCAGCCTGGGCGGCAAGCTCGCCGGCCTCTACCGCCAGGCGAAAGGCGCGGGCCATCTGCACCGGATCGTTCGCTACGGCGATAGCGGTATTCACCAGCACCGCGGCGGCTCCCATCTCCAGCGCTTCAGCGGCGTGGCTCGGTACGCCGATGCCGGCATCCACAACGACAGGCACCGTAGCCTGTTCAATGATGATTTCCAGCAGCGCGCGGGTTTGCAGCCCCTGGTTTGAGCCGATCGGCGCGCCGAGAGGCATCACCGCCGCGCAGCCTGCTTCTTCAAGCCGTTTACACAGCACCGGGTCGGCGCCGCAGTAGGGCAGGACCACAAAGCCCATCGCCACCAGCTTTTCCGCCGCTTTTAGCGTTTCAATCGGGTCCGGCAGCAGGTAACGGGCATCCGGATGGATCTCCAGTTTTACCCAGTGGGTGCCCAACGCTTCGCGCGCCAGCTGAGCGGCGAAAATCGCCTCTTCGGCGGTTTTTGCGCCCGATGTGTTCGGCAGAAGCGATACGCCTGCCGCCTGCAGCGGCGCCAGGATGCCGTCATTGCGGCTTCGCAAATCCACGCGCTTCATCGCCAGCGTTACAAGCTCGCTGCCACTTTCGCGAATGGCCGCCGCCATGATGTCAGCCGAGGCGAATTTGCCTGTGCCGGTAAAAAGGCGGGAAGTAAACGTTTTGTCTGCAATGCGTAGCATCTCAACCTCCGGCGATAACCTGAAACAGCAGGAGGCTGTCGCCTTCCTGCAAAACGTGATGCGGCCACCGCTCGCGCGGCACAATAGTCTGGTTGACAGCAAGCGCGGTGCCGGGCTTATCGAGATTCAGCTGTGAGAGTAACTGAAGCGCGTTAAGGTTATCGCCGCACTGCATGGGCTCATCATTAAGCACAATGCGCATGTCGCCCTCCACATGCCGGACAACTTTCGGCCCGCTGCAAAGCCAGCGTACGCCACTGCAGGCTGCGGCCATCAAAAAGACGCAGCGAATTCCGCTCCGCTTCTATACCGCACAGCAGTTTTACGGCTTCCAGCGCCTGCAACGCGCCCATCATGCCGACCACCGGGCCGAGAATGCCCGCATTGCGGCAGTTGCGTTCGGGTTCGCTCTCCTGCGGCCAAAGACAGCGGTAGCAGCCATGCGCGAAAGGGGGCGTGAAGACCGCAAGCTGTCCGCCAAAGCCGACGGCGCTGGCGGTAATAAGCGGTTTCTTAAGCGTTACGCAGGCGGCATTTACCGCCTGGCGCGTGGCCATGTTGTCGCTGCAATCCAGCACCAGATCGACCTGCGAAACCGCTTTACGCAGCGCGTCGCCTTCCAGTCTTTGTTTCAATGCCTGAAGCCGCAGATGCGGGTTCAGCTCTCCGAGCCGACGCTGCGCCGCCTGCGCTTTTGGTCGATCGATCTCCTTGCTGGTAAAGAGGATCTGGCGCTGAAGGTTGCTGATATGCACCGTATCGTCATCCGCCAGCAACAACGCGCCGACGCCTGCGCCAGCGAGATAGAGCGCAGCTGGCGAGCCTAAACCCCCCAGGCCGACGATCAATACCCGGCTGGAGAGCAGCCGCTGCTGGCCCGCAAGGCCTACCTCCTCCAGCAGGATCTGGCGGCTGTAGCGCATGAAGTCTGCGTCATTCATCGCCCGCCCCCGCCAGCGCCAGCAACTGCGCCGTTGCCTTACGCCAGTCTTCAGCCTGAGTGATAGCGCTTACCACCGCCACGCTGCCGACGCCGGTTTCCAGCACCGCGGGCGCACGCGCAAGGCTGATGCCGCCAATCGCCACCGTCGGGTAATCGCCAAGGCGTTTTACGTGCGCTGCCAGCTGCTGTAATCCCTGCGGCGCAGAGGGCATCTGTTTAGTCTGCGTCGGAAAAACATGACCGAGCGCGATATAAGAAGGGCGAACCGCCAGCGCCACGTCGATTTCCATATCGTCATGGGTGGAGACGCCAAGCCGCAGCCCGGCCTGACGGATGGCGGCGAGGTCGGTCGTTTGCAAATCCTCCTGGCCAAGATGCACGCCGTACGCCTGGTGCGTGATTGCCAGCCGCCAGTAATCGTTGATAAACAGACGGGCGGCATAGCGCTTGCCAAGGGCGATAGCGGCGATTACATCTGCTTCAACGGCATCGTCAGTTTTATCCTTAATGCGTAGCTGAATCGTGCGCACGCCCGCGTCCAGCAGGCGCTCAATCCACTCCACGCTGTCTACTACCGGATAGAGCCCCAGGCGAAAAGGCGTAGCGGGAAAATCGGGCCGGTACATTATGCCTCCTCCTTGCGCAGGTAAATCTCGCCGCCTTTAGCGCGAAAGGCGTTAGACATATCGTTCATACCCGAGGCAATTTCCTGCTTCGCCGCGTAATCACGCACTTCCTGGGTGATTTTCATCGAGCAGAATTTGGGGCCGCACATTGAGCAGAAGTGCGCCACTTTCCCTGACTCCTGCGGCAGCGTTTCGTCGTGGTAAGCGCGGGCGGTGAACGGGTCGAGCGCCAGGTTGAACTGGTCTTCCCAGCGGAATTCGAAGCGTGCTTTCGACATGGCGTTATCACGAATTTGCGCGCCGGGATGGCCTTTAGCGAGGTCGGCGGCGTGGGCGGCGATTTTATAAGTGATAAGCCCCTGCTTCACATCGTCTTTATTCGGCAGGCCGAGATGCTCTTTCGGCGTGACATAACAGAGCATGGCGCAGCCGAACCAGCCAATCATCGCCGCGCCAATGCCGGACGTGAAATGATCGTAACCCGGCGCGATGTCGGTTGTGAGCGGCCCCAGCGTGTAGAAGGGCGCTTCATGGCAGTGCTCCAGCTCTTCGGTCATGTTGCGGCGGATCATCTGCATCGGCACATGCCCGGGGCCTTCAATCATTACCTGCACGTCATATTCCCAGGCGATTTTCGTCAGCTCGCCCAGCGTATGCAGCTCGGCGAACTGCGCTTCGTCATTGGCGTCCTGAATAGAGCCGGGGCGCAGGCCGTCGCCAAGCGAGAGCGAAACATCATAGGCGGCGCAAATTTCGCAGATTTCGCGGAAGTGTTCGTAGAGGAAGTTTTCCTGGTGGTGAGAAAGGCACCATTTCGCCATGATCGAGCCGCCGCGGGAGACGATGCCGGTCAGGCGTTTCGCGGTCATCGGCACATAGCGCAGCAGCACACCGGCGTGAATGGTGAAGTAATCAACACCCTGTTCCGCCTGCTCCAGCAGCGTATCGCGGAACATCTCCCAGGTCAGGTCTTCGGCGATGCCGTTCACTTTCTCCAGCGCCTGATAAATCGGCACCGTGCCGATGGGGACCGGGCTGTTACGTAAAATCCATTCCCGGGTTTCATGAATATAACGACCGGTAGAGAGGTCCATCACCGTATCCGCGCCCCAGCGGGTGGCCCAGACCAGCTTTTCCACCTCTTCTTCAATCGACGACGTGACCGCCGAATTGCCGATGTTGGCATTCACTTTCACGAGGAAGTTTCGCCCGATAATCATCGGCTCGGCTTCCGGGTGGTTAATGTTGGCGGGAATGATAGCGCGGCCGGCGGCGACTTCGTCGCGCACAAACTCCGGCGTAATGTTTGCAGGCAGCGTTGCGCCAAACCCTTCGCCCGGATGCTGCTGGCGCAGCACTTCGCCGCGGATGCGCTCGCGGCCCATGTTTTCACGGATGGCGATAAACTCCATTTCCGGCGTGATGATGCCCTGGCGTGCATAGTGCAGTTGCGTGACTCGCTTGCCGGGCTTCGCGCGCAGCGGCGTAAGCAGGCCGGTAAAGCGCAATTCATCCAGGTTATCGTCCGCCAGCCGCTCACGGGTATAGGCTGAACTGCGGCCGGTGAGCGCTTCTGCGTCGTTACGCGCGGCAATCCACGGCTGGCGCAGCTTCGCCAGACCCTGATGCACATCGATGGTAATGGACGGGTCGCCATAGGGGCCGGACGTGTCATAAACGGGTACCGGCTCGTTTGCTTCATACTGCGGGTTTTCTTTGCTGCCGCCGATGAGCGTAGGGCTAAGCGCTATCTCGCGCATCGGGACGCGGATATCGTCGCGGCTGCCGGTGAGGTAAATACGCGTTGAGTTGGGGAAGGCGGTGCCTTCGAGCGTCTCGATAAACTGCTGTGCTTGTGCGCGCTGTTCGCGGCGATTGGGTTTGATGGGTACAGACATAGCGCATTCCAGTTACGTTTCAGGAGTGGCTTGTCAGACGACGGAAGGAGTAACAGACAGGAGCGCCCGGAAAGGCGCCTGTACAGCTGATTTACTCTTGTTCCCTTCGCAGGTATTAACCTGATCAGGTTCCGCGGATCCCGAATTAACGGTCTCAGCCCGTACTGATGTACTGGGCACTCCGACAAGATAAAACCCCGCTAAACGAACGGGGCTGGTTGTAAACTACGCGTTAATACAGCGAAACTCAAGCCGGACGCGCAAGCGCCGCTTCATCGTTCGCGCTGCTGCCGAGATTATTATCGAAAGCCAGCATGATAAGCTGATCTTCATAAGTAAAGCGCGTCGCCAGCGCCTCGCCGATACCGGAGAGGGCCTGCTGGAACTCAATGCAGTTGTCGTGATCAATAGCGTTTTCCAGGTTGCTGTCGTAGTACGCCATGATTTCCTGGGTATTGGCTTCCAACTGCGGATAGATTTGCGTAGCGGCCAGCAGCGGGCTGGTGCCTTCCATTTCGCTGATAATGCGTTCATAAATGCTGAAGTGACCGGCGGAGAGATAGTCCACCAGGCTGTGACAAAAATCATCCAGCGCTTTTTCATCCAGCGCCGTCAGCGATTCCTTGCCAGGCTTGATACCAACCACATTGTAATAAGCGACTAACAGATTGTTGCGAGCATTAAGCCAGCTATCAACGAGCTCGTTACTGCCCCCAACGCGTTCTGTCAGACTTTTCAGCTGGTTTAGCATGATTGACTCCGTGAGTTATAAGATTAAAGCGCCAAAAGACCCAAAATTTGTAAAAACATTGTTACCAACATGCCAGTGAAGCAGAGGTAGTGCAATACGTTATGGAACGTCCTATAGAAAAGTTAGACCATGGCTGGTGGATAGTCAGCCATGAACAGAAATTATGGTTGCCACAGGGTGAATTACCGTACGGCAACGCCCAGGCATTAGACCTGGTCGGCGTGCCGGCCCGCCAGATTGGCGAGTGGCAGAATGAGCCCGTCTGGCTGGTGAACCAGAACCGACGTCAGGAGATGGGCTCGGTGCGCCAGCTTATGGATCAGGATGTCGGGCTGTTTCAGCTTGCCGGGCGCGGCGTGCAGCTGGCGGAGTTCTTCCGCTCGCATAAGTTTTGCGGCTACTGCGGGCACACCATGCATAACAGTAAAAGCGAGTGGGCGATGCTGTGCGGCCATTGCCACGAGCGCTACTACCCGCAAATCGCGCCCTGCATCATCGTCGCCATTCGCCGCGAAGATAAAATCCTGCTCGCCCAGCATACCCGTCACCGCAACGGCGTTTACACCGTGCTGGCCGGTTTCGTGGAAGTAGGTGAGACGCTGGAGCAGGCGGTGGCGCGTGAAGTGATGGAGGAGAGCAGCATTCGCGTGAAAAACCTGCGCTATGTGACTTCGCAGCCCTGGCCGTTCCCGCAGTCGCTGATGACCGCTTTTGTAGCGGATTATGACAGCGGCGACATCAAAATCGACCCGAAAGAGCTGCTGGATGCTGGCTGGTATCGCTACGATCAGCTGCCGCTGTTGCCGCCGCCAGGCACCGTGGCGCGCCGGTTAATCGAAGATACGGTCGCGCAGTGCCGGGCAGAGTACGAATGACGTGGTAAACTACCGGCCTGCCTCTTAAGGAAAGATAAAAATGACCGAACTGAAAAACGATCGTTACCTGCGCGCGCTGCTGCGCCAGCCTGTGGATGTCACCCCGGTGTGGATGATGAGACAGGCGGGGCGCTATTTACCGGAGTACAAAGCCACCCGGGCTCAGGCGGGCGACTTTATGTCGCTGTGTAAAAACGCCGAGCTCGCCTGTGAAGTGACGCTGCAGCCGCTGCGCCGTTATCCGCTTGATGCGGCGATCCTCTTTTCGGACATTCTCACCATTCCCGATGCGATGGGGCTTGGACTCTATTTCGAAGCTGGCGAAGGCCCGCGCTTTACCTCGCCCATTGCCGGCAAAGCGGATGTGGATAAGCTGCCGGTGCCGGACCCGGAGCAGGAGCTGGGTTACGTGATGAACGCCGTGCGCACTATCCGCCGGGAGCTGAAGGGCGAAGTGCCGCTGATCGGTTTTTCCGGCAGTCCCTGGACGCTTGCCACTTATATGGTGGAAGGCGGCAGCAGCAAGGCTTTCACGCAGATTAAAAAGATGATGTATGCCGAGCCGATGACGCTGCACGCGCTGCTCGACAAGCTTGCGCAAAGCGTCACGCTCTACCTGAACGCGCAAATCCGCGCGGGCGCGCAGTCGGTCATGATTTTCGATACCTGGGGCGGCGTGCTGACTGGCCGCGATTACCAGCAGTTCTCACTCTACTATATGCATAAAATCGTCGATGGCCTGCTGCGCGAGAATGAAGGCCGCCGGGTGCCGGTGACGCTTTTCACCAAAGGCGGCGGCCAGTGGCTGGAAGCGATGGCGGAAACGGGCTGCGACGCGCTGGGTCTCGACTGGACGACCGATATCGCCGACGCCCGCCGCCGGGTGGGTGACAAAGTGGCGTTGCAGGGCAATATGGATCCGTCGATGCTTTATGCGTCGCCCGCCCGCATTGAAGAGGAAGTGGCGACTATACTTGCTGGTTTCGGCAAGGGCGAAGGCCATGTGTTCAACCTCGGACATGGCATTCATCAGGATGTGCCGCCAGAGCATGCAGGCGCGTTCGTGGAGGCGGTGCATCGGCTGTCTGCGCCTTATCATCAGTAAGGAGAAGAAATGGATCTTGCAGCGCTGCGCGCACAACAACTGGAACTGGCTTCTAAGGTGGTCCGTGAGGATCGCCTGATAACCGAGACGCCCGCTTTTATCGGCGGCGCGGATGTAGGTTTTGAGCAGGGCGGCGAAGTGACCCGCGCTGCGATGGTTCTGCTTAAGTATCCCTCTCTTGAGCTGGTGGAGTATCAGGTGGCGCGCATCGCCACCACGATGCCTTACATTCCCGGCTTTCTTTCTTTTCGCGAATATCCTGCGCTGCTGGCGGCGTGGGAAAAACTTTCACGTAAACCCGACCTGCTTTTTGTCGATGGCCATGGTATTTCCCACCCTCGTCGGCTGGGCGTTGCCAGCCACTTCGGCATGCTGATCGACGTGCCCACCATTGGCGTCGCCAAAAAGCGGCTTTGCGGTAAGTTCGAACCGCTCTCCGACGAGCCGGGCGCGGTGGCGCCGCTCATGGACAAGGGCGAGCAGCTCGCCTGGGTCTGGCGCAGTAAAAACCGCTGCAACCCGCTCTTTGTCTCCACCGGCCATCGTGTCGGTCTGGATACCGCGCTGGGCTGGGTACAGCGCTGCACGAAGGGCTACCGTTTGCCGGAGCCGACGCGCTGGGCCGATGCGGTGGCTTCCGGACGTCCGGCCTTTGTACGTTGGCAAGAAATTCAGGGGTGATTGAGGTAAACTGCGGCTAATTTTCGGTTCGTGAGAGACCACTATGTTACAAAACCCCATTCACCTGCGCCTGGAGAAGCTGGAAAGCTGGCAGCATGTGACTTTTATGGCGTCGCTCTGCGAGCGTATGTACCCCAACTACGCCATGTTTTGTCAGCAAACCGGCTTTGGCGATGCGGCGGTGTACCGTCGTATCCTCGACCTTATCTGGGAAACGCTGACGGTGAAGGACGCGAAGGTCAACTTCGACAGCCAGCTTGAAAAGCTGGAAGAGGCTATCCCGTCCGCCGATGACTACGATATCTATGGTGTATACCCGGCGATTGACGCCTGCGTGGCGCTGAGCGAGCTGCTTCACTCTCGCCTGAGCGGCGAAACGCTGGAACACGCTATCGAAGTCAGCAAAACCTCAATCACCACCGTAGCGATGCTGGAGATGACTCAGGCCGGGCGCGAAATGACCGATGATGAGCTGAAAGCCAACCCGGCGGTAGAGCAGGAATGGGATATCCAGTGGGAAATTTTCCGTCTGCTCGCCGCCTGCGAAGAGCGGGATGTGGAGCTAATCAAGGGGCTGCGCAGCGACCTGCGCGAAGATGGCGTCAGTAATATCGGTATAAATTTGCAGCAATGAGACAACAAAACGTGATTTACGACCTGTTTTGTCTCACCTGAAGGCTTCCAATTAGCCCCCCGTCTGGTCTACATTTGGGAGGCGAAAAAAAGTGGCTATCGGTGCGTGTATGCAGGAGAGTGCTTTTCAGGCATTTCCGTCGCACTCGATGCTTAGCAAGCGATAAACACATTGTAAGGATAACTTATGAACAAGACTCAACTGATTGATGTAATTGCGGACAAGGCTGACCTGTCTAAAGCGCAAGCGAAAGCTGCTCTGGAATCCACTCTGGCTGCGATTACTGAGTCTCTGAAAGAAGGTGATGCTGTACAACTGGTTGGTTTCGGAACCTTCAAAGTGAACCACCGCGCTGAGCGTACTGGCCGCAACCCGCAGACCGGTAAAGAAATCAAAATCGCCGCAGCTAACGTGCCGGCGTTTGTTTCTGGTAAAGCACTGAAAGACGCTATCAAATAAGATTGCGCATGGCAGTGAACAGTTTTAACAGAGGGGCGATATCGCCCCTTTTGTTTATCCGCCGTCCGCTCGGGGCGCTTGCAGGCGCATTGCTGCTGAGCGCCTGTAGCCATGACGATTCGCTTCCTGCTTTTACCGCCAGCGGCTATGCGGCCGACCAGGGTGCGGTACGAATCTGGCGTAAAGACAGCGGCGATACGGTTCATCTTTTTACTGCCTTCAGCCCCTGGCGCAGTGGCGACACGTCAACCAGCGACTACCGCTGGCAGGGCGACCAGCTCTCTTCTATTGAAATCAACGTTTACGGCAAGCCGCCGGAAAGCATTAAGGCCCGCTTCGACGACCGCGGCAACCTGAGCTTTATGCAGCGCGAGGTAAACGGTCAGAAACAGCAGCTCTCAAGCGACCAGATAGCGCTTTATCAGTACCGCGCAGAGCAACTGCATAATATCAGTAATGCGCTTCGCGCTGGACGAGTGGTGCTGCGTCAGGGCCGTTGGCATGCAGACCGCACGGTGACAACGTGTGAAGGGCAAACGGTAAAGCCAGAGCTTGACGCGCGCGCGATAAGCCATATTGAACGCCGCCAAAGCCGCTCCTCGCTCGACGTCAGCGTGGCCTGGCTGGAAGCGCCGGATGGCGCGCAGCTTCTGCTGGTGGCCAATCAGGATTACTGTCGCTGGCAGCCAAAAGCTGACAGCTTCTGATAAAGATAAAAAAAGCGGCGGGATAACCCGCCGCTTTTTATTTACGCCTGCGCGTATTACTTTTGCTGCTCGCGAGCAATAGCGCGATAGCCGATATCCTGGCGGCTGAAACAGCCGTCCCAGTGAATATCCGCCATCAGCTTATAAGCGCGCTGCTGCGCCTGCGCCACGCTGTCGCCAAGCGCCGTTACGCACAGTACGCGTCCGCCGCTGGTGACCACCTGCTCGTCTTCACGCAGCTTCGTGCCGGCGTGGAAAACTTTGCCGTCGCCGTTGGCAATCTCTTCCAGCGGCAGGCCGTGAATAACGTCGCCGGTGCGGTAGTCGCCCGGATAACCGCCTGCCGCCATCACCACGCCAAGAGAAGGGCGCGGATCCCATTGCGACTGCACGGTATCGAGCTTGCCTTCGCAGGCGGCCAGGCACAGATCCACAAGATCAGACTGCAGGCGCAACATGATAGGCTGCGTTTCCGGATCGCCGAAGCGGCAGTTGAATTCAATCACCTTCGGGTTGCCCTGTTTGTCGATCATCAGACCGGCATACAGGAAGCCAGTATACGTGTTGCCTTCCGCCGCCATGCCGCGCACGGTAGGCCATATCACGCGGTCCATGGCGCGCTGGAAGACTTCATCAGTAACAACCGGCGCCGGGGAGTATGCGCCCATGCCGCCAGTATTCGGGCCGGTGTCGCCGTCGCCCACGCGCTTATGATCCTGGCTGGTGGCCATCGGCTCAACATGCTCGCCGTCCACCATCACGATAAAGCTGGCCTCTTCGCCGTCGAGGAACTCTTCCACCACAATACGGTGGCCCGCGTCGCCAAACGCGTTGCCTGCCAGCATATCTTTCGCCGCCGCTTCCGCTTCTTCCAGCGTCATGGCGACAATTACGCCTTTGCCGGCCGCCAGACCGTCGGCTTTGATAACAATCGGCGCGCCTTGTTTGCGAATATAAGCTAACGCTGGCTCGATATCGGTGAAGTTCTGATACTCCGCCGTCGGGATGTGATGACGCGCCAGGAAGTCCTTGGTGAACGCTTTTGAACCTTCAAGCTGCGCTGCGCCCTTCGTCGGGCCGAAAATCATCAGGCCGGCTTCACGAAAGGCATCCACGACGCCAATCACCAGCGGCGCTTCGGGGCCGACAATGGTGAGATCGATTTTCTCATTCTGCGCAAAGCTCAGCAGCGCCGGAATATCAGTTGCGCTGATAGCGACATTCTGCAACGTCGGCTCAAGCGCGGTGCCAGCATTGCCCGGCGCGACAAATACCGTTTCCACCTTCGGCGACTGCGCGGCTTTCCAGGCCAGCGCATGCTCGCGCCCGCCGTTGCCAATCACTAATACTTTCATTGTTACGCTCCCTGATTAATGACGGAAATGACGCATGTCGGTGAAGATCATTGCAAGGCCGTGCTCATCTGCCGCAGCGATAACTTCATCGTCGCGAATAGAGCCGCCCGGCTGAATCACGCAGGTCACGCCTACGGCTGCGGCTGCGTCGATGCCGTCGCGGAACGGGAAGAACGCGTCAGAGGCCATGGCGGAGCCTTTTACTTCCAGCCCTTCATCCCCTGCTTTGATGCCAGCGATTTTAGCCGAGTAAACGCGGCTCATCTGACCCGCGCCGATGCCGATGGTCATGTTCTCTTTCGCATAAACGATGGCGTTAGACTTCACAAACTTTGCAACTTTCCAGCAGAACAGCGCGTCGCGCAGTTCCTGTTCGGTCGGCTGGCGTTTCGTCACTACGCGCAGATCGCCTTCGGTCACCATACCCAGATCGCGGTCCTGTACCAGCAGCCCGCCATTCACGCGTTTGAAATCAAGGCTCGCAACGCGGGATTGCCACTCGCCGCAAACCAGCACGCGTACGTTCTGTTTAGCCGCGGTGATTTTCAGCGCTTCTTCGCTGGCGGACGGAGCGATAATCACCTCTACAAACTGGCGGGAGATAATCGCCTGCGCGGTTTGCGCATCCAGCTCGCGGTTGAAAGCGATAATGCCGCCGAAGGCGGAAGTCGGGTCGGTTTTATAGGCGCGGTCGTAAGCTTCCAGAATCGAGTTGCTCACCGCCACGCCGCACGGGTTGGCATGTTTAACGATAACGCAGGCCGGTTCGCTAAACTCTTTAACGCATTCCAGCGCCGCGTCGGTGTCTGCGATGTTGTTATAAGAGAGCGCTTTACCCTGCACCTGCTGCGCAGTGGCAACGGAAGCCTCTTTTATCTCTTCTTCTATATAGAAGGCCGCTTGCTGGTGGCTATTCTCGCCGTAACGCATATCCTGCTTTTTAATAAAGCTCAGGTTCAGCGTGCGCGGGAAGCGGCCGGCTGGCTCTTTCGTCTCACCATGATAGGCGGGCACAAGGCTGCCGAAGTAGTTGGCAATCATGCCGTCATAAGCGGCGGTATGCTCGAAAGCTTTAATCGCAAGGTCGAAACGGGTTTCAAGCGTGAGCGAGCCTTCGTTCGCGTCCAGCTCATTAATAATGGCTTCGTAGTCGCTGCTCTTAACCACAATAGCGACATCTTTATGGTTCTTGGCGGCGGAACGGACCATTGTCGGGCCGCCGATATCAATATTTTCTACCGCGTCTTCCAGCGTACAGCCTTCACGGGCAACGGTCTGGGCAAAGGGATAAAGGTTGACGACCACCATATCGATAGGGGAGATGGCATGCTGCGCCATTATCTCATCATCCTGACCGCGGCGGCCGAGGATGCCGCCATGTACTTTGGGATGCAGGGTTTTGACGCGTCCATCCATCATTTCCGGGAAACCGGTATAGTCAGAGACTTCGGTGACCGGCAGGCCCGCTTGCGCCAGCAGGCGCGCAGTGCCGCCTGTAGAGAGCAGCTCGACGCCACGTTGAGAGAGCGCCTGGGCAAATTCGACGATACCGGCTTTATCAGAAACGCTGAGCAGAGCGCGGCGTACAGGACGACGTTGTTGCATGGTATTAAATCCCCTGGATTTTGGTTCATTGCAAAGAGCGTTAGCTGAATATTGCACATTTCTTCTCGCAAAACTCAGCTAACGCCCCGAAAGGGGCATCCTTGTCATCGGGGGGGCATTGTAACGAAAACGTTTGCGCGGCGCTCGCAAAATTTCCGGTTCAGCCGGGTTTGTGGATAACTCTGTATATAAAAGGGTATAAGGGCGGGTTTTGCTGGGGAATGCAGCAGTCAGTCATTTTTCTGTCATTTTCCTGTTGCGGCGAAAAGAGAACTCCCTATAATGCGCCTCCATCGACACGGCGCTGGTGAACAACATCACACAGCGACGGTGAGTCGGAAGAGAAAAAATCCTGAAGTTAAGGGTTGACTCTGAAAGAGGAAAGCGTAATATACGCCACCT
>NZ_BMKJ01000009.1:0-83615 GCF_014644275.1 Franconibacter daqui | reverse complement strand
TAAGCAGTAAAACCGGGGCAACAAACCGGTGGTTGTAGAAAAATTCGGTGGAGCGGTAGTTCAGTCGGTTAGAATACCTGCCTGTCACGCAGGGGGTCGCGGGTTCGAGTCCCGTCCGTTCCGCCACCCTATTTAGGGGCGTAGTTCAATTGGTAGAGCACCGGTCTCCAAAACCGGGTGTTGGGGGTTCGAGTCCCTCCGCCCCTGCCAGAAATAATCCTTAGCATTTGCTAAGGATTTTTTTTGTCTAAAATTCCTGCCTTATTTACCGCATTATTTACCGCACTCACCCTGTTACTTCCCTGTAACGATAAGTCTCTTTAATGATTTTTAAGAAAGCACTGACATTCTCAGGATCTCTTTAATAGCGTTCTGCTTATCGCTGTTTTGCAGCCAGATAGCATAAAGCGGACGTGACAGAACGGGGCTATCCGTTACGGTATAGAGATTAGTTCTCTCCTTCGCCCATTGCACGGGTAACCAGGTACAACCTTTTAGCTCCGGTAATAATCGCTGTGCAATTTTTGCCGAACTGGTCGTTAGCATCGGTACATCATCGTGAGCGAGAAGCCCCGATTCGTGCTGCTGAAAATCGGGTCCCCATTCCAGGCGCAAATAGTTCAACCCGACTTTGCTTGTTTCCGGGCTGGAGCAATAAAGCGCCAAAGAAAAACTGCCCAATAACTGGCTGGCGAACTCATCCATCTTGGGCGCTTCAGTGGTGATAAGCAGATCAAGCTGTCGCTCATGCAGTTGTTTTACTAATGATTGGCGCTGGGCTATACGCGCTTCGAACTGCATACCGTCATGCTGATGATAAAGCCTCGCCAGCCACCCCGACAGCATGCATTCCCATAGCGAGGCGCTGGCCCCTATGGAGAACTCGTTATGCCGTGTCGTATGCGCTACCTCCTTTTTAGCGGCTTGCCATGTGCTCATCAGGCTTTCGGCATAAGGCAGCAATCGCTCGCCTGCGGTAGTTAATCGTATGTTATTGCGATGACGAGTGAAAAGGCTCACCCCTAACTGGTTCTCAAGCTGTCGAATACGAAAACTTACCGCTGACTGCGTCAGATAAAGCGCTTCGGCAGCGCGGCCAAAATGTCTCGTTCTGCTTACTTCAAGAAAGGTTTTCAGCAAGTCGGTATCCACAGCTTTCTCCGCAAAAATATTTATCAATATGATTTAAATGTTTTGTTTTACACTCTGTCAAGCGTAACTAATACTCCGCGCCATAAATAGCTCGGCCAAGAGAATTAGGAGCGTGTAGGATGGCGGAAAGCTTTACGACGACTAATCGATTTTTCGACAACAAATATTATCCGCGCGGGTTCTCTCGCCATGGTGATTTCACAATCAAAGAAGCACAACTGCTGGAACGCTTTGGTTACGCTTTCAACGAACTCGATCTTGGTAAGCGTGAGCCAACCACTGAAGAAGAAAAGCAGTTCGTAGAAGTATGCCGCGGTGAGCGCGAGCCAGTAACGGAAGCTGAACGTGTATGGTCCAAATATATGGCGCGTATCAAGCGTCCTAAGCGCTTCCATACCCTCTCCGGCGGTAAGCCGCAGATGGAAGGAGCGGATGATTACGCGGAAAGCGATGATTAATAAAAATGGGGCGTTAGCCCCATTTTTATTGCCTGCGATGTGGCGTCAGTGAGCGGGTTACTGCATTGACAATTCGTTTCCGGCTATTACATAAGGTTATGTAAATAAGCCAGAAGACGATCGATGGCGCGATAATGGAGCGCTTCCTGAAGATGCTCCCGTCTGATCTGTTGGGTTTGCTCACAATCCGCTATCGTCCGCGCCACTTTCAGTAAGCGCTGCCACGCGCGGACTGAAAGCCCCAGTTTTATCAACGCTTCCTCCAGCCACTGCGCGTCTGTTTTTGCCAGATGACAATGCTGGCGAATCTCATGGTTATCCAGTAATGCATTAAGTTTGCCTTGTCGCTCCAGCTGCCGCTGACGCGTTGCTATTACTCGTTTCCTGACGCAGTCTGTGGTTTCCCCTTCGGTTAACGGCTGGCTGAGCGTGCCGGAAGGAAGAAGAGGAACTTCAAGCGAGATATCGAAACGGTCCAGGAAGGGGCCGGAAAGGCGTCCCAGGTAACGTAACACCTGATCGGGCGAGCTGCGGTTATGCGGGCCTTTATAATGCCCCGTAGGGCTGGGATTCATCGCGGCAATAAGCTGGAAGCGGGCAGGGTAGCTAATCTTCGCTCGCGTACGGGAGATATGAATATGGCCCGATTCTATAGGCTCACGCAATGCATCCAGCACCCTCCTTTCAAACTCAGGTAGCTCATCGAGAAATAATACGCCGTTATGCGCGAGCGAAATTTCACCCGGCGCCGGAATAGCGCCGCCGCCTACCATCGCTGTTAGCGAGGCGCTGTGATGAGGCGCCCTGAATGGCCGTTGTCGCCAGTGCTTGTGCAGCGAGGCTGCACCAACGAGGCTTAATATCGCCGCGCTCTCCAGCGCTTCCTCATCGCTAAGCGGCGGTAGCAAACCGTTAAGGCGGCTCGCCAGCATGGTTTTACCGGTTCCAGGCGGACCGAGAAAGAGTAAGTTATGTCCGCCAGCCGCGGTCAGTTCCAGAGCGCGTTTTGCCTGCTGCTGGCCAATAACCTCGCTGAGGTCGCCCTCAGCCTGGCACGTTTCGACAGGCGTGCTTACAGGCTGCGGTAGCGTTGCTTTACCCTCAAGCCAGGCGCAAACCTCCTGAAGATGCTGAGCGGCCAGACAACCCTGCTGGCTGATAAGCCCGACTTCAGGCGCGTTATCTTGTGCTACGACTATTTGTCGACCGCAGCGTAAGGCTTCCATTGCAGCGGAAATGGCTCCCGGTACGCCGCGCAGAGCGCCTGTCAGCGCCAGTTCGCCAACAAACTCGACGTCCCCCAGCCTGGAGGCATTGAGCTGCTCAGAAGCGGCGAGAAGGGCGATTGCGATAGGCAGATCGTAGCGGCCGCCCTCTTTAGGGAGATCGGCAGGCGCCAAATTGATAGTGATCTTCTTTGCCGGAAAGGTATAACCACTGTTGATGAGTGCGCTACGTACGCGATCCCGGGCCTCTTTCACCGTAGTCTCAGGCAGGCCGACAATGGTCAGGCCGGGTAGCCCCGCACTGATATGTACTTCAACCGTGACCAGCGGCGCGTTAACGCCTAGCGCGGCGCGCGTATGAATAACAGACAGCGACATAACCCCTCCTTTACATCGCTATCCTGCGCCGCTTAAAGGTTCGCTACGAGGCGCTATTCCGGCTTTTTCGCGTCAGGTTCCAGACATTTTAATAATTTTGCAGTAGCAATTATTTCTATGCGGCTTGTTTCGCAAATTGAAAGGTAAAATACCGAGCAAGCTTAAAAAGCATTCATTAATCTTATACTTCGTGAAAAATTGTCATCTTTGGTTTCTCTTTGATAATTAATAGTTTTATTAAGAATAATTAACACGCTTGCTAAAATGGAAATAAAAATTTCTTGTCTTTGCTGTCACCTCTGTGATAACTCTTTAGGCATTCCTTCGAATCCGATGTAAGAACAGACAAAAATGAAAGCCCTTCTACGAGTGATTAGCCTTGTCGTGATTAGCGTGGTGGTGATTATTATCCCACCGTGCGGGGCTGCACTTGGACGAAGAAAGGCTTAAAAATCAAGCCTGAATCAACGAGAACCCCCGCACCGAAAGGTCCGGGGGTTTTTTTATGACCTAAAAATTTAAACGAGGAGCAGAAGATGAGTAGTAGCACAAAATTCTGTTCGCCGAGAAATAAGGCGGGGAACTGACTATGAATGGTGCACAGTGGGTGGTACATGCTTTGCGAGCGCAGGGTGTCGAGACAGTTTTCGGTTATCCGGGCGGGGCAATAATGCCGGTCTATGATGCATTGTACGACGGCGGCGTGGAACACCTATTGTGCCGGCATGAGCAGGGCGCGGCTATGGCGGCCATCGGCTATGCCCGTGCAACGGGCAAAACGGGCGTCTGCATTGCCACTTCTGGCCCTGGTGCGACTAACCTCATCACCGGCCTTGCTGATGCGCTGCTGGATTCTATCCCCGTCGTCGCCATCACCGGCCAGGTCGCTGCGCCGTTCATCGGCACCGATGCTTTTCAGGAGGTGGATGTCTTAGGTTTGTCGTTGGCCTGCACCAAGCACAGCTTCCTGGTTGAATCTCTCGACGAGTTGCCGCGTGTGCTCGCAGAAGCTTTTGCGGTGGCGAACTCGGGTCGCCCGGGGCCGGTACTGGTCGATATTCCAAAAGATATTCAACTGGCGAGCGGGGATTTGGAACCGTGGCTCTCCACCATCGAAAGTGATAATGCGCTGCCTTATGCCGAACTGGAGCAGGCCCGCCAGTTACTGGCTGGCGCGCAAAAACCGATGCTCTACGTTGGCGGCGGCGTCGGTATGGCGCAGGCAGTGCCCGCGCTGCGCGAATTTATGGCGGCGACGCGCATGCCGTCCGTCGTTACTCTCAAAGGCCTCGGCGCGGTAGACGCCGCCGACCCGTATTATCTCGGCATGCTGGGTATGCACGGCACCAAGGCCGCGAACCTGGCGGTGCAGGAGTGCGATTTGTTGATTGCTGTCGGCGCGCGTTTCGACGATCGCGTAACCGGCAAGCTCAATACCTTTGCGCCGCACGCCAGCGTAATTCATATGGATATCGACCCGGCGGAACTCAACAAGTTGCGCCAGGCGCATGTTGCGCTGCAGGGCGAGCTCAACGCGCTGCTGCCTGCTCTGCAGCAGCCGCTGGCTATCGATGATTGGCGTCAGGCGGTAGCGCGGCTGCGTGCGGAGCAGGGCTGGCGTTACGATCATCCGGGCGAAGCTATCTATGCGCCGCTGCTGTTAAAGCAGCTCTCTGAGCGTAAGCCGTTCAATAGCGTAGTGACGACTGACGTTGGTCAGCATCAGATGTGGACGGCTCAGCATATGACCTTCAGCCGCCCTGAAAACTTCATCACCTCCAGCGGGCTGGGGACGATGGGCTTCGGCTTGCCCGCTGCGGTAGGCGCGCAGGTCGCGCGTCCGGAAGATACGGTTATCTGCATCAGCGGCGACGGCTCGTTCATGATGAACATCCAGGAATTAGGCACGGTGAAGCGAAAGCAACTGCCGCTGAAGATAGTGCTGCTGGATAACCAGCGTCTGGGCATGGTTCGTCAGTGGCAGCAACTCTTTTTCGCCGAGCGCTACAGCGAAACCACGCTTACCGATAACCCCGATTTTCTCATGCTGGCCAACGCCTTCGGCATTCCCGGCCAGCGTATTACCCGTAAAGACCAGGTGGAAGCAGCGCTGGAGACCATGCTGAATAGCGAAGGGCCATATCTGCTGCACGTCTCGATTGATGAACACGAGAACGTCTGGCCTCTGGTGCCGCCCGGCGCCAGCAACTCACAAATGCTGGAGAAACTGTCATGATGCAACATCAACTGGCCGTGCAGGCTCGCTTTCGTCCGGAAACGCTGGAACGCGTATTGCGCGTGGTGCGCCACCGTGGTTTTCAGATCTGCGCCATGAATATGGAGACGGGCTCCAACGCCGAAAATATAAATATCGAACTGACCGTTGCCAGCCTTCGGCCTGTCGAATTACTGTTTACTCAATTAAGCAAGCTGGTTGACGTTGCCTGCGTCGAGATCCAGCAACCCACATCACAACAAATCCGCGCCTGAGCGCAAAAGGAAGAAAAATGACGACGAAAAAAGCTGATTACATTTGGTTCAACGGTGAGATGGTTCCGTGGGGCGAAGCAAAAGTTCACGTAATGTCTCATGCGTTGCACTACGGTACATCGGTGTTTGAAGGGATTCGTTGCTACGAGTCGCACAAAGGCCCGGTGGTTTTCCGCCACCGCGAACATATGCAGCGTCTGCGTGATTCCGCCAAAATTTACCGTTTCCCGGTTTCCCAGAGCGTGGATGAGCTGATGGAAGCGTGCCGTCAGGTCATTCGTAAAAACAACCTGACCAGCGCTTACATTCGCCCGCTGGTTTTCGTTGGCGATGTCGGCATGGGCGTCAACCCGCCTGCGGATTACACCACTGATGTGATCATCGCCGCGTTCCCGTGGGGCGCTTACCTGGGTGCAGAAGCACTGGATCAAGGGATCGACGCGATGGTTTCCTCCTGGAACCGCGTGGCGCCGAACACCATTCCGACAGCCGCAAAAGCGGGCGGCAATTATCTCTCCTCCCTGCTGGTGGGCAGCGAGGCGCGCCGTCACGGTTATCAGGAAGGTATCGCGCTGGATGTGAATGGCTATATCTCTGAAGGCGCGGGCGAAAACCTGTTCGAAGTGAAAGACGGCATTCTGTTCACCCCGCCGTTCACCTCTTCCGCACTGCCGGGCATCACCCGCGACGCCATTATCAAGCTGGCGCAGGATCTCGGCATTGAAGTTCGCGAGCAGGTGCTCTCTCGCGAATCCCTCTATCTGGCGGACGAAGTGTTTATGTCTGGTACCGCGGCGGAAATCACGCCGGTGCGCAGCGTAGACGGCATTCAGGTGGGCGAAGGCCGCTGCGGCCCGGTCACCAAACGCATCCAGCAGGCTTTCTTCGGCCTGTTTACGGGTGAGACTGAAGATAAATGGGGCTGGTTGGATCAGGTTAACCCCTCAGCAAAATAACACACGCACGGGCGGCAGAGAGCCGCCCGGCTTATGTACAGACTGGAGTGAAAAAAGCATGCCTAAGTACCGTTCTGCCACTACGACTCACGGCCGCAACATGGCGGGCGCCCGCGCGCTGTGGCGCGCCACCGGGATGACCGACGCCGATTTCGGCAAACCCATTATCGCGGTGGTGAACTCCTTCACCCAGTTCGTGCCAGGGCACGTGCATCTGCGCGATCTGGGCAAACTGGTCGCGGAGCAAATTGAAGCCGCAGGCGGCGTGGCGAAAGAGTTCAACACCATCGCGGTGGATGACGGCATCGCTATGGGCCACGGCGGCATGCTTTATTCACTGCCGTCTCGCGAACTTATCGCTGATTCCGTGGAGTACATGGTGAACGCCCACTGCGCCGACGCCATGGTCTGTATCTCTAACTGCGATAAAATCACCCCCGGCATGCTGATGGCCTCACTGCGCCTTAACATTCCGGTGATTTTTGTTTCGGGCGGCCCGATGGAAGCGGGTAAAACCAAGCTTTCCGATCAGATAATCAAGCTCGACCTGGTGGATGCGATGATTCAGGGCGCGAACCCGAACGTCAGCGACGAACAGAGCGATCAGGTAGAGCGTTCCGCCTGCCCGACCTGCGGTTCCTGCTCCGGTATGTTCACTGCCAACTCCATGAACTGCCTGACCGAAGCGCTGGGCCTGTCCCAGCCAGGCAATGGCTCGCTGCTGGCGACCCACGCCGACCGTAAAGAGCTCTTCATCAATGCCGGTAAGCGAATCGTTAGCCTGACCAAACGTTATTACGAGCAGGATGACGCCAGCGTGCTGCCGCGCAACATCGCCAGCAAAGCAGCGTTTGAAAACGCCATGACGCTGGATATCGCTATGGGCGGCTCCACCAATACCGTATTGCACCTGCTGGCCGCCGCGCAGGAAGCGGAAATCGATTTCACCATGAGCGACATCGACCGCCTTTCGCGTAAAGTGCCGCAGTTGTGCAAGGTGGCGCCGAGCACTCAGAAGTATCACATGGAGGATGTGCACCGTGCGGGCGGGGTTATCGGCATTCTCGGCGAACTGGATCGCGCAGGCCTGCTGAACCGCGAGGTCAACAACGTACTGGGGCTGACGCTGCCGCAGACGCTGGAGCAATATGACGTCATGCTGACGAAAGACGATGCGGTGCGCAGCATGTACACCGCCGGCCCGGCGGGTATCCGCACCACTAAAGCGTTTTCGCAATCCTGCCGCTGGGATTCGCTGGATACCGACCGTCAGGATGGCTGTATTCGCTCACTGGAACACGCCTATAGCCAGGACGGCGGTCTCGCCGTGCTTTATGGCAACTTCGCCGAAAACGGCTGCATCGTAAAAACCGCAGGCGTGGACGACAGCATTCTGACATTCCGCGGTCCGGCGAAAGTCTATGAAAGCCAGGACGATGCGGTAGAAGCGATTCTCGGCGGCAAAGTCGTCGAAGGCGACGTTGTGGTGATCCGCTATGAAGGGCCGAAAGGCGGGCCAGGCATGCAAGAGATGCTTTATCCCACCACCTTCCTGAAATCGATGGGCCTTGGCAAAGCGTGCGCCCTTATCACCGACGGCCGTTTCTCAGGCGGCACTTCCGGTCTTTCTATCGGCCACGTCTCTCCGGAAGCGGCGAGCGGCGGTAATATCGCGCTGATTGAAGATGGCGACATGATAACTATCGATATTCCGAACCGCGGCATTGCGCTTGAATTAAGCGAGCGGGAGCTGGCGGCGCGCCGTGAAGCGCAGGAAGCTCGCGGCGCTGATGCCTGGACTCCGCGTAACCGCGAACGTCAGGTTTCCTTCGCGCTGCGCGCTTACGCAAGTCTTGCGACCAGCGCCGATAAAGGCGCGGTGCGCGATAAGTCGAAGCTGGGAGGCTAAGATGGCCGAATCGCAACCGCTATCCGCCGCCCCGTGTGGGGCGGAATACTTGCGGGCCGTGCTGCGCTCGCCCGTGTATGAAGTCGCCCAGGTGACGCCGCTGCAAAAGATGGAGAAGCTCTCCTCGCGGCTTGATAACGTCATCCTGGTGAAGCGCGAAGACCGCCAGCCGGTGCACAGCTTCAAGCTGCGCGGCGCCTACGCCATGATTGCCGGTTTAACCGCCGAGCAAAAAGCGCGTGGCGTGATTACGGCTTCGGCAGGGAATCACGCCCAGGGCGTGGCGTTTTCTTCCGCCCGTCTCGGTATTAAATCGCTGATTGTCATGCCGGTGGCGACAGCGGATATCAAAGTGGATGCGGTGCGCGGCTTTGGCGGCGAAGTACTGCTGCATGGCGCAAACTTCGATGAGGCGAAAGCAAAGGCTATTGAGCTTTCTAAACAGCAGGGCTTTACCTGGGTGCCACCGTTTGACCATCCGGCAGTCATTGCCGGTCAGGGTACGCTGGCGCTGGAGCTGCTGCAGCAGGACGCGCATATCGATCGCGTATTCGTGCCGGTCGGCGGCGGCGGGCTGGCGGCAGGCGTGGCGGTGCTTATCAAACAACTGATGCCGCAGATCAAAGTGATCGCGGTAGAAGCCGAAGATTCCGCCTGCCTGAAGGCGGCGCTGGATGCGGGGCAGCCGGTGGATTTGCCCCGCGTCGGGCTTTTTGCCGAAGGGGTGGCGGTCAAACGCATTGGCGATGAAACCTTCCGCGTCTGTCAGGAATACCTGGACGACATCGTGACGGTGGACAGCGACGCTATCTGTGCGGCGATGAAAGATCTGTTTGAAGATGTAAGGGCCGTGGCGGAGCCTTCCGGCGCGCTGGCGCTGGCGGGCATGAAAAAGTACATCGCCCAGCATAACCTGCGCGGCGAGCGGCTGGCGCATGTGCTTTCCGGTGCGAACGTTAACTTCCACGGCTTACGCTACGTCTCTGAGCGTTGCGAACTGGGTGAACAGCGCGAAGCGCTGCTGGCGGTGACTATTCCGGAAGAGAAGGGCAGCTTCCTGAAATTCTGTCAGCTGCTGGGAGGACGTGCGGTAACGGAGTTTAACTACCGCTTTGCGGACGCTAAAGACGCCTGCATATTTGTCGGCGTGCGCATCAGCCGCGGGCTGGAAGAGCGGCATGAAATTATCGCGCAACTCACCGAAGGCGGCTACAGCGTAGTGGATCTTTCAGACGACGAAATGGCGAAGCTGCATGTGCGCTATATGGTCGGCGGACGGCCTTCGCGTCCGCTGCATGAGCGGCTCTACAGCTTCGAGTTTCCCGAATCTCCCGGCGCGCTGCTTAAGTTTCTGCATACGCTCGGCACCCACTGGAATATCTCGCTGTTCCACTACCGCAGCCATGGAACGGACTATGGCCGGGTGCTGGCGGCGTTTGAACTGGGCGACAACGAGCCGGACTTCGAAACCCGACTCAATGAGCTTGGCTACGACTGCCATGACGAGAGCCATAACCCGGCGTTTCGTTTCTTCCTGGCGGGTTAACGATATCCCGGCAGTAATTTCCAGAAAGCATCCACAAGCGGCTCATGCAGCCGCTTTTTTTGCGCGCATACGCCCAACTCAAACGGCGTCTTCTCGTCGCTGCGCTCGAGGATCATGACGCGGTTACGCACCGGCTCAGGGCTGTTTTCCAGCACCACTTCCGGTATAAGCGCCACGCCGCAGCCGAGCGCCACCATCGACACCATCGCCTCATGCCCGCCTACTGTTGCGTAGATGGACGGGTTGCTGATTTTTTGGCGGCGGAACCATAGCTCAATGCGCCGGCGCACCGGGCCCTGATCGGGCAGGATAAACGGCACTCGCGTCCAGTCGGGAGCGGGTTGCGTTACCTGCGTGCGAACCGGGCAGGGAAGAGCAGGTGCTATCAGCACGACGGAAAGGTTTTCCAGGGTTGAGAACGCCACGGCGGCGGGCAACGCTTCAGGCTTACCGGCAATCGCCAGATCCGCTTCGCCGGAATTGACTTTTTCCACCGCATCCGCCGCGTCGCCGGTGGTGAGTTTGATCTCAACCGAAGGATGCTCGGCGCGAAAGCGGTCCAGAATCGGCGGCAGATGGCTGTAAGCGGCGGTCACCGAGCAGAACAGGTGCAGTTCGCCGGAAAGCGACGGCCCTTGCTGATCGATGGTATGGCGCAACTGCTGGTACTGCAACAGCGTATGTTGAGCGAACTGGCGCAGCTCTTCGCCCGCTTCTGTCAGCGTGACGGTGCGGTTGTCGCGCACGAAAAGGGGCTGGCCGAGGTCTTCTTCCAGCCGCTGGATCTGACGAGAAAGCGTCGACGGGCTGACATGCATGGCGCGCGCGCTGCGCCCGAAATGCCGGCTATCCGCCAGATGCAAAAAGGTTTTCAGGTCGCGTAAATCCACAGTCCGGGCTCCTCGGGTTTATGTTGCAAATATTGCAATGTGACGTTGTTAATATATCAATTTCAGCAACGCTTTTCCTGTCATATAGTGGGTGCATTCACGTAAGCTATGACACGGCTGACGTACTGAACAGAAAAGCACATCATCACACCGACGGAGTTACACAATGGCTAATTACTTCAATACTTTGAATCTGCGTCAGCAGCTGGCGCAACTGGGTAAATGTCGCTTTATGGCGCGCGACGAGTTCGCCGATGAAGCAAGCTACCTCAAAGGGAAGAAAGTGGTCATTGTCGGTTGCGGCGCGCAGGGCCTGAACCAGGGGCTAAATATGCGTGACTCCGGCCTCGATATCTCCTACGCCCTGCGCCCGGAAGCTATCGCGGAAAAACGCGCCTCCTGGCGTAAAGCCACTGAAAACGGCTTCAAAGTCGGCACCTATGAAGAACTGATCCCGCAGGCGGACCTGGTGGTTAACCTGACGCCGGACAAGCAGCACTCTGACGTCGTGCGCGCCGTACAGCCGCTGATGAAAGATGGCGCGGCGCTGGGCTACTCTCACGGTTTCAATATCGTAGAAGTTGGCGAGCAGATCCGTAAAGACATTACCGTCGTGATGGTGGCGCCAAAATGCCCGGGTACGGAAGTGCGTGAAGAGTATAAGCGCGGCTTCGGTGTGCCGACGCTTATCGCTGTTCACCCGGAGAACGACCCGAAAGGCGAAGGCATGGCGATCGCAAAAGCCTGGGCGGCAGCAACCGGCGGCCACCGTGCAGGCGTGCTGGAGTCCTCCTTCGTTGCAGAAGTAAAATCTGACCTGATGGGCGAGCAGACCATCCTGTGCGGCATGCTGCAGGCGGGTTCGCTGCTCTGCTTCGATAAGCTGGTGGAAGAGGGCACCGACCCGGCCTACGCAGAAAAACTGATCCAGTACGGCTGGGAAACCATTACCGAAGCGCTGAAGCAGGGCGGCATCACGCTGATGATGGACCGTCTCTCTAACCCGGCGAAACTGCGCGCCTACGCGCTTTCCGAACAGCTGAAAACCATCATGGCGCCGCTGTTCCAGAAACATATGGACGACATCATTTCCGGCGAGTTCTCTTCCGGCATGATGGCGGACTGGGCGAACGACGATAAGAAACTGCTGACCTGGCGTGAAGAAACTGGCCAGACCGCCTTTGAAAACGCGCCGCAGTTTGACGGCAAAATCAGCGAGCAAGAGTACTTCGATAAAGGCGTGCTGATGATTGCAATGGTGAAAGCAGGCGTTGAGCTGGCGTTCGAAACCATGGTGGATTCCGGCATCATTGAAGAATCCGCTTACTACGAATCGCTGCACGAGCTGCCGCTGATTGCCAACACCATTGCCCGTAAGCGCCTGTATGAAATGAACGTGGTTATCTCCGATACGGCAGAATATGGCAACTATCTGTTCGCTAACGCTGCGGTGCCGCTGTTAAAAGAATTTATGACTACGCTGCAGCCGGGCGACCTTGGCAAAGCGGTAGAAGGCACTGCGGTTGATAACGCGCAACTGCGCGACGTAAACGAAGCTATCCGCAACCACGAGATCGAAAAAGTGGGCCAGAAACTGCGCGGTTATATGACCGATATGAAGCGTATTGCCGTCGCAGGCTGATTCCCCGTCGTCTTTTGACCCGCAGCGGCGTTGGCATCGTTCGCCCACCCCAGTCGCATAGTGAGTCTATGCTCCTGGGGATGCGCTCTCTTGCCGCCTTGCTGCAAGCCAAAATCCATAGGGGAATACCTACGCCGTCGTCTTTTGACCCGCAGCGGCGTTGGTATCGTTCGCCCACCCCAGTCGCATAGTGAGTCTATGCTTCTGGGGATGCGCTCTCTTGCCGCCTTGCTGCAAGCCAAAATCCATAGGGGAATACCTACGCCGTCGTCTTTTGACCCGCAGCGGCGTTGGTATCATTCGCCCACCCCAGTCGCATAGTGAGTCTATGCTTCTGGGGATGTGCTCTCTTGCCGCCTTGCTGCAAGCCAAAATCCTTAGGGGAATACCAACGCCGTCGTCTTTTGACCCGCAGCGGCGTTGGCATCGTTCGCCCACCCCAGTCGCATAGTGAGTCTATGCTCCTGGGGATGTGCTCTCTTGCCGCCTTGCTGCAAGCCAAAATCCTTAGGGGAATATTTACGCCGTCGTCTTTTGACCCGCAGCGGCGTTGGCACCGTTCGCCAACGCCAGTCGCCAGAAAACGCCAGGCGCGCACGAAAGCAAAAAGGCCTTCTCTGAGAGAAGGCCTTTTTATTAGTTTCGGTACAGCACTTTAATGATGTGGTAGCCGAACTGGGTGTGCAGCGGGCCGGTCGGCTCCAGCACCGGGCAGGAGAAGACCACTTTATCGAACGCCGGAACCATCTGACCCTGACGGAATTCGCCCAGGTGTCCGCCCTTTTTACCGGACGGGCAAGTAGAGTGTTTCTTAGCCAGCTTTTCGAAATCGCCGCCGTTTTTGATTTGTTCCAGCAGATCCAGTGCCAATTTTTCTTCTTTAACAAGGATATGCATTGCTGCTGCGGTTTTTGCCATGATCGTGCCTTGAGTGGGATGAATAACGCTCGCTATACTACCACGCTCTTTTCCCCTTCGTACTGCTGTACCTGCCGTGGGGATCTGCCTTCTCTTCTGACTTTCACTGAGTAACTTATGCGTTTAAACCCAGGCCAACAACAAGCCGTAGAATATGTAACCGGACCCTGCCTGGTGCTGGCGGGCGCGGGCTCGGGTAAAACACGCGTCATTACCAATAAAATCGCCCATCTTATCCGCGGCTGCGGCTATCAGGCGAAACACATCGCGGCGGTGACTTTTACCAACAAAGCGGCGCGAGAAATGAAAGAGCGCGTGGCGCAAACCCTCGGGCGCAAAGAGGCGCGCGGGCTGATGATTTCTACTTTCCACACGCTGGGGCTGGAGATCATCAAGCGGGAATATAACGCGCTGGGGATGAAAGCCAATTTCTCGTTGTTTGACGACACCGACCAGATGGCGCTCATCAAAGAGCTGACGGAAGGGCTGGTGGAGAATGATAAATCGCTGTTGCAACAGCTTATCTCCACCATCTCAAACTGGAAGAACGACCTGCTCAACCCGCTTCAGGCCGCGGCGCAGGCCAAAGGCGAGCGGGACCGTATTTTCGCCCACTGTTACGGCCTGTACGACGCGCATCTGAAAGCCTGTAACGTGCTCGATTTTGACGACCTGATTCTGCTGCCGACGCTGCTGCTTCAGCGCAACGAAGAGGTGCGCGAGCGCTGGCAAAACCGCATTCGCTACCTGCTGGTGGATGAGTACCAGGATACCAATACCAGCCAGTATGAGCTGGTGAAGCTGTTGGTGGGCGCGCGGGCGCGCTTCACCGTGGTGGGCGATGACGATCAGTCTATCTACTCCTGGCGAGGGGCGCGCCCGCAAAACCTCGTGCTGCTGAGTCAGGATTTTCCGGCGCTGCAGGTTATCAAGCTTGAGCAGAACTACCGCTCGTCCGGACGCATTCTGAAAGCGGCAAACATCCTTATCGCCAACAACCCGCACGTCTTCGAGAAAAAGCTCTTTTCCGAACTGGGATATGGTCCGGAACTGAAAGTGCTGACGGCCAATCACGAAGAGCATGAGGCGGAGCGCGTAACCGGCGAGCTTATCGCCCATCACTTTATTAATAAGACGCAGTATAAGGATTACGCCATTCTTTACCGCGGCAACCATCAGTCGCGCGTATTTGAAAAGCTGCTGATGCAGAACCGTATTCCTTACCGGATCTCCGGCGGAACCTCGTTTTTCTCCCGACCAGAAATCAAAGACTTGCTCGCTTACCTGCGCGTGCTGACTAACCCCGACGACGACAGCGCTTTTCTGCGCATTGTAAATACGCCCAAGCGCGAGATTGGCCCGGCGACCCTGCAGAAACTGGGCGAATGGGCGATGAGCCGGAACAAAAGCTTGTTCACCGCCAGCTTCGACATGGGGCTGAGCCAGACGCTGACCGGACGCGGCTATGAGTCGTTGACGCGCTTTACCCACTGGCTTGGCGACGTGGCGCGTCTGAGCGAGAGGGAGCCGGTGGCTGCCGTGCGCGATCTTATCCACGGCATCGATTACGAAGCCTGGCTTTATGAAACGTCGCCCAGCCAGAAGGCCGCCGAAATGCGTATGAAAAACGTTAACCAGCTCTTTAGCTGGATGACGGAGATGCTGGAAGGCACGGAACTGGACGAGCCGATGACGCTGACTCAGGTCGTCACCCGTTTTACGCTGCGCGATATGATGGAGCGCGGTGAAAGCGAAGAAGAGCTCGATCAGGTTCAGTTAATGACCCTTCATGCTTCAAAAGGCCTGGAGTTCCCGTATGTTTTTCTGGTCGGCATGGAAGAGGGATTACTGCCGCACCAGAGCAGCATTGATGAAGACAATATCGACGAAGAGCGGCGTCTGGCTTACGTCGGCATCACGCGTGCGCAGAAAGAACTCATTTTTACGTTATGCAAAGAGCGTCGGCAGTATGGCGAGCTGGTGCGCCCGGAGCCGAGCCGCTTTTTACTGGAGCTGCCGCAGGACGACCTGGCCTGGGAAACCGAACGCAAAGTGGTCTCGGCCGAAGAGCGAATGCAAAAAGGGCAGGCGAACGTAGCGAATATTAAAGCGATGCTGGCGAAAGCGCGCGGCGGTTAAAGCGAAAAAGCCTCCCTCGGGAGGCTTTTATTTTATCTCCAGCGACCAGTGAACGTAGCTTTGCCACTGGCTCTCCTGTTCTATTAGCTCCGCGCCCAGCGGATGCGCCGCCAGCCAGCCTTCCGGTAAAGCCAGCGAAAGCGTTTCGCCCTGCGCTTTAACGTTAATATCAGGCAGTAAATCATCACGACGGCGATTGGCGAAAATAATTGCCAGGCGCAGCAAACGACATAAGCGCTCCGCTACGCGGGGCGGTACGGCGTTTTGCTGATGCAGCGAGGAGAGATCCGCCGGGTTGGTCTGGTTAAGCAGCAGTGTTGACAGCAGTTTCTTTTGCGCGGGGGTAAAGCCGGGCAGATCCAGGTTGCTCACCAGATACGCGGCATGCTGCGGCGCGCGTTTAAAATCGACGCTCAGGCCAATCTCGTGCAGCAGGCAGGCGCTGCGCAGCAGCTGGCGGCTAAGCGCGTCGAGATCCCATTCCCCGGCCAGCGTTTCGGCGAAACGGTCCGCCAGTTGAGCCACGCGCTCCGCCTGTTCGGTATCCACCATAAAACGGCGCTGAATGTTCTTCAGCGTGCGGCTGCGGATATCCTGATCGACGGCAAGATGCAGCATGCCGTAAACCAGGCCTTCACGCAGCGCGCCGCCCGCAAGCGTCATACATTCAATGTGGAGCTCGTTGAAAATGGCTAACAGAATGGCAAGGCCGCTTGGAAAAACCAGCGCGCGTTCAAGCGTCAGACCTTCAATCTCCAGCTCTTCCAGACGGCCGCAGGCGATAGCGCGCGCTTTTAACTGCTGCAGCTTGGCCAGGGTGATGCGCTCATCCATGCCCTGCGCCATCATAATTTCCTGCAGCGCCTGAACGGTGCCGGAGGCGCCGACGCAGATTTTCCAGCCGTGCTGGCGAAGGTCGTTAATCACAGGCTGTAAAACTTCACTGGCGGCCTGTTCGGCGGCGGCGAAGTTTTCTTTGGTAAGGCTACGGTCGGTAAAAAAGCGTTCAAGCCAGGTGACGCAGCCCATCGACAGACTGAAGAGTGAAGTGGCGTGGGCGCCGGTGCCGGTAACCAGTTCTGTGCTGGCGCCGCCGATGTCCACGACCAGACGCTGATCCGCGCCGCCAGTGGTATGCGCTACGCCCTGATAAATCAGCCGCGCTTCTTCTTCGCCCTTAATGACTTGCACCGGACAGCCCAGGATTTCCTGCGCGCGTGCAATAAATTCCTGGGAGTTACTAGCCAGCCGCAGCGTGGCGGTCGCCACTACGCGCACTTGCTCAGGGGGGATATCCTGCAGCCGCTCGGCAAAAAGGCGCAGACACTGCCAGCCGCGCTCCATCGCTTCAGCAGAAAGAAGATTGTCCGCGCTAAGGCCCGCCGCCAGGCGAACCTTACGCTTGATGCGAGACAGCGTTTGAATGCTTCCTGCCACCTCGCGCACCACCAGCATATGAAAGCTGTTCGAGCCTAAATCAATTGCCGCATAGAGGGAGGTGGAGCTGCGCATAACACGTTACCCTGTGCGACGACGGTTGCGCGGGGCGCCGCCTGTACGGCGCGGGCCGTTGCCGGAACGCGTGCGCGTCAGGCGCTTCGGCGGCGGCAGTTCGCTTAACAGCGCATCCGGGTTGTACTTGCTTACCGGAATGGTGTGGCCGATATAGCTTTCTATCGCCGGCAGGTTCAGCGCGTACTCTTCACAGGCGAGGCTGATTGAGTGGCCGCTGGCGCCTGCACGGCCAGTACGGCCAATACGGTGGACATAATCTTCGCAGTCATCCGGCAGATCGTAGTTAAAGACGTGCGTCACCGCCGGAATATGCAGGCCGCGCGCCGCCACGTCCGTTGCGACCAGAATATCAAGATCGCCGCGGGTAAACTCTTCAAGAATGCGCAGGCGTTTTTTCTGCGCCACGTCGCCTGTCAGCAGACCGACGCGATGACCATCCGCCGCCAGATGTCCCCAGATATCTTCGCAACGGTGTTTCGTGTTGGCGAAAACAATGGCGCGCTCCGGCCACTCTTCTTCAATAATGGTTTGCAGCAAACGCATTTTTTCTTCGTTAGAAGGGTAGAAGAGCTCTTCTTTAATACGGTGGCCTGTTTTTTGTTCCGGCTCCACTTCTACGTATTCCGCATTGTTCATTTGCTCGAAGGCGAGCTCGCGAACGCGGTAAGAGAGCGTAGCGGAAAAGAGCATGTTCAGGCGCTGCGTTGCAGGCGGCATGCGGCGGAACAGCCAACGGATATCTTTAATAAAGCCGAGATCGTACATGCGGTCGGCTTCGTCCAGCACTACGACCTGAATAGCGCCGAGGTTAATGTGGTTCTGTTTGGTGTAGTCGATGAGACGACCAGTGGTGCCGATAAGAATATCGACGCCGCTTTCCAGCACTTTCAGCTGTTTGTCGTAGCCGTCGCCGCCGTAAGCCAGGCCAAGCTTAATACCGGTCGCCTGCGCCAGCGGTTCGGCATCAGAATGAATCTGCACCGCCAGTTCGCGGGTCGGCGCCATAATCAGAGCGCGAGGCTGGTTCACCTGACGGTTTTCAGCGGCCGGATGTGAGAGTAGATAATGAAACGTTGACGTTAAAAACGCCATCGTTTTGCCGGTACCGGTTTGCGCCTGCCCTGCAACGTCACGTCCCGTCAGCGTTAACGGGAGTGCCAGTGCCTGAATAGGGGTGCAATTATGAAAGCCTTTCTTTTCAAGGGCTTCCACCACTTTAGGGTGCAGGGCGAAGTCGGAAAACTTCTGTTCTGTTAAATGTGTTTTGCTCATAGTGTGGTAGAATATCAGCTAACTATTGCTTTACGAAAGCGTATCCGGTGAAATAAAGTCAACCTTATGTTGGTTAATGCTACACCAACATGAAAGGCCTAATCTTCTGGAGTAAAACGTAAGAACTTTTGCGCCGGTGCGAACAGAATTCCGGAAATTGTCCGGACCGCTGGACGCCCGGCGTGAGTCATGCTAAGTTATTTTTCAGCTTCATTTAAACTTACCTTTTAGTTTGAATCTTGTAATACCCGACACTTCCCGCCATTCAATACCAGCACCAAAGCGGTACGCGAGAAGTGAATTGTTCCGGGGCTATCACTCAATCCGTCTCGTCGTTTCAGTTCTGCGTTCTTTCCTGTGACCAGACAGCGTACAGACATGAGTTGAAAGCCACTAACAGGCATGGATGATCCTGCCATTCCATTCACAAATACGTTCGAGATTTACCCCGAGTTTAAGAACCCACCATTATGAATCTTACCGAATTAAAGAATACGCCGGTTTCTGAGCTGATCACTCTCGGCGAAAATATGGGGCTGGAAAACCTGGCCCGTATGCGCAAACAGGACATTATTTTCGCCATCCTGAAACAGCACGCGAAGAGTGGCGAAGATATTTTTGGCGACGGTGTGCTGGAGATATTGCAGGATGGATTCGGTTTCCTCCGCTCCGCAGACAGCTCCTACCTCGCCGGTCCTGACGACATCTACGTATCTCCCAGCCAAATCCGCCGTTTCAACCTCCGCACAGGGGACACCATCTCCGGTAAGATTCGACCGCCAAAAGAAGGCGAGCGTTACTTTGCACTGCTGAAGGTGAACGAGGTTAACTTCGATAAGCCGGAAAACGCGCGCAACAAGATCCTGTTCGAAAACTTAACGCCGCTGCATGCGAACTCCCGTCTGCGTATGGAGCGCGGCAACGGCTCCACCGAAGATTTAACCGCTCGCGTGCTGGACCTTGCTTCTCCGATTGGCCGCGGTCAGCGTGGTCTGATTGTAGCGCCGCCGAAAGCGGGTAAAACCATGCTGCTGCAGAACATTGCGCAGAGCATCGCTTATAACCATCCGGATTGCGTGCTCATGGTGCTGCTTATCGACGAGCGCCCGGAAGAAGTGACCGAGATGCAGCGTCTGGTTAAAGGCGAAGTGGTTGCTTCCACCTTCGACGAGCCGGCATCCCGCCACGTTCAGGTCGCCGAAATGGTCATCGAGAAGGCCAAGCGTCTGGTAGAGCATAAAAAAGACGTTATCATTCTGCTGGACTCCATTACCCGTCTGGCGCGCGCCTACAACACCGTTGTGCCGGCATCCGGCAAAGTGTTGACCGGTGGTGTTGACGCGAACGCCCTGCATCGTCCGAAGCGTTTCTTCGGCGCCGCGCGTAACGTGGAAGAGGGCGGCAGCCTGACCATTATTGCGACTGCTCTGATTGATACTGGCTCCAAAATGGACGAAGTTATCTACGAAGAGTTTAAAGGCACCGGCAACATGGAATTGCACCTGTCCCGTAAGATTGCGGAAAAACGTGTATTCCCGGCCATTGATTACAACCGCTCCGGCACCCGTAAAGAAGAGTTGCTGACAACTCAAGAAGAGTTGCAGAAGATGTGGATTCTTCGCAAAATCATTCACCCGATGGGTGAAATCGACGCGATGGAATTCCTCATCAATAAGCTGGCGATGACTAAAACGAACGATGAGTTCTTTGATATGATGAAGCGCTCGTAATCGCTAAAAACTCGGGGAACGCCACGTTACGACGTGGCGTTTTCGTTCGTGCCGTGAGAGCATATCCGGCGTGATACGTTATGCATTTGGGCATTTATGCGCCTGTTCTTAGTCAGTCTGGGCTATGTTTATCTTAATGAATAATAAAGTCTGTTCAGGGATGAGTGGTGGTATATGTTTTTGATGATTAACCTCCGCGGTTATACTTCCTCCGGACTTAACGTTTGCAGAGAGCGCATACTGTGAATTTAGTAACCGCTGGTACTGAGCTGCTCAGTATTTTTTTGTTCACCTTTGTTTTTATTTTCTTCGCTCGAAAAGTCGCTAAACGCATCGGTTTGGTCGATAAGCCTAACTTTCGTAAGCGTCATCAGGGGTTAATTCCACTTGTGGGCGGGATTTCTGTCTACGCAGGGATCTGTTTTACATTTGGTATCGCAAATTACTATATTCCCCACGCATCTCTCTACCTTACCTGCGCCGGTATCCTCGTTCTCGTCGGGGCGCTGGACGATCGGTTTGATATCAGCGTAAAAATTCGCGCGACTATTCAGGCGATTATCGGCATTGTTATGATGGTGGTGGGCGGTCTTTACCTCAGCAGTCTTGGCTATATTTTTGGCTCATGGGAGATGGTGCTGGGTCCCTTTGGCTACTTCCTGACGCTGTTTGCTGTCTGGGCCGCCATTAACGCATTTAATATGGTGGACGGCATTGACGGGCTGCTTGGTGGCCTTTCCTGCGTGTCATTCGCCGCTATTGGCATCATTCTCTGGTTTGATGGACAGATAAGTCTCGCTATGTGGTGTTTTGCGATGATTGCCGCCATCCTGCCTTACATTCTGCTTAACCTGGGCGTACTGGGCCGTCGCTATAAAGTGTTTATGGGCGATGCAGGCAGTACGCTGATTGGTTTTACCGTTATCTGGATCCTGCTGGAAACCACCCAGGGTAAAACGCACCCCATTAGCCCGGTTACCGCCCTGTGGATTATCGCCATTCCATTAATGGATATGGTCGCCATTATGTATCGCCGTCTACGCAAAGGCATGAGCCCTTTTTCGCCGGACCGGCAGCATATTCATCATCTTATCATGCGCGCAGGTTTTACTTCCCGCCAGGCGTTCGTCTTGATTACGCTCGCTGCCGCGCTTTTGGCTGGCATTGGCGTAGCGGCAGAATATGCGCACTTCATACCTGAATGGGTAATGCTGTTGCTCTTTTTGCTGGCCTTTTTTCTTTATGGCTACTGTATTAAACGGGCATGGAAAGTGGCGCGTTTTATTAAACGAGTAAAGCGCCGCATGCGTCGGAGTAACAACAAACCCACCATTCAATAAAACAGAGCGGGGAAGCGATGAAACAACCATTGCCGGAGGCACAAGGCAGAGTTGCAGAGAACGAACTGGATATCCGTGGCCTGTTCCGTACGCTTTGGACTGGAAAAGCGTGGATTGTCGGTATTGCGCTGCTGTTTGCAATCGGGGCTTTTGTCTATACCCTCTTCGCCAGGCAAGAGTGGAGCGCGACGGCGATTACAGACAGGCCGACGGTGAATATGTTAGGCGGCTTCTATTCGCAGCAGCAGTTTCTGCGCAACCTGGATATCAAAACCGACAACGGGTCGGTCGCTCAGCCTTCTGTAATGGATGACGCTTACAAGGAGTTCATTATGCAACTCTCTTCGTGGGATACTCGCCGGGATTTCTGGTTGCAGACGGACTACTACAAACAGCGTAAAGTAGGAAACAGTAAAGCGGACGCGGCTCTGCTTGATGAGCTTATCGACAATATTCAGTTCACCGCCGGGGATATCACCCGCAATCTTAGTGACAATGTTCGGCTGACTGCGGAAACCGGACCGGATGCCAACAACCTGCTTCGCCAGTATGTCGCTTTCGCCAGCCAGCGGGCCGCCAGCCATCTTAATGATGAACTGAAAGGCGCCTGGGCTGCGCGGACAATACAGATGAAAGCGCAGGTTAAGCGCCAGGAAGCGGTAGCGAAAGCGATTTACGACCGTAAAGTCCATAACGTTGAGCAGGCGTTGCGGGTCGCGCAGCAGCACAATATTGCTCGCAGTGAAACGGAAGTGCCGCCGGATGAATTGCCCGATTCTGAACTTTTCATGCTCGGACGTCCGCTGTTGCAGGCAAGACTGGAAAACCTTCAGGCGGTCGGCGCGACCTATGATATCGACTACGATCAAAACCGGGCTATGCTGGCGACACTCAATGTTGGCCCCGTCCTCGATCCCCGTTTTCAAACCTATCGTTACCTGCGCACTCCGGAAGAACCTGTCAAGCGCGATAGCCCGCGTCGCGCATTTTTGATGATTATGTGGGGTACTGTGGGTGTGTTGATTGGCGCAGGCGTTGCACTGGCTCGCCGTCGTCCAGAGTAACAACGGCGCTTTAAGTGGAGGCGGTCTCGCCTCCACCGGTAAACTTAAGAGAAACGTTGTGAAAGTACTAACCGTTTTTGGCACGCGTCCGGAAGCAATTAAGATGGCGCCGCTGGTGCACGCGCTGGCAAAAGATCCTTTTTTTGAAGCAAGAGTCTGCGTCACTGCCCAGCATCGTGAAATGCTGGATCAGGTTCTGAATCTGTTTTCCATTGTGCCAGACTATGATTTAAATATTATGAAACCTGGCCAGGGACTTACGGAAATTACCTGCCGTATCCTTGAAGGCATGAAGCCCATTCTGGAATCTTTCCGGCCTGACGTGGTGCTGGTGCATGGCGACACGACGACAACAATGGCGGCGAGCATGGCTGCCTTTTACCAGCGCATTCCGGTGGGGCATGTGGAAGCTGGTTTGCGTACCGGGGATCTCTATTCGCCGTGGCCGGAAGAGGCAAACCGCACCCTGACAGGCCATTTGGCCATGTATCATTTTGCTCCGACACAAGACGCCCGCCAAAACCTGCTGCACGAACGTATACCGGAAAACCATATTTTTGTTACCGGCAATACCGTCGTCGATGCTTTAATTTCCGTACGCGATCGGGTGATGTCGGATGATAGCCTGCGCGTTTCGCTGGCTAAGCAATATTCATTTTTAGACAGTGATAAAAAATTAATTCTGGTAACCGGACACCGTCGAGAAAGCTTTGGCGAAGGATTTGAGCAAATCTGCAAGGCGCTGGCCGAAATCGCCGCGCGAAATCAGAATGTGCAAATTGTATATCCAGTGCATATGAATCCAAACGTTCTGGAGCCGGTGAAACGTATCCTGGGCCATGTAGAAAACGTGGTGCTCATTGAACCGCAAGAATATCTCCCCTTTGTCTGGCTGATGAATCACGCTTGGCTGATTTTGACCGACTCCGGCGGCATTCAGGAAGAGGCGCCGTCGCTCGGCAAGCCGGTCCTGGTGATGCGCGATACCACAGAACGACCGGAAGCGGTGAGAGCCGGGACTGTTCGTTTGGTCGGCACTAATGCCGACCATATTGTCCACGAAGTCACAAAATTACTTCACAACGAGGATGAGTATCTGGCCATGAGCCATGCTCATAACCCTTACGGCGACGGGCAGGCCTGTGAGCGGATTCTGCACGCACTGAAAAATAATCGGATATCAGTATGAGTTTTAATACCATCTCGGTGATTGGTCTGGGATATATCGGTTTGCCAACTGCGGCGGCTTTTGCTTCACGACAAAAGCGGGTTATTGGTATTGATATCAACCGGCACGCCGTTGACACCATCAACCGCGGTGAAATTCATATCGTCGAACCTGAGTTAGATCAGGTCGTGAAAACGGCGGTGCAGGCAGGCTATCTGCGCGCCACCACCCGTCCTGAAGAAGCGGATGCTTTCTTGATTGCTGTGCCAACGCCGTTCAAAGGCGAACACGAGCCTGATATGACTTATGTGCAGGCGGCGGCGCAATCTATCGCGCCGGTATTAAAAAAAGGAGCGCTGGTCATTCTGGAATCTACCTCGCCAGTCGGCGCGACAGAACAGATGGCGCAGTGGCTTGCCGCGCTGCGCAGCGATCTGACCTTTCCGCAGCAGGCAGGCGAAAGCGCGGACGTTAATATCGCCTATTGTCCTGAGCGCGTGCTGCCGGGGCAGGTGATGGTCGAGCTGATTAAAAATGACCGCGTGATAGGCGGTATGACGCCAGCCTGTTCAGCGCGCGCCAGCGAACTCTATAAAATTTTCCTTGAAGGCGAGTGCGTACTAACTAACGCCCGCACGGCGGAGATGTGCAAGCTGACTGAAAATAGCTTTCGCGACGTCAATATCGCTTTTGCTAACGAACTTTCGCTCATTTGCGCCGAGCAAGACATTAACGTCTGGGAGCTTATCCGCCTCGCCAACCGTCATCCCCGCGTTAATATTCTGCAACCTGGCCCGGGCGTTGGCGGGCACTGCATTGCAGTGGACCCGTGGTTTATTGTGGCGCAAAACCCACAGCAGGCGCGGCTTATCCGTATCGCTCGCGAAGTGAACGACAGCAAACCGCACTGGGTTATTCATCAGGTGAAGGAACGTGTCGCCGACTGCCTCGCGGTAACCAACAAGCGCGCCTCTGAACTGAAAATCGCCTGCTTTGGCCTGGCGTTCAAGCCAAACATTGACGACTTGCGTGAAAGCCCGGCGATGGAGATAGCCCAGCTGATTGCCGACTGGCACAGCGGTGAAACGTTGGTGGTGGAACCGAATATTCATCAACTGCCGAATAAGCTCTCCGGAAAATGCCAGCTGGTGGCGCTTGAAGAAGCGCTGCGCAGTGCGGACGTGCTGGTGATGCTGGTCGACCACAAAGAGTTCAGGGCTATTGCAGGCGAGGCCATCACCCAGCAGTGGGTGATAGATACCAAAGGCGTATGGCGCTAATGTCACGCGCTTTTTTGCGGGCTCATTACCCTGAGAGCTTGTGAGGAAAAGTATGACGGTAAAAGCGACGCTGGCCCCACTTGACTGGGAAAGCCATTTTTTTGGTCTGCGTAGCGCGATTATGCGTTTCGCCGATGAAGCGCCGGTGGTGGATATTTCACAGCTGGACGCATGGCAGCGGGTGCAGGCGAAAGTTCCGACGCAACGCGCGGATTTACTCGATGCGCTGCAACAGCTTGGTTTTCAGCTGGTTGAGGGCGAAGTGGATTTGGTTTTGCCCGTGGCCGCCGCGTCTTCATCAACGGCGTTGTCCGTGGCTCAGGAAGAAGATGTTCCGGCGCTGCGCGCCGCCGCCGCTGCCGTCTTTGCTCAAAGCCGCTTTCGCGCCCCCTGGTATCCGGCGGACGCGAGCGGTCAGTTCTATGCGCAGTGGGTGGAGAACGCCGTAAAAGGCGCTTTCGATCACGCCTGTCTGATAATGCAGGCGCCGGATGGTTCGTTGCGTGGCTTTGTTACGCTACGGCAGTTAAACGAACAGGAGGCGCGCATTGGTCTGCTGGCAGGGCGCGGTATCGGTGAGATATTAATGCAGGCGGCGCAAGAGTGGTGCGCAACGCGAGGGCTTTCCACGCTGCGTGTCGCAACGCAGGTTGGAAATATCGCCGCGCTTCGTCGCTATATTCAAAGCGGTGCGAACGTGGAAAGCACTGCTTACTGGCTCTACAGGTGAACAAATGATCCCATTTAATGCTCCGCCAGTGGTGGGTACGGAAATTGATTACATGCAGTCGGCGATGGGCAGCGGCAAGCTATGCGGCGATGGCGGCTTTACCCGTCGCTGCCAGCAGTGGCTGGAACAGCGCTTCGGCAGCAAAAAGGTGCTGTTGACGCCTTCCTGCACCGCCTCGCTGGAAATGGCCGCTATTTTGCTCGACATTCAGCCGGGCGATGAAGTGATCATGCCAAGCTACACCTTCGTTTCCACCGCCAACGCTTTTGTACTGCGTGGCGCGACCATTGTGTTTGTGGATATCCGTCCGGATACGATGAATATCGACGAGAGCCTGATTGAAGCGGCGATCACGGAAAAAACCCGGGCCATCGTGCCGGTGCATTACGCGGGGGTGGCGTGTGAAATGGACGCTATCATGGCTATCGCCAGAAAGCATAATCTGTATGTGGTGGAAGACGCCGCGCAGGGAGTGATGTCCACTTATAAAGGACGTGCGCTGGGGACCATCGGTCACGTCGGTTGCTTCAGCTTCCATGAGACGAAAAACTACACTGCAGGCGGCGAGGGCGGAGCGACGCTTATCAACGACCCGGCGTTAGTGGAGCGTGCGGAAATCATCCGCGAGAAAGGCACCAACCGCAGCCAGTTCTTCCGTGGTCAGGTGGATAAATATACCTGGCGCGATATCGGCTCCAGCTATTTGATGTCCGACCTGCAGGCGGCTTATCTGTGGGCGCAGCTCGAAGCGGCGGACCGCATTAACCAGCAGCGTCTGACGCTGTGGCAAACCTACTATGATGCGCTGGCTCCGCTGGCGAGGGCCGGGCGCATTGAGCTGCCTTCGGTGCCGCAGGAGTGCAGCCATAACGCGCATATGTTTTACATTAAGCTGCGCGATATTGACGACCGCAGCCAGCTTATCGCTTACCTGAAAGAAGCGGAGATCCTGGCCGTATTCCATTACATTCCTCTGCATAGCAGCCCGGCAGGGGAAAAGTTTGGCTACTTCCTGGGTGAAGATCGTTATACCACGCAGGAAAGCGAACGCCTGGTTCGCCTGCCGCTTTTCTACAACCTGTCGCCTGTGAACCAGCGCACGGTTATCTCCTCTCTCCTGAGCTACTTCGGCTGAAATGTCTTTGGCTAAAGCTTCGGTGTGGACCGCCGCGTCCACACTGGTAAAAATCGGCGCAGGTTTACTGGTGGTGAAATTGCTGGCGGTGGCTTTTGGCCCGGCGGGCGTTGGCCAGGCGGGTAACTTCCGCCAGCTGGTAACGGTGCTGGGCGTGTTGGCTGGCGCCGGGATTTTTAATGGCGTCACTAAACTGGTCGCCCAGCATCGCGATGAACCTGCGGAACTACAAAAAGTCACTCGCACCGCCGCGGCGATGGTGCTTGGTTTTTCCACCTTGCTTGCGGTGCTCTTTTTAGCAGGCGCCCGGCCCATCAGCGTCGGCCTGTTCGGCCATGATAACTACCAGAACGTAGTGCGGCTGGTGGCGCTCGTCCAGATGGGGATCGCCTGGGCGAACCTGAGTCTGGCGATTATTAAGGGCTTCCGTGACGCTGCTGGCAATGCGCTGTCGCTGATCGCCGGTAGCCTTATCGGCGTTATCGCCTATTACGCCAGCTTCCGTTTCGGCGGCTATGAAGGCGCGCTGCTTGGCCTGGCGCTGGTGCCTGCACTGGTGGTCATCCCCGCCGCATTCATGCTCAAGCAGCGCAGCCACCTGCCAGCGGGCTATCTGAAACCCGGCTGGGATAGCGGGCTGGCGGCGCATCTGGGGAAATTCACCCTGATGGCGCTTATCACCTCTGTGACGCTGCCGGTCGCTTACGTAATGATGCGAAACCTGCTGGCGTCCCATTACGGCTGGGAAGCAGTAGGGATCTGGCAAGGGGTAAGCAGTATTTCCGATGCCTATCTGCAGTTCATCACCGCTTCCTTTAGCGTGTACCTGCTGCCGACGCTGTCGCGCCTGACGGCAAAAGAAGAGATTACCCGCGAAATCGTACGATCGCTGAAATTCGTGTTGCCTGCGGTGGCGGCCGCGAGTTTTGCCGTCTGGCTGCTGCGCGATGTGGCGATCTGGCTGCTCTTTTCGCCGAAATTTACCGCCATGCGCGACCTGTTCGCCTGGCAAATGGTAGGTGACGTGTTGAAAGTGGGCGCTTACGTATTTGGCTATCTGGTCATCGCGAAAGCGTCGCTGCGTTTTTATATTTTGACGGAGATTAGCCAGTTTGCTTTATTAACCGGCTTTTCACACTGGCTTATCCCGGTGCACGGCGCAGCGGGTGCGGCTCAGGCCTATATGGCTACCTATATTGTCTATTTCGCCCTCTGTTGTGGCGTATTTTTACTGTGGCGCAGGCAGGCATGACAGCATTGATGCACATTCTGGGGTCCGATATTCCCCATCATAACCAGACGGTACTGCGATTTTTCAATGATGAGCTGGCGCCAGCGCATCCGCAGGCGCGTGACTTTATGGTCGTCTCCTCCGATGCGCAACTGGCGCAGGCTTTTCCTTCACTCAGGGTCCGTCTGTTTCCTACTAAAAAAGCGCTGGCGAAAGCGGTCATCGCCATGGCCCGCGCCGACCGGCAGCAACGATTCTTTTTTCACGGGCAATTTAATGCCGCGCTTTGGATGGCGTTGCTGACCGGCGGGCTGAAGCCTTCACAGTTCAGCTGGCATATCTGGGGCGCCGATCTCTATGAAGTCTCCCGCAGCCTGAAGTTTCGCCTTTTTTACCGGTTGCGCCGGCTGGCGCAGGGGCGCGTCGGACGGGTATTCGCCACGCGCGGCGATTTAAGCTGGTTTCAGCAGCGTCACCCGAATGTAGCGGGCGAGCTGCTTTATTTCCCGACGCGCATGGACCCGGCTCTTAACGGTATCGCTCCGCCGGTTCGTGCTGGCAAACTCACTGTGCTGGTCGGTAACTCAGGCGATCGCAGTAATGAACATGCCGCAGCGTTAAAAGCGGTGCACCAGCAGTTTGGCGATACCGTGCGCGTTATTGTCCCGATGGGATACCCGGCAAACAACGAGGCTTATATTGATGAAATAAGCCAGGCGGGCAGGGCGCTGTTTAGTGCTGAAAACCTGCAGGTGCTGCGCGATAAGATGGCGTTCGACGATTACCTCACGCTGCTGCGTGAGTGCGACCTGGGTTATTTTATTTTTGCCCGCCAGCAGGGTATCGGTACGCTCTGCCTGCTGATCCAGGCAGGCGTTCCCTTCGTGCTCAGCCGGGACAACCCCTTCTGGCAGGATATGGTGGAACAAGATCTGCCAGTGCTCTTCACGGGTGATATGCTTAATGAAGCGGTGGTGCGCGAAGCGCAGCGTCAGTTACAGGCGGTAGATAAATCCCGTATCGCCTTTTTTAAACCTAACTATCTCGCGGGCTGGCATCAGGCGCTGCGTATCGCTTCAGGAGAAGTGGCATGAGCGTGTTGCAATTCAGCGGTCTGTTTATCGTCTGGCTCCTCGCCACGCTGTTTATTGGGACGTTGACCTGGTTTGAATTCCGCCGCGTGCGGTTTAACTTCAACGTTTTCTTTTCACTGCTTTTTCTGCTGACCTTTTTCTTCGGCTTCCCGTTGACCAGTTTACTGGTGTTTCGCTTTAACGTGGCGGTAGTGCCGCCGGAAATCTTGCTGCAGGCGCTGCTGGCAGCGGGATGCTTTTACGGGGTTTACTACGTTACCTATAAAACCCGGCTGCGCCCACGAGGCCAGACGCCCACTGGACCCGGCCTCTTTACCATGAACCGGGTAGAAACCCATTTGATGTGGGTGATCCTGATGGCGGTGGCGTTGGTCAGCGTGGGTATTTTCTTCCTGCATAACGGTTTTCTGCTGTTTCGTTTACAGTCCTACAGCCAGATTTTTTCCAGCGAAGTGTCGGGCGTGGCGCTTAAGCGCTTCTTCTATTTTTTCATTCCGGCCATGCTGGTGGTCTATTTCCTGCGCCAGGATAGCCGCGCGTGGCTCTTTTTTCTCGTCAGTACCGTCGCCTTTGGCCTGCTGACTTATATGATCGTGGGCGGAACGCGCGCCAATATCATTATCGCTTTCGCCATTTTTCTCTTCATCGGTATTATCCGGGGCTGGATTTCGCTCTGGATGCTGGCGGCGGCGGGCGTGTTTGGCATAGTCGGCATGTTCTGGCTGGCGCTAAAGCGCTATGGCCTGAACGTCAGCGGCGATGAAGCGTTTTACACCTTCCTCTACCTGACTCGCGACACGTTCTCGCCCTGGGAAAACTTCGCGCTATTGCTGCAAAACTACAACCATATCGACTTTCAGGGGCTTGCCCCGATTGTGCGGGACTTCTATGTTTTTATTCCTTCCTGGCTTTGGCCGGATCGTCCGCATATTGTCCTGAATACGGCGAATTACTTTACCTGGGAAGTCCTCAACAACCATTCGGGGCTGGCCATTTCGCCCACGTTAATCGGCTCGCTGGTCATTATGGGCGGCGTTTGGTTTATTCCGCTTGGCGCGGTGGCCGTCGGGCTTATCATCAAATGGTTTGACTGGCTTTACGAGCGCGGCAATCGCGAGGCGAACCGCTATAAGGCGGCCGTCATCCATAGCTTTTGCTTCGGCGCCATCTTCAACATGATAGTGCTGGCGCGCGAAGGATTAGACGCGTTCGCTTCTCGTGTGGTGTTCTTCCTGGTGGTCTTCTCCGCCTGTTTGTTAATGGCAAAGCTGCTTTACTGGCTGCTTGAGAGCGCCGGGCTGGTTCATGGCCGACTGCGTCGTTCCGCAGGGCCGCTTTCGCCAACCTGAGCGTTAACTAAGGAATGTTATGACGGAAAAGAGTTCTGCTCCCATTTATACCCTGCGCGGTTTGCCCCTGCTGGGGTGGCGCGATATGCCGCACGCCCTCGACTATCTCTATGCTGACGGCGCGCTGAAAAAGGGGACGCTGGTGGCGATTAACGCGGAGAAAATGCTGGCGCTGGAGGCGGATGCGGAAGTACGCAGTCTTATTGAGTCGGCGGAGTTTAAATATGCCGATGGCATTAGCGTGGTGCGCTCGGTGCGTAAGAAGTATCCCGACGCGCAGGTTTCTCGGGTGGCCGGGGCTGACCTCTGGGAAGCGTTAATGGCGCGCGCGGGCGAGGCGGGAACGCCGGTTTTTTTAGTCGGCGGCAAGCCTGAGGTGCTGGCGCAGACTGAAACAAAGCTGCGTCAGCTCTGGAAGGTGAACATTGTCGGCAGCCAGGATGGCTATTTTACGCCAGAGGCCCGTCAGGCGCTGTTTGATCGCATCCGCGACAGTGGCGCGCAGATTGTTACTGTCGCCATGGGTTCGCCGCGCCAGGAGATTTTTATGCGAGACTGCCGGGTTGTGCATCCGGACGCCCTTTATATGGGGGTAGGCGGCACCTATGATGTTTTTACAGGCCACGTAAAGCGCGCCCCGAAAGGCTGGCAGAACCTTGGCCTGGAGTGGCTTTATCGTCTGCTTTCCCAGCCAAGCCGTCTTAAACGCCAGCTTCGGCTGCTGCGCTACCTTAGCTGGCACTACACCGGACGTCTTTAATATTTGCGCAGCGCGCCGACCGCGCTGCGTTTCCCTCACAATCCGCTGCTTTATTATCCAGAATCCGCATTTTTCTGAAGCATCGTTTGCCATTTCCTGAAAATTGTTAAAACATGCGCCCGCACGTGGCGTTCATGATTCATTATCGGTTTGATGAATCTGTCGCCAGCAGCGGCAACGGAGATGGCTACATCACAATAACCGGTCAACCCGGAACGGATGCAAACACAACTGAGGATTTATGGCAGAGAAAAAAGCGGAGCTACAGCGTGGGCTGGAAGCTCGACATATTGAACTTATCGCGCTTGGTGGCACGATTGGGGTCGGCCTGTTTATGGGCGCGGCGAGCACCCTGAAATGGGCGGGCCCGTCAGTGCTGCTGGCCTATATCATCGCCGGGCTGTTTGTCTTTTTCATTATGCGCTCGATGGGTGAGATGTTATTCCTTGAGCCGGTGGCGGGGTCGTTCGCGGTTTACGCGCACCGCTACATGAGCCCTTTCTTTGGCTATCTCACCGCCTGGTCTTACTGGTTTATGTGGATGGCGGTGGGAATATCGGAAATCACCGCCATCGGCGTGTATGTTCAGTACTGGTTCCCTGAACTGCCGCAGTGGCTGCCCGCCTTGCTGGCCGTAGGGCTGGTCGCGCTGGCGAACCTTGCCGCCGTTCGGCTGTATGGTGAAATCGAATTCTGGTTTGCGATGATTAAAGTCACCACCATTATCGTGATGATTGTCGTCGGCCTGGGTGTGATTTTCTTCGGCTTTGGCAATGGCGGCCACGCGACTGGCTTCTCTAACCTCACGGCGCATGGCGGCTTCTTTGCCGGCGGCTGGAAAGGTTTCCTGACCGCGCTGTGTATCGTCGTGGCTTCTTACCAGGGCGTTGAGCTTATCGGTATTACCGCAGGCGAGGCGAAAAATCCGCAGGTTACGCTGCGCAGCGCGGTAGGTAAAGTGCTCTGGCGCATTCTGATTTTCTACGTAGGCGCGATTTTCGTTATCGTGACGATTTTCCCGTGGGATGAAATCGGCAGCAACGGTAGTCCTTTCGTGCTGACTTTCGCGAAGATAGGCATTACCGCGGCGGCGGGCATTATCAATTTTGTGGTGCTGACGGCGGCGCTTTCCGGCTGCAACAGCGGTATGTACAGCTGCGGACGCATGCTTTACGCGCTGGCGAAAAACCGTCAACTGCCGCAGGGGATGGCGAAAGTATCGAAAAGCGGCGTGCCGGTGGCTGGCGTGACGCTGTCTATCGTTATTCTGCTGATCGGCTCCTGCCTGAACTACATCATTCCTAACCCGCAGCGGGTTTTTGTGTACGTCTACAGCGCCAGCGTGCTGCCGGGTATGGTGCCATGGTTCGTTATTCTTATTAGCCAGTTGCGTTTTCGCCACGTGCATCGCCAGGCTATCGCTTCGCATCCGTTCCGCTCTGTGCTTTTCCCATGGGCGAACTACTTAACGATGGCGTTCCTGGCGTGCGTTCTTATCGGCATGGGCTTTAACGAAGATACGCGTATGTCGTTGTTTGTCGGAATGGTCTTTTTGGCGTTAGTTTCGCTGGTATATAAGGTATTCGGACTCAACAGACATGTGTCAGGACCGAAAGCGGACAGATAAGCAGCATGATGCGCAAAGCATAACCAAACGCGCATTTTCTTAAAAAAAGCACTAGACAGCAGGGCGCGAAGACCGTAGTATCCCCACCCGCAACGGCGCTACGCGCCCGTAGCTCAGCTGGATAGAGCGCTGCCCTCCGGAGGCAGAGGTCTCAGGTTCGAATCCTGTCGGGCGCGCCATTTAATAAGGCGCTTGAGCGACGCGAGTAGAACAGGCAGTAAAAGATTTACAGTGGTGGCTATAGCTCAGTTGGTAGAGCCCTGGATTGTGATTCCAGTTGTCGTGGGTTCGAGTCCCATTAGCCACCCCATTATTTTGTGGCATGCGAAGGTGGCGGAATTGGTAGACGCGCTAGCTTCAGGTGTTAGTGTCCTTACGGACGTGGGGGTTCAAGTCCCCCCCCTCGCACCACTCCTTAATTGAACTAAAAATTCAAAAAGCAGTACCTCGGCGAGTAGCGCAGCTTGGTAGCGCAACTGGTTTGGGACCAGTGGGTCGGAGGTTCGAATCCTCTCTCGCCGACCAATTTTGAACCCCGCTTCGGCGGGGTTTTTTGTTTTCTCTTTTCCCTGTACTACGCCTTACTCTCTCCACCACTGTCATTCTACTGTCACAGGCAGACGACACTGCGTCGAGCCTTGTCGCCACAAAGCGACACTCAACTCCATGTTTTGCTTATTATTTGTTTTGTATTGATTTTACCTGTCGTTAAAAAGCGACGGTATAAGCCCCTGAAGGCGCCGGGCGCGCAACAATTCAGGTAAATGAAGTTTTATTTAACTTATTGATATAAAAATAATAATAGATATATCTCAACGTTTATAAATAACTGGCACGGCTTGTGCTATATTAACTGCGTAGATGCTCATTCCATCCCTTATGTTTGCCGCTGGCTTCATAAACCCAGGAATGACGCAGAGCCATTACGGTGCTTATCGTCCACAGACAGATGTCGCTCAGGCCTCATCAAACATCCTGGACACAACGTTGAGTGAAGCACCACAATTTGTTGTCAAACAGACCTGTTTTAACACCTGCCCCAGGGCAGGTGTTTTTTTATGGGCGGAAGAAAGAGTGGCGGGCGAATGGCTGTTCGCCCGCAAGGGGAAGGTTATGACGGCGGGTTGTTCTGCAACGTCAGCAGCAGTCCGTCGCGGCGCATGGCGGCGGCCTCTTCCGGTTTATGCAACCTGTCCAGCACATCAGCAAGCCAGGCGTAGTCAAACGCGTCCGGGCGCTGTTTCAGCGCAGCGCGAAAAGCGAGACTCGCCTCCTGCCACTCGCCGTGCTGCATTAGCAACTGGCCGAGCGTGCTCCACAGCAGCGGGCGGTCGCCATGCGTTTTGATCTGCTGGCGCAGCACTTTTTCCAGCTGTTCCGGATTGCCCGCCTTCAGGCGCGGCATCAGCATGACGAGGCGTTCATCATACTGGCGTTTCAGCCCGTCCAGGATTATCTCTTGCGCGGTCTGATGGTCGTCGCACTCAATTAAATGTTCCGCCATCGCTACCTGTAATCCGGGCTGTTGACGCGTTTTGCGGCTCTGGTTGCGCCACCACTGTTTCAGCCCCTCGCTGCCCTGCTCGGCGCGCGCCTTGTCCATGAGCCCCATCCAGGCCTGTTGAGACAGCGCTTCGCGATGCGCTTCATCACCCACCTGCGCTTTTTGCATGGAGGGAATGATATCCAGCAGGGAAGCCCATGCTCCGGTGCGAATGTAGGCCTGTTCGGCCAGGCGCAGCACCTCCGGATGTCGCGGCGTGATCTCCAGCAGTTGATCGATGCCATGACGGGCGGCGTGGTTTTCGTTGCGCGCCAGCTGAATACGCGCGCGGGTGATCTCCACTGGCACCTGATCGTTATCGGCAAGCTCGGCGGCGCGCTCAAGATGCTGGTTGGCTCGCGCTTCATCCCCGCGCTGCTGCGCGGCCTCGGCGGCCAGCAGGTAGTTCACCACCGGCTGTTCGGCGTGATCGGCATTTTTTGCCATCAGCTTTTCAACCTGCTGATAGTCGCCTTCCGCCAGCTTCAGCAACGCCTGTTTAGTCTGTTTACGGGCACGGCTGCGCTTGCGGCCCAGAAACCAGCCGCGTGTCCGGGCGCCGGTGCGAAAAAGACGGCGCAGCAGCCATTCAATGGCAAACAGTACCAGCAGAGACAGAACAAGGATAATCACAAGCCCCGTGACGCTGGTTTCAATATTCCAGTTGTCCGTCTGGATCAGCACATAGCCCTGATGACCCGCGATAATGGGGCCAAGCACAATGCCTGCCATTAACAGCAGAAAGAGCAACAACACTTTAAGCATTATTGTTCTCCCTGAGTGGCGGCAGGCGCGGCGGCTTGCGGCGCTGGCTGCGCGGCGCTGGCGTCAGCGGCAGGCTGCGCCAGTAAATTACGTACGCGAGTCTGCATCAGCTTTTCCAGAATAGGCTGGCTTTGCAGCGATTCCGGCGCCTCCATGGTGATGTTCTGCTGGCTCAGGTTATCCAGCGTATCGAGGAACGCTTTAGTACCCGCATCTTCGGTATCGTAGTAAGCGCGCACCCAAGTGGAAACGTTATCCAGCGACTGCTTGTACGTCTCTTCCTGATGGCGAGGGACCGCCTGGGAGGCGATCAGCAGGCGCGAACGAATGTTTTCGCGCAGGTAGATGTCCTGATTAGGCGCCAGCAGCGGCACGGCGGTATCATCGCGACGGCGAACAGTAATAAAGCTGTCCATGAAGTTCTGCCAGCTTTTTACCAGGTTTTGCCGCCACTCGCTGAGCGAGCTGGAAAGCTCGGTGCCGTCGCTGTCCATCGGTGCGTCGTTGTCGTCATTATCCGCCAGGCGCAGGTTATCCACCTGATTCGAGAGCTGGTTCAGTTTGAGGATAATGCCGTCGTAATCGACCTGAGTAATCGCGGAAAGGCTGGCAATATCGGTGGTGATAGCGCGACGAGCGGTAATAAGGCTGGGGTCATTCATGTCCGCAAGGCTTGCATCCGCGCTTTTCAGCAGCGCAGCCGCCGTAGTGACGTCCTGATCGCTCCAGAGCTTACGCCCCGCCAGTTTCACCAGAAAATCCGCTTGCGCCAGCAGCCAGGTTTGCGCTTCGGTGCCGGAAATGGTCGCCACCTTTTGCTGCACTTCATCCAGCTGGCGCGCCATCGCCGCCTGTTGGTTCTTCGCCTCTTCCAGCGCGCCTGCCTGCTGCTTGATGATATTTTGCAGCTCGGCGTTCTGCGTCTGCTGCTGGTTTTGCAGCGAAGTGAGTTGTGCAGCAAGGGTATCGGTGCTGGCGCTTTGCGCCGAGGCCTGATGTTTGCCCCATGCCCACATGCCCGCGCCTGCCGCCAGCGCAATAGCGATAGCAATAGCGCTCAGGGCGAGAGCGGCTTTGCCGGTACGATCCTTCTTCTCTGCGTTTTCCGGTCGTGGCGTGGTTTCCACGGCCTCCCTGGTCTCTTCAACCACGTCGGAGGAATGTTGTTGTTCCGTCATTATGGCTTCCCGTTATGAGAGTTATTGCAACATGCGCAGCAGCGCATCGTTGTCGGCATTGTCGGCGACCAGAATATCTTGCCAGCCACGTTCCCGGGCGAGGGTCGCCAGACGCTCGCTGACGACGAGAAGTCGACAGCGCAGCAACCAGTTCGTGCGATACCATTCCGGGATAAGAGCATAGAGCTGATCGAGCATGTCGCCGCTGGTCACCACCAGGGTGTCTATACCGCGCGATTGCCAGCGCCAGGCTTCCTCTGTCCCGTCATAGATTTTCATACAACGTTGATAGCATTCACAAAACGTAACGTTCGCGCCCCGGGCTGTTAGCGTTTCGGCCAGCAGCTCGCGCCCGCCATTGCCGCGCAGGATCAGCGCCTGCTTGCCAGCAACATTTTGTAATTCAGGTAATTGTAGCAAGACTTCACTGACTTCCCGATCGTGCGGATAGCTTACGTGCAAGCCGCTGGTTTGATGCAGCGCTAATGCCGTGGTTCTGCCGATGGCGAAAGCGTTGAGGATCTGCGGCCAGGCTTTGCCGATGCGTTTCAGTTCCGCGCCGGCGTAATGGGCCGCATGCTGCGAAACAGCGAAGAGCAGGTCGTCAGGGGTGAGGGCGTCGAGCAGAGCCGGGAGGCGCGCCAGCTCGCGGCCCGGGGTAAATTCAATCAGCGGGAAACTCCAGGCCTCTCGCCCGAGCGCGCGCAGGCGGCTCACTAATGCTTCCCCGGCAGGGGACGGGCGGGTGACCAGGATCTTCATGCAGGCCCTTCTCCTTTATATACCTCGGCAAGAATGGCCCTCGCGCCGTTATTCAGCAGCTCTTCAGCCAGCGATACGCCTAAATCCGCCGCCTCTTCCGGCTTGCCGCGCCGTTCGCCGCGGACCATCTGCGAGCCGTCCGGCGCGCCAACCAGCGCCCGCAACCACAGTTCGCCATTCACCAGTTCCGCATAGCTGCCGATAGGCACCTGACAACCGCCTTCCAGCCGGGTATTCATGGCGCGCTCCGCGCGAACGCGAATGGCGGTTTCGTCATGATTGAGCGGGGCGAGCAGTTCGCGAGTGCGGGTGTCGTCCAGGCGGCATTCAATACCGACGGCCCCCTGGCCGACGGCCGGCAGCGAAATTTCCGGCGGCAGCGAGCTGGTGATGCGCTCGTCAAGCTGGAGACGTTTAAGCCCCGCAACGGCCAGAATAATCGCGTCATAGTCGCCATTATCTAATTTGCTTAACCGCGTGCCGACATTGCCGCGAAGGGAGCGGATGACCAGGTCCGGGCGGCGCTCGGCAATCTGACATTGGCGGCGTAAGCTGGAGGTGCCTACCACGCTGCCCGCAGGCATCTCATCCAGACTTTTATAGCGGTTGGAAACAAACGCGTCGCGCGGATCTTCGCGCTCGCAAATGGTGGTGAGGCCCAGCCCCTCAGGAAATTCGACCGGCACATCTTTCATTGAGTGAACGGCGATATCGGCGCGTTTTTCCAACAGCGCCATTTCAAGTTCTTTAACGAACAGCCCTTTGCCGCCCACCTTAGCCAGCGGCGTATCGAGGATAACGTCGCCGCGCGTCACCATCGGCACCAGCTCCACTTCAAGGCCGGGGTGGCACGCCTCAAGGCGCTGTTTCACGTACTGTGCCTGCCAGAGCGCAAGCGGGCTCTGACGAGTGGCAATTCTTAATACTTTGTCTACCATGCTTCATACCGTAAATATCGTCCGCTGAGCATCCTAACACTCTTAACAGAAGGCTGTCAGTCATAACGGGTCGGCGCCGCAGGCGGGAAGTGACTCGTATTATGGAACAGCAAGCGGGAGATCGGTGCTACAATTGTTAAGTAGCGCATCTTTCTTTACGGTCAATCTGCAAGGTGTTAGATTGATCACGTTTTGAACCGATTGTCAGTCCGCATCATCATAATCACAAGGGCGACAGCGGTAGCGGTGTTTTTTTCGAAATACTGAAACCATCAGGCGATACGTCTTGTACCTCTATATTGAGACTCTGAAACAGAGACTGGATGCCATCAATCAACTGCGTGTGGATCGCGCACTTGCTGCCATGGGGCCTGCGTTCCAACAGGTCTACAGTCTGCTGCCTACATTATTGCATTACCACCATCCGCTGATGCCGGGTTACCTTGACGGTAACGTTCCCCATGGCATTTGCTTCTTCACGCCTGATGAAACCCAGCGCCACTATTTAGACGAGCTTGAACTGCGCCACGGCATGCCGCCGCAAGAGACGGCCAAGGGCGAGCTTCCCATTACCGGCGTCTATACGATGGGCAGCACCTCTTCGGTTGGCCAGAGCTGTTCATCGGATCTGGATATCTGGGTGTGCCATCAGGCCTGGCTGGATAACGAAGAGCGCCAGCTGTTGCAGCGCAAATGCAGCCTGCTTGAGAGCTGGGCGGCGTCGCTGGGCGTTGAGGTGAGCTTTTTCCTTATTGATGAAAATCGCTTTCGCCATAACGAAAGCGGCAGCCTCGGCGGCGAAGATTGCGGCTCCACGCAGCATATCCTGCTGCTGGATGAGTTCTATCGCACCGCCGTACGCCTCGCTGGCAAGCGTATTCTGTGGAACATGGTGCCTGGCGACGAAGAAGAACATTACGACGATTACGTCATGCGTTTATACGCGCAAGGGGTGCTGACGCCCAACGAATGGCTGGATCTCGGCGGCCTCAGCTCGTTGTCGGCGGAAGAGTATTTCGGCGCCAGCCTCTGGCAGCTCTACAAAAGCATTGATTCCCCCTATAAAGCAGTGTTGAAAACCCTGCTGCTGGAAGCCTATTCCTGGGAATACCCGCATACTCGCCTGCTGGCGAAAGACATCAAACAGCGTCTGCACGATGGCGAAATCGTCTCTTTCGGGCTCGATTCTTACTGCATGATGCTGGAGCGCGTAACCCATTATCTGACGCAAATCGAAGATACGGCGCGTCTGGATCTGGTGCGCCGTTGTTTTTATCTCAAAGTGTGTGAAAAGCTGAGCCGCGAGCGCGCCTGCGTCGGCTGGCGTCGTGAAGTGCTAAGCCAGCTGGTGAAAGAGTGGGGCTGGGAAGATGACCGCCTTGCGATGCTGGATAACCGCGCTAACTGGAAAATCGATCAGGTGCGCGAGGCGCATAATGAACTGCTCGATGCGATGATGCAGAGCTACCGTAACCTGATTCGCTTCGCCCGCCGCAATAACCTGAGCGTCTCGGCAAGCCCGCAGGATATCGGCGTGCTGACGCGTAAACTCTACGCGGCATTTGAAGCGCTGCCAGGCAAAGTGACGCTGGTAAACCCGCAGATTTCGCCAGACCTCAGCGAACCGAATTTAACCTTTATCCACGTGCCGCCCGGCCGCGCCAACCGCTCCGGCTGGTATCTCTATAACCGTGCGCCGCACATGGACACCATCATCAGCCATCAGCCGCTGGAATATAACCGCTATCTGAATAAGCTGGTGGCCTGGGCCTATTTCAACGGCCTGCTGACTTCCCGCACGCGCCTGTTTATTAAAGGCAACGGTATTTGCGATTTGCCGAAGCTGCAGGAGATGGTGGCGGATGTCTCGCACCACTTTCCGTTGCGCTTGCCAGCGCCCACGCCGAAAGCGCTCTACAGCCCGTGCGAAATTCGTCATCTGGCGATTATCGTCAACCTGGAGTATGACCCGACGGCGGCGTTCCGCAATCAGGTGGTGCATTTCGACTTCCGCAAGCTGGATGTTTTCAGCTTCGGCGAACAGCAGCAGTGCCTGGTAGGCAGTGTCGATCTGCTTTATCGCAACTCGTGGAACGAAGTGCGCACGCTGCATTTCAACGGCGAACAGGCGATGATCGAAGCGCTGAAAACCATCCTTGGCAAAATGCACCAGGATGCCGCGCCGCCCGATAGCGTAGAAGTGTTCTGTTATAGCCAGCATCTGCGCGGTCTGATTCGCACCCGCGTGCAGCAGCTGGTTTCCGAGTGCATTGAGTTTCGTCTCTCCAGCACCCGTCTTGAGCCGGGTCGTTTCAAAGCGCTGCGCGTAGCCGGACAGACGTGGGGACTGTTCTTCGAACGCCTTAACGTCTCGGTGCAGAAGCTGGAAAACGCCATTGAGTTTTATGGCGCGATTTCGCACAACAAGCTGCACGGCCTTTCCGTTCAGGTGGAAACCAACCACGTACAGCTGCCGCCGGTGGTGGATGGCTTTGCCAGCGAAGGGATTATTCAGTTCTTCTTTGAAGAGACCAACGACGAGCGTGGCTTTAACATCTACATTCTGGATGAGAGCAACCGGGCGGAGGTTTATCACCACTGCGAAGGGAGCAAAGAGGAGTTGGTGCGAGACGTTAGCCGTTTCTACTCGTCATCGCACGACCGTTTCACCTACGGCTCAAGCTTTATCAACTTCAACCTGCCGCAGTTCTATCAGATTGTGAAAGTGGATGGCCGCCAGCAGGTGATCCCGTTCCGCAACCAGGCCATCAGCGCCGCGCTTCCCGCCAATCAGGACGATAGCGCCGCGCCGATGATGCAGCAGTATCAATCCTGATTAGCGAAAGTTAACCGGCTCGCCCGCCTGCTGGCTGCAGGCGGTTTCCAGCAGGTTCCAGAACGGTTCGCCGCTGCGGTCGCAAACCCATTCATCCCCTTTATAGTCAAAATGGTAGCCGCCCTGTTTCGTCGCAAGCCACACCTGATGCAGCGGCTCCTGGCGGTTAATGATAATTTTGCTGCCGTTCTCAAATGACAAAGTCAGCACGCCGCCGTTGATTTCACAATCGATATCGGTGTCGCCGTCATAGTCGTCGATACGCTCTTCAATGGTCTGCCACAGGCCATCGGCGAGGCGATGAAATTCGCTGTCGTTCATCTCATATTCCTTTTGTCCGTGATGGCGGCAGTATAAAAGCTATCACTTTGAATAGAAACCGCGCCGCGCGGCCGTTTCTTTCCCGCGACAGGTTTTCCATTACGCGGCGGCATGCAAACTATTGCTTTTCAGGGTTCACCTGCGATGATAGAAAGCAGAATAAATGAACCACAGGCAATCAATAAATGAAGACGATGTTCCGTTCGCTGGCGCTGCTGTTAACGTTGTTTAGCCTCTCAGGCTGCGGCCTTAAAGGCCCGCTTTACTTCCCGCCGCAGGACAATCAGGCGAAACCGGCTACCCCAGCGCAGCCGCAGACGCAGACGGTAACGCCGAACCGCAACGACCGTGGCGATAACGACGGCCCGACCCAGGTGATCTATTAGTAAACCGCGCCGCGTAACCGCGCAAACGGAGTAAAAAATGCAATTCTCTAAAATGCATGGCCTTGGTAACGACTTCATGGTCGTTGACGCGGTGACCCAAAACGTCTTTTTCTCACCTGAGCTGATCCGCCGCCTGGCGGACCGGCATCTGGGCGTCGGTTTCGATCAGCTGCTGATCGTCGAGCCGCCTTACGATCCGGATCTCGATTTTCACTACCGCATCTTTAATGCCGACGGCAGTGAAGTCTCGCAGTGCGGCAACGGCGCGCGCTGTTTTGCCCGCTTTGTTCGACTGAAAGGGCTGACCAACAAGCGGGACATTCGCGTCAGCACCGCCAATGGCCGCATGGTATTGAGCGTGGATGAAAACGACCTGGTGCGCGTTAATATGGGCGAGCCGGTATTCGACCCGGCGAAAGTGCCGTTTCGCGCCAACAAGGCAGAGAAAACCTATATCATGCGCGCCGCCGAGCAGACCATACTGTGCGGCGTAGTGTCGATGGGCAATCCACACTGCGTGATTCAGGTGGATGATGTGGCTACCGCGCCGGTGGAAACGCTGGGGCCGGTAATGGAGAGCCACGAGCGCTTTCCGGAGCGCGCCAACATCGGCTTTATGCAGGTGATGAATCAGGAACATATCCGGCTTCGCGTGTTCGAACGCGGGGCGGGAGAAACCCAGGCCTGCGGCAGCGGCGCCTGCGGTGCGGTGGCGGTAGGGATCCAGCAGGGGCTGCTGGCCGAGCAGGTGCGCGTGGACCTGCCCGGCGGTCGCCTGGATATCGCCTGGAAAGGGCCGGGTCATCCGCTTTATATGACCGGGCCTGCAACTCATGTCTATGACGGGTTCATACATCTATGACTAATGCCGGGGAACAGCAGGCAAGCCTCGTGGAGCTGGATGACGAGGCGGTATGCGACTACCTGCTGAACAATCCTGACTTTTTTATCCGCAACGCCGCCACGGTTGAGCGGATGCGCGTGCCGCATCCGGTTCGTGGCACTGTCTCGCTGGTCGAATGGCATATGGCGCGCTCCCGCAACCATATCAGCATGCTGCAAGAGAATATGTCGCAGCTGATGACACAGGCGAGCGTCAATGAAGATCTTTTCAACAGCTTGCTGAAGCTGCAACGCAGGCTGAGCGCGGCCGACAGCCTCCAGGATATGCTGACGCGCCTGCACAAGTGGGCGCGGGAAATGGGGCTTGCCGACGCCTGCGTGCGGCTCTTTCCGGACCGCTGGCGCATTGGCGCGCCTTCCGGTTTCACCCATCTCGCCCTGAGCCGTCAGGCTTTTGAGCCGGTGCGCATCCAGCGCCTGGGGCGCGACTATCACTACCTTGGGCAGCTGAATGGCCCGGAGCTGTTGGTGGTGTTGCCGCAGGCGCGAGCGGTCGGCTCGGTCGCGATGTCGTTGATGGGGCGTGAGGACGATCTCGGCGTGGTGATTTTCAGCAGCCGGGATCCGCACCATTATCAGGAAGGGCAAGGCACGCAACTGCTGGACGAGCTCTCGCTGATGCTGCCCGATTTGCTGGAGCGCTGGATTGAACGCGTATGATCGATTCCCCTTTGCAGGAAGCGGCAGACCGCTTTCTTCGCTACCTGAAGGTTGAACGCCAGCTCAGCCCGCATACGCTGCTGAACTATGGCCGTCAGCTTGCCGCACTGATTCAGCTTGCCGGTGAAATGAAGCTGCAAAGCTGGCAGCAGTGCGACGCCGCCGCCGTGCGCTCCTTCGCCGTGCGCAGCCGCCGCGCCGGCCTGGAAGCGTCAAGCCTTGCTTTACGTCTCTCCGCGCTGCGCAGCTTTTTTGACTGGCTGGTCAGCCAGGGCGAGCTGCCCGCTAACCCGGCGAAAGGCATTTCTACCCCGAAAGCGCCGCGCCATCTGCCGAAAAATATTGATGTTGATGACGTTAACCGCTTGCTGGATATCGATATCAATGACCCGCTGGCGGTGCGCGATCGCGCTATGCTCGAGGTCATGTATGGCGCCGGGCTGCGTTTGTCGGAACTGGTGAATATCGACTGCAAACATCTCGACCTCGACAGCGGCGAGGTGTGGGTAACGGGCAAAGGGAGCAAAGAGCGTCGGCTGCCGATGGGGCGCAGCGCCGTGCAGTGGCTCGCGCACTGGCTTAACCTGCGCGAGCTGTTCGGCCCGGATGACGACGCGCTTTTTCTCTCAAAACTCGGTAAGCGTATTTCGGCGCGCAACGTTCAGAAACGCTTCGCCGAGTGGGGAATTCGTCAGGGGCTGAACAGCCATGTGCATCCCCATAAGCTGCGTCACTCGTTCGCTACCCATATGCTTGAATCAAGCGGCGATTTGCGTGCGGTGCAGGAACTGCTTGGCCATGCGAATCTTTCCACCACGCAAATCTATACTCATCTTGATTTTCAACATCTGGCCTCGGTCTATGACGCCGCGCATCCGCGCGCCAAACGGGGGAAACCGTAATGCATTTTTATCGCCCTCTGGGCCCGATCGCCGCTCTGACGTTCGATCTTGACGATACGCTGTATGACAACCGCCCGGTAATCCGGCGCACCGAACAGGAAACGCTGGCGTTTATGCAGCGCTATCACCCTGGCCTGCGCGATTTTACCCTGGCTGATTTCCAGCGGGTGCGCACCGTACTGCGTGAAAAAGACCCGGAAATTTATCACGATGTGACCGAGTGGCGCCGACGCGCCGTTGAGCAAGTGATGCTGGAGGCAGGGCTGTCGGCGCACGAAGCCGCTGAAGGCGCGCGGGAAGCGATGCTTAATTTCGCCGCCTGGCGCAGCCGCATCGACGTGCCGCAGGAAACGCACGATGCCTTGAAAAAGCTGGCGCAGAAATGGCCGCTGGTGGCTATCACCAATGGCAACGCCGAGCCGCATCTCTTCGGTCTTGGTGACTATTTTAAATTTGTGCTGCGCGCAGGTCCGCATGGTCGTTCTAAACCCTATAGCGACATGTATCACCTGGCGGCGCAAAAGCTTGGCGTTACGCCGCGTGAAATCCTGCACGTGGGGGATGACCTTACCACTGATATCGCCGGGGCGATTCGCTCAGGCGCGCAGGCGTGCTGGATAAACCTGCTGGATGGCGACCTGATGCAGGTAGAAGACAGCCGTTTGCTGCCGCATCTGGAGATTTCGCAGTTGGCATCCCTGACCTCGCTGATATAATCGTCACAACTCTGTATATAATTCCAGGTCTGTATCCCTGAATCTTTGACTCGGTTAGCTGTGCTGAGCGCGTCAAAGATTCAGGGCATACCCTGCTTATCCTTACCCGGCGGTGCCAATGGACGTTTCTTACCTGCTCGACAGCCTTAATGATAAACAGCGCGAAGCCGTAGCCGCGCCGCGCAGCAATATGCTGGTGCTGGCGGGCGCGGGCAGCGGCAAAACCCGCGTGCTGGTGCACCGCATCGCCTGGCTGCTGACGGTTGAGAACTGTTCGCCTTACTCCATTATGGCAGTGACCTTCACCAACAAAGCGGCGGCGGAAATGCGCCACCGCATCGGGCAACTGATGGGCACCAGCCAGGGGGGCATGTGGGTCGGCACCTTCCACGGTCTGGCGCACCGTCTGCTGCGCGCGCACCATATGGATGCCGGTCTGCCGCAGGATTTCCAGATCCTCGACAGCGAAGATCAGCTGCGCCTGCTCAAGCGCCTCATCAAAGCGATGAACCTGGATGACAAGCAGTGGCCGCCGCGCCAGGCGATGTGGTACATCAACGGCAAAAAAGACGACGGCCTGCGCCCGCACCACATCCAGAGTTATGGCAACCCGGTAGAGCAGACCTGGCAGAAGATTTATCAGGCTTATCAGGAAGCGTGCGACCGCGCGGGCCTGGTGGATTTTGCCGAGCTGCTGTTGCGCGCCCACGAGCTGTGGCTCAACAAACCGCATATCCTGAACCATTACCGCGAGCGCTTCACCAACATTCTGGTGGACGAATTCCAGGATACCAACAGCATTCAGTACGCCTGGATCCGCATGCTGGCGGGCGAGACTGGCAAAGTGATGATCGTCGGCGATGACGACCAGTCGATATATGGCTGGCGCGGCGCGCAGGTGGAAAACATCCAGCGCTTCCTGAACGATTTCCCGGGCGCGGAGACGATTCGCCTCGAGCAAAACTACCGCTCCACCAATAACATTCTGAATGCCGCCAACGCCCTGATTGCCAACAACGCCGGGCGCCTGGGGAAAGAGCTCTGGACCGACGGCAGCGACGGGGAGCCTATCTCCCTCTACTGCGCCTTTAACGAGCTCGACGAAGCGCGGTTTGTGGTTAACCGCATCAAAGTCTGGCAAGAGAACGGCGGCGCTTTGCAGGATTGCGCTATCCTCTATCGCAGCAACGCCCAGTCGCGCGTGCTGGAAGAGGCGTTATTGCAGGCCAGCATGCCGTACCGCATCTATGGCGGCATGCGATTCTTCGAGCGTCAGGAAATCAAAGACGCGCTCTCTTATCTGCGTTTGATGGTGAACCGTAACGACGACGCGGCGTTTGAACGCGTGGTCAATACACCGACCCGCGGCATTGGCGACCGCACCCTGGACGTGGTGCGTCAGGCGTCGCGCGACCGTCAGGTTACCCTCTGGCAGGCCAGCCGCGAACTGTTGCAGGAAAGGGCGCTCGCAGGTCGCGCCGCCAGCGCCTTGCAGCGTTTCCTTGAGCTTATCGACGCGCTGTCGCATGAAACCGCCGACATGCCGCTGCATGTACAGACCGACCGGGTAATTAAAGATTCTGGCCTCTGGCTGATGTACGAGCAGGAAAAAGGCGAAAAGGGCCAGACGCGTATTGAAAACTTAGAAGAGCTGGTAACGGCGACGCGCCAGTTCAGCTATCAGGATGAAGATGAAGACTTGATGCCGCTGCAGGCGTTTCTCTCTCACGCCGCGCTGGAAGCGGGCGAGGGGCAGGCGGATGCGTGGCAGGATGCGGTGCAGCTGATGACGCTGCACTCCGCGAAAGGGCTGGAGTTTCCGCAGGTCTTTATTGTCGGCATGGAAGAGGGGATGTTCCCAAGCCAGATGGCGCTGGATGAGGGCGGGCGGCTGGAGGAAGAGCGCCGCCTCGCCTACGTGGGCGTCACGCGCGCGATGCAGAAACTCACCTTAACCTATGCCGAAACGCGCCGCCTCTATGGCAAAGAGGCTTACCATCGTCCTTCGCGCTTCATCGCCGAGCTGCCGGAAAACTGCGTGGAGGAGGTACGCCTGCGCGCCAGCATCAGCCGTCCGGTCAGTCACAAGCAGCTGGGCGCGCCGATAGCGGAAAACGACTCCGGCTACAAGCTCGGTCAGCGCGTGCGCCATCCGAAGTTCGGCGAAGGCACCATCGTTAATCTGGAAGGCAGCGGCGAACACAGCCGCCTGCAGGTGGCGTTCAATGGCCAGGGGATTAAATGGCTGGTAGCCGCTTACGCCCGGCTTGAGACGGTTTAACCCTGCTGACGGTGCTTAACGGGCGCGCAGCGTCGCGCCCACGCCATTTTTTTGTCACACCTTATTGCCATAATGCTGGCAGAACTCCCCGCTTCGGAATTATCTCTTTGAAAAAGGAGATTATTTCTTAGCGAAACGCGTACCTGGCTGCTAAAACTAAAGTATGGCGGCAGGCAAAACAGGCCTGCGGCGGGGAAGTTGACGAGGCGAGCGTCAGGCGCCAGCGCCTGCGTCGTTATTACCGCCAATAAGTGAAGTGGTCTATCTTAAGTGCGCGTGTTGACGCCTAATTTTCGCTGGCGTAACATGCGCCCACGATTACGCTAAGAGGACATTCGCCTTGGACACACCCAGTAGATGCTGGCTCAAAAACCTGTCAAACAGGCACAACTCCTAAGGCTATCCTCTCACGCTGATGGCCTTAGTGGTTGTCGGCGACCGCATTTTACCCCGTCGCGCTGAGTCAGACTGTTTAAGGGTCTGAAACCCATATTGTTTCTGTGTGCCAACCGAACTGTCCGAGATTTTTTGTATTGGGAGTCCCGGTCATGCTGAGCGCATTTCAACTGGAAAATAACCGCCTGTCTCGCCTTGAAGTGGACGAGGCCGCCCCTCTGACGAATTCCATCTGGGTTGATCTGGTGGAGCCGGAAGAGAGCGAGCGACAGCGCGTGCAAACGGAACTTGGCCAGAGCCTGGCAACACGCCCGGAGCTGGAGGATATCGAAGCTTCCGCCCGCTTCTTTGAAGATGAAGACGGGCTGCACATTCACTCCTTTTTCTTCTATGAAGATGCGGAAGACCATGGCGGCAACTCCACTGTGGCGTTCACCATTCGTAACGGACGGCTCTTTACGCTGCGCGAGCGCGAGCTGCCGGCGTTTCGTCTCTATCGTATGCGCGCCCGTAATCAGTCGATGATGGACGGCAACGCCTATGAACTACTGCTCGATCTGTTCGAAACCAAAATCGAACAGCTGGCAGATGAAATTGAGAACATCTATAGCGATCTGGAAGAGCTGAGCCGCGTGATTATGGAAGGGCAGCAGGGCGACGAATATGACGAGGCGCTCTCCACCCTGGCTGAATTAGAAGATACCGGCTGGAAAGTGCGCCTGTGCCTGATGGATACCCAGCGCGCGCTCAACTTCCTGGTGCGCAAGGCGCGTCTGCCGGGCGGGCAGCTGGAGCAGGCGCGGGAAATTCTGCGCGATATCGAATCCCTGCTGCCGCACAACGAATCGCTGTTCCAGAAGGTCAACTTTCTGATGCAGGCGGCGATGGGCTTTATCAACATCGAGCAGAACCGCATCATCAAAATCTTCTCGGTGGTTTCCGTGGTTTTCCTGCCGCCGACGCTGGTGGCCTCCAGTTACGGCATGAACTTCGAGTTTATGCCCGAGCTGAAATGGAGCTTCGGTTACCCGGCAGCGATTATCTTTATGATCCTTGCAGGCCTGGCGCCCTACCTTTACTTCAAACGCCGCAACTGGCTGTAATAAAAAAAGGAACCTCAGGGTTCCTTTTTTATCATGGCTTACAGCGCGTCGACACCCGCCACGGCGGCTTCCCGCTGCCATTGCAGCATCACCTCGTAATCGTCGCGCCCGATTGGGCTGAAGCCCTGAATCAGCGCGGCGGCGCAGGTTGCATGCAGCGCCGGTTCGCTGACGAGCTGCTGTAGCGCGGCGCGTAACGCCGAAAGGATGTCGGCTGGAGTATCACACGAAGTGATAAGCGGCAGCCCCGGCGCAAGCGGCGTCTCTTCAATCAGCGTCAGCCCGGCCAGCAGCGCGGGCTGATACCGCTGCAGCAGCGCAAACGTCACGCAATCAATTGCCGTAATATCCGCCTGCTTTTGCTGTAACGCCTGTAGCGACTCCCGGTGGCCGCCGCTAAAGGTCACGTCGCGGAAAAAGCGCGACGGCGAACCCAGTTGCGAGACCATTTTGCGCAGCACGTTATAGCCGGAGTGGGAATCAATGGCGTTGCAGACCGCCGCTCTGTCCTGAAAATCCGCCAGCGTTTTGCCTTTATCGCCTGCCCGCGCGACTAAAAAGCTGCGGTAAAACGGCCCCTCGCAGCCCGGCGCGGAATAATGAAAGCAGCCAACGGTCTGCACGTCGGGCAACTGGGTGGTAAGCGGGTAGCCGCAGGTCTGGCTTAACAGCAGGTCATCATCACGCCAGTGCTCAGGCAGAGGCGAAGGGCGAACAAAAACGCACTCCGCCGTCACGCCATGGTTTATCAAAAGCGGACGCAGCGCGGCCCACAACGCATCGGTGGTGGGGGGGTGAACATCATACATTGGCAGCGCCACGCGTTTAGTCATCGTCTTTCGATACTCTGTCAGCCGCAAACGAGGTGGGATGCGCCGTCACGTCAACCGCCGCGAAAAGAAAGCGGCGCAGCCATTCACGGTATCCCTGCACCACGAACCCGCGGTTGCGCTGCTGATATTCCTCCCGGTAAAGCGCATAAACTTTACGCAGCCCATACCAGGGCAGGCCGGGCAGATCGTGATGTACTGAATGATAGTTCAGATTTAAGAACAGCAATCGCCAGGGCCAGGCGGCCTCGTTGATGACCGAGCGGGCCAGCGGCTCGTCATCGGCACGGTGCTCCAGAAACGAACGCACTTTCGTGATGCCCAATGCCGGATAGCTGACGGCGAGCAGGAACCAGACGATGGAAAACCCGCACGCCTGAAGCCAGGCGAAGAGCAAGGCGAGCAGCGCGCCGTGGATGAGCCACATCGCTATGTTACGGCCGTCACGCTTGCGGAACGCCTGCGTCATGGTCGCCAGCGTGCCGATAATATCGAGCAACGGCGCCAGCAGCACTCTTCCTGCAAAGGTATTACGCAGCACTATTACGCGCCGCTGCCAGCGTGGAAAACGCCGCCAGCGCTCGGCGGAAAAGTAGTACGTTTCCGGGTCTTCATCCGGCAGCGTAAGTTGGTGGTTGCGATGATGGGCCAGGTGCGAATCGCGATACAGCCCATAGGGGTACCAGACCGCCAGCGGCAGCGTGCCGAAGAGCTGGTTCAGCCATGGGTAACGCGTCGGGTGCCCATGAATCAGCTCGTGCTGCAGCGACATATACCAGGCGGTGAAAAGAATAAGCAGCAGCGTGGCGGGCCACAGGCCGAGCGTTTGCCAGCAGGCCAGCACGCCGAACCAGCCGCCGTAGATAGTGATAATCAGCAGCCAGGTCGGCAGCTCGCTGCGCCAGATCCACGAGCGGGCAAGCTGGCGGATCGCTTCGCGTTGCTGGTTATGCAAATAAGCGGCGGATTTCTGGCTCATGCTGAATGCCTCCGGGAATGACGCAATATTCCCGGAAGATGCGAGCGGGCGCCTGAAATAACAACCAATTAAAACGCGTTAGCTTTGCAGAAAAGCGGCAATAGCGGACCCGGCCTGCGAGCAAGCCGGGTGAAGAGGTTAGGCGTTGCGCGTACGGCGTTGGGTATAGACAGCGTCCATCACGAAGATGGCCAGCGCCAGCCAGATAAAGCCAAAGGTGACCATCTTATCCGGCCCCGGCACCTCGCCGTAGAAAAGCACCGCCAGCAAGAACATCAGCGTTGGGCCAATGTACTGGAAAAAGCCGAGCGTCGAGAGACGCAGGCGGGTGGCGGCTGCGGTAAAGCAAAGCAGAGGGATAGTCGTCACCACGCCCGCCGCCATCAGCAGCAGATTGAGCGTCCACGGGTTATTGCCCATATGGCTTGTCGCGCTGTTGGCGAAACCGAAAAGGTAAATCGCAGCGACCGGCAACAGCCATAGTGTCTCCATCAGCATGCCGGTCTGCGCGTCCACCGCAATTTTCTTTCGCACCAGGCCATAAAAGGCGAAGCTGAAAGCAAGACCAAGGGCGATGACCGGCAGCGAGCCGAAGGTCCACAGCTGCACCAGCACGCCGCACGCCGCCAGCAGCACCGCCAGCCACTGCATGCGGCGAAAGCGCTCGCCGAGAAACACCATGCCCAGCAGAATATTGACCAGCGGGTTGATGAAGTAGCCGAGGCTCGCCTCCAGCAGATGGTGGTTATTCACTGACCAGATAAACAGCAGCCAGTTACCACCCACCAGCACGGCGCTCAGGGCGAGTGCAATCACTTTTTTCGGCGTGCTGAATAGCTTTTTCACGCTGCTCCACTGACGGCTTAAGGAGATCAGCGCCACCATGAAGAAAAAGGACCAGATGACGCGGTGAGTCAGGATTTCATCCGCAGGAACATAATAGATAAGCTTGAAATAGGCGGGCGCAATGCCCCAGATAAAATAAGCAGCCAGCGCGAAAAGCACACCCTGCCGCGTTTGTTTAGCATCCATCAGAAAAGCTCTTTGCAGAAAAGTGGGCGCAGTTTAGCAGTATCGTTCTCAGCCCACCATGTAAGTCGCGGTAGCGCTGGCGATGTAAACCTGCTCTTCGTTATGCAGTTCCACGCGCGCGACAGCCACTTTGTTTCCGGCTCGCAGCAAACTGCTGGTGGCGGTGAAGCGCTGCCCGCGGCCCGGGCGTAAGTAATCCACCCGCAGGTCGATAGTGCCCATGCGCGAAAGACGCTGGCGCAGCTCTTCTTCGCTGATGGATTCATGCCGCGTCAATGTGCTGCCCACGCAGACCAGTCCCGCCGCCACGTCCAGCGCAGAAGCGATTACGCCGCCGTGCAAAATGCTTTGCGCCCAATTGCCAACCATCATCGGCTGGTTATTAAAAGCGAGCTGAGCGAAGGCTTTCTCATAGCGCTCCAGTTCAAGCCCCAGCGCGCGGTTAAAAGGCATGTGATAAACAAAAATTTCGCCGACCAGCTGTAAGGCGGCATCCGGTGTCAGCATTGTGGCGGACATGGTTCGTTTCCCGATCCAACGTTATGGTTATTCGAGTGTTGATTTTATGCTTCGTAATTGTGACGTTCAACTTTAAGACAGGGGGACTATCGGTAGAAAAATAAACCGCTAGAATGGCAGGCGGCAAAATAATTCATAACGACGATAGTCCAGGAGAACATGGCCCATGCGCAAGACTCTGGGTTTGTTGGCGGCAGCGAGCCTGCTGCCCTGCACAGCATTTAGCCAGGAAGCTACGATTAAAGAAGTCCATGACGCACCCGCCGTGCGCGGCAGCATCATTGCTAACCTGCTTCAGGAGCACGATAACCCTTTCACGCTTTATCCGTACGAGAGCAATTATCTGCTCTATACGGTAACGGACGATCTGAATAAAGAGGCGATCCAGTCCTATAACTGGTCTGATAATGCGCGTAAGGATGAGGTGAAATTCCAGATAAGCCTCGCCTTCCCGCTCTGGCGCGGTATTCTGGGCGATAACTCCGTGCTCGGCGCCTCTTACACTCAGCGCTCCTGGTGGCAGCTTTCCAATAGCGGCGAATCCTCTCCGTTTCGTGAAACGAACTATGAGCCGCAGCTGTTTCTTGGCTTTGCCACCGATTACAGCTTCGGCGGTTGGACGCTACGCGACGTAGAGTTCGGCTATAACCATAACTCGAACGGCCGCTCTGACCCTACTTCCCGCAGCTGGAACCGCGCTTACGCCCGCCTGATGGCGCAAAACGGCAACTGGCTGGTGGAAGCAAAGCCCTGGTATGTGCTGGGCAATACCGACGATAACCCGGATATCACCAAATACATGGGCTATTACCAGCTCAAAGTGGGTTATCAGTGGGGCGAGGCTATCTGGAGCCTGAGGGGCCAATATAACTGGAACACAGGCTACGGCGGCGCCGAGCTGGGCTTTAGCTACCCGGTGACTAAGCATGTCCGTCTGTATACCCAGCTTTACAGCGGTTACGGCGAATCGTTAATCGATTACAACTTTAACCAGACGCGCTTTGGCTTTGGGGTTATGCTTAACGATCTTTTCTAAAGCATTGCAGTTTCCGACGCAGGCGCTGAAAATAGCGCCTGTTTTCTTTTCAGCAGGTGGAGTGAGCGTGGCGCAGGCGGAAGTTTATAATCAGGAATCGCTGGCGAAGCAGGTTTTACAAGAAACCTTCGGCTATCAGCAGTTTCGCCCGGGCCAGGAAACCATCATCAATACGGTGCTGGAAGGTCGCGATTGCCTGGTGGTAATGCCCACAGGCGGCGGTAAATCGCTGTGCTATCAGATCCCCGCGCTGGTGAAAGAGGGGCTGACCGTCGTCGTCTCTCCACTTATCTCGCTGATGAAAGACCAGGTCGACCAGCTGCTCGCCAACGGCGTGGCGGCCGCCTGTCTTAACTCAACCCAAAGCCGCGATCAGCAGCTTGAGGTTATTGCTGGCTGTCGTACCGGCCAGGTTCGCCTGCTTTATATCGCCCCAGAGCGGCTGATGATGGATAACTTCATCGACCAGATTAGCCGCTGGCCGCTCTCTATGATTGCCGTGGACGAAGCGCACTGTATTTCTCAGTGGGGGCACGATTTCCGCCCGGAATATGCGGCGCTCGGCCAGTTGCGCCAGCATCTGCCGCAGGTGCCGTTTATCGCTCTGACCGCCACGGCTGACGACACCACGCGCCTTGATATCGTGCGTCTGCTCGGCCTGCAGGACCCGCTGATTCAAATCAGCAGCTTTGACCGGCCGAATATCCGTTACATGCTAATGGAGAAATTCAAGCCGCTCGACCAGCTTATGCGCTACGTGCAGGAGCAGCGAGGCAAGTCAGGCATTATCTACTGCAACAGCCGCGCAAAGGTGGAAGACACCGCTGCGCGCCTGCAAAGCAAAGGCATCAGCGCAGGGGCGTACCACGCCGGGCTGGAGCCGCAGGTTCGCGCCGAGGTGCAGGAGAAATTCCAGCGCGACGATTTGCAAATCGTGGTGGCGACGGTCGCGTTCGGTATGGGCATCAACAAGCCCAACGTGCGCTTTGTGGTGCATTTCGACATTCCGCGCAATATCGAGTCTTATTATCAGGAAACCGGGCGCGCCGGGCGCGACGGCCTGCCCGCCGAAGCGATGCTGTTTTACGACCCGGCGGACATGGCCTGGCTGCGCAAATGCCTTGAAGAAAAACAGCCCGGGCAGCTGCAGGATATTGAGCGCCATAAGCTCAACGCCATGGGCGCCTTCGCTGAAGCGCAAACCTGCCGCCGTCTGGTGCTGCTTAACTATTTCGGCGAAGGGCGCCAGCAGCCCTGCGGCAACTGCGATATCTGCCTCGACCCGCCGCGCCGTTACGACGGCCTGCTGGACGCGCAAAAGGCGCTCTCAACGATTGCGCGCGTTAACCAGCGCTTCGGTATGGGTTATGTGGTGGAAGTGCTGCGCGGGGCGAACAACCAGCGCATTCGCGAACTGGGGCACGACAAGCTGAAGGTGTACGGTATTGGCCGCGATCAGAGCCATGAGCACTGGGTCAGCGTTATCCGCCAGCTTATTCATCTCGGCGTAGTGACGCAAAACATCGCCGCGCACTCCGCGCTGCAACTTACTGAAGCGGCGCGTCCGTTTCTGCGCGGTGAAGCGCCGCTGATGCTGGCGGTGCCGCGCGTCGCCGCCCTTAAACCGCGCGTGGCGCAGAAATCTTACGGCGGCAACTATGACCGCAAGCTATTCGCTAAACTGCGCAAGCTGCGTAAAGCCATCGCCGATGAAGAGAATATTCCGCCTTACGTGGTGTTCAACGACGCCACGCTGATAGAAATGGCGGAGCAGATGCCGCTTAGCCCTGGCGAAATGCTGGGCATCAACGGTGTGGGCACCCGCAAGCTGGAGCGTTTTGGCCGCGAATTTATGGCGCTTATCCGCAGCCATGTCGACGGCGACGATGAGTAATCGTCAATAGCCACGCCTGCCTGAACGTGGCAGGATAATTCTTCTGCGAATTTTCTCACGAGTACTTTCTTATGCTGATGCTTTTTCTGACCGTGGCGCTGGTGCACCTGGTGGCGCTGATGAGCCCCGGTCCCGATTTCTTCTTTGTTTCGCAAACGGCGGTAAGCCGCTCTCGTAAGGAAGCGATGATGGGCGTGCTCGGCATTACTTTCGGCGTCATGATCTGGGCGGGCGTGGCGCTGCTCGGCCTGCACTTGATCCTCGAAAAAATGGCCTGGCTGCATACCGCGATCATGGTGGGCGGCGGGCTTTATCTCTGCTGGATGGGCTACCAGATGCTGCGCGGCGCGCTGAAGAAGGGCGAGCCTTCCACTGAGACGCCGGAGGTTGAGCTGGCGCGCGGCGGGCGCAGTTTTGTGAAAGGCTTACTGACCAACCTGGCGAACCCGAAAGCGATTATTTACTTCGGCAGCGTCTTCTCGCTGTTTGTCGGCGACAGCGTGGGCTCGCATGAGCGGATGGGGATTTTCGTGCTGATAGCGCTGGAAACGTTCGCCTGGTTCGCGGTCGTGGCAAGCCTTTTCGCATTGCCCGCCATGCGCCGCGGTTATCAACGACTGGCGAAGTGGATAGACGGCATGGCCGGCGCGCTCTTCGCCGGCTTCGGCATCCATCTGATTATCTCCCGCTAATTACGCCTGGCGCGCGGCGGCAAGCAGCGCGCCCACCAGCATAAACAGCGAGCCGAACAGGCGATTCAGGGCCTTCATCTGGCGAGGCCCTTTGATCCACAGCGCGATGCGCGTCGCAAGGGTCGCATAACCAATCATCACCACGATATCCACCACCACAGTTGTTACGCCGAGGATCAGATACTGCATCGCCTGCGGCTGATGCGGCGCGATAAACTGCGGAAAAAGCGCGGCGAGAAAAACGATGCTCTTCGGGTTGGTGAGATTCACAAAGACCGCGCGCTTAAACAGACGGCGGCGCGGCTGGCTTTGCGCGACGGCGTTTAAGTCGATGGCGCCGGCGGCGCGCCACTGCTGGATGCCAAGCCAGATAAGATAGGCCGCGCCTGCCCACTTTAAGATCTCAAAAGCCAGCAGCGAGCGGGAGAACAGCGCGCCTAAGCCCACGCCCACCAGCACGATATGAATCGCCAGGCCGAGCTGTAGCCCGGTGATGGACGCCGCCGCGCCGCGGTAGCCGTGGCTGATGGCGGTGCTCATGGTATTAATCGCCCCGGAACCCGGAGAAAGGCTTAAAATCAGCGTGGTAAGAAGATAGGTAAACCACCATTCGAAGGTCATGTGAAATTCCCTGGCTGCGCACTTTTATGCCACAATACGCTAATGTAGAGGGTTGTGCTACGAGTCACAAAAAAAGCATTTTTTGGCGTTCGCACAGGGCAGGCAACCGATGCATAAGCACAAAAACGGATGGTTCAGGCGGGAAAACGCCTTTGCGGCCTTCACGATGGGGCCGCTTACGGATTTCTGGCAGCAGCGCGATGAAGATGAATTTATGGGCGTGGACGACGTGCCGGTGCGCTTCGTACGGTTTTGCGCCCCCGGCAATGACCGGGTCATCGTCGTCTGTCCGGGCCGCATCGAAAGCTATGTAAAGTATGCCGAACTGGCTTACGATCTCTTCTACTGCGGGTTCGATGTGTTAATCATCGACCACCGCGGGCAGGGGCGTTCCGGCCGACTGCTGGAAGATACGCACCGCGGCCATGTGGTGAATTTCAGCGATTATGTCGACGACCTGGAGCGGTTCTGGCAGCAGGAGGTGGCGAGCGGGCCGTGGCGTAAGCGCTACGTGCTGGCGCATTCGATGGGCGGCGCTATTACCACGCTGTTTTTACAGCGCCAGCCGCAGGCGTTTGACGCCGTGGCGCTCTGCGCGCCGATGTTCGGCATTACTATCCGCCTGCCGGACTGGATGCTGCGCTCGATACTGGACTGGGCCGAAGGCTACCCGAAACTGCGCGATGGCTACGCTATCGGCACCGGGCGCTGGCGCGCATTGCCCTTTAGTCTCAACGTGCTGACACACAGTCCGGAGCGTTATCGCCGTAACCTGCGGTTTTATGCCGACGACCCGGACTTACGGGTGGGCGGACCGACGTATCACTGGGTGCGGGAAGGCATCCTTGCAGGAGAACAGGTGCTGGCAGGGGCCACTGCCGTCACTACGCCGCTATTGTTACTCCAGGCGGAAGCGGAAAGAGTGGTGGATAACCGCGCTCACGATCGTTTCTGCGAACTTCGCGCTGCGGCGGGCCATCCCTGTTGGGGGGATAAACCTTACGTCATAAAAGGCGCGTACCATGAGATCCTGTTTGAAAAGGACAGCATGCGCGCCGAAGCCCTGACTGCCATCGTTGATTTTTTCGATGCGCATAACTGATTACCGCGGCCAGCCTTCTTGTCGCTTTACCTGAGGTTAAATTCATCCTATGTACCATGTTGTCGCGTCTGACTTAGACGGCACATTACTTTCTCCGGACCACACGCTTTCCCCTTACGCCAAAGAGACGCTCAGGCTGCTGACCGCCCGGGGCGTACACTTCGTTTTCGCCACGGGACGCCATCATGTTGATGTGGGGCAAATCCGCGACGGCCTTGAGATCAAGGCGTATATGATCACCTCTAACGGCGCGCGAGTGCATGATACTGACGGCAATCTGGTCTTCGCCCATAACCTCGACGCAGATATCGCCGCCGATCTGTTTGGCGTGATGCACAACAACCCCGACATCATCACCAACGTCTACCGCGATGATGAGTGGTTTATGAACCGTCACCGACCAGATGAGATGAAGTATTTCAAAGAGGCGGTGTTTAATTATTCGCTGTATGAGCCGGGCCTGCTGGAGCCGCAGGGGGTGAGCAAAGTCTTCTTCACCTGCGATGTGCATGAAAAGCTGCTGCCGCTGGAGCAGGCCATTAACGCCCGCTGGGGCGATCGCGTCAACGTCAGTTTCTCTACGCTGACCTGCCTGGAAGTAATGGCCGGCGGCGTATCGAAAGGGCATGCGCTGGAAGCGGTGTCGAAAGCGATGGGCTATGGCCTGAAAGCGTGCATCGCCTTCGGCGACGGCATGAACGACGCGGAAATGCTCTCTATGGCTGGCAAGGGCTGCATTATGGGCAACGCGCATCAGCGCCTTAAAGATCTGCTGCCCGAACTGGAAGTCATTGGCACTAACGGCGACAACGCAGTGCCGCGCTACCTGCGTAAGCTTTTCCTCGACTAACGGGCACGATAACGAGTGGTTGCATTGTGACCACTCGTCAACCAAATAGTGCAACTTTTCGCCAGCACCTTCGCTACAATTGCGCTCTCTTTTTTTGTGGGACAGGTGCTATGGCGTTACTGATTATCACCACCATTCTGTGGGCTTTCTCTTTTAGCCTGATTGGCGAATATCTGGCAGGACATGTCGACAGCACCTTTTCCGTGCTGATGCGCGTGGGGCTGGCGGCGCTGGTCTTTCTGCCGTTTCTGCGCACCCGCGGTCAGAGCATAAAAACGCTCAGCCTCTATATGCTGGTGGGCGCGTTGCAGCTTGGCGTGATGTATTTGTTCAGCTTTCGCGCTTACCTTTACCTCACCGTGTCGGAATTTCTGCTGTTTACGGTATTCACGCCGCTCTATATCACGATGATTTACGACTTACTGAGCAAGCGCCCGCTTCGCTGGGGTTACGCCCTGAGCGCATTGCTTGCGGTCATGGGCGCCGCGATTATTCGCTACGACAAAGTCAGCGATCACTTCTGGACCGGGCTGCTGTTAGTGCAGCTGGCGAACATCAGCTTCGCCATCGGCATGGTGGGGTATAAGCGGCTGATGGAGACGCGTCCGATGCCGCAGCACACCGCCTTTTCCTGGTTCTATCTGGGGGCGTTTCTGGTGGCGGTCGTCGCCTGGTTTACCATAGGCAACCCGCAGAAGCTGCCCACCACAACGTTGCAATGGGGCATTCTGGTGTGGCTTGGCGTGGCGGCTTCAGGGTTGGGCTATTTTATGTGGAACTACGGCGCCACGCAGGTTGATGCGGGCACGCTCGGCATTATGAATAACGTTCACGTCCCGGCCGGGCTGCTGGTTAACCTCGCCATCTGGCAGGAGCAGCCCCACTGGCCGAGTTTTATTATTGGGGGTACGGTGATAATGGCCTCGCTGTGGGTCCATCGACGCTGGGTCGCTCCGCGCTCTTCACAAACGGCAGATGATCGCAGGCGTGCTGACGCGCCGAGCGAATAAACGCCTCCGTCACCGGCTGACGCTGTTCGCCGTCGCGCACTGCGGCGTACAGCCGGCTCCATAAGCCTTCGCCCAGGGTTTTGGTCACCACCAGGCCCTGGCGCTCAAAACTCTCTACCACCCAGTGCGGCAACGCGGCGATGCCCATGCGCGCCGACACCATCTGAATCAGCAGCAGCGTGTTATCCACGCTCTTGAGCGAAGGACTGACGCCTGCCGGTTGCAGAAAATGCCGCCACACGTCCAGACGACTGCGCTGCACCGGATAAATCAGCAGCGTCTCCCCGGAAAAATCCTCCGGCGCGATGCGGGTTTTGGCGGCAAGCGGGTGATCGGTCGCCAGCACCAGGCGCACTTCAAAATCAAACATCGGCGAATAGTGCAGACCGCTGCGCGGCAGAATGTCGGAAGTCAGCACCAGGTCCAGTTCGCCCTGTTGCAGCGCAGGCTGCGGGTCGAACGTCACGCCCGATTTAAAATCCATCTCCACCTGCGGCCACTGGCGGCGGAAATTCTCAAGCGCCGGGGTCAGCCACTGGATGCAGCTGTGGCACTCAATGGCGATGCGAAGCTTCGTCTGCTGAGGCTCGTTGCACGCCTGCAGCGCCCGGCCAATCTGCGGCAGAACCTGCTCGGCCAGCTGCAGCAGGATTTCGCCCTGCGGCGTAAAGCGCAGCGGCTGGCTTTTACGCACAAACAGCCGAAAACCGAGCCGCTGTTCAAGATCGCTGAACTGATGAGAGAGGGCGGATTGCGTCTGATGCAGCGAGGCCGCCGCCGCCGCCAGAGAGCCGCAGTTTCGCAGCGCCTGGAGCGTTCGCAGGTGTTTAATTTCGATCATGAAAGTCCTTCACTTCGCCATGAGGAATTTGCGCTTGAGGAATATACAGTACCTGCGGATTATGGATGTGTAAACATCTGGACGTCCAAACTCGTCATAATTCGACTTGCAGATGCGTTGGCTTTCCTTGCTCGCCCCAGTCACTTACTGGAGTAAGCTCCTGGGACTCGCTGCGTCGCCGCCTTTCTGCAAGCCGAATTATTTAGAGTTAGCCCCTTCGGGGGCGGATCCGAAAAGCATACGGATTAAGAAGAACAGACGAACAGATTCATCTCCTGGCACGGGATTCATTCTTAAGAGAGGCAGAACATCATGACTATCCATAACCACACCCTCGGATTCCCTCGCGTCGGCCTGCGTCGCGAACTGAAAAAAGCGCAGGAAAGCTACTGGGCGGGCAATTCCAGCCGTGAAGAGTTACTGGCGGTGGGCCGCGAGCTGCGCGCACGCCACTGGGAACAACAAAAGGCGGCGGGCATTGATTTGCTGCCGGTAGGGGACTTCGCCTGGTACGACCATGTTCTGACCACCAGCCTGCTGCTTGGCAATGTGCCGGCTCGTCATCAGAACGCGGACGGCTCGGTGGATATCGACACCCTGTTTCGTATTGGCCGCGGCCGCGCGCCAACCGGCGAACCTGCCGCCGCCGCGGAAATGACCAAGTGGTTTAACACCAACTATCACTACATGGTGCCGGAGTTCACGAAAGGCCAGCAGTTTAAACTGACCTGGACGCAGCTGATTGAGGAAGTGGACGAAGCGCTGGCGTTGGGCCACCACGTGAAGCCTGTACTGCTCGGTCCGGTGACTTACCTGTGGCTGGGTAAAGTGAAAGGCGAACCGTTCGACCGCCTTTCGCTTCTGAACGACATCCTGCCGGTTTATCAGCAGGTGCTGGCGGAACTGGCGAAACGCGGCATTCAGTGGGTGCAGATTGACGAGCCGGCGCTGGTGCTGGAGCTGCCGCAGGCGTGGCTGGATGCGTTCAAACCGGCTTATGAAGCACTTGCCGGCCAGATCAAACTGCTGCTGACCACTTACTTTGAAGGCGTGTCGGAAAACCTGGACACTATTGCCGCGCTGCCGGTGCAGGGGCTGCACGTGGACCTGGTTCACGGCAAAGATGACGTTAACGAACTGCATCGCCGTCTGCCTGCCGAATGGCTGCTTTCTGCAGGTGTTGTGAATGGCCGCAACGTCTGGCGCGCGGATCTTGCAGAAAAATATGCGCAGCTTAAGGATCTGGCAGGCAAGCGCGAGCTGTGGATCGGATCGTCCTGTTCGCTGCTGCACAGCCCTATCGATCTGAGCGTGGAAACCCGTCTGGATGATGAGGTGAAAAGCTGGTTCGCCTTCGCGCTGCAAAAATGCCAGGAGCTGGCGCTGCTGCGCGACGCGCTGAACAATGGCGATACCGCGAAAATCGACCAGTGGAGCGCGCCGATTCAGGCCCGTCGCCACTCGGCGCGGGTGCATAACGCCGCCGTAGGCAAACGCCTTGCCGCCATCACCGCGCAGGATAGCCAGCGCGCCCATGCTTATCCGATTCGCGCCGAAGCCCAGCGCGCTCGCTTTAAGCTACCCGCCTGGCCGACCACCACCATTGGCTCCTTCCCGCAAACTACCGAAATCCGCGGCCTGCGCCTGGATTTCAAAAAGGGGAACCTGGATGCAAATCACTACCGCACCGGCATTGCAGAGCATATCAAGCAGGCGATTGTCGAGCAGGAGCGCCTGGGGCTGGACGTGCTGGTGCATGGCGAGGCTGAGCGCAACGACATGGTGGAATATTTCGGCGAGCATCTGGATGGCTTCGTCTTCACGCAAAACGGTTGGGTGCAGAGCTATGGCTCCCGCTGCGTGAAGCCGCCGGTAGTGATTGGCGATGTGAGCCGCCCGGAGCCGATTACCGTTGAATGGGCGAAATACGCCCAGTCGCTGACCGACAAACCGGTAAAAGGCATGCTGACCGGGCCGGTGACAATCCTTTGCTGGTCTTTCCCGCGTGAAGATGTCTCCCGCGAAACCATCGCGAAGCAGATTGCGCTGGCGCTGCGCGACGAAGTGGCGGATCTGGAAGCGGCGGGCATCGGCATCATCCAGATTGACGAACCGGCGCTGCGCGAAGGGTTGCCGCTCAAGCGCAGCGACTGGCAGGCCTACCTGGCGTGGGCGGTGGAAGCGTTCCGCCTGAACGCCGCCGTGGCAAAAGATGAAACCCAGATCCACACCCATATGTGCTACTGCGAGTTCAACGACATCATGGACTCCATCGCTGCGCTGGATGCGGACGTTATCACCATTGAAACCTCGCGTTCGGATATGGAGCTGCTGGAGTCGTTTGAAGAGTTCGAATACCCGAACGAAATCGGGCCGGGCGTGTATGACATTCACTCGCCGAACGTACCGAGCGTGGAATGGATTGAGGCGCTGCTGAAGAAAGCCGCCCAGCGCGTGCCGCAGGATCGTCTGTGGGTTAACCCGGACTGCGGCCTGAAAACCCGCGGCTGGCCGGAAACCCGCGCAGCGCTCGCCAATATGGTAAAAGCGGCGCAAAACCTGCGTCAGGCGTAAGGTTTCGTCGGGGCCGGGGAGGGAGGTTGACCCGCCCTGCAAACTCGCGCGTCGTAGAGAGGTAACGGAGCTGTCGCCAGCCCTGAGCGGCAGTCTGAAAATAAAATCGCCCGGCAAAACCGGGCGATTTTTTTATCCTTTTTTCGCGCCGTAGCGCGCAAACCACGCCAGCATTCGTTGCCAGCCATCCTTTGCCGACTCGGCATGGTAGCTCGGGCGATAATCGGCGTTAAACGCATGTCCCGCTTCCGGATACACCACGATTTCCGCAGTGGCGTTAGCCGCCCGCAGCGCCTGACGCATGGTTTCCACCGTGTCCAGCGGAATGCCGGTGTCCTGCGCGCCATACAGCCCTAAAACAGGCGCGTTCAAGTCTGTCGCCACATCCACCGGGTGTTTCGGCGAATTCAGCGTTTTATCGCCCAGCAGTTTGCCATACCAGGCGACGGCGGCTTTAAGCTGCGGATTGTGCGCAGCGTAGAGCCAGCTAATGCGCCCGCCCCAGCAGAAGCCGGTGAGCAGCAGGCGATGCGCGTCGCCGCCGTTGCGCGCCGCCCAGTTGGCGACGTGATCGAGATCCGCCAGCACCTGCGCGTCCGGCACTTTAGAAACCAGATTGCTGAGCAGAGAAGAGATATCGTTGTAATCGTTAGGATCGCCCTGGCGGAAGTAGAGTTCCGGCGCCACGGCCAGATACCCCTCAAGCGCCAGACGACGACAGATATCGCGGATATGTTCATGCACGCCAAAAATTTCCTGCACCACGATAACTACCGGCAGCGGGCCATCGGCGTTTTTCGGGCGGGCGTGATAAGCGGGCATATTATCGCCCTGTGAAGGAATGGAGGTTTCACCGGCCAGAATGGCGTCTTCTGGCGTCTGGACTACCGTTGAAGCAACGGGAGAAACGGACGGGGCGAAACCCGGTTTGTTGTCGGTTATTGTGTTACTGGTCATGGCATTCTCCGTACCCTTTTTAGCGCATCCGATAACTATAGCGTGCGATGGTAAATTCACCGTTGAACAAAAACGCGCTGTACGAAAGCGAAAGTTATCATTACAAGCAGTAAAGTGTGATTTGCATCACTAATTAATGGAAAAATAATGCAAACTGTTTATATCAAAGTGAATCCTGTCACGAAAAAGCGCGAGCGGCTTCTGTAAAGTACCGTTTTGCTTCTTCTGACCCACCGACCTACAGAGGAGTCTTTTATGTCCAGGTCTGACGTTTTTCATCTTGGCCTTACCAAAAATGATTTGCAGGGGGCCACGCTTGCTATCGTGCCCGGCGACCCGGAGCGCGTGGAAAAAATCGCTGCGCTGATGGAGAACCCGGTTAAGCTCGCCTCGCACCGTGAGTTCACTACCTGGCGCGCTGAGCTGGACGGCAAGCCCGTCATTGTTTGCTCCACCGGCATCGGCGGCCCGTCAACCTCAATCGCTGTGGAAGAACTGGCGCAGCTGGGCATTCGGACTTTCCTGCGCATCGGCACGACTGGCGCCATCCAGCCGCACATCAACGTAGGCGATGTGCTGGTCACGACGGCCTCCGTACGCCTGGACGGCGCGAGCCTGCATTTCGCGCCGATGGAATACCCGGCGGTGGCAGACTTCGCTTGTACCACAGCGTTAGTTGAAGCGGCAAAATCTGTTGGCGCGACGACGCATGTGGGCGTGACCGCCTCTTCTGATACCTTCTACCCGGGCCAGGAGCGTTACGACACCTTTTCCGGCCGGGTGGTCAGCCGCTTCAAAGGTTCTATGGAAGAGTGGCAGGCGATGGGCGTGATGAACTATGAAATGGAATCCGCCACGCTGCTGACCATGTGTTCAAGTCAGGGGCTGCGCGCAGGCATGGTGGCGGGCGTTATCGTCAACCGCACCCAGCAGGAAATCCCCAACGCGGAAACCATGAAGCAGACCGAAAGCCACGCCGTGAAAATCGTGGTCGAAGCGGCGCGCCGCTTGATCTAACCCTGCAAAGGCCGGCTCCCTCCGGCCTTTTTGCGTAATTCCTCGCAGGAATTACGCTCCTCACCGAAAAACGCTTCCCGTCTGGACATCTGTACAGCACAATCGCTGCTGGCATGCGTTGCAGTTCAGGCAGGAGGCGTTGTGGAAAGCTCATACATTTTGTTGGCGATAATCGCTCTGGCGGGCGTGCTGGTAGGGTGGCTGTTAGCAAGCCAGCGGGCGGCGCAGCTAAAGGCGGAGTTGCTGGCGGAACAGCGCGATATTTACGGCGAACTGAGCGCCGCCAAAGCCTCGCTTGAACAGAGCTTACACTGGCGTGACGAATGCGAACTTCTCAACAATGAACTGCGCAGCCTGCGGGAAATTAACAGCTCGCTGGAGTCTGACCTGCGCGAAGTCACTACCCGTCTTGAATCCACCCAACTGCACGCCGAAGAGAAGCTGCGCCAGATGATGAACAGCGAGCAGCGCCTGAGCGAGCAGTTTGAAAATCTCGCCAATCGGATTTTTGAGCAGAGCAACCGGCGGGTTGAAGAGCAGAACCGCCAGAGTCTGAACGGGTTGTTAACGCCGCTGCGCGAGCAGCTCGACGGTTTTCGCCGCCAGGTACAGGAGAGCTTCGGCCAGGAGGCGCGAGAGCGCCATACGCTGGCGCATGAAATCCGCAACCTGCAACAGCTGAACGCGCAAATGGCCCAGGAGGCGATTAACCTTACTCGTGCGCTGAAGGGCGACAACAAAGCCCAGGGCAACTGGGGCGAAGTGGTGCTGGCTCGGGTGCTGGAGGCTTCTGGCCTGCGCGAAGGGCACGAGTACGAAACGCAGGTCAATATCCAGCTTGCCGACCGCAGCCGCATGCAGCCGGATGTCATTGTGAGGCTGCCGCAAGGCAAAGATGTCGTCATCGACGCCAAAATGACGCTGGTGGCCTATGAGCGTTACTTCAACGCGGAAGATGACTATACCCGCGACCTGGCGCTTAACGAGCACATCGCCTCTATCCGCAACCATATCCGCCTGCTGGGACGTAAGGATTACCAGCAACTGCCGGGGCTGCGCACGCTCGACTATGTATTGATGTTTATTCCCGTCGAACCCGCCTTTTTACTGGCTATCGATCGGCAGCCGGAAATCATCAACGAGGCGCTGAAAAATAACATTATGCTCGTCAGCCCAACCACGCTGCTGGTGGCGCTGCGCACTATCTCTAACCTCTGGCGCTATGAGCATCAGAGCCGAAACGCTCAGCACATCGCCGAACGCGCCAGCCGGCTGTACGACAAAATGCGTCTGTTCGTGGATGACATGACCGCCATCGGTCAATGTATCGATAAGGCAGGCGACAGCTACCGGCAGGCGATGAAAAAGCTGGCTTCCGGGCGCGGCAACCTGCTGGTGCAGGCCGAAGCGTTTCGCGCGCTGGGCGTGGAAATTAAGCGCGAGATTAATCCGGATTTAGTGGAACAGGCCCGTCAGGAAGAGGAAGCGTGGCCGCTGCCGGATGGGCAGAATGCGTCAAAGGACGCTATAAATGACAATAGCTTAACTTCATACCGCGCCGCGGGCGAAGGCTAAGACGGCGCTACGCGATGGCCTTGAATCATAGGGCAATCGCGCCCAATCTGTTACACTTCACGAACATTTTCTTGATAAGCAGGCACTGAGATGGTTGAAGATTCACAAGAAACAACGCACTTTGGCTTCCAGACTGTAGCGAAAACGGAAAAAGCCGATAAAGTCGCGCAGGTGTTTCATTCTGTGGCCGCAAAATACGACATCATGAACGACCTGATGTCTTTTGGCATTCATCGTCTGTGGAAGCGCTTCACTATCGACTGCAGCGGCGTACGTCGTGGGCAAAGCGTGCTGGATCTCGCGGGCGGCACCGGCGACCTGACCGCTAAATTCTCCCGTCTGGTTGGCGAGAGCGGCCGGGTGGTGCTGGCGGATATCAACGACTCCATGCTGAAAATGGGCCGCGAAAAGCTGCGCAACACCGGCGTGGTCGGCAATGTCGAGTATGTGCAGGCGAACGCCGAAGCGCTGCCTTTTCCTGATAACACTTTCGACTGCATCACCATCTCTTTTGGTTTGCGTAACGTTACCGACAAAGAAAAAGCGCTGCGCTCCATGTTCCGCGTGCTGAAGCCGGGCGGCCGCCTGCTGGTGCTGGAGTTCTCCAAGCCGACCATTGAGCCGCTCAGCAAAGCCTATGACGCTTACTCTTTCCACGTATTGCCGCGCGTAGGCGAGATGGTGGCGAATGATGCGGAGAGCTACCGTTATCTGGCCGAATCTATCCGCATGCATCCGGATCAGGATACGCTGAAAGCGATGATGGAAGACGCCGGTTTTGAAAGCGTGAACTATTACAACATGACCGGCGGCATCGTGGCGCTGCATCGCGGCTACAAGTTCTGACAGGAGGTGGCGGATGCCGTTCACACCCCTTATTACGGCAGGCATAGAGGGCGTGCTTAACACATTCCTCTATCGCGAGCCGGCGCTGAAAGGGCCGCGCCAGCGCTTACAGGGAAAAGTGTTGCGGGTAGTGCTAAAAGAGTTTTCCGCGCCGCTGGTGCTCTCTTTTAGTGAAAAGCAACTGGATGTGCTGAGCCAGTGGGAAGGCGAGGCGGACTGCTCGGTAATTACCCGGCTTTCAGTGCTGCCTAAATTGCAGGACAGACAGCAGCTCACCTCGCTTATTCGCAGCGGCGAACTGGAAGTGCAGGGTGACCTGCAGGTGGTGCAAAATTTTGTCGCGCTGCTGGATTTAGCCGAGTTTGATCCCGCGGAGGTGCTTGCACCCTATACGGGCGATATCGCCGCTGAAGGGATCAGCAAGGTAGTGCGCCGTGGCGGTTCATTGCTAAAGAAAAGCGTTATCCGCAACCAGCAGTACCTGGCTGAGGCCTTGACTGAAGAGTGGCGAGTGGCGCCGGGAAGGCTTGAAGTCGCCTGGTTTTCTGAGGAGATCTCGGCGATTGAGCGCTCTGTAGAAGCATTAACCAAACGGCTGAATAAACTGGAGGGCAAATGACGCCAGGTGAAATTCGGCGCCTTTATTTCATCATTCAGACCTTTCTAAGCTATGGGCTTGATGAGCTCATTCCCCGTATGCGTATCACGCTGCCGCTGCGCCTTTGGCGACGCGGGCTGTTCTGGATGCCTAACCGGCATAAAGATAAAGAACTGGGCGAGCGTCTGCGTCTGGCTTTACAGGAGCTTGGTCCGGTCTGGATTAAATTTGGTCAGATGTTGTCAACCCGCCGCGATCTTTTCCCGCCGCAGATAGCCGATCAACTGGCGCTGTTGCAGGACCGCGTGGCCCCGTTTGACGGCGTGCTGGCGAAACGGCAAATCGAAAAGGCGATGGGCGATATTCCTGTCGAAACCTGGTTTGACGACTTCGACATCAAACCACTGGCCTCCGCCTCGATTGCGCAAGTGCATACCGCCCGGCTGAAAGAGAACGGGAAAGAGGTGGTCATCAAAGTTATCCGTCCGGATATCCTGCCGGTTATCCAGGCGGACATGAAGCTCATCTACCGGCTCGCCCGCTGGGTGCCGCGTCTGATGCCGGATGGCCGCCGTTTGCGCCCGCTGGAAGTGGTGCGCGAATATGAAAAAACGCTGATTGATGAGCTGGATCTGCTAAGAGAGGCGGCTAATGCCATTCAGCTGCGCCGTAACTTTGAAAATAGCAAAATGCTGTACGTGCCGGAGGTTTACTCCGACTATTGCAGTCAGAACATGCTGGTCATGGAGCGTATTTACGGCATTCCAGTTTCTGATGTAGCAGCGCTTGAGAAAAACGGCACCAACCTGAAACTGCTGGCTGAGCGCGGCGTGCGCGTCTTCTTCACCCAGGTATTTCGCGACAGCTTCTTCCATGGCGATATGCACCCTGGCAATATTTTCGTCAGCTACGACCACCCGGAAGACCCGCAATATATCGGTATCGACTGCGGCATTGTGGGCTCGCTTAACAAAGAAGATAAGCGTTATCTGGCGGAAAACTTTATCGCTTTCTTTAACCGTGACTACCGTAAAGTCGCGGAGCTACACGTTGATTCCGGCTGGGTGCCGCCCGATACCAACGTTGAAGAGTTCGAATTCGCCATCCGTACCGTCTGCGAGCCGATTTTTGAAAAGCCGCTGGCCGAAATCTCGTTCGGGCATGTCCTGCTGAACCTTTTTAACACGGCGCGCCGCTTCAATATGGAAGTGCAGCCGCAGTTAGTGTTGTTGCAAAAAACGCTGCTTTATATCGAAGGCGTAGGGCGTCAGCTTTATCCTCAGCTTGATTTATGGAAAACGGCGAAACCTTTTCTGGAAACCTGGATCAAAGATCAGGTGGGCTTCCCGGCTCTGGTGCGCGCGGTTAAAGAGAAATCCCCTTATTGGGTGGAAAAACTGCCCGATTTGCCGGAGCTGGTTTACAACAGCTTGCGTCAGGGCAAACAACTGCAACAAAGCGTTGATAAGATTGCCAATGAATTGCACGCTCATCGCGTTCGGCAGGGACAGTCGCGTTACCTTTTCGGGGTGGGCGCTACGCTGTTGCTGAGCGGCACGCTGCTGCTTATCAACCGGCCCGACTGGGAGTTTACGCCCGCCTGGCTGATGGCGGGAGGGCTTGTCGTCTGGCTTATCGGCTGGCGGCGATCGAGCTGAATTTATCGTCATGGAATGGCCGCGTGATTTATAATGCGGCCTGATACTTCTTCATTAGTAGCTGAGGTTTTTATGGGTGGCATCAGTATCTGGCAATTGTTAATTATTGCCGTTCTCGTCGTTTTGCTTTTCGGCACCAAAAAATTGCGCTCTCTGGGGTCCGATCTGGGCGAATCGATCAAGGGCTTTAAAAAGTCCATGAGCGATGACGACAAAAAAGAGACCTCGCACCAGCAGGATGCTGATTTCACTGCGAAATCAATCGCTGATAAGCCTGATGAGGCTAAAAAAGACGAGGCGAAACGCCACGATAAAGAGCAGGTGTAATTCGTGTTTGATATTGGTTTTAGTGAACTGCTGCTGGTCTTCGTTATCGGTCTCATTGTACTGGGGCCGCAACGCTTGCCTGTCGCGGTGAAAACGGTGGTGGGCTGGATCCGGGCGCTGCGCTCGCTGGCCACTACCGTACAAAATGAGCTTTCTCAGGAGCTGAAGATTCAGGAATTGCAGGACAGCCTGAAGAAAGTGGAAAAGGCGAGCCTTAATAACCTGACGCCAGAGCTGAAGGAGTCGATGGATGAGCTGCGTCATGCAGCGGAAGCCATGAAGCGCTCTTATACCGCGAATGACCCGGAGAAGGCGAGTGACGAGGCCCACACCATTCACAATCCGCTGGTGAAGGACAACGAAGCGAGCCATGAAGGCGTTACGCCGGGCTCGGCGGAGCATCAGGCCGAAGCGCCAGCGCAAAAGCCAGCCGCAGCGCCTGAGCAATCTGCTCAGCCAGCGGCCAGCGCCGAGGCGTCGACCGCGAAACCGCAGCCCGCGCCGGAGGTCAAAAAGGCTGAGCCCGTAGTCTCCCGTAATCCGGAACCGGCTTCCCCAACGAGTGATAAACCCTGAACATGGCTGTTGAAGATACCCAACCCTTAATCAGTCATCTGATTGAACTGCGCAAGCGGCTGCTGAACTGCATTATTGCGGTACTGGTCATTTTCCTGGCGCTGGTCTATTTCGCGAACGATATTTACCAGCTGGTCGCCGCGCCGCTTATCTCTCAGATGCCGCTTGGCGCGACCATGATCGCCACCGATGTGGCCTCGCCGTTTTTTACCCCTATCAAGCTTACTATCATGGTGTCGGTCATCCTGTCGGCGCCGGTTATTCTCTATCAGGTATGGGCTTTTGTCGCACCGGCGCTGTACAAACATGAACGTCGGCTGGTCGTGCCGCTGCTGGTATCCAGCACGCTGCTCTTTTATATCGGCATGGCGTTTGCCTACTTTGTCGTTTTCCCGCTGGCGTTTGGCTTTTTAACCAAAACGGCGCCTGCGGGCGTGGTCGTATCAACAGACATCACCAGTTATCTTGATTTCGTGATGGCGCTGTTTATGGCCTTCGGCGTGTCGTTTGAGGTGCCGGTCGCCATTGTGCTGCTCTGCTGGCTTGGCGTAACCACACCGGAAGATCTCAAGGCGAAGCGGCCGTATGTGCTGGTCGGCGCTTTCGTCATCGGTATGCTGCTGACGCCGCCGGATGTCTTTTCACAAACGCTGCTGGCGATTCCGATGTACTGCCTGTTTGAAGTCGGCGTCTTTTTCGCAAGATTCTATGTCGGCAAACGCCGCCCGGATAATTCGGAAGAAGAATCGCAAGAGTAAGTGATAACCGCCCGTCAGGGCGGTTTTTATATGGGAAGCGCTATGTTTGATATTGGACTGAACATCACCAGCTCACAGTTCGCCAAAGACCGTGATGAAGTCATTTCGCGCGCGCATGCGGCTGGGGTGAACGGCCTGCTTTTTACCGGCACGAATCTGCATGAAAGCGCCCAGGCGCAGCAGCTGGCGCAGCGCTACGAGCGTTGCTGGTCCACCGCAGGGGTGCATCCTCACGACAGCAGTCAGTGGGATGACGCTTCTGCTCAGCAGTTGCGTGAGCTTGCCCGCCAGCCGGAAGTGGTGGCGATTGGCGAATGCGGGCTCGATTTTAACCGTAACTTTTCTACGCCCGAAGCGCAGGAGCGCGCGTTCAGCGCCCAACTGGCGATAGCCGCTGAGCTCGGCATGCCGGTTTTTATGCACTGCCGCGATGCGCATGCGCGTTTCCTCGCTTTGCTCGACCCGTGGCTTGATAAACTCCCCGGCGCGGTGCTGCACTGTTTTACCGGCACTGAAGAGGAAGCGAGAGATTGCCTGGCGCGCGGGCTCTATCTGGGGATTACCGGCTGGGTGTGCGATGAGCGCCGCGGCCTGGCATTGCGCGAGCTGCTGCCGGTTATTCCTGCCGAAAAACTCCTGCTGGAAACGGATGCGCCTTATCTTTTGCCGCGCGATCTCTCACCTAAACCCGCTTCATGGCGTAACGAGCCTTGCTATCTGCCGCATATCCTTGAACGCGTCGCCGCCTGGCGTGGAGAGGATGCCCGCTGGCTGGAGCAGGTAACCGATGCAAATGCGGCGCGCCTGTTTTTTTCCCATCCTGTTGCGGCATAACCGTACAGAAATATACACAGATGTCAGAATGGCGGTTTCTTCGCAGTGATATCCTTGGCGCCGGCAGTAACCTGGTTTGTTAAGGAAAAATCATGCAAAAGAAAATCACTGGAATGTTCATTCTCTGTCTGGCGCTGGCTGGTCAGGCGCAGGCTATCGATAAAACAGCTACTGGCGCGGTGCTGGGCGCCACGGCGGGCGCGGTTGCCGGCAAGAGCGTTAAAAGCACTGTTGGCGGCGCTGTGGTTGGCGCAGGCGCGGGCGCAATGCTTAAAAAAGGCGACAAAGGAAAAGCGGCGCGTAAGGGCGGCGCTGTTGGCGCGGTAGTGGGTGCGGGAGTCGCTGCGGCAACAGGGAAAAGCGTGTTGAAAGGCGCTGCGGTTGGCGCAGGCGCAGGCGGCGTGGTCGGCGAAGCGACCCATTAATAACCGGCATCGGCTCGCAATGCGCGGGCCGATGGGAATTAAATTTTACGGAAATCGGTGTTTTTTACGCTCTGCCGAACCTGCTTGTTAAGCAGATTAAGCAGCAGCATGGAGCGGGTCTCGCCATCCGGCTCGGTGAAAATCGCTTCCAGTCCCTCAAAAGCGCCTTCGGTAATCACCACTTTATCGCCTTCATATGGCGTTTGCGGGTCAGTAACCTCTTCTGGCTGGCAGTTCTGCAGCTGTTCAATCACCGTCAGCGGCACCATGGCAGGTTGCGAACCAAAACGAACAAAATGGCTGACGCCGCGAGTCGCGCTGATAGTCGTGGTATGAATCTCTTCCGGATCGAATTCCACAAACATATAGTTCGGGAACAGAGGCTCACTGACTGCAGCGCGTTTTCCCCGCACGATTTTTTCAAGCGTAATCATGGGGGTCAGGCAATTGACCTGCTGGCGCTCAAGATGCTCTTGCGCACGCTGAAGCTGTCCTCGTTTGCAGTACAGTAGATACCAGGATCGCATGATAACTCTTCTTATTATTGCCTATTGCCGGGCGGGCAAGCATAACAAAACCACTCAGGGATCGCTAAGGTGATTATAACGGAAGCCATAATGGCATGCGGCCTGGATTCACGTTAATTTAACAAAACTACGGCGTGGCCGCCGCGAACGCCGTATAATGGAGAGCTTAACCCGAGGGCATGAATAACTGCATGAAATATCACGATCTACGCGACTTTCTTGCGCTGCTGGAGCAGCAGGGCGAACTTAAACGCATTTCGCTTTCCGTCGATCCCCACCTGGAGATGACTGAAATCGCCGACCGCACATTGCGCGCTGGCGGTCCCGCTTTGCTGTTCGAAAATCCGAAGGGTTACAGCATGCCGGTTCTGTGCAATCTCTTTGGCACGCCGAAGCGCGTAGCGATGGGCATGGGGCAGGAAGAGGTGTCGGCTTTGCGTGAAGTGGGCAAGCTGCTCGCTTTTTTGAAAGAGCCGGAGCCGCCGCGTGGATTTCGCGATCTGTTCGACAAGCTGCCGCAGTTTAAGCAGGTGCTTAACATGCCGACGAAACGGCTGCGCGGCGCGCCTTGCCAGCAGAAGGTCATTCAGGGTGATGATGTCGATCTGACGCGTATCCCCATCATGCAGTGCTGGCCCGAAGACGCTGCGCCGTTGATCACCTGGGGACTGACGGTAACGCGCGGCCCGCATAAAGAACGACAGAACCTCGGCATTTATCGTCAGCAGTTGATTGCTAAAAACAAGCTGATTATGCGCTGGCTCTCGCATCGCGGTGGCGCGCTTGATTTCCAGGAGTGGCAGGCGGCGCGCCCTGGCGAACGCTTCCCGGTTTCCGTGGCGCTGGGCGCCGATCCGGCGACCATCCTCGGCGCGGTGACGCCTGTGCCGGATACGCTTTCTGAATACGCTTTCGCCGGGCTGCTGCGCGGCACCAAAACCGAAGTGGTAAAATGTCTTTCTAACGATCTCGAAGTGCCTGCCAGCGCGGAAATCGTGCTGGAAGGCTATATTGAAGCGGGTGAAATGGCGCCGGAAGGACCCTATGGCGATCACACCGGCTATTACAATGAGATAGACAACTTCCCGGTCTTTACCGTCACGCACATTACGCAGCGCGAAGACGCTATTTATCACTCCACCTATACCGGCCGTCCGCCAGACGAACCGGCGGTGCTTGGCGTGGCGCTGAACGAAGTGTTCGTACCGATCCTGCAAAAGCAGTTCCCGGAAATTGTCGATTTTTATCTGCCGCCGGAAGGGTGCTCTTATCGCCTTGCGGTAGTCACCATTAAGAAGCAGTACGCCGGACACGCCAAACGCGTCATGATGGGTGTCTGGTCATTCCTGCGGCAGTTCATGTATACCAAGTTTGTTATCGTCTGCGATGACGACGTGAACGCGCGTGACTGGAACGATGTTATCTGGGCTATCACGACGCGTATGGATCCGGCGCGCGATACGGTAATGGTGGAAAACACGCCAATTGATTACCTGGATTTCGCATCGCCAGTTTCCGGCCTTGGCTCAAAAATGGGACTGGACGCCACCAATAAATGGCCCGGCGAGACTCAGCGCGAGTGGGGCCGTCCCATTAAAAAAGATCCTGCGGTCACGGCGCGGATAGACGCTATCTGGAACGAGCTGGCCATTTTTAATGACGGTAAGGGCGCCTGAAGCGCCGCCGTCGCGGTTTGCCTTATTGACCCGACAGAGGGAACGCATGACAATCTTAAGCTGTAAAGTGACCTCGGTAGAAGCTATCACGGATACCGTGTATCGCGTTCGTTTAGTGCCTGAAGCGCCGTTTTCTTTTCGCGCGGGCCAGTACCTGATGGTTGTGATGGACGAGCGGGATAAGCGTCCCTTCTCCATGGCCTCCACGCCCGATGAACACGCTTTTATTGAGCTGCATATCGGCGCCTCCGAGCTTAATCTCTACGCGATGGCGGTGATGGATCGCATCCTGAAAGAGCGTGAAATCGTAGTAGATATTCCTCACGGCGAAGCGTGGCTGCGCGACGAAGAAGATCGCCCCATGATCCTGATTGCCGGCGGCACCGGTTTCTCCTACGTACGCTCAATTCTGCTGACCGCGCTGGCGCGCAACCCAAACCGCGATATCACGATTTACTGGGGCGGGCGCGAAGAGAAACACCTTTATGATTTGCCGGAGCTGGAAGCCCTGTCGGTGAACCATCCTAATCTTCGTGTGGAACCGGTAGTGGAACAGCCTGAAGAGGCGTGGCGCGGGCGCAGCGGCACTGTGCTGACGGCAGTTTTGCAGGATTTCGGTACGCTGGCGGAACATGACATTTATATCGCTGGCCGCTTCGAAATGGCGAAAATCGCCCGCGATCTGTTCTGCAACGAGCGCAACGCGCGTGAAGATCGTCTGTTTGGCGACGCATTCGCGTTTATTTGATTACTTTTGCGCTTCACCCGGGCCCTCTCTTCTTGCGGGAGAGGGTCTGCCTCAGCGGATAAACGTAAACAGCGGCTTATCTTCTTCCAGCAAGCACAACAGCATGACGCTCGGTTTTGTCGCGCTCCTCAGCGTGGCGGTTAACTGCGTGGCAATGTGCTGACGGCCAATCTTACGGTCGTACCGCTCTACCTGAACGCTATCCGGGACAATTTTTAACGCATTAAGCGCCGTCAGCCCTTCTGGATTTTCTTTTAACTCTTTTTTTGCCTCGTCCAGACAGCGCTGCACCAGCGTCAGCTCGGTAGAGGCCGTTTGTGCAAAAACAGGAAAAGCCAGAATGCAGAAGAGAAGCGAAAAGATTTTCACGATGGATACCTTTGTTAAGAGCCACGCCTTCCTGGCGAGAAAAGCAGCATAACAGGGAGAGTATAAAAGAAAAAACCCGCCCCTGACAGGCGGGAAGAACGGCAACTAAACTCAGAAAATGACTCAGACTCGCTCAAATACCGTGGCGATGCCCTGACCGAGACCAATGCACATGGTGGCGAGGCCAAACTGGGCGTCGCGTCGCTCCATCAGGTTAATCAGCGTGGTGCTAATGCGCGCGCCGGAGCAGCCGAGCGGGTGGCCCAGCGCGATGGCGCCGCCGTTGAGGTTTATCTTCTCGTCTATCTGCTCCATCAACCCCAGGTCCTTAATGCATGGCAGGATCTGCGCGGCGAACGCTTCGTTCATCTCGAAAAGGTCGATATCGCTGGCGGCAAGGCCCGCTTTCTTCAGCGCCAGCTTTGAAGCCGGAACCGGGCCGTAACCCATGATTGAAGGATCGCAGCCGACCACCGCCATAGCACGAATGCGCGCGCGCGGCGTCAGGCCCAGCTCCCGGGCGCGGGATTCGCTCATCACCAGCATAGCGGCGGCGCCGTCGGAAAGGGCGGAAGAGGTGCCCGCCGTCACGGTACCGTTCGCCGGGTCGAAGGCGGGTTTCAACGTCGCAAGGCTTTCCACGCTGGTTTCCGGACGGATGACTTCGTCATAGTCATAGCGCTTTAGCACGCCGTCGGCGTCATGGCCGCTGGTGGGGATGATTTCATTTCTAAAATGTCCCGCCTGGGTCGCCGCCCAGGCGCGCTGGTGCGAGCGGGCGGCAAACGCATCCTGCATTTCCCGGCTAATGCCATGCATGCGGGAGAGCATTTCCGCCGTCAGCCCCATCATGCCCGCCGCTTTCGCCACGTTGCGGCTTAAGCCGGGATGAAAATCAACGCCATGGCTCATCGGCACATGACCCATATGCTCCACGCCGCCGACAAGACAAGCCTCTGCATCGCCGGTCATTATCATGCGAGCCGCGTCGTGCAGCGCCTGCATAGACGAGCCGCACAGGCGGTTTACCGTAACGGCAGGCACCGAGTGCGGAATTTCCGCCAGCAGCGCCGCGTTGCGGGCGATGTTAAAACCTTGCTCCAGCGTCTGTTGCACGCAGCCCCAGTAAATATCATTAATGGCGTTGGCTTCCAGCTGCGGATTGCGTGAAAGCAGGCTGCGCATCAGGTGCGCGGAAAGATCCTCTGCCCGCACGTGGCGAAAGGCGCCGCCTTTGGAACGGCCCATCGGGGTGCGGATAGCGTCAACAATTACAACCTTCTCCATACTTCGCTCCTTAAGCCGTTTTCAGTTCGCCAGCCGCCTGGGCGGGTTCAACCTGAGGGTAATAGGGCTCGTTGCGGCGCGCTTTTTCACGCAGCCCCGCCGGTACTTCATAAAGCGGCCCCAGCGCCTGATAGCGTTGCGCCATATCCAGATACTTCGCACTGCCCTGTGTATCAAGCCAACGGAACGCGCCGCCGTGGAACGGAGGGAAGCCCAGCCCGTAGACTAATGCCATATCCGCTTCCGCAGGGCCTGCGATAACGCCTTCTTCCAGACAGCGAACCACTTCATTAACCATCGGGATCATCATGCGGGCGATAATCTCTTCATCGCTGAAGTTGCGCTTCGGTTGGCTGACTTCAGCAAGCAGGCCGTCTGTTGCGTCATCCTGCTCTTTGCGCGGTTTGCCTTTGCTGTCTTCTTTATAGCTGTAAAAGCCTTTACCGTTTTTCTGGCCGTAGCGGCCGGCGTCGAACAGCGCGTCGATAGCGTCGCGGTAATCTTTCTGCATACGCTGCGGGAAACCGGCCGCCATAACGGCCTGCGCGTGGTGCGCGGTATCAATGCCGACCACATCCAGTAAATAAGCGGGGCCCATCGGCCAGCCGAACTGTTTTTCCATCACTTTATCTATCTGACGGAAATCCGCGCCGTCACGCAGCAGCTGGCTGAAACCGGCAAAGTAAGGGAACAGTACGCGGTTGACGAAAAAGCCGGGACAGTCGTTTACCACTACCGGGGTTTTCCCCATCTGGCTGGCCCAGGCCACCACTTTGGCGATGGTTTCTTCAGAGGTTTTTTCGCCGCGGATCACTTCCACCAGCGGCATGCGGTGCACCGGATTGAAGAAGTGCATGCCGCAGAAATTTTCCGGGCGTTTAAGCGCGCTTGCCAGTTCGGTGATAGGAATGGTCGAGGTGTTGGAAGCCAGCACCGTATCGGGGCGCACCTTCTCTTCGGTTTCCGCCAGCACCGCTTTTTTCACCTTCGGGTTTTCCACGACCGCTTCTACGACAACATCAACGCGATCGAACCCGGCGTAATCCAGCGTCGGATGAATAGTGGCGATAACGCCCGCCATCTTCAGCCCGTCGATTTTGCCGCGCTCAAGCTGTTTATTGAGCAGCTTGCTGGCTTCGCCGATGCCGAGCGCCAGCGATTTCTCATTAATATCTTTCATGATCGCCGGCACGCCTTTCCAGGCGGATTGATAAGCGATGCCGCCGCCCATGATGCCTGCGCCCAGTACGGCGGCCTGCTTCGGCGCTTCAACCGATTTCGTCAGTTTCTTCGCCAGGCCTTTTACGTACTGATCGTTTAAGAAAATGCCGACCAGCGCGCGCGCTTCGCTGGAATGCGCAAGCGGCACAAAACTTTGGTTTTCCAGCTCCAGCGCTTCGTCGCGCCCAAGGCCCGCCGCCGCTTCGATAGTCTTCACGGCGGTCATCGGCGCAGGATAGTGTTTACCGGCGGTTTGCATGACCACGCCTTTTGCAATGGTGAAGCTCATGGCGGCTTCAATCTTGCTGAGCTTCAGCGGCTCAAGCTTCGGCGCGCGTTTCGCTTTCCAGTCCAGGTCGCCTTTCATGGCCTGGCGCAACACGCTGAGCGCCCCTTCGCGTAATTTGTCAGCATTGACGACGGCGTCCACCAGGCCAAGCTTCAACGCCTCTTGCGCGCTGACATCTTTTCCGGCGGCGATAATTTCCAGCGCGCTATCGGCGCCCAGCAGACGCGGCAGGCGAACCGAGCCGCCAAAGCCCGGCATGATGCCAAGCTTCGTTTCCGGCAGGCCGATACGCAGGTCCGGCGTGGCGATACGGTAATCGGTCGCCAGCACGCATTCGCAGCCGCCCCCCAGCGCATAGCCGTTAATGGCGGCAAGGGTGGGAACCGGCAGATCCTCAAGACGGTTGAAAATGCGGTTGGCGAAACGCAGCCAGTCGCTTAACTGCGCCTGCGGCACGAGGAACAGGGAAAGAAATTCGTTAATATCCGCGCCAACGATAAAAGCCGCTTTCTCTGAGCGCAGCAGCAAACCTTTAAGATTGGATTGTTTTTCCAGCACATCTAATGCGTGGCCAAGGCTTGCAACGGTCGCGGTGTCGAGCTTGTTAACCGAGCCTGGGGCATCAAACACCAGTTCGGCGATGCCATCTTCCAGCCAGTTAAGGTACAGGGTGTCGCCTTTGTAGAGCATGTCAGTCTCCTGAATCCAGCAAGGTGATCTGGTCGTACCAGATGAAGCGGAGTGTGGAGTTGATGTTAATGAAATGCAAATTTCTCTTTAAATATTTGCAAACTTGATCACGGATGGGGGAAACCCGTTTGTGCAGATAAGTTGTGCTAAGATGCCGGGGTTTAGGACTAATAGGTGAAGGGTAAATTATGGATTCGTTGGCTGCTCTTTATAAAAATCATCTGGCTACGTTACAGGAACGTACCCGTAATGTGCTGTCGCGCTTTAATCTTGATGCGCTGCTCATCCATTCTGGTGAGCTGTTCAACGTCTTTCTTGATGACCATCCTTATCCGTTTAAAGTAAACCCGCAGTTTAAAGCATGGGTGCCGGTGACCCAGGTGCCGAACTGCTGGTTGCTGGTGGATGGCGTCAACAAACCGAAGCTCTGGTTTTATCTGCCGGTCGATTACTGGCACAACGTAGAGCCGTTGCCGCAGTCATTCTGGACGGACGAGATAGAGATTATCGCACTGCCGAAAGCGGATGGCATCGGCAGCCAACTTCCTGCCGCGCGCGGTAATATTGCTTATATCGGGCCGGCGCCGGAACGTGCGATACAGCTGAGCATCGCTGCCGATAAGATCAACCCGAAAGGGGTTATCGACTATCTGCACTACTATCGGGCTTATAAGACGGATTACGAACTGGCCTGTATGCGCGAAGCGCAGAAAACGGCAGTAATTGGCCATCGGGCTGCGCACGAAGCTTTCCTTTCCGGAATGAGCGAGTTTGATATTAATCTCGCTTACCTGACCGCCACTGGCCATCGCGATACCGACGTGCCTTACGGCAATATCGTGGCGCTCAATGAGCATGCCGCCGTGCTGCATTACACGAAGCTTGATCAGCAGGCGCCCGCAGAGATGCGCAGCTTCCTGCTGGATGCCGGGGCGGAATATAACGGCTATGCGGCAGATCTCACCCGTACCTGGGCCGCCAGCAGCGATAACGACTTTGCGCAGCTGATTAAAGACGTGAACGACGAGCAACTGGCGTTGATTGGCACGATGAAGGCGGGCGTGAACTACATCGATTACCACGTGCAGTTCCATCAGCGCATCGCGAAGCTGCTGCGTCGTCATCAGATTGTGAATGACATCAGCGAAGAGGCGATGGTGGAAACCAATATTACCGGGCCGTTTATGCCGCACGGAATCGGTCATCCGCTGGGCCTGCAGGTGCACGACGTGGCGGGATTCATGCAAGACGATACCGGCACGCACCTTCCTGCCCCGGAAAAATATCCTTATCTGCGCTGTACCCGTGTGCTGCAGCCGCGCATGGTGCTGACCATCGAGCCTGGCATTTACTTTATCGAGTCGCTGCTCGCGCCGTGGCGTGAAGGGCAGTACAGCAAGCATTTCAACTGGCAGAAGATTGAAGCGCTTAAGCCGTTCGGCGGCATCCGCATTGAGGATAACGTGGTGATTCACGAGAACGGCACGGAAAACATGACGCGGGATCTCAAGCTCGCCTGATGGAAAGCTGGCTTATTCCGGCGCAGCCGGTCACCGTTACAGAAGAGATAAAGAAAAGCCGCTTTATTACGCTGCTCGCGCATACCGATGGCGTGGAAGCGGCGAAAGCGTTCGTCGGGCAAGTGAAGGCGGAGCATCCTGATGCCCGTCATCACTGTCAGGCCTGGGTGGCGGGCGCGCCGGATGATTCACAAAAGCTGGGCTTTTCCGATGACGGCGAACCCGCGGGAACGGCGGGTAAGCCGATGCTTGCTCAACTGCTCGGCAGTGGGGTAGGCGAAATTACCGCCGTGGTGGTGCGCTACTACGGCGGCATTAAGCTTGGGACGGGTGGGCTGGTGAAAGCCTATGGCGGCGGCGTGCAGCTGGCGCTCAATCAGCTCGTCACGCTCCGCAAAGTGCCGTTAACTGAATATACTTTGCTGTGTGATTACGCACAGCTCACCGGTATCGACGCTCTGCTTAAGCAGCATGAGGGGCTGATAGTGCACAGCGATTACCAGGCGGGCGTGACGTTGCGCGTGGCGCTGCCTCATACGCAGGTGGCGTTGTTTTCTTCAAGGCTTGCGGATTTTAGTCGCGGCGCGTTGCATTTGTTACCGGTTGAATAATAATCCCCCCTCGTTTTTTTGATCCCTAAGGAAGCGGCTGATGCATTTTCGCGCCATAACCCGAATCGTTGGACTACTGGTTATTCTCTTTTCCGGGACCATGATTATCCCTGGACTGGTGGCCCTCATTTACCGGGACGGCGCGGGCCGTGCCTTTACGCAAACCTTCTTTGTCGCGCTGGCGATAGGCGCGGTGCTCTGGTGGCCAAACCGCCGGGAGAAAAAAGAGCTCAAATCCCGCGAGGGGTTTCTTATCGTCGTTCTCTTCTGGACGGTGCTGGGAAGCGTGGGGGCGTTGCCCTTTATCTTTTCTGAACGGCCGAACCTGACGGTTACCGACGCCTTCTTTGAATCCTTTTCCGGATTAACGACCACAGGCGCAACAACGCTGGTGGGGCTGGACTCGTTACCCCACGCTATTTTGTTTTATCGCCAGATGCTGCAGTGGTTCGGCGGTATGGGGATCATCGTCCTGGCGGTGGCGATTCTGCCTATTCTGGGCGTCGGGGGGATGCAGCTTTATCGCGCCGAAATGCCAGGACCGCTCAAGGACAATAAAATGCGCCCCCGCATCGCTGAAACGGCGAAAACGCTGTGGCTGATTTACGTTTTGCTTACCGTTGCCTGCGCGCTGGCGCTGTGGTTCGCCGGGATGTCCGCTTTTGACGCCATCGGCCATAGTTTTGCGACTATCGCTATCGGCGGTTTCTCTACGCACGATGCGAGCGTGGGCTATTTTGACAGCCCTACCATCAATACCATTATCGCTATCTTCCTGCTTATTTCCGGCTGTAACTACGGCCTGCACTTTTCGCTGCTGAGCGGACGTAACCTGAAGGTTTACTGGCGGGATCCGGAGTTCCGGATGTTTATTGGCGTACAGGTGACGCTGGTGGCGGTCTGTACGCTGGTGCTCTGGTTCCACGACGTTTATAACTCCGCCGTGATGACGTTAAACCAGGCGTTTTTTCAGGTGGTCTCAATGGCGACTACCGCAGGCTTTACCACAGACAGTATTGCGCGCTGGCCGCTTTTCTTACCTGTGCTGCTGCTTTGTTCCGCTTTTATTGGCGGCTGCGCCGGGTCGACTGGCGGTGGGCTTAAAGTGATTCGTATTCTGCTGCTCTTTAAGCAAGGGAACCGCGAACTGAAACGGCTGGTTCATCCCAACGCGGTTTACACCATTAAGCTTGGCAACCGCGCCTTGCCGGAACGCATACTCGAGGCGGTATGGGGGTTCTTCTCTGCCTATGCGCTGGTATTTATTATCAGCATGCTGGCGATTATCGCGACAGGGGTGGATGACTTTTCGGCTTTCGCCTCGGTCGTCGCAACGCTGAATAATCTGGGGCCGGGGCTTGGCGTGGTAGCGGATAACTTCGCCAGCATGAACCCGGTCGCGAAATGGGTCCTGATGGCGAACATGCTGTTTGGTCGTCTGGAAGTTTTTACTCTGCTGGTGCTGTTTACACCTACCTTCTGGCGCGAATAAATGGAGTCTGTATTGAAAACCCTTATTTTGTTTTCTACCCGAGATGGACAGACGCGTGAGATAGCGTCCTTTATCGCTTCGGAACTAAAAGAGCAGGGCGTGGACGCGGACGTTATGAATTTGCACCGTGCGGAAACTATCGACTGGTCGCTCTATAACAAAGTCGTCATTGGCGCTTCTATCCGCTACGGACACTTTCACGCGGCGCTGGACGCGTTTGTGAAAAAGCATCATGCGGAACTGAACGCTTTACCGGGCGCTTTCTTTTCCGTAAACCTTGTCGCGCGTAAGCCAGAGAAACGTACGCCGCAAACTAACAACTACACGCGTAAATTTCTTCTTCATTCGCTATGGCGTCCAGACCACTGTGCGGTGTTTGCAGGCGCTTTGCGTTATCCGCGTTATCGCTGGTATGACCGTTTCATGATTCGGTTGATTATGAAAATGACAGGCGGGGAAACGGATACCCGTAAAGAAGTGGTCTACACCGACTGGAAACAGGTCGCGGCTTTTGCCCGGGAAATCGCTCGTCTTTCGCACAATCCGCGCAATGGTTAGGCGTATTGCCTGGGAAATGACCGAACGATAACTTTTTTGTATTTTTCTCTTGTCAGCGCCGAAACAGGCCCTATAATGCGCCTCCACTGACACGGCACAACGGCATACACGCCGGCCTGGCAGCAAGAATCAAAACGGAATTAAGCGAAATTAACGCTTGACTCTGAAGCGGGAAAGCGTAGTATACGCAACCCGCGCCGCCGAGAAGATGGACTGGATTCTTAACGTCGCAAGACGAAAAATGAATACCAAGTCTCAACGAGTGAACACGTAATTCATTACGAAGTTTAATTCATTGAGCATCAAACTTTAATTGAAGAGTTTGATCATGGCTCAGATTGAACGCTGGCGGCAGGCCTAACACATGCAAGTCGAGCGGTAACAGGG
>NZ_BMKJ01000008.1:0-195178 GCF_014644275.1 Franconibacter daqui | reverse complement strand
TGCCGGGAGGCCTGCGCCGCGCAGGCAGCCGCCAGCAGCGCGAACGCCGTGGCGCCGCGTAAGAATCTGTTCATGAGTTCCGTCTCTGGTGTCTGAAAAAAAACACATGCCCGCCCGCGCGGGCATGCGTCAAGGGGGACTGCGATTACTGGTAGGCCAGGGTGAAGTCGGCCACCGCAGTGAAGTCACCCGGGGTCACGGTGGCGGACGCGCCGTCGCCCTTCAGGTAGGCGGCGAACAGCAGGGTGTTGTTGCCGTTCTGCAGCTGATGGGCCGCAGAAGCTTCGCCCAGTTTGATCTGCTCGCCGTCGCCGTTGGTCAGGATGATGCTCGCGCCCTTGGCGGTACCGGTGATGCCCAGTGAGCCGTCAGTCACGCCTTCCGCACCGGTGAAGGTGGTTTTGACGGACTTCAGGGTCGTGGTGTCGCAGTTTTCCAGTTTGATTTCAAAATTACGCGGTACGGAAGTACCGGTGTTGCCGCTGGCCTTCAGCGCCACGTTGGACACCTGGCCCAGATTCACGGTCTGGTCAATGCTGTCCGGGTTGATGGAGCACGGTGCGTCGATAATGGAGCCGGTGAAGGTCACCTTACCGTGGCCCTGATCTGCCGCCTGTGCAGACGCCGCCAGAACCAGACCCATTACCGAAGCCAGAGCAACTTTTTTGAAGTTCATACGTATATCCTTTAAAAAATAATTAAGTCCTTGGGGTTAAATACGCAACCAATAAACACAATATTCATAACGCCAATAATAAAAAGCATTCTTTCATATTTCATAAACTGTGCTGCGTAGTGGAGGCTAATTTTAGACTTTAGTGCTATTTCCTCAATCACCAAATCAATCCAAAATAAGACCTTCCATAAAGCTCGTGAATCAAAATTGAGACTTGCCTGATTAATTCAATTCACTGACGAAATAGAACTTCATGTCCGATTCGTTGTGTATATAAAACACCATAATCAGGCCAAAATAAAATTAAGCATTCTAAATATGGACTTTAATAAAGTTTAAACCTGGACTTTAAATAACAACGGCGTAACAAACCCGCGTTAAGGCGCTGATTAGCTTTAATAATAAAAGTGAGCGATCAAAGAAGTGTTTTAGGAAATAGAACGAAAAACCACGCCGAAGCGTGGTTTGGGGAGGGGTTAATTAGCGTCTCTGTCGAGCCAGTTGCCGCTGTCGATACGCATTAAGCCTTCGACAGGGCGCTGGTAGACATACATCCAGGCACTGCCGTAAGGCGTCTGGATGAGCTGCCGTTTGTATTCGCCGCCGCTGGTACGCAGAGCGTCCAGTTCGGCGAGCGTGGAGGCGTCTATGCGATAGACCTCGCCCGTTACCGTTCCCTCGCCTGGCACCGCACCTGGGTAGTGGCCGAGGCTGTAAAGCTGGTAATGGTCGATGTCATAGTCGCCCAGCCACTGAGCGTTGGTCATCCAGTGGCTGTTGCCTTGTTTGCGTCGTAAACTGCCGTAGACAAATATTCGCATTGCTAAAACTCAAACTGATAGAGCAGATCAAGTGCCTGATCTACGCCAGACACCGCTTCCAGATATAGCTTAGGCATAAGGCGGTAGCGCAGCGTGAGCGTCGCCAGCGAGTCAAAAATACCCACGCCATACTTCACCTGTAGACCCGGCAGTACATAGCCGCTGACCACCACCTGGGACGAGTCGCCCACCCCTTCGGTATCCAGCGCCAGATTCTTCACGCCAAACGTCTCGCCGATTTTACCCACAACCTGCCCACTTTGTGCAACCCCCAGACCAATCAGCATCGACGTCATCGCTTCGCTGTCGCTCTGGTTGCTCTCAAGCCCTTGTCCGCGAAGCAGATAAGAGAGCGCTTCCTGCTGGGACATGGCCGGGTCGGAGAAGACCTCTACCTTAGGCGCGTCCGGCGTACCGGTGACTTTAACGCCTGCGGTAACATCGTTCTCGGTGGCGTCCGGGTTACGAATCGCTTCGATGTTGAACACAGGTTGATCCGGCGGGCCGGCGAAGAGGATTTCCCCTTTACGCACGATCAGATCCTGACCGTAAGCATGGAAGCGCCCTTCGCCATCCGGAATGTTAATCTGGCCGTTAAGCCCCAGCCCTTGCTGATCCTGGCCGACTTTCAGGTCGCCGGTAAGCCGCGCTTTTAGCCCAAAAGCGTCTATCCGCACGTTGTTGCCCACGTGAACGGTCAGATTACTATTAATCGGGATGGATGCGCTCGGGTCTTTTTCTGGTTTCAGATTTTCATCGAGCATAACTTCGTCTTTGGAGACGCCAACGGCGCTTTCCGGCAAGTCCTTCACGACGATACGCGCCCACGGCACGTCGGCGTTGCCGTCGAGCGTGATAAGGTTCGGCGTGGCTTCCAGCACCACGTCCGGCGACACGTCCAGCCTCACCATCGGCGGCACCGTAATGCGCACCCGGCTGCCCTTCGCGGCGATGCGCGCCCGCCAGTTATCGAGCTGGCTCCAGTCGGCGTTGCCGTTTAGGGCAATCTCCCCCTGCTGCGTGCGCACCACGCCCTGCAGGGTTGAGCTCATGCCATTGAAGTTCATCGCCAGTTGGCTTGGCTGCATATCGAACGGCATAAAGTTGCCTTCGATATCCACGCCGTTAAGCTGCATCTGGCCGAAGAGCTGCGGGCGTTCGGCGTTGCCGCCAAGCCGTAAGTTCGCATTAAGCGTCCCCGCCGCTTTTTCTCCACGCGAGAAAACCGGGTTGGCAATCGCCAGCGAGAAGTTGCGGATATTCACGTTGCCCGCCAGATTACGGCGATCCTGCGGGTCGCTGATTTGCACCTGGCCGTCAAACTGGCCGTTGTTGACCAGACGAATCAGCCAGTTGAGCTCCGCGCGGTTATTGCGTAGCTCCGCGCTCAGGTTGAGCGTATCGAAAGCGACCGGCAGCGTGTTGTCGTTGACTATCTGCGTTACGCGTACGCCCCGGCCAGCCAGCTGCACTTTGCCCTGCGGCAACCCTTCTTTGGTGGTATCCCAACTCACGTCCGCGTTGCCGCTGAAGATGCCGCTCGCCTGGGTCACTTGCGGCATAAAGGGCTTCAGCATCGCCAGATCGAAGCGATTGAGATTCACTACCGCGTGCCCGGCTGCGCCCGCATCCACCGTCTGCGGTACGCAAAGTTCAGCGTTCGGATTCGCCCAGCAATGCGGTCCGATGCTGACTTTCTGCTCTTCGCCACGGTAATCCAGCGCAATGGCGCGGGTCAGGGACCACGGCCCTACCGGCGTTTCGAAGCGGGTGTTATCGAGCGTGCCGCGCCAGCGCGTAGTCTTACGATCGAAGCTGCCGCGCAGATCTAACTGGCCGGAAACCGGCTCGCCCTGCGCGCGCAGCTGGAGCTGGTGCTCTTTTTCGCTGCCTTTCGCCGCAAGCGTAATTAGGCGCATAGTAATATCGCCCTGCACCAGCCGCTCCACGCGTAGGTCAAGGTTGCCCGCTATCTGGTCGGTCGATTTTATATCGCCCTGCAAACGCGCCAGGGCGACAGAAAGCTCCTGCCAGCGCAGGCCGCGTGCGGTAACGTCGGCCTGGAGCTGCGGGGCGTCCACGCTGCCGCGGATCTTCACCAGCCCTTTCGCCGTGCCGCCCAGGCCTGGCAATGCATTATCCAGCCCCGGCGCGTCGATAACGGCGTCGAGCGCCAGGTCCTTCACGCCCAGTTCGCCTTTTACGTCCGCCTTATTGCGTCCCAGTTCCAGATGCAGGCCCGGGATGGTCCACTGCATGTAGCTGTTGCCTTTAAGCTGGCCGTTGACGTTCACTTTATTTTGCTTAACGTTGCCGGCGAGCTTCAGCTCCGGCACATCGAGCTGCCAGCTGCTGCCGTAGTAACTGCCGCGCAGTTTCATCAGCCCGTCCAGCTTTGAAGGCCAGTCCGGATACTGTTTCGCGGTATTGATACCGTTCAGCGCCAGTTCGCCGCGCCAGCTGATGGCCTGACGCCAGTCGAGCAGCGCTTTCAGGGTGGTATGCCCCTGCAGCGCCGCCACGTCCAGCTTATCGATATTGATTTGCTGCTCGTTGCCTTTGCCGTCCAGCGTAATGGTGGCGGGCGGCAGTTGCTCGCCGCGTACCCCGGTGCGGAACGAGAGCGCATAGTCGGTCATCTTGCCGGTGAATTTCAGCTTAATGTCATCCGCCTGGTACTGCTTCGGGCCGGTGAGCGGCCAGTAAAGCTGCTCGCTGGTCAGCTCGAGGTTCAGCGGCAAGCCGGGTTCAGCAAGGCGCGTCTGAGCGCGCAGCACCGCATCGAGCGGGCCGGAGAGGTTAACGCCAAGCTCCAGCTGTTCGCGCAGCGCGCCGCCAAGCTTCAGCTTCACCTTTTCGCCCTTAAGCGGGTCCACATTCAGCGTGCTGTTCAGGGTGATGTCTACCGGCCAGCTGTTGCGAAGCTCCGCCGTGCCGGTGGCATTCACGATGCCCTGGTTGGAATCGATATCCAGCGCGTCGAGCTTCGTCATGCCGTCGACGCTGCTCACCTTCAGCAGCATAGTGCGCACGGTGATATCGGTATCGCCCGTCAGGCGCAGCTGTTCGCCGCGAAATTCCTGAATGGTGAGGTTCAGCGGCAGATGCACGTCGGTCATCTCCGGCAGCACCGGTTTCGAGAAGAGATCGCGCAGCGTTTCGCCAAGCGGCGCCTCTTCCGGACGCGGCTTATCTATCTTCGGCTCCACCACCTCTTCCTGCGCCACTTTCGCTACCTTCGGCAAGGCGACCAGCAGCCCCTGAAGGGAAGTGGGCAGCAGCGTCAGGTTGCGATCTTCCCAGCTCAACCCGGAAGTGAAATCCATTACGGAAACGGTGGTGTCATCGATTTTGACGTTGACGTTGTTCAGCGCTACGCGGGAAAGCGTTATGGGATAAGGCGTTGAGAGGTTAAGCGGTCCGCTATCTTCTTCCTCCACTTGCGCGGCAGGCGGCATTTTTTTGGTATCGACCACTACGTTAATATCTTTGAGCGAAAGATCGTTCACGCACAGGCTGCTGTCGCGCAGGCAGCCGAGCTTCACCGCCAGGTGCAGTTCGCCTGCGGTGACATCCACGCCGGGCTGCTCATAGCGCACGTTTTTAAGCGTCAGGTTGCGCCAGCCGCCAGTTACGCTGCCAATATCCAGCCCCGGCACCCAACGATTTGCGGCGTTAAATAAAAGATGCAGGCCGCTGGTCGTCCCCACCAGAAACGCCGCGGTACCCAGCAACAACAAGATAAACACCAGCACGGCGAGGCTGATTTTTTTCCAACGACTCATAATTCAGGCCCCAGACCGATGTAAAACTGCAAACCATGCTCCTCTTTGTCGCCAACCGGCACGGCGAAATCGAGCTTGATGGGGCCGACAGGCGACTGCCAGCGCACCCCGACGCCCGCGCCGGTCTTGAAGTTGCTTTGCTTGATATCGTTCACCGCCTCGCCGGAATCGACAAAGGCTGCGCCCCACCACTTGCCGGTCACGTTGTACTGGTATTCCAGCGACCCGGTAGCGAGCTTTGAAGCGCCGGTCAGCTTGCCGTCATCATCTTCCGGCGAGATAGATTTATATTTGTACCCGCGAATACTGCGGTCGCCGCCTGCGAAGAAGCGCAAATCTGGCGGCACGCGGTCGAAATCGTTGGTCTCAATCCAGCCGAGATTGCCGCGCACGACAAAGCGATGGCGATCGTAGAGGGTGCGGATCCAGACGTTTTGCGCCTGCAGCACCACGAAATCGACATCCGATCCCCAGGCCGTATCGGAGTAGTCGATGGAATAGCGCTGCGAATCGCCCCAGGTGGGCATCAGGCCGCCGCGCGAGCGGGTACGGCTTATCATCACCCCGGGGTAGAGCAGCATCGTGGTATTCGTAACGTCCGCCTGCGTAAAGTGGTCGAGACTCCAGCGCAGGTTAATGGCGCGCTGCCAGCCGCTGGAAAGATCCCAGTAGCGAGAGAGCGCAAGGGTCGTGGAATCCGCCTCGGTGTCATTGAGATCGGTGCGCTTAAAACCGCCCTGCACCAGATAATATTGCTCCAGCGGGTTCTTCAGCAGCGGCACCTTGTAGCTGAAATCAAGCTGTTGTTCCGGCGCGGAGATGCTGGCGGTGGTCGAAAAGCTGTGGCCGTAAGAGTTTATCCACGGCTTGCGCCAGGTGGCTTTTACCCGCGGGCCGACGTCGGTGGAGTAGCCCACGCCGGTTTCAATGGTGTTCTCGGTGCGCGGCGATACCACGGCGCGCAGCGGCAGCACCTTCGTCTGTCGGGATTTTTCAAACTCCGGCGCCACCACGACGGAATTGAACCAGCCGGTAGCGGAAAGCCGACGGCTCAGTTCGCCTACGTCGCTGGAGTGGTAGTACTCGCCCTCTTTAAAAGGCACAAGATTTTGCAGGTATTCGTCGCGAATTTGCGAGTTAGCGAAGGTAACTTCGCCGAAACGATAACGTTGACCGCTGTCATAGTCGATATCCCAGAACGCCTGGTGGCGCTCAAGCGACACGCCGAGCTGGCTTTTTTTGTATTCGCTGTCGAAGTAGCCCCGACGCAGCGCCACGCTGGTCAGCCCCTTTTTGAAGCTGTCGTAATCATTGTGGTTAAGCACCGTGCCGATGGCCGGGCGCTTTTTTAATAAGGAAAGGTACTCTTCGTCGTTTCGCGCGCCGCCGCGCAAAATCACATCCGTGCCGCCTATGCGCACCGGTTCGCCCGGCGAGACGCGGGCAATCAGCACCTGCCTGCCGCCCTTCGCCGGCGGCGGACGCAGCGTAAAGTCTATTTTCGGTTCGTAATAGCCAAGCGCTTTCAACCCTTCGCGGATGGCGTCATCCACGCGTGCGCGAAAACGCCGGTCTGGTGTCACTTCATCGCTTTCAATGGTAGACAGTTGGGCGCGGACATTTTTTTGCAGCTCTCCGCTCAACCCTTCAACCTGGAGGCGGACGCTGGCGGCGTCAACGGCTCCGCTCGCCAGCAGCAGGCTGGCGCAGCATAACATACGGATTCGTGGCACAATTTCTCCTGAATAGCCTTGTTTCCACCCCGGTCAGGAAACTTTAGTGCCGCTCCGCGGCTTAACAAATCTCCGATTGTGGAGTTGAAAAAGCGACGACACCCCAAATATTTCTTATGTTTAATCTAGTCGCATTCACCAGATTTATTGTGAGCAAAGAGTCGCTCCGTGACAACCGCCGCGCCGCTTTTGCTCGTCCCCCTTATTCCTGGAGGCCCCTCATTATGAGTATTTTCGATAAAAAACAGCTGGTTACTCAGTCCGAGGCGTTGCCGGGCCGTAATACCCCCATGCCTGTAGCGACGCTGCACGCCGTTAACGGCCATTCAATGACCAACGTACCGGACGGTATGGAAATTGCGCTGTTCGCCATGGGTTGCTTCTGGGGCGTGGAACGTCTCTTCTGGCAGTTACCCGGCGTATATAGTACTGCGGCAGGGTATACCGGTGGCTATACACCTAATCCGACTTATCGGGAAGTGTGCAGCGGTCGTACCGGGCATGCGGAAGCGGTTCGCGTCGTCTATGACCCGAAAGTGGTCAGCTATGAAAAACTGCTGCAGGTATTCTGGGAAAACCACGATCCGGCCCAGGGCATGCGCCAGGGCAACGACGTCGGCAGCCAGTACCGCTCGGCGATTTATCCGTTAACGCCGGAGCAGAACGCCGCAGCGCGTGAAAGCTTCAAACGCTTCCAGGCGGCGATGGAAGCGGCGGGCGACCGGCGCCACATTACGACCGAAATCGCCAACGCGACGCCGTTCTATTACGCAGAGGACGATCACCAGCAATATCTGCATAAAAACCCTTACGGCTACTGCGGTATCGGCGGCATTGGCGTTTGCCTGCCAGCCCAGGCGTAACGCGCGTAGAAAAAGGCAGCGTAATGCTGCCTTTTAGCGGGCTTGCGGCGCCCTGCTTCATCCGAGACAAGACCGACAAATTGAATAAAAAATGCGCATTTTCTTCTATAACGTTCGCTCGGAATCGATTATAGTTAGCGCGGCGACTCACCTTTAAATGAGAATGCTTCCCATCAAAGCTGCTGCCCGCTTTTCGCCTACTGGCAGCCTTATCAGGGCTTACGCTATACTAGCCGTTGAATTTGCTGGACTCACACGCTACGAGACAGCATTCACCTGTGTTTTACTCAACAAAAATCCACTTCCCTTCCGAGGATCCGGTCGATGACTGGATAAGATATGTTAAACAGTATTTTGATAATACTTTGTCTGATCGGCGTCAGTTCGTTCTTCTCGCTCTCTGAGATTTCGCTGGCCGCTTCCCGCAAAATCAAACTTAAGCTGATGGCCGACGAAGGCAACATCAACGCGCAACGCATCCTGAAAATGCAGGAAAACCCCGGCACCTTCTTTACCGTCGTGCAGATAGGCCTTAACGCCGTCGCCATCCTTGGCGGTATCGTGGGCGATGCGGCGTTTTCTCCGGCGTTTTACAGCATGCTTATCAACTTCATGTCGCCCGAAGCGGCCGAGCAGGTCAGCTTTATTCTCTCCTTTACGCTCGTCACCAGCCTGTTCATTCTGTTTGCTGACCTGACGCCGAAACGCATCGGTATGATTGCGCCCGAAGCCGTGGCTTTGCGCATCATCAACCCGATGCGCTTCTGCCTGTTTATCTTCCGCCCGCTGGTCTGGTTCTTTAACGGCATGGCGAACGTGATTTTCCGCATCTTCAAGCTGCCGATGGTGCGTAAAGACGACATCACCTCTGACGACATCTATGCCGTGGTGGAAGCGGGTGCGCTGGCGGGCGTGCTGCGTAAGCAGGAGCATGAGCTGATTGAGAATGTCTTTGAGCTGGAGTCGCGTACCGTGCCCTCCTCAATGACGTCGCGCGAGAACATCGTCTGGTTCGATCTGCATGAAGATGAGCAAAGCCTGAAGAACAAGGTTGCGGAGCATCCGCACTCGAAATTCCTGGTTTGTAATCAGGATATCGACCACATCATCGGTTATGTTGACTCGAAAGACCTGCTCAACCGCGTGCTGGCGAACCAGAGTCTGGCGCTTACCAGCGGTGTGCAGATCCGCAATACGCTGATCGTGCCCGATACGCTAACCCTCTCCGAAGCGCTGGAAAGTTTCAAAACCGCCGGCGAAGACTTCGCCGTTATCATGAACGAATATGCGCTGGTGGTGGGCCTGATTACGCTTAACGATGTCATGACCACATTGATGGGCGACCTGGTAGGCCAGGGGCTGGAAGAGCAGATCGTCGCGCGTGATGAAAACTCATGGCTTATCGACGGTGGCACGCCGATTGATGATGTAATGCGCGTGTTGGATATCGACGAGTTCCCGCAGTCCGGCAACTACGAAACCATCGGCGGGTTTATGATGTTCATGCTGCGAAAAATCCCGAAACGTACCGACTCGGTGAAATTCTCCGGCTATAAGTTCGAAGTGGTGGATATTGATAACTACCGCATCGACCAGTTGCTGGTCACGCGTATCGACAGCAAGCCCACCACGCTTGCGCCGAAACTGCCGGATGAACAATCCGCGGCTTAACTGTTAAGGGCGGCATGGCCGCCCTTTTCTTTTGTCTGCACCCGGGATGCTAAATTAACGGATGCCAGAAACACCAACGGCCCCATCGGGGCCGTTTGTCTTACTGCATGCACAACCTTTTAGTTAGGCCATCTCAGTCTGGAGACGCATAACCTGACGGTTTACTTCGGACATTACCGATAAATGCTGCTTGTCCTTCACTTTCGGGACCAGGATTTTGCCCTTATCGAACTCGAAAGCGCCAACATCCTTGATATACAACCGTCCACGAAACAGGATCTTCACGTACTTCGCCACCTGAAGCGGGTTGTAACGTTGGAAAATTTTCATTGTTCTCTCCTGCGAAATCGTACGCCCCTGCGGTCCACATTCGGCCCGACAAAGATAAGGCGCAAATTTTGTTGCCAGAAAACTATAGACCAGAAACCGATTGGTGCGCACTTTACCCGGTCTTATTTACGCTTTTATTACAATCTTTCAGAATTATCTTTTCAAAACGACAAAAACTGCAGAACAACCATACTTTTTTATCAGGAACTGTGCCTCAGCCCGCAAACTGGCATCCCTGTTGCGGGTAAAGCGAACTGAGAGCGTTTATGCTTAACGGGCCGGGACCAAGTGGTCCGATCACCTGCCAACACAAATGATAAGGAGTCAAGTATGACCCTGCGCGGAACACTGGCGCTTACCTGCCTGCTGCTGCCCTTAATGGCTTCGGCACATAACTTTGAGAAGAATCAGCGCGTGGCGCCTGTCGGCATCAGCGACCGGGGCGAGCTGATGTACAGTAACGACAAGTTTAGCTACAAAACCTGGAATAGCGCGCAGCTCCCTGGAAAAGTGCGAGTGGTGCAACATATTGCGGGGCGCGTTTCCGCCAAGGAAAAAAACGCGGCGCTGATTGAAGCCATCAAGGCGGCGAATCTACCGCACAATGCTTACCAGACCACCACTATCGTCAATACCGACGACGCTATCCCCGGCTCCGCCATGTTTGTGCGCAGCAGTCTGGAGGACAACAAAAAACTCTACCCGTGGTCGCAATTTATTGTCGACAGCAACGGCATCGTGGCTAAAGCCTGGCAGCTTGAGCCGGAAAGCTCAGCGGTCGCGGTGCTCGATAAAGACGGGCGTATTCAGTTCGCGAAAGATGGCGCGCTGACGCAGCAGGAAGTGCAGCAGGTGATGGACCTGCTGCATAAGTTACTCAGTAAATAGTGACGCGGAAAGCAGGGTTAAGGAAGGATTCGCGCGGCGTGTAGTCCAGCGTTTTGCCCTGCCAGTCGTGCACGTGCGCCCCGGCCGCCACCGCCACCGCGTGGCCAGCGGCCGTATCCCAGATATTGGTGGGCCCAAACCGCGGATAAAGTTGCGCCTGTCCTTCCGCCACAAGGCAGAATTTCAGCGACGAGCCGATCGATGTGGTCTGGTGCTCGCCCAACTGCTGCAGATACTCTTTGAGCTCTTCGTTGTTGCCATGGGAGCGGCTGATAACCACCAGCGGTGGACGGGCGTCGCGAATGTGAATGGGGTTACGCACGCCGCACTCTTCTTTCCACGCCTTGCCATCCGCTGCGCTGTACATCACGTTCAGCACCGGCGCGTAGACCACGCCCAGCACCGGCTTGCCGTTTTCAATCAGGGCGATATTAACCGTGAACTCGCCGTTGCGCTTAAGGAACTCTTTGGTGCCATCGAGCGGGTCTACCAGCCAGTAGCGCTGCCAGTGCTGACGCACTTCCCAGCCCGGTGGGTCCTCTTCGGAAAGCAGCGGGATATCAGGCGTCAGTGTCTTTAACCCGTCGGCGATAATTTTATGCGCGGCAATATCCGCCGCCGTTACCGGAGAATCATCGAGTTTACTGGTGGCCTCAAGCGGCTTTTTCCCTTCGTAGACGTCCATGATGGCGCTGCCCGCTTCCCGCGCCAGTTGGCAAATCTTCTCTAACATCGTCCACCTCTTTTGTGTCGCGACAGTACTTCATCGCAGATTAACACATTGTTTTATCGATATGATTTTTATATCACCCCGCGCAGCTTGCGCTATCTGTGAAGCGATCCCAGGTTCCGGACATTTTTTTCTGGCAGGATTCACACTTTTGTAAGCAACAGAAGATAGATACATACACTTTTGTGGCTCTGCTCTTAAAAAAGGACCTGCATGATGATTAAGTTTAGTGCAACGCTGCTCGCCACGCTGGTTGCCGCCAGCGCCCACGCCGCTACGGTGGAGTTACGCATCCTGGAAACCACCGACCTGCACAGCAACATGATGGACTTTGACTACTACAAAGACGCGCCGACTGAAAAGTTCGGGCTGGTGCGCACCGCAAGCCTTATCAGCGCGGCGCGCAGCGAAGCGACGAACAGCGTGCTGGTGGATAACGGCGACCTTATTCAGGGCAGCCCGCTTGGCGATTACATGGCGGCGAAGGGGCTGAATAAAGGCGAAGTGCACCCGGTCTACAAGGCGCTGAATACGCTGAACTACGCCGTGGGCAACCTTGGCAACCACGAATTCAACTACGGGCTTGATTACCTGAATAAAGCGCTGGCTGGCGCGAAATTCCCCTACGTTAACGCCAATATTATCGACGCGAAAACCAATAAGCCGCTCTTCACGCCCTACCTCATCCAGAACACCGACGTAAAAGATAAAGAAGGTAAAACCCGGACGCTGAAGATTGGCTACATCGGCTTTGTGCCGCCGCAAATCATGACCTGGGATAAAGCCAATCTGAGCGGCAAAGTCACCGTCAACGACATTACCGAAACCGCGCGCAAGTATGTACCGGAAATGCGGGCTAAAGGCGCGGATCTGGTCGTGGTGGTCGCTCACTCCGGCCTCGCCGCCGAGCCGTATAAAGCGATGGCGGAAAACTCGGTTTACTACTTAAGCCAGGTGCCGGGCGTAGACGCCATTCTGTTTGGCCACGCCCACGCCGTTTTTCCCGGCAAAGATTTCGCCGCGATTAAGGGGGCGGATATTGCGAAAGGCACGCTCAACGGCGTGCCGGCGGTCATGCCAGGCATGTGGGGCGACCATCTCGGCGTGGTGGACTTAACGCTCAACAACGACGGCGGAAAATGGCGGGTTACGCAGGGCAAAGCCGAGGCGCGGCCGATTTACGACGCGGCGGCGAAGAAATCGCTGGCGGCGGAAGAGGCGAATATGGTGAAGGTGCTGAAAGCGGACCACGACGCCACCCGCGAGTTTGTCAGCCAGCCTGTCGGGAAATCCGCTGACAACATGTACAGCTACCTCTCGCTGGTGCAGGACGACCCGACGGTTCAGGTCGTTAATAACGCCCAGCTCGCCTACGTGAAGCATTTCATTCAGGGCGACCCGAATTTAGCAGACCTGCCGGTGCTCTCCGCCGCCGCGCCGTTTAAAGCGGGCGGCCGCAAGAACGACCCGGCAAGTTTTGTTGAGGTGGAAAAGGGTCAGCTCACCTTTCGCAACGCCGCCGATCTCTATCTCTACCCCAACACGCTGGTGGTCGTGAAAGCGACGGGCGCCGAAGTGAAAGAGTGGCTGGAGTGCTCCGCCGGGCAGTTTAATCAAATTGATGTACACAGCGCGAAGCCGCAGTCACTGATTAACTGGGACGGCTTTCGCACCTACAACTTCGACGTCATTGACGGCGTGAAGTACCAGATTGACGTGACGCAGCCGGCGAAATATGACGGCGAGTGCCAGCCGGTAAACAAAGACGCCGAGCGCATTAAAAACCTTACCTTTAACGGCAAACCCATCGATCCGAAAATGACTTTCCTTGTCGCCACCAACAACTATCGCGCTTATGGCGGCAAGTTTGCGGGAACCGGCGACAATCATATTGCCTTCGCTTCACCGGATGAAAACCGTGCGGTGCTGGCGGCGTGGATAAGCGCGGAAACCAAACGCGCCGGAGAGATTCATCCGGCGGCGGATAACAACTGGCGCCTCGCGCCCATTCACAGCGACAACAAGCTGGATATCCGCTTCGAAACCTCGCCTTCGGAAAAAGCGGCCGCCTTTATCAAAGCCAACGCGCAGTATCCGATGCAGCAGGCTGGCAGCGATGAGACGGGCTTTGCCATCTATCAGCTAGACTTAAACGTGCGCTAATCCGCGCTGGCGTCCTGCTCCGGCGGGCGGGACGCCAGCACCTGCGGCAGGTTGAGCTCTATCCAGTCGGCCAGCGCCGCCACCTTCTCACTCACCTCCAGCCCAAGCGGCGTCAGGCTGTACTCCACATGCGGCGGAACGACCGGAAACGATTTGCGATTGATGAAGCCGTCATGTTCCAGCCACTGCAGCGTCTGCGCCAGCATCTTTTCGCTTACGCCGCCCACTTTGCGCCGCAGGTCGCTAAAGCGATGGGTGCCTTCGCGCAGCGCCACTAAGATCAGCACGCCCCAGCGGCTGGTGACATGTTTGAGCACATCGCGCGAAGGGCACTGCTCGGCGAAGAGATTCCCGTTACGCATCTGGTCGCTCAGGCTGACAGGAGCGTTGATTTTTTCCATACTTACCTTTTTGTGCGTACTTACTAAAAGTTAGCTTGGGTGATAGTGTGCCACAACAGTCACCCAACATGAAGGAGTAAACCTATGATTGCTATCACCGGCGCTTCCGGCCACCTTGGCCGCCTTGTTATTGCCGACTTACTGAAAACCGTGGCGGCAGAGCAGCTCGTCGCCATCGTACGCGATCCGACGAAAGTCGCCGACCTGGCTCAAAAAGGGGTGCAGGTGAGGCGCGCCGAATATGGCGATGCCGCCGCCCTTCAGGCTGCGCTAACCGGCGTGGAAAAGCTGCTGCTTATTTCCTCAAGCGAGGTGGGACAGCGCGCGCCGCAGCACCGCAACGTGATTGAGGCGGCGAAAGCGGCCGGGGTAACATTCATCGCCTATACCAGCCTGCTGCACGCCGACCGCTCGCCGCTGGGGCTGGCGGAAGAACATGTCGCCACGGAAAAGATGCTGGCGGAATCGGGCATCCCCTTCGCGCTGCTGCGTAACGGCTGGTATACCGAAAATTATCTGGCGAGCGTGCCGCCTGCGCTGGAACATGGCGCGTTTATCGGCAGCGCCGGGGAAGGCAAGATAGCCAGTGCAACGCGTGCGGACTACGCTGCAGCCGCCGCCCGTGTAATGACCCTGGATAATCAGGCGGGCAACGTTTATGAACTGGCGGGCGACGAAGCCTGGACGCTTTCCGACCTGACCGCGCAGCTAAGCGAACTGAGCGGCAAACCAGTGGTTTACCAGAACCTCAGCGAAGCCGATTTTAAAGCGGCGTTGCAGGGCGCTGGCCTGCCGGAGCCGTTCGCCGCCCTGCTTGCCAACTCAGACGTGGGAGCATCAAAAGGCGGGCTTTTTGACGACAGCCGCCAGCTCAGCACGCTTATCGGCCACCCGACCACGCCGCTTGCAGAGAGCCTGCGCGCCCTGCTTCAGACTAACTGATTGATTGCTAATTCTGGCAGGCTGCGCTTTGTCAGCCTGCCCTGTACAATGCGTGCCCTCATTTACGATTCAAGCCTGTGGGCTTAAAAAGGAACGTCCCGTGAAAGCACGCCTTATCGCCTTTTCTCTGCTGCTTGGCAGCGCTTCAGCCTGGTCTATGAGTTGCGACAATCCGCGCAGCGCCTATGACCTGACCTACTGCGCCGCGCTGGAGATGGTGCAGAGCGACCGCGACCTGAACCAACAGTATAAAAACACGATGTCGGTACTCAGCCCTGAGCAAAAGCCGCTGGTGAAAAAAGCGCAAATCGCCTGGCTTAAGGCGCGCGACCAGGCGTGCGCGGAAGGCTCAACCCTGCTGCTGGGCTGCGTAAACGAAAAAATGGCCTCCCGCATCGAACTGCTGAAAAGCATTGAGCGCGAATGCCGCAACGCGGGCTGCGACGACGCCAACCTCTCTCGCGTCGAATAAGCGATACGTTAAATAAACGTTAATAACGGTGGCGTCGCACAGGCTTGTTCCTATAATGAAGCCTCATCCTTAGCGGAGAGCCACCGTGCAAGGCGTACCCGAGCAATTTCCTGACGAAAAAGACAGCGCCCGCTTCCGGCAATTGCCGCAGTTGCCAGGCGTTGAGCTTTATCACGCCCATATCGCCCGCTACGCCTTTGAACCGCACACTCACGAGGCTTTCGGCATCGGCACGATTGAACTCGGCGCGGAGCGCTTTCGCTATCGCGGCGCGCAACACGTGGCGGCGGTAAATTCGCTTATCACCATGAACCCGGATGAGCTGCACACCGGCGAAGCGGCGACTCAGGAAGGCTGGCGCTATCGGATGATCTACCTTGAGCCGCCGTTGCTTGAGCAGCTTACCGGCGAGAAAAACTGGTGGTTTAGCGAGGCGGAGCGTCACGACCCGCAGCGCTCGCGCCACGTAGGGCGGCTTATACATCAGCTCTGGACGCAGCCCGACCCGCTCGCCTGGCAGGGCATGCTGCTTGAGCTTATCGACGCCTTTCGCCCTTACGCCCGTCATTCGCCGCCCGCCGCAACGCCCGGACAACAGCGCTTTGACCGGGTGCGCGACTATCTGCACGACAACTATATGCAGCCGCTAACGCTCGACGCGCTGGCGGACGTGGCGGCCCTTAGCCCGTATCATTTCCAGCGCCAGTTTAAGCGGCACTTTCACGTTACCCCTCATCAGATGCTGATGGCCATTCGTCTGTGGCGCGCCAAGCAATTCCTCGCGCTCGGCATGCCTGCGGCGGAGGTCGCGGCGACCGCGGGATTAGTCGACCAGTCGCACCTTACCCGCGCCTTCACTCGCCGCTACGGCATCACCCCGGTACGCTACCAGAAACAGGTGGCGCGCTGACATCCTCTGCGCCGCTATACTTCAGGCACATCTTCAGGCGGGAGGCGTTATGAAACAGACAGAAAGCTGGCGCTGGCTCAACGCGCCGCAGCAGTGGACGTTGCGCGATGACGTCCTGCATGCGACCACGGATAATGAAACCGATTTTTGGCAAAACACCTGGTATGGTTTTCAGCGCCACTCCGGCCATGTTTATGGGGTGGAAGCGAGCGGCGATTTCACTTTTCAACTGCGTGTCGAAGGCGACTTCACCACCCTTTACGATCAGGCGGGGCTGATGCTGCTCATTGATGAGCATCGCTGGCTCAAAGCGGGCATTGAGTATAACGACGACGCGCCAATGATAGGCAGCGTGCTGACGAACCTGAACTCCGACTGGGCGACCGGTATTTTCCCGGCGCGGCAAAACCACTTCTGGTTGCGTCTGACGCGCCTGAAAGGCGCGCTGCGCTTGCAGTATTCCACCGACGGCGACGTCTGGCCGCTGCTGCGCCTGTGTCCCTTTCCCGAAGCGGAGCGCTATTTTATCGGCGCGATGTGCTGCTCCCCAGGCCGGTCCGGGTTAAAGGTCGCTTTCAGCGAGCTCCAGCTCACCGAACCGCTCTCCAGAGCGCTGCACGACCTGAGCTGAACTGCGCAATTTCATACAATACGCCGGCACGCCTCCCCTTCTAAGCTACAGGGCGGATGAGAAAAGAGAGGCAGTAGATGTTAACAGGCGTGGTGTATGCCCTCGTGGCGGGGCTGTTCTGGGGATTGATTTTTGTTGGGCCGCTGATCGTGCCGGAATACCCGGCGGCGTTGCAATCGATGGGGCGTTATCTGGCGCTGGGCCTGATTGCGCTGCCCATCGCCTGGCTTGGCCGCGCGCGGCTAAAACAGCTTTCCCGCCGGGACTGGCTCACCGCGCTGGCGCTTACTATGATGGGCAACCTTATCTATTACGTCTGCCTTGCGAGCGCTATCCAGCGCACCGGCGCGCCTGTCTCCACCATGATAATCGGCACTTTGCCGGTGGTTATCCCGGTCTTCGCTAATCTGCTTTATAGCCAACGCGACGGCAAGCTGCCGTGGCGGCGCATGGCGCCTGCGCTGCTTTGCACCGCTTTTGGGCTGGTTTTCGTTAATATTGCGGAGCTCGATCGCGGCCTGCCCGACTTCAGCCTCTGGCGTTACAGTAGCGGCATTGCGCTGGCGCTGGTTTCGGTGGCCTGCTGGGCATGGTATGCGCTGCGTAATGCGCGCTGGCTGCGCGAGAACCCGAACAAGCACCCGATGATGTGGGCGACAGCCCAGGCGCTGGTGACGCTGCCCGTCTCGCTGGCCGGCTATGTGGGTGTCTGCTTCTGGCTGGATGGGAGCCAGGGCGACTTCGCGCTGCCTTTCGGGCCGCGGCCTGGCGTTTTTATCGCGCTCATGGTGGCGATTGCGGTGTGCTGCTCGTGGATTGGCGCGCTTTGCTGGAACCAGGCGAGCCAACGCTTGCCGACGGTTGTCCTCGGGCCGCTGATTGTCTTTGAAACGCTGGCCGGGCTTTTATATACCTTCCTGCTGCGCCAGGCTATGCCGCCGCTGATAACGCTTGCGGGTATCGCGCTGCTGGTGGCGGGCGTGGTGATAGCGGTGCGCGCGAGGCCGGAAAAGCCGACGGTGGAACCTGCGTCGGTGGATGAAAATAAACGCGCCGCATAAAGCGGCGCGTTCTTATCAGAAGGTTTCCCAGTTATTGTCCGCCGGACCGGCAGGCTGGGCTTTCAGCACGGGCGCCGCAACCGGCGTTTTCAGCGCGGTTTTCGTCGCGCCCGCCGCGGCCTGACGGCGCAGCTTGAACACGGCGACCGCGTCGTTAAGGCGCGCCGCCTGTTCTTCAAGCGCGGCCGCTGCGGCGGCGGACTCTTCCACCAGCGAGGCGTTCTGCTGGGTCACTTTGTCCATTTCCGCGACCGCCTGGCCGACCTGGTCGATACCACGGCTCTGCTCGTCCGAGGCAGAAGCGATTTCACCCATGATGTCCGTTACGCGCGTCACCGCGCCCACTATCTCTTTCATGGTGTCGCCCGCTTCGCGCACCAGCGTGCTGCCCGCATCAACGCGGTTGCCGGAGTTTTCGATCAGCGCTTTGATCTCTTTCGCCGCCTGAGCGCTGCGTTGCGCCAGCGTGCGTACTTCGCCCGCCACGACGGCGAAGCCGCGGCCCTGCTCGCCCGCGCGCGCCGCTTCCACCGCCGCATTCAGCGCGAGGATATTGGTCTGGAAAGCGATGCCGTCGATAACGTTGGTTATCTGCGCAATCTGACTGGAGCTTGCCGCAATCTCATCCATCGTTTTCACCACGCTGCTAACCACGTTGCCGCCTTTCTGCGCGGTTTCCGAGGCGCTGCGCGCCAGCTGGGTCGCCTGCCGGGCGTTATCCGCATTCTGCTTAACCGTTGCCGTCAGCTGTTCCATGCTGGCGGCCGTCTCTTCCAGCGACGCGGCCTGTTGCTCGGTGCGGGAAGAGAGATCGTTGCTGCCCGCAGAGATTTCGCCGGCGCCGGTGAAGATAGTATCGGTGCTGTCGCGTACGGCGCTGACGGTGTTGACCAGCGCCTGCTGCATTTCATGCAGGTTGCGGGCCAGCAACGCCATCTCGTTTTTGCCTTCCGCGTCGATAGCCTGCGTCAGGTCGCCTGCGGCAATAGTGCGGATGTGGCTTATCACGTCATGCAGCGGCATTAACAGCACCCGACGCATCGCCATCCAGCTTGCGATGATAACGGCGACGACAACCGCCATGATGGCGCTAAGCACCCAAAGGATACGCCTGTAGTCGTTTTCGTTGTCCGTAACGCCCGCGCTGGTAAGCTTCGCCTGCGCTGCGCGCCATTCGCGGTAAACCTTCTGCATGGCGACCTGCTTCTGCTCGGCGTTTTGCTTGAACATCTCCTCCAGGTTGCCCTGCGCCAGGAAAGTGTTCATGCGGGCAAGCGTGGCGTGGTAAATGCCATAGTGCTCTTCCAGACTATCAACAATATGCTCATCCATCCCCGGCGTTTCCGGCAGCGCATAGTATTTATCATAATGGCTCTGCGCTTCCGCCAGCAGGTTGTTCGCATTTTTCACCAGCTCATTGAGCTGCGCACCGTTAATCTGGTTCGCCATGCTGCTTTGCAGGCGCAGCATGCCGCGGTTAAGGGTAACGCGCGCCTGGTTGAGGCTTATCCAGGCGTCGGTAAACTCCGCCACGTTCTGGCTGGAAATCTGAGAGACGGAAAAGTTGTTTTTGTCGTTATTCAGCGCGCTGATAAACACGCCCGCTGAAATGAGCTGCAGCGCGCCCAGAACGCCCAGAACGGTGATTAAGAGAGTTATAACTTTTATACGTTTAAACATGAATTGCCTTATTGCAGGTGTTATCAGACGTGTATCTATCGGCAGGCAAAGCAGCTTGTTTAATAACTCTCCAGCGCATCGCGCCCGCAAACGCGCCTTTCCTGATAGCAATCAGCAAGTTAAATGTGGAAAAAAATTGTGACGCACCTCTCATTTTAATCCCCTGCCTCTAAGGGGTTATAGCTTCACTTAAAACATGTATTTAATATGCACCTTATATTCCTGATGATGAGGTAATCCCTATGGCCTTTCGCGATCGGCCCCTTGGCGAGCTGGCGCTTACCATTCCCCGCGCCTCTGCTTTATTCCGTAAATACGAACTCGACTTTTGCTGCGGCGGCAAGCAAACCCTGCTACGCGCCGCGACCCGGCAGAATCTGGATCTGGAAGCTATCGAAGCTGAACTGGCGACGCTTTCAGAAGAGCCGCTGGAAAAAGCGTGGCATAGCGCGCCGCTGGCGGAGATCATCGACCACATCCTTGTGCGTTACCATGACAGGCACCGTGAGCAACTGCCGGAACTCATTTTGCAGGCCGCCAAAGTAGAGCGCGTTCATGCGGATAAGCCTGGCGTGCCGAAAGGCCTCGCCAAATACCTGACCATGCTGCATGAAGAGCTGACCAGCCACATGATGAAAGAAGAGCGCATTCTGTTTCCGATGATCAAACAGGGCCAGGGCCGCCAGGCGGCAGGGCCGATAAGCGTCATGGAGAGCGAGCATGATGAAGCGGGCGAACTGCTGGAAGTGATTAAGCACGCCACCAATAACGTGACGCCGCCGCCGGAAGCCTGCACCACCTGGCGCGCAATGTATAACGGTATTAATGCGCTGATTGACGATCTGATGAACCACATCAGCCTTGAGAACACGATTCTTTTCCCGCGTGCCCTCGCAGGTGAAAAATAAAAAAGGCGCCCATTGAGCGCCTCTTCGTTTGACCTTTCGGGCCCGATACGTGGGCCCTTTTTTATTTGCGGAAGCTCGCCAGCCGTTTCTTGCCGATAAACAGCCAGCACACGCCCAGCACGACAAACCACAACGGCGTGACCAGTAGCGCCTGGCGGGTATCGTCTTCCAGCGTCAGCAGCGCGATAACAAAGACAAAGAACGCCATACAGACCCAGCACATCAGCTTACCGAGCGGCATCTTGTAGATAGACTTCTCATGCAGTTGCGGACGCTGTTTGCGATAAACCAGGTACGAGCAAAGGATGATGGTCCAGACGAACATAAACAGGATAGCCGATACCGTCGTAATCATGGTAAACGCGGTTATCACGTTCGGGTTCACATAGAGCATGACGACGCCGCCCAGCAGGCAGATACAAGAGAACGTCAGCCCTTTCGCCGGCACGGCGCGCTTAGAAAGTTTGGCGAACGCCTTCGGCGCCACGCCATCCTGCGCCAGCCCATAAAGCATACGGCTGGTGGAGAAGACGCCGCTGTTGGCGGAAGAGGCCGCAGAGGTCAGCACCACGAAGTTAATCAGGCTCGCCGCCGCAGGCAGCCCCACCAGCACGAACAGCTCAACGAACGGGCTCTTCGTCGGCACTACCGAGCTCCACGGCGTGACGGACATGATGATAATCAGCGCAAACACGTAGAACATGATGATGCGAATCGGAATGGAGTTGATGGCGCGCGGCAGCGATTTCTCCGGATCTTTGGTTTCCGCAGCCGTGGTGCCAACCAGCTCAATCCCCACAAACGCGAAGACCGCAATCTGGAAGCCGGCAAAGAAGCCGCTCAGTCCTTTCGGGAACCAGCCGCCTTCGTTCCACAGATGCGCGAACGATGCTTCAACGCCGGTCGGCGATTTGAAGTGCATCAGCACCATCACCAGCCCCACCACAATCAGCGAGACGATGGCGACGATTTTGATCATCGCGAACCAGAACTCCATCTCGCCAAACATCTTAACGGTGGCGAGGTTCAGGCTCAGCAGCAGCACCACGACGGCAAGCGAAGCGACCCAGTCTGAAAGACCGGGGAACCAGAACTGGGCGTAGGCGGTTATCGCCACCACGTCCGCCATGCCGGTCACGACCCAGCAGAACCAGTAAGTCCAGCCGGTAAAATAGCCCGCCCACGGGCCCAGCAGGTCGGCGGCAAAATCGCTGAAGGACTTGTATTCGAGATTGGAAAGCAGCAGTTCGCCCATCGCGCGCATCACAAAAAAGAGCATAAAGCCGATTATCATATAGACGAAAATAATCGACGGCCCCGCGAGGCTGATGGTTTTGCCGGAACCCATAAACAACCCGGTGCCGATAGCGCCACCGATGGCAATAAGTTGAATATGGCGGTTAGTGAGATTGCGCCGTAGCGACTGCTCCTCCGGAGCGGCCGTGGTATCGGCGACTTTAACCTGATCTACCATGTTTGTTTCCTGTTGTGTTGTTCAGGCTCTGCTGGCCTCTATATACGCGTTGAAGAGACGATGTCTTTCGCAAAACATCCTCGATATTAGGTAAGAACCGGAAGGTTGAATACTGAGTTTTAAATGCAATGTTAAATATATGTTTAAAATGAGTGTCAAATCACTTTCAGGCCGCGAAACGCATCACAAAAACACTACGGGCGCGAACGTAGCCAGCATAATTGCGCGTTTCTCTACCGTCTTATAAACAAAACCCCCGCCGAAGCGGGGGTTGTGGGTTCCTTTACAGGATTTCCAGCAATTCCACTTCGAATATCAGCGTGCTGAACGGTGGGATAGAAGCGCCCGCGCCGCGCTCGCCGTAAGCGAGGTTGTACGGGATAGCCAGTTCCCACTTTGAACCGACCGGCATCAGGGTCAGCGCTTCAATCCAGCCAGCGATAACGCCGCTTACCGGGAACTCTGCCGGTTCGCCGCGCGCAACGGAGCTGTCGAATACGGTGCCGTCGATAAGTTTGCCGGTATAGTGCACGCGTACGTGATCTTTACGGGAAGGGATCGGACCTTCGCCCTGGGTAATGACGCGGAACTGCAGGCCGGTTTCGGTGCTGTTCACGCCTTCACGCTGGCGGTTCTCTTCCAGATACTTTTCGCCTTCCACCGCCAGCGCTTTCTGGCGCTCGCGACGCACCGCATCGGCGCGTTCATGAATTTCACGCAGCGCGCGATGCACCACGTCTACCGGCACGACAGGCTGATTCCCTTCCAGCGCGTCACGCAGACCCGCCAGCAGCGCTTCCGGCATCAGCCCTTCCAGGCCGGACTCACGCAGCTGCTGACCAACCTGCAGACCAATACCGTAACTTGCTTGCGACTCGATGGTGTCAAAAGAAGGGGTCGTCATGGGTTTTCCTTTCATGAAGTGAAAAAATTCCGCGCAGCATAGCAGCCCTGCCACTCAGGGTAAAACTTTCCGTGGGAAAGATGACAAATTACGGAGAAACGGAAACAATACATGCAGACGTATACAATAAGGCGCTGACGTCACGAAAGATGACATTGCCACAGGCATCAAGCAGTTAGACAACTATACTGGATACACTTGCGCAGGCGACAGCGCGATGACACACACGGGAGGAACGCATGCCTGGACAATTCGCCTTTAAACCCACCCTGGCGCGGATTTGGCACGCCCCGGACCGGCTGCGGATTATGGATCCGCTGCCGCCCTTACATCGCCGCGGCATTATTCTTGCCGCCGTGGTTATTATCATCTGCTTTCTCTGGCCTTCGCCGGAAGAGCCCACAAGGCCGGTCACGCGCGACGCCCAGCTCGATATCCGCTCCTCCTCACAGGAGCCGATGCAGGCGGAACTGGTCAATCCGCCCGCCAGCGCCCCGCAAACAACGCAGCCCGTGGAGCCGCAGCCGGTACAGGAGCCTGCACCTGCTGAAAATCAGGCGTCGCAGCCTTTCCAGCCGAAGAATAATGATATCGATCAGCAGTGGCGCACCTATCGCGTAGAGTCGGGCAAAACGCTGGCGCAGCTGTTCCGCGACCATAATCTTCCCGCGACAGATATTTACGCGATGGCGAAAGTGGAGGGTGAAGGCAAGCCGCTGAGCAACCTCCAGACCGGCCAGATGGTGCAGGTTCGCCAGAACGCCAGCGGCGTGGTGACGGCCCTGACTATTGATGTTTCCGAGAACCAGCAGGTGCTGTTTACCCGTCAGCCGGACGGCAGCTTTATTCGCGTCCGTTAAGTCTCTGAAAGCCGGGCAAGCCCGCCCTGCCCGGCGCTCTCCTCAAGCGCTTCTTTTATTTACCCACCAGATCCCCGAGCAAACCAGCACCAGCGCGAGGGCATATTTTATTTCGAAAATGTTTTCCCCGAGGAAAATGGCGGAGAGCACCGTGCCTGCAATCGGCACCACAAAGTTAAACGGCGCTATCATGCTCACCCGGTTGTGCTTGAGCAGCACGCTCCATAACGCGAAAGCGACAGAGGAGAGCAGCGTCAGGTAAGCCAGCACCGCCGCCGCCTTTGCGCTATGCAGCTCCAGCGTGCCGCCCGTCAGATAGCCGCCCGCCACCAGCACGCCGCCGCCAAAGGCGAGCTGCCAGCCGGTCATCACCGTGGGGTCGACAATCTGGGAAATGCGTTTCCCGTAAAGCGTGGCCGCCGAGAGAATAAACGCCGCCAGCACCACGAAGCCGTCGCCCGTCCAGACAAAGTGAAAATCCACCAGCGAATCGGTAAAGTTCACCAGCATCACGCCTGCAAACCCAAGAACGCAGCCCAGCGTTTTGTTATAGCTCAGCCTGTCGTTCTGGTAGATAAAATGCGCCAGCAACACGCTGAAGAACGTGCCGGTGGCGTTCATGATCGAACCCTTCACGCCGGTGGTAAAGGCAAGCCCTACATAGAAAAACACATACTGAATCGAGGTCTGCGTGAGGCCCAGCAGGGCCAGCTGTCCGTACTGCTGCGAACTGAGCCTGGCGATAGGTTTTCGCTGCGCAAGGGCGAAAAGCAACAGCAACAGCCCGGCAAACAGGAAGCGGTAGCCTGCGAAGACAACCTTCGACGGGATATCGTCGGTGGCTATCTGAAAGAGTTCATAACCGATCTTGATGGCGGGATAAGCGCTTCCCCACAGTAAACAGCAGAGCGTTGCGCCAGCATAAGCGACATTTTTACGGGCGAAAAGAGGGGCCTGAAGCGTGGTTTCCATAGCACGTTCCAAATATAAAATAGCGTTTCATTTTATTATCAAGGAACGGAGGGAGAATAGCCATCATACCAGAACAAAAGCGGGAGCCAGCTAGCTTTAAAAGCAAAACGCCGGCGCAAGGCCGGCGTTTCTACGTAATGATGAATAATAACTTATTCAGCGACTACGTTTACAGTCAGTTTAGCGAATACTTCGCTGTGAACCTGGAAGTCCACTTCGTGCTCGCCAGTGGTACGCAGAACGCCGTTCGGCAGACGAACTTCGCTCTTAGCCACTTCAACGCCTGCTGCAGTTACAGCGTCAGCGATGTCGCGGGTACCGATGGAACCGAACAGTTTACCTTCGTCGCCAGATTTGGACGCGATGGTAACAGAGCCCAGCGCGTTGATTTTCTCAGCGCGAGCTTCAGCAGCCGCCAGAACGTCAGCCAGTTTAGCTTCCAGTTCAGCACGACGTGCTTCGAAGAACTCAACGTTTTTCTTGGTAGCCGGCACAGCTTTGCCCTGCGGAACCAGGAAGTTACGAGCGTAGCCCGCTTTAACGTTTACCTGGTCGCCCAGGCTGCCCAGGTTTGCTACTTTATCAAGCAGAATAACTTGCATTACCTTATCCTCTCAAAGTCGTATTAATGGACCGTGACCGATTACTGATGACGATCAGTGTACGGCAGCAGGGACAGGTAGCGAGCGCGTTTGATAGCGCGAGCCAGCTGACGCTGGTATTTTGCACGGGTACCGGTGATACGGCTCGGGACAATCTTACCGCTTTCGGTGATGTAGTTTTTCAGCGTAGCGATATCTTTATAGTCGATCTCTTGAACGCCTTCCGCGGTGAAACGGCAGAACTTGCGACGACGGAAATAACGTGCCATTTGGCTAGTCTCCAGAATCTATCAATTCAATCTGCTCGGCATGCAACACCATTTTCGTCAGGCCATTTCGCGCCTTGTGGCAGCAGATAAAGCCATGAACGGTAATGTGCGTGCCGACCGTTATACTGTGAGTAACGGCCTGGTTCTCGTGCCCGCTGATAATAACCGGCATCTGACACCACGCCTGCCGGTGAAAACCGGCTTCCTCCTGCACAGAACGGTGCTCAAGCACGAACTGGCAGTGAGGAATTCCTGATGGGCTGACCTTTCGAAGGGGTGCCCTGCACACGGTGCCGGACAACACCAGACGGTTGGCCATCAGTAATTACTCTTCAGAATCCCCAGCATCAGCATCATCTGCGGTTTCGTTTGCGAAATCTTCGCGACGCTCACGGCGCTCGTCTTTCGCTTTAACCATCGGAGATGCTTCAGTCACGGCGTGTTTGGTACGCATAACCATGCTGCGGATAACGGCATCGTTGAAGCGGAAGTTAGTTTCCAGCTCATCGATAACTTCCTGCGGCGCTTCAACGTTCATCAGAACATAGTGCGCTTTGTGCAGTTTGTTGATCGGGTAAGCCAGCTGACGGCGGCCCCAGTCTTCCAGACGGTGGATCTTGCCTTCTGCACCAGTGATAGCACCAGTGTAACGCTCGATCATGCCCGGAACCTGTTCGCTCTGGTCAGGATGGACCATAAAAACGATTTCGTAATGACGCATCGAATTGCTCCTTACGGATTATTCAGCCTCCTGTCTGGGTCAGCCGCGGCCCGGGGAGGCAAGGAACGTGTTAAAGGGCGGCTGAAAAATTGACGCGTCATTCTACTTGCGCCCCTTCGTAAACTCAAGGTAATTGAGCAAATAATTACCTCCCGCGCTCAGGCGCTTTCTAATGTGTTGTTTTGCTGTCTTTAACCGCTCTTCGCCGCTGTTTTTTGCACGACTTGTTCAAAAACGGTCGCTTTTTAAACAAGAAAGTGGCGTTACACTTTTTATAAGGGTCATTAAGAAAGGAGGAACAGCCGAACGTAACTGATTAGCTGTAGTGGAGCGTGCCTATGAAAACCTTCACATTGATTCTTCTGGCTGCGCTTTTACCTGCCGTAAACGCAACCGCAGCCATAGAAATGCAAGGCCCTATGGCCAAAAATATGGACGATGTGCACAGCCTTGGCGTTATTTATATCAACCATAATCGCGCCAGCGGCAGCGAGGCGGATCGGATGATAATTAACGAGACCGCGGTGGTCAGCGCGACGGCGCATCTTCCGCCTGCTGAACCGCAAATCCGGTAATAAATTCAGGATGAATGTGGGTACAGGCATTCATCGACTTACACCAGGATAACCACAACGAGAAAATTGCCAGACCTTTTCCGCCCCCGTTCCGGGGGCTTTTTTCTGTTTATAAATACGTAGTGAAAAAGCGCGTGGCGGACTCCAGCGCCAGCGGCGTGATGCGATGCTTAACGCCCGCCTCCCATACGCAAGTTAAATTTTTATTCAGTTCCTCGCGCGCCAGCGCATGCTGCAGGCGGAAACTCTCAACCGCAGGCACTACGTCATCGGCTTCACCATGCCATAAAAAAAGCGGCCGATCGGCAAGGTTCGCCAGTTGCCGCCCCGCCTCATAAGGAGCAAGCGGCGCCAGCACGCTGTCGAACGCTTCCGGCGGCGGGAACAGCGTTTTTGCAAGCGAACTGTAATAGCCCGACCCCATCAGCGAAGCTACGCAGCGCACCTCGGCATGACGTCCCATGATGCCCAACGCCGTCATGCCGCCCATGGAAGCGCCGCCCACCGCCAGCCGCCCTTCCTCTACCAGATTGGCAGCGAACAAAGCGTCCCGCAGCGCCGGATATTCCGCGAGGTTGCCATGCAGGATAGGCCAGAAACGCTGTGAACGACTTGCCGCATCGCCGTTGAACCGTGCGCCATGTTCTGGCGCGTCCGGCATGACCACGCGAAAACCGACCTGCGCCAGCGCGACGGCGAAATAGCTGTAGACCGTTTTGGAGGAGGCAAAGCCGTGATAAAACAGCACCGTAGGTAGAGGCGTGTATCGCTGCCCTGCCGGAAAGGCATGAAGGACTTCGCCTTCGCACAGCCTGTCTGTTGTGATTTCAATCATCGCGAGTAAGCCCCTTGCGTACTATATATGCATATATGGACGTTTTTTGTTCTGTAAAACCACCTTGTCAATCAGGCGGCAGGTTGAGATGTACATTACGCTTTTGGCATTCGCTCACCCGAAAAGCGCGCCTGAGATAACAGAACGGGAACCTCCCTCATACTTTCTGTTTATCCCCAACTACACTGAGGCTATGAGGTAAAGAGAAATGATAATGCAACGAATCGCTCCCCTTTTGCTGGTTTTTACGCTGAGCGCATGCAGTACCTTACAGGGCACGCCCCAACCTCCTCCGCCGGTGGCTGACCAGCCGCAGGAGATTCAGCGTAATCAAACGCAGGGACTGGTGAAAATCGGCACCGTCACCTCGCTTGAACGCGGTTCGCCTGATGACAGCCTGCGAGAGTTGCGTGCAAAAGCCGCGGCGGCAAAAGCCGATTACTATCAGGTGTTGGTGAACGACGAAACCGTCGTTCCAGGCCGTTGGTATGGCCAGGCGATACTGTTTCGTAAAGCGCCATAACAAGGGTAATTAAGCAAATTTACACTGCCTTGCGTACGTTGATCGTTACTTGTGCACAATTATCTCCTGTAAAGCCTGACGGACCGGGACCAGAACGCGAAGGAACGCCCTGCTCAGACAGGGTAATGTGAGGAGACGATGATAATGAAACAATCGCTTGCTTTGACCTCCCTGCTGCTTTCCGTAGGGCTTATCACCACCTCTGCCCAGTCGGCGGAAAACGCCAGCGCTGACCGCGTAACCGGGCTTAACGAAATCGGCACCATTTCGGTGAGCGAAGTCGTTGGCAGCCCGCAAGAGGTCGAGCGCATTATCGCCTGGAAAGCGGACGAACAGGGCGCCTCCTACTACCGCATCGTGCAGATGCATGAAACCACCCGCGCCGACAGCTGGCAGGTGCAGGCGATTATCTATGCCTGACGGTGTTATTTTCGCCATAAATTGGCGATTTATACCGCTCGCCATGATCTAAATCATTATTCATAGAAATAAATGGTTACATTTGAGTAATAAATATTCGTCATCTGCTGCCGTTGAACGAGCCAACCCCTAACTTTCTACAGGCTCGTTTATGACACTTTTTTTTCGCCGCTGGGGGCTTGGCGCGAAGCTCTCCTTGCTGACCGGTCTTGCCGTCGCCCTGCTTTTTTTGCTTTTTACGCTCGCCCTAAGCCATAAAGCCAGCCAGCAGCTTGAGGCGCTGGCCGTCGAGGACTTACATAATCAGGCCACCAGCGTGGTGGATATGGTGCAGATGTTCGACAGCAGCCTGAACGCCGAAGTGGCGAGCTACACCACGCTGTTCAACAGCTTTCTGCCGCAGCCTCTTACCCGTGACGCCAGCCAGCCGCAGACTATTAACGGCATTCGCGTGCCGATGCTGAAAGGTGGCGACGTTTCGCTGCATGAAAACAACGCGCTGCCCGATGATTTTCTCGCCCGCACCGGCGCTATCGCCACGCTGTTCGTCCGCAGCGGCGATGATTTCGTGCGCGTAGCGACTTCGCTACGTAAAGAAAACGGCGATCGCGCTATCGGCACGCAGCTCGACCGCGAAAGCCCCGCCTTCGCCGCCATCGCCCGTGGCGAGACGTATCGCGGTCTGGCCTACCTGTTTGGCAAGCGTTACATCACTCAATATCAGCCCGTTAAAGACGCCAGCGGCGAGGTTATCGCCATTCTGTTTGTCGGCGTAGATATCACCGCCTCCTGGCAAGTGATGCGCGAAAAAATCCTTAGCCGCCGCCTGGGCGACAGCGGTCATTTCTATGTGCTGAATGGCGCAGCCGGCAAAAACTACGGCCAGTTTCTGTTCCACAGCAAACAGGAAGGCCAGCTTCCGCAGTGGCCGGACGCCATCCAGCAAACGCTGCTGAAAACGGATTCAGGCACGCTGGAGCGGGAAAACGCCCAGGGCCGTAAAGTGTTGATGAGCTTTACCCGCCTGCCCGGCTGGAACTGGGTTATCGTCGGCGAAGCGGATAAAGCGGTGCTGCTGGCGAACGTCACCACGCTGCGCAACCAGTTCCTGGCGGCCGGCATCATCATTTCTCTTCTCTTTGCCGCCGTCTTTGTCTGGATGACGCGCCGCCTGTTGACGGCGCCGCTGCGTGAAGCGATAGCGCTGGCGCAGCAGTACGCAGCGGGCGATTTACGCTCGGCTATTCAGACCGACAGGCATGATGAAGTCGGCCAGCTTATTCATGCGCTGAACGGCATCGGCAACGGTTTGCAGGAGATTGTGAGTAAAGTGCGCGACGCCGCTGGCGATATCCGTCAGGGCACAACCGCCCTTGCCGCCGACAGCGGAGAGATCAGCGAGCAAATCAACAAGCAGGCGAGCAGCGTGGAAGAGACCTCCGCCAGCATGGAGCAGCTGGCGGCCACCGTGCAGCAGAATGCGGCCACTATGGCGCAGACGCAGAGCCTGGTGAAAGAGGCCTCCCACGCGGTGCATGAGGGGGGTGAAACCGTTGGCAATGCCGTGGTGACGATGGACGCAATCCGCGTTGCGTCGCAGCGCATCGCCGATATCACGCAGGTTATCGAATCCATCGCGTTCCAGACTAACATCCTGGCGTTGAATGCCGCCGTTGAAGCCGCCCGCGCGGGTGAACATGGCAAAGGCTTTGCGGTCGTCGCGCAGGAAGTCCGCGCGCTGGCGGCGCGCAGCGCCAACGCGGTAAAAGAGATTGATGAGCTTATCAGCGACACGCTTGGCAAAGTGAGCGAAGGGCACCAGCTGTCTGAGCAGACGCGCCAGGCGATGGAGGTCATTATTGGCCGCATCGATCAGATAAACCAACTGGTGACAGAGATAAGTCACGCCTCGCACGAGCAATCCGCGGGTATCGGCCAGGTCAATATCGCCATGGCGCAGATTGGCGAAGCGACGCACATCAATGCCGGACGGGTCTCCCGCAGCGAACAGACGGCGCAGTCGCTACGGGAGAAAGGGCATCATCTCAACGAGCTGGTAAGCCTTTTCCATCTGAAAGGGTAATTACCCCGCCCCGCCGGTGGCGCGCAACAGCACATCGTTCAGAACCGATTCTGAAAGCTGGCTGCCGCCGCGGGCATCCAGCGCCATCTGGCACCAGGCTTCGGCCATCGGTGGTGTGACGTGTCGGAGTAACTGCGCGCCGACGGCAAGCGCGTACAGTTGCTCCGTCAATAACCTTGCGGCAGCCTCCTGCGGCTTACGCAACTGCTGCTGAAGCTGCCGCCAGGCGCGATCGAAATGGCGATTGCGTCCTTTCACTTCATCAAACTCCGCGTGCAGCATCTCCATCGTCCCTGCGTGGCGCGAAAGCACGCGCAGCACGTCAAGACACATAATATTGCCGGAGCCTTCCCAGATGCTGTTGACCGGCATCTCACGGTAAAGACGCGGCAGCTCGTTTTCTTCGCAATAGCCGATACCGCCCAGCACCTCCATCGCTTCGGCGACGAAAGGAATGCCGCCTTTACAGACCGCGTATTTCGCCGCTGGCGTAAAGAGACGGCAAAACGCCGTGTCCCGCTCGTCGCCGCGCTTCTCCCATGCGCCCGCCAGGCGAAACAGCAGCGCCGTTTGCCCTTCAAGCTGCAGCGCCATTCGTCCCAGCACCTGGCGCATCAGCGGCTGTTCAATCAGGTTTTTGCCGAACGCCTGCCGCTGGTGGGCGTGATAAAGCGCCACCGACAACGCCCGACGCATCAGGCCGTGGCTGCCCAGCGCACAGTCAAAGCGGGTCATGCCGCCCATCTTCAGGATCTGCCTGACCCCTTCTCCCTCCTCGCCCACCAGCCAGCCGGCGGCGTCAAAAAACTCCGCTTCGCTGCTGGCGTTGGAGCGGTTGCCAAGCTTCTCTTTCAGCCGCTCAAGTCGCACCGCGTTGCGCTGGCCGTCCGGTAAAAAGCGAGGGACGAAAAAGCAGGAGAGCCCGCCTTTCGCCTGCGCCAGCACCAGATGCGCGTCGCTCTGCGGCACCGAGAAAAACCATTTATGCCCCACCAGCCGGTAAGCTTCTCCCGGCCCCGGCTGCGCCAGCGGCTCCGCCCTGGTGGTGTTGCTGAGCACGTCCGAACCGCCCTGTTTTTCCGTCATGCCCATGCCAATCAGCAGGCCGCGCTTCTGCGCGCCAGGCTGCAGGTGGGCATCGTAACGGTCGCTCAGCAACGGCTTTAGCCAGTCCTGAAACGGCGCAGGCAGCGCGCTTTGCAGCAAAGGCGTGGCGGCGAACGTCATGGTGATGGGGCAAAGCGTACCCGCCTCTACCTGCGCATGCAGCACAAAGCGCGCGGCGCGGGCGACAAACGAGCCGTGACGCGCCTCCTCCTGCCAGGGAAGGTTATGCACCCGGTTGGCGCATAGCCCCTGCATAAGCAAGTGCCAGGCGGGATGAAAGCGTACGTCATCCAACCGCGCGCCGCTGGCGTCGTAGCGCAGCAGCTCCGGCGGGTTGGCATTCGCCAGCCGCCCCAGCTCCAGCGATTCCGCCGTGCCGAGCTGCTGGCCGATGCTGGCGAGCAGCTCGGCATCCCACCCTGCGCCTTCGCGGTTTACCGCCTCGCGCAACGCGGCGTCGGATAAAAAGAGGTTGCTGTTATTTAAGGGAATGGGTTGGTTAAATACGGTATGCGTTTGCCACGGCATGCTTACTCCCTCCGTTGCGAATCCCGCCACTTATTATGGCAGCGGGGAAAAGGCGCGCGCGGGATGAGGTCACAAAAGTGCGGTTAGCCTGCGATATAGTGCGGCACAAAACGCGAAGTATCTTTGGTAATCAGCGTACTGTCTTCGCGAATGCCCATTCCTGCCGCCTCGTCATCCACAATCCAGCTGCCTATCAGCGTATAGCTGTCGCCAAAACGCGGCAGCGGCTGAAAAGCCTGCCAGATAACCGGCTCTGCGCTATAGCCGCCGCCCTGCTGGTCCACAACATTATGCTGGCCGTCAAAGATAGCGATGTTTTCGCCTTCACGAGAAAAGAGCGGCTTTCGCACATAACTTTCTCCCGGCGCAACGAGCGCCGCGTCGCCATCAAACCAGGCGGGAAGCAGGTTGGGATGGCGCGGGAAAAACCGCCACAGCAGCGGCAGCAGCCCTTTATTGCTCAAAATACTTTTCCACAGCGGCTCTATCCAGCGCTCATGGCGTTTACGCAGCAGCGGACCGTTATCGTCACGCATCATCCATTCCAGCGGGTAGAGCTTAAAAGCGTGCCGCACAACGTTATCCTGCAAATCCGTCAGCAAGCCGCCCACGCCGAGCCCCAGGTCTTCCATATAGATAAAGCGCGTATCAAGGCCCGCCTGAATGGCGCAATCTTGCAGATAAAGCACGGTGCCGCGGTCTTCATCCGTCTCTTTGCAGCAGCAGAAATAGAGCGGCTCTGCGCCTTTTATTTCGGCAAAGCGGGCGATCAGTTTTTCCTGAATCGCGTTGTACTGATCGGCATGGCGCGGAATTAGCCTCTGGGCGCGCGCATCCTCCAGCCAGAGCCACTGGAAGTAAGCGGATTCATACAGCGAGGTGGGCGTATCGGCATTATATTCCAGCAGCTTTACCGGCCCCTGTCCGCACCAGACAAAATCCATGCGGCCATAGAGCGAAGGGTCTTTTTCCCGCCAGCTGCGCGCAACCGCGTCCCAGTACAGTTCCGGAATAGCCAGCTGCGTCAGAATAGCGTCATCGCGTACTGCCCGGTCGACCACTTCAAGACACATCGCATGCAGTTCGTTGGTCGGTTGCTCAATCTGATCTTCAATCTGCCTGAGCGTAAAGCGGTAAGCGCGGCTCTCATCCCAGTAGACCTCGTCATCAATAATATGAAAATTGAAGCCGTGGCTGCGGGCGATGCGCTCAAGCCCTGGACGCACCGGCACATGATGACGCAGCATCTAGCCTCCCCAACTGCCGTGGGAGCCGGAAGCGCGTCCGAAGCCGCCGCGCGCGAGCGTTTTAACGCTTCGGGTCGCGTAGCCATTCACGCTGGATTTTGAACGGGAGCGCCAGGCGTAATCGCCTGATGTGTTGCGCCAGACCGGGCGGGAAGAATAGACCGAGCCGCCATGGTAATAAGTGCTGTGGCTCTGCTGGTCTTCATCTGGTTTTTGCCGTTTCGCCAGCAGGAAACCAGCCATGACCGGCACCCATGTGCGCCGCAGCGCATCATAAGTGCAGCTCTCGTAACGTTCATAACAGGCAGCCCAGGTCAGCGGCAGCGAAGCCTCTTGCTCAAAGGCGACCTTCGCGTTATCCCAGGCGGCAGTACAGGCTTCACGCGGGTTATCATCGGCGACGCAGGCGTCGACAGACTGATAAAAATAACCGTCGCCATCGTTATCGCTGGCTTTGTCGCCGCTTTTAATCGCGAAAAAGGCCGCGCCGCCCATAATGGCAAGCGTTAACACTTTCGGCCCTTTTCTTTTCTTATTGCCTTTATAAATATCCAGATCGGCAGAATTCATTACCGGACTGGGGAGACGGCGTTTCTTGCGCCTCTTCCTTGATGCCGCCATGTTTACCCTTTATTACCGTTGATGTTTACCAGGTCATGCATGCCGCGTTGAGAATGCCGCCCGCCAGCGACGCAGCGCCCATAAATACGCCGGCGGCAATGTTGCCATCTGCGATTTTATTACTCAGCTTCGGCATATAAACCCGCACGCCGCCATAGATTATAAGCTGAACGACCAGCGCAATCGCCCCCCAAATTAAATAGTCCAGCAGGCTCACAGAGTTGATGGCCGCGCTGGCAAGGGGGATGACATAGCCGAGTATCGCTCCGCTAAATGCGGCGGCGGCCGAGCTATTATTCTCTTTAATTAACTGCCATTCGTTGTACGGGGTGATGCGGGTGTAGATAAACATAAAGCAGTTAATCATCACCAGCCCGATAAAAAAGTAAGCGCAAAACGCCATCAATCCATGGAATGTCTGCACGGTCGCTTCTCCCGATCCGGTTAAAAGTAATGAATTCAACAGGCCTTGCGCCTGTGATGTTTATGGTAGCAGTCTGCGCAGAGTAACTGATTTTGCTGCCAAAACTTTACACTACGCATGGGCTGAAACCGATCTCTTTTTGGTATTTCAGGCAATAAAAAAGCCACTGCGAAGAGTGGCTTAGGGTTCGGTGAGAGCGATTAGCCGCGCTGGCGCACCGCTTCAAACAGACAGATACCTGTGGCGACCGACACGTTCAGCGAGGAGACGCTGCCCGCCATCGGGATGCTGATAAGCTCATCGCAGTGCTCGCGTGTGAGACGGCGCATGCCTTCCCCTTCCGCGCCCATCACCAGCGCCAGCGGGCCGGTCATTTTGCTCTGGTAGAGCGTATGATCCGCCTCGCCTGCCGTGCCGACTATCCAGATATTCGCCTCCTGCAACTGACGCATGGTGCGCGCCAGGTTGGTAACGCGAATCAGCGGTACGCTTTCCGCCGCGCCGCAGGCCACTTTTTTCGCCGTCGCGTTGAGCTGCGCCGAGCGATCTTTGGGCACGATAACCGCGTGTACGCCCGCTGCATCCGCGCTGCGCAGGCAAGCGCCAAGGTTATGCGGATCGGTCACGCCATCCAGGATCAACAAAAACGGCTGTTCGAACTGGGCGATCAGATCCGGCAGATCGTTTTCCTGATACTGACGGCCCGGCTTTACGCGGGCGATAATGCCCTGATGCACCGCACCATCCGCTTTCTCATCCAGGAACTGGCGGCTCGCCACCTGAATCGGCACGCCCTGCGCTTCAAGCGCATGAATCAACGGCAGCAGACGCTTGTCTTCACGTCCTTTAAGAATAAACACCTCCTGAAAACGCTCTGGCGCGCGTTCCAGAAGGGCCTGAACGGCATGAATGCCGTAAATCATTTCACTCATGAATAGTACTCATTATGGGCGGCGAACCGCCTTTTTTACTTACTTCCCTCCCCCATTGGGGGAAGGGATTAAGATCACTCAGCCTGCTTCTTCTTCGCTGCACGCTTCGATTTTGTAGCGGCGGCGATTTTAGCGGTTTTTGGCGAAGGTTTTTTCCCTTTCGCTTTGCCTTTCGGCTCGTCGCGATCGTCACGCTTAGCCTTAGGCTTGCCTTTGCGGAAGGCGCTGTCCGGCTCGAAGTTGACCCGCTTTCCAGTCTGACGACGTCTGCCGCCTTTACTGTTCTCTTTCGCGCCCCGTTTTTCACGTTCGCGAGCCGTTTTCCCCGCACCACGCGGCGCACGTTCGCTGGAAATAAGCGAGAAGTCTATCTTGCGCTCATCCATATTGACCGCTTCCACGCGCACTTCAACCCGGTCACCCAGGCGGTAGGTCTGGCCGCTGGACTCGCCAATCAGCCGCTGGCCAACCTGGTCGAAGCGGTAATAGTCGTTATCCAGCGAGGAGACATGCACGAGGCCATCGATAAAAAGATCGTTCAGGCGCACAAAGAAGCCAAAGCCGGTGACGCTTGCGATAACGCCGGAGAAGGTGCTGCCAACGTGATCCTGCATAAAGTCGCACTTCAGCCAGTCCGCCACTTCGCGTGTCGCTTCGTCGGCGCGGCGTTCCGCCATGGAGCAGTGCTGACCAAGCTGCAGCATCTCATCCATGTTGTAGTGCCAGCCGCCCGTTTCAGTGCTCTCGCCTTTGTGCCCTTCCTGCTTCGCCACCAGATATTTCAGCGCACGGTGCAGCAGTAAATCGGGATAACGGCGAATCGGCGAAGTAAAGTGCGCGTAAGATTGCAGCGCCAGGCCGAAGTGGCCGCGGTTCTCCGGATCGTAAATCGCCTGCTTCATGGAACGCAGCAGCATCGTTTGCAGCATTTCATGATCGGGACGATCGGCGATCGATTCCAGCAGCTCTGCGTAATCGCGCGGCTCCGGCTTATTGCCGCCCGGCAGTTCAAGGCCAAGCTCCGCCAGCACCGTGCGAAACGCGGTAATGGCGTCGTTGGTCGGGCGATCGTGGATACGGAACAGCGCCGGCTCTTTGTTCTTTTCAACAAAACGCGCCGCAGAAATGTTCGCCAGGATCATGCACTCTTCGATGAGCTTGTGGGCGTCGTTGCGCTCGGTCTGCTCAATGCGCTCAATACGGCGTTCGGCATTAAAGATGAACTTCGCCTCTTCGCTCTCAAAGGAGATGCCGCCGCGTTCGTCGCGCGCTTCATCCAGCGCTTTGTAGAGGTTGTGCAGCTCTTCGATATGCCTTACCAGCGGCTGGTACTGGCTGCGTAAATCCTGATCGCCCTGCAGTATGTGCCATACCTTGGTATAAGTGAGGCGCGCGTGCGAGTTCATGACCGCTTCATAGAATTTGTAGCCGGTCAGACGCCCTTTAGCGGAGACCGTCATTTCGCACACCATACACAGGCGGTCGACCTGCGGGTTAAGGGAGCAAAGGCCGTTAGAAAGCACTTCCGGCAGCATCGGCACCACCTGCGAAGGGAAGTAAACCGAGGTGCCGCGGTTACGCGCTTCTTTATCGAGCGGCGTATAGGGACGCACGTAATAGCTGACATCGGCAATCGCCACCCACAGGCGCCAGCCGCCGCCGCGTTTTTTCTCACAGTAAACGGCGTCATCAAAGTCGCGGGCGTCTTCGCCATCAATGGTCACCAGCGGCAGCTGACGCAAATCCACGCGCCCCGCCTTCGCCTCTTCCGGCACCTCTTCTTTCAGCCCGGCTATCTGTTGCTCTACTTCTTTTGGCCAGACATAAGGAATTTCATGGGTGCGCAGCGCCATATCGACCGCCATGCCGGTGCCCATGTTGTCGCCCAGCACCTCAACGATTTTACCCACCGCCTTGGTGCGGCGCGTTGGACGCTGGGTCAGTTCGACCACGACGACAAAGCCCATGCGCGCGCCCATGATCTCTTCAGGCGGAATAAGGATATCGAAGCTCAGGCGGCTGTCGTCCGGCACCACGAACCCTACGCCCGCGTCGGTAAAGTAGCGTCCGACGATCTGGCTAGTTTTCGGCACCAATACGCGAACGATGCGCGCTTCGCGGCGGCCTTTGCGATCGGCGCCAAGCGGCTGCGCCAGCACCACATCGCCGTGGATGCAGGTTTTCATCTGTTCTGATGAGAGATAAAGATCGTCTTTACGCCCTTCCACACGCAGGAAGCCGTAGCCGTCGCGGTGACCGATAACGGTGCCTTTCAACAGGTCAAGGCGCTCCGGCAGCGCGTAGCACTGGCGGCGGGTAAAGACTAACTGACCGTCGCGCTCCATGGCGCGCAGGCGACGACGCAGCGCTTCCTGCTGCTCTTCGCCTTCAATGTTCAGCTCCTGAGCAATCTCTTCACGATTTGCCGGCTTTTCCCGTTTGGTTAAATGTTCGAGAATAAATTCCCGGCTTGGGATCGGGTTTTCGTATTTTTCGGCTTCTCGTTCCTGAAAAGGATCTTGTGACATTGCGGTTCCTCCGTTGTCAGCTGCGGCGCAATGATTATTCCACCAGCAGTAATTTGTAGAGCGGCTGGTTTTCTTCCACTAAATCGGCCAGCGTGTAGTTATCCAGTTCCTGAAGGAAACTCTCCACCGCCTTGTTCAGCGCCTGTTTCAGGCGGCAGGCGGGAGTGATGTGGCAAAACGCGCTGCTGCAGTTCACAACGGACAGCGGCTCCAGCTCGCGCACCACGTCGCCAATGCGAACTTGCGAAGCCGGTTTGCCAAGGCGAATGCCGCCGTTTTTCCCACGTATGGCAGCGACATAGCCTGCGCGGCTCAGCTGATTAATGATTTTGACCATGTGATTACGGGATACGCCGTAGACAGCCGTCACTTCCGAAATACTGGTCATGCGTCCTTCAGGCAGCGATGCCATATAAATCAAAGCACGCAATCCGAAATCGGTAAAACTCGTTAACTGCACATCAACCTCAGAACAGGGCAGGAAAAAACGCGGATCGCCATGTGGCGAGATATATTGATGATAAACCAGCCAGCGATAAGGCCGCTAATTTATTTGAAAAAGGCGGGTAAAAAGGGTGTAAAAAGGGCGCGTCTGGCGCGCCCTTAGACAATTATGCGTCGAACGGATCGCGCAGAATCATGGTCTCGGTGCGATCCGGACCGGTAGAAATGATGTCGATCGGCACGCCAGTCACTTCTTCAATACGTTTGATGTAGTTCAGCGCCGCCTGCGGCAGGCCGCTACGCTCTTTGACGCCGAAAGTAGACTCAGACCAGCCCGGCATCGTTTCATAAATCGGTTCGATACCTTCCCAGTCATCCGCCGCCATCGGGGTAGTGGTGACTTCACGGCCATCCGGCATACGGTAAGCGACGCAGATTTTCACCTCTTCCAGACCGTCCAGCACGTCCAGCTTGGTCAGGCAGAAGCCGGAAAGGGAGTTGATCTGCACCGCGCGGCGTACAGCCACCGCGTCCAGCCAGCCGGTGCGACGACGACGGCCGGTGGTGGCGCCGAACTCGTTGCCCTTCTTGCACAGGAACTCGCCGATGTCGTCAAACAGCTCGGTCGGGAACGGACCGGCGCCCACGCGGGTGGAGTATGCTTTGATGATGCCGAGCACGTAGTCAACGTAGCGCGGGCCGATGCCGGAACCTGTCGCCACGCCGCCTGCGGTGGTGTTAGAAGAGGTTACGTACGGGTAGGTGCCGTGGTCGATATCCAGCAGCGTGCCCTGAGCGCCTTCGAACATGATGAAGTCGCCGCGCTTGCGCGCCTGATCCAGCAGATCGGAAACGTCCACCACCATGGAGGTCAGGATGTCGGCGATAGCCATCACGTCATCCAGCACTTTCTGGTAGTCCACCGCTTCCACTTTGTAGAAGTTAACCAGCTGGAAGTTATGGTATTCCATCACTTCTTTCAGCTTGTCAGCGAAGGTGGCTTTGTCAAACAGGTCGCCGACGCGCAGGCCGCGACGCGCAACTTTATCCTCGTAAGCCGGGCCGATGCCGCGACCGGTAGTGCCGATGGCTTTGGCGCCACGCGCTTTTTCACGCGCTACGTCGAGCGCCACGTGGTAGTCGAGGATAAGCGGGCAAGCTTCGGAGATAAGCAGACGCTCGCGAACCGGGATACCGCGGTCTTCGAGTTCTTTCATCTCTTTCATCAGCGCGGCCGGAGAGAGCACTACACCGTTGCCGATGATGCTGGTGACGTTATCGCGAAGAATGCCTGAAGGAATAAGATGGAGAACGGTTTTTTCACCGTTGATTACAAGAGTATGGCCAGCGTTGTGGCCACCCTGGTAGCGAACCACATATTTAGCGCGTTCAGTCAGAAGATCGACGATCTTTCCTTTGCCTTCGTCACCCCATTGGGTGCCCAGTACGACGACGTTGTTACCCATTTTTCAAAATCACCGTTTGCTTAAAAATGGATTCTAACACCAGCTTCCCGGATGATCAGCACTTTTTGTATACAAATTCAGGCGAAAGCGCCTGAAATTTACTCAGTTAATCGTTTTCGTCAACATGTAGTAGATGACTACGCCCGCAACCACAAGACCGCCGCCGAAGCGCCGCAACAATGTATCCGGCAATTGGGCCATTCCGAGGATCATGCGCCGCCAGATACGCGGAAAAAGCATCGGGCCCAGCCCCTCGAGCACCAGCACCAGTGCGAGCGCCAGGATTATCGTGGTATTCATGATTCCGTTTTCTGCTCCTGTCTTATGATAAAAAAAGAGCCGGTCGAAACCGGCTCTTGTCTGACAATGGCGATATTAACGCGTACTGTTGGCTGGCGTCTTCATGTAGCGGAAGAAATCGCTGTCCGGGCTCAGCACCATGACATCCTGATTGCTACGGAAGCTGTTTTCGTACGCGCGCAGGCTACGGATAAAGGCATAGAAATCCGGGTCCTGGCTGAACGCGTCCGCGAACAGTTTCGCCGCTTCGGCATCACCTTCACCGCGCAAAATACGCGCCTGACGTTCGGCTTCCGCCAGCGTGCGGGTCACTTCGTAATCCGCCGCTGCGCGCAGTTTTTCCGCTTCTTCCTGGCCCTGGGAACGGTGACGACGGGCTACCGCCTCACGCTCGGCGCGCATACGGTTGAAGATAGCTTCGGAGACTTCCGCAGGCAGGTTGATCTGCTTGATGCGCACGTCCACCACTTCAATACCCAACGCCGCCATGCTGTTCGGGTTGATAACCGGCACTTTACCGTTGGTTTCCGCCTGAACGCGCTCTGCGGCTTTGGCAATCGCATCATCCGCAGCTGGCGTAGCCACTTCATCCTCGGTGCCTGCCGAACCGGAGTTCAGCGCGTCGCGCACTTCCAGGGTCAGGCGACCGCGGGAGTCAGTCACGATGTCTTTTACATCAAGACGGCCAATTTCAGAACGTAAACGGTCTGAGAACTTACGCTTCAGCAGCACTTCGGCCTGAGAGACATCGCCGCCGCCTGTCGCCAGGTAGTAGCGGCTGAAGTCGCTGATGCGCCACTTGATATAAGAGTCAACGATCAGGTCTTTTTTCTCTTTGGTTACGAAGCGGTCAGCCTGGTTATCCATGGTCTGGATACGGGCGTCCAGCGTCTTCACCGATTCGATAAACGGGATCTTGAAATGCAGACCCGGCTCGAAAACCAGCGGTTTGTTTTCGTTGTCACGCAACACTTTGCCAAAACGCAAAGTGATGCCGCGCTCGCCCTCTTTCACCACGAAAATCGAGGTGTAGAGCACCACCAGCACGATAATGATGATTGCAATAACTGACTTACGCATCGTTATTCACCCCCCTGGCGCTGGAAGTCATTACGCTGCGCGTTGGCGCGGCGCTGGTCCATGATATCGCCAGCGCTGCCGGAAGGCGTCGTGGTGGCGTTGCTGTTGCTGCCTGCAGCAGGCGGTAAACGCAGCAGAGAGTTCGGGCTGTCGCTTGTGGAAGCTGGCGCCGAACCGCCGCCTTTAAGCATCTGATCGAGCGGGAGCACCATCAGGTTGCCGCCTTTATCGTTGACCAACACTTTACGGGTATGGCTAAGCACGCGTTCCATCGTTTCGATATAAAGTCGCTCACGGGTAATTTCCGGCGCGGCTTTATATTCCGGCAGGATTTTCGCAAAGCGAGCCACCTCACCCTGCGCTTCCAGGATAGTTTGCGTACGGTAAGCGCGAGCCTCTTCCAGCGTGCGCTGCGCCTGACCGTTGGCGCGCGGCTGCACTTCGTTGGTATACGCTTCCGCCTCGCGAATATATTGCTGCTCGTTTTCACGGGCCGCGATAGCGTCGTCAAATGCCGCCTTCACCTCTTCCGGCGGACGCGCCGCCTGGAAGTTTACGTCCAGCAGAGTGATGCCCATGTTGTAAGGACGGATGGTTTCTTCCAGTTCACGCTGGGTATCGCTACGAATAACGGTACGGCCTTCGGTGAGGATGCGGTCCATGGTGTACTTGCCGATAACGCCGCGCAGGGCGCTGTCGGTCGCCTGACGCAGGCTGTCGTCGGCGCTGGTCACGCTAAACAGATAACGCTGCGGATCGGTGACGCGATACTGCACGTTCATTTCAACGCGCACGACGTTTTCGTCAGAGGTCAGCATGATGCCGGAAGCCGCCAGTTCACGAACGGCTTCCACGTTCACGGCGACAACGTCATCAATAAAGGTGGGTTTCCAGTTCAGGCCCGGCTCGACCAGATGACTGAATTTGCCAAAGCGGGTTACCACGCCGCGTTCGGCTTCTTTAATGGTGTAGAACCCGCTTGCGGCCCAGATAATCACAACTGCCGCCGCCACAATGCCTACTACGCGACCGCCCATGTGGCCGCGAGGGCCCTGAGTGGCGCCGCCGGTTCCTTTACCGCCGCCGAAACCGCCAAGCTTCTTGCTTAACTTACGGAAGATATCGTCCAGATCGGGCGGTCCCTGATCGCGACCGCCTTTGTTACCCCCAGAGTTGCCGCCAGGCTTGCTGCTTCCCCACGGGTCGCGGTCTTGTCCGTTATTACCGGGCTGATTCCACGCCATGTTTGTGCTCCATATTTGTTATGCGGTGAGATCCCCCAGAGGGGAAAAGTCTTCAGGCTTACAGCGGCCGGTTAGACAACATAGTCAACCAATGCCGGTTCCTGCTTACAGAGGCGACGCCAGTCCACCACCGGCATGCGCACCTGCATCCCGACACTACCGTCCTCCTCTACCCACTCTTTTTCTATCGCCTGAAGCTGATAAAAACGGCTCCGCAAACGGCCCGCCTCATCGGGAGGTAAATGCAGCGAATGCTGCGCTATCTCACCAGACAGGCGCTCCGTCAGGGCCTGGAAAAGCAGTGGTACGCCTTCACCCGTCTGGGCGGAAAGCCAGACGCGTATGGGCAGATTCTCATCATTGCGATCGATACGCGGTTCGAATTCCTCAAGCATATCGATTTTGTTCATTACCAGCAGAGTCGGGATCTCATTGGCCTCGATCTCTTCCAGCACGGTATTTACCGCATCTATGTTTTCCCGCATGCGCAGGTCAGCGGCATCCACCACATGCAACAGCAGCGTCGCCTGGCGCGTCTCCTGCAACGTAGCTTTAAACGCCGCCACCAGATCGTGCGGCAGATGGCGGATAAAGCCTACCGTGTCCGCCAGCACCGTTTCGCCAACGTCCGGCACGTCAATGCGGCGCAGCGTGGGATCCAGCGTCGCGAACAGCTGGTTAGCCGCATAGACATCGGCTTCGGTTATCTGGTTAAAGAGAGTGGATTTACCGGCGTTGGTGTAACCCACCAGCGAAACGGTTGGAATATCAGCTTTTGCGCGCGATCGACGTCCCTGTTCGCGCTGTTTTTCAACGCGTTCGAGGCGCGACAGGATTTGGCTGATTCGGTTTCGCAGCAAACGGCGGTCGGTTTCCAGCTGGGTTTCACCCGGGCCCCGCAGGCCGATGCCGCCTTTCTGGCGCTCAAGGTGAGTCCAGCCGCGTACCAGACGCGTCGCCAGATGGCGCAACTGCGCCAGCTCAACCTGCAGCTTACCTTCATGGGTGCGTGCACGCTGGGCGAAAATATCTAAAATCAATCCGGTGCGGTCGATAACACGACACTCGCACAGGCGCTCAAGGTTGCGCTCCTGAGCGGGGGTCAACGCATGATCGAACAGCACGACAGACGCCCCAGTGGCTTTCACTGCCTCGGCGATTTCGACTGCTTTACCTTCACCGACATAATATTTTGGGTGCGGAGCTTTACGGCTACCGGTAATCACCTGTAATGCTTCGACACCGGCGGAAGAGACCAGAGATTCAAACTCCTGGAGGTCTTCCATATCTTTGTCTTGCGTAAAGTAGATGTGTACCAGCACCGCCTGCTCACCGGCATCATAACGGTCAAACAAGCGTAAACCCTCTTAAAAGACCAGCGGGGAACACAGATGACCTGGTCCCCCGACATGGAACAACAGCCATCGACTTTATTCGGCGTCTTCGCTGTCTTGCTGCGGCGCAGAAGTTTGCGCGTTATTGCTGTGGTGATAGTTGCTGGAACCGCCACCCGCGCTGTTACTGTGATGAGAGACCGGACGAGAAGGCACCACAGTAGAAATCGCGTGCTTGTAGACCATCTGGCTGACTGTGTTTTTCAACAGAATCACGAACTGGTCGAAAGATTCGATTTGACCTTGCAGCTTAATACCATTCACCAAATAAATAGAAACTGGAACACGTTCCCGACGCAGTGCGTTGAGGAACGGATCTTGTAAAGATTGCCCCTTAGCCATTCTATCTTTTCCTTATATGCTTGTTGTTTATACTCATGAGCCCATGGGCTCTGAAAATACATAAAATTTTGCGCACGATACCAATTCAATTGTACACATTCATCAGTGCTTCGCACCAACAACCTGTAATACTTCTTTACGCGCTTGTTCAGGCGCTTCACTGTCAAGCCAGTGAACGTCTTCCCAGCCGCGCAGCCAGGTAATCTGGCGCTTTGCCAATTGTCTCGTGGCGCAAATACCTCGATAAACCATGTCGTCGAATGGGATCTCGCCTGACAGATACGACCACATCTGGCGATAGCCTACGCAACGAATGGAAGGCAAGTCCGTATGCAAATCTCCACGGGCGAAAAGCGCCCTTACTTCTGCTTCAAAACCTGAAGCCAACATCTGGTGAAAACGCTGCTCAATTCGCTGATGGAGCAGTTCACGGCTCGCCGGGGCGATGGCGAACTGGTGCACCTGATACGGCAGAGCTTCTCCTGACGTTTGCGTCAGTTCCGTTAAAGTTTTACCCGAAATGAAAAAAACTTCCAGTGCCCGGGAAAGCCTTTGCGGGTCGTTGGGATGAATACGTGACGCCGCCACAGGATCGATCTCCTGGAGCTGGCGATGCAGCGTTTCCCACCCCTGCTCTGCTGCCTGTTCTTCAATCCGCGCCCTTATCGCCGGATCCGCCGACGGCAAGGGAGAAAGCCCTTCAAGTAACGCTTTGAAGTAAAGCATGGTGCCGCCTACCAGCAGCGGTATCCGCCCTGCTGCGGTGATATCCGCCATCTCCTTTAGCGCGTCGCGGCGAAAATCCGCCGCTGAATACGCCTGCGCTGGATCCAGGATATCGAGCAGGCGATGCGGCGCTTCGGCCAGCTCCTGCGCGCTGGGCTTGGCGGTGCCGATATCCATCCCTTTATAAATCAGGGCGGAGTCGACGCTAATCAACTCTACCGGCAATGTTTTGCGTAAATTAATCGCCAGCGCGGTTTTGCCAGAGGCCGTCGGCCCCATTAAAAAAATAGCCTTCGGCAGGCCAGCCTTGCTTACTTCAGTCATGTTTCAGGGCATTCATCGCCGGTTGTAAATCAACAGGTTGTAATAAACCACCAGGCGGTGACTTCACCAGTTGCGGGCAGAGCCGTTCGACATCGGCGAGCAGCGCAATAGCCTGCGCCACGCTCCACTGTTCATGCTCGCTCGCCAGATGGCGGGCCAGCCACAGCGCGATAGCCGCCGCGTCAATCTGACTCTGCTGCGCCAGGTAGCCTATCAGTTCAGGAATCAAGATTTGTAAATTTTGTTGGCGCAAGGGTAAAGGCACCGCCCGAATCGTCACATATTGTGCATCGCTAACCAACTCCATGCCCATTCCGGCAAGAAAAGGCTTAGCGCTGACAAGGGTTTCACGCTCTTCGGGAGAAACTTTAAAGCGCACCGGGATAAGCAGCGGCTGAGCGCAGGGCTTTTCTTCGCCCGGCAACAGCTGCGCCTGTTTAAGCCAACGTTCCGCCACCTCCAGCGCCAGCAACATAAGCCGTCCTTCGCGTTCCAGCAGCGCGAGGTTGTTATGCACAATGGTCAGCACGCGGCCGAAGCTTTGAGCGTGGCCTTCCAGCGCAGGCTGCGTCATCGCGGGCGCAGGCGTTTTCGCTACTGAAGGCGTCCGGGGCGCCTGAGGCGTTTCCAGCAGTTGGCGATAAACCTCGCCCTGCTGTTTCTGATAACCCGGCGTCGCGTGTGGCCAGCTGGCGCCGCCGCCTTTGGCCGCCGCCCCGCCGCCGCTTCCGCCCGAGCTCCGCGCAGGCGTGGAGCCTGAGGTTGCCGAAGGTGAAGAGTAGTCAGACACGGGGCGCTCTTTCGCCGCAGCCGGTTCGGCAAAGTGATTCTTCCCCGCAGCTATGCGGTTTTCCGGCTGCCAGCGCGGCGTCTGCGGCGTTTCCAGCGGCAGCGAGCTGGACTGCTGTGCCTGTAGCGCGCTCAGTACGCCCTGGTAGATGAAGTCGTGCACCAGCCGCGACTGATGAAAACGCACCTCGTGCTTGGCCGGGTGTACGTTCACATCCACCTGGTGCGGATCGATTTCCAGATAAAGTACGTAGGCGGGCTGTTGATTAGCGCCGAGCTTGTCTTCACAGGCTTGCCGGATGGCGTGGTTAATCAGCCGGTCGCGCATCATTCGGCCATTGACGTAACAGTATTGAATTTCCGCCAGCGCCGCCGTGGTACCTTTTGGCTCCGCCACCCAGCCGCGAAGGGCCAGGTCGCCATGCTGCCAGTCAATCGCCAGCGCTTGTTCGAGAAATGCGGTGCCGCAGATAGCGCCCAGGCGACGCTCGCGCGGCGCATTTGGCTGCACGGCGCGATACTGACGCACCATCTTGCCGTTATGGTTGAGGTTAATGGTGACGTCAAAGCGCGCCAGCGCGATGCGTCGCACCACCTCGTCAATATGGCCGAATTCGGTTTTCTCGGTGCGCATGAACTTACGCCGCGCTGGCGTGTTGTAGAAAAGATCCAACACCTCAAGAGTGGTGCCGACCGGATGCGCCGCTGGTTTAACGGTCACTTCCATATCGCGCCCTTCCGCATACGCCTGCCACGCTTCTTGCTGATCGGCGGTACGGGAGGTGAGCGTCAGACGCGAGACGGAACTGATACTGGCCAGCGCTTCGCCGCGAAAACCGAGGCTGATAATCGCCTCCAGGTCGTCAAGCGTGGCGATTTTGCTGGTAGCGTGACGCGCCAGCGCCAGCGCCAGCTCCGCTTTACCAATGCCGCAGCCGTTATCGCGAATGCGGATAAGCTTCGCGCCGCCGCGTTCAATATCGATATCGATGCGGGTCGCGCCCGCATCGAGGCTGTTTTCAACCAGCTCTTTCACTACCGATGCAGGACGTTCCACCACTTCGCCGGCGGCGATTTGGTTCGCGAGCTGCGGCGGCAGAACCTGAATCGGCATGAAATCTCCTTAATTGGTTACCGCGATCTGATTAACAGCGTCATGGGTCGCGCGGGCGGTCTGGCCCGCGCCGCCGTTATTTTTCGGCGCGGATTGTAACGGGTGTGCGAGGAAGTAATTGCGCAGACCTTTATAAATGGCCTCGGCAAGCTGCTCCTGATAGTCGCTGCTTGCCAGCAGTTTTTCTTCGCCGCTGTTGCTGATAAACCCGGTTTCCACTAACAGGGAAGGAATATCCGGCGAGCGCAATACGCCAAGGCTCGCATGTTCCGGACGGCGTTTATGCAAGTCACCCACTCTTTGCAACTGGCTCAATACGCTGGTGGCGACATCATACCCGACGCGCTGGGAATGACCGAACTGCAAATCCAGCACCGCCTGACTTAAATAGGGGTCCGCCTGGCTGTTTGCAAGCACATCCCCTGCGCCGCCGAGCAGTTCCGACTGTTTCTCGTGCTGCTCAAGCCAGCCCGCCATTTCGCTGTTGGCGCGACGGTTTGACAGCACCCAGACCGAAGCGCCCGTCGCTTCGCGATTTGGCGCGGCGTCGGCATGAATAGAAACCAGTAAGTTAGCGTTCTGCTGGCGAGCCACATCGGAGCGGCCCATCACCGAGATAAAATAGTCGCCGTCGCGGGTCAGCACGCCCTTAAACATCGGGTCGTCATTAAGCAGCGCGCGCAGCTTTCGGGCAACGGCGATGGTGACGTTTTTCTCGCGTACGCCGCCAGGACCAATAGCGCCAGGATCCTGGCCGCCGTGGCCGGCGTCAATCGCGACAATGACCTGATCGGACGAGACAGTAGTATGGCTGCGCGCCGGACGCGTTGCGCTATTGCTGCCAACAACGCTGGTCACACGGTCGTTTTCATTACGAAACGGGTTACTGGCGGGAGTTGACGAACGCGGCGCAGGCGGTGCTGCACGCTTCGCCACAACGGGCGGCGGCGGCGGCGCATCGGCGTTAATGGTAAAAACAACCGTATAGCTGGCGCCGTTTTGCTGCTTCACCGCGCGGGTTTTGCCGTTCTTCGTCAGGTCGACCACCAACCGCAGCGACTGATTGTCTTTCGGCTGACCGGAACGAATGCTTTTCACCAGATTGCTGCCGCTAAAAATCAGCGGCAACCCCTGTATAACGCCGGTTTGCTGAATATCCAGCGCCACGCTGCGTTTATCCTGCTGCGAAAAGGCGTATTCCGGGTCGCCCATAAAGCTCAGGGTGATCCGGGCCTGGTCATCGCCATTGGAAACCTGAATATCGGACAACACCGCCGCCCCGGCCTGAGCGCTCAGCGCCAGCAATGCCGCTATCAACCAACCTTTTACGCGAGTCATCATCCCGTCATCCTGGTTATTTGGCTAAGCGCGCCAGTAACGAATTGCCTGATGGGGAAACGGCTTTGACGAGCGCTTCGCGCCCCTGCGCCTGATACGATAAGTGAATTTCGACATCCGGGTCGGGCAAGACGCCCGCCCCCTGCTGCGGCCACTCCACCAGGCAAATAGCGTCATTGGCGAAATAGTCGCGAATCCCCATAAACTCCAGCTCCTCCGGATCCGCCAGACGATAGAGGTCGAAATGGTAAACCGTCAGCGTCTCCAGCGCGTAGGGCTCCACCAGCGTGTAGGTGGGGCTTTTCACGTTGCCGTTATGGCCTAACGTCTGCAAAAAACCACGGCTAAAGGTGGTTTTACCCGCGCCCAGGTCGCCATAAAGATAAATGACGGTCGCGCCTTCGCAGGCCTGCGCCACACGCGCGCCGAGAGCGAGCGTCGCCTGCTCATCGGGTAGAGGAATAACACGATTAATCATGGTTTACGTCAATTCACATCCGGGTTAACAAAACGGTGAAGCACTGAAAGCAGATCGGTCGCCAGCATGCCGCGAGCGCCGTAACGGCTGGCGAGGAGGTCCGCCGCCGCGCCGTGCGCCACGCAACCGGCGCAGGCTGCATCATACGGGGAGAGCTTTTGCGCCAGCAAGCCGCCGATAATTCCGCTCAGCACATCTCCCATACCGCCGCTGCCCATACCGGCGTTGCCAGCATCAATAATGCCCGGCCCCGCGTCGTTGCTGGCAACAAGGGTGCCCGCACCTTTCAGCACGACGCAACCGCCATACCGTTTTACCAGACGATTGGCAGAAAGTAAGCGATCACTTTCAACTTCTGATACGGAAACATTCAGCAATCTTGCGGCTTCGCCGGGGTGCGGCGTAAGGATGCGATTGTGACGTTTATCGGGATGGATTGCCAGCAGGTTGAGCGCGTCGGCGTCCCACAGCATCGGGCCGGTAAAGTTCTCTACCTTTTGCAGCGCCTGCTTACCCCATGCCTGCTGACCAAGCCCCGGCCCAACCACCACCACATCAGCCCATTCAAGGCTTTCGCTAAGCGATTGCGGCGTGAGTTCATGCACCATCAGCTCCGGACGAGCGGTCAACAGCGGTGCGATATTCTCTATGCGAGTAAGTACTCGCACCAGCCCTGCGCCCGCCCTTAATGCCGCTTCGCCCGCCATGCGAATCGCACCAGCCGTGCCGTGATCGCCGCCTACTATCACCAGCTTGCCGTTATCGCCTTTATGGCTGGTAGGGCGCCGCGGCCTGAGCCACTCGCCAAGCTGCGAGGCGTCATAGCGGGCAATGGGCGCCTGCTGCCCCGCAAGCCAGGGTTCCAGCCCCAGCGCGTGATGATGCAGAACGCCCACCACATCCCGCGCTTTGCCGGTAAGCAACCCCGGCTTGAGCGCGATAAAGGTGACCGTATGCGCCGCGTTAATCACCACGCCCGGCGTGGCGCCGGTTTCCGCCAGCAGGCCGGAAGGAATATCGAGCGCCACCACCGGAGCCGGATGGCGATTCGCTTTATCAATCAGACCGGCGACAGGCTCCCGGGGGGCGCTTTTCAGGCCAGTCCCGAGCAGAGCGTCGATGATAAGCGTCACGCCGTCCGGCCAGGCCGTTTGCGGCGAATGAATCATTCCCCCGGCATTAAGCCAGGCCTCACGCGCGGCGCTCGCCTCTTCAGGCAAAGGCGCTTCGCTCTCCTGCGCCAGCAACGTGACGCGAATGCCCGCCGCCTGCGCCAGTCGCGCCACGACATAACCATCGCCGCCGTTGTTGCCGTGACCGCACAGCACCAGCCAGTGCTCGCTTTCAGGATAATAATCATGGGCGATATGAAAAGCGGCCTCGCCCGCACGCTGCATCAGCTCGAAGAGCGTGAGGCCAAGAGTGTCCGCCGCCTCTTTTTCTGCTGCCCGCAGCCAGTCTGCGGGCCAGACAGAGTGTGGTATACTACGGCCGTTTTTCTTCATCTGATGGTCCGTCATGTCTGCTCCCCTCGATCTCAACCAGTTAGCGCGCGATATTAAACAATGGGGCGCGGAGCTGGGTTTTCAGCAGGTTGGTATTACCGATACCGACCTGAGCGCCAGCGAGGGCGCGCTGCAGGCGTGGCTCGATAAACAGTATCACGGCGAGATGGAATGGATGGCGCGTCATGGCATGATGCGCGCCCGCCCGCATGAACTCTTACCCGGCACGCTGCGGGTGATCAGCGTACGGATGAATTATCTGCCCGCCAACGCCGCTTTCGCCCGCACGCTGAAAGATCCCTCGCTCGGCTATGTAAGCCGTTATGCGCTGGGTCGCGATTACCATAAGCTGCTGCGTAACCGGCTCAAAAAGCTCGGCGAGCGCATTCAGCAGCAGTGCGCGTCGCTGAATTTTAGACCTTTTGTCGATTCCGCGCCGCTGCTGGAACGGCCGCTGGCGGAAAAAGCGGGACTGGGCTGGACGGGTAAGCATTCACTTATCCTCAGTCGCGATGCGGGCTCGTTTTTCTTTTTGGGCGAATTACTCATCGATCTGCCGCTGCCTGTGGATAAACCAGTCGAAGAGGGTTGCGGCAAATGCGTAGCCTGCATGACCATCTGCCCCACCGGCGCCATTGTCGAGCCTTATACGGTGGACGCGCGCCGCTGTATCTCTTATCTCACCATTGAGCTAGAAGGCGCTATCCCTGAAGCGTTTCGTCCGCTTATCGGCAATCGTATTTACGGCTGCGACGATTGCCAGCTTATCTGTCCCTGGAACCGTTTCTCGCAGCTCACGGATGAAGAGGATTTCACTCCCCGTCAGGCGCTGCATGCACCGAAGCTGGTAGAACTCTTTGGCTGGAGCGAGGCGCATTTTCTGAAGGTAACGGAAGGATCGGCGATTCGCCGTATCGGGCACCTGCGCTGGCTGCGAAATATCGCCGTCGCGCTAGGCAATGCGCCCTGGCATGAAGCGAATCTGCAGGCGCTGGAAAAAAGAAAAGGTGAGCACCCACTTCTCGATGAACACATTGAATGGGCGATTGCGCAACAAATAGCCAGACGGAATGCCAATGTTATCGAGGTGCAATTGCCACAAAAACAACGGCTGGTTAGGGTGGTTGAAAAGGGCCTGCCGAGGGACGCCTGAGCTTTCCACAGGCTGTGCATAAAATAAAAAATGCTTTGTCATTCAACGCACAAAAAGTAATCAGCGGCGCATATTAATATTTTGAAATCTTATTAAGTTTAGTATTAACAGGAACTTATATAAAAATTGTAAATAAAATTAACGCGCTTTTCACGCTGTGAAGCGGATCCCGACTGTGGATAAGTCTGTTCAGAAAGTTTTGATGGAAGCAAAAAACACCAGCCCCAGCGCGCTTTGTCGCTGTGGATAATTTATTCGTTCTGGAGAAATTTGGAGCGGGAAACGAGACTCGAACTCGCGACCCCGACCTTGGCAAGGTCGTGCTCTACCAACTGAGCTATTCCCGCTTAATCTTCGTCTTTCATGCTGCCACGGCGTTGGCTTTCTTCACTCGCCACAGTCACTTACTCGTGTAAGCTCCCGCAGATTTGTTCCGTTGCCGCCTTGTTGCAACCTGAAATCCTGTGATTAGGATGGTGCTGCCTTTCGGCATTTCAAATTTTGGAGCGGGAAACGAGACTCGAACTCGCGACCCCGACCTTGGCAAGGTCGTGCTCTACCAACTGAGCTATTCCCNTTTGGAGCGGGAAACGAGACTCGAACTCGCGACCCCGACCTTGGCAAGGTCGTGCTCTACCAACTGAGCTATTCCCGCTTAATCTTCGTCTTTCATGCTGCTACGGCGTTGGCTTTCTTCACTTGCCACAGTCACCTACTCGTGTAAGTTTCTGCGGATTTGTTCCGTTACCGCCTTGTTGCAACCTGAAATCCTGTGATTAGGATGGTGCTGCCTTTCGGCCTTTCAAATTTTGGAGCGGGAAACGAGACTCGAACTCGCGACCCCGACCTTGGCAAGGTCGTGCTCTACCAACTGAGCTATTCCCGCCCTGCGTGTTTCACATTTCTGTGTCGTCACGGGAGGCGCATTATACGAGAAATGATTTTCGCCGCAACCCCTTAAACGAATTTTTTCGCGTTTTTTGTTTGAATGTCGATTAATTCGCCAGAGCGGTGATTTTATCGGCAACAGAGGGGTAAAACCCCTCTCCCGGTCACAGCTTAATAAAATGTTCGCGGTAGTAAGCAAGTTCCGCGACCGATTCACGGATGTCATCCAGCGCCTGGTGCGTGTTCTGCTTCTTAAAGCCGTCGAGAATAGCCGGCTTCCAGCGGCGCGCCAGTTCTTTCACCGTGCTGACATCCAAATAACGGTAGTGGAAGTAGGCTTCCAGTTCCGGCATGTATTTAAACAGGAAGCGGCGGTCCTGGCCGATACTGTTGCCGCAGATAGGGGATTTGCCTGCCGGCACCCACTCTTTCAGAAAGGCGATAGTCGCCAGCTCTGCTTCGCGATCGCCCATCGCGCTCGCCTTTACACGATCAACCAGGCCGCTGGCGGTATGGGTGCGCACGTTCCAGTCGTCCATCAGCGCCAGCTGTTCGTCTGACTGATGCACCGCAATCACCGGGCCCTGCGCCAGAATATTTAAATCTGCGTCGGTCACCAGGGTGGCGATTTCGATAATGCGGTCGCGCTCCGGATCGAGCCCGGTCATCTCCAGATCGATCCAAATCAGATTGTTTTCATTTCTACTCATGCTATTTTCCACCCTTCTCGCGTCACCCCACGGTGACTCTCAGTTAATTCGTATAAAATAGCGTGTATCATAGAGGTTTTGCCCATCACGGGCGACCAGGAGCCAGGGCGATTGAGTAAAAATAAACTCTCCAAAGGTCAGCAGCGCCGCGTAAAGGCCAATCATCAGCGTCGGCTTAAGCAGTCGACGGAGAAGGCCGATTACGATGACAACCTGTTTGGCGAACCGCGCGAAGGCACGGTCATCAGCCGGTTTGGCATGCATGCGGACGTGGAGTCGGCAGACGGCGCCGTGTACCGCTGCAACATCCGCCGCACTATCCGTTCGCTGGTAACCGGCGATCGCGTGGTGTGGCGCCCGGCGAAAGAGGCCACCGAAGGGGTGACAATCAATGGCATCGTGGAAGCGGTGCATGAGCGCACCTCGGTACTGACGCGCCCGGATTATTACGATGGCGTGAAGCCCGTCGCCGCCAATATCGACCAGATTGTTATCGTCTCCGCCATTTTACCGGAGCTGTCGCTGAACATTATCGACCGCTACCTGGTGGCTTGCGAAATCCTGGAGATTGAACCCCTTATCGTGCTTAACAAAATCGACCTGCTGGATGAAGAAGGCATGAATTTTGTTAATGAACAGATGGATATCTACCGCGGTATTGGTTATCGCGTGCTGCTGGTCTCAAGCCATGCTGAGCACGGGCTGGAAGCGCTGGAGCAGGCGCTTATCGGCCGCATCAGCATTTTCGCCGGCCAGTCCGGCGTCGGCAAATCAAGTCTGCTGAACGCCCTGCTGGGGCTCAAAGAGGATGAAATCCTCACGAACGACGTCTCGGATGTCTCCGGCCTCGGCCAACACACCACGACGGCAGCCCGCCTTTATCACTTCCCGCATGGCGGCGATGTGATTGACTCCCCAGGCGTGCGCGAATTCGGTCTCTGGCACCTTGAGCCGGAACAAATCACCCACGGTTTTGTCGAATTTCACGACTATTTAGGCACTTGCAAATACCGCGATTGCCGCCACGATAATGACCCCGGTTGCGCCATTCGCGCGGCGGTGGAGCGCGGCGAAATCGCCGAAAGCCGTTTCGACAACTATCACCGTATTCTGGAAAGTATGGCGCAGGTAAAAACGCGTAAAAGCTTTTCTGAAACCGACGACTGACAATTAAGCTGGGCGTCGCTAAAATCGCCCCTTTTTTTCTGCGATGCCCGCTCCGCCGCGCGCGGAACGGGCCAGGACTGGCAAAATACTTAGCCTGGAGGCTACCTTGCTAAACGACATCAAACTTTCGCTTCAATACCTTCTGCCGAAACTGTGGCTCACTCGCCTGGCGGGCTGGGGCGCAAGTAAGCGTGCCGGCTGGCTGACCAAACTGGTTATCGACCTGTTTGTGAAATATTACAAGGTCAACATGAAAGAGGCGCAGAAGCCGGATACCGCCAGCTACCGCACCTTTAATGAATTCTTTGTTCGCCCGCTGCGCGACGACGTGCGTCCGGTGAATACCGATCCGAACGTGCTGGTGATGCCAGCCGATGGCGTTATCAGTCAGTTAGGACGCATCGAAAACGACAAGATCCTGCAGGCGAAAGGCCATAATTACAGCCTGGAAGCGCTTCTGGCGGGCAATTACATTATGGCGGACCTGTTCCGCAACGGCGCTTTCGCCACCACGTATCTCTCGCCGCGTGACTACCACCGCGTCCACATGCCGTGCAACGGTATCCTGCGCGAGATGATCTACGTGCCGGGCGATCTCTTCTCCGTTAACCATCTGACGGCGCAGAACGTGCCTAACCTGTTTGCCCGCAACGAGCGCGTTATCTGCCTGTTCGATACCGAATTCGGCCCGATGGCGCAAATTCTGGTCGGCGCGACGATCGTCGGCAGCATTGAAACCGTCTGGGCGGGCACTATCAACCCGCCGCGCGAAGGCGTTATTAAGCGCTGGACCTGGCCGGAAGGCGAGAGCGAAGGCGCCGTGGCGCTGCTGAAGGGCCAGGAGATGGGCCGCTTCAAGCTTGGCTCTACGGTTATCAACCTGTTCGCGCCGGGCAAAGTCGAGTTGGTAGGGCATCTGCAAAGCCTGTCAGTGACCCGTCTTGGCGAACCGCTGGCGGTCTCCACCGAAGCCGTGGCTGCAGACACTGCGCCTGCCATTATCCCGGCGCAGGAAGTTCAGGCCGAGCGCGAAGCCAACCCGCTGGTCGACGACAAAGAAGAAGGTTAACAGCACAACCAAAGGTAGACTGACGTGCGCCTGATTATCACTATACTGATGGCCTGGTGCCTCAGCCTGGGGGCGTACGCCGCGACGGCCCCCGATGCAAAACAGATAGCCCAGGAACTGGAGCAGGCGAAGGCTGCTAAAGATCAGCCGAATCAGCCGGAAACGGTAGAGACGCTCCAGTCCGCCCTCAACGCGCTTGAGGAGCGTAAAGCCTCCCTCGAGCGCGCCCAGCAGTATCAGGACGTTATCGATAATTTCCCTAAACTATCGCAAACGCTGCGCCAGCAGCTCGGCAGCCTGCGCGATGAGCCCAAAAGCGTGCCTGCGGGCCTGACTACCGACGCGCTCAATCAGGAGATTGTGCAAGTCAGCAGCCAGTTGCTGGATAAAAGCCGTCTGGCGCAACAGGAGCAGGACCGCGCCCGGGAAATCGCCGATTCGTTAAGCCAGTTGCCCCAACAGCAAACCGACGCCCGTCGCCAGTTGAATGAAGTGGAACGCCGCGCCGGCGGCCAGAACGGGGCCAGCGGTCCGCTCGCCCAGGCGCAAAGCCTCGCCGCCCAGGCGGAATCGGCGCGGCTGAAGGCGCTGGTGGATGAACTGGAACTGGCGCAGCTCTCCGCCAGCAACCGTCAGGAGCTTTCGCGCCTGCGCGCGGAACTGGCGCAAAAACAGGCGGAACAGCTGGATGCGTATCTTCAGGCGCTGCGTAATCACCTCAACAACCAGCGGCAGAAAGAGGCGGAACAGGCGCTAGAGAGCACCGAGATGCTCGCTGAAAACAGTGCCAACCTGCCGCCAGAGATCCTCCAGCAGTTTAAAGTCAACCGTGAACTCTCGCAGGCGTTGAACCAGCAGGCGCAGCGCATGGATCTCGTCGCCTCGCAGCAGCGCCAGGCCACCGGACAGACCCTGCAGGTACGCCAGGCATTAACCACGCTTCGCGAGCAGTCGCAATGGTTAGGCGTTTCCAACGTGCTTGGCGAAGCGCTGCGCGCGCAGGTAGCGCGTTTACCCGAAATGCCTAAACCGCAGCAGCTTGATACCGAAATGGCCCAGCTTCGCGTTCACCGCATGCGCTATGAGGATTTGCTGAATAAACAGCCCCAGTTGCGCCAGATCCGTCAGGCGGACGGGCAGCGGCTGACCGCCGAGCAGAACCGTATCCTTGAGGCGCAGCTGCGCACCCAGCGCGAATTGCTCAACTCGCTGCTTCAGGGCGGCGATACGCTGCTGCTGGAATTGACCAAGCTGAAAGTCTCCAATAGCCAGCTTGAGGATGCGCTTAAAGAGGTGAACGAAGCGACGCACCGCTATCTGTTCTGGACCTCGGACGTCAGCCCGCTCACTTTCGCCTGGCCGCTGGAAATCGTGCAGGATCTGCGCCGCCTGATTTCGCTCGATACCTTCGGCCAGCTTGGCAAAGCCGCCATCATGATGGTGACCAGCAAAGAGACGCTGTTGCCGCTTTTCGGCGCGCTGCTGCTGGTAGGCTTTAGCATTAGCTCACGCCGCCATTTTACCGCCTTCCTTGAGCGCTCCAGCGCGAAGGTGGGTAAAGTGACGCAGGACCACTTCCGCCTGACGCTGCGCACCGTTTTCTGGTCAGTACTGGTGGCGTCGCCGCTGCCGGTGCTATGGGCGACGCTCGGTTACGGCCTGCGGGAGGCCTGGCCTTACCCTATCGCCGTGGCGGTCGGGGATGGCGTAACGGCGACGGTTCCGCTGCTGTGGGTGGTCATGATTTGCGCCACCTTTGCCCGCTCCAACGGCCTGTTCATCGTCCACTTCGGCTGGCCGCGCAACCGCGTGGCGCGGGCAATGCGCTATTACCTGATGAGCATCGGCTTCATTGTGCCGCTTATCATGGCGCTCATCATGTTTGATAACCTCAACGACCGGGAGTTTTCCGGCTCGCTTGGGCGACTGTGCTTTGTGCTGATTTGCGGCGCGCTGGTGATAGTCACGCTAAGCCTCAAGCGCGCGGGCATTCCGCTTTACCTTGATAAAGAGGGCAACGGCGATAATTGGGTAAACCGCCTGCTATGGAACCTGATGCTGTGCGCGCCGCTTACCGCTATTCTCGCGGCAGCGGTGGGCTACCTGGCTACGGCGCAGGCGTTGCTGGCGCGTCTGGAAACGTCGGTCGCCATCTGGTTCCTGCTGCTGGTGGTCTATCATATTATCCGCCGCTGGATGTTTATTCAGCGCCGCCGTCTGGCGTTTGATCGCGCCAAGCAACGCCGTGCGGAGATCCTCGCCCAGCGCGCCCGCGGCGAAGAAGAGCCGGTCCAGTCGCACAGCACGGAAGGAACGGCGGAAGTGGAAGTGGCGGAGATCGATCTCGATACCATCAGCGCCCAGTCGCTGCGGCTGGTGCGCTCGATCCTGACGCTTATCGCCCTGCTCTCGGTCATCGTGTTGTGGTCGGAAATTCATTCAGCGTTTGGCTTCCTTGAGAACATCACGCTGTGGGACGTGACCTCCACGGTGAAAGGGGTGGAAAGTCTGGAGCCGATAACGCTCGGCGCGGTGCTTATCGCCATTCTGGTGTTCATCGTCACGACGCAACTGGTGCGTAACCTGCCTGCGCTGCTGGAGCTGGCGCTGCTGCAGCACCTTGAACTGACGCCCGGCACCGGTTACGCCATTACCACTATCACCAAATACCTGCTGATGCTGTTCGGCGGGCTGGTGGGCTTCTCGATGATTGGCATCGAGTGGTCAAAGCTGCAGTGGCTGGTAGCCGCGCTGGGTGTAGGGCTTGGCTTTGGTTTACAGGAGATCTTCGCCAACTTTATCTCCGGCCTGATTATTCTCTTTGAAAAACCGATCCGCATTGGCGATACGGTAACCATTCGCGATTTAACCGGCAGCGTGACGCGCATTAACACCCGCGCCACCACCATCAGCGACTGGGACCGCAAAGAGATCATCGTGCCCAACAAGGCGTTTATCACCGAACAGTTCATCAACTGGTCGCTCTCCGACTCGGTTACCCGCGTGGTGCTGACAGTGCCCGCGCCGGTGGACGCCAACAGCGAAGAGGTCACGCAGTTACTATATCGGGCCGCAGAGAAGTGCAGCTATGTGATAGACAACCCGCCGCCGGAAGTCTTCCTGGTGGATCTGCAACAGGGCATTCAGCTGTTTGAGCTGCGCATCCACGCGGCGGAGATGGGCCACCGCATGCCGCTGCGCCATGAAATCCATCAGCTGATTTTGCAAGGTTTCCGCGAGCACGGCATCGACCTGCCCTTCCCGCCTTTCCAGATGCGTCTCGAAAGCCTGGACGGCAGGCGCACCGCGCGAACCTTCACCTCCGCCGGGAAAACCACCCGCACGCCGGGAAGCTTGTAATAAAAAGGGAGCCAGATGGCTCCCTTTTTTTCGGGCGAATCGACAGACGAAAAGAGTGTGTTGCCGGGCCAGGGTGGGCGTCGTTATTAGCGCTGGAACGCGCCACTTGCGATGCATATTCCCGTCAGCGTTAAGCGCTTATCAGGCCCGGTCCACCGTAAAAGCAATCACCTCAGACAGGCTTTCCGCGCCCAGCGCCAGCATAATCAGGCGGTCAACGCCCAGCGCCACGCCGGAACAGTCCGGCAGGCCCGCTTCCAGCGCGCCCAGCAGGTTATAATCCACCGGCTGCTGTTCCAGCCCGCGCGCTGCGCGCTTGCGGTTATCCTGCTCAAAACGCTGGCGCTGTTCGCGCGCGTCGGTCAGCTCGTGGAAACCGTTCGCCAGCTCAATGCCTTTAAAATAAACCTCGAAACGCTCCGCCACGCGGTGGTCTTCCGTGCTGATCTGCGCCAGCGCCGCCTGGCTTGCCGGGAAATGGTAGACAAAGGCCGGACGCTCTTTACCGATGTGCGGCTCCACGCCCATGGTGAACAGCAACTGCAGCAGCGTATCGCGATCCTCTTCCGTATCGGCGATGTTGCTTAAATCGAGCCTCGCCGCCGCTTCCCGCAGCTGGGTTTTATCCGCCGACAGCGGGTCGATTTCAAGGTGGCGTAAAAATGCCTGCTGATAAGAGAGGCTTTCCGCTGGCTGGCACTCCAGCACCTGCTGCAGCAGGTCATCTACCTCATTCATCAGGCGGTACATATCATAGTGCGGACGATACCACTCCAGCATGGTGAATTCCGGGTTGTGGTGACGCCCCATCTCTTCATTACGGAAGCTGCGGCAAAGCTGGAACACCGGGCCGCAGCCCGCCGCCAGCAAGCGCTTCATGTGGTATTCCGGGCTGGTCATCAGGTAGAGATCGAGCCCCTGCGAATGGCCAGGGCCCACGAAGCGAGTTTTGAACGGGAAAAGGTGAATATCAGTCACCGTCGCCTGGCTCATGCAGGGGGTTTCCACCTCCAGAACGCAGCGGTCCGCAAAAAAACGGCGGATCTCCGCCATGATCGCGGCGCGCTTCAACAGGTTGGGGATGGATGCGCTCGGCTGCCAGCTGGCCGTCTCGCTCATGGTGCTTTTCTCCTAAGACAAACAAGGGCACGAAGTCTACTCGTTACCGCGCCACGAGACAAATTTTGCGCAATAGCGGTATATCCTTCGCCCCTACCCTGAGCTGGATGATAAAAGCCTGCCAGAACGGCAAAAAAATCGATCGGGTCAAATTTCCTTATCATTGGCGCGGTTATACTCGATTACCCACAAAGGAGCAGGGGAATCGTTTCGCAGCGGCGTCAGCTTGTCGTTTTTACTCCCCCTGGGCAGTAACGCGTTGCGAAAAAACCAAAATCTGGAGGAATGTCGTGCAAATCTTTCAAGCCGATCTTGCCGTGATAGGCGCCGGTGGAGCGGGACTTCGTACTGCCATAGCCGCAGCGCAAGCCAATCCCAATGCGAAAATCGCTTTGATTTCTAAAGTTTATCCTATGCGCAGCCACACCGTCGCCGCTGAAGGCGGATCGGCGGCTGTCGCCCAGGATCATGACAGTTTCGATTACCATTTCCACGACACTGTTGCTGGCGGCGACTGGCTCTGCGAGCAGGATGTCGTTGACTACTTCGTGCATCACTGCCCGACGGAGATGACCCAACTGGAGCAGTGGGGCTGCCCCTGGAGCCGCCGCCCGGACGGATCGGTGAATGTGCGCCGCTTCGGCGGCATGAAGATTGAGCGTACCTGGTTCGCTGCGGATAAAACCGGCTTCCATATGCTCCACACTCTCTTCCAGACCTCCCTACAATTTCCGCAAATTCAGCGCTTCGACGAACATTTCGTACTCGACCTGCTGGTTGATGACGGCCAGGCGCGCGGACTGGTAGCGATGAACATGATGGAAGGCCAGCTTGTGCAAATCCGCGCCAATGCGGTGGTGCTGGCCACGGGCGGCGCAGGCCGCGTCTATCGCTACAACACCAACGGCGGCATCGTTACCGGCGACGGAATGGGCATGGCGCTGGCGCATGGCGTACCGCTGCGCGACATGGAATTTGTGCAGTACCACCCCACCGGGCTGCCCGGCTCCGGCATCCTGATGACCGAAGGGTGTCGCGGCGAAGGCGGCATCCTGGTGAATAAAGACGGCTACCGCTACCTGCAGGATTACGGCATGGGCCCGGAAACGCCGCTTGGCGAGCCGAAGAACAAATATATGGAGCTCGGCCCACGCGATAAAGTCTCGCAGGCTTTCTGGCACGAATGGCGCAAGGGCAATACCATCGCCACGCCGCGCGGCGATGTGGTTTATCTCGATTTGCGCCACCTCGGCGAGAAAAAACTGCTGGAGCGGCTGCCGTTTATCTGCGAGCTGGCGAAAGCCTATGTCGGCGTCGACCCGGTAAAAGAACCGATTCCGGTGCGTCCGACGGCTCATTACACCATGGGCGGCATCGAAACCAATCAGCAGTGCGAAACTCGCATCAAGGGGCTCTTTGCCGTAGGGGAATGTTCAAGCGTCGGGCTGCACGGCGCCAACCGCCTTGGCTCTAATTCGCTGGCGGAGCTGGTAGTATTTGGCCGCCTCGCGGGCGAGCAGGCGATGGCCCGGGCGAACGAAGCGCAACCAGCGAACGAGGCAGCGCTTAGCGCGCAGGCCACCGACGTTGAAGGGCGCCTGAAAGCGTTGGTTAATCAGCAGGGCAATGAAAGCTGGGCGAAAATTCGCGATGAGATGGGCCTTTCCATGGAAGAAGGCTGCGGTATTTATCGCACGCCAGAGCTGATGCAGAAAACCATCGACAAGCTTGCCGAGCTGCAAGAGCGCTTTAAGCGCGTTCGCATTACCGACACCTCCAGCGTTTTCAATACCGATCTGCTCTACACCATTGAGCTGGGTCATGGCCTTAACGTCGCCGAATGCATGGCCCATTCCGCCATGGCGCGTAAAGAGTCGCGCGGCGCGCACCAGCGCCTTGATGAAGGTTGTACTGAGCGCGATGACGTCAACTTCCTGAAACATACCCTCGCCTTCCGCAATGCGGACGGTACTACCCGTCTCGACTACAGCGACGTGAAAATCACGACGCTGCCGCCAGCGAAACGCGTTTACGGGGCGGAAGCGGAAGCGGCCGAGAAGAAGGAGCAGGCGAATGGCTGAGATGAAAAACCTGAAAATAGAAGTGGTGCGCTATAACCCGGAAACCGACAGCGCCCCGCACAGCGCGTTTTACGAGGTGCCCTGGGATGAGCAAACGTCATTACTGGACGCATTAGGCTACATCAAAGATAACCTGGCGGCGGACTTAAGCTATCGCTGGTCGTGCCGCATGGCGATTTGCGGCTCCTGCGGCATGATGGTCAACAACGTGCCGAAGCTTGCCTGCAAAACGTTCCTGCGCGACTACCCCGGCGGCATGAAGGTCGAGGCGCTGGCGAACTTCCCTGTAGAGCGCGATTTGGTAGTCGATATGACCCACTTTATCGAAAGCCTCGAAGCGATTAAGCCTTATATCATCGGCAACCCGCGTACGCCGGAGCAAGGTCCGAACACCCAGACGCCGGCGCAGATGGCGAAGTATCACCAGTTCTCAGGCTGCATCAACTGCGGCCTGTGCTACGCCGCTTGCCCGCAGTTCGGCCTGAACCCGGAGTTTATCGGCCCGGCGGCTATTACGCTTGCCCATCGCTATAACCTCGACAGCCGCGATCGCGGCAAAAAGGCGCGCATGGCGCAACTGAACGGCCAGAACGGCGTCTGGACCTGCACCTTCGTCGGCTTCTGCTCAGAAGTGTGCCCGAAACATGTCGACCCGGCCGCCGCCATTCAGCAGGGCAAAGTGGAAAGTTCGAAAGACTTCCTGATTGCCACCCTGAAACCTCGCTAAGGAGCGCTCAATGACGACTAAACGTAAACCTTATGTGCGGACCATGACGCCCACCTGGTGGCAAAAGCTGGGGTTCTATCGCTTTTATATGCTGAGGGAAGGCACGTCCATTCCCACCGTCTGGTTCAGCATTGTGCTGATTTACGGCCTGTTTGCCGTAAAAAACGGCCCGGAATCCTGGGCGTCGTTTGTCGGTTTCCTGCAAAACCCGATTGTGGTGATTTTAAACCTGATAACGCTTGCAGCAGCGCTGCTGCATACCAAAACCTGGTTCGAACTGGCGCCTAAAGCGGCCAATATCATTGTTAAAGACGAAAAGTTGGGCCCGGAGCCGGTAATAAAAGGGTTATGGGCGGCAGCCGCCGTCGTGACCGTTGTGGTTCTGTTTGTCGCCCTGTTCTGGTAAGGAGAAAGCCGTGATAAATTCCAACCCGAAACGTTCCGACGAGCCGGTCTTCTGGGGACTGTTTGGCGCAGGCGGCATGTGGGGCGCCCTTTTTGCGCCGGTTATCGTGCTGCTGGTCGGCATCCTGCTGCCGCTCGGTCTCTATCCGGGCGAGGCGTTAAGTTATGATCGCGTGCTGGCGTTCGCCCAGAGTTTTATCGGCCGCCTGTTTATCTTCCTGATGATTGTTCTGCCGCTGTGGTGCGGATTACACCGCATCCATCACGGCATGCACGACCTGAAAATCCATGTGCCGAGCGGCAAATGGGTATTCTATGGTCTCGCCGCCATCCTGACGGTGGTGACGTTAATTGGGGTCATTACGCTTTGAAAAGCCCTTAGCAAAAAAGCCTGCCGGTCGGCGGGCTTTTTTTATGCGCGGCGTCATCCTTTTCGCCTCTGTTCGTCGCCGCAGCCATAAGCAAAAACTTCCCGCCCCTTCTACACTTAGCAAAAAAGGTCAAAAGGAATGCGTTATGAGACTTCTGCCCATCGTTACCACCGCCGCCGTTGCGTTTCTGGTCGTCGCCTGTAGTACCCCAACGCCTCCCCGCGGCGTTACCGTTGTCGAAAACTTTAACTCCACCCGCTATCTTGGAAAATGGTATGAAATCGCCCGTTTTGATCACCGCTTTGAACGGGGACTTGAACAAGTGACCGCAACCTACAGCCTGCGCGAAGATGGCGGCCTGAACGTCGTCAACCGCGGCTATAACGTTGATCGCGGTATGTGGCAGGAAACCGACGGACGAGCCTACTTTACCGGCAGCCCCAATCGCGCCGCGCTGAAAGTTTCGTTTTTTGGCCCCTTCTATGGCGGCTATAACGTGATCGCGCTGGATAAAGATTACCAGCATGCGCTGGTGTGCGGGCCGAATCGCGACTATCTGTGGATACTGTCCCGAACGCCGACCATCAACCCGCAGGTAAAACAGCAAATGCTGGATGCCGCGACCCGGCAGGGTTTTGCCGTGGAAAAATTGCTGTGGATAAAGCAGAAACCGGTTTAATGCGTACTGAATTTTAGCCCTACAATTCCCACGACTATCAGCGCGAGGCTCGCGATACGGGCGAGACTCGCCGATTCCCCTAACAGCACGATGCCAGCGATGGCGGCGCCAACCGCGCCAATCCCTGTCCAGACCGCATAAGCGGTGCCAGTAGGCAGCGTTTTCATAGCAAATGACAGCAAAACAATGCTGATAATCATTGAGGTGATAGTAATCAGGCTCGGCAGCAGCCGGGTAAAACCGTGCGTGTATTTCAGGCCGACAGCCCAGACCACTTCAAGCAGACCAGCGATAAGAAGAATAAGCCAGGACATAAAGATGACTCCCGTTCATGCTGGGGTCGTCCCCGATCCATAAGACGCGCTTACGGGTCGTCCCGTAAGGCCAGTTGAAAAACGTATAGATGATCCCTCTGCCAGCGCAGAAAAGCAACCCACCCGACTGAATTTCGGTTAAGAACAAGATTTTAGATAAGAAACGCGTTAAGCGCAGAAATAGGCGTCATAGTGCCCGTAGATCCACGATTTATCGCCGTTAAATCCTCTTATGATGGTTATTCAGTGACCTCTTGTCCGACCCCCTGATTACGAAGCTAACCATGTATAAAATTTTACTCATTGACCACTGTTATTTTAGCCGTCTTGGCATGGTGGGCTGGCTCAATCACTCTGAGTACTTTGAAGCGCCTTTTGCGATCACAGCAACAGATCACCTTCTGCGCGCAAGGGAGTACATACTGCAATGGCAGCCCGATCTGGTTGTGGCCGACCTGCATAGTTTTATGTCGGATATTCATCACATCAGTCAGCTTTCTTCTATTTTCGCCGCCTGCGGTAAATACACCCGCCTGTTATTGCTGCAAAGCGGCACGTCAGAAGCGCTGGAACATTATTGCGAAACGCATAAGCCATGGAAGACGGTCGAAAAGTCTATCCCGCTTGGCAATTTGCAAACCGTTATTGAAGAGGCGATGCAAACGCAGCCGCTAACGCGTGAAGCTCGCACCGTAACGTCTCTGCTCACCTTGCGTGAAGAGCGAATTTTAAAATGGTGGACGGACGGAATCGCAAATGAAGTGATTGCCCGCAATATGGGGATCGCGGTTAAGACGGTTTACACCTACAAGCGGAATATTCGCATGAAGCTCGGCGTGGATAACCGCTTCTCGCTGTTTGTTCCGCAGCAGGAACTGCGGGTGGAATAAACGGTACGGCACAGTCAGCCGTACCGCCTACTGAGATTACTGCTGGGCTTTAGTGGCCGCGCCGGAAATTGCGCTGCCGCCGCTCTGAATATCTTCGCCCACGCCGCGAGTGGTGTTGCAGGCAGTCAGCAGAGAAGAAAGCACCAGTGCAGAAAAGAGCGCCGCCATTGTTTTCTTAGCCATAATTTCTTCCTTTTGTTACCAATGTTGTTTGTGTATAGCCACTTAAGCATAGACAAATTCCCGGAAAGCGACGGGAAAGGAGAAATTTTTAGGAGAATTAGAGGCTAGCGGGCAGCGCGTTCTATCGCATTGCCAAGTTGCTGCACATCTTCACCGATACCGCGCGCGGTGTTGCAGCCGCTCAGAAGCGCGCCGGAGAAGAGCGCCAGAAGAAGATAGCTAATAAAGGGTTTCATCGGTTTGCCATCCCTGAAGCAACGGTGTGGCGGACGCCACACCGCATAGCGAACGTGAACTTATTTCACGCGAGATACGTATTCGCCAGAGCGGGTATCTACTTTAATCACTTCGCCAATCTGTACGAACAGCGGCACTTTCACCACAGCGCCAGTGGACAGGGTAGCAGGTTTGCCGCCGGTGCCTGCGGTATCGCCTTTCAGACCCGGATCGGTATCAACGATTTCCAGTTCAACGAAGTTCGGCGGCGTAACGGAGATAGGCTGGCCGTTCCACAGGGTCACGATGCACTCAGCCTGATCCAGCAGCCATTTCGCGTTGTCGCCTACGGCTTTGGCGTCAGCAGCCAGCTGCTCGAAGGTTTCGTTGTTCATGAAGTGCCAGAACTCACCGTCGTTGTAGAGGTAAGTCAGGTTCATATCCACAACGTCTGCGCCTTCGGCGGAGTCGGTGGATTTGAAGGTTTTTTCGAGGCGGGAACCTGTCAGCAGACGGCGCAGCTTAACGCGCGCGAACGCCTGACCTTTACCCGGTTTCACGAATTCGCTGGATTCAACGGCGTAAGGTTCGCCATCCAACATGATTTTAAGACCGGCACGAAAATCGTTGCTAGAATAAGTCGCCATAAGGCCCTCTGAAATTGTTAACTGGTAGCTAAGCCACAAAATGGCGCATATTGTAACCCTAAATCCCCCATCCAGAGAAGATTGGTTATCGCAACTTGCCGATGTTGTTACCGATCCCGATGAGCTGCTTCAGCTTCTGAATATTGATACAAACGCCGAACTGCAGGCCGGACGAGACGCCCGTCGTCTGTTTGCGCTGCGCGTGCCGCGCGCGTTTATCGCCCGCATGGAGAAGGGAAACCCCAACGATCCGCTTTTGCGTCAGGTACTTACTTCACGCGAAGAGTTCATCGCCGCGCCCGGCTTCTCCACCGATCCGTTGGAAGAGCAGCACAGCGTGGTGCCGGGACTGCTGCATAAATACCGCAATCGCGCCCTGCTGCTGGTAAAAGGCGGCTGCGCGGTAAATTGCCGTTACTGCTTCCGCCGCCATTTCCCCTATGCGGATAACCAGGGCAACAAGCGTAACTGGCAGGCGGCGCTGGATTACATCGCCGCACACCCGGAACTTGATGAGATAATCTTTTCCGGCGGCGATCCGCTGATGGCGAAAGACAGGGAGCTGGACTGGCTGATAGCTGGCCTGGAGGCTATCCCGCATATCAAAAGGCTGCGCATTCACAGCCGTCTGCCGATAGTCATTCCGGCGCGTATTACCGATGAGCTGACAGCGCGGCTTGAACGTTCCTCGCTTCAGGTATTGCTGGTCAACCATATTAACCACGCCCGCGAGATTGATGAGGAATTTCGCGGCGCGATGGCGCGGTTGCGCAAAGCGGGCGTGACGCTGCTAAACCAGAGCGTGCTGCTGCGGGGAGTAAACGATAGCGCCCCGACACTTGCCGAGCTCAGCAACGCGCTGTTCGATGCGGGCGTGATGCCCTATTACCTGCATGTGCTGGATAAAGTGCAGGGCGCAGCGCATTTCATGGTCAGCGATGAAGAAGCCCGACGCATTATGCGCGAACTGCTGACGCTGGTTTCTGGTTATATGGTGCCGAAGCTTGCCCGCGAGATTGGCGGCGAGCCGAGCAAAACGCCGCTGGATTTGCAGCTGCGCCAGAACTGATGTAGCCAGATGAAGAGAGGATGGCGGTACTGACGCTTAGCCACCCTGCCTCGTGCAGATAGGCTGTTTTTACAAAGCGGGTAAGCGCACCCGCCCTTTTCAACAACGCTTACTCGCCGCAACGCCCGATCAGTTCGGGCACTTATAGACCTGGCCGGTCATTTTGCTGGCGGTCGGCACAAAGCTTGAAAGCAGGTTCTGCGTTGGGCTGCTTACGCCGTAAACCACATTGCCGCCCATCTGCGCAGCTTTATTGCGCAGATCGTTTGCCGCGCCGCGCATTGAGCCGCCTTCTTCTCCCTGTTGGCCGGAGAGCCAGTTGCTCTGTTCGCCGGTAGCGCTGCCGACCAGCTGGCATTCATTACCAGGCTTATCTTCCACAAAGCGAACGCTCTGACCCGCCGCTGTCAGCTGATTGCTGGAGCTACACCCTGCCAGCAGCAGTGCTGCCACAACCATTCCTGCTGAGACTTTCACGCGCATGTTATTCCTCGTTATCAGTGTGCTGGACACAGTCTGCCCGGTAAGACCTTATACTAAAAAGATGACCAAAAGAAAAACCCCCGACCATTTCTGGTACGGGGGTTCTCTTATTTCTGGGGGTCGCCCGTCATACACGACGGGCGAAGGCGATTACATCATGCCGCCCATGCCGCCCATACCGGCAGCGCCTAAGTCGGCTTTATCTTCTTTCGGCAGGTCGGTCACCATGCATTCGGTGGTGATCATCAGGCCCGCTACGGAAGAAGCGTACTGCAGCGCAGAACGGGTGACTTTGGTCGGATCCAGAATACCCATGTCGATCATATTGCCGTATTCTTCGGTCGCCGCGTTGTAACCGTAGTTACCGTCGCCCGCTTTCACGTTGTTCGCCACAACAGACGGCTCTTCACCGGCGTTGGAAACGATCTGACGCAGCGGCGCTTCCATTGCGCGCAGCGCAACTTTGATACCTACGTTCTGGTCTTCGTTCTGGCCAGTCAGCGCAGCCAGTTTAGCCGCTACGCGCACCAGCGCCACGCCGCCACCGGCAACCACGCCTTCTTCCACCGCAGCACGGGTAGCGTGCAGGGCGTCTTCAACGCGCGCTTTCTTCTCTTTCATTTCGACTTCAGTCGCAGCGCCTACTTTGATTACCGCAACGCCGCCTGCCAGTTTCGCTACGCGCTCCTGCAGTTTTTCACGGTCGTAATCAGAGGTTGCTTCTTCGATCTGCTGACGAATCTGACCAACGCGGCCCTGGATTGCTGCTTCGTCGCCCACGCCATCGATGATGGTGGTGGTGTCTTTGTTGATAACCACGCGTTTCGCCTGGCCCAGGTCTTCCAGCGTCGCTTTTTCCAGCTCCATACCGATCTCTTCAGAGATAACGGTACCGCCAGTCAGGATAGCGATATCCTGCAGCATCGCTTTACGACGGTCGCCGAAGCCCGGCGCTTTCACCGCAGCGACTTTCACGATGCCGCGCATGGTGTTAACCACCAGGGTCGCCAGCGCTTCGCCTTCAACGTCTTCAGCCACGATAACCAGCGGTTTGCCGGCTTTCGCAACGGCTTCCAACACCGGCAGCATTTCGCGGATGTTAGAGATTTTCTTATCAGCCAGCAGGATGAACGGGCTTTCCAGTTCTACTGCGCCAGTTTCCGGCTTGTTGATGAAGTACGGAGAGAGGTAGCCGCGATCGAACTGCATACCTTCAACCACGTCCAGCTCGTCCTGCAGACCGGTGCCTTCTTCAACGGTGATAACGCCTTCTTTGCCCACTTTCTCCATGGCTTCCGCGATCAGGGTGCCTACGGTTTCGTCGGAGTTAGCGGAGATGGTGCCTACCTGAGCGATAGCTTTAGAGTCGGAGCACGGCACAGAGAGCGCTTTCAGCTCTTCAACCGCCGCCAGCACTGCTTTGTCGATGCCGCGCTTGAGATCCATCGGGTTCATACCCGCCGCTACTGCTTTCAGGCCTTCGTTCACAATAGCCTGCGCCAGAACGGTTGCCGTGGTGGTGCCGTCGCCTGCCGCGTCATTCGCTTTGGAGGCCACTTCTTTCACCATCTGGGCGCCCATGTTCTCGAATTTGTCTTCGAGTTCGATTTCACGAGCAACGGATACGCCGTCTTTGGTGATAGTCGGTGCGCCGAAGGATTTATCCAGCACCACGTTACGGCCTTTCGGGCCCAGGGTAACTTTCACTGCATCTGCCAGCACGTTTACGCCGCGCAGCATTTTCACACGAGCGTCGCTACCGAATTTTACGTCTTTAGCTGCCATATCTTTTTTCCCTTAAATTCGTACGTTCAGTTAGTCGCGCGTGAAATTACGCTTCAACAATTGCCAGAATGTCGCTTTCGGACATGATCAGCACTTCCTGATCGTCCAGCTTCTCGGTTTTCACACCATAGCCATCATTGAAAATCACGATGTCGCCCACTTTCACATCCAGCGGCTTCACTTCGCCATTTTCAAGGATGCGGCCATTGCCAACAGCCAGCACTTCGCCGCGGGTGGATTTGCCCGCCGCGGAGCCGGTCAGAACGATGCCGCCAGCAGATTTGGATTCAACTTCTTTACGCTTGACGATCACACGATCATGCAATGGACGAATATTCATTGATAGCTCTCCTTTGAGAAAGTCCGTATCAGTTATGGGTTAGGCCGAAGCACGTATGCTCGCGGCTGGTGCCCTGAGAGATGGGGATGGGGTTTTCCCCCTTCAAGGGGGAAAATAAAAATTTTTTCGCTTTTTTATCGATCATCGCGATCGCGCTCTTCCAGACGCTTCGGCCCTTCGTCCTTACGCTGGTATTCGCCATCGAAAGTATTGCCGCCGCCCGCGCCCGCGCTAAAACCGCCGCCCGGCATGCGGCTAAAGCGCAAGTGGGGAAGCAGTTTCAGCGTCAGGTGTTTTTGCACCGGCGGCAGCAGCAGCAACAGGCCGAGGAAGTCTGTGAAGAAGCCGGGTAACAATAGCAGGAAACCGGCGATGATAAGCGAAACGCTTTTTACCATTTCCGCCGCCGGGCTTTCGCCCGCCGCCATTTTCTCCTGCATCAGCAGAAAGTTTTTCAGCCCCTGGTTGCGCACCAGCGACATGCCGATAACTGAAGTGAAGATAACCAGCACCAGCGTCAGGAAAACGCCCAACGCATGCGCGACCTGAATAAAGAGAGATATCTCAATGTAAACATAGAGAAAAATAGCAATAAAGGGTATCCAGCGCACCGGCACCTCCTGTTCTGGCGAACGCCGTTCAGCGGTCGCAAATAAACGTTTTTTCAGCAGATTAGTCAGAGATGGAGGCGCGGTAGCCAACATTCAATCGCTTTGCCGCGATATTTTTCTCGAAATTAATAAGCGGTGATGCATTTCACAGATTAATAATTGTTATGTCCCGTCGGCGACAATAAGTGATCCAGATTACGGCTTTTCGCTATCATCAGCATATCATCACGGGCACCAGGCCAAATGAGGCTAAAAATGTTGGTCATCGCGGCTCCATAACCACATATCTCCTGCGTGTTTGGTGCAAACTTAGTCAGATTAAGCAAAGAAGGTTCACATGTTAAACAACATTCGTATCGAAGAAGATTTGTTGGGTACCAGGGAAGTTCCAGCGGACGCTTATTACGGCGTTCATACTCTGCGTGCGATTGAAAACTTTTACATCAGCAACAACAAAATCAGCGACATTCCGGAATTTGTGCGCGGCATGGTAATGGTCAAAAAAGCCGCCGCCATGGCGAACAAAGAGTTGCAAACCATTCCGAAAAGCATCGCCAACGCCATTATTGCTGCCTGTGATGAAGTGCTAAACAATGGCAAGTGCATGGATCAATTCCCGGTAGACGTTTACCAGGGCGGCGCAGGCACTTCCGTCAACATGAACACCAACGAAGTGCTGGCCAATATCGGGCTGGAGCTGATGGGTCACCAGAAAGGCGAATACCAGTATCTGAACCCGAACGACCATGTGAACAAGTGCCAGTCCACCAACGACGCTTACCCGACCGGCTTCCGTATTGCGGTATACGCCTCCATCGTGAAGCTGGTAGACGCCATCAACCAGCTGGGCGAAGGTTTTCAGCGCAAAGCGGTAGAGTTTGAAAAAATCCTGAAAATGGGCCGCACCCAGTTGCAGGACGCAGTGCCGATGACGCTGGGCCAGGAATTCCATGCGTTTACCGTGCTGCTGAACGAAGAGACCAAAAACCTGCTGCGCACCGCGGAGCTGCTGCTGGAAGTGAACCTTGGCGCCACCGCTATCGGCACGCGTCTTAACACACCGGACGGCTATCAACACCTGGCGGTGCAGAAGCTGGCGGAAGTGAGCAACCTGCCGGTGGTGCCGGCGGAAGACCTGATTGAAGCCACCTCCGACTGCGGCGCTTACGTGATGGTGCATAGCTCGCTGAAACGCCTGGCGGTTAAGCTGTCGAAAATTTGTAACGACCTGCGCCTGCTCTCTTCCGGTCCGCGCGCGGGCCTGAATGAAATCAATCTGCCGGAACTCCAGGCAGGTTCCTCCATCATGCCGGCGAAAGTGAACCCGGTCGTGCCGGAAGTGGTAAATCAGGTTTGTTTTAAAGTTATCGGCAACGACACCACGGTAACCATGGCGTCTGAAGCGGGTCAGCTGCAGCTCAACGTCATGGAGCCGGTTATCGGCCAGGCGATGTTCGAATCTATCCACATCCTGACCAATGCCTGCTACAACCTGCTGGAGAAATGCGTCAACGGCATCACCGCCAATAAAGAAGTGTGCGAAGGTTACGTTTATAACTCCATCGGTATCGTGACTTATCTCAACCCGTTCATCGGCCACCACAACGGCGATATCGTCGGCAAGATTTGCGCCATGACCGGCAAGAGCGTACGGGAAGTGGTGCTGGAGCGCGGCCTGCTGACCGAAGCGGAGCTCGACGATATCTTCTCGGTGCATAACCTCATGCACCCGGTTTACAAAGCCAAACGGTATACCGATGAAAGCGAACAGTAATCCCTATTCAGGGTAAACTTACAAAGGCACGTCCATTAAGGACGTGCCTTTTTCGTTTTCAGGGGCTACGAAAACACAACAAATTTTTATCAACTCGTTAAAACAAGGAAGACCACTATGTTTGGTGCTGAACTCGTCATCGTCTTGCTGGCGATATATCTCGGAGCCAGGCTCGGCGGCATCGGTATCGGCTTTGCCGGCGGGCTGGGCGTGCTGGTGCTGACCCTGCTGTTCCAGATTAAACCTGGGGCGATTCCCTTTGACGTTATTGAAATTATTATGGCGGTTATCGCCGCTATCGCCGCAATGCAGGTGGCGGGCGGAATGGATTACCTGGTGAGCCTGGCGGAGAAACTGCTGCGTCGTCATCCAAAATACATCACGTTTATCGCGCCGCTGGTCACCTGGTTTATGACCATTCTCGCCGGCACCGGCCATACCGCGTTTTCCACGCTGCCGGTCATTACGGAAGTGGCCAAAGAGCAAGGCATTCGCCCGTCCCGTCCGTTATCCATCGCCGTGGTGGCGTCGCAAATCGCCATCACCGCCTCCCCGATTTCCGCCGCCGTGGTCTTTTTCGCCGGTATTCTTGAGCCGCTGGGCGTCAGCTATTTGACGCTGCTCGCCATCTGTATCCCGGTGACGCTCATCGCGGTGATGCTGACGGCTATCGTCTGTAACTTTCTGGGCGCCGAGTTAAAAGACGACCCGGTTTATCAGGAACGTCTGGCAAAAGGCGAGGTAAAGCTGCGCGGTTCCCAGGTTTTCCAGATTAAGCCGCACGCCAAACGCGCGGTAGGCCTCTTCCTGGTGGGCATTGTCGCCGTCATGTTCTACGCCACCGCCATCAGCCCGACCGTGGGGCTTATCGCTAACCCGGTGCTGCCGCGCAACGAAGCGATTGTGGTCTTTATGCTGACCATCGCCACGCTGATTTGCATTACCTGTAAAGTCGATACGGGCGAAGTGCTCAACGCCAGCACCTTTAAGTCGGGCATGAGCGCCTGTATCTGCGTGCTGGGCGTCGCGTGGCTTGGCGATACGTTTGTTAAACACCATATCGACGATATTCAGGCGGTGGCGGGCAACCTGCTGCAGAGCTATCCCTGGCTGCTGGCGGTAGTGCTGTTCTTCGCCGCCACCCTGCTTTACTCGCAGGCGGCGACCACGAAAGCATTAATGCCCGCCGCGCTGATGCTCGGGGTAAGCCCGCTCACCGCCGTCGCCTCTTTTGCTGCGGTCTCGGCGCTGTTCGTGCTGCCGACCTATCCGACGCTGCTGGCAGCAGTAGAGATGGACGATACGGGTTCGACCCGCATCGGCAAATATGTCTTTAACCATGCCTTCCTGATCCCGGGCGTTATCGCCATCGCGCTCTGCGTGATTCTGGGTTTTGTTATCGGCGGCCTGCTGCTGTAACGCCGCGTAAAGACGGGCCGTTCGCGGCCCGTTGCCTTATTCCCCGTCCTCTTGCGTGGTATAGTCTCTTTTTTCGCTGACAGGGGAAAACGCTATGACCCTACCCGACGCCGTTGTTGTTCTCTGTACCGCGCCCGATGAAGCCACCGCGCAGGATCTGGCGGCAAAAGTGCTGGCGGAAAAGCTTGCCGCCTGCGTGACCCTGTTGCCAGGCGCGTCTTCGCTCTATTACTGGGAAGGCAAACTTGAGCAGGAGTATGAAGTCCAGATGCTGCTGAAAAGCGATGTCGCTCGCCAGCAGGCGCTGCTGACCTGCCTGAAAACTCACCATCCGTACCAGACCCCGGAACTGCTGGTTCTGCCAGTGCTCCACGGAGATAACGACTACCTCTCATGGCTCAACGCATCTTTACGCTGATTCTGCTGCTTTGCAGCACCTCAGCTTTCGCCGGACTCTTCGATTCACCGGGCAAAAGCCAGTTTGTTCCCGCAGACCAGGCTTTCGCCTTTGATTTTCAACAGCGCGATCAACAGGTTGTGCTGAGCTGGCAAATTAAGCCCGGCTACTATCTCTACCGCCAGCAAATCAACATTACGCCACAGAAAGCGACCATAACGCCGCCCACCCTGCCGCAGGGCGCCTGGCATGAAGATGAGTTTTACGGCAAAAGCGAGATTTATACGCAACAGCTCACTCTGCCCGTTACGCTCACCCATACCGAACAAGGCGCCGCGCTTAGCGTGACCTACCAGGGTTGCGCCGAAGCGGGCTTTTGTTACCCGCCGGAGACCCGCATAGTGCCGCTCAGCGCTGTAGCATCGGGCGCGCCGGAAGCCGGGACAAATGCCGGAGCGGATTCCGCCCGCACGCCGCACGCCATCATGCCGCCTCTCCCTTCAGAGAAGGCGACGGGCGCCAATGGCCCGCTGAAAACGGGCGGCACGGTGCACCCGGCCGGTAATGGAGAAACTAACATCGGTGATGGCGCAGATACCGCTTTTCCGCCTGCCGGAGAGCGCCCTGCGGCAGGGGCCGCGCTTCCCTTCTCCGCCCTGTGGGCGTTGCTGATAGGCATTGGCGTTGCCTTTACTCCTTGCGTGCTGCCGATGTACCCGCTTATCTCCGGCATTGTGCTGGGCGGCAGGCAGCGCCTTTCCACCGCACGGGCGCTGTTGCTCGCGTTTATCTATGTACAGGGCATGGCGCTCACCTATACCGCCCTGGGACTGGTGGTCGCGGCCGCCGGGCTGCAATTCCAGGCGGCGCTGCAAAGCCCCTGGGTGCTGATTACGCTCTCTGTGGTTTTTGTTTTGCTGGCGCTTTCCATGTTCGGTCTTTTTACGCTGCAACTGCCTTCTTCGCTGCAGACGCGTCTGGCGCTGATGAGTAACCGCCAGCAGGGCGGCTCGGCAGGCGGCGTATTCGCGATGGGCGCTATCGCCGGGCTTATCTGTTCGCCCTGCACTACCGCCCCGCTCAGCGCCATCCTGCTTTACATCGCGCAGAGCGGAAACGTCTGGCTTGGCGGCGGCACCCTCTATCTCTATGCGCTGGGGATGGGGCTGCCGCTTATTCTCATCACCGTTTTCGGCAACCGACTGCTGCCGAAAAGCGGCCCGTGGATGGAACAGGTCAAGGTCGCTTTTGGCTTTATCATTCTCGCCTTGCCGGTGTTCCTGCTTGAGCGCGTGCTGGGAGAAACCTGGGGGCTGCGGCTGTGGAGTCTGCTGGGCATCGCGTTCTTCGGCTGGGCGTTTATCGCAAGCCTTAAGGCGGAAAAAGCCTGGCTTCGCGTCGTGCAGATTGCGCTGCTCGCCGCCGCGCTGGTCTGCGCCCGCCCGCTGCAGGACTGGGCGTTTGGCGCGCCCGCCGCAACCACTCAGGCGCATTTAAGTTTCACACGCATTTCCAGCGTCGATGATCTCAACCAGGCGCTGGCGCAGGCAAAGGGCAAGCCGGTGATGCTGGACCTCTATGCGGACTGGTGCGTCGCCTGCAAAGAGTTTGAAAAATACACTTTCAGCGAACCGGCAGTGCAAAACGCGCTGAAAAATACGGTTCTGTTGCAGGCGGACGTTACCGCCAACAGCGCGCAGGATACGGCTTTGCTTAAGCATTTGAGCGTGCTGGGGTTGCCGACGATTTTGTTCTTTGACGCCGAGGGCAATGAGCGCCCTGCGGCCCGCGTGACAGGTTTTATGGATGCCGCCGCGTTTAATGCGCATTTGCACAATCAAGCGCTGTAAACGACACTTTGAGTGGGAAAAACCGTTGGGATGAACGGAGGAGCGAACCGTGCAACGTGAAGAAGTTTTAGAGCACGCCCTGCATATCCTTGAACAACAAGGACTTGCTAACACCACGTTCGAGATGGTGGCCGCCAGGGCGGATTATCCGGTTGAGGAGATGCAGCGTTTCTGGCCGGATCGTGAGGCGCTGCTGTATGACGCGTTGCGCTATCACAGCCAACAAATCGACGCCTGGCGCAGGCAGCTTATCCATGATGAAGAGATGCGCGATGAAGATAAACTGCTGGCGCGCTATGACGCCCTTTCCGGCTGCGTGGATAACGAGCGCTATCCCGGCTGTCTGTTTATCGCCGCCTGTTCGTTTTTTCCGGACCCGACGCACCCGATCCACCAGCTTGCGGATCAGCAAAAGCGCGCGGCCTGGGAATTTACCCACGCGTTGCTGACGCGTCTGGAAGTAGACGATCCGGCGATGGTCGCGGAGCAGATGGAACTGGTGCTGGAAGGGTGCCTCAGCCGCCTGCTGGTTAAACATAACCGGGCGGATGTGGATACCGCGCGTCGGCTGGCGGAAGATATCCTGCGTTTGGCGCTGTGCCGCCAGGGCGGCGCGCTAACCTGAGCTTAGCTTTCGCCGTTTTTGCATGAAAAGCAGGCAATCGACACAGTTTTACCGATTTTTTATGACAAAGCCGTTGACGCCCCGCGGCCTTTACGGTTTAATGCGCCCCGTTGCCCGGATAGCTCAGTCGGTAGAGCAGGGGATTGAAAATCCCCGTGTCCTTGGTTCGATTCCGAGTCCGGGCACCACTTATTCAGAGAACCCAGCCTATGGCTGGGTTTTTGCTTTTGGGGGTTCCGGACTCTTCATCGAACGACGTTCGATTGTTCGCCACCTCCCTGTGGCTCACCCCTGCGGGGCCAGCGCGGAACGCGCTGTGCAAAAACGCTCCCGGCGTTTTTGTCCGAGTCCGGGCACCACTTATTCAGAGAACCCAGCCTATGGCTGGGTTTTTGCTTTTGGGGGTTCCGGACTCTTCATCGAACGATGTTCGATTGTTCGCCACCTCCCTGTGGCTCACCCCTGCGGGGCCAGCGCGGAACGCGCTGTGCAAAAACGCTCCCGGCGTTTTTGTCCGAGTCCGGGCACCACTTATTCAGAGAACCCAGCCTATGGCTGGGTTTTTGCTTTTGGGGGCCCGGACTCTTCATCGAACGACGTTCGATTGTTCGCCACCTCCCTGTGGCTCACCCTTGCGGGGCCAGCGCGGAACGCGCTGTGCAAAAACGCTCCCGGCGTTTTTGTCCGAGTCCGGGCACCACTTATTCAGAGAACCCAGCCTATGGCTGGGTTTTTGCTTTTGAGGGTTCCGGACTCTTCATCGAACGATGTTCGATTGTTCGCCACCTCCCTGTGGCTCACCCCGACGGGGCTTTTTTAGCGTCCCGCCGTAAAAATCCGCCGCCCAATTCCCTGCGCCACTTCAAGGCACGCTTCAGGCGTTTCCAAATCCGGCAGCAGCAGAATTTCCGATGTCATCACCGGCGCGCCGCAGTAATCGAAAATGCCATGATCGATTTGCGCCTTCATCGCCGCGTTGTAGCCGTGCTTTTCATAGGTGCGTCTTCCCGCCCCGCCGAGACCTACCAGGTGTATGGGCAGGCGCGTCAGTTTTTTCACGACCTTGTCATCGCCGTTATCCTCATAAGCCCAGCCGTTGCCAAAGACGCGGTCAATCCAGCCTTTCAGCATGCCCGGCATCGTCCACCAGTAAACCGGAAAAACCAGGACCAGCGCATCGGCGTTATCAATGCGCCGTTGCTCGGCTATCACATCAGCCGGAAAAGCGCGGGCTTGCTGAAAAGCCTCATAATCCTCAGCTGAAAAAACCGGGTTAAACCCTTCCTGGGTAAGGTCAGCTATTTCAACGCTGTTTTCGCGGCTGGCGGCGGTGATGCCCTGCGCAACAGCAGTCGCAACGCGGTGGGTCAGGGAATTTTTAACGGGATGGGAAACAACGATCAGTGCATGCATAGCGATACTCCTGTTGTCATTAAGCGGGGTCAGACGTAACCTTTCTATACGGTCAGTAACCTACTAATAGTAACCTACCTTTGGTATATTAGCATGTCAACGGAGGAAATCATGCCGGAACCTCATACTCGCCTGCGTTTATCGCGGGAAGCGCGTAACGCGCAACTGCTCGACATGGCCTGGCGGATTATTCGCGAAGAGGGCACTGAGGCCCTGACGCTTGGGCATCTGGCCGAGCGGGCTGGCGTGACAAAGCCGGTGGTGTACGATCATTTCACCAGCCGATCGGGCCTGCTGGCGGCGCTTTATCGTGAGTATGACGAGCGTCAGACGGCGAAAATGAACGAAGCCCTGCGCAATGCAGAGCCGAAGCTGGAAACGCTGGCTGCGGTTATTGCAGACGCGTATGTCGCCTGCGTGCTGCACCAGGGGCGCGAAATGCCAAGCGTAATGGCGGCGCTCAGCGGTACGCCGGAACTGGAAAAACTCAGGCAGGATTACGCCGTCGCCTTTACGCGCCAGTGCCGTGAGATTTTCGCTCCCTTCTGCACCAGCGCCCCGCTTACCGACGCCCCGCTCTGGGCGATGTTCGGCGCCGCCGAATCGCTCTGCTGGGCCGCCGCAAAAGCGATGATTACGGAACAGCAGGCCAGAGACGAACTGCTTAAGATAATCATCGCCATGGTTCACCGGCAGAGAACCGAATAACAGGAGCATAACCCGTCGCCTTGCGGGTTAGCCCACCAGCAACGTTTTCGGCTCAAGATAAGCTTCCATCCCCCATCGTCCCATCTCTCTTCCCAGGCCGGACTGCTTAAGGCCGCCAAACGGCGCTTTCGGTTCATGGATAAGCGTGTTGACCAGCACGCGCCCCGCGTCAATCTGCCGCGCCACTCGCTGACCGCGCGCCCGGTCGCCGCTTAGCACCAGCGCGCTTAAACCGTAAGTGGTGTCGTTGGCGATAGCGACTGCCTGCGCCTCATCCTCATAAGGGATGAGGACCAGCACCGGGCCGAAAATCTCTTCCCGCGCAATGCGCATCTGGTTATTTGCCCTGGTAAAGATGGTTGGTTTTACACACCAGCCTTTCGTCATACCTGCTGGCCGTCCTTCACCGCCAGTCAACAACATCGCGCCCTCTTCCCGCCCCAGGCGAATATAACTCTGTACACGCTCCCACTGCTTACGGCTTACCATTGGACCGATAACCGTTGCGGGATCGCGCGGGTCGCCAGATTGAATTTCACCCACTGCCAGCGCAATCGCCTGTTCAAACTCACTTAATCTGCTCTGCGGCACCAGAATACGCGTACCGGCAATACAGGCCTGCCCGCTGTTCATAAAGCCTGCTGCCAGCGCCAGCGCCACCGCCTGCCCGACAGCGGCATCGTCCAGGATCACGGTGGGCGATTTTCCGCCAAGCTCCAGCGTTACGCGCTTAAGGGTTGCCGCACCGCCCGCCACTATCCCTTTTCCTACGGTAGTTGAGCCGGTAAAAGAGATTTTCGCGATATCCGGATGGCGGGTTATTTCCGCGCCGACAACCTCTCCTCGCCCGGTAACGATATTCAGCACGCCAGCAGGAATCTCAGCGGCGTGCAGCGCTTCGGTCACAATCTGCGTCTGAATAGCGCTCATTTCGCTGGGTTTGATCACCGCCGTGCAGCCCGCCGCCATCGCCGTCGCCAGCTTGTTGCAGATAAAGCCGGCGTTGCTGTTCCAGGGCGTGATAAGCCCCGCCACGCCCACAGGCGTCATCACCACCTGCGCGCTTCCCGCCTGCACCTCAAAATCAAACGCCTCAAGCGTGGTTATCGCTTCCAGAATCGCGTCGCCAGGGTAGGTCGCCATCCAGTCGGCGCGGGAAACCGGCGCGCCGTATTCGGTGACTATCGCCTCGCGCAGAGCGGCTTCGCGCTCAACGATTGCCGCATGCATGCGTTTTAAAACGTCAATGCGCTGCGCCTTGCTGGTTTGCGACCACGCCGGAAACGCCGCTTTCGCCGCCGCAATAGCGCACCGCGTATCTTCTTCGTCAGCCAGACGTACGGTGCCGATGATCTCTTCCGTGGCCGGGTTGAACAGCTCAAACCGCTCACTGCCGTGCGGCGTTACGAATTCACCGTTAATATAAATTTTGTCGATATGTTGCATGCGATTCTCTCCTGCATGGATGATGCGGGGAGTATAAAAAGCCTGTACTGCGCTGATAAGCGGGGTTATAACGCACAGACTGTACCGAAAATCGGAATAATTCATGCATCGAACCGGTCTGACCGAACTCGAAGTGGTGCTTGCTGTCGCCCATCGCAAAAGCTTCCGCGCTGCGGCACGGGAGCTGGGAATGTCAGCAACAGCCGTGAGCAATGCTGTCGCCGGGCTGGAAGCGCGCCTGCAAACGCGGCTTTTTCACCGCTCCACCCGCAGCGTTGCCCTGACCGAAGCGGGGCAACGCTATGTTGACCGCATTGCGCCAGCGCTGGCCGAGCTTCGGCGCGCCGCAGAAGAGATAAAGACGGCCCCCGAGCAGCCTGCCGGCACCCTGCGCATTAATGCGCCGCCGGAAGCGGTCTCGCTGCTATTCGACCCGCTATTGCGACACTATCTGGCGCGTTTCCCCCATATGCGGCTCGATATCAGTTCCCAGTCGAAAATGGTGGATATTATCGCGGAAGGTTTTGATGCGGGTATCAGGCTGGCGGAGGCGGTGCCGCAGGATATGATTGCCGTTCCGCTGACCGACGACGCGAGGATGTTGATTGTCGGCAGCCCCGACTATTTTGCAAAGCACGGCAAGCCGCAAACGCCGGACGATCTCGCACGGCATCAGGGAATCGGCATGCGTCTTTCCCACGGCGGGGTTTACCAGTGGGAACTGGAACACCACCAGCAAAAATTTACCGTCAGCATGACTAACCGCGTAGTGTTCAGCGAAATGCGGAGCATACGCCAGGCGGCTCGCTGCGGCTTCGGTCTGGCGTTTGTCTCTGAATGGTTTATTCGCGAAGACCTGGCGAGCGGGCGTTTAATCAGCGTGCTGGAGCCCTGGTGCCCTTCCTTTGGCGGCCTGCGGCTTTACTATTCCGGCCGACGGCATGTGCCGGCCGGACTAAAAGCGTTTATCGACCTCGCCCGGGAATTGCGCTGTGCGCAAACCGCGCCCTGAGCGGGGTCGCAACCCCGCCTCTTCTCTTTTTCCTGTCGAATCAAGATAACGCAGCCGCGTGTTCACATCCGCTGCGTTTATTGTTATGTTATATCATAACAATAAACAACGGTGCGCATTTATGTCTCGTTTTGCCATTTCATTTTCCCGCCAAACGCTGCTGACGCGCTCAGGCTTATCACGTGCCTGCAGCATAACGTTGCTGCTTGTCCTGCTGTGGGGCGCCATCCGCTGGGCCACATTGCTGCCATGATAACGCTTAATAACCTTGTTACCGGCTACGCAGGAAAAAGGCTGACCTGCCCGCTCAACGGCGCTTTCCGCCCCGGCAGCCCTACGGCCATTGTCGGCGTAAACGGCTGCGGCAAATCGACGTTGCTCAAAACCCTGGCCGGTTTCCTGCCGCCCCTTAGCGGCTCCGTAAGCTGGCCTGGCGACAAGAAAATCATCGGCTGGCTGCCGCAACAGAACGAACTGGATCATGACTTCCCGCTGACGGTCAGCGACGTGGTGGCGATGGGCGCCTGGCCCGCCGCCGCTTTAACGCAAGGCCTGCGCGGCGAGACGCTTTCCCGCATCGACGCCGCGCTGGAACAGGTTGGGCTAACCGCGCTGCGCCGCCATACGCTCAACCGCCTCTCGGGCGGCCAGTTTCAGCGCATGCTCTTTGCCCGCCTGCTGGTGCAGGATGCGCCGATCATGCTGATGGATGAACCCTTCACCGGTATCGACAGCCAGACGAGCGACGCCCTGCTGGAGGTGATGGCCACGCTCAATGCTCGCGGCAAAACGCTGCTGGTCGTGCTGCATAACCAGCAGATGGTTCATCGCCATTTTCCCGAAACGCTCTGGCTGCATCAGGGGCATTACCGCTGGGGCCGGACCGCGTCGGTGTTGCCGCCGCCCTCCGCTTGCCCGTTGCCGCAGGACTAACATGACGCACGCTTTTTTCGACGCCTTCATCGCCTTCGGCTTTATGCGCCGCTCGCTGGTCGCCTGCCTCGCGCTTTCGCTCAGCATTACACCGCTCGGCGTGTTTCTGCTGCTGCGCAGAATGAGCCTGGCTGGCGACGCCCTTTCCCATGCGGTGCTGCCCGGCGTGGCGGTGGGCTATCTGCTCTGCGGCATGTCGCTGCTGGCGATGGGCGCGGGCGGGTTTATCGTCGGCCTGCTGGTGGCGCTGCTTTCGGGTTGGGTGAGTACAACCACCTCGTTGCCGGAAGACGCCAGCTTTGCCGGTTTCTACCTCGGTTCGCTGGCGCTCGGCGTCACGCTGGTTTCGCTACGCGGCAGCGGCGTGGATTTGCTCCATCTGCTGTTTGGTTCGCTGCTGGCCGTGGATAACAGCTCGCTTATGTTTATCGGCGTTATCGCCAGCGCCACGCTGCTCATTCTGGGCTGGGGCTACCGGGCGCTGGTGACAGAAGCTTTCGACGCCCCGTTTTTGCAGGTTCGCTCACGCCATCTTCCGCGCCTTATCCATGCGCTGTTCCTTGGGCTGCTGGTGATGAACCTGGTGGCGGGCTTTCAGATCCTCGGCACCTTAATGACGGTGGGGTTGATGATGCTGCCCGCTATCGCCGCCCGCTGCTGGGCGAACCGTCTGCCCTGGATGCTGGCGCTGGCGGTGGTTATCGGCATGGTCAGCGCGCTGCTGGGGCTTATCTGGTCCTGGTATCAGTCGCTGCCCGCCGGGCCCGCCATCGTGCTCACCGCCACCCTCTTTTTCTTCGTTTCGGTGCTGTTCGGCACGGAAAAGGGGATTTTTCCGCTCGTAAAACGGGTTAAACCAACAAGGTAAGGGACAAGATGAAACTAAAAATCACTGCGCTCGCGCTGCTGCTCGCCGCAAGTCCAGGCGTGCTGGCAAACCAGGTTAACGCCGTCGCCAGCTTCTCGGTGCTGGGCGATATCGTGTCCAGGGTTGGCGGCGACCATGTGCGCGTTACTACGCTGGTAGGGCCGGACGGCGACCCACATACCTACGAACCCACGCCCAAAGACAGCCAGGCGCTGAGCCAGGCGGACATTGTCTTTACCAGCGGCCTGGGGCTGGAGGGCTGGATGACGCGGCTGGTAAACGCCTCCGGTACGAAAAACGCCCCGGTGGTCGCCTCGCAAGGCGTCGTCACGCGCAAGATGAACGAAGACGGCCAAACCATCACCGACCCGCACGCCTGGAACAGCGCAAAAAACGGCGCTATTTATGCCCGCAACGTGATGAACGCGTTAATCAAAGCGGACCCGGCAGATAAAGCGTATTTTCAGCAGCGCGGTGAAGCCTATATTCAGCAGCTGGAAAAACTGGATAGCTGGGCGAAAGCGACATTTGCCGCGATTGCGCCAGAAAAACGCAAGGTGTTGACCAGCCACGACGCCTTCGGTTATTTCGGCGCGGAATATGGCGTGACGTTTCTCGCGCCGGTCGGCTTTTCAACCGAGGCGCAAGCCAGCGCCAGCGACGTGGCGACGCTTATCGATCAGCTGAAAAAAGAAAATATTCATACTTACTTTATTGAAAACCAGACCGACCCGCGGCTGGTACAGCAAATCGCCAGCGCCAGCGGCGCGAAATCGGGCGGCGAGCTTTACCCGGAGGCGCTCAGCAAGCCATCCGGCCCCGCGCCGGACTACCTGTCGGCTTTTCGGCATAACGTAGAAACGATGGCCGCCAGCATGAAATAACGGTCCTGTTCCCGCCGCAACGCGCCGGTCGGGAACGCCGCTTAGAAAAAAGAACGCCAAAAACGAAACAATGTTCCCAAAAAAAGAAATAATGATAAAAAAAATGATCAGGATTAATAAAGCGCGTTAAAGCCTGATAAAGCGCCATAGCGCTTATGCCGTTAATGACTGCATCGACTACACACATGCTATGGCGCTAAAAAATGAAAAAAATAACCTTTACCCAAAAAATAATAATGAGTTTCGCCACCCTTGTCCTTTTTGTCCTGGTGATGGGGATCGTCTCGCTGTTTTATTTAAACCAGAGCAACAGGCAGGCGCAGTCGTTGCTGATGCAGAGCGTGCCGGCAGTAAAATACACGCTGGAAATGCGCGGCGTTCTCTCGGAACTGCGCCTGCAACAGGTGCAGATGATAGCCTCTGCAACCCGTCAGGAGCGGGATAAACACCGGGTCGAACTCAACCAGGCGATAGCGAACTTTCTGCACGCGCAAAACAGTTACCTGGCGCTGGCGGAAAATAAAAAAGCGGAGCCGCTGGTTAAACGCGTCGTTGATAATTTCCAGGCGTTCGCCGCTTCAAATAATGCGGTGCTGGACGCGTTGCAGCAGGAAGATATTGCTCGCGCGAGCCAGATTAGCGGTGACAATTCCCGGCAGTATCGCACGCAGTTGATGGCGGATTTATTAACGCTTGAGAACCGCGAAATCGCCGTAGCCGATGCCGATACCCGCCAGACCGAAAATACCTTCACCACCGCCCGCACCGTACAGCTCTCGCTGATAGCGCTCGCGCTGCTGGTTTCCATGCTGATAGCCTGGAAGCTTACCACCAACCTGGTGCGGCAGTTGGGCGGCGAACCCGCCCGTGCGCAGGCCGTCGCCGCTATCATCGCGGCGGGCGATTTAAGCCACCCTATCGAGAACAATGGCCGCGCCAACATTATGAGCTCGCTGGCGATGATGCAGGAAGAGCTGCGCAAACTTATCTCCGCGATTCGCCACTCCGCCGAAACGGTGCTTAACCACTCGGCGGAAATCGCCTCAGGCAACCGCGAGCTTTCCGCCCGCACCGAGCAGCAATCCGCCGCGCTGATCGAAACGGCTGCCAGTATGGAAGAGATAACCTCCACGGTGCGCAATAACGCCGAAAACACCCGCCAGGCGAAAGCGATGGCGGGCGACGCCGCCACCCGCGCGCGCCAGGGCGGCGACGTAATGAATCAGGTCTCCGGCACCATGCGCGATATCGCCGGCAGCGCCGATCAAATGACTGAAATCATTACGCTTATCGAAGGCATCGCCTTCCAGACCAATATTCTGGCGCTGAACGCGGCGGTAGAAGCGGCCCGGGCAGGCGAACACGGCAAGGGCTTTGCGGTCGTAGCGGGCGAAGTGCGAAGCCTGGCGCACCGCAGTTCAGAGGCGGCAAGAAACATCAAACAGCTTATCGACCGCACCACCGATAAAATGGGCGAAGGATCGCGGCTGGTGACGCAGGCCGGGCAGTCGATGTCGGAAATCATCACCACCATTACGCATGTTCGCGATCTGATGGACGAGGTGACCAACGCCACACAGGAGCAGCAGCGCGGCATTGAGCAGATAAACCAGGCCATCGCCGAACTGGATCGGGTGACCCAGAGCAACGCGTCAATGGTGGAGGAGCTCGCCACTTCCGCCGACGCCATGACAGAACAGGTCACCGAACTCACGGGCAGCACCCGCGTCTTTACGCTCGCGCCGCGGAATGTGAGTGAAAACAGCGCAGCAGCGCCAACCTCCGCCCTGCGGCAGGTCATCGCCTGATGATGTTGAACAAAGCCCCGCCCGGGGCTTTGTCATTGTTTAACGCCACGAGTTGCTAACACTTTTCTTGACGCGCTGCTGCTACACTCCAGAAACGCAAAACACCCACCCATCACTTAAGGCGGATCTACTATGTCAGAAAATGATTATCAGCCCCCGAAAGTCTGGACCTGGAACTCGCAGGATGGCGGCTCCTGGTCGAAAATTAACCGTCCTATCGCTGGCCCCACCCATGAAAAAGATCTGCCGGTGGGCAAACACCCACTCCAGCTCTACTCTCTCGGCACGCCCAACGGCCAGAAGGTGACGATTATGCTGGAGGAACTGCTGGCGCTCGGCGAAAGCGGCGCGGAGTATGACGCGCACCTGATTCGCATCAGCGAAGGCGACCAGTTCTCCAGCGGTTTTGTGGCGGTCAACCCCAACTCGAAAATCCCGGCGCTGCTGGACTACTCCACCGGCACGCCGATCCGCGTTTTTGAGTCGGGCCACATTCTGCTTTATCTGGCGGAGAAGTTCGGTCGGCTGTTGCCGAAAACCCTGGCCGGACGTACTGAAGCGCTGAACTGGCTCTTCTGGCTGCAAGGCTCCGCGCCTTACCTCGGCGGCGGCTTTGGTCACTTCTACCATTACGCCCCGGTGAAAATTGAGTACGCCATCAACCGTTTCACCATGGAAGCCAAGCGTCAGCTCGATGTGCTGGACCGCCAGCTGGCGGAGCACAAGTTCATCGCGGGCGATGAGTACAGCATTGCCGATATCGCCATCTGGCCGTGGTATGGCAACCTGATCCTTTCCGGCCTGTATGACTCAAGCGAGTTCCTGCAAGCGGACTCTTATCACAACGTGATGCGCTGGGCGAAAGCGATAGCAGAGCGCCCGGCGGTGCAGCGCGGCAGCATCGTTAACCGCACCTGGGGCGATAAGCAGCTCCACGAGCGCCATAGCGCTTCCGATTTTGACGAACTTGGTCTTTAAGCGATAAAAAAAGCCCCCGGAAGACGGGGGCTTTTTTATTGCGCTGGCTTAGTGCTTTTTTAAACCAGACAGAGAGTTAACGCAGATCTTTGATCGCGACGTGGTCCATATCGTCAAAGACCTGGTTTTCTCCCACCATGCCCCAGATAAAGGTATAAGCGCGGGTGCCGACGCCGGAGTGAATCGACCAGCTCGGCGAAATCACCGCCTGCTCATTTTGCACTACAAGGTGCCGCGTCTCCTGCGGCTGCCCCATCATATGGAACACGCAGCTGTTCTCTTCAAGCCCAAAGTAGAAATAGACCTCCATGCGGCGCTCGTGGGTATGGCACGGCATGGTATTCCACAGGTTTCCCGGCGCCAGTTCAGTCAGGCCCATGCTGAGCTGGCAGGTTTCCAGCACGTCCGGAATGAAATATTTATTGATGGTGCGGCGGTTGCTGGTGACATCGTTGCCAAGCGTCACCGGCGAAACGTCGGCTGGCGTCACGCGTTTGGTCGGGAACGTGGTATGCGCAGGGGCGCAGTTATAATAGAAGCGCGCAGGCGTCGCGGCGTCCACGCTCTCAAACACCACCTCTTTCGCCCCTTTGCCCACATAAAGCCCGTCGCGCGGGTTCATTTCGTAACGCGTGCCGTCAACGGTGATGATGCCCGCGCCGCCGATGTTAATAACGCCCAGCTCGCGGCGCTCCAGGAAATAGCTGACGCCCAACTGTTTGCCCACTTCGCCGCCCACGCTTACGGTGCGGCTTACCGGCATAACGCCGCCCACGATGATGCGGTCGATGTGGCTGTAGGTCATGGTGTAGTCGTCAGCGATAAAAATTTTTTCAATCAAAAATTCTTTGCGTAACCCGGCCGTATCCAGGGTTTTTGCGTGATCGCTATGAATGCTCTGGCGAACGTCCATTCTGGCTCCTCAATCTGTTTTTTCCGGGCTTAAGAAATAACCCAGGTGATTATTAACACTGAATATTCAAAACAATAAATAACAAGGTGTTTACATTAATTTTCACTGTCATTCATGGTAACAAACCGCGCAATCAATAATGTGACAAGGATAACTAAAACAGTGTTTCATTACTATTGAATCAATATTCCATACAGAGGATAGTAGCACCAGTTAGTTAACGAACAGGATAAATCAGCGACAAAAACGCTTTTTCTGATTGCCACACGTTACGCCTGCCGCTGCGTCAACGCAGTGAGAGGCTTACCAGGAAATACGCATAAGCCGATGAAAAATAAAAATTTTCATCGACGGGATCGCTTTACCCTTTTTTAGCTCCGGTGCAGAACAGACTGCTGAGGTATTTTTATGAAAATTAAAGCCACAATGGAACGCATCCCGGGTGGGATGATGCTTATCCCGCTGCTGCTTGGCGCGGTTTTAAATACTTTCGCTCCAGAAACAGGGGCTTATTTCGGTTCGTTTACAAAAGGGATGATTACCGGCACGGTGCCCATTCTCGCCGTCTGGTTTTTCTGTATCGGCGCGTCAATTGATTTACGCGCCACCGGTACGGTATTACGTAAATCGGGCACGCTGGTGATAACAAAAATCGCCGTGGCGTGGGTGGTGGCGATGATTGCCTCTATGTTTATTCCCGATACCGGCATTCAGACCGGTTTTCTGGCGGGGCTCTCTGTACTGGCTATCGTTTCCGCGATGGATATGACCAACGGCGGTCTCTACGCCAGCCTGATGAACCAGTACGGCACCAAAGAGGAATCTGGCGCCTTCGTGCTGATGTCGCTGGAATCCGGTCCGCTGATGACCATGGTTATTCTGGGTTCCGCCGGTCTGGCCTCGTTTGAACCGCACCACTTTGTCGGCGCGGTGCTGCCGTTCCTGATTGGCTTTACGCTTGGCAACCTTGACCACGATCTGCGCGCCTTCTTCAGCAAGGCCACGCCAGTGTTGATCCCCTTCTTCGGCTTCGCGCTCGGCAACACCATCAACCTGGGCGTCATTATGGATACCGGCCTGCTCGGCGTGCTGCTTGGCGTAGCGGTCATTATCATCACCGGCATTCCGTTGATTATCGCCGATAAAGTGATTGGCGGCGGCAACGGCACGGCGGGCATCGCGGCCTCGTCGGCCGCGGGCGCGGCGGTGGCTAACCCGGTTATCATCGCGCAGATTAACCCGGCGTTTGAGCCCGTGGCCGCTTCCGCCACCGCGCTGGTCGCGGCAAGCGTCATCGTCACCGCCATCCTTGTGCCTATCATTACGGCACTGTACGCAAGGCACGTCGCGAAGAGCGTGCCGCAGGCAAAACCGGTCAGCGAGCAGTCGCTGCAAAGGTAATGCGAAGCCCCGCGAAAGCGGGGTTTCTTTTTGGTTAAGGATGAGCGGGCAAAAGAGAGGGAAATAAAAGACAGCAGCGGGCCAGGTGCGCCAGAAGCCGCCCTCGCTTAGCGTGAACAGGCGACGGGGTCCGCCGCCACGCCTTAGTTAATTAACGCCCCGCCCTCAATATCCACCACCGTGCCGGTAACAAACGGGTTGTCGATAACAAACAGATACCCCTGCGCCATATCTTCCGGTCGGCCGAACCGCCCCGCCGGCAACGTTGCGGCGGCACGCGCCAGCATCTGCTCCCGCGCTTCAGGCGTCATGGCGGCGTAAGCTTCGGTGTCGGTCAGCCCCGGGCTTACCGCGTTTACGCGCAGCGGAGCCAGCTCCCGCGCCAGCACTTTTACCGTCGCCTCCAGCGCGGCGTTAATGGCGGTTTTTACAAACGTTCCGGGTACGGCCCGGCGCGCCAGAAAACCGGTGGTCAGCGTCAGGGAACCGCCAGGGCGGATAAGCCCGGCGAGATGATGCGCCACGGCGATGCTGCCCCAAAATTTGGTGTCGAAGGCCTGCTTCGCCGCGCTGATGTCAACCTGCGAAAGCGCGCCGCCGGGCGCCTGCGAGCCAGCCGTCACGATAATATGATCCACCGCCCCGAGCGTTTGCGCGAGCTGTGCGACCTGCGCTTCGCTTGCAACATCCAGCGTGACGGTCTGCGTTTTCGCCACGCCATGCAGCCGCGCTTTCGCCGCCGCCAGTTTCTCCTCGTCTCGTCCGGCCAGCACAATGCTGCCCTCCCGCTCGCTTAACGCCTGGGCTACTGCGAAGCCAATGCCTGTCGCGCCGCCAATAATCAGGGTTCTTGTGCTGCTCATCGTAATCTCCTCATCGTCTCTGTCTGCGATAAAGCGACTTTACTTCTCCGGCTCATCTTTGATAATTGCAGCAAAACAACAGGCTCTATTCAGGAAAACGGAATAATGGGCAAGCTTGAGGATATGGCACTGCTGGTGGCGGTGGTGGAAGCGGGCGGACTGGCGGCGGCGGGCAGGCGGCTTACTCTCTCTCCTGCGACCATGACCGCACGGCTGAAAGCGCTGGAGGAGCGTTACCAGACGCGCTTTTTCAACCGGTCCACGCGCGCTATCGCCCTTACCCGCGCGGGCGAGGAGTTTTATCACGCTGCTTTGCGCGTGCTGGAAGAGGTCAGCCTGGCGGAGGCGAAGCTGTCGCAAAAAGAGGGAGAGCTTAGCGGCACGTTGCGCATCGCCTCACCTTCCGACTTTGGCCGCCAGTTTCTTTCCCCGGCGCTGCTGGCGTTTTCACAGTTGCACCCGCAGGTAAAAAGCGTGCTGCTGCTCGCCGAAGAGGTCGTGGACCTGATAGCGCACCGCCTCGACATGAGCATCCGCTTCGGCAACCTGCCGGACAGCCGCCTCGCTATGCGCTCTGTCGGCCCGAATCACCGCGTGCTGGTCGCCTCTCCCGGTTATCTGGCGAAATATGGATCGCCCGCGACGCCGGAAGCGCTGGCGGAACACCGCTGTCTTGCGATGGAGCGGCATGGCGAAATCCTTAACGAATGGCGTTTTGAGCAGCAGGGAAAAATGCAGACCGTTCGCGTCGCGCCGCATATGGTTTGCAGCGACGGCGCGCTTTTGCGCCAGTGGGCGCTGGCGGGCGCTGGCATCGCCGGCAAATCCTGGTGGGACGTAAAGCGCGACGTAGAAGAAGGCAGGCTGAACGTGCTTTTCGCCGGGGCGTTTATCGGGTTTAACGCCCGTGACGAAAAGCAGGTGGGATTGCAGATTGTCTATCCTCAGCGCCGTTTTCAACCTGCCCAGGTAAGCGCCTTCAGCGACTTTTTCATTCAGTGGCTTAACGACGCCTGAGCCGCGCCTACGCCATAAAGACCTCATCCACCATCGCTCTGGCGAGCCGCGTGGCGGAGCAGAGACGCGGCATGCCGAGCGCCACGCTCTGCCAGGTCTGGGTGACGGACCAGGCGACGGGCTGGCGTTCGCTGTCGCTCCAGTCGCCAAGCCAGCTCAGCGTATCTTTGTAATCCATCAGCCCTGGCGCAGGCGGCGTGGTGAGCCAGTGGTGATAAAAATGGCGGGTGCCCGCGGAGGCGTTCACCGATTCCGCCAGTTGCTCGCTGGCAAGCTGGCGCAACCGCGCCAGCAGCGTTTCGCTTTCATCCGCCGTTCCCAGGCGCACGGCCTCGCCAAAGGCGCCCCAACGCAGCTCTTCCAGCGCGACATAGCAGCGGCCAGCGGGCGACCAGGCGTTGTAGCGCCCGCCGCGCCAGCGCTCAAGCACCTGTTCGCAGTGCTGATGCGCCTCCGCAGGTAAATCGCGTTTCTGCCGCTGCGTTTCCAGACGCGTCATGCGCTGCTGAAACTGCGTACTCAGCATTTCCAGTTGGGCGTGCAGCCCGGCGTCATTACCGGCCTGCGCCTGAAGTTTGCTAAGCCTGTCTGCGACCAGGCTTATCGCCAGATGGCCGGGCGATAAAAGCCCGGCCAGTTGATCGAGCCATTGCAGCAGCCGGACGTCGTTGTGCATCAACGAGCCTGACGCCGCCCACTGACGCAACGGCGCTTTATGCATTAGCTCCTGGGTCAAACGTTCACGAATCGTCTGCTGGTGCGGCGCAAGCCGGCTCGGACGCGTCTGATGAATGCCCTTCGCTAAATCCACCATCAGTTTGATGCCGAGGCAGCTAACGTGCCGCCCCGGGCCTTCCATTAACAGGCTGCTCATGGTTACTGCTCCGCCAGGAAAAGCGTTTGAATGTCGTCGCGCAACAGTCTTGCATCCTCATGAATAAACTGAGCGGCCGTCGCGCAGTGCGTAAGCTGCCGGCGCAACTGGGCCAGCGACGTCTCGCTTTGCTGACGAGCCATCAGACTCTGGCGCAGGCTGGCGTCAATGGAGGTTAACCCTTGCTGAAACTCCGCGAAAAAGGTCGCCAGCCCCGCCGTTACCGAGATATCAATCTGCGCATTCATCGCTTTGCGAATTTGCGTGCAGAAGTGACTGACGTACTGGCTCAGCCGTTCCTGCAGCTTGGGCAAATCAATGACATAGCGGGCGCTGGTCATGGTGTACTCTTCCCATCGCCACTCATTGCTGCTAAGCCATCGCGCCATTGTGCTGCGCATGCCTCCCTGACGACGCGCCTGAGAGACCGGCGCGCGCGCTTCTTCTATTACGTCGGTGAAAAGCTGGTGCGCGTTGAAGTTAAGCTGGCTCGACTCAAAGGCCGGCAGCGAGATATGCGTGCTAAATCCCGCCTGGCTAAGGCCATTCGCCACGCGCGCTTCAATCGGCGCTATCGCGTCGCGCAAAATACACCCGAGCGCATTCTCAAGGTGGCGAAAATGCAGCGCCAGCTCACGCGTCAGGTTCTCCTGAACAGAGAGCAGGATCACTTCGCACGAGGCGCGAAGCTTGTGCATCATCAGGCGCGCATCGCTCTCCTCTTCCAGCACAATCTGCTGGCAGCCTGGCTCAAAATCGCTGCGGCGAAGCACCGCCTTGCTCATGGTGCTGCTCAGCTCGATAGGCGGCACCTTGCCGGTCTGAAAATAGGTATGAATGGCTTGCTGGATCTGCTTTTCATGGCCTGCGATGCACTCCGCCCCGGTTTGCAGCGCAAGTTTTACCTCGTGCTGCACCGCCTCTTTTACGCTCTCCTGGCAACGCTCAAGCCGGTCGATATCTTCTTCCAGTTGATTAATATTCTCCAGCAACCGCTCGCTTTTAATCTCCAGCCCCTGGCAGCGAAAGGCCAGATACTCTTCAGCGCTTTGCGCATAGTTCAATAATTTATGCGAGGCGGAACGCAGGGCATAAAGTGAGGCGTTGGCGTGGGCGGCGTGCAACAGCGCTTTGATGGGCTGTTCGAACAACGAATCTTCCCACAGCAGATTCGCCGCGTGATGAACATGATCCACATCGCTCAGGTCCGCCGTACGCCAGCGGCGTCCCAGGGCCGCTTCGGCGAAATCCTGCACCCAGCGCTGCTCGGTATGGTCGGGTAACGATCCGCGTAACGCCAGCTCATGCCGGGCGCGGTTCGCCAGATAGCCCCACATCGACGACACCGGGAAAACGTGGCTGGGATCGATAGCGCCTTTCATCAGCGTGCCGGCAATCAGCGCGCGCACCTGCGCTTCATCGTCGCTGTTGCGATCTTTCTGGTCGAATTTATTAACCAGCGCAAACAGCGGCACCGATTTGCTGACGGAGGCAAGCGCCTGACGCACCTCTTCATCGGAAATTGACTTTAGCTGGGTGTAATCCATTACCGCCAGCACCGCGGAGGCGCGGGAAATCTGCTCTTGCAACATGTGTTGCAGATGAGGCTGCCCGGCCTCGTTGGGCCCCGGCGTGTCCAGCAGCGTCAGCTGCCCGTGGCCTTTCTCAAGCCCGGCGAGATGCATGAACTCCACTTCGATAACCGGAATATGCTCAATGGCCGCATAAGCGCTGAAAGGGAAAGGTACCTCCAGCACGCCTGAAAGCCGCACCAGGTCGTTGAGGCTTTTCAGACAGTGGAAAATAGGCTGCGCGCCGAGGTAGTGCTTTTCAAACGTGGTGCCGCTGATAATACGCTGCAGCAGGCTTTCCATATCGTTATCCACTTCCAGCTGCCCGGCCAGCAAGTCGCGGGGGTAATGAGCGAGCCGCTCTTGCAGCGCCTGCATTAAGGTCTCTATCGGTCGCACGTGGGAGAAATGCAGCACCGGCTCTTTCTGTCCTGGCGTGTGGCGAATAAGCGTTGGCAACGCAGTCATCGGTCGATTGCGATTAGGCAACACTTCTGTGCCGACAATGGCGTTAATGGTGGTGGATTTCCCCGCTTTCATGGTGCCGACAATCGCCAGCACCATTTCCTGTTGGGTAATTTTACGCAGCTCGTTTTGCAACGTTTCCTGCTGCGCCTCTACGCCCCGCGCGCTGAAGTGCAGCGGATGAACGGTGGCGCTTCGTCCGGCATCCGCCGTCGGGTGGTTTTCCTGCATGCCGGAAGGCATCTGCTTTAAGGCGTTGAGATTATGCAACGCGAATTGTAGCAGCCGCTCCGCCTCCTGGCTTAATTCAAAAAATGTCTGTGTGTGCATGAAAAATCTTTCCTTAACACAAATTGGCTAATCTTTTGTGTCTTCTCTTTTTAATAATCTGAGACCGCTTTTTATAATTACGTGAGGAAAATATCTTGCGAATCACAACGACACCAGGTGCAACCCAGTTAATAAAATGCCATACCATCGCTATGGTAAAATAAACTTTAAGCTATATAAGCAATGCGGGAATGTTTTTCCCGTCGTTACAACGCCCTCCGCATTGCGGCGCAATACAGAATAGCGTGTTTTAAGTGATTAAAAGGATATATCGCCCACGCTTTACCAGACGGTTTTAAAGCGCTAAAGCCAGTCTGCCGTAAAAGGCTAATAAATTCCGTTCAGATAAGCCTCCTCAGAATAACACTGCGCGCTAATAAATCACGATATATGTTCTTGAGCAGAGAAGAAAACGATACGCCGACCGTCTTTATCTGCGAGACATTCCTATCATGAACCAGGCATTTGACAGGGTGTGTCACGCCCTGTCCGTTATTCGCGTTTTTAACGCAGAATAAACCCAAAAAAGGCAGGGAATTGCGGTATAATTGCCGCCCTTTGCGCCCTGGCGCCTGTTACTTTTCTCTGGCGACGCCACTTTTACCGCCAGTTTTATTCTTTTTTAGAGGACACTTTATGTCACTACCCCACTGCCCTGAGTGCCAGTCTGAGTACACCTACGAAGACAACGGTCTGTACGTTTGCCCGGAATGCGGCCATGAGTGGCAACCCGGCGAAGCCGCAGCTGAAAGCGACGCGCTTATCGTGAAGGACGCGAACGGCAATCTGCTTGCCGACGGCGACAGCGTTACCGTAATCAAAGATCTCAAGGTAAAAGGCAGCTCTTCGATGCTGAAAATCGGCACAAAGGTGAAAAACATTCGCCTGGTGGAAGGCGACCATAATATTGATTGTAAAATCGAGGGCTTTGGCCCCATGAAGCTCAAGTCTGAGTTTGTGAAAAAAAGCTGACGCCCCGCCCTGCCTTGCGCAGGGCGCTTTTTCGCCCTTTCGCTGCGCCTGCACGCCCTCTTCCCCGCTCGCTATAGCCCGCTGGTACAACAACCTGACGTAAGGGGCTGAACTGACTATAAATCCTCGTCTGCCTCAGCATTTTCTGTTTATTTGCCGCCAATAGCGAGTCTATTTCCGCAGAAACTCATTCACATAAAAAAAGAGAACTCTGACGGTATCGGGTTAATTGTGCGATCAGAATCACGCCTCTTTCAGGTAATTTATTTCTTTTTTATGCTGTATAAAAACATTATTAAAGCTATGCTAGCTTCTTATTCACGCCCAAAAAATGCCGCTACGGCAGTTTCACATAAATTCGTTTGCAATCAACAGATTAAATTACCGCTTAAATTTTAATTACCAGCACTTAAATTGAAATACCATTTTATTTACTGACACCGTCCCGTGCAAAACAAATTTTTCCGCCAGGCTAAAGCGCTGTAATTTCCCGCCGAAAATAAAAGTAACGATCAGAATTGATGGATTAAGCTCCAACGGATGAAATTATGCGCAAGCACCCTTTCGCTACCGATATAGAATATATCCTTGAAGACCACGCAACATTAATGTCGACCACCGATACCCAAAGCTATATCACCTATACCAATGACAGCTTTGTTGAAGCGAGTGGGTTCGACCGCGACGAACTTATCGGACAGCCGCACAATGTGGTACGCCATCCTGATATGCCCGCACAGGTTTTTGTCGATATGTGGGAAACGCTGAAAAGAGGCGAACCCTGGACGGGGCTTGTGTTCCGCTAACCTCTTCAACGGGTCGCTCTGCGACCCTTTTTACTGGCGAACGCGACGCTTCACTGCGCTGCAACCTGAGTTTCATTTAATCGTCATCTTCTGCGGTCAGCCTACTTTCATGGCCGAGCCAGACATGTTCGCTGGCGGCCCCGGTCTTTTTCGGTACGACCATGAGGCACTGTTGACCATGTACTTATCCAGACATCCGACCAGCTTTCCCACGCGCTACCAGGAGATTGCCGCCCGGCTTGAGCAGGAGCTGCGCCATTACCGTTGCGGCGACTATCTGCCTGCGGAAAGCCAGCTTGCCGCTCATTATCAGGTAAACCGCCACACCTTGCGCCGCGCTATTGATGAGCTGGTCGAGCGCGGCTGGGTGCAGCGCCGCCAGGGCGTCGGCGTGCTGGTGCTGATGCGCCCGTTCGATTACCCGCTCAACGCCCGTACGCGCTTTAGCCAGAATTTGCTCGAGCAAGGCAGTCATCCCACCAGCGAGCGGCTGCTGGCGGTGCTACGTCCCGCTTCCGCCATCGTCGCCGAGGCGCTTGGCGTTGCAGAAGGTGAAAACGTTATTCATCTGCGCACCCTGCGCCGGGTGAACGGCGTGGCGATATGCGTCATCGACCACTATTTCGCCGAGCTGCGCTGGTGGCCTGCGCTACAGCAGTTCGCCAGCGGCTCGCTGCATGATTTTCTTCAGGAGCGCCTGGGCGTGGCGCTGCGTCGCACCCAAACACGCATCAGCGCCCGTCCGGCCCAGGCGAAAGAGAGCCGCTGGCTCGAAATCCCCACTCTGTCGCCGATCCTCTGCGTGCGCACGCTCAACCACCGTGCGGGCGACGCACAGGCGGCGGAGTATTCCGTCAGCCTTAACCGCGCCGACATGATTGAATTTACGATGGAACATGAATGAGCCAGCTCCCTTACCCTGCGCGCCGCGCGCAAAGCGCCCCGCTGTTTTCTTTCTGTGTGCCTTTTGTCGCCCGGCCAACGCCGCCGGGCTTTTTTCGTTGCGCCGATGCGCGGAGAAATTGCATGACGCTAACCACTGATTCCTCTTCTGCCCTTCATGATGCACAACACAGCTTTCGTCGCCTGCTAAAAGCGATGAGCGAGCCGGGCGTCATTGTTTCGCTTTCACAGGTAAGCCACGGCTGGCAGCCGCTTGGCATCGCCACCAGCAGCCTTTTACTGACGCTTACCGATGACGCCACGCCGGTCTGGCTCGCCGCGCCTTTCGCTAACGACAAGGTGCGTCAGCATCTGCGTCTTCATACTGGCGCCCCGCTGTGCAACGCGCCTGAGCAAGCCCAGTTCGCCGTTGCGGATGAGACCCTGAACGCCGAGGTGCTGATGACGCTTTCACAGCACAACGCCAGCGCCTGCGGGAACGGCATTACGCTCATTATGCAGGTGGCGAGCCTGAGCGGCGGGCGCATGCTGCGCCTGACCGGCGCGGGCATCGCCGAAGAGCGCATGGTGGCCCCGCAACTGCCGCAAAGCGTTATCCATATGCTTGATGAATTTCCCCATGCCCTTTCGCTCGGTCTGGATCTTATCCTCACCTGCGGCGACCGCCTGCTGGCCATTCCTCGCGCTGCGCATGTGGAAGCCTGCTAATACTGGTAGCCTTTAATAAGCATTCTGGCGCAGGTGCAACGGACGGCGCTCTGCTACAGTCAGTCGACACTTTGCTAACCCGTCCGAGAACCCGTTCCCAGGAGCCCGCTATGCCAGTCTGTGAACTTCGCCGCGCGACAACGGAAGACAGCGACGCCGTTTACGCCCTGATTTGCGAATTAAAGCAGCATGCTTTTGATCGCCATGCGTTTATCGTCGGCTTTACGGCCAATCTGAGCGACCCGAACCTGCGCTATCAGCTGGCGCAGCGCGACGGCGAGGTGGTGGGCATGATTGGCTTGCATTTGCAGTTTCATCTGCACCATGTGAACTGGATTGGCGAAATTCAGGAGCTGGTGGTCATGCCGCAGGCGCGCGGCCTCGGCGTGGGCAGCCAGTTGCTCGCCTGGGCGGAAGCGCAGGCCAGGGAAGCGGGCGCGGAGATGACGGAGCTTTCCACCAACGTAACGCGTGTGGACGCGCACCGTTTTTATCAGCGCGAAGGTTACACGCAGAGCCATTTTCGCTTCACCAAACCGCTGTAAGGAGGCGCTATGAGCCTGACGATAACGCTGACCGGGACGGGCGGCGCGCAGCTGGTGCCCGTCTGGGGCTGCCGCTGCGCCGCCTGCGAGCGGGCGCACGCCGAGCCCCAGCATCGCCGTCAGCCCTGTAGCGCGGTAGTGAAGTTTAATGAGGCGGTTACGCTGCTCGATGCGGGCATGACGGATATCATGGCGCGCTGGCAACCGGGCGGCTTTCGCCAGTTTCTGCTAACCCATTACCACATGGATCACGTGCAGGGGTTATTCACGCTGCGCTGGGGCGTGGGAGAGAAAATCCCGGTCTACGGCCCGCCCGATGAGGCAGGCTGCGACGATATATTCAAACACCCCGGCGTGCTGGATTTCAGCCATACCGTCGAGCCGTTTGTGGTTTTTGATTTACAGGGGCTACAGGTGACGCCTGTGCCGCTGATTCACTCTAAACTGACGTTCGGCTACCTGCTGGAGAGCGCCCACAGCCGCGTGGCCTGGCTTTCCGACACCGCCGGGCTGCCGGAAAAATCACTGAAGTTTTTACAGGCCAGTCGCCCCGACGTGATGGTCATCGACTGCAGCCATGAACCGCGCCCGCAGACGCCGGCTAACCATTGCGATCTTAATACGGTGATTGCGCTTAACGAGCAGATCCGCTGCCCGCGCGTGGTGTTGACTCACATCAGCCACCAGTTCGACGTCTGGATGATGCGCAACCCGCTGCCTGCGGGCTTCGAGGCGGGTTACGACGGCATGGTGATAGCGCTGGACTAACAAAAAAGGGGGGGGGGGATTTCTCATCACGCTGCGTTAAAATGGCCCCCGCTTAGCCTCTCTGTATTATCGCGGCTGCTGAACCCGATAAATCTGACCAGAGAGAAAATGATGGAAAAATCCCGTACGCGGGCCTGGCGGCTTAGCCAAAAGCAGCGCAACCAGTCCCGAGATGTTCACACCGCCCTGCAGCGTTTTCGCGGCGAAAAGCAGTGGAAGATGCTTTATCTTCGTTCCTGCAAGCTTGCCCGCGCGGCGCAACTGGGAATGTCCTACCCGCGCATCACCAACAAGCAACTTGCGCGCGAAGGCCTGGAAGAGTACAGCCTCGTTAATGAATGTCCTGTTTATTTGCAGCCGTAATCAATGGCGAAGCCCCACGGCGGAACAGCTGTTCCGCCGTTATCCGGGCCTTTGCGCCCGCTCCGCCGGCACCAGCCGCCATGCCAGGAATGTCGTCACGGCAGAGCTTCTCAAATGGGCCGACGTCATTTGCGTGATGGAGCAAAAGCACAAACAGCGGCTTGTCGCCGACTGGCGTCGGCTCATTGAGCATAAGCCGCTGCATGTGCTCGATATTCCTGACGATTATCTGTTCATGTCCGCCGAGCTTATCGACATTCTGAACGCAACGGTGCCTGCGGCGCTTGGGTTATCCCCTTCTCGCTCAGCGTAAATTAACGGTCATACTCCTCTTCAAGACGACGCGCCTCGCGCTCAAGCTGACGGCGATCGTCATCCAGCTGGCGCTGGCGGTCATCCAGCTGCCGACGGCGGTCTTCAAGCTGGCGGCGGCGATCCTCATACTGGCGGCGCGCTTCATCGCTGCGGCGGTAATCTTCGTCGTCCCGGCGGTCTTCATCATTGCGGCGGCGGTCGTCGTCGTAGCGCTCGTCGGCAGGCGTATAAGCGTCGTTAATCGCCTGTGATATCGAGTTCACCGTGTCATTAAGGATATTGTCGAGGTTATCAGCGCGAGCGAGGCCCATCTGGCCTGGCAAAAGCGCGCAAAAAAACAGGGCGAGAAGAGAACGGTTCATAGCGTCGGTCTCAGCGGTTGACTGCCTGTGACTTTGCTAAAACCCCGCCGCGTTCTGAAGCGGAGGATTCTCAAATCGTTATCTCACCTCGCCCTCACGCAGCGCCCGCGCCAGCGCCTCACGGGTGAAAGGCTTACGCAGCAGCGCGACGTCGGGCAGTCGGGGCGGGTTAGCCGGGCGCAAATCCTGGCCGCTTATCAGCAGGAGTTGCAGGTGAGGATAACGCTCGCGGGCGTAATGCATCACGTCCGCCCCGCTGAAGCGTCCCGGCAGCATCAGGTCGCTGATAAACAGATGGATGTCGGGCACGTTGTCGAGCATCTGCTTCGCCTCCTCGCCGTTTCCCGCCTCCAGCGTCAGCCAGCCGAGCTGGTGAAGTTGCTCGCACAGCGTCTGGCGAACGTCTGGCTCATCCTCCAGCACCAGCGCCAGTCGATCGTCGCCCCAGGCGCGCTGGGCGCTTTCGATGCGGTTATCCTCCACCGCCTGCGCAGGCGCGCGCGGCAGTTGCAAACGCACGGTGGTGCCCTGACCCGGCGCGCTCTCAATTTCTACCCGCCCGCCGGACTGGCGCACAAAACCGTAAACCATAGAAAGCCCCAGCCCGCTGCCGCTGCCGGTGGGCTTGGTCGTGAAAAAGGGCTCGAAGACCTGCGCTTTTACCTCCGCCGACATGCCGCAGCCGCTGTCGATAACCTCCAGCGCCACCATATCCTGCCGCCGCCCGTCGCCACGCGTGACGCGCTGGTTCCAGGTACGCAGCTTAATGACGCCTTCCCGCCCTTCCATCGCGTCGCGGGCGTTCATCACCAGATTGATGAGCGCGTTTTCCAGCTGGTTAACATCTATCCAGGCGGGCCACGCCGGCTGCTGCGCTTCTATCTCAAGCGTTATCGAAGCGGGCAGCGAGTGACGAATCAGCTCCTGAATGTTTTCCAGCAGCGTTTTCATCGCCACCGAGCGGGGGTTTAACGACTGTTTGCGCGAAAAGGCCAGCAGCCGCGCCGTGAGCTGCGCCCCGCGCTCCGCCGCTTTTAAGGCGCGATTGATGCGTGGGGCATCCGGCGTGCCTGGCGCAATGAGCTCAAGGCTGCCGATAATCACCGCCAGCAGGTTGTTGAAATCGTGCGCCAGCCCGCCGGTCAGCTGTCCTACCGCTTTCATTTTCTGGCTGTGCGCCAGCGCCTCTTCAAGCCCTTTACGCTCAGTGCGATCCAGCACCACGTTAACCATGCCGCGCCCCGGCACCGGGCTGAAACGCAGTTCGATAATGCGCCCGTCCGCCAGCCGGAACTCCTGCGGCTTTGGGCGCGGACGTAAGAGATCGTCCGGCTGTAAAGGCTGCTGCGGCGCAACCTGGCGCAGCAGCGCCTGGTAATGCATGCCGCGCTGCAAATTCTCCGCCGCCAGCCCCAGCAGCACCGGGTATTGCGGGTTCCAGACCACCAGCACGCCCTGGTTATCAAAGAGCGCAAAGCCGTCGCGCATGGCGTGGAAGGTCGTCTCAAGCTGAGTGCTCTTCTCCTTAAGCAACCGTGACGCGTGTTCCAGCGAAGCGGTATTGCGGGCGAAGACGTTAAACGCCCGCGCCAGTTCGCCCAGCTCGTCGCGCCGCTGCTGGGCGGGCACCGTGACATCATGCTCGCCGCGCGCCAGCCGCGCCATCGCGCCAGAAATCGCCGCCAGGCTGGTGCCCAGATTGCGGTAGATATACCAGCCCGCAAAGCCGGTTATCACCAGCGCCAGCAAGGCGAATGCGGTAATAAAGAGAATGATGGAGCGCAGCTCGCGGTGGCTTTGCGCCGTGCGCGCCTGCGACTCCTGCGCCACTCGCTGTACGTACTGGTTGATGTCGGCGTTAAGGAAGGCGACCAGCGCCTTGATGTGGTACATGTGCCAGCTTATCGCCAGATCGCTCTCTTCCAGCGCCTGCGAAAGCGGTGCCAGACGGCGCAGTTCGCGGTTAAAGTCCAGCAGGATAGCGTTTTGTAGCGGGTCGTTAGCGCGAGCGGGCAGCGCCGCCATGACGTCATTTAACTGCGTAATGGTGGCTTTTGGCGAAGGGGTGCGTATCGCCGCCTCAATCAGCCGGTCCATTTCGTTTAGCTGCGCGGCGCCGGGCGCGTTCAGAGACTGAAGATGGCGCAGATAGCTCTGGTTCTGGTAGAGCGAGCTTAGCAGCGCGTTGCGTTCCAGATGGCGGCGCTGGCCGCGTTGCAGCATGCCGGTGACGCTGCTTTGCAGTTCAAGGCTGCGGCGAATAATGCTGGCGACCAGCCGCGGCTCGAGCTGCGCCAGCGGCGCGTCGGCCAGCTGGCGCAGCGACTGTTCCATCGCCTGCTGGGTCGCCTTCAGGCGCGCCGCCTCGCTCTGGTACTCCAGCGCCCCCACCACCGTTGAGAGACGCACCGCCGCCGTCGCCACGTTCGCCGTATCGCGCGCAAGCGCCAGGCTGCCGCCCATGTCGCTTAAGGTCTGCTGCTGCACCTGTTCCTGAAGCTGGCTGGCGTGACGAAAGCCGAACACCGCCACGCCGCTCACCATCAGCGTTACCGCCACCACCAGCAGGTTGAAGAAAAGCAGCCGCCCGCGGGCGCTGGAGAAAAAACGGCTGCTCGTGCTCATGGTCTGCTCCGCTCAGTGAATTCCCCTCACTATCGGCGAGCCGCGTAAAAGTGAAACGCTGTCGTCGCGGTAATGTGATCGCGGTTAACTATTCAACATTATGACAATTATGAATGGCGGCTGACATGTTCTGTTTACCGGCGAGTGGTGGAGTGGCGTAACGATTTTCCGCAGGAGTGCGCCATGAGCCAAACCCCTATCCTTGAAATGCGCGACATTGCCAAAGCGTTCGGCAAATTTTACGCGCTGAAGGGCGTCAGCCTGACGGTTTATCCCGGCGAGATCCACGCCCTGATGGGCGAAAACGGCGCCGGCAAAAGCACGCTGATGAAAATTCTCGCCGGGGCGTATACCGCCACCAGCGGCGAAATTTTTATCGACGGCAAACCGCACCCGATCCGCGGGCCGAAAGATGCGCTGGCGGCGGGCATCACGCTGATTTACCAGGAGATGCAGCTCGCCCCTAACCTTACGGTGGCGGAAAACATTTTCCTTGGCAGCGAGCTTTCTCGCGGCGGGCTGGTGCAGCGAAAAGAGATGGTGCAGCAGGCGCAGAACGTGATTAACCGCCTCGGCGCCCACTTTAAAGCCAGCGACCTGGTCATGAAGCTCACTATTGCCGAACAGCAGCAGGTGGAAATCGCCCGCGCGCTGCACCGCAACAGCCGGGTGCTGGTGATGGACGAACCCACCGCCGCCCTCTCCTCGCGGGAAACCCAGCGTCTGTTCGAGCTGATTATGCGGCTGCGGGATGAAGGAATGGCGATTATCTATATCAGCCACCGCATGGCGGAAGTTTATGAGCTTTCCGACCGGGTGAGCGTGCTGCGCGACGGGCAGTATGTCGGCAGCCTGACGCGCGACAAGCTCAACGCTCAAGAGCTGGTGCGCATGATGGTGGGCCGCCCGCTAAGCGATCTCTTTAACAAAGAGCGGGATATCCCCCAGGGCGATCCTCGCCTGGCCGTGCATCACCTGACCGATGACAAAAAGGTGCAACCCTCAAGCCTGGTGGTGCGCTCAGGCGAAATCGTCGGCCTCGCTGGGCTGGTGGGCGCGGGCCGCTCAGAGCTGGCGCAATTGATTTTCGGCGTGCGTAAGGCGACAGGCGGAAGTATCGAAATCGACGGCCAGCCGGTGACGATTCATACGCCGCGCGAAGCCATCGGCCACGGCATCGGTTTTCTGACGGAAAACCGCAAGGAACAGGGGCTGTTTCTGGAGATGGCGGCGGCGGAGAACATTACCATGGCGACGCTTGAGCGCGACGCCAGCTACGGCCTGCTGGACCGAAAAAAAGCGCAGACCATTTCCGATGAGGCCATCGCCTCGCTGAATATTCGCGTGCCGCACGCCCAGGTGCGCGCAGGCGGGCTTTCAGGCGGCAATCAGCAAAAGCTGCTTATCTCCCGCTGGGTGGCTATCGGCCCGCGCATTCTGATCCTGGACGAACCCACGCGCGGCGTGGATGTCGGCGCTAAAAGCGAGATCTACCGGATCATGAACCAGATGGCGCGCCGCGGGGTGGCGATCCTGATGATCTCAAGCGAATTACCGGAAGTGGTCGGCATGAGCGATCGCGTTTATGTCATGCGCGAAGGCCACATCGCCGGCGAGCTGACGGGCGACGACATCACGCAGGAAAAGATAATGACGCTGGCGACCGGCGTTACCGAAGCCCATCAACAGGCGGTGCAACATGACTAAACTCTCTCCCACGCAAAAGGACGCCTCCGTGAATTCCACCACCAGAGAGGCGGTTAAATCCGCCTCGGCGAAAAAAATGCTGTTCAGCGATCTCACGCAAACGGTCGGCATTCTGCCGATACTGGTGCTGATTGTGGCGGTATTTGGTTTTATTGCGCCTAATTTCTTTACCGAAAGCAACCTGCTGAATATTACCCGCCAGGCGTCGATTAACATCGTGCTGGCGGCGGGCATGACCTTCATCATCCTGACGGGCGGCATCGATCTCTCCGTCGGCTCTATTCTTGGCACCACGGCAGTGGCGGCGATGGTGGTGTCGCTGATGCCAGAGCTTTCCATGCTTTCCGTTCCGGCAGCGCTGCTGCTTGGCCTTGCGCTGGGCCTGTTCAACGGCGCGCTGGTGGCCTTCGCCGGGCTACCGCCTTTCATCGTCACTCTTGGCACCTATACCGCGCTGCGCGGCGCCGCCTACCTGCTGGCGGACGGCACCACGGTGATCAACTCCAGCATCAGCTTTGAGTGGATAGGCAACGCCTACCTTGGGCCTATTCCCTGGCTGGTGGTGATTGCGCTGGCGGTCATCGCGGTCTGCTGGTTCATTCTGCGGCGCACCACGCTTGGCGTGCATATCTATGCCGTGGGCGGCAACATGCAGGCCGCGCGCCTCACCGGTATTAAAGTCTGGCTGGTGCTGCTTTTCGTCTATGGCATGAGCGGGCTGCTCTCCGGGCTTGGCGGGCTTATGAGCGCCTCGCGCCTTTACAGCGCCAACGGCAACCTGGGCGTGGGGTATGAGCTGGACGCCATCGCGGCGGTCATACTCGGCGGCACCAGCTTTGTCGGCGGCATCGGCACCATCACCGGTACGCTGGTCGGCGCGCTGATTATCGCCACCCTGAACAACGGCATGACGCTGATGGGCGTCTCTTACTTCTGGCAACTGGTGATCAAAGGGGCGGTGATCATCATTGCGGTGCTGATAGACAAATACCGTACCCGTCACCATCAAAATGCATAACAACAACACCCTACGAACTGAGGAGAACAGCATGCGTTTGAAACCTCTTGTCACCGCGCTGTGCGTCGGAGCGCTGCTTGCCAGCAGCCCGTTCGCCCAGGCAGCAAAAGAGCTGAAGTCGATTGGCGTCACCGTGGGCGACCTCGCCAACCCCTTCTTCGTACAGATCACCAAAGGGGCGGAGATGGAAGCGCGCAAGCTGGCGGGAGATAACGTCAAAGTGACGCTGGTCTCCAGCGGCTACGATCTCGGCCAGCAGGTCTCGCAAATCGATAACTTCATCGCCGCGAAAGTGGACATGATTATCCTCAACGCCGCCGATTCCAAAGGCATCGGCCCGGCGGTGAAGCGCGCGAAAGACGCGGGCATTGTGGTGGTGGCGGTGGATGTCGCCGCCGAAGGGGCGGACGCCACCATCACCTCCAACAACACCCAGGCGGGCGAGATGGCCTGTAAGTACATTACCGACCGTCTGAAAGGCAAAGGTGATGTGGTGATAATCAACGGCCCGCCGGTTTCCGCCGTGCAGAACCGCGTCGAAGGTTGCCAGACTGAATTCAAAAAGCACCCGGATATCAAAGTGCTTTCCTGGAACCAGAATGCCAAAGGCAGCCGTGAGGGCGGCCTTGAAGTCATGACCTCCCTGCTGGCGGCGAACCCGAAAATCGACGGCGTGTTCGCTATCAACGACCCGACGGCGATCGGCGCGGATCTGGCGGCGAAGCAGGCGCAGCGCAACGAGTTCTTTATCGTGGGCGTGGATGGATCGCCGGATGCGGAAGAGGCGCTTAAGCGCGGCAACTCGCTGTTTGTCGCCACCCCCGCGCAGGACCCGCAGGTGATGGCCGCCAAAGCGGTGGAGATTGGTTACGACATCCTGCAGGGCAAGCCCGCGCCGAAAGAGCCGGTGCTGATCCCGGTGACGATGATCGATAAAAACAATGTCGGCAACTACAAGGGCTGGACGGTGAAATAAAGCCCGACGGCTGCCCTCTTATTCCCTCTCCCGCCGCCGCAGGGAGAGGGTTAGCCCAGTGGGAAAAGCATCGCAGCTCTTCATCTCTTAACTGAGAGGAGAAAGCATGAAACGCTCCGAAATTAATGAAATCCTCGGCCATACGCGACAGTTCTTCTCCCGGCATGACGTGCATCTGCCGCCCTTCGCCAGCTTCAGCCCGGCGAAATGGCAGCAGCTCGACGCCAGCGCCTGGAGAGAAGTGTTCGATTTGAAGCTGGGCTGGGACGTGACTGCCTTCGGCGGCAACGATTTCGCCGCCCAGGGGCTGACCCTGTTCACGCTTCGCAACGGTTCGCCGGATGGCGCGCCTTACGCCAAATGTTACGCCGAGAAGATCATGCATGTCCGCGACGGCCAGTTAACGCCGATGCATTTTCACTGGCGCAAGCGCGAGGACATTATCAACCGCGGCGGCGGCAATTTAATCATCGAATTATGGAACAGCGACGAGTTTGAGCAGACCACGGGCAGCGACGTAACGGTCGTTATCGACGGTTGCAGGCAAACGCACGCCGCTGGCAGCCAGTTGCGCCTTTCACCAGGGGAAAGCATCTGTCTGACGCCAGGCCTTTATCACAGCTTCTGGGGCGAGGCGGGGTTTGGCGACGTGCTGGTGGGCGAAGTCTCTTCGGTCAACGATGACGACCATGACAATCGTTTCTTAAAGCCGCTTGAGCGTTTTAACACCATAGAAGAAGACGAAACGGCGCAGCTCGTGCTGTGCAATGAATATGACGCGTACCGCTAACAGGAGAAGATAATGGCGCTGATTTCTCTCGCCGACGGGCTGGCGCACGCCCGCAAGCACGGCTATGCGCTCGGCGCGTTCAACGTGCTCGACAGCCATTTCTTGCGCGCGCTGTTCGCCGCCGCCCGCCAGGAAAATTCGCCTTTTATTATCAACATCGCCGAGGTGCACTTTAAATATCTCTCCCTCCCCTCGCTGGTGGAGGCGGTGAAATTTGAGGCGGCGCGCCATACTCTTCCTGTGGTGCTGAATCTCGACCATGGGCTGCACTTCGAGGCGGTTGTGCAGGCGCTAAGGCTTGGCTTTAGCTCGGTGATGTTTGACGGCTCTGCGCTTGAGTATGAAGAAAACGTCCGCCAGACCCGTGAGGTGGTGAAAATGTGCCATGCGGTGGGCGTTTCGGTAGAAGCGGAGCTGGGGGCGGTGGGCGGCGATGAAGGCGGCGCGCTCTATGGCGAAGCGGATGAGGCGAAGTTCACTGACCCGGCGATAGCGCGAGATTTTGTCGACCGTACCGGCATCGATGCGCTGGCCGTCGCCATTGGCAACGCGCACGGCAAATATAAAGGCGAACCGAAGCTTGATTTCGACAGGCTTTCCGCCATTCGCCAGCAAACCGGCCTGCCGCTGGTGTTGCACGGCGGCTCCGGCATCAGCGACGACGATTTCCGCAACGCCATCCGCCTTGGCATTCACAAAATCAACTTTTATACCGGCATGTCGCAGGCGGCGCTGGGCGCCACAGAACAGCGGATGACGAACCGCCGGGCGATTTATGACGAATTCGCAGAGCTGCTGGTTGGCATCGAGGAGGCGATTACCGACGTCGTGGCGCAACAGATGCGCATCTTTGGCAGCAGCGGCAAAGCGTGAGGAGGCGGTATGAGCGAGCGCAGAGGCATTATCGCAGCGGGCAATATGCTGGTCGACCATGTCCATCAGATTAACGCCTGGCCGCAACCGGGCTGGCTTGCGGAGATAACCCACAGCGAACGCGCCACCGGCGGCGCACCGCTCAACGTGCTGCTGACGCTCGCTAAACTGCACGTGGGCCTGCCGCTTCAGGCGGTGGGGCTGACCGGGGAAGATGTCGATGGCGACTATATTATGGCGATGCTGGAGCAGTATCACATCAATCGTCAGCATGTGCGTCGTACCGCCTTCGCGCCCACGTCAATGTCGCAGGTTATGACCACGCCGGATGGACAACGTACCTTTTTCCATTTACCCGGCGCCAACCGGCTGCTCGATCTGCCCGCCTTCGACCGGCTCAACCCCACCATGCGGATTTTCCATCTCGGCTATCTGCTGCTGCTCGACAGCCTCGACCTGCCGGACGACAGGTACGGCACGCGCAGCGCCAGGCTGCTGACGCAAATGCAGCAGCAAGGGTATGAAACGTCGCTCGACCTGGTCTCGCGCCAGGGCGACCCGCGATATCAGCCGCTGGTGATGCCTGCGCTGCGCTGGCTTGATTATCTCATCATCAACGAGCTTGAAGCGGGTGAGTTCAGCGGCTTGCCGGTACGGCATCCCGACGGCGCGCCGCATACGGAAAATATCGCCACGGCCGCCAGCCGCCTGCTGGCCGAAGGGGTGCGCCAGCGGGTGGTTATCCACTGCCCGGAAGGCGCATGGGGCATAGAGGCTGGCGGCGAAGGGGTGTGGGTGCCCTCCTGGCAGCTGGCGAAAGCGGAAATTGTCGGCAGCGTCGGCGCGGGCGACGCCTTTTGCGCGGGCCTGCTTTACGGCTGTCACGAGCGCTGGTCGCTTACCGAAAGCATTAAACTCGCCCATGCCTGCGCGCGCGCCAGTTTACTTTGCGCCAATGCCATTGACGGCGCCAAAACGCTGGAAGAATTAACGACGTTTATGCGCGAGGCGGGTTAAATCAGCGCGCCGTTGCTTGCCTGGCGTTGCCCGGTCTGTACGCCAGCAATAGCGCCCCTACCCGGCGCGCTACGGTGATGCGAATGTAGCGCCCCCAGTTTCAGGCCGCATGCTCGGTTTGCGTCACGTCGGCGGCAAAGACATATCCCAGCCCGCGGATGGTGCGAATGAGCGAAGGCTGATGCGGGTTGCTCTCGATTTTGCGGCGCAGGCGCATCACCAACACATCAATGGTGCGATCGAACACCTCAAGGCTTTCGCTGTGGGTCAACTCCAGCAACCGCTCACGGCTGAGCACGCGTCTTGCGTTCTGCATCAGCGCCAGCAGCAGGCCATACTCGCCCTGCGTCAGCGTCACGGCCTGTTGCTGCGGGTTAATGAGCAGGCAGCGGTCGGTATCAAGACACCAGCCGTTGAAATGCATGCCGCTGGTTCGCGCCGTCGTCGACTCGGTTTGCAGTACGCCGGTGCGGCGCAGCACGGCTTTTACGCGCGCCACAACGACCCGAGGATTAAAAGGTTTAGCGATGTAATCATCGGCGCCCATTTCAAGCCCTACGACAACGTCCGATTCGCTGCCAAGGCCAGTCAACATAATCACCGGCAGCGCAGGACGCTGGCGTTGAAGCTGTTGCAGCACCAGCAGCCCGTTGATATCGGGCAGCATCATATCCAGCAAAATAAGCGCGATATCCGTTCTTGTCTGCGCAAGGCGCAGGGCATCGCCGCCGTTGTGACACAAACAGACCTCAAAAACATGCTCGCTGAAAACATCGTTTAACAGTTCGCAAATCGCCGGGTCGTCGTCCACCACCATGATGGCAGGTTTCATCGTTCTCTCCGCCGGGAAACATTATCCTGCAAAGAGTGTGAGCGATGACAGCGGCGGTGAGGATGAATTCTTCCAGCCGGATGCGGGAAGTGTAAGCCGCGTCACAGGCAGGAGAGCCAGGGTGTGAAAGGACTCGCATGCGGTTAGTGGCTGGCGGTTTTATCAAACTTGCCGAGCACTTCACGCTCGTAGGCGAGCGACTTTTTACGGTCGAACTTATGTTCCCACTTGGCGATAACCAGTACCGCCAGCGCGTTGCCCACCACGTTCAGCGCGGTGCGCGCCATGTCGAGGATGCGGTCGACGCCTGCAATAAATGCCAGGCCCTCCAGCGGAATGCCCACGCTGCCAAGCGTCGCCAGCAGCACGACGAAGGAGACGCCCGGCACGCCCGCGATGCCCTTGGAGGTCACCATCAGCGTCAGCACCAGGATTATCTCCTGCCCCAGCGACAGATCGATGCCGTAGAGCTGAGCGATAAAAATAGCCGCGATGCTCTGATAGAGCGTAGAGCCGTCGAGGTTGAACGAGTAGCCGGTCGGCACCACGAAGCTGGTGATAGAAGCAGGCGCACCGTAGGCTTCCATCTTCTCGATGATGCGCGGCAGCACGCTCTCGGAGCTGGCGGTGGAGTAAGCCAGAATCAGCTCATCTTTGAGAATGCGGATAAGCGTCCACACGCGCAGCCCGCACATTCTCGCCACCGCGCCCAGCACCACCAGCGCGAAGAACAGAATGGCGACGTAGACCAGGATAACCAGCTTCGCGAGCGGCCACAGCGAAGCGAAACCGAAGTTCGCCACCGTCACAGAGATAAGCGCAAACACCCCCACCGGCGCATAGCGCATCACCATATGAGTGACTTTAAACATGGTTTCGGAAACCGAGCGGAAGACGGTCACCAGCGGTTCGCGGTGCGTCGCGGGCAGCGAAGAGAGGCCCAGGCCAAACAGCACCGAGAAGAAGATGATCGGCAGCATATCGCCCTTCGCCATAGAGGCGAAGATATTGGTCGGCACCAGCGACAGGATAGTGCCCATCAGCCCGTGCGCATGACTCTGCACCTCTTCGGTGGTGTGCTGATATTTTGAAATATCCACTGCCGCGAGCTGCGACATATCGATGCCGCTACCTGGCTGGAAGACGTTCGCAAGCGTAATGCCCAGCACGATCGCAACCGTAGTGATGATTTCAAAATAGATGATGGTCTTGGCGCCGATGCGTCCTAACTGCTTCGCATCGCCTACGCCGGCGATGCCGACAACCAGGGTGGAGATAACAATCGGCACCACGATCATTTTAATGAGGTGGATAAAGATATCCCCGGCGGGAGAAAGCAGATTCGCCACCAGCCATTCACGGCTATCGGTTTGATAGTGAAGGAAACTGCCCAGAAGAATACCCAGCACCAGGGCCAGCAGAATTTGCCAGGCCAGGCTGACTTTACTGTTTTTCATAACGACTACACTTCCTGAATCAAAAGCGCCATTCCCATGCGTGCCCGTATGAGAACGTCACAAACTGAAAGGGGTATGACAAACGTTGGGTGATGATGTGGGGTTTTTTAACGCGTTTAATCAGTACCACTTGCACGGCATGCTGCGCAACCCTTCCAGAACAGTCTTATTCACTGAAAATTCGCGATTAACACCGAGTTTGTGGCAGTTTGTTTGCATAACCTACTGTTATTAAAAGCATAAAATATCACCTCAGTTAAATAATCATTCTTATGAATTATTTTCCTCCAAAGATTCGTTTGCTGAATTTTCATACAGAGAAAACTTTGCGTGATCTGTCGCCCAAATAATAAACAAAGCAGGCCGCGGCCCTACAATTAACTTTTGCGTGACATATCATTAACATCTTCAAGGAGAAAAAAAGCCATGAGCCAAATTCATAAACACCCTATTCCCGCAAATATTGCGGAACGTTGCCTGATTAATCCGGAGCAGTATGAAGCTTATTATCAGCAATCTGTTCACGATCCTGACACTTTCTGGGGCGAACAGGGCAAAATCCTCGACTGGATCAAGCCCTACGAACGGGTAAAAAACACCTCTTTCGCGCCCGGCAATATCGCTATCAAATGGTATGAAGACGGCACGCTGAATCTGGCGGCCAACTGCCTCGACAGACATTTGCATGACCACGGCGATCGAACCGCCATCATCTGGGAAGGCGATGACGCCAGCCAGAGCAAAACCATTACCTACCGGGAACTGCATCGCGACGTGTGTCGCTTCGCCAATACGCTCACCGATCTCGGCATCAAAAAAGGCGACGTGGTCGCCATTTATATGCCGATGGTGCCGGAAGCCGCCGTGGCAATGCTCGCCTGCGCGCGCATCGGCGCCGTGCATTCAGTGATTTTCGGCGGCTTTTCGCCGGAAGCGGTGGCGGGACGCATTATCGATTCAAGCTCACGGCTGGTTATCACCGCCGATGAAGGCATTCGCGCAGGACGCACCATTCCGCTGAAGAAAAACGTCGACGACGCGCTGAAAAACCCGGGCGTGACAAGCGTTGAGCATGTCATCGTGCTCAAGCGCACCGGTGGCAAGATTGACTGGCAGGAAGGGCGCGACCTCTGGTGGAACGAGCGGGTGGAAAAGGCCAGCGCCCACCATCAGCCGGTGGAAATGAACGCTGAAGATCCGCTTTTTATTCTTTACACCTCCGGCTCGACCGGCAAACCGAAAGGAGTGCTGCATACCACCGGCGGCTACCTGGTGTACGCGGCTACCACGTTCAAATATGTCTTCGACTACCATCCGGGCGACATTTACTGGTGCACCGCGGATATTGGCTGGGTTACCGGCCACAGCTACCTGCTCTACGGCCCGCTCGCCTGCGGCGCCACCACGCTGATGTTTGAAGGGGTGCCGAACTGGCCTGCGCCAAACCGCATGGCACAGGTGGTGGATAAGCATAAAGTGAACATCCTCTACACCGCGCCGACCGCCATTCGCGCGCTCATGGCCGAAGGGGATAAAGCCATCGACGGCACCGACCGTTCATCGCTTCGCATTCTGGGGTCGGTAGGCGAGCCGATTAACCCGGAAGCCTGGGAGTGGTACTGGAAGAAGATAGGCAACGAGAAATGCCCGGTGATGGATACCTGGTGGCAGACCGAAACTGGCGGCTTTATGATAACCCCGCTGCCCGGCGCCATTGAGCTGAAAGCAGGTTCCGCCACGCGTCCTTTCTTCGGCGTCAAACCCGCGCTGGTGGATAACGAAGGCAACCCGCTTTCGGGCGCGACCGAGGGCAACCTGGTTATCACCGACTCCTGGCCAGGCCAGGCGCGCACCCTGTTCGGCGACCACGAGCGTTTCGAGCAAACCTACTTTTCCACCTTCAAGAACATGTACTTCAGCGGCGACGGCGCGCGTCGCGATGAAGATGGCTATTACTGGATAACCGGCCGCGTGGATGACGTGCTGAACGTCTCCGGCCACCGTCTCGGCACCGCTGAGATTGAGTCGGCGCTGGTCTCGCATCCGAAAATCGCCGAAGCGGCGGTGGTGGGCATTCCGCACAGCATCAAAGGCCAGGCGATTTACGCCTACGTCACGCTGAACCATGGCGAAGAGCCGACGCCCGAGCTTTATGCCGAGGTGCGTAACTGGGTGCGTAAAGAGATAGGCCCGCTTGCCACGCCGGACGTACTGCACTGGACCGACTCGCTGCCGAAAACCCGCTCAGGCAAAATCATGCGCCGCATTTTGCGCAAGATTGCCGCAGGCGATACCAGCAACTTTGGCGATACCTCTACGCTTGCCGACCCGGGCGTGGTGGAAAAACTGCTCGAAGAGAAGCAGTCCATCGCCATGCCGTCATAACCTCTTACCTTAACGCCTCTCCCCGACCGGGGAGAGGAGATAACTATCAACCTGTACCTTGCCCTCCCTGAAGAAGTTGCTGTCGCAGGAAGGCGGCGAGCGAGCGCCTCCTCGCCACGCGCGGAGGACCGACATGCCGGAACATGCGGCAGGAAGGACCAAGGGGATTACTTCTGGAGATGCTGTGATGAATGAACAACTTTATCAAAGGATAGAAGACAATACGCACTTCAGGGAGCTGGTGGAAAAACGACAGCGGTTCGCCGGCATTCTGTCGTTAATCGTACTGGTGATTTACGTCAGCTTTATTTTGCTTATCGCCTTCGCCCCCGGCTGGCTCGGCACCCCGCTCTCGCCCGGCAGCAGCATTACGCGCGGCATTCCGATTGGCGTCGGCGTGATTGTTATCTCTTTTATTCTCACCGGCGTGTATGTCTGGCGCGCCAATGGCGAATTTGACCGGCTGAACCGGGAAGTGCTGCGCGAGGTGAAAGCATGAAGCGTATCCTGACAGCGCTTAGCGCGCCGCTCCTGATGTTGCCCTTTGCAAGCCGCGCCGCTGATGCGTTAAGCGGCGCGGTGCAGCGTCAGCCGACTAACTGGCAGGCGATAATCATGTTTATCGTCTTTGTGGCGTTTACGCTTGGCATCACGTACTGGGCTTCGAAACGCACCCGCACGCGCAGCGATTACTACACCGCCGGCGGCAACATTACCGGCCTGCAAAACGGCCTCGCGATTGCGGGCGACTATATGTCGGCGGCCTCGTTCCTCGGTATTTCGGCGCTGGTGTTCACCTCCGGCTATGACGGGCTTATCTATTCGCTGGGCTTCCTCGTGGGCTGGCCGATAATCCTGTTTTTGATTGCCGAGCGTTTGCGCAACCTGGGCAAATATACCTTTGCCGACGTCGCCTCGTATCGCCTTAAGCAAGGCCCGATCCGCGTGCTTTCCGCCTGCGGGTCGCTGGTGGTGGTGGCGCTTTACCTCATTGCGCAGATGGTGGGCGCGGGCAAGCTGATACAATTGCTGTTTGGCCTGAACTACCACATCGCGGTGGTGCTGGTGGGCGTGCTGATGGTGATGTACGTGCTGTTTGGCGGCATGCTCGCCACCACCTGGGTGCAGATTATCAAGGCGGTGCTGCTGCTCTTTGGCGCAAGCTTTATGGCCTTTATGGTTATGAAGCATGTCGGCTTTAGCTTTAATAATCTCTTCGCTGAGGCGATGGCGGTACACCCGAAAGGCAGCGCCATCATGAGCCCCGGCGGGCTGGTGAAAGACCCCATCTCCGCCCTTTCGCTGGGCCTGGGCCTGATGTTCGGCACCGCGGGCCTGCCGCATATTCTGATGCGCTTTTTCACCGTCAGCGACGCTCGCGAAGCGCGGAAAAGCGTCTTCTACGCCACTGGTTTTATGGGTTACTTCTACATCCTGACCTTTATCATCGGCTTCGGCGCCATCATGCTGGTGGGCGCGAACCCGGCGTTTAAAGACGCCACCGGCGCGCTGATTGGCGGCAACAATATGGCGGCGGTGCATCTGGCGAACGCGGTGGGCGGCAACCTGTTCCTTGGCTTTATCTCCGCCGTGGCCTTCGCCACTATCCTTGCGGTGGTGGCCGGGCTGACGCTGGCGGGCGCTTCGGCGGTTTCGCATGACCTGTACGCTAACGTGTTCCGCAAAGGCGCCACCGAGCGCGAAGAGCTGCGCGCGTCGAAAATCACCGTGCTGGTGCTGGGCGTGATAGCCATTCTGTTAGGCATCCTGTTTGAGAACCAGAACATCGCCTTTATGGTAGGGCTGGCCTTCTCGATTGCCGCCAGCTGTAACTTCCCTATCATTCTGCTTTCGATGTACTGGTCGAAGCTGACCACCCGCGGCGCCATGATAGGCGGCTGGCTGGGGCTGCTGACTGCGGTCGTGCTGATGATCCTGGGGCCGACCGTCTGGGTCCAGGTGCTCGGCCACGCGGCGCCCGTGTTCCCGTATGAATATCCGGCGCTCTTCTCTATTCTGATAGCCTTTGTCGGCATCTGGATTTTCTCTGTTACCGACAACAGCGCGGAAGGCAACCTTGAGCGTGGGCAGTTCCGCGCCCAGTTCATCCGCTCGCAAACCGGTCTCGGTATTGAGCAGGGCCGCGCCCACTAACCCCTCTCCCCGGTCATTCTGGCCGGGGAGCATATTCCCTTCCCTTCGCCCCCCATCCTTAGCAATAACAGTAAACAGATGTATTCATTATGGCTAACGCGCTCAGAACATCAGCCGCGCCACCAGCGGCGCGATAAGCACCATCACCACACCGGAGAGCATCATCACCAGACTGGCGATGGTGCCCTCCTGCGGACCGAGTTCGTAAGCCCGCGCTGTCCCTGCGCCGTGTGAGGCGGCGCCGAAACCCGCGCCTTTCGCAAGGCCTGCGTTAATGGCAAGCCGCAGGAACAGCACATCTCCCACCGCCATGCCAAACACGCCGGTTATCACCACAAACAACGCCACCAGATCGGCCTGCCCGCCAAGCGGCCCGGCGGCCGCCAGCGCAAAAGGCGTGGTCACGGAGCGCACCGCGAGGCTGCGCTGGATTTCGTCCGGCAGAGTAAAAAGCCGCGCCAGCCACACTGAGCTGGTCACCGCCACCACTGTTGCGGTAATGACGCCCGCCGAAAGCGACAGCCAGTGACGCTTAATCACCGCCAGATTGTCATAGACCGGCACGGCGAAGGCGATGGTCGCCGGACCGAGCAGCCACAGCAGCCAGTGAGTTTCACCAATATAGTTCTGGTAAGAGATGTGGCCGAACACCAGCATCAGCACCAGCAGCAGCGGCGTGAATACCAGCGGCATCAGCGGCAACGCGCGAAAGCGGCGATACAGCTTTTTATTCGCGAAGTAGAGCGCGACCGTCACCACCAGACAGAGCACGCTTAAGAGGAAATTATTCACGGTTGCCCTGCCTGCGCGCCTCGCGCGCGAGTTCGTAACGGTAAACCTTATCCACCACCCAGGCCGTAGCGCCCAGCACGAATACGGTACTGAGCGCGATAACCAGAAAAATGCGCCAGCCGTCCACCATCAGCAGTTGCGCATAGTTCACTACCGCCACCACGGCGGGGACGAAGAAAAGCAGCATCTCCGCCAGCAGCCAGCGCGCCCCGGCCCGCACCCAGTTCAGCGGCAGTACGCGAAGCACAATCAGCCCCAGCATCAACAGCATGCCGACGAGGTTGGCGGGCAGCGGCAGATGGAGCCAGTCCACAAGATTTTGCGCAAGCAAGAACAGCCCGACATAAAGAAGTACCTGAAGCGCGATTTGCAACGGACGGGTCACAGCAGGCGTAAAGCGACGTAACGCCAGGATCATGGTCAATATTCCAGAAAAAACGGCAGAGCGTCAGTATAGGGAGCGCCCTTACCGGTACGAAATGAATTAAACTCATTGCAGCTATAGTTCGAAGGAATAGTTATGGATATCAGAACGCTGCGGTACTTTGTCGAGGTTGTGCGCCAGCAAAGTTTCACCCGCGCGGCGCAGACGCTTTTCGTCACCCAACCTACCATCAGCAAGATGCTGCGCAATCTTGAAGACGAGCTGAACTGCACGCTGCTTATCCGCGACGGGCGCAGGCTGCTGCTGACCGATACCGGCCGCGTAGTCTATGAGCGCGGCCTCGCTATTCTGACGGAGTTCCGTCAGCTTGAATCGGAACTCAGCGACATTAACCATCTCAACAAAGGCATTCTTCGCCTCGGCATCCCGCCGATGGTCGGCATGACCATGGCTGGCCCCATTAGCCTCTACCGCCAGCGGTATCCGGGCGTTGAGCTAAAAATTTCTGAGTTTGGCGGGCTGACGGTGCAGCAGGCGGTGCTGAACGGCGAACTCGATCTCGCTATCACCGCGCTGCCCGTTGACGAAGAAAGCAGCCTTGTCACTCTGCCTCTGTTTAGCCACCCGCTCTGCGTGCTCACGCCCCGCTCCGGCGCGTGGCTGAGTCGCCGGCACGTTGAGCCAGAGCAACTGGCAAACGAGCCGCTGCTTATCTATAACGAGGATTTTTCACTCAGCCGCCAGCTTATGCAGTTGTTCAGCGCGCATGAGATAAAACCGCGCATCGCGGTGCGTAGCGGACAGTGGGATTTTCTGGCGGCAATGGTGCAGGCGGGCGTTGGCGTCGCCATCCTGCCTGAACCGGTGTGTGAGAAACTCGATAAGACCACGCTGATGTGGCTGCCGCTGCAAAGCGAGCTTCGCTGGCAACTGGGGATGATTTGGCGCGAGGGGGTGTATCTTTCGCAAAGCGCGCAGGCGTGGATAGCCTGCTGTAAAACATTCTGGCCCGCCGAAGCGGGCCAGTAGAGCTTAGCTTTTCTCGCTCAACAGCGCTTCGAGCAGGTCGAGATCGCGCAGCATTTTCATCAGCGTTTCGTTGCTGATCTGCTGCGTGGCGCGCAGATGGTAAAGCTCTCCGCGCTCGGCGTTCAGCGCAGCCAGGCGAAAACGCCGTTCAAGGCTTTCTTCAAGCTCGCTGTTTTCCACATCGTTGCGCCCGTCAGCGCGACGGCGCAGATTGCCGATAACCCTTGAACTTACCTCTCTGAGCAGATCGTCGTCGATGTTTTCATTCACGTCCGCCGCCAGCCGCTCCTCTTTCTTCTGAACGGCGGTGATAGCCACTTCAGCAAGCAGGGACCTGACTTTGCGCTCCTCTTTACGCGCTAAGGCGTGATCCGCGACTTCCACGTTTTGCAGCAGGATGGGCAGCATAATTACGCCGACGAGCAGCGAGAAAAGGATCACGCCCATCGCCAGGAAAATCAGCTCATAACGCGCCGGGAACAGTGAGCCGTCCGGCAGCAGCAGCGGAATAGAGAGCACGCCGGCGAGCGTAATGGCGCCGCGTACCCCTGCGAAAGAGGCGATAAACAGCTCGCGCGTGGTATAGGAGCCGAACTCCATCGGCTTTTTGGTCAGGAAGCGGCGGCTAAAGCGCTTCATCACCCACAGCCACGCGAAACGCACCGCGATAAGCGCCACGTAGATAAGCACGATGTCGAGGAACAACATCCATACTTCGACGTTCGGATCCAGCTCCGCCTGCGCCAGCGAACCTTCAAAAATGCCGGGCAGTTGCAGGCCCAGCATCAGGAAGACCATGCCGTTGAAGACGAATTCCAGCATCGACCAGACGCTGTTGGCGCGCAGGCGCATGGCGAGCGGCGCGCGGCGCAGCACGCCGGAACGGGTAATGGTCATCCCGGCGGCCACCGCGGCCAGAATGCCGGAAACGCCGATGTGTTCGGCAATCAGGTAAGAGGCGAACGGCAACAGCAGCAGCATCAGCGTTTGCGTGGCGGGCTCATCGCCGCCCCAGCGGCTTAGCAAGCGCAGCGAGCGGCCATAGAGCCAGCTTACTGCGATGCCGGCGAGCAGACCGCCAATCGCCACTTTCAGGAATTCGACCGTCGCGCCGCCTACGGTGAAGACCATCGTCCCCATCGCTACCGCCACGGCGAATTTCAGCGCCACCAGGCCCGAAGCGTCGTTCATCAGCGCTTCGCCCTGCAGGATGCCCATGATTTTTTTCGGGATGCGTCCTTCGCCCACGATGCCGGAAAGCGCCACGGCATCGGTCGGCGAAAGCACGGCCGCCAGGGCGAACGCCGGAATGAGCGGGATGCCCGGCACCATCCAGTAGATGAGAAAGCCGATGCCGACCACGGTGACCACCACCAGCGCCAGCGCCAGGCCGATTATCTCTCGCCCATGATCGAGAAACTCGCGGGTCGGGGTTTTCCAGCCGTCAGCAAACAGCAGCGGCGGAATAAAGAGCACCAGAAAAAGTTCCGGGTTGAAATCCACGTGCAGACCAAAGCGCGGCCAGGCCAGTAAGGCCCCGATGGCTATCTGCATCAGCGGAAGCGGGATTTGAAAGGGGAGCACTCGCGTCACTACCCCGGAGAGGGAGACCACAAGGGTCATGATCAGAATGGTAAAAAAGATTTCCATGCGTTCCTTCGATTGCGATGTGTTTTGTATCAGAAATGCGCTGTTGTGCCCTGATAATAAAACATCGTCATCAATCAAAAGGAAACAGGATGTGCCTTAAAGCGGGAAAAACGGGCGGCTAGCGCCGCCCGCAGGGAGAAAACGCTTAGATTGCCCAGCCGCCTGCATAAAAAGCGACCAGCGCGATGGCGATAACCACGGTGCCGATGTTCAGCTTACGGAACTCGCCGGAGACGATGCGGCCAATCACCAGAGAAGCGAAGCCTATCATGATGCCGGTAACGATGTTGCAGGTCAGCACAATAAACACGGCGGTGATAAGGCCCGCCATGGCGTCCACGAAGTCAGCGAAATCGATTTTCGCGACGTTACTCAGCATCAGCAGGCCGACATACATCAGCGCCGGTGCGGTAGCATAAGCAGGCACCAGATAAGAGAGCGGAGAAAGGAACAGGATAAGCAGGAACAGCACGCCGACGGTCAGCGCCGTCAGGCCCGTTTTGCCGCCCGCCGCCGTACCGGCCGCCGATTCGATATAAACCGCCGCAGGCGCTGCGCCGACGACGCCTGAGAACACGCTGGAGAGCGAGTCGGTGGTCAGCGCTTTGCCGCCGTCGATAATCTGCCCGTCTTTATCCAGCAGGTTCGCCTGGCCGGCGACCGCGCGGATGGTGCCGGTCGCGTCGAAGACCGCCGTCATAACCAGCGCCAGTACGCTTGGGATAACGACCGGATTCAGCGCGCCCATGATGTCGAGGCTGCCAATCAGCGAATGGCCCTGCTCATCTTTCAGCGAAGGCATGGCGAAAATACCGGAGAAATGCACCGCCGGGTCGAAAATCAACCCGACGACAGAGATGCCGATAATGGTCAGCAAAATGCCACCCGGCACTTTTAGTTTTTCCAGACCGATAATCACCGCCAGACCAATCAGCGACATGATAACCGGGAAGCTGGCGAAGTGGCCGAGCGTCACCGGCAGGCCATCCAGCGGGTTTTTGATAACCAGGCCAACGCCGTTTGCCGCGATCAACAGCAGGAACAGGCCGATGCCAATGCCCGTGCCGTGCGCAACGCCGTGCGGCAGGTTGCGCAGGATCCAGCTGCGAATGCCGGTTGCGGAGATAATCGTAAACAGCACCCCCATCAGGAATACTGCGCCAAGCGCTACCGGCACGCTGATATGCTGGCCCAGCACCAGGCTAAAGGCGGTGAAGGCGGTCAGTGAAATGGCGCAGCCGATGGCCAGCGGCAGATTAGCCCACAGCCCCATCACAATCGAACCGAACCCGGCGACCAGGCAGGTGGCGACAAAGACAGCGGCGGGCGGAAAACCCGCTTTTCCAAGCATGCCCGGCACGACAATGACGGAGTAGACCATGGCGAGAAACGTGGTAAGACCCGCGACAACTTCCTGACGGACGGTGCTGCCGCGCGCTGAAATTTTAAAGAAGGCGTCAAGCGAACCGCCGGTACGCGCTGAAGGCGTAGACATAGTGAAACATCCCCTGAGATTTTTATGATTTCGCTTCTACGCGTGGTGGACAACCCACTGCCGATCAAACGTCTATTCCCTGGCTGAGTGCGTGGCAAAGGTGGGGGCCACGCAAAGCAAACGTTTAACTCCGCGCGTAAAAACGGCTCGTCAATTTAAGGCAAACGATTATCCAGCCTTCCTGCGGGGATTTTCAACAGAACTTTACGGCTTTCCATGAAAATCTCCGCTGGCTGGTTAATTAATCGCCGCGTTATGCGCAAACGATACCGTTGATGCGCAATTTCGCAACAATTATGCAGAATAGCGTTTTCAATTTTGCCTGGCTCATAGGGTTTTTGCATGCCTCAGCCGCCGGGAATGTCAAACGGGCCGCCTTTTTCCATGGCGCGCTGGTAAGCAGGCCGCGCCTCGATATTCTTTTTCCACGCTTCAATCTGCGGCACGTTACCCACCCCACCGCGCGCCAGCAGCGCGATAATGGGAAAGCTCATCTGAATATCCGCCATGCTGAAGCTTTGCCCGGCGAACCAGGGATGCTGTTTAAGGTGGTTTTCAATGAACTGCGTGTGCGTGGCGAGTTGCTTATTGAGATACGCCTTTTGCACCCCCTGCCCCAGCGCTTTGCCCAGCGTGCGAAAACCAAAGGGCACCGGCGGTTTGCCGAGGCTTGAGAAAACCAGCTTCATCATCAAAAGCGGCATGAGCGAACCTTCGGCATAATGCAGCCAGAAGCGGTAATCCAGCTTCTCTGCCGGGTTCTGCGGTTTAAACCGCTGCTCGCCGTCGTAAGTTTCCTGCAAATATTCAAGAATAGCGCCGGACTCAACCAGCTTATGTTCGTTATCTTCCAGCACCGGCGATTTGCCGAGCGGATGCACTTTTTTCAACGCCTCGGGCGCCAGCATGGTCGGCTCCCGCTGATAGCGCACAATTTTGTAAGGCTGGTTCAACTCTTCCAGCGCCCAGAGAATGCGCTGTGAGCGGGAATTATTAAGGTGATGAACGGTAAGCATGGCGTAACCTCGTGTTATCTCAGTTAAATTAACTATAGGTAACGGGCCGCCAGTCCGGGCGCCGGAGCGATTAAAAAATCGCCATGCCTCTCTGAAAAAACCGCGAGCATAAACTATACTTGCAGTGTCGGCGCAGCCCGGACCCTCCTGCATGATACAACCGAGGGGCGCGATGTCGGGGGAAACCCTCCCGTGAGACAGCGGGATAGAGCGAAAGACCAAGACCGGAAAACCCGAAAGCGCCCGTAATGGGCGCTTTCGTCTTTTACTCGTCTTCCAGCAGCCGTGCGCCGGTGCCCTGCTCGCCCAGCTTATCGTTCGGGTTGCGTAGCGGGCAGTCGCGGCGCGAAAGACAACCGCAGCCAATACAGCCATCCAGCTCATCTCGCAGCGCCGTCATTGTTTTAATTCGCCGATCCAGCTCCTCCCGCCACTGTGATGAAAGTTCTTTCCACGCTTTTGCGCTCAGCGTGTGTCCATCCGGCAAAACGCCAAGCGCCTCGCCAACGGTTGCGAGCGGTATGCCGATACGCTGCGCAATCTTGATAATGGCCACATAACGCAATACCTCCCTGGAATAGCGGCGCTGGTTGCCCGCATTGCGGGTGCTTTTTATCAAGCCTTTGCTTTCGTAGAAATGGAGCGCGGAGACCGCAACGCCGCTACGCTTTGCGACCTCCCCCGGCGTAAGCAGATGTTTTAGCCGGGGCATTTTCTTATCCATAGGGCTTTACCTCAAGTTAACTTGAGGAATTATACTCGGCCTCACAACGAACGGCTAATCGGTAATCAACGAAGAGGATGTCTTATGTCACACCAGGAAATCATCCACGCGCTGACGGAATGGATTGATGAACATATTGACCAGCCACTGAATATTGACGTGGTGGCGAAGAAGTCGGGCTATTCGAAGTGGTACCTGCAGAGGATGTTTCGTACGGTGATGCGCCAGACGCTGGGCGACTATATTCGCCAACGACGCCTGCTGCTGGCGGCGCAGGAATTACGCTCTACCCGGCGGCCTATCTTTGATATCGCGATGGATTACGGCTACGTTTCGCAGCAGACGTTTTCACGTATTTTCCGCCGGGAGTTTGACCGCACGCCTTCCGACTACCGTCACAGCGCCTGATGCATAATGGTGGGCGAGGAACAGACTGGCTGAGTGTCAGCGGGGCTCTGATTCAGCCAGGCGATAAACTCTGGCGAAGCCAGCGCTTTGGAGAAATACCACCCCTGGCAATACTGCACGCCCCGCTTTAACAGCCAACTGACCTGGTCGGCGGTCTCCACCCCTTCGGCGACGATTTTCAGCCGCAGGCTTTGCGCCATTTCAATAATATGCTCAACGATAAGATGGCTGGTGCTGTTAGTCGCTAACGTATCGATAAATGATTTATCGATCTTAAGGATATCCACGTTCAGCGAATAAAGATTGTGCAAATTGGAGTAACCGGTGCCGAAATCATCAATCGCCACCTCGAAACCAGACTGGCGAAACGCCTGAATGACTGGCGTGGTTTTCGGCACGTCAATAAACCCTCGCTCCGTCACTTCGATTTTAATTTGCTGTGCGCGCACGCCATATTGTTTATTTTTGTCTTCAATCAAAGCGATTAAGCGTGAGGAGTGGAAATCGGAAGCGGACAGGTTAATTGAGATATAAATTTCGGGGTGTGAAGCAAGGTAACCGCCTAAGTCACTGAACAATTCTTCTACTACGTAATCGGTTACTTTGGCGATTAATCCTTCTTGCTCGGCCAGCGGGATAAACTCTGCGGGGCTCATGACCTGCCCGTTGTAACCGGGCCAGCGCAGCAGCGCCTCGGCGCCAACGCAAAGCCCACGCTGAATATCAATGATGGGCTGGTAATGCAGACGTAATTGTCTCTTCTGGATCGCGCGCTGTAATAAGCGCCGTGGCGAATTAAACTGCTGCTGCGTTCTTGACCATATCAACAAAATAACAGCGCTACAGATGAAACCCAGCGGCAACATAAAAGAAATCTGTCGATGCCATTCCTGATAGAAACGCACATCGGAAGTGGATACAATAATCGCGATAGGGCGTTTAGCGGAATGTGCAATGGAATAAAAATGAGCGTCTTGCTGAAAAATATCTTCTTTATTATTCAATAGCGGCAGGAGCTTATCGCGCTCGGCATGTTCACCTAATGAAAAAAATTGCCGTGTGGCGGTATCATAAACGCCGTAAGTTAAATCCGCATCACTGGTCATTACCTCGCCGTAGGCCAGAGGATTAATAACCGCAACATAATTTCCTTTGCGCATATACACCATTTTATGACCCGCATAAAATGGTGTATCGCGATAATAATAAATAGCGACATCTTCATCGCGCGTATAATCGGCCCGCGACATCGTATAAGGCTCATCAATCATCGTCGAACAGAGAAAGTTATCCCCTTCGGCGTAAATAAGATCGTTTACATATAATTGGCCGCGAACGATGTCCAACATATTATTGCGATGCGCGGGGGTACAAACCTGTCCCTGATATTGTTCAGCCTCGTCGCGCGCGAGATCGGCATCCTGCACGACGATTTCAGTTTTATCGAGCACAAGTTGCGCAAATGAACGCAGATGATCGCGAGTCTCATTTACCGCTCGCAAATGGGCAAACCATAGCGTCAGTATCACGGGGAGCAAGATCACCATGATGATGCCGAAAATTCGCAACGCCTGACGTTGTGCCCTGTGATTCATTATGGCCTCATATCCCTGCTCTCTGTGTCACATTTAGGCGGAAAGGACACTTTCGCAAACAGGTGATTACGTTGCATGAATCAACGAACATTGGCAATAGGCATTTCAATTTATAAAGCTAATATTTAAGCCTAGATAACTAAATTTGCCGTAAGGAAAATGGTGGCGGTCATTTAATTTTTCTTAAGTGAAATATTTCATGCATTTCGCAGGAGAAATTTCCGCCACTTTGCCCAGGAATATCTTTTTAACGCAAATTTCTTTTATTTGCTGGAAAAATAAGCGCGCTGACCGCGGTAAATGCCTGGTTAACGCCCAGACCTGCATTCGCCTCTTTTTCTGCGCTTTTGAGCAGGAACACAAACTGAACTGGAACAGAGCGGGCGCAGTACCTTTCCTGAACACTGAGGTGGCGCGACACGTTCAAAACCAGCCTTGCGCGGGTAGTGCTCAACGCGCTTTCCCAATTTAAGACTTAGCGCGAGGATGAAGCCTGCGGCAGGCGGATTGCACTCGCCATAAGAAGAAAGGCTTTCACGCCCCACCCGCGTAAAAGCCTTTCTGGATTACTGCGCCGCCTTTTCTGTATAAGCGATAGCATATGAAAAAGCGTTCCGGCGACGGTGTGCACAGCCCACCGGTAAGAAAAATAAACTTAGTGAATTTTTTGTCAGTGCGCATACAGACGCGCACCAACGTCTTAGGTGCTGTGTGTGTCTTTACTTGGTATCAGCCTGCCTAAAATTAACGATATACAAAATAGTTACGTTAAAAAGGCAGTCAAAAATAGTATTTTTAAGCATAAAGACCACTTAAAAATATATAATATATTTTTGCTCTAACAAAACCACTGAATTACTACGGCGTGGCATAAAGCCAGAAAAATTAAATTCGGATTGAGCATAATCCAGAAGAGGTAGTCTGTAAATATTCCTTCGTTCCGTTAAATTGTTTGAAACGGCGATAGCGCCAGATATTTCACCAGTTTTCTCATGCTTTTGCGCTGTAGCATGGATTTATTTAGCCGGACGATCCCCTATTTATTCAAAATTTTTGTTGATACATCAAAAAAAGAATTTGAACTGGTCAACAAAAAAGCAAATGTGATATAGTTCACACTCTTGATGTAAATCTGCAATTTCTTCCCTTTTCTGGCCTACGACCGACGCAGCCCGCGTTAACGCGCTGCGTGGACGTAGCAAACGTGTCTTTGAGGAACGGTTGATGGCTACCCTGGCTACCAGTGTTGTGCTGATGCGCTGGCAAATTTTAAGTGCGGTGCTTATGTTTATGGCGAGCACCCTTAATGTGCAGTTTCGTAAATCGGATTATCAGGCGCTTGCCTTTATCAGCAGCGGCCTGGGTATCGCAGCTTCCTGCTGGTTCGCTACCGGCCTGCTGGGGATGTCGCTGGACTTTGCCGCCACGTGGACGCATATCAAAGACGTCATGCTGGAAATTATGAGCCATACGCCGCCAGAATGGCCGATGGTCATTACCTGATAAAAACTGAAAGCCTCCCCTGCGGAGGCTTTTCTTTTACATGCAGCCGGCGCAACTGGTGCAACGCCAGTCGGCCCGGTTAACGGCCCGCCAGAAAAAGCGATAATTGTCCTCTTCAGGCGGAATGTGGTTTTCAAAAAAGCAGTCCGTCAGCCATTCGACGTTTTCGACAATCCACTCATCCTCTTCCAGGCCATCTGCAAAGGTTTCATCTTCCGGATCGATAATAGAATAGATGCCCCAGGTTCCCATCGCTTTGTCCTGCCAGCTTTGCGGCAGGGTTACGGGCTTTCCGGCGAAGGTAATTATCCAGTGACCGTGGCAAAGTAAATTACCGTTGCGGCTCCAGGCAGCGATGAAAGGATTTTCCTCATCAGTCATAACGCTTTTCCTTTGATGGTGATGCCTGCTGGCGGCAGCTGGCGTAGGTCAGGAAAAACCGTCTGGCAGGCTGGAGCAAAAAGCATGACACCCTGCGTCTTGTGTGGAAATGCTGATTAAGGGGTAGCGTGTCTACCTCTGGCGTCATCTCAATAAATCGCGCCTGTAAAAAAACCCTGCCGGGGCAGGGTTTTTATTATGACAGCGCATGCGTTTATCACATTGCGTTGAACGTCTTTATCAGAACGGGATGTCGTCGTCGAAGTCCATCGGCGGCTCGTTAGACGGCGCCGAAGATTGCTGAGGGCGAGACTGCGCGCCGCCGCTGAACTGCGCATTGCCGCCCTGCGGCTGCTGCGGCTGACCCCAGCCGCCTTGCTGCTGCTGGCCGCCACCCATGCCGCCGCCTGCTGGCGCGCCGCCGCCCTGACGGCCGCCCAGCATCTGCATGGTGCCGCCCACGTTTACCACCACTTCAGTGGAGTAGCGATCCTGACCGCTCTGATCCTGCCATTTGCGGGTACGCAGTTGGCCTTCGATATAAATCTGAGAGCCTTTACGCAGGTATTCGCCCGCGACTTCCGCCAGTTTGCCGTACAGCACTACGCTGTGCCATTCGGTTACTTCTTTCATCTCGCCGGTTTGCTTATCGCGCCAGGATTCTGACGTCGCCAGGCGCAGGTTCGCCACGGCCCCGCCGTTCGGCATATAGCGTACTTCCGGGTCTTGCCCCAGATTACCGACGAGAATCACCTTGTTTACGCCTCTGCTGGCCATGATCGTGTCTCCTGAAAATCGTTTCTAAATAGTGTAAACAGTCAATTCTATCACGCCAGCCCCTGAGAGTGATACCCGCGAGCCAGCTTCCAGAAATGTTCACGCAGTATACACTGTTGCAAACAAATACTGGATATCCATTCAGGTTAAATTGTGTCATAATTAACCGTTTCTGGCCACCGGTTGTCCTTTAAACACCCAGGCATTAGCGTTCAATCCAGGATAGGTGAATGGATAAGATCGAAGTACGGGGCGCCCGCACGCACAATCTCAAAAATATCAATCTTGTTATCCCACGCGACAAGCTCATCGTCGTCACCGGCCTCTCCGGTTCCGGTAAGTCCTCACTGGCTTTCGACACCCTGTATGCCGAAGGGCAGCGTCGCTATGTGGAGTCGCTCTCCGCTTATGCGCGGCAGTTCCTGTCGCTAATGGAAAAGCCGGACGTCGACCATATCGAAGGTCTGTCGCCCGCGATTTCCATTGAGCAAAAATCGACGTCGCATAACCCGCGTTCCACCGTCGGCACGATTACAGAGATTCACGACTACCTGCGCCTGCTTTATGCCCGCGTGGGCGAGCCGCGCTGTCCGGATCACGGCGTCCCGCTGGCGGCGCAGACGGTAAGCCAGATGGTTGATAATGTGCTGGCGCTGCCGGAAGGCAAGCGTCTGATGCTGCTTGCGCCGGTAATCAAAGAACGTAAGGGCGAACACACCAAAACACTGGAGAACCTGGCAAGCCAGGGGTATATCCGCGCGCGTATTGATGGCGAAGTCTGCGATCTCTCCGATCCGCCGAAGCTTGAGCTACAGAAAAAACACACCATTGAAGTGGTGGTGGATCGCTTTAAGGTGCGTGAAGATCTCTCCCAGCGTCTGGCGGAATCTTTTGAAACCGCGCTGGAGCTTTCCGGCGGTACGGCAGTAGTGGCGGATATGGATGACGCAAGCGTTGAAGAGCTGCTCTTCTCCGCTAACTTCGCTTGCCCGATTTGCGGCTACAGCATGCGCGAGCTTGAGCCTCGTCTTTTTTCGTTTAACAACCCGGCTGGCGCTTGCCCGACCTGCGACGGCCTCGGCGTGCAGCAATATTTCGACCCGGACCGTGTCGTACAGAATGGCGAACTTTCCCTGGCTGGCGGCGCCATCCGTGGCTGGGATCGCCGTAATTTCTACTACTTCCAGATGCTGCGTTCGCTTGCCGATCACTATAAGTTCGACGTGGAAGCGCCGTGGAATACGCTGAGCGCGACAGTGCAAAAAGCGGTGCTGTTCGGCTCTGGCAAAGAAACCATTGAGTTTAAGTACATCAACGACCGCGGCGATACGTCCGTACGTCGTCACCCGTTTGAAGGCGTGCTGCACAATATGGAGCGCCGCTATAAAGAAACGGAATCCAACGCCGTGCGCGAAGACCTCGCGAAGTTCATCAGCAACCGCCCCTGCGCGACTTGTGAAGGCACTCGTCTGCGTCGTGAAGCGCGCCACGTGTTTGTCGAAAACACCGCGCTGCCGACAATTTCAGATATGAGCATCGGCCATGCGATGGATTTCTTCACCAATCTGAAACTCTCCGGTCAGCGTGCGAAAATCGCCGAAAAAGTCCTGAAAGAGATTGGCGACCGCCTGAAGTTTCTGGTCAACGTCGGCCTGAACTACCTGACGCTGTCTCGTTCCGCAGAAACCCTCTCTGGCGGCGAAGCGCAGCGTATTCGTCTGGCAAGCCAGATTGGCGCAGGCCTGGTGGGGGTTATGTACGTACTGGATGAACCTTCTATCGGTTTGCACCAGCGTGATAACGAACGTTTGCTCGGCACGCTTATTCACCTGCGTAACCTCGGCAATACGGTAATTGTGGTAGAGCATGATGAAGACGCCATTCGCGCCGCCGACCATGTTATCGACATCGGCCCCGGCGCAGGCGTGCACGGCGGCCAGGTGGTGGCGGAAGGCCCGCTTGAAGCCATTATGGCGGTGCCGGAGTCGCTGACCGGCCAGTACATGAGCGGCAAGCGTAAAATCGAGGTGCCGAAGGAGCGTGTGAAGGCGGACCCGGAAAAAGTCCTGAAGCTGACTGGCGCCCGCGGCAACAACCTGAAAGACGTTACGCTGACGCTGCCGGTGGGGCTCTTTACTTGCGTGACGGGCGTTTCCGGCTCAGGTAAGTCGACGCTGATTAACGACACGCTTTTCCCGATTGCCCAGCGCCAACTCAACGGTGCCACCATCGCCGAACCTGCGCCATATCGCGACGTGCAGGGCATGGAGCACTTCGATAAGGTCATTGATATCGACCAGAGTCCGATTGGCCGTACGCCGCGTTCAAACCCGGCGACCTACACTGGCGTCTTTACGCCGGTACGTGAGCTGTTTGCTGGTGTGCCGGAATCGCGCTCACGCGGCTATACGCCGGGTCGTTTCAGCTTTAACGTACGCGGCGGGCGCTGCGAAGCCTGCCAGGGCGATGGCGTCATCAAAGTAGAAATGCACTTCCTGCCGGATATTTACGTGCCGTGCGACCAGTGCAAAGGCAAGCGTTACAATCGCGAAACGCTGGAGATTAAATACAAAGGCAAGACCATTCACGAAGTGCTGGATATGACCATCGAAGAAGCGCGTGAGTTCTTCGACGCGGTGCCAGCGCTGGCGCGTAAGCTGCAAACGCTGATGGATGTGGGCCTGACCTATATTCGTCTCGGCCAGTCCGCCACCACGCTTTCCGGCGGCGAGGCGCAGCGCGTGAAGCTGGCGCGAGAGCTTTCGAAACGCGGCACAGGCCAGACGCTCTATATTCTTGATGAGCCGACCACCGGGCTGCACTTCGCGGATATTCAACAACTGCTGGCGGTATTGCATCAGTTGCGGGATCAGGGCAACACGATTGTGGTTATCGAGCATAATCTGGACGTGATTAAAACGGCTGACTGGATCGTCGACCTCGGGCCGGAAGGCGGCAGCGGAGGTGGAGAGATTCTGGTGTCCGGCACGCCGGAAACCGTGGCGGAGTGTCAGGAGTCGCACACTGCGCGCTTCCTTAAACCGCTTCTGAACCAATAGCTTTACATCCGGGTCAACAGGCCCGGATTTTTTTTATCCTGAATATATCTCCCTTCCCTTGCTCATTTTCAGAAGTCGCGTTTTGTTAATAGCCTTGTCGCATAAAAAAATGCCCCGCAACGCGAGGCATTTAAGTCTATCCAGAAACGCTATTAACGACGGTAGTAAGCCGCTGTAGCAGTATTGTTATTACTGGACTGCGGATAAACCGGGACGTGATAGTTATCCGGTTGCGGACGTGGCTGAGGCTGCGGCTGCGGTTGTGGCTGCGGTTGTGGCTGCGGATAAACCGGGACATGATGATCATCCGGCTGCGGCTGCGGATACGGCTGCGGTACATAATCAGGCGTAATTGAACCCTGGTTATCTACAACAGTGCGAGGCGTAACCGCCACTGACTTACCGCTGATAGAAGCATCTTTGGCGTTAGTCAGCTTTTTAAGCGAGAAATAGATATCGCCATTGCTGGCAATAGTGCCTTTATTAGTCACCTTGTCACCCGTCCAGCTGACGCCATTAGCGCCGTTAATTTCGCCTTTGTTCACAAAGTCATGCTGCTGGGTCTGGAATTGCACCTGGTTAGCCGCCACGATCTTACCGCTGTTGTAATTATCGGTAGAGACAGGGCCATGACCACCTTGCATATTCAGGCTGAAGTTATTGCCTGCCTGAATAAGACCTTCGTTTGCGAAGCGGTTATAGACGCTGAAAGTAGCGTTACGGCCAGCCTTAATCACGCTTTCTGGATCGGCGACAAAGTTACTGGCAGCAATTGCCACATCTTTCGCCGCCTCCATTGTGCCATTGCTGTTGTCTACAGTAGTACCATACACAATGTTCAGCGTGTTTTTGGTGCTTATCTCACCGTTTTTATTATTCAGCGTATCGTTACCATTCAGATAGAGTTGAGTCGACTTACCTGTAGAGACAATACGTCCGTTTTCGTTATTGATAGTGCTATAAGCAATAGTGGAAACCGGGCTGCCAAAGCGGTTATGAGTATCTCTGATATTACCTTCGCCAGCGTAAATTCCGCCTTCATCACGGTAATCATGTTGCCAGTTTTCGCTTGCGACAAAGTCTGCGCTATGCGTGTTAATCAGTGTCATACCGCTTAAATTGATCGCATTATGCGAGTCAAGCAACCCGGCATTATTGTTCAGCGTGGTAGCCGTGATATTCAGGCTGCCGTCAGAAGCGATAACGCCTTGCTCATTGTTAAGGCTGATTGTTTTCGGATCAAGCCGGTTATGGTAGTTATAAGTTAACCAGGCATCGCCACCGCTGTGGATTTCGCCGCCTTTGTTATTCAGCGTCGATCCGTTCATGGAGGTCATATATTTAGACTCTATATGTCCATTTTCGTTATCAAACTTTCCACTTCTGATATTTACGCTGCCGCCACTTATTTTACCGCCACGGTTCTGAATATCACCGGTGCCAGAAGCCTGAATATCCAGGAGGTCGCCAGATCGAATTTCAGCATTATTATTAACCACAGAATTTGCGTTAATAGTTAATTTTCTGTCTGCTGCGATCAAGCCACCATCATTGACTAACTGACCGTTCAGAGTAATGTTCAGGTCGTCATCGGCAACCATATTGGCATGATCGAGACGAACGCCAACGCCGTCTTCCGTGCCAATCATGTTGATTTTACCGGCGTACATTGAGCCCAGCGCGGACACATCCAGCGCCAGCTCCGGCTTATTGCTATCTGCGTCGAGCTTCGTTACCTCGCCTTTAGCATTTACCTTATTGCTGCCGGTCACGATAGTGAGGTTTTTGGCCTGCAGTTCAGCGTTCAGTTTCACGGAGCGGGCTACAATGTCAGTATATTTTGCCTTACCGTCATTACCCACGTCCATGCCCGCGCCATCAATAACGATTTGACCTTTGGTAACTTTTACGCCGGTCAGCTTGCCATTATCATCAAACGTAGGCGTACCCGTAGTCAGCGTGGCATGGTTAGTATTAATAAAACCGCAGCCGTCGCAGGTGATGCCAGATGGGTTAGCAATAATGACTTGCGCAGATTTACCAGCAACTTCAACCATGCCGTTTAATTGGCTTGGATCGGCAGAACGCACTTCGTTAAGAATAATGGTAGCGCTGTTGCCAGCCAGATTGCTGTTAGCGTTGATAGCGCCAGCCAATTGGGTAGAGGTATTGGCGGTGCTGTTGTTCAGTACTACACCGTTTTTGTCTACGTTAAATTCAGAATAAATATTGTGCGAAACGCCTTGTTCGCTGGCTTTGTTGATATCGACAATCGTTGCGCCATTTGCACCAGTATGAATGCCCGGCTGATTCGCCACGCTGGTATCAGCAGTGATTGCCGCGTTAGCCGTTTCGACCATTCCCAATGCTAACAGCGTAGCGAAGCAAACCGGCCCCAGTTTCGCATGTAGCGTATGCTTAGATGCGCTTTTTACATCTTTCCTGTTTTTCATTTCCTTTTCCTTTTTCTGGTCAATCACACGGCAATATGACGCAATAATTCATGCTATTTATTAATTCCAAATAAAACATAATAAAAACCCACACATCATAATTGCCGAATTAATTATATCTTTTAAAGAGAAAAGTAAAAACAAACCACTTTTAAAAACCGGGTTATTAATACATTATAAAAATATATAAACCGAATATAATAATCTTTATCTATCATAATAAGGTTATATAAAGACAATCTCTTGTAAAACAAACGCAACCCAGGGAAAAAAGTATATTAAAGGACGACTTGTCTTTATTAATAATAAAAAAGGATTTATCTGCCAAATTATCCCAATACTGCATACATTAAAGTATGTATGTAAGCTTCCAAATTATGTTCAACGCAGCGTTACTTTCAGACGGTGCATTATTTTTATCTGATTCAGGTCTAATAATGGCATATCTGTTTTTGCGGCACAGTGGAAATCGTTCGAAAGCAATGCGCGGGGCAGTCCCCCGCGCAGATGACGTTATACCGAAAGCTGCTGTCTGGTTTGCTCTGGCAGCAGCCCCAGCGCCTGCTGATAAGAAGCATCTACCAGATAATAAATTTGCGAATCAGGTAAATTACCGTCCAGGTAAACCGTGCTCCAGTGCGCTTTATTAAGATGCGCGCTGGGAAAGACATCTTCATGCTTCTGGCGCAGCAGTTCGGCCAGTTCCGGGCTGGTTTTCAGCGAGACGGCCGGACGTTCTTGAACCTCATGCACCATAGCGTAGAGCACATCAGCGACTTTTATTTGCGTGGCCTTCCAGTCGCTATGCACGCTTTGTTCAGCACCGGGTTTACTCATACAATATTGCAACAGCTCCGAGTTGGTCATCATTATTCCCCTTGTAGTGTGGCGACAATCCGGCGCGAACCGCCGTCAATGCGATGTTCTCCCAGCCAAATCCCTTGCCAGGTACCCAACTGCACCCGTCCGCGATGAACTGGCAACAGCAAAGAAACGCCGAGCGTCGACGATTTGATATGCGAAGGCATATCATCCGGGCCTTCATAATCATGCTCGTACGGGGCGTTATCCGGCACAGCCTGCAAAAAGTAACGTTCCATATCCCGGCGGACAGAAGGATCGCAGTTTTCATTCAGCGTCAGGGAGGCGGAAGTGTGCTGAAGCAGCAGATGCAGTAACCCAACGTTGATCCGTGAAAGCCCTTCTATCTGACGGAGGATCTCCTCCGTTACCAGATGAAACCCTCTCGGCTTCGCGTTCAGCGTCACAGTCTGTTGGCACCACATAAGCTACTCCCTAAACAGAAATCAATCCTGTTAAGTGTGTAGCCTGATGGGCGAAAGGTAAAATCAGGAAGTTGTTTTAGGGAAAAAAAGCGGCCATTCCATTACCGGAACGGGCCGAAGCCCGTTTTCATGCCTTTGCAGATAGCGGCTAATACTGCCACTGTACGGCAAAACCAACCGTCACGGGGCTGGTGTGCATCTCTGCGGGTTTGAGTAAGGGCGCGCCAACAAAAAGGTCGTAGCCGAATTTGCCTTTTACGCCCCGGATGCCTGCCGCCGCCCCGGCAATATGTTTGCCGCTCCAGTAATCATTTTTGGAACCGCGAACTTCGCCATAATCCACCCCAATGTAGGGTTGCATGCCCCATTGCGGCAGGTTCAGGTTAAGATCGTTACGCAGATACCAGCCTTTATCGGCATAGATCGTCGTTTCACCATCAAATCCACGTACTGTCCAACGGTTGCCGATAGTGAATTTATCAGGCTGCGTTAATTTGTCCGGAGAGGTTTGCGACATAAAATGCGGCTCATAACTCATCGACAGTTTGCCCAGGCGGAATGGGAAGGAGCCGTCCACGCCCAGAGTAATAATACGCGCCTGCGAATCCGCGCTGCCTACCACTTCTTCGGCATCCGGTTTTTCGCCGAACCAGTGCGCCGCTCGCTGATAGCCGAGGCTGGCTTTAAGTTGTCCAAAAGCAAAATAAGCAAGATGCTCAAGGTTGAGTTTCCAGCTACTGGTATCGCGGCGCTGCACTTCGACTTCCACATCATTGAGGTTATAGGTGGAGTCACGTTTAATTGCTTTTAATTTGAAGGTCGTTTTTTGACTGGCGCTGCGATAAATAACCCGACTTAACTGGGCGGTAGCTAATTTTTCAATGCCGCTGTAAAGATAACTAAAATCACCGCTATGAATAGTTTGAGTATAACGGTATTTACTGCCGTAAAACTCCATCAGCCAGTATCCCCATGGGACAGAATAGAAAGCAGAAACGTTATCGCTGCGGCGTCCGTCTTCGTTTTTTACCCCGCCGCCATAGGCCGCATAAAAGGTGTCATTCAGGGAGGTTGGGTTGTCCAGGTAGAACGCCAGGCCGCTCTGATAACGCCCGGTATATTTACTCCCTGAATCATCAGCCCAGGCGCCAAGCCGCCAGGATTTAAGTTGTTTGCGGCTGACTTCTACCTGGGTTTCACCAGGCTTAGCCCCCGGAACAAGATTTATTTCAGCCGTAGAACCCGGGACGCGTTGTAAATTTTCAATGCCTTGTTCCAGACCGCGAAGATCGAGCAGGTCTCCCTTTCGTTCCGGAAAATTATTGATTGAATGGATGTATTTCCCCGAATCGCCTTTAAAAATAATGTCGCTGATTTTTCCGGGCAGCACACGCAGCGTAAGTGTCCCTTTACTTAAATCCTGGTCCGGCACCAGCACGCGCGTTGTAATATAACCATGAGAAATGAAACGGTTTTGTATTGCTTTATAGAGCGACTTAATGCCATTCACGCCGATGCACTTGCCTTCAGCCTGACGGGTTAGATCACGAAAGACCATCCAGTGAGGAAACGCTTCTCTATTTTCTAAAACGATATGCGCAATATTGTAGCAGGGCTTTTCCTGCGGTATGGCCATTTCATCACTGATACGTTCAGCATCAGATGAGAGGAGCGATTTAGCTTCGGGAATCAGTTGATTTCGTCTGGCTTCATCTTGCTGCTGCTGGCTTAGCGCCTGTTGATTCGCCATGACTTCAGCATAAGCAGGAGAGTGAATACCGAACAGCGCAGAAAGAATAGCTCCGTAAGCGCTAAATTTATTAACTACCATGTAAAATCCTTTTCACTCTACTTTCATCTATGCCGACAGAAATGGCCATTACAACTATAAAACCCATTAATAGAAAATAACGCTCTATATAAAATAGAGCGTTATGTTTATCGTACTACTCACTAATTATTAAAACTTACCGTAGAAACTACCTGCACCCGCAGAGATGATGAATGAACCATCCGGGTAGGTTTGTACGCTACGGATATACACGCCGTTTACTTCTTTACCGCTGGCATAGTTAACGCCATTGATCCAGACGCCGCCGTTACCATCGAAACCATCAGCATGCTGAGTATTGTCTGCGATTGAATCGCCGTTATCTGGGGTGTTATTACCGTTATCCGGGATGTTATTACCGTTATCCGGGGTGTTATTACCGTTATCTGGCGTAACATTACCATTATCCGGCGTGGTGTTGCCATTATCAGCGCTGTCAGATTCCTCACCGGTCTGGGTAATCTCACCCATATTATTAACGCGGCCACGAGTAATCACTTTGTCGCCGGTAATTTTACCGTTAACGTCGTTGATAATATCGTTAGCGCTTGCAAGGGTAACGTTGCCAGCGCTGCTGATTTCGCCGGAGTTATATAAAGAATTAGCGTCAATATTAACAGCTTTGTCACCTTTAATGGTGCCGGTGTTAGCAAAATGGCTGCCAGCGAAGTTAATGTTAACGTTATCACCGCCCAGGATATTACCTTTATTAGCATAGCTAGCCGGACGATAACTTAACGAGGTGACATTAACATCATTAGTGGCTTTGATTTCGCCAGAATTATCGAAGTTATTGGTCAGGTTAAACGACGCAGAATGTCCAGCCTCGATCTGGCCATCTTTTTCATTCATCAGCGCGGCAGTGTAAACATTGATATCATTATCTGCGCTAATTTTGCCCTGAGCAAAGTTGTTGATATTATTGGCGTTGAAATTCATGTCGCCACGGCTGGCGATAGAACCACGGTTGTACAGATCAAGGATCTGCCAGTCCATCTGGCCAGCAGAGATGCTGCCGCTATTATCGAATACATTGCTATTCGACTGAACAGACAAACGACCAGCTGCATCGATGATACCAGTGTTTGAAGCAGAGCCTGAATTACCGTACCAGCCGCCGCCGCCCAGAGACATCAACAGGTCCTGACCCGACTTGATAGCGCCTGCGTTCTGGAATGTACCGTTCACCATCAAATCCATATTCTGGCCAGACGTTAATGAACTGTCTGCGTCGGAGGCATAGCCATTCACATACATATGCATGTCTTTGCCTGCAGCAATCTTACCTGCAGAGTTGTCGACCACGCCATTAAAGGTGACATTGCCTTCGCCAACAATGCTGCCGTCATGGTTAGTCAGCGCATTGTTGCCCATCACCATCAGCTCGCTATTTTCGCCAGTAGCCGTGATGCTGCCGTTATCATTTTTCAGCTCGCTGGCGGTAATTTGAGTCCAGGTCGCATCATTAGCGTTACCAGAGGCAATTACACCTTTATTGTTGTTCAGCGTACCGGTGTTGATATTCAGTGAGCTATTGGCGCTGATAGAACCATCCTCGTTATAAACATTAGCGGAATCGATGGTCATATTGCCTTTAGCGTTAATATGACCATTCTTGTTAACTACGCCATCTGTTTTAGAGGAGTTATAGTAGTTGTAACTGCCACGGTTGATAGTAATATTACCGTCGCTCGTGATATCGCCATCGGTATTGTTCAGGGCATTCGATATTATGTCTACAGCCTGGGTGCCATGAATAGAGCCGCCCGCGTTGTTTACGGTTTTGCCGCCATAAACGTTAACGTTGCCGCCTTTGATTGTGCCGCCGTGGTTATCAACACGACCTTGTGCCGAAACCATGACATCACCGTCCGCAGTAATCTGGCTATTACTGTTCAGTACATCCTGTTGGCTGTTCAGCATGACGCTGTTTTTGGCCGATAAATGGCCGCCGTTGTTATTGATAGTGCCGTTGGCCTCAATCGACAGGCTATCCGTCGCCGTCAGGTCAGCATGATCGAGGCGTACGCCTACACCCGCTTCCGTACCTTTCATATAAATTTTGTTGGCGTACATTGAGCCCAGTGAAGAGACATCCAGCGCCAGCTCCGGCGCATCGCCGGTTGCAGCGATGGCTTTCACGCGACCATTCTTATCGATATGGTTGCTGCCTGTAGTGATGTTCAGTTCATTTGCTTTGAGCTGCGCATTCACTTTAACTGAACGAGCAATGATATCGGTGTACTGCGTGGAAGAGGTATCCATGCCTTTGCCGGTAATGACAATCTGGCCTTTTTTCACATCCAGACCATTCACTTTACCCTGGGCATCAATGCTGGCGGTGCCAGTAGTCAGCGTAGCGTGGTTGGTATTGATGAAACCGCACCCGTTGCAGGTTATCCCTGACGGGTTCGCGATAATAACCTGTGCGGACTGCCCCGCCACTTCCACCATACCGTTCAACTGGCTGGGATCGGCAGAGCGGACTTCGTTCAGAATCACCTTCGCGCTGCCGCCCGCCATGTTGGCGTTGCCGTTAATCTGTCCGGCCAGTTGGGTGTTTGTTGCACCACCGCTGTTATTGAGAATGACGCCGTTCTGGTCGACGTTGAACTGCGAATAAACGTTGTGTGATACGCCTTCCGCGCTGGCTTTATTAATGTCAACGATGGTAGCGCCATTCGCGCCAGTATGCACAGAAGGTTGATTAGCGGCAGAGTTATCCGCGACTACGGCAGCCTGTACAGGCAATACCATCCCCAGAGCCAGCATTGTTGCAAAACAAACCGGCGCTAAATTTGCATGAAGAACATGTTTATTTTTTTTCACGCTACGCATTCCTTTATTTTTCATAACGTTTCCTTTGATTATTTATAAAATTTAAGCAAATAATCATTTTGACATTTTATCTGTAAGCCCGGATGAGAGAACCTCATCCATCCCTGCTCTATAAAACAAAAGCAACCGTTATTTTCTGATTAAAGTTTGCTGCGCCATAGTATGAACTTGTAATAAAGATTTGCCGTGCAAAGCCATTTTTAGCCTGACATCCTGGAAATTTGATCTATTTATCCCTTAAAAACAAAAGTTATTATAAAAGCGTATTATTACAATTATGGAAAAGTGTATCGCAAGCAAAATACTTTGTGTAAATATGAACAGCAATAAAGTAAAATATATTTATATTTTAAATATAACTCTTCAACCCGATTAATTATTATTTGCTTACAAAAGCAGGTCGCTAATTCATTAATTTTCAAGGTGCTTGTATAAAAAAACACTACGATAACGTAGTGTTTTTCATTATTGTGCCTTTCGCCTTACATTACGGCAGCGAACGCCTGCGCCACTCGGTGCACGTTGCGGCTGTTCAGGCCTGCCACGCACATACGACCGCTGGCAATCAGATACACGCCAAACTCCTCACGCAGCCTGTCTACCTGAGCGGCGCTTAAGCCGGTATAGCTAAACATGCCGCGCTGCTTAAGCAGGTAGTCAAAATCTCGCCCCGGCATCGCTTGTTTCAGCACATCCACCAGCGTCTGACGCATGGTGAGAATACGGCTGCGCATGGTTTCCACTTCAGCAAGCCAGCTCGCTTTAAGGTCGGCATCGCCCAGCACGGTCGCCACCACCTGCGCGCCGAAATTCGGCGGGCTGGAGTAGTTGCGACGTACTGTTGCTTTTAGCTGGCCCAGGACGCGTCCTGCCGCATCGGGGTCTTCGCAGACGACGGAAAGCCCCCCCACGCGCTCGCCATAGAGAGAGAAAATTTTCGAGAATGAGTTGCTGACCAGCGTCGGCAGCCCGGCGCTGGCGATAGCGCGAATGGCGTAAGCATCGTCTTCCATACCCGCGCCGAAGCCCTGATAGGCGATGTCGAGGAACGGGATTAGCTCGCGGGCTTTCAGAATGTCTGTCACCGCATCCCACTGTTCATTGGTGAGATCGGAGCCGGTCGGGTTATGGCAGCACGGATGCAGCAGCACGATGCTTTGCGCAGGCAGCGTATTCAGCGTTTCCAGCAGCGCCTCAAAACGTACGCCTTTGGTCTCTTCATCAAACCATGGGTAAGTATTCACTTCGAAGCCAGCGCCGTTAAAGATGGCGACGTGGTTTTCCCAGGTGGGGTCGCTGACCCAAACTTGCGAAGCGGGGAAGTAGCGCTTGAGGAAGTCAGCGCCCACTTTCAGCGCGCCGGAGCCGCCTAAGGTCTGGATCGTGGCGATACGGCCTTCACGCAGCGCTGGATGGTCTGCGCCAAACAGCAGCGGCGCAATGCTGTTGCGGTAGCTATTCAACCCTTCCATCGGCAGATAAAGCGACGCGCCGTGTGGCTGCGCATTCAGTCGCGCTTCTGCTTCTGCTACAGCCTGTAACTGCGGGATAACCCCTTCTTCGTTGTAATAAAGGCCAATGCTGAGGTTCACTTTGTCCTGACGGGGATCTTCTTTGAAACGCTCCATCAGCGAAAGGATGGGGTCGCCGGCATAAGCGTCAACGTTCTGAAACACGCTGGGGTTCTCCTGATTTACGGTGTGATGTTCATCCACAATAAACCGGATAAGTCAGGAGATCGAGAAGGATATTGACGCGACGGCGCAGGCCAGCCGGGGCCTGGGCCTGGGCAGGCCTGACGATGTTCTGACGTTTCTCCCGTGGCGGGTAGTCTGTAGCTTACCCGCCCTATGGAAGCAACCCCGTCTGGCCGTATCACACGCCGGCTCAGCCCCCGACTGTATAGCCCGGAAGCGTAGCGCCACCACCCTGTAGCTAGTCGATATAACGCATCGCTACCCGCGACGTCAGGCGCGTTACAAGTTCGTAAGCACTCACTTTTGTAATCGCCGCGATGCGCTCAACGGGCAAATCATCGCCCCACATGATTACGTTGTCGCCTGCCTTTTCCTGCGCATCCGGGCCTAAATCGACGCAGATCATATCCATCGCCACGCGACCGACTATCGGCACTTCACGCCCGTTCACCCGCACCGGCGTGCCTGAAGGCGCGCTGCGTGGGTAGCCGTCGCCATAACCCAGCGCAATCACGCCAAGACGCGTATCGCGATGGCTTATCCAGGTGCCGCCGTAGCCCACGGGCTCGCCTGCTTTATGGTCGCGCACCGCAATGAGACTGGAGGTGAGCGACATAACCGGCTGGAAGCCAAAATCGCTCGCACGCGAACCGCCTTCAAGCGGCGATACGCCATAGAGAATAATTCCCGGCCTCACCCAGTCAAAATGGGACTGCGGCCACAGCAAAACGCCGCCGGAAGCAGCGATGGATCGCAGCCCGGTCTTACCTTCGGTGAAGCGGGTAAAAATATCGAGCTGGCGTTCAGTGAAGCCGCACTCCGGCTCATCCGCGCGGGCAAAATGGCTGACGACATTGACCGGCTGGCGCACGTTTCGGCAAGCCGCCAGGCGCGCATAAAACGCGTCAGCCTCTTCCGGACGCACCCCAAGGCGATGCATGCCGGTATCTAGCTTCATCCACACATTAACAGGTTCAGGCAGATCGGCCTGCTCCAGCGCGGCGAGCTGTTCGGGGGTATGAATAGCGGTATGGAAATGCTGCGCGGCAAGGATGGGCAAATCGGCCGCGTTAAAGAAGCCTTCCAGCAGCAGAATGGGTTGAGTGACGCCGCCTTCGCGCAGGCGAAGCGCCTCTTCGAGGCGGGCGACGCCAAAAGCGTCGGCGTCGGGGAGCGATTGCGCGGTCTCCAGCAGACCGTGCCCATAGGCGTTTGCTTTCACCACCGCCACCAGACGGCTGGACGGAGCCAGTTCGCGCAGGCGTTGCAGGTTGTGACGCAGAGCGCGGCGGTTTACTACCACAGTTGCCGCTTGCATGTTTATTCCTTTATTTTCAGTCAACCCGGCAATTTGGCGTTATCGGCGCAGCGAGTTTGGGTGCGGCCAGCGCGCAGCCACCGGAGCGTACTGCAGTACGTGAGGATGGCGAGCACTGCCCAAGCCCAAAATCGCAAGCAAGATAGCCAAATTATTCATTCGTCGTCGTATTGCGGACCCGCATAGTTATCAAAGCGCGACCACTGGCCATTAAAGGTCAGGCGTACCGTACCGATAGGGCCGTTACGCTGTTTACCGATAATGATTTCCGCAATGCCTTTCAGGTCGCTGTTCTCGTGATAAACCTCATCACGGTAAATGAACATAATCAGGTCGGCGTCCTGCTCGATAGAGCCTGACTCACGCAGGTCCGAGTTTACCGGACGCTTGTCCGCGCGCTGCTCCAGCGAGCGGTTAAGCTGCGAAAGCGCCACCACCGGCACCTGCAACTCTTTCGCCAGCGCTTTGAGCGAGCGGGAGATTTCGGCGATTTCCAGCGTACGGTTATCGGAGAGCGAGGGCACGCGCATCAGCTGCAGGTAGTCCACCATAATCAGGCCGATGCCGCCGTGCTCGCGATAAATGCGGCGCGCGCGCGAGCGGACTTCGGTAGGCGTCAGGCCCGAGGAGTCGTCAATATACATATTGCGCTTCTCAAGCAGAATGCCCATGGTGCCGGAAATGCGCGCCCAGTCTTCATCGTCCAGTTGGCCGGTACGAATACGGGTCTGGTCCACGCGCGACAGCGACGCCAGCATACGCATCATGATCTGCTCAGAGGGCATCTCCAGCGAGAAAATCAGCACCGGCTTATCCTGCAACATGGCGGCGTTTTCGCACAAGTTCATGGCGAATGTGGTTTTCCCCATGGAGGGACGCGCCGCCACGATAATAAGGTCTGAACGCTGCAGGCCAGCGGTTTTCTTGTTGAGATCCTGATAGCCGGTATCCACGCCCGTGACGCCGTCATGCGGTTGTTGATAGAGCGTTTCAATACGCGCGACGGTAGCTTCGAGGATCTGATCGATGCTCTTGGGCCCTTCGTCTTTATTGGCGCGGTTTTCGGCAATCTGGAAAACGCGGGACTCCGCCAGGTCGAGCAGGTCTTCACTGCTGCGCCCCTGGGGGTCGTAACCCGCATCGGCAATTTCATTCGCGACCGTTATCATATCGCGCACGACAGCGCGTTCACGCACGATATCTGCATAGGCGCTAATGTTCGCGGCGCTTGGCGTATTCTTCGAAAGCTCCGCCAGGTAGGCGAAGCCGCCCACATTCTCAAGCTGCCCCTGCAGTTCCAGCGATTCCGAAAGGGTAATCAGGTCGATGGGTTTCCCCGTCTCCTGCAGACGGTGCATTTCGGTGAAAATGATGCGGTGCTGGCGGGTATAAAAATCCTCTGCCACAACGCGCTCGGCCACATCGTCCCAACGTTCGTTGTCCAGCATTAAACCGCCCAACACCGACTGTTCCGCTTCGATGGAATGCGGCGGCATTTTCAGGCCGTCAACCTGCGGGTCGCGGGCTTCAGTGGGTTTGTTGAAGGGTTTATTTCCTGCCATAGTGAATGGAGTTACCAAAAGTCATCATCTGAGAGAAGGGGAGTATACCAAGCTGATTTGCGTCGCGCAGTGCTCAATTGCATTCGCGAGCGATACTCCTCCTCCCCCCTGAATAAAACAAGGAGTTACTATGGCGACGCGTATTGAGTTTAGCCAGCACGGCGGGCCTGACGTGCTAAAAGCGGTGGAGTTTACCCCTGGCGACCCGGCGGAAAATGAAGTGCAGGTGGAAAACAAAGCCATCGGCATTAACTATATCGATACGTATATCCGCAGCGGTCTCTATCCGCCGCCGTCAATGCCAAGCGGCCTCGGCACCGAAGCGGCGGGCGTGGTGAGCAAAACAGGAAGCGCGGTTAAGCATATCAAAGAAGGCGACCGGGTGGTTTATGCCCAGTCGGCGCTCGGCGCCTACAGCGAGGTGCATAATGTTCCGGCGGACAAAGTTGCGGTATTGCCGAACGCCATCTCCTACGAGCAGGCCGCGGCATCGTTTTTGAAAGGGCTGACCGTTTTTTATCTGCTGCGTAAAACTTACGAAATCAAACCAGACGAAATGTTTCTGTTCCACGCGGCAGCGGGCGGCGTAGGGCTGATTGCCTGCCAGTGGGCCAAAGCGTTGGGCGCGAAGCTCATTGGCACCGCCGGGTCGGCGGAGAAAATGCAGCGCGCTAAACAGGCGGGCGCCTGGCAGATGATTAACTACCGTGAAGAGAACGTCCCGGAGCGCATTCGGGAGCTGACCGGCGGGAAAAAGGTACGCGTGGTTTATGATTCCGTAGGCAAAGATACCTGGGAATCGTCCCTGGACTGCCTGCAGCGCCGCGGGTTGATGGTGAGTTTTGGCAACGCCTCCGGCCCGGTAACCGGTGTGAATCTCGGCATCCTTAACCAGAAAGGCTCGCTTTATGTCACCCGCCCTTCCCTTAACGGCTACCTGACAAACCGTGAAGAGATGGACGAGGCGAGCAATGAGCTTTTTTCACTTATCGCCAGCGGCGTTATCAAGGTAGACGTGACGGAGCAGCAACGGTTCCCGCTCGCCGAGGCGGCGCGCGCCCACCAGACGCTGGAAAGCCGCACGACGCAGGGCTCCAGCCTGTTGATTCCGTAGAAATAATTAGGGCTTCCCGCAGGAAGCCCTTTCTTTTTTATTTGCGCTGTATGTAGGGTACAGCTGCGATGAATTCGTGTCACAACGTTTTCATAGTGACAGATTTAATAAGCAAATAATATGGCGGCTTATCTTCTGACGCCGGAAAAGTTGCAAGGTTGTGATCGCCTCCGCAACTCTTAACAACGCCAACGATTAGCGCGCGAATAACGCGGCAGCTTCGGCGCTTTAATCGCGCGGATAGCCCACACCGCCGCAACGGCAAGCAACAGCCAGGGCAGCAGTTTAATCATCAGCGCAAATAACCCGCCGACAAACATCACCAGCGTGGCGACGAAAATAGCCGCAATGATGCCCAACAACGATACGCCTGTCGCCAGCAGCATAAGAAAAAAGGCGACCACAAAAAGCAGTTCAAACATGGCTCTCTCCCAATCAGGTAGTTCTGGAAGAGTTATTACAAGAATCATGCCAATAAATAACTACCTGTTTTTAAAGAAAACGCCCCGCTTTTTATCAGCAGAGCGTGGTCAAATTCGCCAGGTTTTAGTTAACTTTTAGCGCTTATTGGCTACCAGCTGCAGCGCGTGTTCCAGCACGGCAATGTCTGCGCCCGCTTTGTGGGCGTTCTCGCTCAGATAACGGCGCCATTGACGCGCGCCGGGAATCCCCTGGAACAGGCCAAGCATATGACGGGTAATGTGGCCGAGATAAGTGCCGTTGCTGAGTTCGCGCTCAATATAAGGATACATGGCGCGCACTACCGCAACCGGGTCGGCATCCGCAGCTTGCGCACCGAAAATTTCACGATCGACGCAGGCGAGGATGCCTGGATTTTGATACGCCTCGCGTCCCACCATCACGCCATCAACGTGTTCGAGGTGCGCTTTGGCTTCCTCAAGCGATTTAATGCCGCCGTTAATGGCCATCGTCAGTTGCGGAAAGTCACGCTTCAACTGATAGACGCGCGGGTAATCCAGCGGCGGGATCTCACGGTTCTCTTTCGGGCTTAAGCCGGACAGCCACGCTTTACGGGCATGGATGATAAACATCTCACAACCGCCCTTTTCCGCCACGGTGCCGATAAAATCGCACAGGAATTCATAGCTGTCCTGGTCGTCAATGCCGATGCGGGTTTTTACCGTCACCGGAATGGAAACCACATCGCGCATCGCTTTAACGCAATCCGCCACAAGTTGCGCCTCGCCCATCAGACAAGCGCCGAAGCGGCCATTCTGCACGCGGTCGGAAGGGCAACCGACGTTCAGGTTGATTTCGTCATAGCCCCGCGCTTGTGCAAGCTTTGCGCAGTGGGCCAGCGCCTGCGGATCGCTGCCGCCAAGCTGCAATGCCAGCGGATGCTCTTCTTCGCTGTAAGCCAGGTAATCCCCTTTACCGTGAATGATGGCTCCGGTAGTGACCATTTCGGTATAGAGCAGCGTATTGCGCGACAGCAAACGCAGAAAATAGCGGCAATGGCGGTCCGTCCAGTCGAGCATCGGCGCGATGGAAAAACGGTGCGGGGGAAGAAGAGAATGTTTGGTTTCTGGCGACATAGTAGCTAAGCGTAGTGTGGTTCGGGCAAAAAGGGGCGCTACTATAGCATAAAGCTTGCGCAGGGGCGCACTGCTGCGCCCCTGTTGGTTATCAGAACGTCAGGCTCAACTGCGCGCCTGCGCCCCAGGTGTCGTCCTCGCCCACCAGACCGGTAAGGTCAAGGTGAACACGATTAAACGGCGCAAAGCCGACGCCCGCAGTAAAGACGTTGCTCTCATTATCTTTCACATCCGCGCGGAAACCTGCGCGCACCGCCAGCCAGTCAAGCGGACGCACTTCCGCGCCTACGCCCACAAACTGCGAGTTACCTTCACTCTTGAAGCCTTTGGTTTCGGTCAGATCGCCATCCGCCGTTACGGTTACCAGGTCGTTGTGCCACGCCACGCCTGCGGTCACTAACGGCCGGATTTGATAGGTGTCCTTATAGTTCACAACCTCGCCCGTGCGGCCGTTACGTACTTCTATGCTTTTTGTATCGAGATCGCGAGAAACAAGGTTTTGCCCCGTCAGACCCACCGTCCAGTTCTGCCCCAGATCCGCTGCGACACCGGCGTCAACGTTAAAGCCTGTATTATCTGTACGGTAGCGGCTGCTCCTCAGGTCATCGCTGTCATAGTCATAAATAGAGGCGGTGTAGTTATAGAGCCAGGTTTTCTGGATCTTCGGCGTTACGCCAAAGGACACGGGCACGCCGCCAAAATCAAACTGACGCGCCAGTGCAATGCCGTAATCAGAAACAATCGCCGCACGACCGAACGCGACAGAGTTCAGGTTGCGGGTAATTTCGTCAGAGCCGAGCAAAGCCGCTTTTCCTGCTTCAAACAAGGCCACCGAATCGCTGTTCTGAATGCTGCGCAGGTAGGTAAGGTCTTGCTGATCAATAGAGGTGCTGACACGCGCGTGAGCATAGCCTTTAGCGATAAAAGCGACAGAAAGCACGTCATTAGGAATGGCGACAGAAATGCCCGCCGCCGCGTTGGCGCTTGCGGTTTTACCACGCAGATAGTCCAGCTCATCGGCAAGCTCGCTCGCCGCCCCCTGGAACTGATTAAGGGTGCCAACAGGGTTAAGCAGTACCTGCTGTAAGGTCAGGTTATCAACCACATCGTCATAATAATCAACACGATCGTTAATTCTATCGATTTCATCCTGAAGATTATCTTTATCGGTAATTTGCGCGCTTACGGAAGGCAGAATCACCGTTACATCATCTTCCGGTTGCGCTTTGGCGAGTAACGCCGGGTTGATGAACGCCGCGCTGCCATAATTAGCCGTCGCGACGCCCGTTCCGCCCATCGCATCATTGCGCGCTTCCGCCCAGGTGTTGGCCGCGCTCGCCTGAGTCGCCACCGTTACTGCGATGGCTGCCACTGAAAGTCTGATTATTTTTTTCACAGTTAACCCGTCTTTTCTTTGATGATAATTTCCCCGCCCGTTATCACATATCGGGGGATGGTTTATTGCTGTGAATAAGAGGTAATAAAGAGCATATATTTGCTCATAAACAATCATTCCCATCCATGGTTTTATCTCATTCAATTACTACACAATATTTATAGATGAGTCTTTCACTTTCTTGTAGGCAACCCGTTATGCGGGCCAAAGAACTGCGGCGGATGATCTATCCATCTGTCCTGCCGTGTAGCGGCATAATTAGCATTAAGTGGGTAATAAATACGGTTTTTAGGTTTATTCGCCTCACCTAACACCAATAAACGGACTTCGCTTGATGTGTTATTTATAAAGGTGTGACAGATGCCCGTCCCGGCGGGAAACCCTACGCTGTCGCCAGGTTCAAGCGGCCAGAGCTCGCCGTTTATCCAGACATCCGGGTGGCCTTCCAGCACATAAACAAACTCCTCTTCTTCGCTCTCGGCGTGAGGGTAAGAGGTGCGTCTGCCCGGCGGCAGTCGCTCATGATGAATGCCCAGTCGGGTCAGCCCCATCTTGCGCGCAAGCGGCGCGCCAATGGAAAAAAGCTCCTCGCTATCGGGATAACGTGAGTCATCCTCACCCTCCACTTCCCGCCAGTGACGAATAAAATCAGGACGCTGCATGGTTTTCCTCCTTCTGTGAGTGATTCAGGTATAACACAGATGGGTGAAAGTCGGCGTTTTACGCGGTTCATGATAAAATGCGCGTTTCCCCTGACCTATGAGGATGCCGATGGAAAAGATACTCTCGCAAGAGGTGTTAGCGCAGGCTGAAAAGCTCTGTCTGCAACGCAACGTGCGCCTGACTCCGCAGCGCCTCGAAGTGCTGCGCCTGATGACGCTGCAGGAAGGGGCTATCAGCGCCTACGATCTGCTCGATCTGCTGCGAGAAACGGAGCCGCAGGCTAAGCCGCCCACCGTGTACCGTGCGCTCGATTTTCTGCTGGAGCAGGGCTTCGTACATAAGGTGGAATCCACCAACAGCTACGTGCTGTGTCATCTTTTCGACCAGCCGACGCACACCTCCGCGATGTTTATCTGCGATCGCTGCGGCGTGGTAAAAGAAGAGCGGGCGGAAGGCGTTGAAGATATTATGCATGCGCTGGCGGCAAAGCGAGGTTTTGCCCTGCGGCATAATGTCATTGAAGCGCATGGTCTGTGCTCAGCTTGCGTAGAAGTAGAAGCGTGTCGTCACCCGGAACAGTGCGAGCATGACCACCGCGTGGTGATAAAGAAAAAAGCGCGATAAATCAGAGAGGCAGGATGGTACATCCTTGTACCTGGGCAGGATAACCTCAGAGGGGTATCACATTTGAGGTGCTCGCCGGATTACCAGCGGTAGTCATTACGGCTTTCCCAGTCCGTAACTTCTTTATCTGCCTGATCTTTCTCATAGCCGTAACGTTCCTGGATTTTACCTACCAGTTGGTCACGTTTCCCTTCGATGACGGTCATATCATCGTCGGTTAATTTACCCCATTGCTCTTTCACTTTACCTTTAAACTGTTTCCAGTTACCGCCGGCTTCGTCTCTGTTCATTGTAAAGTCCTCTTGTTCGGTCGTGTAAGTGAAACTCCATTCAACGTCCTGATGAATGCTTCATATCTGCTGGACGTGATTATTATTATAGTTCGCGATGCGGCAGTGACGGACCGATTCAGAATTTTTAACCATCGAGACGACTTTAGTCGTACAAACCGGCGGTATAAAAAAGGGGAACTTTGCGTAGCGTCCCCCGTTTACCTGACCTGATTAGCGATGGTTCGCCGGTAAGAACCAGCGTTGCTCCCGCCAGCGCTTTCGCCAGATATAACCAAGCGACAGGCCGCGCAGTGCAAGAAAAACGGTCATCGCCAGCCACAGACCATGATTGCCAAGCCACGGCAGCGTAAGCAACGTGACGACAAACCCCAGCGCCGCCACCGCCATGCTGTTGCGCATCTCAGATGCGCGCGTCGCGCCGATAAACATGCCATCCAGCAGATAACACCACACGCCAATAATCGGCAGCACGACCTGCCAGGGCAAATAGTGGTCGGCCTGCTGCTGCAAGGCGGGCAGCGAGGTCAGCAGTGAAACCACCGTGTCGCCGAAAAAGGCCCAGCAGAGGCTAAACGCCAGCGCCACGACGCCCGCCTGCCGGCACGCCGCCTGCCAGACATCCAGCAGCTGGCTTCCGTCTCGCGCGCCATAGGCCTGCCCGGAATGCGCTTCAACGGCATACGCGAACCCATCCAGCGCGTAAGCGGTAAACGTTAAGAAGGTCATTAAGATAGCGTTGACTGCGACCACCTCGCTGCCAAGGCGTGCGCCAAAAATCGTCACGGCGGCAAAGCAGAGCTGCAAAAGCAGCGAACGCAGCATGATGTCGCGATTAAGCGCCAGCAGACGACGAAACTCGCCGCGCCATGCCGTGGCGAGCATTGCAAAGCCGATGCCGCGCCTGTTCAGTACGCGTCTCACCATCCACAGGCCAATTAAGAAAGTGGCGTACTCGGCAAGCGCCGTGGCAAGTGCTGCTCCCCGGACATTCAGATGCAAGCCCATGACTAACCAGAGATCGAGTACGATGTTAAGCAGGTTTCCCACAACCAACAGGATGACTGGAGCGCGCGCATACTGCACGCCAAGCAGCCAGCCGAGTAGCACCAGATTGGCGAGCGACGCGGGAGCGCTAAGCCAGCGAATCTCTAAAAAACGCCTTGCCTGTATCAACACCGCTTCGCTGCCGCCGACAATATGCAGCGCCAGATCAATCAGCGGCGTACGCAACAGCATAATAATCAGCCCGGCCCCCACAGCCAGCAGCATCGGCTGCACCAGCGCACGGGCAAGCCGAATGGGATCCTGAGCGCCGAAGGCTTGCGCGGTCAGCCCGGTGGTGCTCATACGCAGAAAAAGCAGCAGCATAAAGAGGAAGCTGGTCGCGGTTGCGCCTACGGCCACGCCGCCCAGATAGTCGGCGCTGTCAAGATGGCCTATGACCGCCGTATCGACGAGGCCCAGCAGGGGAACGGTGATGTTGGAGAAAATCATCGGCAGCGCAAGCCGCCAGAGCGCGCGGTCAGTCTGTGAGAAAAAAGGCATGGAGACGCAGTCTGAGAAAAGAAGATAAAAAAACCGCAACGAGGGGCGCTGCGTTGCGGTGTGTTTATCAATCAGGCGGGCGTTAAAGCCATTCGCCGTTGCGGATGACCCCTACGGCCAGCCCTTCAATAGAGAAGTTGTGCTCGCGCAGGTCAACCACAATAGGTTTGAATTCGTTGTTTTCCGGCAGCAGCTCGACGGTGCCTGGGTGAATATACAGTGAATGCTGTGAGTATATACAGCTAAAGGCGATTTTGAAACCACCTTACCCGCAAAAAAGCGCGCCAGCGCGGCCAATTCTGGAAAACTTATCGCAAATGATGCCACAGCAGCGTGACCCAGGTGATAAGGGCAAGGATAATCGCCAGCAACACCGCCGCCGATCCCATATCCTTGGCGCGGCCGGAAAGCTCATGGAATTCAGGCCCGATGCGGTCAACCACCGCTTCGATAGCACTGTTAAGAATTTCCACAATCATCACCAGCAAAACGGAGCCAATCAGCAGCACGCGCGTAATCGGGTCGACATCAAGCCAGCAGGCGATAACTATGGCGAGTATTGTCGCCACGCCTTCCTGGCGGAACGCCGCCTCATTTCTCCATGCCGCGCTAATTCCTTTCCAGGAGTAGCCTGCCGCTTTAATGATTCGGGTGAGTCCGGTGGTGTTATTGGCCATGAAAAAGAAACCTTTTTGATTTATCAGCGTCAATGCTATTGCGCTCAACAACGAAGCACCACAGAAATTCCGCATCGTTTCTGCTATTCTGACGGCGCCATTGCATTATTAACCAGAGGCTTTACATCGTTTATGTCCGGTTGGCCACGAATGTACTACAAATTACTGAATTTACCATTAAGTATGCTGGTAAAAAGCAAGTCTATTCCGGCGGATCCTTGCGCCGAGCTGGGGCTTGATACCTCTCGTCCCATCATGTACGTCTTGCCGTACAACTCAAAAGCGGATTTGTTAACGCTGCGCGCCCAGTGTCTGGCCCATGATTTACCGGACCCGTTAGAACCGCTGGAAATCGATGGCACGCAATTGCCCCGCTACATCTTTATTCACGGCGGCCCGCGCGTTTTCACCTGGTACACGCCGAAAGAAGAGTCCATCAAGCTGTTTCACGAATACCTGGATTTGCATCGCAGCAATGCCGGTCTCGACGTGCAGATGGTGCCGGTATCGGTGATGTTCGGCCGCGCGCCGGGGCGTGAGAAAGGCGAAGAAAACCCGCCGCTGCGCCTGCTTAACGGCGTACAAAAGTTTTTCGCTATCTCCTGGCTTGGCCGCGATAGCTTTGTTCGCTTCTCGCAGCCGGTATCCCTGCGCCGCATGGCGACAGAGCACGGTACCGATAAAACCATCGCGCAGAAGCTTGCCCGCGTGGCGCGCATGCATTTCGCCCGCCAGCGTCTGGCGGCGGTTGGCCCGCGTCTGCCGGCGCGCCAGGATCTTTTCAACAAGCTGCTGGCCTCAAAAGCCATCGCTCGCGCGGTCGAAGACGAAGCGCGCACCAAGAAAATCTCCCACGAAAAAGCGCAGCAGAACGCGGTGGCGCTGATGGAAGAGATCGCCGCTAATTTCTCTTATGAGATGATTCGCGTCTCCGATCGTATTCTGGGCTTTACCTGGAACCGGCTCTATCAGGGCATCAACGTCCATAACGCCGAGCGCGTGCGCCAGCTGGCCCATGACGGTCACGAAATCGTTTATGTGCCCTGCCACCGCAGCCATATGGACTACCTGCTGCTCTCCTACGTGCTTTATCACCAGGGTCTGGTGCCGCCGCATATCGCCGCCGGCATTAACCTTAACTTCTGGCCAGCGGGGCCGATTTTCCGCCGCCTTGGGGCGTTCTTTATCCGCCGCACCTTCAAAGGCAATAAGCTCTACTCCACTGTCTTTCGTGAATACCTGGGCGAGCTGTTCAGCCGCGGCTATTCGGTAGAGTACTTTGTGGAAGGCGGGCGCTCGCGCACCGGCCGTCTGCTGGATCCGAAAACCGGAACCCTGTCGATGACTATCCAGGCGATGCTGCGCGGCGGCTCTCGTCCCATTACGCTGGTGCCGATTTACATCGGCTACGAGCATGTTATGGAAGTGGGCACTTACGCTAAAGAACTGCGCGGCGCCACGAAAGAGAAAGAGAACCTGCTGCAAATGCTGCGTGGCTTAAGCAAGCTTCGTAATCTGGGCCAGGGGTACGTTAACTTCGGCGAGCCAATGCCGTTGATGACCTACCTTAACCAGCGCGTGCCGGAATGGCGCGACGCTATCGACCCGATCGAGGCGGTGCGCCCGGCCTGGCTTACCCCCACGGTTAACGATATCGCCGCGAAGCTGATGGTGCGAATCAACAACGCCGGGGCGGCCAACGCTATGAACCTTTGCTGCACCGCCCTGCTCGCTTCCCGCCAGCGCTCGCTGACCCGCGAGCAGCTTACTGAACAGCTGGAATGCTACCTTGATCTGCTGCGCAACGTGCCTTATTCCGGCGACTCCACCGTCCCGGACGCCAGCGCCAGCGCGCTTATCGACCACGCGTTGCAGATGAATAAGTTCGAAGTAGAGAAAGACACCATCGGCGATATCATCATTCTGCCGCGCGAGCAGGCGGTGCTGATGACCTATTACCGTAATAACATCATGCACATGCTGGTGCTGCCTTCGCTGCTGGCGGCGATTATCACCCAGCATCGCCGTATCAGCCGTGAAGCGCTGCAGCGTCAGGTTGAAGTGCTCTACCCGCTTCTCAAGGCAGAGCTGTTCCTGCGTTGGGAGACAACGGAAGTGCAGGCGGTGACCGATGCGCTGGTCGCGGAAATGGCGCGCCAGGGACTGATTGTCGAAGAAGCGGCGGAAGTGCAGCTCAACCCGGCGCGTTCACGCACCATGCAATTGCTGGCGGCGGGCGTGCGTGAGACGCTGCAGCGCTACGCGATTACCTTCTGGCTGCTGAGCGCTAACCCTTCTATCAACCGCGGCACGCTTGAAAAAGAGAGCCGCACCGTGGCCCAGCGTCTGTCGGTGCTGCACGGCATCAACGCGCCGGAGTTTTTCGACAAAGCCGTGTTCTCCACGCTGGTGCTGACGCTGCGTGACGAAGGCTACATCAGCGATACCGGCGATGCCGAGCCGGCGGAAACCATGAAGGTTTACCAGCTGCTGGCGGAGTTGATGACTTCCGACGTACGGTTGACGATTGAGAGCGCCGCCGCACAGGCTGGCGAATAAAAAAAGGCGGGGAAACCCGCCTTTTTTATTTCACGCCTCGCCTGTCAGAACCGTAAATAACTCACCGCCAGCCCCACAAACAGCGCCAGGCCTACGTAGTTATTATTGAGAAACGCTTTAAAACAGGCGTCGCGATCGCGCCCGGCAATGATCTTCTGCTGATAAACAAACAGCGCGCCCGCCACCACCACGGAAGCGTAAAATGCCCCGCCCAGGCCATTCAACCAACCAATCGCGATCATCAGCGCCAGTACGGCTATCTGCAGCAAACCAATAATCAATTTATCGTACTGACCAAACAGAATAGCAGTGGATTTCACCCCTATCTTCACATCGTCATCACGATCGACCATGGCGTACTCGGTGTCATAGGCCACAGCCCAGCAGATATTCGCGAGAAACATCAGCCAGCAGCTAAGCGGCACGGTTTCGCTCACGGCGGCAAAAGCCATCGGAATAGACCAGCCGAACGCCGCGCCCAGCACCACCTGCGGCAGATGCGTGTAGCGCTTCATAAAAGGATACATCCACGCCAGCGCCAGCGCGGCGACAGAGAGCAGGATGGTCATCAGGTTGAGCGTCAGCACCAGCGCGAAAGAGATAAGCACCAGCACCACAAACAGGTTTTTCGCTTCTCTCTCTGTTACCGCGCCGCTCGGCAGCGGACGGTTTGCCGTGCGCTTTACGTGACCGTCAAATTTACGATCGGCATAATCGTTGACCACGCATCCCGCGGCGCGCATCAGCCAGACGCCCGCCACAAACACCGCCAGGATCCACAGCGGCGGTACGCCGGGCGTCGCCACCCATAACGCCCACAGGGTCGGCCACAGCAGCAGCAAGGCGCCAATCGGTTTGTCGGTACGCATCAGGCGATGATAAGCGAGCAGCTTATTCTGCGTCAGACTCCACTCCATTTCTCTTCCTCTTAATACAATGGCGATGCAGGCAAAAACAGTTCAGTCAGTAACAGCGGTTTGCCGGAAAGGCGCAGCCGGGAACGACGCCCCCACAGCTCGCCGCTGCGGCCCGGATGGATAAAATCCCGGGTCAGGGTCGATGAGGTAAACAGGTAGCGACCCAGCGGCGTAGTCCCCATATTCTGTAAGGCTAATTCGGGTCCATTGAGTGTAGACTGCGGCACCACGGTGCGCCCAACAAGCCAGGGTTCGCCGTCGCCGCAGAGCACGATTTCACGCAGCCAGTAGGTCTCTTCCTGCGGCAGCCACTCGCGCTCCGCCGCAATCTCCTGCGGGCTGACAAAACCTTCAAATAACAAATCCACGCTTACGCGCTTGCAGTGTTGTTCAAAGCGTTTAGTCATGGAATCTTCCAGCATCAGCCAGTCGAGCAGGTTCTCATCCAGGGAGGCGGTATCGGTTGTAAAAGACAACGCGCGAAGCTGCATCAGCGCGGGGTGGGACATGCATCATTCTCCGGGGCTGTTTGACGGGGCATTGTAGCGCAGAAAGGCGCAGAGGTGGCGGGCAAACCGCTTCTGGCGATCAAAAACGCAACAGGGGTGCAACAACGCGGCGGAGAAAATAAAAAAGGTGCGCCGAAGCGCACCAGGTCTTACAAGCATCAGCAATGCGGGGAGACGGTCACCCCTTGCCTTTTACACTGCTGATAAAAGTTTGACGGGCGGAGGTAGAACCCAGACGCTCGGCTTCATTCAGCAGTTTCAGGGCCTTGTCGACATCCCCTTTGGCGACCGCTTGCTTAATGGCCTGATTAAAATAGGTTTCGGTATCGTTCAGCACCGGCTCGCTCTTCGCGCCAGGCGCAGGGGCTGCGGCAGGCGCCGGAGCGGGCGCGGCGTAAGCGGTAGCAGGTGCTGGCGCGGCGGCAGGCGCTGGCGCAGCATACGCCGTAGCAGGCGCGGCAGTATTGCCCACGGTGACAGAAGCCTGGCTGGAAGAGCCAAACAGCGGACCAACCAGGATGCTGGATGCGGAGTTAGTGCTCACTTTCAGCTTCAACGTACCGTCAGTAGTATGACGCGCAACCGGGTCCGCGATATCGGGCACCGCGTTGCCCACGCCTTTGGCATAGGCTTTAGCTGCGTTGGTCATCGTCGTGGTCTTCTGTAAATCTTGCGGCGTGGTGAAAACCAGCAGGTAAAGCTTTTGCTGACCCAGCGCCGGCATCAGCTTCACGGTGCCTTCAAGACGGTCTTCAGAAACGGCGCCCGGCTCTTTATAAGCGAAATAGCTGCTTGGGAAATAGGCGGCAGGCGTGAGATTCTGATCTAATACCAGCAGGTTTGGCGCAAAAATGGATCGTTGCTTTTCGCCAAGGCTGGTCAACGTAATATTCAGTTCGCCGATGTTTGCCGGCACGCTGTAAGCCACGACTTTGCCGCTAATCCCCGGCACGTTCAGCGTTTGGCCGGCGGTGGCAACTTGCGTAGTCTGCGTTTGTGATTGGGCGACCGGCGTCCAGACAATTTGCTGTAATGCCGAAGCCGGGATTGCAGGCGCGGCGGAAGTATTTTGCGGCACTATATTTACATCAGCGAAGCTGACAATCGGCGCGCAGGCGAGCAACCCTGCGCTCAGGCAGAGCGCGACAAGACTTTTTTTCATTTTCATTGTTATAACCTTATTTGAACGAATGCGACGGTAGCCAGGCAATAGCGCGCCGCATCCTGAATAACTTAACTTGTGAGGGTAAAGAGGGGCTTTCGCCCCTCTCTGGTACAGCTAAGATGATGCGGATTACCACCAGATTTCCATCTGAGCGCCGAAGCTCCACTCATCGCTGTCGCCACGGCTGCTGTTACCAAACTGGGTGAAAGTACCAGAGGTAACGGCCTCAGAAGTCGTGGATCCGTTAGACGCTTTAACATAACCCCAGTTCTCGTCCCACTTGGCGTAAGTTGCGAATACGCGGATAGCCGGACGGGACCAGATGCTGTCGCCTGCCTGCCATTGCTGGGCCAGGGTGATTTTGTACTGGTCGTTATGCTCATCAACCTGCTGAGATTTCACATTGTCGTAGCCCACTTCCAGCAGGGTGCTCATGATCGGCGTCCATTTGAACATTGGACGGATACCCACGGTCCACCAAGTGTTACCGCGATTGTTGTCACGATCGATATCCTGGTACATAGCGACATACATCATGTCCCAACGATCGCCCAGTGAGATTGAACCGTGGTCAAGGACACGGATCAGGCTGCCGTCATTATCCACAGAGCCGCCGCGAGCCTGGCCTTTGCCCTGGGAAATCATAGAGTCGGTCGCGTACTGGAGCACAAACTTGTTAAAGCCGGTGCCGATAGTCTGAGTATGCTCACCTGTAAACATCCAGCCATCTTTGGTTGCGCCTGGAGCCAGGTAATAATCATCCGGAATATTGGTGTGACCGTAATCAACGCCTAACTCCAGTACACCGTTCGGGTTGGTTTCCAGCCCTGCTAAACGTACGTCAAAAACGTCGTTTGGTACTTCGTTGTTATAGGTCCGCACCCCATTAGCATCGCGGTCGCCAAAGGCTGAAGAACCGCCCTGTTCGCTTGAGCGGGTCGCAGCCAGGGAGAGTTTACCGATACCGACATCAATGTTTTCCAGACCCGCGCCCGGGCCAGAAATATCCCAGTAGTAGAAGTCGATCATGTGTACGTCATGACGCTGGTAGAAGCGCTTACCTGCCCAGATATTGGCGCCAGGCAGAGCGTCGATCAGGTTCTTACCTACAACGTTAAATTCGCGGACAGCAGGCGTATCGGTATTTTCAAAGTCGTTTAGCTGATTAGTTCTGTAACCAATATTTGAGTCAAAGTAGAAGCTCTTGTCGCCTTCTTTCCAGACTTCCTGACCTAACTTAATTTCCGCATAGGTCTCACATTCGTTACCCAAACGGTATTTAGCATCAGCACCAGTCGCCTGAAAACACTGTTGTTCGCCGCCACTACCCGTCCAGCCGATGCCGGAACGAGCATAACCTTTGAAATCGACAGCGCCTGCCTGAGCAGACAAGATGCCTGCCATGACGGCCACCGCCACGGGGAGTTTGCGCAGAGTAATCATCATTCTATCTCCTGAGATCATTGCTTTTCTTTGTAATCGGGAATGCTTAAACGCCCGGCTCTTTGTGCAGCCGACGGCAGGCGGTGCCATCTTCTCGGAACAGATGGCAGCGCTCCGGCGGTAAGCCGATGGCGAATGTGGCACCCTCTTGTACCAGCACCACGTCGTTCTGGCGGTAAACCAGGTTCTGACGCAAAGCCGGGATCTGGATATGTATCTGAGTCTCATGGCCGAGCTGTTCGACCACCTGCACTTCGCCTTCGAGAGTGACGTCGGCGATATCGCTCGGCAGCAAGTGTTCCGGGCGGATGCCAAGAGACATATTGGCGCCCACGTTCACGCCTTCGCTGTCCACCGGCAGCCAGACATGCTGGCGGTTCGGCAGCTCGACCTGCACCTGATCGATGGCGGTGGCGGTCACTTTTACCGGCAGGAAGTTCATTTTTGGCGATCCGATAAAGCCCGCGACGAAGCGGTCCGCCGGGTAGTGATAAAGCTCAAGCGGCTTACCCACCTGGGCGACGCGCCCGGCGTCGAGCACCACGATTTTGTCGGCAAGCGTCATCGCTTCCACCTGGTCGTGGGTGACGTAAATCATCGTGCGGCCAAGTCGCTTGTGCAGGCGGGAGATCTCAATGCGCATCTGCACGCGCAGCGCGGCATCGAGGTTAGAAAGCGGTTCGTCGAGCAGGAAAACGCTCGGCTCCGCCACCAGCGTACGGCCAATCGCTACGCGCTGGCGCTGGCCGCCGGAAAGCGCTTTCGGACGTCTGTCCAGCAGATGCGCGAGCTGCAGCACTTCCGCGACCTGCGTCACCTGCTGATTAATGGCGTCTTTCTTCACCCCTGCGAGTTTCAGGCCAAAGGACATGTTTTCAGCAACGGAGAGATGGGGATAGAGCGCATAAGACTGAAACACCATGCCCACGCCGCGCTCGGAAGGCGGCACGTCATTCATGCGTTTTTGTCCGATATGCAGGTCGCCGCTGGTGATGGTCTCCAGCCCGGCAATCATGCGCAGCAGCGTTGATTTGCCGCAGCCGGAAGGCCCGACAAATACCACGAACTCCCCTTCGGCGATATCCAGGTTGATGTCTCGCGACACCACAACCTCGCCCCAGGATTTAGTTACATTGCGCAGCTGAACGCTTGCCATCCCTCTCTCCCTTTAACCTCAAACTTTTCACTGAAAACAGCCAGGATGCCGTGACTATGCGGGATTCATAAAGCACGGAAATCCTCCACCCCCTGGCTTTTTTATGGGGGAGGAGGCGGGAGGATGAGCGACTCGCCTCTGCCACGCCAGGCCGCGGCTGGCGGGGATTTTCGTGATGGAGCCTTCAAAAAACGAGGCGCATTTACGTGCGCTGCGCCACATAACCTGCGTTTATGGAATCGCGATCACACTCTGAGGGGGTGGGGCGTAGAGCAAAGGAGGATGAGAAGCGCTTGTCAGATGCCCAGACTGGTACAGGTAAAGCCATTACGTGTATCCACGCGCAAACCCTCAAAAAGGATGGGAGTGTTTGAAAAGGACACCGGTATCAAGGTGACGGTGGAGCACCCGGATAAGCTGGAAGAGAAATACCCGCAGGTCGCCGCCACGGGCGACGGCCCGGACATTATCTTCTGGGCCCATGACCGCTTCGGCGGCTACGCGCAGTCCGGCCTGCTGGCGGAAGTCAGCCCGGATAAAGCCTTCCAGGACAAAATCGTGCCGTTCGCCTGGGACGCCGTCCGCTACAACGGCAAAATCATCGCTTACCCGGTGGCAGTGGAATCGCTGTCGCTGATCTACCATCGCTGCCGATGGCGGTTACGCCTTTAAATTCGCCGACGGCAAATATGACGTGAAAGATGTGGGCGTGGACAGCGCGGGCGCCAAAGCGGGCCTGAACTTCCTGGTCGACATGATCAAAAACAAAAACATGAACGCGGATACGCCTCGACCAGGTGAACAAGGACAAACCGCTTGGCGCCGTGGCGCTGAAATCTTTCCAGACGAAGCTTGAGAAAGATCCGCGCATCGCCGCCACCATGAAAAACGCCGAAAACGGCCACAGCGGTTATTAACGCAGTAAGCGGTCGCCAGACCGTCGACGCGGCGCTGAAAGACGCACAGAGCCGTATCGCTAAGTAATTAACTCCGGCGGGCGGCGCGTTGTCCGCCCGCCATTTAATGACGGCGGCGTGCCGTCGCCAGGCAACACAAGTATTCATTGCAGTTGAGGAAGAACCCCATGGATGTTGTTAAAAAGACCCACTGGTGGCAAAGCGATGCGCTGAAATGGGCGGTTGTCGCGCTGCTCGGCCTGCTGGTGGCCTATCTTGTGGTATTGATGTACGCCCAGGGGGAGTACCTGTTCGCCATCATGACGCTGGTGTTAAGTTCCGCCGGCCTCTATATCTTCGCCAACCGCCGCGCCTATGCGTGGCGTTATGTTTACCCGGGCTTTGCCGGAATGGGGCTGTTTGTCCTCTTTCCGCTGGTCTGCACTATCGCCATCGCTTTCACCAACTACAGCAGCACCAACCAGCTCACTCAGGAGCGCGCCCGGGAAGTGTTGATGGATCGCAAATACCAGGCGGGGAAAAGCCTTAACTTCGGTCTTTATCCGCAGGGGGACAAATGGCAGCTGGCGTTAACCGACGGCGAAAGCGGCAAACATTATCTCTCCGACGCCTTCAGTTTTGGCGGCGAGCAGAAGCTTACAATGAAAGAAGCGCAGGTGCTGCCGACAGGCGAGCGCGCCACGCTTCGCGTTATCACCCAGAACCGCCAGGCGCTGAACCAGATAACCGCCGTGCTGCCGGACGACAGCCAGCTGGTGATGAGCTCGCTGCGCCAGTTCTCCGGTACCCGGCCGCTCTATACGCAGGCTGAAGACGGCACGCTCACCAACAACCAGAGCGGCGTGAAGTACCGTCCGAATAACGATATCGGCTTCTATCAGGCCATTAACGCCGACGGCAACTGGGATGGCGAAAAGCTCAGCCCCGGCTATACCGTGACTATCGGCTGGGATAACTTCCTGCGCGTCTTTACTGATGAAGGCATCCAGCAGCCCTTCTTCGCCATCTTCGTCTGGACGGTGGTGTTCTCAACGCTGACAGTGCTGCTGACCGTCGCCGTCGGTATGGTGCTGGCCTGCCTGGTGCAATGGGAGGCGCTGAAAGGCAAAGCGGTTTACCGCCTGCTGCTGATTTTGCCTTACGCCGTGCCGTCGTTTATCTCCATTCTTATCTTCAAGGGCCTGTTTAACCAAAGCTTTGGCGAGATAAACATGATGCTGAACGCGCTGTTTGGCATTAAGCCCGCCTGGTTTACCGACCCGACCACCGCGCGCACCATGATAATCATCGTCAACACCTGGCTTGGCTATCCGTACATGATGATCCTCTGCATGGGGCTGCTGAAGGCTATCCCGGACGATCTCTATGAAGCCTCGGCGATGGACGGCGCCGGTCCGTTCCAGAACTTCTTTAAAATCACGCTGCCGCTGCTGATTAAGCCGCTCACGCCGCTGATGATCGCAAGCTTCGCCTTTAACTTTAATAACTTCGTGCTCATTTTGCTGTTAACCAACGGCGGACCGGACCGTCTTGGCACGACCACGCCTGCAGGCTACACGGATCTGCTGGTGAGCTATACCTACCGCATCGCCTTTGAAGGCGGCGGCGGTCAGGACTTCGGCCTCGCGGCCGCCATCGCCACGCTGATTTTCCTGCTGGTGGGCGCGCTCGCGATTGTTAACCTCAAAGCCACGCGCATTAAGTTCGATTAAGGAGGACGACACATGGCTATGGTTCAACCGAAATCCCAGAAGCTGCGCCTGCTGGTCACGCATCTGCTGCTGCTGGCGTTTATCGCCGCCATTATGTTTCCGCTGCTGATGGTTATCGCTATTTCGCTGCGCCCCGGCAACTTCGCCACCGGCAGTTTGATCCCGGAACAGGTTTCCTGGGAACACTGGAAACTGGCGCTCGGCTTTAGCGTAACGCACGCCGACGGCCGCGTGCTGCCGCCGCCCTTCCCGGTGCTGCTGTGGCTGTGGAACTCGGTGAAAATCGCGGGCATTACCGCAGTCGGCATCGTGGCGCTCTCTACCACCTGCGCTTACGCGTTCGCCCGCATGCGCTTCGCCGGGAAATCGGCGTTGCTCAAAGGAATGTTGATTTTCCAGATGTTTCCAGCGGTGCTGTCGCTGGTAGCGCTCTATGCGTTGTTCGACAGGCTCGGTCAGTACGTTCCGTTTATCGGCCTGAACACCCATGGCGGGGTGATCTTCGCCTACCTTGGCGGCATCGCGCTGCACGTCTGGACGATAAAAGGCTATTTCGAAACCATCGACGGGTCGCTGGAAGAAGCGGCAGCGCTGGATGGCGCAACGCCCTGGCAGGCCTTCCGCCTGGTGCTGTTGCCGCTCTCGGTGCCTATCCTTGCGGTGGTGTTTATTCTGTCGTTTATCGCCGCCATCACCGAAGTGCCGGTCGCCTCGCTGCTGCTGCGTGATGTGAATAGCTACACGCTGGCGGTAGGGATGCAGCAGTACCTCAACCCGCAAAACTACCTGTGGGGCGACTTCGCGGCGGCGGCGGTGCTTTCCGCCATTCCCATCACCGTGGTCTTCCTGCTGGCGCAGCGCTGGCTGGTCAGCGGCCTGACGGCGGGAGGCGTAAAAGGTTAATTTGCTTTCATCAACGTAGTGCCACTGTAACCCTCAGTCTTATCCCTGACTTGTTTTCTATTTTCGGCGGCCCCTGGGCCGCCATTTTTATTCGCGCTTCAGTCGCTTTGAATTACACAGCCACAGGGCCAGCACCAGCAGCAAAATCGCGCCGGAATAAATCAGCACGTCCATGGGCGATTTATGGTCGACAATAATCAGCCGCACGATAGCGGTAATGCCGATGTAGACGAAATAGCGCAGCGGAAAGTGAAAGCCGGACTGGAAATATTTCACAATCAGGGCAATAAACTCAAAGTAGAGGAAATAGACCACCAGCCCTTCCACCAGCTCATATTTGCTGGCCTGCTCATTGGGCGAAAAGAGCACATCGGCAAGGTGCAGCGTCTCCTTGCCAAGAAAAATCACCAGGATAAGACCCAGGCTCATCAGCCCCAGGTTAAGCACCGTCTGGAGGATGGTAGAGATAAGCTCTACCCGTGCGCGCGAAGAGATGAACATCATAACTGCACCTCATAATCTGCGTTCCCGAGGCTGTTATACGTGAAAAATGTGACATAGATCCATATTTTTTGTTTATCTTTTGCGCAGGTCGTCTCGCTCTACCACAGTTAGAGGTTTTGTTATTCATTCTTTCAAAAGGGAAAACAATGAAAATTGCCTGTCTGCATACGGCGCAAAGCAACGTCGACGTTTTTGAGCAAGCGGCGCGGGACCTGAATATTCCCGAAGGCACGTTAAAACATCAGGTGATGGCGCATCTGCTCGCCCAGGCGGAAGCGGCAGGCGGCATGACGCCGGAAATCGAGAAAGAGACCATCGCCGCCCTGGCGGAGCTGCGCACCGATGCCGATGTGGTGCTGCTCACCTGCTCCACGCTGGGCTCTGCGGCCAACTACCTGGCGCAGGACCCGGGCATTGTGCGTGTCGACCTCGCGCTGGCGCAGGAAGCCGCCAAAGCGGGAGAGCCCATCGTGGTGCTGTGCGCCGCGCCCACCACCATTAAACCCACCGCCGCGCTGTTTCGTGCGGTAGCGCCGAAGGCGCCGCTGGCGATAGAGCTTATCCCGCACGCGTGGGAGACATTTAAGGCCGGCCAGATGGCGGAGTACTTCAAGTTGATAGCCGAACGGGCGCAGCAGGCGCTTGATGAAGGGGCAGGTTGCGTGGCGCTGGCGCAGGCTTCGATGGCGGGCGCGAAAAACCTGCTTTCACACCCGAAGGTGCTGACCAGCCCACACAGCGCGCTGCGCCGGGAGTGGACGCGCCTGCAGGCTATTTTTGGCACGGAGGCGTAAATGCACCTGACATTTCGCCACGCTACGGTTGATGACGCCCCGCTGCTAAGCGAAATGGGGTCTTGTACCTATCGTCATCACTTCGCGCATTTATGGCGCCGCGAAGAAGAGCTCAATGATTTTATCGCCGCGGAATATAGCGTAGCGGCGCTGCAGCAAAGCCTGAGCGCTGTCGGCACCCGCTGGCTGATTGCCGAAGCGGAGCGCCCGGCAGGCTTCGCAAAAATATCCTGGCGAAAACCTGTGCCGGAGCAAACGTATACCGGCGCTCTGCTGCACAAGCTTTACCTGATGCCGGGTGAGACGGGCAAAGGCTACGGCGAGCAGTTCTGGCAGGCTATCCTGCGCGAAGCACGGGCAGAGAATGAACGCTGGCTGTGGCTGGAAGTGCTGGAGGCGAATGCGGGAGCGCGCCGTTTTTATGACGCCCGGGGAATGAAGATGCTCACGCAGACGATATTCAGCAGCGCCACGCAGCAGAGCGTGCTGTTTGTTATGGGGAAAGCGCTTGATGAACATGCCTGAGGAGCCGACGCGCCGCAGCGTTGGCGTAAAAAACGTCACCGTGGGCCGCAACGTGGTGATTTACGAGCCCGCCAACCTTTACGACTGCGAACTGTGCGACGGGGTCTTCATCGGCCCGTTTGTCGAGATCCAAAGCCGCACGCGCATTGGCCGCAACACCCGCGTTCAGTCGCACGCCTTTATTTGCGAGTCAGTCGTCATTGGTGAAAACTGCTTTATCGGCCATGGGGTGATGTTCGCCAACGATATGTTTCGCGAAGGCAAACCCAACCCGGACCGTGAAAGCTGGGGGAAAATCGTGATTGGCGATAACGTGTCGATTGGCAGCGGCGCCACCATTCTCGCCGTTTCCATATGCGACGGCGCGGTCATCGGCGCAGGCAGCGTGGTGACCAAATCGCTTACCGAGAAAGGGGTCTACGCCGGTAACCCGGCGCGGCTTTTGCGCCGGCTGTAGCGTTGCTACCCTCACCCAGCCCGCTTCCAGGGAGGAAGGGGGAGAAAAACGCGCGGGTCTGTGGCGCGCTCTTGCCCTTGCAGAAAAAGTCCCTCCTGACCGGGTCGCCAGCCACGCCCCTCTCCCCTGTGGGGAGAGGGTTAGGGTGAGGGGTGATGCCCGCTTAGCGGAAATTCACGCTCTTATCGCTGGTCATGCTGTAGAGGTCAAACTTACGGCCCAGCATCTGGCCGCCGTCGCGGGTGAGTGGCGTCCAGCCAATCGCCGCGCGGCTGCGCGTTGCGCCACCGGAGAAGAGATCGAACGGCACGGAAACGTAAACCCCTTTGGTGAAGTCCCCTTCACCGTACTCATCCGGCGAAACGTTGGTGATAGTGGCGTAACCGCCGACCACGATGCCGCTGTCGAAGTGTTTGGCTATCTCCAGCGTGCCGCCTTTGTCGCCCGCCAGATATTGCCCTACGCTTGCTTTAATCAGCACATCCTGGGCAAACGGCGGCGTCCAGTAGGCGGTCAGATGACCGGTTTTCACGCTGTAGTCAGTGAACTTCATCATGTTCTGCGGGCTGGTCCAGTCGCGCTGTTTCACGTAGTTCGCATCCAGACCAAAGGCCCAGTTGCTGTCCACCGGACGATAAAGCACTTCCGCCCCCGCGCCGCCGTACATCGTTTCCAGATAACCGCCGTAAACCTGCCCGTACCAGCCGTTCCCCAGGTACTGGAAGTAGTTGGCCTGGGCGTTGTTAACGTAATAGTCATTCTCTACATACTCACGTACGTGGGTGCGCACGCGTGGCAGCGCCGAGTCGTTCGGCGGGTTGGTGTAGTTAAACTTGCCATAGTTGTTGGCAATGTTGGCGAACAGGCTGCCGGTCGTCAGCAGGTGATCGGTTAGCCACAAATCCGCCGTGGCCATCACGCCCACCTGATACATGTAGAAGTTTTCCGGCCCGCCGACAGACTGGTTCAATACCGGATTGAGCGAGAAATTAAAGCGCGGCTTCTCAATGTACCAGCCCTGCTCGGTGCTTTCCGGCACCACCGGCTCCATGCGTTTTTGCACCAGCTCCGTTTCATGGCCGAGCGGCTCGCCTTCCAGATGACGCTTCAGGCTCGCCACGTCGGTTTCCGTGGTAACCTGCGGCATGTTGAGGCGCGTTTCGGTGACGCGAATAGTGCGCACCCCTTCCGGCAGGTCGTTCATGATGATGCGGTTCGCGCGCTCAATGCCTTCCTGCGAATCGCGGTATTTGGACTGCTCGCCGGTCACGTACAGCGTGTCGCCTTTTACCTGAATCTGCGGGTTGTTCAGCCCGGCGTTGTACTTCAGCGAGGTAAGCTGGTTCGCCACGACGCTGTGCTGAAGAATCGCCTCCTGCGGCTGCGGCTGATACGCCGGACGGCGATTATCGTTATAAGAAGGACGCAGATCGTTGAAGTTGGTGCGCAGCGTAAAGCCGAACATCAGCGTGTTACCGCGCTCGTAGCTCAGGTTAACATCCGCCCAGTCGGCGACGCGGTAAATCGCGCCCACGTTAAACTTGCTCTTCTGGTCGATTTTACCGGCGAAATCTTCGCTGTAGTTATTGCCTTCATACTCAAGCTTCAGGCGCAGCGGCTGCCATGGCGTCTGGTATTCAACGCCGCCGAAAATCGCCGCCGGGCCGTGGAACATGGCGCTGCCGTCGATGGAGCCCGCTTTCTGGTAACTCGGATCGCGGTAGCAAAATTTGTCGTCATATTCGCAGAACGGGTTTTTCACGTTGCCGCTGGTGCCCAGATAGCCCCAGCCTAAGCCGAGCGAGAAATCAAACGGCCCCCAGGCTTTGTTCGCCACCACATATTCACCGTCAAACAACCCCGTACCGCCCAAATCGCGCGCCCCCACCGCGACCTGCGGCAGGAAGTAGCCCTCTTCCCACAGCCGCAGCTTCACGTCGAAGGCTTTATCTTTATAGGTCTGATTGCCGGAGAACGACTCGACGTTACTGTAGTTTTTAGTCCGCACGTCGGTGTAGCGCAGCGTGGTTTCCAGCCACGGGAAGAGCTGCACGGAAGCGGAATAGTAGCGGTACTGATCGTTATCGCGGTAGTTGAGACTCAGTTCCCCTTCCCGCGCCATGCGCGCCGTAGGGGTTTGCATTAAGCCCACGCCGCCAAAATCGGACTGTGAAGGACCGACGGGCGCGGGATAGGTTTCTGCATGGCAGGCGCAGGAGACCGACAGCGCCAGCAAACTGTAAAAATAGCGTTTCTTCATCAATCCGGTATCCGCTGCGTCAGCGAGCGAAGTATCTGCTCGTTCAGATCGTCATAAGAAGAGGTAAAGGTGTGCTCGGCGAAGCCCAGAAAAATAATGCTGCCGGGCATCGGCTCCACGTGACGTTTGTTCCAGTAAGCGACAGGCGTCTTTTGCGTGCGCCCGTCAGGGTAGACGACCCAGGCATAGCTGCGCTCGCCGCCGCTAAGACGGCTCACCTCATCCAGATAATCCACGACCGATTTTCCAGGCGTGAAGGGCTTCGGGCCTGGCGCGTTCACCAGCCCCATCAGCGTAACGGTGGTCGGCTGCGGTCCCACCCACAGCGAGTAGTCACCCTCCAGCGGCACGTTGTTGCCAGGGCTTACGCGCACGCTGTCCGGGTCCAGCGTAATAAACTGGCGGCCAGTTACTTTTATTGCGGCAAGTTGCTGGCGCACACTGTTAATGGCGGCGGCATCGTCGGCGTCTTCATCGGCCGAAAGCGCCGCCAGCCGCCCCAGCAACGCCTGATGCTGCTGTTGCGCCACGGCGCTCGCCTGACGTTCGCTGATAACCGCGCCCGGCCACCAGCTTTGCGTAAGCTGGGGTTGGGTAACGAGATCGGCGAGCGTCTGTGCGCCGGTGACTTTCAGGGGCTGTGCGTGTTCGGGATAAACCGTAATGGTGCCTGCGGCAAAAGCCGACAGGCTGCCCAGGCTTAAAATAAGTGATGCGAGGGCTGCTGTTCTCATTCTTTTGCCGCCTTCAACAGGATAGTGGTAACCGGGAAATAACCTGCGCCAAGGTACTGCTTCGACTGACGGATCGCGCCTTCGCTGTCTACCCAGTAGCGGTTATGCCAGCTTGCCGCCTCGGTGGTCACCTCTTCATCCAGCACGCGAACCGGCGTGGACTCGCTGCCCACCTGTATGCTGTCCGTTCCGTCCCAGGTAAAGGTTGAGCGCGCCGTGGCGTAACGCGTCTGACCGCGCTCCGTCCAGCCCATCACGCGGGTCCAGCCTGCGCCGTCAACAATCTGGTTCGCTTTCAGCAGTGGATCGTCGTTGATGTTCGTTACGCTAATCAGGTTGTCGCGAAGATTGAGGGTTTTCACCAGGCGTCCATGCTGGGTTATCAGCGTGGTCTGGTCCTGGGTGACCCATTTTTGCTGGCCGTTTTCCGAGAATGCCAGCACCACAAACAGCTGCGGGCCGTTGTTTAACGTCATGTACTGGCTGGCATAGGGCATATTTTGAATATCGTCGTCTGTCAGATGGACGCCATCCGCGCCTGTTACGCCGCGCCAGAAAGAAGTTGCCATTCCTTTGATATTGGAGGAACAGGCCTGGAGCAGCAGGCAGAGCATCACAATCGCGAGTCGCTTCACGACATTTCCTCAGGGAGTCAAAATAACCACACCGTAGTGTGGTTATGGTTAAAGCACCGAAGGTTACTGCGTGGTGCTGGTGGTGGTTGTGGTGGTGGTCCCGGTGTTAGAACCGTCGCCGCCACCGGTCGCAGCGAGCGCCACGCCGACAACCGACCCGACAGTGCTGGCGGTCGTTGCAGTAGAGGAGCCTACTGACACCGACGTCGCCGCTGCGCCTGCCGCGTCACCGGTGGCTACCGGCTCCGCATTAGCCGCAGTCGCGCCCAGCGCTGCTATGGCAAAAATGCCATAAACGATTTTTTTCATAACAATTTCCCTTCATTGAATGAATGGAGATGTGCCCGAAAAGGGTTTCAGGCGCAATCGAGTATACACAACAACGCCTGCCGGTTTATGGCATCGGGAAATAAGCGGTGGGTTTTAGGACAAATAGATAAAATGAAAATGTTGAGCGCAGCAATTTAATTAAAAGATAATATTATTCAAATAGTTAAAATATATTCTTAAAAACATCCAATCCGTTTAATCCTAAATTCCCCTGATAAAATGAAAGGGTAAAAACGCTTTTTCAGATTAACCTCAAAGCCGGGCGACCCTGATTTGCCGCCACAACGGGATTTCTCCGATAAAAAATGCCGGCGCTCAGGCCGGCATTATTCAGCACAACACGTTAATTACGCGCGCCACGCTTTGTAGCGGTTAATCAGTCCGTTGGTGGAGCTGTCGTGGCTGTCGATCGCGTTATCGTCGCCAAGCTCCGGCAGGATGCGGTTGGCCAGCTGTTTACCTAATTCCACGCCCCACTGGTCGAAGGTGAAGATGTTCAGGATAGCGCCCTGGGTGAAGATCTTGTGTTCATAAAGCGCAATCAGCGCGCCCAGGCTGAACGGCGTGATTTCACGCAGCAGGATGGAGTTGGTCGGGCGGTTGCCTTCAAACACCTTAAACGGCACCACGTGATCCAGCTGCGCCGGGTCTTTACCCTGGTCGCGGAATTCCTGCTCCACCACGTCGCGAGATTTGCCAAACGCCAGCGCTTCGGTCTGGGCGAAGAAGTTGGACAGCAGTTTCTGGTGGTGGTCGGAAAGCGGATTATGGGTGACGGCCGGCGCGATGAAATCGCACGGTACCAGCTTAGTGCCCTGGTGGATCAACTGATAGAACGCATGCTGGCCGTTGGTGCCCGGCTCGCCCCAGATGATAGGGCCGGTCTGGTAATCCACCGGGTTGCCGTTGCGGTCGACAAACTTGCCGTTGGATTCCATGTTGCCCTGCTGGAAGTAGGCGGCAAAGCGGTGCATGTACTGGTCGTACGGCAGAATGGCTTCGGTTTCAGCGCCAAAGAAGTTGTTGTACCAGATGCCAATCAGCGCCAGCAGCACCGGCAAGTTTTGTTCAGGCGCGGCGGTGGAGAAGTGTTTATCCATCTCATGTGCGCCACTGAGCAGTTCAACAAAGTTGTCAAAGCCCACGGAGAGAATGATGGAAAGGCCAATCGCCGACCACAGGGAGTAACGGCCGCCGACCCAGTCCCAGAATTCGAACATGTTGGCGGTATCGATGCCGAAATCGCCCACCGCTTTGGCATTAGTAGAGAGCGCCGCGAAGTGTTTCGCCACGTGCTGCTGATCGCCCGCGGTTTTCAGGAACCAGTCGCGCGCGCTGTGGGCGTTGGTCATGGTTTCCTGGGTAGTAAAGGTTTTGGAAGCCACGAGGAACAGGGTGGTTTCCGGGTTCACTTTTTTCAGCACTTCGGCGATGTGGGTGCCATCGACGTTAGAGACAAAGTGCATGTTAAGGTGGTTTTTATAGGGGCGCAGCGCTTCGGTCACCATGAACGGGCCTAAGTCGGAGCCGCCGATGCCGATGTTCACCACGTCGGTAATCGGCTTGCCGGTATAGCCTTTCCACTGCCCGGAGATAATGGCCTCGGAGAATTTTTTCATCTTCTCCAGCACGGCGTTCACTTCCGGCATCACATCTTTGCCGTCCACCAGGATCGGCGTATTGCTACGGTTGCGCAGCGCCACGTGCAGCACGGCGCGGTCTTCGGTGCGGTTGATCTTTTCACCGGAGAACATCGATTTGATGGCGCCCGCCAGGTCGGTCTCTTTCGCCAGCGCCTGCAGCTTGCTGAGAGTCTCTTCGGTAATGCGGTTTTTGGAATAGTCGACCAGCATCAGGTCATTGAACGTGGCGGAGAATTTGCTGAAGCGGTCGGCGTCTTTGGCGAACAGATCGGCGATTTTTACATCCTTCATCTCTGCATAGTGTTGCTCTAGCGCCTGCCAGGCGGAGGTCTGCTTCGGATTGATGTTTTTCATAGCAATACTCTTGTGATTTGAGAATTGAAACTGCGGTCGATTGTAGCGCTTGTGGCTGGAATTGTGATGATTTTTATCATGGCGTTGGTTGCGCGCCACCGTGCCGGTTAAGACGAAAGTATAGCTGTTATAAGTTATTTTCCTGGCAGGCGGCGCAACATGAAAAATCCCCATGACCGTATCGTTGACAATAACCCTGCTAACCCTTTATTTATGAATAAATACCGGTCCGAAGCGCGCTGCGCGTTGTCAGCCGGTAAATTTTAGGTTGTTTCGGTGTCGCGCTATGCCCACTGAACAAACCTGATACTCCAGCATTTCGTTTTGCCACGGTAAAACATGCCGCGGAAGAACAAAAAGCAAAGAGTATCCTGATACTCCAGCATTTCGTTTTGCCGCAAGACGGCGACGCAGCGAATCCCCAAGAGCATACAAAAGTATGTGACTGGGGTGAGCGAGGAAAGCCAACGCCGCGGCAGGACGAAAGGCGCAGAGTATCGCCAGAAGAGGCGCGTCGCCCAGGTATCGTGTCCGAGGAGCCACTCCAAAGACGGCACGGGAGGGGGAGCGACGCCGAGGTAGCGTGGCGTCTGGCAACGTTCGCTATCGGCTACAGGGGCTGAATCCCCTGGGTTGTCACCCGAAACGTCAGCAGTCGAACGTTTCGCAAGGTGGAGCGCTTCTGGGTGTATGTGGTTGTGGTTTTCCCGCCTGCGTCCGCCCCCTTACCGCTCTCTCCTTGTTCCAGGGCTGAATACTTTATACGCCATGCGCTATGGCCCCCTGACACGAGGTTGTTATGACAGATTCTTTAGTGGTCGCGAAATTTGGCGGCACCAGCGTGGCGGATTTCGACGCCATGAACCGCAGCGCCGACGTGGTGCTTTCCGATGAGGCCGTGCGTCTGGTGGTGCTTTCCGCTTCCGCGGGCGTGACCAATCTGCTGGTGGCGCTGGCCGAAGGGCTGGAAGCGACCGAGCGCTTCGTCAAGCTCGACGCCATTCGCAAAATCCAGTACGACATTGTTGAGCGGCTGCAAAACCCGACGGTTATCCGCGAAGAGATTGACCGCCTGCTGGAAAACATCGCCACCCTTTCTGAGGCCGCGTCGCTTGCCACCTCTCATGCGTTGACTGATGAGCTGGTCAGCCACGGCGAGCTGATGTCTACCCTGCTTTTTGTCGAGATCCTGCGCGAACGCCACGTGGAAGCGCAGTGGTTCGACGTGCGCAAAGTGATGCGCACCAGCGATCGCTTTGGCCGCGCCGAGCCGGATGTAACGGCGCTTTCTGAGCTCTCGACGTTACAGCTGAAGCCGCGCCTCGCCGAGGGGCTCATCATCACCCAGGGCTTTATCGGCAGTGAAGCGAAAGGCCGCACCACGACGCTTGGCCGCGGCGGCAGCGATTATACCGCCGCGCTCCTTGGCGAAGCGTTGCAGGCAAGCCGCGTCGATATCTGGACCGACGTGCCCGGCATTTACACCACCGACCCGCGCGTCGTGCCCGCGGCGAAACGCATTGATGAAATCGCTTTTGAAGAAGCGGCGGAGATGGCGACGTTTGGCGCGAAAGTGCTGCACCCGGCCACGCTGCTGCCCGCCGTGCGCAGCGATATCCCGGTGTTTGTCGGCTCCAGCAAAGACCCGAAAGCCGGCGGCACGCTGGTGTGCAACGAAACCGCCAACCCGCCGCTATTCCGCGCGCTGGCGCTGCGCCGCAAGCAAACGCTGCTGACGCTGCACAGCCTGAATATGCTGCACTCGCGCGGTTTTCTTGCCGAAGTCTTCAGCATCCTGGCGCGCCACAATATCTCCGTTGATTTGATAACCACCTCGGAAGTGAGCGTGGCGCTGACGCTCGACACTACCGGTTCCACCTCAACCGGCGATACGCTGCTGACGCAGGCGCTGCTAACGGAGCTCTCTTCGCTCTGTCGCGTGGAGGTGGAAGAGAACCTGGCGCTGGTGGCGCTGATTGGCAACGATCTGTCGAAAGCGTGCGGCGTGGGCAAAGAAGTCTTCGGCGTGATGGAGCCGTTCAACATCCGCATGATCTGCTACGGCGCCTCCAGCCATAACCTCTGTTTCCTGGTGCCCGGCGCGGAAGCGGAGCAGGTAGTGCAGAAGCTGCATCACAACCTGTTCGAGTGATAAAAAAATGGCCTGACAATGTCAGGCCATTACCGTTTCATAAAGCAGCGTATCTAACCTGGTCGCGCAGGCCTTTTCACTATGCGGCAGGTCGGGCGGCGTTTCGCCGCGCGCCAGCTCCTGCGTGATAAAAGCCTGTATCCGCGGCATCGCCGCGCCATACTCCGCCTCGCCCGCACGCTGTTTTCTCGCCAGCAGCGCGTCTATTTCCTGACGCAGCAGCGGATCGGTCACGACGCCGTCCAGCAATTCGACAAAACGCATCGGCGGCGCACCCTTACCCGCTTCTATCCAGCGAACCGCCAGCAGCGGGCGCAACACGTAGAAATATTTCTTCAGCCGCACCGTATCGCCCTGCAAATAGCTGCGGAAGTTTTTCCGCGCCATTGAGTAGTAGTGCCAGCGCGCCCGCTCTGCGGAGAACCATGCAGGCACCTGTTCACGCAGCGCGGCGATGACCTTTTCATCCTGCTGATAGACCACTGGCGAATCGAGCCATTCGATAAGCGTCGGGTTAGCGCGCTTGAGCAGCCCGAGCGCTTTGCGCCACTCCCAGCCGCAGACGTCCAGCGTGTCGTCTATTGGCAACTCGATGACGTCGCGCGGCGCATCAACGCGTAAATACCACTCGGGCGGATGCACATAAAGAAAGCGCACATCGTAATCACTGTCCGGCGAGGCGAAGCCCCAGCCGCGGCTGCCTGATTCACAGGCGTACAGCACCTTCACGCCGTAGCGTGCTTCCACTTCTTTCAGCACGTGTCGCACGCGCTCCCGCATGGCGGCATCAACGCCGTTCAGTTCCATTTTTTTATCCTTTTACGCAAACCACCTGGCGCAGGGTATGCACCACTTCCACCAATGAGGCCTGAGCGGCCATCACCGCATCGATATCTTTATACGCCATCGGAATTTCATCGATAACGTCGCTGTCTTTGCGACACTCCACGTGCGCGGTGGCGCGGATCTGATCTTCCACCGTAAAGCGCTTTTTCGCCGCCGTTCGGCTCATGGTGCGCCCGGCGCCGTGGCTACAGGAGCAGAAACTCTCTTCGTTGCCCAGACCGCGCACGATAAAGCTTTTCGCGCCCATCGAACCGGGGATAATCCCCATCTGTCCTTTCTGCGCGGAGACAGCGCCTTTGCGCGTCACCAGCACATCCTCGCCGAAATGACGCTCTTTCTGCACATAGTTATGGTGGCAGTTCACCGCCTCCTGCTGGGTCATAAAGGGTTTCTTGATGACCTGAGACAGCGCCGCCAGCACGCGGGACATCATCACTTCGCGGTTATGGCGCGCGAAATCCTGCGCCCATTCGACGGCTTCGATGTAATCCGCATAATGCTTGCTTCCCTCTTCAAAATAAGCGAGATCGCGATCCGGCAGGTTAGCGATATGGCGCTGCATATCTTTCTGAGCAAGCGCGATGAAGTGGGTGCCGATGGCGTTACCCACGCCGCGCGAGCCGCTGTGCAGCATGACCCACACTCGCTGCTGCTCGTCCAGACAAACCTCGATAAAGTGGTTGCCGGTACCCAGCGTGCCCAGATGCTGATAGTTGTTGGTTTTCAGCAGATTCGGATATTTATCGGTGATCCGCTTAAAGCGCGGCGCCAGGTGCGTCCAGTGCGCGTCCACTTCCTGCGGCGCGCGGTTCCACGCCCCTTTATCCCGCTGGCCGCGTGCGCTGGTGCGCCCGTGCGGCACGGCATGCTCAATGGCGCTGCGCAGCCCGCTGAGGTTATCCGGCAGGTCGCTTGCAGTCAGCGACGTGCGCACCGCAATCATCCCGCAACCGATATCCACGCCCACCGCCGCCGGGATAATCGCCCCTTTGGTCGGAATAACACTGCCGATGGTCGAGCCTTTACCCAGATGCACATCGGGCATCACCGCCAGGTGTTTAAAGATAAACGGCATTTTCGCCGTTTTGAGCAGTTGTTCGCGCGCCTCTGATTCTACCGGCACGCCGTTGGTCCACATTTTTACCGGCGCGCTGTTTTCACGCGCCAGCAGTTGATAATCGTTATGCTGCATTTGTCTTTCCTTTAATGTTTACAAGACCGTGCAATACCTGGTCCAGACCGCCAAACACCGAGATTTTATCGATGCGCTCCGCCACCCTTTCCAGCGTCTCCAGCTCTTTTAAGCGCAGCGCCACCGGGTTGTTTTCCATCACTTTGGCGGTGTTCAGTAACGAACGCGTCGCCGCGGTCTCTTCGCGCCGGCGGATAACATTCGCCTGCGCGGATTTTTCCGCCTCCACCAGCCGCGACAGAATGGTTTTCATATCGCCGGGCAACACGATGTCTTTCACGCCTGTTGACGCGACCTCAATGCCAAACGGCGCCATGCGGGCAATCACCTGCGCGCTCACCACGTCGTCGATGACCTGCTTGTTCTCCAGCAGCTCATCCAGTGTGCGCGTCCCTACCGCTTCGCGAAGCGCAAACTGCAACTCGCGATAAAGGTAATCCAGCGGCTTCGCCAGCTGGCTGTACGCCTGCAGAACATCGAGATAACGCCAGTTCGCGCCGAGGTTGATGCGCAGATTCACTTTATCTTTGGTCAGGATCTCCTGGCCCGATACCTCCAGCGCCTGCAGGCGCGTATCCACCACTTCCGCCTCTACGAGGTGGTTGATTTTCCAGTATGCGCTTAAGCCTGGCGGCAGCAGCGCCTGCGTCTCGCCGTCAATTTTCAACACGCCGACATGCCAGGCGGGCACCTGCACCGTCAGGATCGCCTCGCGGCCTTTCACCGCCTCGTTGCGACCGCGCGGCTGCAATACCGCATTCATAACATCAATGGGCACGTGCACATCCTGCGTGCTCATGCGTTTTACCTGCAGGCTGTCGCCATCGCGCCAGAACAGCCGACGCGCGCCCGGCGGGATGATTTCCAGCAGTACGCCGTTGCGGTAAAGCGCCGCCGTTTCCTGTTCTGCGGTATCGACAGACAGGCAATATTTCTCTACCCATTCCGGCTGAAAGCGTCGCAGATAATCGGCAAGTTCCGGCGCCACGTCGTCGCCGTTCACATCCACCACGGTCACGTCCGGTTTGTTAAACCACGGCAGGCGATGTTCGCCCGCCTCCAGCACCTGATAAAAGTCGCCCTGTTTTGCCAGTAAACCCAGCTGGCCTTTTCGAATCGTGATTTTGTTATTCATTTTTATCTCCCTGTTTTTCACTTGCCGGCGCGAGTGCGGACACGGAGCCGCAGGGAAACGGGCCATGACTGCCTGCGCGTTTTGCCTGCGGCCCGGCGTCGTTACCGGCGCCCGCTCGGGGTGGTCATCACAGCCGACCACCGGGTACTGCTTGCATAGCTCTCTGGAGAAGAGGTGACGAATCAGGAATCGAACCTGATAAAACCGACTTTTCGCCCATGTCTTTCCACTGGCGGAACGCCCCCTGGAAAACGTATTACCGCTCCCGGTGCGCCGGCGGGGCTCATATCCCCTGCGACTCCCAGTGTGCTGACATAACAGGTATTGCCAGAAGCGTGCCAGTTTCAGTTAAGCAATGAATAAAAAAATAATTAATTGAAAAGTAAGGATAAAAACACAGAAGCCGCCATTCAGGTATTATCATGACGATCAATAATTTATAATTATTTATATTGTTTTATATATAGGTATAAACATGCAAAAGCGGCGGGTAGTGATTGGCGTGTTGGGTACGGTGCTGGACAAGCGCGGCAAGCGGGAGAACCGCTGGAAGAAATGGCGGCCCACCGTCGGTCTTTGCCAGCAGCCCGGTTTTCCCGTCGACCGGCTGGAGTTGCTGCACCAGCCGCGGGATAAAGGCATGGCGGAGCAGCTTAGCGAAGACATCGCTGTCGTTTCGCCGCAGACGCAGGTACGCCGCCACCCTGTAACGATTCTTGACCCGTGGGATTTTGAAGAGGTTTACGCCGCCTTTCTCGACTTCGCCACGCACTACCCTTTCGACACCGAAAACGAAGAGTACCTGGTGCATATCACCACCGGCACGCATGTGGCGCAGATCTGCTGGTTCCTGCTGACGGAAGCGCGTTACCTTCCCGCCAGCCTGCTGCAAACCAGCCCGGCCAGGGGCGAGGCTACGGACCTGAAGAAAGCCGCCGGCACCTGCTCGGTTATCGACCTCGATTTAAGCCGCTACGCGACGCTCACCAGCCGTTTTCAGCGCGAGCAGCAACAGTCGGTCTCGTTTCTGAAGGCGGGCATCGACACCCGCAACGCCACCTTTAACCGCCTGATTGACCAGATAGAGCGCGTGGCGCTGCGCTCCACCGCGCCCATTCTGCTTACCGGCCCTACCGGCGCGGGCAAATCCTTTCTCGCGAAACGTATTTTCCAGCTGCGCCAGGCGCGTCATCTCGTGCAGGGACGGCTGGTGTCGGTAAACTGCGCGACGCTGCGCGGCGATAACGCCATGTCGACCCTGTTCGGCCATGTCAAAGGGGCGTTTACCGGCGCGCAGCAGGCGCGGGCGGGCCTGCTTCGGGAAGCGGACGGCGGCGTGCTGTTTCTCGATGAGATAGCCGAGCTGGGGCTGGACGAGCAGGCGATGTTGCTGAAGGCGATTGAAGAGAAAACGTTCTTCCCGTTTGGTTCGGATAAAGAAGTGCGCAGCGATTTCCAGCTTATCGCCGGCACGCATCGCGACATGACGCAGTGGGTCGCCGAAGGCCGCTTTCGTGAAGATCTTTATGCCCGCATCAACATGTGGGCCTTTGCGCTGCCGGGCCTTGCCGAACGGCGCGAGGATATTGCGCCTAACGTGGAATATGAGTTGCAGCGCTTCTGCGCGGAGCAGCAAACGCAAATCCGCTTCGATAAGACAGCGCGCGAGCGGTATCTCCTCTTCGCCTGCTCGCCGCAGGCGCGCTGGCCGGGCAATTTTCGCGAGCTTGGCGCATCGGTTGCGCGCATGGCGACGCTGGCGGACCAGGGGCGCATTACCGAGGCGTTGGTGGAAGAAGAGATTCTGCGGCTGCAACAAAGCTGGCGGCCTGCGCACGGCGCCGTTGCGCTGCCCGTCGACCCGGCGACCCTCGACCTCTTCGACCAGGACCAGCTGGCGGCGGTCATCGCCGTCTGTCGCCGTTGCAGTACGCTCTCTGAAGCCGGACGGGCGCTTTTCGCCGTCTCACGGCAGAAGAAAAGCAACCCCAACGACGCCGACCGCCTGCGTAAATACCTCGCGAGGTTCGGGCTTAGTTGGGAGAGTGTGCGCGGCGCAGGATGAGTGCATTTCATCATAATTTGTTTGAATAACTTTTCTTCGCACGATACACAATAGTTATGGCCGGGCCCGCTCCCGGCTTTTTTATCCCCGCATAGCGATAACGCAACGCCGCGCTCACAGCGGCAGGGGAAACACAACGACGCAACCTGCAAGGAAAAGAATCATCATGCTCGCAACATTCACGCGGCTGTTCCCGCTCTGGGCGCTGCTGCTCTCGGTTTTGGCTTATTACACCCCTTCCACCTTCACGCCCGTTGGGCCCTGGGTCAGCACGCTATTAATGCTCATCATGTTCGGCATGGGCGTGCACCTGAAGCTTGATGATTTCAAACGCGTGCTCTCCCGCCCCGCGCCGGTGGCGGCAGGCATTTTTCTGCATTATCTGGTAATGCCGCTGGCCGCCTGGCTGCTGGCGATGCTGTTTCATATGCCGCCGGATCTTTCCGCCGGGATGGTGCTGGTGGGAAGTGTGGCGAGCGGCACCGCGTCCAACGTGATGATCTATCTGGCGAAGGGCGACGTGGCGCTGTCGGTGACCATCTCCTCCGTCTCTACGCTGGTGGGCGTTTTCGCCACGCCGCTGCTGACGCGCCTTTACGTCGACGCGCATATTCAGGTGGACGTGATGGGCATGCTGCTGAGCATTCTGCAAATCGTCGTTATCCCGATTGCGCTGGGGCTGATTGTGCACCATCTCTTCCCGCGTCTGGTGAAAGCGGTAGAGCCTTATCTGCCCGCGTTTTCGATGGTCTGTATTCTGGCTATCATCAGCGCCGTGGTGGCGGGCTCCGCTTCGCACATCGCCTCGGTAGGCCTGATGGTGATTGTGGCGGTGATCCTGCATAACAGCATTGGTTTGCTTGGCGGCTACTGGGGCGGAAGGCTGTTCGGCTTTGACGAATCGACCTGTCGCACGCTGGCCATCGAGGTGGGCATGCAGAACTCAGGGCTTGCCGCCGCGCTTGGCAAAATCTACTTTTCGCCGCTGGCCGCCCTGCCCGGCGCGCTCTTCTCGGTGTGGCATAACCTTTCCGGCTCGCTGCTGGCGGGTTACTGGTCCGGGAAGCCCGTCGATAAACGCAAACGGGAAACCGTGCGGGAGAGTTAATGTGAAATGCCGGGGCTGCCCGGCATTTTTATTTCAGCAGGCTTACCCTGTGTTCTTCGCCGCTATCACGTACACTGGACTGACTTTCCCTGAGAGGTAGCCATTATGTCCACCGCCAGACTGACCCAGAAAGAGATGACCGAAAGCGAACAGCGCGAATTAAAAACGCTGCTCGACCGCGCCCGTATCGCCCATGGCCGCCCGCTGACCAATTCCGAAGCGAATCACGTTAAGAAAGAGTACATCGACAAACTCATGGCGCAGCGGGAGCTGGCGGCGAAACAGGCGCGTAAGCTGAAGAAGCAGCAGGCTTACAAGCCCGACAGCGAATCCACCTTCTCCTGGTCCGCCAGCACGCCTGCGCGCGGACGAAGGTGATGACCTTTGCATTCGCATGCTGCGGGGTCGCTAAAAAATGGCTACGGATTAGTAGCCATTAAGCAAAAAATCGACTGCATCGCGTAATGGCTGTCGATAGTGCGTAAAGTCAGCAACTTCGCCGCCGACTTCTTTCGTTGGCACTCCCGCCATCATGGGCGTCATCGCCACATAAGCGCGCCCTGCAATCTCAACCACCGGACAAATTTTTGCCGACAAGGGCTTAGCGGGCAAAAGCCTGCTGTCGACTACTGGCACAACCAGAACATGCCGAAGCGTATTCGCGACAGGGTGCTGGATATTAATAAAATAGGGGTAAGCATGCTTGCCTGCCCCTTTGTTCTGATATACCCGAAACTGTTCCATCAGAACGACCGATGAAAATCACTAAACGCGCCATGCTCCTCAATAAAGTGGTTAATGGCTTCGAAGGTCTGCTGATACTCCCGAAGCTCTGCTTCGGTATGATGCTGACAGTTTTCTTGCTGGCTTATACCGTCGGACATGACGGAGAATTCACTTTCTTGCCTTCTGGCGTGGCTTATCATTTTTATTTCCAGCGGATTGCTGGCTGCAGTGATAAACGGAACTCTGGTGCGCATGATGCCTCCTTTGATCTGCGGTACTGCACGGTTTTTCCCTTTCCCGGTGCTTCAGGTTTCGCGCTGTATCAGAAAATAGAGTTTGAAGGCCGTATTGTCACGAAGCCGGTGCGCGCTTTGCGAGTTGCTTCCCGGTAAATCGTGCTTTCGCGGCAATGCTGAAAGCAGCGATGCCGCTCTTTTCGCGATAAAGGAAACCCAACGCTTAAAACCACCCTGGCGGTGATGAAAGCGTTGGGTCTCGGGTTAACCATCAAACGTTAATGCGTTACTCCGCTCGCTCCTCATCGTCGTCCGGCTGCTCCAGCACGCTGTAGGCCACCGCGCAGAACAACGAGTTCAGCCGCTTCATGTCGCCAAGCAGGCTCAGGTGTAACGAGCTGGTTTCAATGCTCTGCACATTCTGCTGATGCAGCCTGTCAACGTGCGCATGAGAGTAGCGCCGGTTGAGAATGCGAAAGCGGTGTTTATAGCGGCGCAGACGCCGCGCGCTCGGCACGTCGCCGGAGAAAAAGACCGACATGCTGAGCTTCAGGTTGGCGGTAAGCTGGCTAAGCAGCGTATCCAGCTCCTTAATGCCTTCCGGCGAAAACGCGCGCCGCGCGGCCAGCGATTTATCCGCCACTTCGCTGCCCATGCGCTCAAGAATGTCCGCCGCCTGATCGAGGTTCAGCGACATCTCAATAATCTCCGCCCAGCGTTTCGCTTCCGCTTCCGGCAAATCCTCTTTCGGCATGCGCGCCAGATAGAGCTTGATGGCGGTGTAGAGCACATCCACATCGTCGGCCACCTTGCGCAGCTCTTTCTCCTGGCGCGGTTCGCCGTGCATGACTTTGCCGTACAGCTCCAGCATATGCTCCAGCGCGTCGCCCATGCGCAGCGTCTCCCGCGCCGCGTTGGCAAGGCCCAGCGCCGGGGTGTCGAGCGCGCTGGTGTCCAGGTGGCGCGGCTTCAGCCGCGCGTCGGTCTGCGGGTCGTCTTTGATCATCCGGCGGCAAAAGCGCGCCATCATTCTGGCGAAAGGCACCATCGCCAGGCAGCGGATGAGGTTATAAAAGACGTGAAAATAGATAACCAGTTCGGACTCCGGCAGCGGCAATTTATGCAGCCCATTCGCCAGAAGGTGAACGAACGGCAGCACAATGAGGCTGCCCACCAGCTTGAACATCAGGCTGCCAAGCGCCACGCGCCGGGCGGCGGCGTTCGCGGCGCTGTTGTTGAGCATAGCAAGCAGGCCGGAGCCGAGGTTGGCGCCAATCACCAGACAGAGCGCCACGTCAAAAGAGATAACGCCGGTCGCCGTCAGCGTGGCGGTCAACAACACGGCGGCAAGGCTTGAATAGCTGATGATAGCGAACACGGCGCCTATCAGCGCATCGAGCATGATATCGCCCGTCAGCGAGGCGAAAATCACCTTCACGCCCGAGGCTTCGGTAATCGGCGTGACCGCCTGCACGATAAGCTCCAGCGCCTGCAGAATAAGCCCAAGGCCGATGGCGACGCGACCAAGCTGACCCGCCCGGGTTTGCTTGCGGCTTAAGAAGAAAATGACGCCGACGAAAATCAGCAGCGGCGAGAGCCAGGAAAGGTCGAAGGTCAGCACGCGCGCCATCAGCGCCGTACCGACATCGGCCCCCAGCACAATGACCAGCGCAGGCGTGAGCGCCACCAGATCCTGCGCGACAAACGAGGTGACTAACATCGTGGTGGCGTTGCTGCTCTGCACCAGCGCAGTCACGCCAATGCCCGCGCAAAAGGCGAGCGGTTTTTTCTCCACGCTGCGGCTGAGCACGGTTCTTAACCGCGCGCCAAAGACGCGCATTACGCCGGTACGCACAATGTGGGTGCCCCATACCAGCAGCGCCACCGCAGACAGCAGGTGTAACAGCGTTAACACGGCTTCTCCTTATGGTTGTTGTTTTCCTTTGATACCGATTTTGCAATGAAACCTTTCCCTTGCGGCAAAGGCAAACAGGTAAGACGGATAAGCGCAACGACCCTTCGCGCTCAGGGTTGGGGCGCAACGCTTACCTATCCTGCGAAGCAGGTACGCAACCGCGAGGGCGTTAGCTCAAACCGTTTAATGAGTATAAGAGCTTAATTCACAGGAAGGCGGACGGGATAGCCGCAAAGGCGCGTCGGCGGGCGGAAAAATGACAAATTTATGACGGTCTACATTTTACGAAGAGAAAAATGCAGCCAGGTTTCTTGCACCATGCAGTACGCGTTCGATTATCGATAAGAAGCGCCAGTCATGTAGCTCTGGCGCTTACAAAAGTTAATCCGCATCGTACCCGAGGTTAGGCGCAAGCCAACGCTCCACTTCCGTGGCGCTCATTCCTTTACGCTGGGCGTAATCTTCCACCTGATCGCGCTGGATTTGCGCGACGGCGAAGTACTTGCTGTCCGGGTGGCTGAAGTACCAGCCGGAAACCGACGCCCCCGGCCACATGGCGTAGGACTCGGTCAGCTTCATGCCGATGTGGGTTTCCACATCCAGCAGCGCCCAGATAGTCGCTTTTTCGGTGTGATCCGGGCAGGCCGGATAGCCGGGCGCCGGACGGATGCCCTGGTAGTTTTCGCGGATAAGCTCCTCGTTGCTGAGGTTCTCATTCGGCGCATAGCCCCAGTAGACTTTACGCACGCGCTCGTGCAGGTATTCGGCGAACGCTTCCGCCAGGCGGTCCGCCACCGCTTTCACCATGATTTTGTTGTAATCGTCATGCTGCGCGTCATAGGCTTCGGCCAGCGCGTCTTCCTCAAGCCCGCCGGTCACGGCGAAAGCGCCGATGTAGTCCGCTTTGCCGCTGCGTTTAGGCGCGACGAAATCAGCGAGGCAGTAGTTGGCGAAGCCCACTTTTTCTGTCTGCTGGCGCAGATGATGGCTGACCGCCAGCACATGGGTGCGCGTTTCGTCGCGATAGATTTCAACGTCGTCCAGCACGCGGTTAGCCGGAAAGAGCCCCACCACGCCGCGCGGGTTCAACGATTTCTTCGCGCTCAGCATGTCGAGCATATCGTTGGCGTCTTTAAACAGGCGCTGCGCCTCAACCCCTACGACGTCATCTTCGAGAATGCGCGGGTATTTGCCGGCAAGCGACCAGGTCATAAAGAACGGCGTCCAGTCGATGTAGTTGCGCAGCGTTTCGATGCTGGCGGTCACTTCCTGCACGCCCAGTCGGTGCGCCACCGGCGGGGTGTAGCTCTCCCAGTCGAAGGCGAGATCGTTTTCCCGCGCCGCGGCAAGCGTAACCGGCGGCGTACGGGGTTTTTTACGACCATGTTGGATACGCACGGTTTCATACTCCTTACGGGTACGTTCGACAAAGCTGTCGCGCAGCGTGTCGGAAAGCAGCGACGAAACGACGCCTACGGTGCGCGAGGCGTTCTGCACATAGACCGTCGGCCCGCTGTAGTTCTGCTCGATTTTCACCGCCGTATGGGCTTTCGAGGTGGTCGCGCCGCCAATCAGCAGCGGCAGGGTAAAGCCCTGGCGCTCCATCTCTTTCGCCACGTTCACCATCTCATCGAGCGATGGGGTGATAAGCCCGGAAAGACCAATGATATCGGCTTTTTCTTCGCGCGCGGTTTTAAGGATTTTATCCATCGGCACCATCACGCCAAGATCGATGATTTCGTAATTATTACACTGCAACACCACGCCGACGATATTTTTGCCAATGTCGTGCACATCGCCTTTTACCGTGGCGAGAACGATTTTGCCGTTGCTTTTGCCAACCTCTTTGCTGGCCTGAATGTACGGCTCAAGATAAGCCACCGCCTGTTTCATGACGCGGGCGGATTTCACCACCTGCGGCAGGAACATCTTGCCCTCGCCGAAGAGGTCGCCGACCACGTTCATCCCGTCCATCAGCGGCCCTTCGATAACCTCAATGGGACGAGCCGCCTGCTGGCGCGCCTCCTCGGTATCCTGCTCGATAAACTCGGTAATGCCTTTTACCAGCGAGTATTCAAGGCGTTTTTTTACGTCCCACGAGCGCCATTCGGCCTGCTGCGGGTCTGCCGCCGCGTCGCTTTTGCTGCCGCGGTATTTCTCCGCCAGATCCAGCAGCCGCTCGGTGCCGTCGGCGCGGCGGTTGAGAATAACGTCCTCTACCGCATCGCGCAGCTCGGCGGGCAGATCGTCGTAAATTGCCAGCTGTCCGGCGTTAACGATCCCCATATCCATGCCGTTGCGGATGGCGTAATAGAGGAATACCGCGTGAATGGCTTCACGTACCGGGTCGTTGCCGCGAAACGAAAACGACACGTTCGATACGCCGCCGGAAATCAGCGCATGGGGCAGCTCACGCTTAATGTCCTCGCAGGCGCCGATAAAGTCCTGAGCGTAGTTGTTGTGCTCTTCGATGCCCGTCGCCACCGCAAAGATGTTCGGGTCGAAAATAATATCTTCCGGCGGGAAGCCCACTTCTTCGGTGAGAATCTGGTACGCCCGGCGGCAGATTTCGATTTTACGCGCGCGGGTATCCGCCTGGCCCACTTCATCAAAGGTCATCACCACCACCGCCGCGCCGTAACGACGCACCAGCTTCGCATGATGGATAAAGGTCTCAACGCCCTCTTTCATGGAGATAGAGTTAACGATGCCTTTGCCCTGAATGCACTTGAGGCCCTTTTCAATGACTTCCCATTTCGAGGAGTCGATCATAATCGGCACGCGAGCGATATCCGGTTCGCCAGCTATCAGGTTGAGGAAACGCACCATCGCCGCTTCGGCGTCGAGCATCCCTTCATCCATGTTGATGTCGATTATCTGCGCGCCGTTTTCGACCTGCTGGCGCGCCACATCCAGCGCTTCGCTGTACTTCTCTTCTTTGATAAGGCGCTTGAATTTGGCGGAGCCGGTTACGTTGGTGCGCTCGCCGACGTTCACAAACAGCGAGTCGTCGCCGATGTTGAGCGGCTCCAGACCCGCCAGGCGGCAGGCGACCGGGATCTCTGGCAGCTTGCGCGGCGGCAACCCTTCCACGGCGCGGCTCATGGCGGCGATGTGCGCCGGCGTGGTGCCGCAGCAGCCGCCGACGATATTCAGAAAGCCCGACTCCGCCCATTCGCGGATTTGCCCGGCCATCACGTCGGCATCCAGATCGTATTCGCCGAAGGCGTTCGGCAGGCCGGCGTTGGGGTGCGCCGTCACGTAGCATTCCGCGATGCGGGAGAGTTCCGCCACATACTGACGCAGCTCATCCGGCCCCAGCGCGCAGTTAAGGCCGAAGGAGAGCGCGTCCGCATGGCGCAGCGAGTTGTAAAACGCCTCCGTCGTCTGGCCCGAGAGGGTGCGCCCGGAGGCGTCGGTTATGGTGCCGGAGATCATGACTGGCAGCTCGACGCCCAGCGCGTCGAACTCGGCTTTCACGGCGAAAATAGCGGCTTTGGCGTTAAGGGTGTCGAAAACCGTTTCAATCAGGATTAGATCTGAACCGCCCTCCACCAGCGCCCGGGTGGATTCACGGTAGGCTTCCACCAGCTGGTCGAAGGTGACGTTGCGGTAAGCAGGGTCGTTAACGTCCGGTGAAATAGAGGCGGTACGGTTGGTGGGGCCGAGCACGCCTGCGACGTAGCGCGGTTTTTCCGGCGTGCGGGCCGTCCACTCATCAGCGCAGGCGCGGGCGAGCTTCGCCGCTGCAAAGTTGATTTCCGCCGACAGCGCTTCCATCTGGTAATCGGCCATCGCGATGGTGGTTGAGTTAAAGGTGTTAGTCTCAACGATATCCGCGCCCGCTTCAAAATAGGCATAGTGAATGGCGGCGATGGTTTCCGGTTTGGTCAGCACCAGAAGGTCGTTATTGCCCTTTAAGTCACACGGCCAGTCGGCGAAACGCTCGCCGCGGTAATCCTGCTCTTCCAGACGGTAACTCTGGATCATGGTGCCCATGCCGCCATCGAGCACCAGAATACGTTCGGCTAGCTGCTGACGCAGCTTCTCAACTTTGCTACTCACATTCACTCCCGGCTACACATAAAGGCCCAACAGGCCAGCAGACCATACTGGCATAATCCCCCCTGGCGGAAAAGGCGAGCGACGGCAACTTGAGACATGTTCACTATCAACTCCTCCGATGAGTAGTACGACGGTTGCATTATCGCCAAATAAAACGAAAATTATTTCCACGATACAGAAAAGGAGGCCGCCATGGTCGCTGCTGTTCCCGCTAAACGCGGCAAGAAACCCCGCGCCGCCGCCGCTGCGCCGCAGGCCACCGGTCAGGTGCAGTCGCTGACGCGCGGGCTGAAGTTACTGGAATGGATCGCCGAGTCGCAGGGCAGCGTGGCGCTGACGGAACTCGCCCAGCAGGCGGGCTTGCCCAACTCCACCACCCACCGTCTGCTCACCACGATGCAGCAACTGGGTTTCGTGCGCCAGGTTGGCGACCTCGGACACTGGGCGATTGGCGCCCACGCTTTTATGGTCGGCAGCAGCTTTTTGCAAAGCCGCAATTTGCTGGCGATTGTGCATCCCATTCTGCGTAAGCTGATGGAGAGCTCCGGCGAAACGGTCAACCTCGCGGTACTGGATAAAAGCGATCATCAGGCGATTATTATCGATCAGGTGCAGTGCACCCAACTGATGCGCATGTCCGCCCCCATCGGCGGCAAACTGCCGATGCACGCCTCCGGCGCGGGCAAGGCGTTTTTATCGCAGCTAAGCGACGAAGAGGTGACCAGCCTGCTGCACCGTCAGGGGCTTCACACCTACACCCATGCGACGCTGGTTTCGCCGCTGCATCTGAAAGAAGATTTGGCCCAGACCCGCAAGCGCGGCTACTCCTTCGATGACGAAGAACATGCGCTGGGGCTGCGCTGCGTGGCGGCCTGTATTTACGATGAGCATCATGAAGCCTTCGCCGCGATTTCCCTCTCCGGCCCGGTTTCGCGCATTACCGACGACCGCGTAACGGAGCTGGGGGCGCTGGTTATCAAAGCGGCGAAAGAGGTGACGCTGGCTTACGGCGGGGTACGTTAAGAGAAGAAACTGCCTTACGCCCTGCTTCTCACCGACGAGCGGCGCAAATAGCAAAACGGCAGCCTAAGGTTGACCGTTTTGCTTTTACCCGCGCAGGCAAAAACGCTGATGCCTGCGGTAGGCGTAAACATCCTCCACATGCCCTTCGCGAATGCGCGCCTGAAGCGACCGCCAGTAAGCTGCGCTGAAAAGCTCGCTGTGCATCTCCTCAAACAGCGGACCGATTTGCGGGTCGGCGCAAAGCCAGTGGCGGAACTCCTCGGGGAAAACGTCCCCCGGCGCTACGCTGTACCACGGCTCGGCGCTCAGTTCATCTTCCGGGTAGCGCGGCGGCGGAATATCCCGAAAATTCACCTCGGTCATATAGCAAATTTCATCGTAGTCATAGAACACTACCCGTCCATGGCGGGTGACGCCGAAATTCTTAAACAGCATGTCGCCCGGGAAGATATTCGCGGCGGCGAGTTGCCGGATGGCGTTGCCATACTCCTCTACCGCATCGCGCAGCTGTTGGCCGCTTGCCTGCTCCAGCCACAGGTTCAGCGGCACCATACGCCGCTCAATATAGAGATGGCTGATGACTATCCTGTCGCCCAGATCGGTGAGCTTGCGCGGCGCTTCCTGTTGCAGCAGCGCCAGCAGCGGCGGGCTTATCTGGCTTTTCGTCAGCACGAAGTTTTCAAACTCCTGGGTATCCGCCATCCGCCCGACGCGATCATGCTCTTTTACCAGTTGATAGCAGGCGCGAACGTGCGCTTCGGTCATCTCTTTCTGCGGCGCGAAGCGGTCTTTAATCACCTTAAATACCCGGTCAAAGCCCGGCAGCGTGAAGACCAGCATGACCATGCCGCGAATGCCGGGCGCTTCGATAAACTGCTCGTCGGTGCGGGTGATGTAGTTGAGGTATTCGCGATAGCTCTCCGTTTTGCCGTGCTTCTGGCAGCCTATCGCCATATAAAGCTCGGCGGTGGTTTTGCCCGGCAGGATCTCCCGCAGCCACTCCACCAGCGCGGCGGGCAGCGGCGCGTAGACCATAAAATAAGAGCGGGCGAAACCGAAAACGATGCTCGCCTCGGCGCTGGTGGTCAGGCAGGCGTCAACAAACAGTTCGCCCTCTTCCGTGCGGTGAATGGGCAGCAGAAACGGCAGCGTGCCGCCCGGCAGCACCAGCTTGCCCACCAGCCAGGCCGCCTTGTTGCGGTAGAAGAGCTCATTCGCCACCTGCAAATGCACGTTCTGCAGCATCTCCGGCCCGAGGGTTTCGGTGAGGTGCGCGATAATATAGCCCACATCCCGCGCGAGATTTTGCCAGCGCAAGCGCAGCGGGAGATCGCTAAGCAGCGTGGTAAGTAATTCCCGCCATCCCTGCTGCGGATAGAAGTCTTTTGCCAGCGGACGGGGAATGGTGCGAAAGCGCCGTTCGGGCTGCGAGCTGAAGATAAACAGCCGTTCAGGGCTGAGCGCGCGGTGGTCGAAAAGCCGGCAATAAACAGAGTTGAAAAAGCTTTCGGCAATCTCGAAACGTGGGTAGTCGGGCAACAGCGCGGTGTAATGCTGTTTAACGCGCAGCAGAAAATCAGCGTCAGCGCCTTTCCCCTCGGTAATGCACTTTAGCTGCTCCACCACCAGGCCCACGTGATGATCGTAAAGGTGGATACGGCTTTTCATCGCCTGCTGGACGGCGTGCCAGTCAGCCTGCTCGAAGCGCTGCTGCGCGCCGGAGGTCACCTCCAGAAAGCGCCCGTACTGGGCGTCGAAGCCCTGCAGAATGGTTTGAGCGACAAGCAGTTCCAGTCCACGCGACATAGACAGGCTCCTGGTGTGAAGATGAGAGAAACAACGTTGCGGCCCTGTTTGCGCCTTGTCCTGCCCCTCTGCCAGGAAGGGAAAGGTGGAGCGACTGACCTGAGCCCACAGCGCATGGCGGCTGGCGCTTACCCGCTCTGCGCGTTTCTTCCACCGGAAAGAGAGAACAGGCCAGCCCGCCTTTTCCCTCTCCCGTTAAGGGAGAGGGCCAGGTGAGGATTTGCCGCTAGAACTGCGCTTCCTCTGTTGAGCCGGTCAGCGCCGTGACGGACGACGCGCCGCCCTGGATAATGGTGGTCACGTTGTCGAAATAGCCGGTGCCCACCTCTTGCTGATGCGAAACGAAGGTGTACCCTTCTTTCCCGGCCGCGAATTCCGGCTGCTGTACCTTCTCAACGTAGTGCTTCATCCCTTCGCCCTGTGCATAGGCGTGCGCCAGGTCGAACATGTTGAACCACATGCTGTGAATCCCTGCGAGCGTGATGAACTGGTACTTGTAGCCCATGTCCGACAGCTGCTGCTGGAAGCTGGCGATGGTTTTATCATCCAGATTCTTCTGCCAGTTAAACGAAGGCGAGCAGTTGTAGGCGAGCAGCTTGCCGGGGAAACGGGCATGAATCGCTTCGGCGAAGCGCCTGGCCTGAGCGAGATCGGGCGTGGACGTTTCACACCATACCAGGTCGGCATAAGGGGCATACGCCAGCCCCCGGCTGATAGCCTGCTCTACGCCCGCACGAGTGCGGTAAAAGCCTTCGCTGGTGCGCTCGCCGGTAATGAACTCGCTGTCGTAGGGGTCGCAATCGGAGGTAATCAGATCCGCCGCGTCGGCATCGGTGCGGGCGATTAACAGCGTCGGCACGCCCATCACATCTGCCGCCAGGCGCGCCGCCACCAGCTTCTGGATAGCTTCCTGAGTCGGCACCAGCACTTTCCCGCCCATATGACCGCACTTTTTCACCGAGGCGAGCTGATCTTCAAAATGTACCGCCGCCGCGCCCGCTTCAATCATCGATTTCATCAGTTCAAAGGCGTTCAGCACGCCGCCAAATCCCGCTTCGGCATCCGCCACAATCGGCAGGAAATAATCGACATAGCGCGGATCGCCCGGCTCAATGCCGGCAGCCCACTGGATCTGATCCGCACGGCGAAACGTATTGTTGATCCGCTCCACTACCGAAGGCACGGAGTTAGCCGGGTAGAGCGATTGATCCGGGTACATGCTGGACGCCAGGTTAGCATCGGCTGCGACCTGCCAACCGGAAAGGTAAACCGCCTCAATACCCGCTTTCGCCTGTTGCAACGCCTGGCCGCCGGTCAGCGCGCCGAGGCTGTTGATATAGCCTTTTTTCGCGTCGCCATGCAGCAAACGCCACATTTTCGCCGCGCCCAACTGCGCCAGCGTGCATTCCGGGTTCACCGAGCCGCGCAGCTTTACCACCTCCTGCGCGCTGTAAGGACGACGGATCCCTTCCCAGCGCGGTTGTTGCCATTCCTGCTCTAACTGCTCAATCTGTTGGGTACGTGTCGTTTTCATAGGCAGATGCTCCTTATTAGTAGGGTGGCGTAGGGTCAGGCCAGCAGGCGGTAGCCTGGCAGCGTGAGGAAGTCGATAAGCTCGTCCGAGGTGGTGATTTGCTCCATCAGGCGCGCGGCCTCTACAAAGCGGCCATGGCTGAAGCGCTGTTCGCCCAGCTCTTCCTGGATGACCTGCATCTCTTCGGCGAGCATCTGGCGGAAGAGATCTTTGGTCACCAGCTTGCCGTTGCTTAAGGTTTTCTGATGGTGGATCCACTGCCAGATAGAGGTACGGGAGATCTCCGCCGTCGCGGCATCTTCCATCAGGCCGTAAATCGGCACGCAGCCGTTGCCTGAAATCCAGGCTTCAATGTACTGCACCGCCACGCGGATATTGGCGCGCATCCCCTCTTCCGTACGCTCGCCTTCGCAAGGCGCCAGCAGCGCTTGCGCAGTAATGGGCGCATCTTCTTCCCGGGTGACGCGCAGCTGGTTTTTGTTTTCCCCCAGCGCCTTGTCAAAGACCGCCATCACCGTATCGCCAAGCCCGGGATGCGCAATCCAGGTGCCATCGTGACCATTGTTCGCTTCGAGTTCTTTATCCGCTTTAACCTTATTCAGCACCCAGTCGTTACGCTGGCTATCTTTACTCGGGATAAACGCCGCCATACCGCCCATTGCGAAGGCCCCGCGGCGGTGGCAGGTTTTAATCAGCAGCCGCGAATACGCATTCAGAAAGGGTTTATCCATTGTTACGCTCTGGCGGTCGGGCAGCACGCGATCCGGGTGGTTTTTGAGCGTTTTGATGTAGCTGAAAATGTAATCCCAGCGGCCGCAGTTAAGACCCACGATATGGTCGCGCATCGCATGAAGGATCTCGTCCATCTGGAAAACCGCCGGCAGCGTTTCGATTAACAAGGTTGCTTTGATGGTGCCGCGCGGCAGGCTGAAGCGGTCTTCGGTATAGCTGAAAACCTCGCTCCACCAGGCGGCCTCCTGCCATGACTGGGTTTTCGGCAGGTAGAAATAGGGGCCGCTGCCTTTGGCGAGCAGGGTTTCGTGGTTGTGGAAAAAATAGAGCGCGAAGTCGAACAGGCTGCCAGGGATCGCTTCACCGCGCCAGGTAACATGTTTTTCCGGGAGATGCAGGCCGCGCACCCGGCAGATCAACACCGCAGGATTGGGCTTCAGTTGGTAGATTTTGCCAGCTTCACTGGTCCAGGTGATGGTGCCTTTCACCGCATCCCGCAGGTTGATCTGCCCATCGATCACTTTCTCCCAGTTTGGCGCCAGCGAGTCTTCAAAATCGGCCATGAATACTTTCACATTGGCGTTTAGCGCATTGATCACCATTTTGCGCTCTACAGGGCCGGTGATTTCAACGCGGCGATCCTGTAAATCCTCTGGAATACCGCGAATAGTCCATTCGCTTTCTCTTATGGAAGCCGTTTCCGAAATAAAATCGGGCAGCTTGCCGGCATCGATTTCCTGCTGTACCTGCGTTCTGGCGGCTAATAACTTGTTACGCTGCGGCGTAAAGCGGGCAACCAGTTCGCTTAAAAACTCAACGGCTTCAGGCGTCAGTATTTGCCGTTCCCGCTCGCTAAAGGGCTGGTTGAATGCCAGTTCGATGGTGGTGGCTTGCTGATTCATGACTGCGATCCTCTCTGTTGATCCGTGAAAGAAAGATGCGATCGCGAACGAAACCAAAGGCGTGCGTTTTTCGTTCAGCAGGAATAAGAGTAATCAAACCATTTTCAAAATCAAAAACAATTTCCATTTTTGATTTAAAATGCATATAACTTTCTGATTTTAATGAATTTAAAATTTTCTATGCAATTGGATGGTTTTTTAAAACAAAAAAGGCGCCCGCAGGCGCCTGTCATGGGAGGCTGAATCGCTTAATCCAGCGTGGGATTCATGTGACGAAGATCGTATGGCGTGATCTGGTAGACGAAGTAATTAAGCCAGTTCGTAAAGAGTAAATTTCCATGGCTACGCCATGTCGCGCGAGGTTTGTTTTGCGGATCGTTGTTCGGGAAATAGTTATAAGGCACCTGCGGGTCCAGACCCGCCTCGACGTCGCGGAAATACTCGCTCGCAAGCGTATTAGCGTCATATTCCGGATGGCCGGTAACAAAGGCGATGCGTTTATCTTTGCTGGCGAACAGGTAAGCGTCTCCCTCTTCCGATTCGGCAAGAATATCGAGATCGGTATAATCGCGAATAAGCGAGGCCGGGAAATCCGCGTAGCGCGAATGCGGCGCCAGAAACGTATCATCAAACCCTTTTGTGAGCAGCGCATGAGGCTGGGTGATGTGGTGCTCATAAACGCCAGAAAGCTTCTCTTTACGGGTCTGCTTTGGAATACCATAAAGGATATTTAACGCCGCCTGAACCGCCCAGCAGACAAACAGCGTCGACGTAACGTGATCTTTCGCCCACTCCAGGACCTGCTGGATTTGCGGCCAATAGGCGACGTCATTAAACTCGACCAGGCCCAACGGCGCGCCGGTGACGATAAGCCCATCGAAGTTCTGATCGCAAATATCTTCAAAGTTACAGTAGAAGTTATTCAGATGCTCAGCGGGCGTGTTGCGGGACTCGCGGCTGTCGATGCGCAAAAGTTGAATATCCAGCTGCAACGGGGAGTTTGAGAGTAAACGCAGGAACTGGTTTTCCGTCTCGATTTTTTTCGGCATGAGGTTAAGTATCAGGACCTTAAGCGGACGGATCTCCTGATTAATGGCGCGTGATGTGGTCATCACAAAGACATTTTCCTGACGCAGAAAATTGACGGCTGGTAACTCATCAGGCACCCGAATAGGCATAACCTTATTTCCTCACTGCATACGTTTAAACGTTTAGACATCCAGATAGCTGACAATAACCAGGTTCGGCGTGAATGTCGAGCCTGCATGCTGAAGGTGAGAAAGTTTCAAGAACCGGGAAAGGTTAGAACAAAAACGCAATAAGAAGGAGCTCGCGATGAGCATAACGATACGCCGTGCCCGGCGTGATGAAGGAGAAGCCCTGGGTGATATCTGGTGTCGCTCGGTCGATGCCACCCATACTTTTTTGCAGCCTGCAGATCGTATCGAAATCGAAAAACAGGTGCGGGCATTTTTGCCGGACGCTCCGCTTTGGGTCGCCGTTACGTCCGATGACGCTCCCGTGGCCTTTATGCTGTTATCAGGAGCACATATGCACGCGCTATTCGTCGATCCGGATTTTCGCGGCAAGGGCGTGGGCCGTATGCTGATTGCCCATGCGCTTTCTTATGCTCCTGAACTGACAACCGACGTTAATGAACAGAACGTGCAGGCAGTGGTTTTTTATCAGAAGATGGGATTCAGCGTTACGGGGCGCAGCGAAAGAGACAGTGAAGGCAGGCCATATCCTCTGCTGCACCTTCGCTATCAGCGCTGATTTCTGCTTTGCGCAAGCAGCGCTCTCACGGCATCGTCAGTTCGTGGCTGCACAGCGCAGGCTACCACCATGTGACGGTATCGCATAGCCGATGCGCCGGCTGCCATTTCCATGATGGCGCGCTCCTCAACCTGTGACAACCCGCCGTCGTTAAGCTCCAGCGCGTCGATAACGATGTCGTAGCGCTGGCGCCTGACGAACCGATCCAGCAAGCCTTGCGGTTTAACCTGCTCAATCAGGTCCCGTAAAACTTTTTCTGCGGCGAAGAAGGCGCCAATAAGGATACGCTGATTACTGAATGAGCCATGACCCACCGCTTCCCGGCCGGTATCCAGATCGCGCAGACTCATGCGATTTTTACGAATGGTGACGTACAGGATATTCATAAAGCTGCCCTGCTTTATTCTTTTTAATTGAAGACGTTAATTGTATCGGGCAACAGGGCAATGCGCGAAGTTTTGTTGTTTTATCAAACGTGAATACAAAGGCAGGAAAAGGCGTTGCTGTACCGCTGAAAAGCAAAAAGCCCATCCGTGAGGATGGGCTTTTCACCTG
>NZ_BMKJ01000007.1:0-199208 GCF_014644275.1 Franconibacter daqui | reverse complement strand
GGGTTGCGTATACTACGCTTTCCCGCCTCAGAGTCAAGCGTTAATTTACGCTTAATTCCGTTTTGATTCTTGCTGCCAGGCCGGCGTGTATGCCGTTGTGCCGTGTCAGTGGAGGCGCATTATAGGGAGTTCTCGCGAGCTGACAAGAGTAAATTTAAAAAAAATGCTCAACCGCACACTTTTCAACCAAAACATATCATAACTGCTTATATATTGTGATATTTGCCGTTTTTTGCACCTCATCTCTCTACCCGATGGCATACTACTTAGCGAGATAAAGCTAAAGGAACTGCTCGCATGTCGTTATCCACTCAACAACTGGCGGCCCAAAAAAACCTCTCTTATGTTCTTGCCGGGAAGTTGGCGCAGCGCATATTAAAAGGTGAGTACGCACCGGGGAGCATATTGCCAGGTGAAATAGAGCTGGGCGAGCAATTTGGCGTTAGCCGTACAGCTGTCAGGGAGGCGGTTAAGACGCTAACCGCTAAAGGCATGGTTTTACCCCGTCCGCGTATCGGCACACGGGTAATGCCGCAAAGCCATTGGAACTTCCTCGATAAGGAACTGCTCGCCTGGTGGATGACCGTGGAAGATTTCAATAATGTGGTGAAAGACTTTCTTGTCATGCGACAGAGTCTTGAACCTCAGGCCTGCGCCCTTGCCGCGCGCCACGGCAATGAAAACCAGAAACGCGATCTAAAAGCGACGCTCGATGAAATGCTCTCACTGAAAGCAAAGTTCGACCGCGAACGTTGGGTGGAAGCGGATATGGCTTATCACGAGAAAATCTACGAGATGAGCGGAAATCCTTTTATGACCTCTTTCGCCAGTCTGTTTCGCTCCATCTATTACACCTACTTTTCCGCGATTACCCATAATGAGGTGATTAAGCTTGAGCTTCACCAAACCATTGTCGAAGCGATAGTGACAGGAAAGAGCGAAGCCGCTTCTACCGCCTGTCAGACGCTTTTGCAGGATAACGATGCTCAAGAGCAATAACTAAAAACAGGATCCGCATGACCAAAAAAGCGCGCAGTATGGCAGGCCTGCCATGGATAGCGGCCATGGCCTTTTTTATGCAGGCGCTGGACGCCACTATTCTTAACACCGCTCTACCAGCTATCGCCCAAAGCCTTAACCGTTCCCCTCTGGCGATGCAGTCCGCGATTATCAGTTATACCCTGACCGTCGCCATGCTGATTCCCGTCAGCGGCTGGCTGGCAGACCGCTTCGGCACCCGTCGCGTCTTTATGCTGGCAGTAACGCTTTTCACGCTGGGGTCGCTGGCGTGCGCCCTTTCTGGTTCGCTAGGCGAACTGGTTATCTTTCGCGTAGTGCAGGGGGTTGGCGGCGCAATGATGATGCCCGTCGCGCGTCTGGCTCTGCTTCGCGCCTACCCACGCAGCGAACTCTTGCCTGTGCTCAACTTCGTCACCATGCCAGGGCTGGTAGGACCAATTCTGGGGCCATTATTAGGCGGGGTGCTGGTCACCTGGGCGAGCTGGCATTGGATCTTCCTTATTAATATTCCCATTGGCATCGCCGGGTTGCTGTACGCGCGTAAATATATGCCGAACTTCACTACACCGCGCCGCCGTTTTGATTTATCTGGGTTCTTCCTGTTTGGCTTGAGCCTGGTCTTTATCTCCAGCGGCATGGAGCTTTTTGGCGAGCGCATCGTCGCCACCTGGCTGGCACTGCTGGTCATTGTGGGCGGGCTGCTGCTTTTGCTGGCTTATATCTGGCACGCTCGTCGTCACCCAACGCCGCTTATCGCCCTGCCGCTGTTTAAGACGCGAACCTTCTCCGTTGGCATTGCCGGTAATATTGCTTCACGCCTCGGCACAGGGTGCGTACCTTTCCTGATGCCGCTGATGTTACAGGTAGGGTTCGGCTATCCGGCATTCATTGCGGGCTGCATGATGGCGCCGACGGCGGTAGGCTCGATTCTCGCGAAATCAGTAGTCACAAAGGTATTGCGCGGTTTTGGTTATCGTAAAACGCTGGTAGGCATTACGATTTTTATCGGTCTGATGATTGCGCAGTTCGCTATCCAGTCGCCGGGGAAAGAGGTGTGGATGCTGATCCTGCCGCTGTTTATCCTCGGTATGGCGATGTCGACCCAGTTTACGGCGATGAATACCATTACGCTTGCAGACCTTTCAGATGAGAACGCCAGCGGCGGCAATAGCGTGCTGGCAGTGACGCAGCAGCTTTCCATCAGCCTTGGGGTGGCGGTCAGCGCCGCCGTGCTGCGCTTTTATGAAGGGTTTGAAAATGCCAATACCATTGAGCAGTTCCACTACACCTTTATTACGATGGGTGTGATAACCGTTATTTCCGCAGCGGTCTTTATGCTGCTGCGCGCCAAAGATGGCAACAACCTGATAAGAGAGCGGCATAAGGCTTAAGCCGAACCGCGCTCCACCAGCTCCGGCGTCAGCTGGAGCCGCTGCTGCTGTAAATCGGGCTGCGCCATGCGATGAATCAGCACATCAATGGCCAGCTCGCCCAGTTCGTCCTTCGGTTGATGAATGGTGGTCAGCGGCGGCGTCATGTAGCGCGCCAGCTCTATGTCGTCATACCCCACCAGCGCCATATCCTGAGGAATGCGTAACCCCGCCTGGTAGAGCGCCTGATAGGCGCCAACAGCCATGGCGTCGTTACTCATAAATACCGCCTGCGGAGGCTCACGCAATGCCAGCAACGCCTGCATGGCGTCGAAACCGCCGCGAAACTCGAAGTCTGCGTTAACTTCATATCCTTCTTTTACAGTAAGCCCGGCGCGCGCCATCGCGTTGCGATACCCTTCCACACGCAGAGGCGATATCCCCGCCCAACAGCGAGTTATCCTGAATCAGATCTCCCTCGCCGCCGAACGGTGCCCAGTCCATCATAACCGTAGGGATAGCCGGATAACGGCGCATGATTTCCGGCGAAGGCTGATGTGTTTCGGTACAGAGCAGCAGCAAGCCATCGACGCGTTTTTGCAGCAGCGTTTCCAGATTGCGGTTCATTCGCTGCTCATCGCCATCGGTATTACAAAGCACCAGGCTGTAACCGCGCTCAAAGCAGCTGCGCTCCACGCCGCGAACCAGTTCGGAGAAGAAAGGGTTGGAGCTGGCGGTGATCAGCATGCCGATGGTTCGGGTCTGGTTGATTTTGAGGCTGCGCGCCAGCGCGGAGGGCGCGTAGTTCAGGCTTTGGATGGCCGCCTCGACTTTCTCGCGAATCGCCTCACTGACGAAGCGGTCATTATTAATGACGTGTGAAACGGTGGAGGTGGAGACGCCCGCCAGGCGGGCGACATCTTTCATGGTCGCCACAAGCTACTCCTGCTGCGCCAGAAAGTCGTCAATCTCTTTGCGCCACGGTACGGAAGGCTGTGCGCCGGGACGGGTAACGGCGATAGCCGCCGCCGCATGCGCGAAACGAATAGCTTCCGCCAGCGGTTTTTCTTCCAGCAGCGCCGTAAGCAGCGCGCCGTTAAAGGTGTCTCCCGCTGCGATAGTGTCGATAGCTTTTACTTTGAAACCAGGAACCCGTTGACCTTCACCGTTAACGCTTGCCCAAACGCCGCGGCTGCCAAGCGTGATAATAACGGTGCCAATGCCTTTAGCATGCAGCGCCGCCGCCGCTTTCGCCGCGTCGTCGTCATTTTTTACGGCGATGCCGGTCAGCTTCTCCGCTTCGGTTTCATTGGGGGTAATGATATCCACCAGCGCAAGCAATTCATCAGAAAGCCTGCGGGCTGGCGCGGGGTTAAGAATCACGCGAGTGTGGTTCTGCTGCGCAATGCGCGCCGCCGCCAGCACGCTCTCTACCGGTGATTCCAGTTGCATTAACAAGGCGGAAGCTTTGGCGATGCGCTCATGTTGGGCTTCTACCAACGCAGGCGTCAGCGACGCATTGGCGCCAGCATGGATAGCAATCACGTTTTCGCCTTCGCCATTAACGAAAATAAGCGCCACGCCAGTGGACTCGCCCTCAATAACGCTGACCGGCGCGACGTCGACCTTGTCCTGAACCAGCTGCTGACGAACCCGGGCGCCAGTATCATCGCTGCCCACGCAGGCGATAAAATCGATATCCGCGCCGCTGCGCCCGGCCGCTACAGCCTGGTTAGCGCCCTTGCCGCCAAACGCCACCTGGTAATGGTTGCCGGTTACGGTTTCTCCGGGTGAGGGGAAAGCATCAAGATTAAGGATATGGTCGGCATTGATGCTGCCGAGAACGACGAGTTTGCCCACGCTGTTCACCGTTATTTGTCTGGTTAAAGTGCGCCACATCCTGTGGCGCGTTGCCCTGCATTTCTTATGATGTCTTTATTGTTTGACGACCAGTTTCAGGTCGACCGGAATTTTAGCGTGAACTTTCTCGCCTTTAAGCACTTTATCGGCAGTTTGTACGCCGATTGCGCCGATTTGCTCCGGCAACTGCGCAATGGTTGCGCCCAGCTTGCCGTCTTCAACCGCTTTCACGCCGTCCGCTGTGCCGTCAAAGCCAACAACCAGCACATCGGATTTGCCTGCGGTTTGCAAGGCACGCAGCGCGCCGAGCGCCATTTCATCGTTCTGGGCGAACACAGCCTGCACGTCCGGATGCGCGGTTAACAGGTTCTGCATCACGTTCAGGCCTTTGGTGCGGTCGAAATCGGCCGGCTGGCTTGCCAGCACGTTCAGCTTGTTAGCCGCTACGGCCTGCTGAAAACCTTCGCCACGCTCACGCGCGGCGGAGGTGCCGGCAATGCCCTGCAGCTCGATAACTTTCGCGCTCTGGCCTGCTTTTTTAGCGATATAGTCGCCCGCGATTTTGCCGCCAACCACGTTATCAGAAGCGACGTGGCTTACCACTTCGCCTTTTGCCGCCATGCGGTCCAGCGTAATGACCGGGATCTTCGCCTGGTTAGCCATCTTCACGGCGTTGCCCACCGCGTCGGAATCGGTGGGGTTGATCAGCAGCAGTTTGGTGCCGCGCACCGTCAGATCCTGCACGTTAGCCAGCTCTTTCGCGGGGTTATTCTGGGAATCCAGCACCACGAGGTTATAGCCGAGTTTGTCAGCTTCTTTTTGCGCGCCATCTTTCAGCGAAACGAAGAACGGGTTGTTAAGGGTGGAGACAACCAGCGCGATGGTCTCTTTCGCCATCGCGTTCGCGCTAACGGTCGCGCTTAACGCAACGGCGGAAACCAGGGTAGCCAGCTTTTTCATGTTCATAGTCAGATGTCCTGTTGAGTAATGAGTTACTGCTTTTTGTTGTCTACCAGCACCGCCAGCAATATCACCACCGCTTTGACGATCATCTGGTAATAGGAAGAAACTCCTAATAAATTCAAACCATTATTCAGGAAACCGAGAATTAAAGCGCCGATCAATGTCCCAACAATGCGTCCTTTACCGCCGGCGAGACTGGTGCCGCCCAGCACCACCGCAGCAATCGCGTCCAGCTCATACCCGGTACCCGCCGTCGGCTGCGCCGAGGAGAGACGCGCCACTTCGATAACCCCCGCCAGCGCCGCCAGCAGGCCGGACAGAGAGTAAACAATCACTTTGACTTTGTTTACGCTGATGCCGGAAAGGCGCGTCGCCGCTTCGTTGCCGCCCAGGGCATAGATATAACGACCAAGACGGGTATGGTGCAGCATGTACCAGGCAGCGATAAACACAATCGCCATAATCCAGACGGGCGTCGGGATGCCGAGCGGGCGGCCGATACCAAACCAACCAAACAGATCGGCGTTTTCAGTAAAGCCGGTATTTACCGGGCTGCCGTTGGTGTAAACCATCGTGACCCCGCGCAGCAGCAGCATCATCACCAGCGTGGCGATAAACGCCTGCACGCGGCCTTTCGCGACAATCACGCCGGTCACGGCCCCGATTGCGGCGCCGAGGGCGAGCGAGGCGGCAATCGCCACCAGCGCGTTAACCTCAATACCGACAATCGAGGCGGCCACCGCTCCGGTCAGCGCCAGTAAGGAACCGACGGACAGATCGATTCCGGAGGTAAGAATGACCAGCGTCATCCCCACCGCCATGATGGCGTTGACGGAGGTTTGCTGCAGGATGTTGAACAGGTTGTTCAGGGTGAAGAAGTTCGGGCTCAGGGTTGAGACAATCGCAATCAGCACCAGCAGGGCTATCAGTGATTTCTGGTCCATCAGCCACGCTTTGCTGAAATAACGACGTGTCGCCACGGTCTGGGTAGTCATGTCTTTTACTCCTGAGTCACGCGATTCAGTTTGCCGACGGCTGCTGCCATCAGTTCCCAGCACTTCCGGCATTTCGGAGGAGACCAGGATGATGCTCAGCCCTTCGGCCTTGAACTGGTTGATGAGCTGATAAATCTCTTTTTTCGCCCCTACGTCCACGCCGCGCGTCGGCCTCGTCTTTATGCTTCAGGCTGCCGACATCGCGACTGAAATAACGCAGCGCGGTAAGCGACATGTTCTCTTTTACCGACATGCCGAGCACCAGCCCGTCGCGCTTGCGGTCTTCAGAGATATAAACGATGCCGTTCGCCAGCCCGTCCTGCGGTGAGCGAGTCACCACTTCGCGTCCGTCCAGCTCCACGCGGCCGCCGGTACGCGCCAGGGCGCCATAAAGCACTTTCATCAGTTCGGTGCGCCCGGCGCCCATCAGCCCGGCCACGCCGAGAATTTCCCCTTTTTTCAGGGTAAAGCTGACATCATGCACGCCAGGGCCGGAGAGGTTTGATACGCGCAGGCGGGTTTCGCCAGGCGCTTTATCAAGACGGGGATACTGGTCTTCGAGCTTGCGTCCCACCATCATTTCGATAAGCGTCTCTTCGGTGAGCGTGTCGACCTCGCGTTCGGCGATAAACTGGCCGTCGCGAAAAACCGTCACGTCGTCGCAAATCTCGAAAATTTCTTTCATGCGGTGGGAGATATAAACAATGCCGCGCCCTTGCGCTTTCAGTTCGCGGATCACACGAAACAGCGACTCGGTTTCGGTGTCGGTCAACGCATCGGTCGGTTCATCCATAATGATGACTTTCGACTCGAAGCTCAGCACCTTGGCTATCTCCACCATCTGCTGGTCGCCTATAGAGAGATCGCCTACCAGGCGGTGACTGTTAAAGCGCAGATTAAGTTTTTTAAGCAGTTTATCCGCTTCGCCGTGCATCGTTTTCCAGTCGATTTTGCCGAAACGGTTAACGAATTCGCGGCCCAGAAAGATGTTTTCTGCGATGGAGAGCTGCGGAATAAGGTTGAGCTCCTGATGAATAATGCCGATGCCCGCCTCCTGCGAGGATTTCGGGCCGCTGAAGGCGGTCTCTTTACCAAGCCACATCAGCGAACCCGCATCCCTGGTATAGATGCCGGTCAGCACTTTCATCATGGTGGATTTACCGGCGCCGTTTTCCCCCACCAGCGCCATCACGCGGCCCGGGTAAACGTTAAGCGCCGCGCCGGAGAGGGCTTTTACGCCGGGGAACGCTTTATCGATCCCCTTGAGTTGTAATAACGCTTCCATGACGGCCTCAGAAGGTTACGCCGGCACAGAGAATGATATTCGCATACGGGGAACACTCCCCGCTGCGAATGACCGCCTGACTGTCTGCGGTTTGTTTTTTAAACTGCTGGTGTGTGATGTAACGTACATCAATGTGATTTCCCTGGTGCTGCTGCAGCTGCCTGATGTGCTCAAGCAACGTTTCGTGGAGCTGCGGATTGTGCTGCTTAATCTCCTCCGCCAGGTATGCCGCCTCGACCTGCATCTCCTTCGTGACCACTTCCACAACCTGCATGAAACCAGGAACGCCCTGCGTTAACGCAAGATCGATTCGCTCAGTCGAGCCGGGAATGGGTAAGCCTGCGTCGCACACCACAACCGTATCGGTATGACCGAGACGGGCGATGACGGAAGAGATGCCTGCGTTGAGTACGGTGCCTTTTTTCATTTTATGCTCCCTTAGCGAAACGTTTCGCTGTTGGCAGTGTAGTGAAGAGCATGTTCAGAAAACAATCGCGGCGTAACGAATTTGTGATCGTTATCGAAACGTTTCGCTAACGTAAATTTGCGGGGAGGAAAAAGAAAAACGCCCCGCATTGTAGCGAGGCGTTAAAAAGACGTTAAATTTCAACCTGAGTGCCCAGTTCGATAACCCGGTTAGGTGGGATTTCAAACTGGTCCGGCGCCCGCAGGGCGTTGCGCTGAAGCAGCAGGAATAGCTTGCCGCGCAGCCGCAGGTACCAGGGCCGGTCGCCGATAATCAGCGATTCATGCGACATAAAGAACGAGGTTTCCATCATTCGGCAGCTTAAGCCTTCCAGCCCGCAGCGGTGGAACACTTCTTCTACGTTCGGCGTTTCGCGCCAACCGTAGCTTGCCACCACGCGCCAGAACGTCGGCGAAAGCTGCTCAATCTGCACCCGGCGAACGTTATGTACATACGGCGCGTCCTCGGTGCGCAGCGTCAGCAGGATAACCCTTTCATGCAGCACCTTGTTGTGCTTCAGGTTATGCAGCAAGGCGAAAGGAATAACGTTAAGCGCGCGGGACATATACACCGCGGTGCCCGGCACGCGCACTGGCGGTGATTTCTCCAGCGAGGCGATCATCGCATCCAGCGAGTTGCCGTGCTCATGCATACGGCGCAACAGGCGAAAACGCTCGCTCTTCCAGGTGGTCATGATGATAAACATCACGATGCCGAGACTCAGCGGCAGCCAGCCGCCGGAGAAGAGTTTATCCAGGTTCGCCGAGAAGAGCGGGATATCCACACACAGGAAGGCGGTGGCGATAAGCAAGACGAACAGCTTATTCCAGTTCCAGTTTTTACGCGCCACGGTGCAGGAAAGAATCGAGGTCAGCACCATGGTGCCAGTCACCGCAATGCCGTAAGCCGCAGCGAGGTTGCTCGAATGTTCGAAGCTGATAATGACAATCACCACGGCGAAATAGAGCGTCCAGTTAATCACCGGGATGTAAATCTGCCCGGACTCCATCTCAGAGGTGTGAATGATGCGCATCGGCGACAGGTAACCGAGGCGCACCGCCTGGCGGGTTAATGAGAAGACGCCGGAGATAACCGCCTGCGAAGCGATAACGGTAGCCAGCGTCGCCAGAATCAGCATTGGAATTAATGCCCAGTCCGGCGCCAGCAAAAAGAAGGGGTTCTTAATCGCTTCCGGCGTTTTCAGCAGCAGCGCGCCCTGGCCAAAATAGTTCAACACCAGCGAAGGCAGCACCACGCTGAACCATGCCACGCGAATCGGCAGTTTGCCGAAGTGCCCCATATCGGCATACAGCGCTTCCACGCCGGTAATGGACAGCACCACCGCGCCCAGCGCGACGAAAGAGATCGTTTTATATTCCAGAAAGAAGTGTACCGCCCAGACCGGATTCAGCGCCTGCAACACTTCGGGGTTACCTATAATGCCGCGCGCGCCCAGTACCGCCAGAACGAGAAACCAGGCAAGCATAATCGGCGCAAAAAGTTTGCCCACCATGCCGGTGCCATGCTTCTGAATAATAAACAGCAGCGTAAGAACGATAATGGAAAGCGGAACGATATAGGCGTCCAGCGAGGGGGCGGCTATCTCCAGCCCTTCTATCGCCGACATCACCGAAATAGCCGGGGTGATAACCACCTCGCCATAAAAGAAGCTGCCGCCAATTAACCCCAGGATGACCAGTACCGACGTCATGCGCGCCGACGTGTTGCGGCCCGCCAGCGACATAAGCGTCAGGATCCCCCCTTCACCAGCGTTGTCCGCCCGCATAACAAAGGTGAGGTATTTAATAGAGACAACAAAAACCAACAGCCAGAAAATAAGAGAAAGAAAACCGAAAACGGCATCCCGTTCAACGCCAAACCCGAACTGTCCTGACAGACACTCTCTTAGGGTATAAAGCGGGCTGGTGCCGATATCACCGTAAACCACCCCGATTGCGGCCAGCGTTATGGCAGGCAGCGATTGCTTATTGTCAGTGCTCATAGACTAATCTTTCGTTGGGAGAAATGGGTGTGCTTAGTCCCTTGGCCCACAAAAAGCGCACAGTATGCACGATTCACCAAAAAATCGTACCCCTAAATGGCAATGCCTTTATCTACGTCAACCGGAATTAACCGAAGCATCAATCTATTATTAGCGAATAAGCGGAACGTTTATACTCGCCCTTTCATCGGATGGCAGCGTCTGGATCAGAGTAACTATTATGGCTCAAACACATCTTCTGGCAGAAAGAATTTCGCGGCTCAGCGCAGCGCTGGAAAAAGGGCTCTTTGAACGCAGCCACGCCATTCGTCTCTGCCTGCTGGCGGCGCTTAGCGGCGAAAGCGTGTTCCTGCTCGGGCCGCCCGGCATCGCCAAAAGTCTGATAGCCCGCCGCCTGAAATTCGCTTTTGAGCATGCCCGCGCGTTTGAGTACTTAATGACCCGCTTTTCGACGCCGGAGGAGGTCTTCGGGCCGCTCTCTATTCAGGCGCTGAAAGATGAAGGACGCTACGAGCGCCTGACGCAAGGCTATCTTCCCGAGGCGGAAATTGTTTTTCTTGATGAGATCTGGAAAGCGGGGCCGGCGATTCTCAACACGCTGCTGACCGCTATCAACGAACGGCGTTTTCGCAACGGCGCGCGGGAAGAGAAAATCCCAATGCGACTGTTGGTTACCGCGTCCAACGAACTGCCGGAAGCCGACAGCAGCCTGGAGGCGCTTTACGACCGTATGCTGATTCGCCTGTGGCTCGATAAAGTGCATGAGAAGAATAATTTCCGCGCCATGCTGATTAGCCAGCAGGATGAAAATGAAAACCCGGTGCCGAAAGGGCTTCAGGTTACCGACGAAGAGTATGAGCGCTGGCAGCAGGAGATAGGGAAAGTCGCGCTGCCTGATAATGTCTTTGAACTCGTCTTCCTTTTACGCCAGCAGCTGGAAAATCTGCCGCAGGCGCCGTATGTCTCCGACCGCCGCTGGAAAAAAGCGATACGTCTGCTGCAGGCGAGCGCCTTTTTCAGCGGTCGCGAGGCGGTGGCCCCCATCGACATTATTTTGCTGAAAGATTGTCTGTGGCACGACGCCAGCGCCATGACCCTGATGCAGCAGCAAATTGAAGCGCTGATGACCGGCCACGCCTGGCAGCAGCACGCCATGCTGACTAAACTCGGCGCGATTGAACAGCGCCGTCTGCAGCTTCAACAGCAACAGAGCGACCAACAGGCGCTGACGGTGATAAAACAGGGCAGCATGTTCAGCCGCCGACCGCATTACCAGTTGCCGGAGGGCGTACAGGGCGAAACCCTTACCTTGCTGCTGCAAAAGCCGCTACGGCTGCACGATATGGATGTTATTCATATCACTCTGGCGCGTGAAGCGCTGGACGCCTGGCTGCAAAAGGGCGGCGAGATCCGCGGCAAGCTTAACGGCATTGGCTTTGCTCAGCCGCTTAACCTGGAAGTGGACAATCGTCAGCATCTTATCATTCGTGACGTAAGCCTGCAGGGCACCGCGCTGGCGCTGCCGGGCGCGCAGGAACAGAGCGTGCCGGAAGAGGTTAAGCAACAGCTCGACGCGCTCGATAACGAATGGCATCAGCAGCACAACCGCTTTAGCGAACAGCAGAAGTGCCTCTTTATTCACAGCGACTGGCTTGGTCGGATTGAAGCGAGCCTGCAGGACGTGGGCGCTCAGATCAAGCAGGCGCGACAATGCTGACGCTCGATACGCTCAACGTGATGCTGGCGGTGAGCGAAGGGGAGATGATAGAGGAGTTGATCCTCACTTTGCTGGCCTCGCCGCAACTCGCCATTTTTTTTGAAAAGTTTCCTCGCCTGAAGCAAGCCCTTACTCAGGATATCCCCCGCTGGCGGGAGCAGCTTAAAGCGCGTCTGCGCGAAGCGCACGTGCCGCCGGAGCTGGCACAGGAGGTGGTTTGCTATCAGCAAAGCCAGTTGCTCTCCACCACGCAGTTTATTGTTCAACTGCCACAGACGCTTCGCCAGCTTAACGCGGTCAACTCCCCTTTCGCCGCGCAAGCCGCGCAGCTGGTGGCGGAAAACACCACCTTCACGCCGGCGCTGCATACGCTTTTCCTCCAGCGCTGGCGTCTGAGTCTGGTGGTGCAGGCCACCACGCTGAATCAGCAATTGCTTGAGAACGAGCGGGAACAGTTGCTGACTGAGATGCAGGAACGTCTCACCCTGAGTGGACAGCTTGCGCCGGTGCTCACGGAAAATGACGCTTCCGCCGGCAGGTTGTGGGATATGAGCGCGGGCAAACTCAAGCGCGGCGACTATCAACTTATCGTCAACTATGGCGAATTCCTGACGCAGCAGCCGGAGCTTCTTCATCTGGCAGAGCAGCTAGGCCGTTCACGGGAAGCCAAATCGGTGCCGAAGAACGATGCGCCGCTGGAGACGTTCCGCACGCTGGTCCGCGAACCGGCGACCGTGCCGGAACAGGTGGAAGGCTTACAGCACAGCGACGATATTCTTCGCCTGCTGCCACCGGAACTGGCAACGCTCGGGCTGACGGAACTGGAGTTTGACTTCTATCGAAGACTGGCAGAGAAGCAATTGCTTACATACCGATTACAGGGCGATGCATGGCGGGAGAAAGTAATGCAGCGGCCTGTTACCCATAAGGATGTTGAGGAGCAGCCGCGCGGCCCGTTTATCGTCTGCGTGGACACCTCCGGCTCCATGGGCGGCTTTAACGAACAGTGCGCTAAAGCGTTTTGTCTGGCGCTGATGCGCATCGCGCTCGCTGATAACCGGCGCTGTTTTATTATGCTGTTTTCCAGCGAAGTGGTGCGCTATGAGCTGGCGGGACGCGACGGCATCGAGCAGGCGATCCGCTTTTTAAGCCAGCGTTTTCGCGGCGGTACCGATCTTGCGAGCTGCTTTCGCGCCATTATTGAGAAGATGCACGGCGGCGAATGGCGCGATGCCGACGCGGTGGTCATTTCAGACTTTATTGCCCAGCGGTTGCCGGATGAGGTGGTGAATAAAGTAAAAACGCTGCAGCGAATAAACCAGCACCGGTTTCATGCCGTGGCGATGTCGGCGCATGGCAAACCCGGCATCATGCGCATCTTCGACCATATCTGGCGCTTTGATACCGGATTACGCAGCCGCCTGCTTCGGCGCTGGCGGCGTTAAGCTTTACAGCAGACCGCTGACGCTTTCCTGCACCTGGGCAGGCCATACGCCGCACTGCACCTGACCGATATGCGGCAACTGCAACAGCAGCATAGTCAGACGCGACTGGCCAATACCGCCGCCGATAGTCTGCGGCATTTCGCCTTTCAGCAGGGCCTGATGCCATTCCAGCGCCAGTCTGTCTTCATCGCCGGTCAGCGCCAGCTGACGTTTCAGGGCTTCGGCGTCTACGCGGATCCCCATAGAAGAGATTTCGAAAGCGTCTTCCAGCACCGGGTTCCAGACCAGAATATCGCCGTTCAGCCCGGCGAAACCGCCTTCGCATGGGGTCGTCCAGTCATCATAATCGGGTGCACGCACGTCGTGGCGTTTGCCGTCGCCCAGCTTGCCGCCAATACCAATAAGAAAGACGGCGCCCAGCTCTTTGGTAATGGCGCGCTCGCGCCCCTTTGCATCCAGTTCCGGGAAACGGCTTTGCAGCGTTTCGCTGTGTACGAAGTGGATCTGCTCCGGTAGGGCGGCCTTCAGGCCAAATTGCTCGCTCACTGCCGCTTCGGTGGCTTTAATCGCCGCCCAGATCGTTTCAACCGTCTGTTTCAGGGTGCCGAGATGGCGCTCGCCGTCACCCATTACGCGCTCCCAGTCCCATTGATCCACATAGACTGAGTGCACGGGCGACAGCCGGTCTTCATCCGGGCGCAACGCCTTCATATGTGTATAAAGCCCTTCACCTGCGCTGAAGTCATGTTGTCCTAACGTCTTGCGCTTCCATTTTGCCAGCGAATGCACGACTTCAAACTGCGCCTGCGGCAGCGTCTTCACTTTTACCTGCACCGCTTTCTCGCTGCCGGATAAGTTATCCTGCGTGCCATCCCCGAGGCGGCTCAGGATCGGCGCCTGGACTTCAATCAGGCCTAGCTTTTCTTCGAGCTGGCGAGAGAAATGGGATTTTACGAAGCTGATCTGGCGTTGTTTTGCGATATAAGCGGTTTTCATTTTTTGCGGCTCCTGTGCGTCCAATACCAATGATTAAGCAACAGAAAACGGCTACTATTCAATAATCAATAATAAAAAAGCCGTTCAGGTTTTCGTTTCGCTAAAATGAATGGCTTAAAAATCGGAATTCTTTATTAGTCATAGGAAAAAGTGATGGAAAATTATCAGATCGATAATCTGGACCGCGGCATTCTCGACGCTTTGATGGCAAACGCCCGCACCGCCTATGCGGAGCTTGCCAAACAATTCGGCGTAAGCCCTGGCACTATCCACGTACGGGTTGAGAAGATGAAGCAGGCAGGCATTATTACTGGCGCACGAATAGACGTAAGCCCGAAACAGCTTGGCTATGACGTTTGTTGCTTTATCGGCATTATTCTCAAGAGCGCGAAAGATTACCCGGCGGCGCTGGCGAAGCTGGAAAGCCTGGAGGAAGTGACGGAGGCTTATTACACCACCGGGCACTACAGTATCTTTATTAAAGTGATGTGTCGCTCCATTGACGCGCTGCAGCAGGTACTTATCAACAAGATCCAGACAATTGATGAAATTCAGTCCACGGAGACGCTGATCTCCTTACAAAACCCGATCATGCGCACCATCCGGCCATAGGCCTCTTTTTTGATACCCATATTATCCACAGGTAGATCCCAGCCCGCTCACAGCGTACAATGCAACTCGTTTTACTAAAGGCGGGACACCATGGCAGACATTACCCTGATCAGCGGCAGCACCCTGGGCGGCGCGGAGTACGTGGCCGAGCATCTGGCGGAAAAGCTGGAAGAGGCCAACTTTTCTACAGAAACCTTCCACGGCCCTCTGCTGGATGATCTGAATAAAGAAGGCGTCTGGCTGGTGGTGAGTTCAACCCATGGCGCAGGCGATCTGCCGGATAACCTTCAGCCGCTTTATGACGAGCTGAACGAACAGCGCCCCGATCTGAGAGGTTTACGCTACGGCGCTATTGGCATCGGCAGCCGGGAGTATGACACCTTCTGCGGCGCCATTGAGAAAATGGACGAACTGCTTAACGCCTGTGGAGCAAAACGCGTCGGCGATCTGCTGAAAATTAACATTCTCGATCACGACATTCCGGAAGATCCGGCTGAAATCTGGCTGGGATCCTGGAAAAATTTGCTCTGATTACGACAAAGATCGATTTTTTTCTGTGGATAAACCTGCTGAAAAGCTTGGATCAAGCCGTAGTTATCCAAAGTATAACCTTTGTTTACTTTTTGAGTTGTGCATAACCCTCGTTTCTGATCCCAGCTTATACGGCGTGGGATCACCGATCATTCACAGCAAGCGATCCTGGATAACGCATTGATCCTGAAAGGGGGTTTGCCGTTATCCACAGGACAGGTCGATCTTAATAAGAGATCACAGTAAAAAAGATCCCTATATAAAAGATCTTCTTTTTAATACCAACGATCCCGATGCTTTCTCGATACGCTAAAGTTGAGTAGAATCCACGGCCCGGGACTTCCCATCCTCATTCGCAACACCGCGAGGTTACACCACCATGTTTTATCCGGATCCTTTTGACGTCATCATCATTGGCGGGGGTCATGCAGGTACCGAGGCCGCGATGGCCGCTGCACGTATGGGTCAACAGACCCTGCTATTGACACACAATATCGACACGCTGGGACAGATGTCCTGCAACCCGGCGATCGGCGGTATTGGTAAAGGACATCTGGTTAAGGAAGTGGACGCCCTCGGCGGGTTAATGGCGAAAGCGATCGATCAGGGCGGCATTCAGTTTAGGATACTAAACGCAAGCAAAGGGCCGGCGGTTCGCGCCACCCGCGCTCAGGCAGACCGTGTGCTTTATAAGCAGGCGGTGCGCACTGCGCTTGAGAACCAGCCTAATCTGATGATCTTCCAGCAGGCGGTAGACGACCTGATCGTGGAAAACGATCGCGTTGTCGGCGCGGTTACACAGATGGGCCTGAAGTTCCGCGCTAAAGCAGTCGTGCTGACGGTCGGCACTTTCCTCGACGGCAAAATTCATATTGGTCTTGATAACTACAGCGGCGGCCGTGCAGGCGACCCGCCTTCCATTCCGCTGGCTCGCCGCCTGCGTGAACTGCCGCTGCGTGTAAACCGCCTTAAAACCGGTACGCCGCCGCGCATTGATGCCCGCACCATTGATTTTAGCGAGCTGGCGCAGCAACACGGCGATAACCCGATGCCGGTGTTCTCGTTCATGGGGTCTGTTTCCCAGCATCCGGCGCAGGTGCCATGCTACATCACGCACACGAACGAAAAAACGCACGACGTGATCCGCAATAACCTCGACCGCAGCCCGATGTATGCCGGGATCATTGAGGGGATCGGCCCGCGTTATTGTCCTTCTATCGAAGACAAAGTGATGCGCTTTGCCGATCGCAACGCGCACCAGATCTTCCTCGAACCGGAAGGGCTGACCAGTAACGAAATTTACCCGAACGGCATCTCCACCAGCTTGCCGTTTGACGTACAAATGCAGATTGTCCGCTCCATGAAGGGAATGGAAAACGCGCGCATCGTACGCCCGGGCTACGCGATTGAATATGACTTCTTCGACCCGCGCGATTTGAAACCTACCCTTGAAAGCAAATACATTCAGGGGCTGTTCTTCGCCGGACAGATTAACGGCACGACGGGCTATGAAGAAGCCGCCGCGCAGGGGCTGTTGGCAGGGCTGAACGCTGGCCGCTACTCTGCGGAAAAAGAGGGCTGGTCGCCGCGTCGCGATCAGGCTTACCTTGGGGTGCTGGTGGACGATCTCTGCACCCTCGGCACCAAAGAGCCGTACCGCATGTTTACCTCCCGCGCAGAATATCGACTGATGCTGCGTGAAGATAACGCCGACCTGCGTCTGACCACTATTGGCCGCGAACTGGGCCTGGTGGATGACGAACGCTGGGCGCGCTTCAACGAGAAGCTGGAGAACATTGAACGCGAGCGCCAGCGCCTGAAAGAAACCTGGGTACACCCGAATGCAGAAAATGTATCCGAAGTGAATGCTCACTTAACGGCGCCGCTCTCCCGTGAAGCGAGCGGCGAAGACTTACTGCGTCGCCCGGAAATGACTTACGAGCAGCTGGTGAAGCTGGAAAGCTTCGGTCCCGGTCTGGCTGATGCAGAGGCGGCCGAACAGGTCGAGATTCAGGTCAAGTACGAGGGGTATATCGCTCGCCAGCAGGACGAGATTGAGAAGCAGCAGCGTAACGAGAACACGTTACTGCCGGCAACCCTCGACTACCGCCAGGTGAACGGTCTTTCCAATGAGGTTATCGCCAAGCTAAACGATCATAAGCCAGCTTCTATCGGTCAGGCGTCCCGTATCTCCGGGATCACCCCAGCCGCTATCTCCATTCTGCTGGTCTGGCTGAAAAAGCAAGGGCTGCTGCGCCGCAGCGCCTGAGCATGTTAAACATGGGTCAGCGCCAGGCTGGCCCTTTTTTTAGGATACTGTTGTGCTCAATTCACTTAATCGTCTGCTGGATGCGGCGACCATTTCGCTGCCCGATCGCCAGAAAGACCAGCTGCTGGACTATGTCGGTATGCTGAACAAATGGAATAAGGCCTATAACCTGACCTCCGTGCGCGACCCGCAGGAGATGCTGGTGCGCCATATCCTCGACAGCATTGTCGTGGCGCCTTACCTGAAAGGCACTCGCTTTATCGATGTCGGCACAGGACCGGGGCTACCGGGAATCCCCCTGGCGATAGTCATGCCGCAGGCGCATTTCACGCTGCTGGATAGCCTTGGCAAGCGCGTTCGCTTTTTAAAACAGGTGCAGCATGAGCTGAAGCTGGAAAATATCACGCCGGTACAAAGCCGCGTCGAGGCGTTTCCCGCCGAGCCGCCGTTTGACGGCGTTATCAGCCGCGCCTTCGCTTCGTTGTCGGATATGGTGAGCTGGTGCCATCACCTGCCGGCAGGGGAGGGGCGTTTTTATGCCTTCAAAGGTCTTCGCCCTGATGATGAAATCGCTTCGTTACCTGCAGGCTTCAGCGTTGAGGAAATTGTGCCGCTGAAGGTGCCGTCCCTTGAAGGCGAACGTCATCTGGTTACGATTAAACCAAACAAAATTTAATTTTTATCAAAAAAAGTGGAAATAGGGATGTTTCCATTTTGTTAATTAGGGCTTTAAAAATAAGCAATTATTCCGTTGCGAATTTACCCTTTATTTACTGTGGGTTTTCTGTTTCTTAACGGCGCACGTTTTGTATGCCAATTTAAATAATCAACAGTGAAAATATCAGCCTGCTAAAAGTGTGCGTCAGCAAAGTTTTAAATGTTAAATTTTTGTCGCGGATGTCAATAAAAGGTTTTTATCGTGTTTTTCGCTGTTTTGAAAAATAGCGAATTTAAAGCGTTTATATTTCAGTAGGATGGGTTGCTTACATTCTTAAATGAAATAAATTTTCTGTAAGCGTAAATGTTAATAATGTGATCCAAAGCACGCTTTAATTGCCGTAATTACGCGCATTCCGCTGATTTCGCTTCTCGCGCTGGCGTTTCATAAAAAAGTGAGAAAATCGCTATGCCGAAAATTATTTAAACATTTATTCACCTTTTAGCTACTTATTGTTTGAAATCACGAGGCCGCTCCGTATAATTTGAGCGCTTTTTGAAGCTTGACTCTAAGCTGCAAAGACAGTTTTATACGACACGCGACATACCTCGAAGGGAGCAGGAGTGGAATCTTATGCCGGTGTCGCTTTTGAGTAGAAACGTTGCTCGCAAGCTTCTGTTCATTCAACTGCTGGCGGCAATAGCAATCGGATTGCTGTTTTGCCTCAAAGACCCCTTCTGGGGCGCTTCCGCAGTAAGCGGAGGCCTGGCAGTCTTGCTGCCGAATGTGTTTTTTATGATTTTTGCCTGGCGCCATCAGGCGCATACACCCGCTCAAGGCCGCGTGGCCTGGACATTCGCTCTCGGCGAAGCGATTAAGGTGGTTGCGACCTTTACTCTGCTGGTGGTGGCGCTGGCGGTATTCAAAGCGGAATTTGTACCGCTCATAGTGACGTGGGTTTCGGTGCTGGTGGTTCAGATACTGGCACCAGCTGTAATCAACAACAAAGGGTAAGAGGCATCATGTCTGCAGGAGAAATCTCGACGCCGCAGGAGTATATAGGTCACCATCTGAATAACCTTCAGATTGACCTGCGTACCTTCTCGCTGGTGGATCCGCATAACCCCCCGGCCACCTTCTGGACGCTCAACATCGACTCCATGTTCTTCTCGGTGGTGCTGGGTCTGTTGTTTCTGGTGCTGTTCCGTAAAGTCGCTAAAAACGCGACCAGCGGCGTACCGGGTAAATTCCAGACGGCGGTAGAGCTGGTCATCGGCTTTGTCCATGGTAGCGTGAAAGACATGTACCACGGTAAAAGCAAGCTGATTGCCCCGCTGGCCCTGACGATTTTCGTCTGGGTATTCCTGATGAACCTGATGGATTTACTGCCAATCGACCTGCTGCCGTATATCGGTGAGCATGTGTTCGGCCTGCCTGCGTTGCGCGTGGTGCCGTCTGCTGACGTGAACATCACCCTGTCCATGGCGCTTGGCGTGTTTATTCTCATTCTGTTCTACAGCATCAAAATGAAAGGCATCGGCGGCTTCACGAAAGAGTTGACGCTTCAGCCGTTCAATCACTGGGCGTTCATTCCAATCAACCTGATTCTGGAAGGCGTGAGCCTGCTGTCTAAGCCGGTTTCTCTCGGTCTGCGACTGTTCGGCAACATGTATGCCGGTGAGCTGATTTTCATTCTGATTGCTGGTCTGCTGCCGTGGTGGTCGCAATGGGTGTTGAACGTGCCCTGGGCTATTTTCCACATCCTGATCATTACGCTGCAAGCCTTCATTTTCATGGTTCTGACGATCGTCTATCTGTCGATGGCGTCTGAAGAGCATTGATTTTTTTACTCAACACTACTGCGTTTTAACTGAAACAAACTGGAGACTGTCATGGAAAACCTGAATATGGATCTGCTGTACATGGCTGCCGCTGTGATGATGGGTCTGGCGGCAATCGGTGCTGCGATCGGTATCGGCATCCTCGGGGGCAAATTCCTGGAAGGCGCTGCGCGCCAGCCTGATCTGATTCCTCTGCTGCGTACTCAGTTCTTTATCGTAATGGGTCTGGTGGATGCTATCCCGATGATCGCTGTGGGTCTGGGTCTGTACGTGATGTTCGCTGTCGCGTAGTAAACGAAGTTGTCTGGAATTAACGGGCAATATCAGAACATTAACCAGATAAGAGGCATTGTGCTGTGAATCTTAACGCAACAATCCTCGGCCAGGCCATCGCGTTTGTCCTGTTCGTTCTGTTCTGCATGAAGTATGTATGGCCGCCTTTAATGGCTGCCATCGAAAAGCGTCAAAAAGAGATTGCTGACGGCCTTGCTTCTGCTGAACGAGCTAAAAAGGATTTGGACCTTGCACAGGCCAACGCGACCGACCAGCTGAAAAAAGCGAAGGCGGAAGCTCAGGTAATCATCGAGCAGGCGAACAAACGCCGCGCGCAGATCCTGGACGAAGCCAAAGCTGAAGCAGAGCAGGAACGTAACAAAATCGTCGCGCAAGCGCAGGCGGAAATCGAAGCCGAACGCAAACGCGCACGCGAAGAGCTGCGTAAGCAAGTCGCTACGCTGGCTGTTGCTGGCGCCGAGAAGATCATCGAACGTTCCGTGGATGAAGCTGCTAACAGCGACATCGTGGATAAACTTGTCGCTGAACTGTAAGGAGGGAGGGGCTGATGTCTGAATTTGTAACGGTAGCTCGCCCCTACGCCAAAGCAGCTTTTGACTTTGCCGTCGAACACCAAAGCCTCGACCGCTGGCAGAACATGCTGGCGTTTGCCGCTGAGGTGGCTAAAAACGAACAAATGGCAGAGCTTCTCTCCGGCGCGTTGGCGCCGGAAACGCTCTCTGAGTCGTTTATCGCAATTTGCGGTGACCAGCTGGACGAAAATGGCCAGAACCTGATTCGGGTGATGGCGGAAAACGGTCGTCTGAAGGTCCTTCCTGATGTTCTTGAGCAGTTCATGCAACTGCGCGCAGCCCTTGAGGCTACTGTTGAGGTGGATGTCACCTCGGCCAGCGCGTTAAGCGAAGAACAGCTTGCGAAAATCAGCGCCGCGATGGAAAAACGTCTGTCACGCAAAGTGAAGCTGAATTGCAAAATCGATAAGTCTGTAATGGCAGGCGTCATCATCCGTGCGGGTGATATGGTCATTGATGGCAGCATTCGCGGCCGTCTTGAGCGCCTTGCAGACGTCTTGCAGTCTTAAGGGGACTGGAGCATGCAACTGAATTCCACCGAAATCAGCGAACTGATCAAGCAGCGCATTGCTCAGTTCAATGTTGTGAGCGAAGCTCATAACGAAGGTACTATTGTTTCTGTAAGTGACGGTGTTATCCGTATCCACGGCCTGGCCGATTGTATGCAGGGTGAAATGATCTCCCTGCCGGGTAACCGTTACGCTATCGCACTGAACCTGGAGCGCGACTCTGTAGGTGCCGTAGTCATGGGCCCTTACGCTGACCTCGCCGAAGGCATGAAGGTTAAGTGTACTGGCCGTATTCTGGAAGTGCCGGTTGGTCGTGGCCTGCTGGGCCGCGTGGTTAACACCCTGGGCGCACCGATCGACGGTAAAGGTCCGGTTGAACACGATGGCTTCTCGCCAATCGAAGTTATCGCACCGGGCGTTATCGATCGCCAATCCGTAGACCAGCCTGTACAGACCGGTTACAAATCCGTCGATGCCATGATTCCAATCGGTCGCGGCCAGCGTGAGCTTATCATCGGCGACCGCCAGACGGGTAAAACCGCGATGGCAATCGACGCCATCATCAACCAGCGCGATTCCGGCATCAAATGCGTGTACGTGGCTATCGGCCAGAAAGCGTCCACCATTTCTAACGTGGTTCGTAAGCTGGAAGAGCACGGCGCGCTGTCCAACACCATCGTTGTGGTCGCGACTGCGTCTGAATCCGCTGCGCTGCAATACCTGGCACCGTATGCCGGTTGTGCAATGGGTGAATACTTCCGCGACCGCGGCGAAGACGCGCTGATCGTTTACGATGACCTGTCCAAACAGGCTGTCGCTTACCGTCAGGTTTCCCTGCTGCTCCGTCGTCCGCCAGGACGTGAAGCATTCCCGGGCGACGTGTTCTACCTCCACTCCCGTCTGCTGGAGCGCGCATCCCGCGTTAACGCGGAATACGTTGAGAACTTCACTAAAGGTGAAGTGAAAGGTAAAACCGGCTCCCTGACCGCTCTGCCGATCATCGAAACCCAGGCGGGTGACGTTTCCGCGTTCGTTCCGACCAACGTAATCTCCATTACCGATGGTCAGATCTTCCTGGAAACCAACCTGTTCAACTCCGGTATTCGTCCGGCAGTTAACCCAGGTATCTCGGTATCCCGTGTGGGTGGCGCAGCTCAGACCAAGATCATCAAGAAACTGTCCGGTGGTATTCGTACCGCGCTGGCGCAGTATCGTGAACTGGCGGCGTTCTCTCAGTTCGCTTCCGATCTTGACGAAGCGACCCGTAAGCAGCTGAGCCATGGTCAGAAAGTGACCGAGCTGCTCAAGCAGAAACAGTATGCGCCGATGTCTGTTGCACAGCAGGGCCTGGTACTGTTTGCGGCGGAACGCGGTTACCTCGAAGATGTGGAACTGGCGAAAATCGGTAGCTTCGAAGCCGCTCTGCTGGCTTACGCTGACCGTGACCACGCTCCGCTGATGCAAGAGATTAACCAGAACGGTGGCTATAACGATGAGATCGAAGGCAAGCTGAAAAGCCTCCTCGACTCCTTCAAAGCAACCCAGTCCTGGTAACGTCTGGCGGCTTGCTGTAAGGCAAGCCGCAAGGCATTGAGGAGAAGCTCATGGCCGGCGCAAAAGAGATACGTAGTAAGATCGCAAGCGTCCAGAACACGCAAAAGATCACTAAAGCGATGGAGATGGTCGCCGCTTCCAAAATGCGTAAATCGCAGGATCGCATGGCGGCCAGCCGTCCTTATGCAGATACCATGCGCAAAGTGATTAGTCACCTTGCTACCGGTAATCTGGAATATAAGCACCCTTACCTGGAAGAACGCGACGTTAAACGCGTGGGCTACCTGGTGGTGTCTACCGACCGTGGTCTGTGCGGTGGCTTGAACATCAACCTGTTCAAAAAACTGCTGGCGGATATGAAAGTATGGTCCGATAAAGGCGTTCAGTGCGACCTCGCAATGATCGGCTCCAAGGGCGTTTCTTTCTTCAATTCCGTAGGCGGCAACATTGTCGCTCAGGTGACTGGCATGGGGGATAACCCTTCGCTGTCTGAACTGATCGGCCCGGTTAAAGTGATGTTGCAGGCCTACGATGAAGGTCGTCTGGACAAGCTTTACATTGTCAGCAACAAATTTATTAACACCATGTCTCAGGCTCCAACCATCACTCAACTGTTGCCGCTACCGGCTTCAGAAGATGAAGAGTTGAAACGTAAATCCTGGGATTACCTGTATGAACCCGACCCGAAAGCGCTGCTGGATACCCTGCTGCGCCGTTATGTGGAATCGCAGGTTTATCAGGGCGTGGTTGAAAACCTGGCCAGCGAGCAGGCCGCACGAATGGTGGCGATGAAAGCCGCAACCGATAATGGCGGCAGCCTGATTAAAGAGCTGCAGTTGGTATACAACAAAGCTCGTCAGGCCAGCATTACTCAGGAACTCACCGAGATCGTCTCGGGGGCCGCCGCGGTTTAACCAGGTTATTTCGTAGAGGATTCAAGATGGCTACTGGAAAGATTGTCCAGGTAATCGGCGCCGTGGTGGACGTCGAGTTCCCTCAGGATGCCGTACCGAAGGTGTACGACGCCCTTGAGGTAACAAATGGTAATGAGCGTCTGGTGCTGGAAGTGCAGCAGCAGCTCGGCGGCGGTATCGTGCGTACCATCGCGATGGGTTCTTCCGACGGTCTGCGTCGTGGTCTGCCTGTAGCAGACCTCGAGCACCCGATCGAAGTCCCGGTAGGCAAAGCGACCCTGGGCCGTATCATGAACGTGCTGGGTCAGCCGATCGACATGAAAGGCGATATCGGCGAAGAAGAGCGCTGGGCGATTCACCGCTCCGCTCCGACTTACGAAGAGCTGTCCAGCTCTCAGGAACTGCTGGAAACTGGCATCAAAGTTATCGACCTGATGTGTCCGTTCGCTAAGGGCGGTAAAGTCGGTCTGTTCGGTGGTGCGGGCGTAGGTAAAACGGTAAACATGATGGAGCTCATCCGTAACATCGCGATCGAGCACTCCGGCTACTCCGTGTTTGCGGGCGTGGGCGAGCGTACCCGTGAAGGTAACGACTTCTACCACGAAATGACCGATTCCAACGTTCTGGACAAAGTATCCCTGGTTTACGGCCAGATGAACGAGCCGCCGGGAAACCGTCTGCGCGTGGCGCTGACCGGCCTGACCATGGCTGAGAAATTCCGTGACGAAGGTCGTGACGTACTGCTGTTCGTTGACAACATCTATCGTTACACCCTGGCCGGTACTGAAGTATCCGCACTGCTGGGCCGTATGCCTTCAGCGGTAGGTTACCAGCCGACCCTGGCGGAAGAGATGGGTGTTCTGCAGGAACGTATCACTTCCACCAAAACCGGTTCTATCACCTCCGTTCAGGCGGTATACGTACCGGCGGATGACTTGACTGACCCGTCTCCTGCAACCACCTTTGCGCACCTTGACGCAACCGTGGTACTGAGCCGTCAGATCGCGTCTCTGGGTATCTACCCGGCAGTTGACCCGCTGGACTCTACCAGCCGTCAGCTGGACCCGCTGGTGGTAGGTCAGGAACACTACGATACCGCTCGCGGCGTGCAGTCTATTCTGCAGCGTTATCAGGAGCTGAAAGACATCATCGCCATCCTTGGTATGGACGAACTGTCTGAAGAAGACAAACTGGTGGTAGCTCGCGCGCGTAAGATCCAGCGCTTCCTGTCCCAGCCGTTCTTCGTAGCAGAGGTGTTCACCGGTTCTCCGGGTAAATACGTTTCGCTGAAAGACACCATCCGTGGCTTTAAAGGCATCATGGAAGGCGAATACGACCACCTGCCGGAGCAGGCGTTCTACATGGTTGGCTCCATTGACGAAGCCGTGGAAAAAGCCAAAAAACTTTAACGCCTTAATCGGAGGGTGATATGGCAATGACTTACCACCTGGATGTCGTCAGCGCAGAACAGCAGATGTTTTCTGGTCTGGTTGAGAAAATCCAGGTTACGGGCAGTGAAGGTGAACTGGGTATTTACCCGGGACACGCCCCGCTGCTCACCGCCATTAAGCCTGGTATGATCCGCATCGTGAAACAGCACGGCCACGAAGAGTTTATTTATCTCTCCGGCGGCGTGCTGGAAGTGCAACCGGGCAACGTAACCGTGCTCGCGGACACCGCGATTCGTGGCCAGGATCTCGACGAAGCGCGAGCTCTGGAGTCGAAGCGTAAGGCGGAAGAGCATATTAGCAGCTCTCACGGCGACGTGGACTACGCTCAGGCTTCTGCTGAGCTGGCTAAAGCTATCGCCAAACTGCGCGTTATCGAGTTGACTAAAAAAGCGATGTAACACCGGCTTGTAATTGAAAATGCCAGTCTGATGACTGGCATTTTTTTTATCTGCATTTCACTGCCATCACCTGGCATTGATTATTTATTATACTTTTTATCTGTTAATCCGCTTCTTTCGCTATGAATTCCTTGTGTTTCAACATCGTGACTAGTTCATTCGGATGATTGATCAAATTCTGCTGTCTGCCAGACTCAAAACGCTTCAGAGAATGGGGCGCCGTATGCGCGGTCGTGCTTACAATTTCAGAAGAATGACTAAGCTGATATGCGAAAGGCTAGAGACGCAAACCATCGCTTTATTTTAATAGTGAAAAAACTGATAAGGCGCTGATTAAGATTGTTTTTAAGCAGGTTTAACCAGCGAAATGCCGTTTTTGTAGTGCTTTTATAAACCCGAAAGAGTTGAGTGAGAGGAAAAATGCGGGATTAAACAGCGATCCTTTTTATGCTGAAAAATATGTAGAATTTTCGGTATTAACTCGCTTTACTTCATTCACTTTTAAAAGTCAGGACGTGTATGTCAAACAGTGCGATGAGCGTGGTGATCCTTGCAGCAGGCAAAGGCACCCGCATGTATTCCGACCTTCCGAAAGTGTTGCACCAACTGGCTGGCAAAGCCATGGTGCAGCATGTTATCGATGCCGCTAAACAGGTAGGCGCGCAGCGCGTACATCTGGTTTATGGCCATGGCGGCGAACTGCTGAAGCAAACGCTTCGTGATGACTCGCTGAACTGGGTATTGCAGGCGGAACAGCTGGGCACCGGACACGCCATGCAGCAGGCGGCGCCGTTTTTTAGCGACGACGAAGACATCCTGATGCTCTACGGCGACGTGCCGCTCATTAGCGTGGAGACGCTTGCGCGCCTGCGTGCAGCCAAACCGCAAGGTGGTATTGGCCTGCTGACCGTTAAGCTTGAAGACCCGACGGGCTATGGCCGTATTACGCGTGATAACGGCAACGTCACCGGCATTGTCGAGCATAAAGATGCCACTGAACAGCAACGTCTGATCAATGAAATCAATACCGGCATCCTGATCGCGAACGGCGCGGATCTTAAGCGCTGGCTGGCGAAGCTGAACAACAACAACGCGCAGGGCGAATATTACATCACCGACATTATCGCCATGGCTCACCAGGAGGGCCACGACATCGCTGCGGTACATCCGGATCGCTTAAGCGAAGTGGAAGGTGTTAACAACCGTCTGCAGCTGGCGCGTCTGGAGCGCGTTTATCAGGCCGAGCAGGCGGAAAAACTGCTGCTGGCGGGCGTCATGCTGCGCGATCCGGCCCGTTTTGACCTGCGCGGCGAGCTTGAACACGGCCGCGATGTTGAAATCGATGTGAATGTCGTTATCGAAGGGCGCGTAACGCTTGGCAATCGCGTAAAAATCGGCGCGGGCTGCGTTATTAAAAACAGCATCATCGGCGATGACTGCGAAATCAGCCCTTACTCCGTAGTAGAAGAGGCGCGTCTGGAGGCGGCCTGCACCATCGGTCCGTTTGCTCGCCTGCGTCCAGGTGCGGAGCTTGAAGAGGGCGCCCACGTCGGCAACTTCGTGGAAATGAAAAAAGCGCGTCTGGGGAAAGGCTCCAAAGCGGGCCACCTGACCTATCTCGGCGATGCGGAAATCGGCGCCAATGTGAATATCGGCGCAGGCACCATCACCTGTAATTACGATGGCGCGAACAAACACAAAACCATTATCGGCGATGATGTCTTTGTCGGTTCCGATACGCAGCTGGTGGCGCCAGTAAGCGTGGCGCGCGGCGCGACTATCGGCGCGGGCACGACGGTCACGCGTGATATCGCTGAAGATGAACTGGTTATCAGCCGTGTGAAGCAGACCCATATCCAGGGTTGGCAGCGCCCGGTGAAGAAAAAGTAAGTGTTGTCGCTTCCTGCGGGAAGCGGTTCGGGCAGAGGGGCACATAATAAACCGCCCCCGCTCTTGTCCCGTAAGGGATACATAAAAATAACCCCACTCTCTACAAGGCTCGGGGCGCCCAAAAAGGGCAATACAGGTCGTCGACAACGTATGGCGTAAAGCCATAATCAGGAACCATTAACTATGTGTGGAATTGTTGGCGCAGTCGCGCAACGTGATATTGCTGAAATCTTGCTTGAAGGCTTACGTCGTCTGGAGTACCGCGGTTACGACTCTGCGGGGCTGGCGGTGGTTGACAGCGAAGGGCATATGACTCGCCTGCGTCGCCTTGGCAAAGTCCAGATGCTGGCTCAGGCGGCGGAAGAACAACCGCTGCGTGGCGGTACCGGTATTGCTCACACCCGTTGGGCAACGCATGGCGAGCCTTCTGAAGGCAATGCGCACCCGCACGTTTCCGGCCACATTGTGGTCGTGCATAACGGCATTATCGAAAACCATGAACCGCTGCGCGAAGAACTGAAATCTCGCGGCTACGAATTTATCTCCGAGACCGACACCGAAGTTATCGCGCACCTCGTCCACTGGGAGCTGGCGAAAGGCGGTACGCTGCGTGAAGCGGTGCTGCGCGCTATCCCACAGCTGCGCGGCGCCTACGGCACCGTCATTATGGACAGCCGCGACCCGAGCGTACTGCTGGCGGCCCGTTCCGGCAGCCCGCTGGTCATCGGCCTTGGCGTAGGCGAGAACTTTATCGCATCCGATCAGCTGGCGCTGCTGCCAGTGACCCGTCGCTTCATCTTCCTGGAAGAGGGCGACATCGCTGAAGTGACCCGCCGCTCCGTGACCATTTTTGAAAAATCGGGCGACCAGGTAACGCGTGAAGAGATCGAATCCAATCTGCAATATGATGCGGGCGATAAAGGCATTTATCGTCACTACATGCAGAAAGAGATTTACGAGCAGCCGAACGCCATTAAGAACACCCTGACCGGGCGCATCAACCACGGCGAAGTGGATCTCAGCGAACTGGGTCCGGACGCTAATAAGCTGCTGTCGCAGGTTGAGCACATCCAGATCGTGGCATGCGGTACCTCTTACAACTCCGGCATGGTTTCCCGCTACTGGTTTGAATCGCTGGCTGGCGTGCCTTGTGACGTGGAAATCGCCTCTGAATTCCGTTACCGCAAATCCGCGGTGCGCCGCAACAGCCTGATGATTACCCTTTCGCAGTCTGGCGAAACGGCGGACACGCTGGCGGCGCTGCGCCTGTCGAAAGAGCTGGGTTACCTCGGTTCGCTCGCTATCTGTAACGTCCCGGGTTCTTCGCTGGTGCGTGAATCCTCGCTGGCGCTGATGACCAAAGCGGGCACCGAAATCGGCGTGGCTTCGACCAAAGCGTTTACCACGCAGTTAACCGTACTGCTGATGCTGGTGGCGAAGCTGAGCCGTCTGAAAGGGCTGGATGCCTCCATCGAGCATGACATCGTTCACGGCCTGCAGGCGTTGCCGAGCCGCATTGAGCAGATGCTTTCCCAGGACAAACGTATTGAGCAGCTCGCAGAGGGCTTCTCGGAGAAACACCATGCGCTGTTCCTGGGCCGCGGCGATCAGTACCCCATCGCGCTGGAAGGGGCGTTAAAGCTCAAAGAGATCTCTTATATCCATGCGGAAGCCTATGCCGCAGGCGAGCTGAAACATGGCCCGCTGGCGCTTATCGATGCGGATATGCCGGTGATTGTGGTTGCGCCTAACAACGAACTGCTGGAAAAACTGAAGTCTAATATCGAAGAAGTGCGCGCCCGCGGCGGCCAGCTCTATGTCTTCGCCGATCAGGACGCCGGTTTCACCAGCAGCGAAAACATGCACATTATCCCGATGCCGCATGTGGAAGAGGTGATTGCGCCCATTTTCTACACCGTGCCGCTGCAACTGCTGGCTTACCACGTGGCGCTGATTAAAGGCACCGATGTGGACCAGCCGCGCAACCTGGCGAAATCGGTTACGGTAGAATAATCCCTCCTGACTCGTGTTATCCTCTGAAGAGGTTGCCAGACGGCAACCTCTTTTTTTTCAGCAACGTAATGGAAAACACGCTTTTATGGCCCTGTTTGCATGGATTTCCGGTTCCCGGTTCTCGCAGTTGCTGGCGTTCAGCGCCGAGGTTGAAGACGATATCTCGCATCGCAGGCTGCACAAGCTGAAGCGGAACATAGCGCAGTGTAGCGATGCGCCCACATCCCGCTATTTCGGCACCTCCTCTTACTACCATGTGCTGGTGGCGAGCGGCTACGCACTATTCTTCAGTGCAGTGGCAAACGTCGCTGCGCTGCGTCCGGCTTTTTCTCTCGTGTGGATAATCGCAGGCATCGTCTGGCTGGCGCTGCTCATGACCAGCACGCTGGCTATTACAAAAGGCCGGCGCAGCGGCCTGCTTACGCTGTTTTATGGCTGGTTTTTACACCTGGCGATAAGCCTGGCGACGCTGGTTTGCGGGCTGGTTTTTCAGCCGATCTCGCTTCTCTTTGGGCTGAGCTGGGCCACAGGCGTGATGCTGTTATGGCTTGCCTGGCGAATAATAAACAGCCGGGAGATGGTTAACCTGGTCCGCTGGTGTCTGAGGCTCAAAATGCAGCAAGAACATGCGCGTCAGCTTCAGCGCCGCTCCGTTAAAAAGGGGCGTTGAGACGCTTTGTTATGAGTGATCATCCCCGGATTCCCGTCCGGCTAAACGACCGACGTCTATGACAAATTACGCTTGCGGGGCTATGTTTACCCTGTCATAAAAAGAAAATTTTTCTTTCATCCCCTCGTCATAAAATAATTTAACTGATTGAATTTATTATCTATTACTTAACACAAATACCCGGATTCCGCGTTGTCATAAAACTGTCATAATTCGTACATTTAACTGTCACCCAATTGTCCTATTTTGCAGAGCGTAGCCACTTAACAATGAATTACGTTTACCTCATGCAGGAGACATTATGAAAGTTATGCGTACCACCGTCGCAACTGTTGTCGCCGCGACCTTATCGATGAGCGCTTTCGCCGTTAACGCGGCCGCAAGCCTGACTGGCGCCGGTGCAACCTTCCCGGCGCCGGTGTATGCCAAGTGGGCTGACACTTACCAGAAATCCACCGGTAACAAAGTGAACTACCAGGGGATCGGCTCTTCCGGCGGCGTGAAGCAAATCATTGCCAACACCGTGGATTTCGGCGCTTCCGATGCGCCGCTGTCTGATGAAAAACTGCAGCAGGAAGGCCTGTTTCAGTTCCCGACCGTTATCGGCGGCGTGGTGCTGGCGGTTAACCTGCCGGGCTTCAAAGCGGGCGAACTGGTGCTGGATGGCAAAACCCTTGGCGATATCTACCTTGGCAAAATCAAGAAGTGGGACGACGAAGCGATTGCTAAGCTGAACCCGGGCAAAAAACTGCCTTCACAGAATATCGCAGTAGTGCGTCGCGCTGACGGTTCCGGCACCTCCTTCGTTTTCACCAGCTACCTCGCTAAAGTGAACGACGAGTGGAAATCCAAAATCGGCGCCGGCTCTACCGTTAACTGGCCGACCGGTCTCGGCGGTAAAGGCAACGACGGCATCGCCGCGTTCGTACAGCGCCTGCCGGGCTCCATCGGCTATGTGGAATACGCTTACGCCAAGCAGAACAACCTGACTTACACCAAACTGGTTTCCGCCGACGGCAAGCCGGTTGACCCGACCGAAGAGAGCTTCTCCAACGCGGCGAAAGGCGTGGACTGGAGCAAATCCTTCGCGCAGGACCTGACTAACCAGAAAGGCGACAATGCGTGGCCGATTACCTCCACCACCTTCATTCTGGTCCACAAAGAGCAGAAGAAACCTGAGCAGGGCGCTGAAGTGCTGAAGTTCTTCGACTGGGCTTATAAAGAAGGCGCGAAGCAGGCTAACGACCTGGACTATGCTTCTCTGCCGGACAGCGTGGTTGAGCAAGTTCGCGCGGCATGGAAGACCAGCGTGAAAGACAGCAGCGGTAAAGCGTTGTACTAAATACCCGTCATACTTCGAGCCGCAGCTGTGTTGGCTGCGCTTGTTCACCCCAGTGACATAGTGAATCTATGCTGCTGGGGTGAACAAGCTTGCCGCCTTGCTGCAACCCGAATTATTTAGGGTATAGCATTACGTTAGCCAGGAAGAACGATAAAATGCGCGCTTCCTGGCCCAAACTGAAAGAGTGACTTATGGCTGCGACAAAGCCTGCATTTAACCCTCCGGGGAAAAAGGGTGACATGATCTTCAGCGCGCTGGTTCGTCTGGCTGCGCTGATTGTGCTTTTGCTGCTGGGCGGCATTATCGTCTCCCTCATTATTTCCTCCTGGCCCAGCATCCAGAAATTTGGTTTCTCCTTCCTCTGGACCAAAGAATGGGATGCCCCTAACGACATTTATGGCGCGCTGGTGCCGATTTACGGCACGCTGGTCACCTCGTTTATTGCGCTGCTGATTGCGGTTCCCGTGAGTTTCGGCATCGCCCTGTTTCTGACGGAGCTGGCCCCGGGTTGGTTAAAGCGTCCGCTCGGCATCGCGATTGAACTGCTGGCCGCTATCCCGAGTATCGTTTACGGCATGTGGGGGCTGTTTATTTTCGCGCCGCTGTTCGCCACGTATTTTCAGGAGCCGGTGGGCAACGTGCTCTCTACTATTCCGTTTGTCGGCGCGCTCTTCTCCGGCCCGGCGTTCGGCATCGGTATCCTCGCGGCAGGCGTGATCCTCGCCATCATGATTATTCCTTACATTGCGGCGGTGATGCGCGATGTCTTCGAGCAAACCCCGGTGATGATGAAAGAGTCAGCCTACGGCATCGGCTGCACCACCTGGGAAGTTATCTGGCGCATCGTGTTGCCGTTCACCAAAAACGGCGTGATTGGCGGCGTAATGCTTGGCCTTGGCCGCGCGCTGGGCGAAACCATGGCGGTTACCTTTATCATCGGCAACACCTACCAGCTCGACAGTGCGTCACTTTATATGCCGGGCAACAGCATCACCTCGGCGCTGGCGAACGAATTCGCCGAAGCGGAGTCTGGCCTGCACGTGGCGGCGCTGATGGAGCTGGGTCTGATCCTCTTTGTTATCACGTTTATCGTGTTGGCGATTTCTAAAGTCATGATTATGCGTCTGGCGAAAAACGAGGGGGCACGATAATGGCGACCACTCTGGAACTGCAAACTTCCCAGGAGCTGGCGCAGTCGCGCCGTAAGATGCAGGCGAAGCGCCGCACTAAAAACCGCATCGCCCTGACGCTTTCCATGGCGACCATGGCGTTCGGCCTGTTCTGGCTTATCTGGATCCTGTTCTCAACGGTGGCGCGCGGCTTCGACGGTATGTCGCTTGCCCTGTTCACCGAAATGACGCCGCCGCCCAACACGGCGGGCGGGGGGCTTGCGAACGCGCTGGCGGGCAGCGGCTTGCTTATCCTCTGGGCGACTGTGTTTGGTACGCCGCTTGGCATCATGGCGGGGATTTATCTCGCGGAGTACGGACGCAAGTCCTGGCTTGCCGAAGTTATCCGCTTTATTAACGACATTCTGCTCTCCGCGCCTTCCATCGTGGTGGGCCTGTTCGTCTACACCATCGTCGTGGCGCAGATGGAGCACTTCTCCGGCTGGGCGGGCGTGATTGCGCTGGCGCTGCTTCAGGTGCCGATTGTTATCCGCACCACCGAGAACATGCTCAAACTGGTGCCGGACAGCCTGCGCGAAGCGGCCTATGCGCTCGGGACGCCGAAGTGGAAGATGATTTCCGCCATTACGCTGAAGGCGTCGGTTTCCGGCATCCTGACCGGCGTGCTGCTGGCGGTGGCGCGTATCGCAGGCGAAACCGCTCCGCTGCTCTTTACCGCGCTCTCCAACCAGTTCTGGAGCACAGACATGATGCAGCCTATCGCCAACCTGCCGGTGACGATTTTCAAATTCGCCATGAGCCCGTTTGCCGAGTGGCAGCAGCTTGCCTGGGCCGGCGTGCTGATTATTACGCTGTGCGTGCTGTTGCTGAATATCCTGGCGCGCGTGCTGTTCGCTAAACGTAAACACGGTTAATTGATGCGGCGCGGCACAGCGCGGCGCCGGATAAGGAAAAGATTGCAATGAGTATGGTTGACACTGCCCCGGGCAAAATTCAGGTTCGCGATTTGAACTTTTATTACGGGAAATTCCATGCCCTGAAAAACATCAGCCTGGATATCGCTAAAAACCAGGTGACGGCGTTTATCGGTCCGTCTGGCTGCGGCAAATCAACGCTGCTGCGCACCTTCAACAAAATGTTTGAGCTCTACCCGGAGCAGCGCGCGGAAGGCGAAATCCTGCTGGATGGCGAAAACATTCTGACGCACGCGCAGGATATCGCCCTGCTGCGCGCCAAAGTCGGCATGGTGTTCCAGAAGCCGACGCCGTTCCCGATGTCGATTTATGACAACATCGCTTTCGGGGTGCGCCTGTTCGAAAAGCTCTCCCGTGCGGAAATGGACGAACGCGTGCAGTGGGCGTTGACCAAGGCCGCATTATGGAATGAAACCAAGGATAAACTGCACCAGAGCGGGTACTCTCTCTCCGGTGGTCAGCAGCAGCGTCTGTGCATCGCGCGCGGTATCGCTATTCGCCCGGAAGTGTTGTTACTCGACGAGCCTTGCTCCGCGCTGGACCCGATCTCCACCGGGCGCATCGAGGAGCTTATCACCGAGCTTAAGCAGGATTACACCGTGGTGATAGTCACGCACAATATGCAGCAGGCGGCGCGCTGCTCGGATCACACGGCGTTTATGTACCTCGGCGAGCTGATCGAGTTCAGCAACACGGACGATCTCTTTACCAAGCCGAAAAAGAAACAGACTGAAGATTACATCACGGGTCGTTACGGCTGATATGCCCTGATATTTCAGGTAAGCCGCTTTTGAATCTATCGGGCATGCGGAGTGCTAAATGGACAACCTTAATCTTAATAAACATATTTCTGGTCAGTTTAACGCGGAACTGGAGTACATCCGTACTCAGGTGATGACCATGGGTGGGCTGGTTGAACAGCAGCTCTCCGACGCGATTACCGCCATGCACAACCAGGACAGCGATCTGGCCAAACGGGTTATCGAAGGCGATCAGAAGGTCAACATGATGGAAGTGGCGATTGATGAAGCCTGCGTGCGCATCATCGCCAAGCGTCAGCCGACCGCGAGCGACCTGCGTCTGGTGATGGCTATCATCAAAACCATCGCCGAGCTGGAGCGCATCGGCGACGTGGCGGATAAAATCTGCCGCACGGCGCTGGAGAAATTCTCCCAGCAGCACCAGCCGCTGCTGGTCAGCCTGGAGTCGCTGGGCCGCCATACGGTGCAGATGCTGCACGACGTGCTGGACGCCTTCGCGCGCATGGATCTCGACGAAGCGGTGCGAATTTATCGCGAAGACAAAAAAGTGGATCAGGAATACGAAGGCATTGTGCGTCAGCTGATGACCTACATGATGGAAGATTCCCGCACGATTCCGAGCGTGCTCACCGCGCTGTTCTGCGCCCGCTCTATCGAACGTATCGGCGACCGCTGCCAGAACATCTGCGAATACATCTTCTACTTTGTCAAAGGCCAGGATTTCCGCCACGTGGGCGGCGATGAGCTGGACAAGCTGCTGGCGGGCAAAGACCCGAAAGAGTAATCAAGCGCGGCTGCAAAACAGCGGCCTGCGTTAACAACCTGAACGCCTCTTGCCTGTCGGGCCAGAGGCGTTTTTTTATCCGCCGCTCGCCCGGAAAGTTCGCCGTTACAGCAAGCATGCATTTTTCCTTTGACCGCTCGCCCGTTTTCACCATGCGAAGGCTATTTTTCATGCACTAATGTGGCTATTTTAGGAAACCCTGTTAGTGAACGGAGTGTCCAGATCCATGAATAAGGATTTGATCTTTCAATGGCTTGAAAAGGAGTGCGGCCAGCGACAATTAACAGCGGCGGATACCAGCGATTTCAGCGCCATGCAGATTGCCAGCCACTTTCGTCAAAAGCGCAATATCGTCAGCCATCATCTGAATAATCTGCACCGCGAACAGCGGGTCGTTAAAATAAACAGTCGTCCCGTGCTTTTTCTGCCGGTAAACCAGCTTCGGGAGCGGCACGGCCTGGCGGTGCGTCAGATGGAATACGCCTCGCTTGCCGGGCTGCTGGAGGACCGACAGGACAGCCTGGAGACGCTGATTGGCGCGCAGGGCAGCCTGCAGGAGGCCATTCGCCAGTGTAAAGCGGCTATCAGCTACCCTGGCAGCGGCTTGCCGGTTCTGCTGAAAGGGCCGACGGGCACCGGTAAAAGCTTTCTGGCCGGGCGCCTCTGGCGCTACGCTATTGAACAACACATCCTCGCGCCAGACGCTCCCTTCCAGGTTTTTAACTGCGCGGAATACGCCAACAACCCTGAGTTACTCACCTCCAAGCTTTTTGGTCACGTTAAAGGCGCGTTTACCGGCGCCGACAGGAACGTCGAGGGGTTAATTGAGGCCAGCGACGGCGGCGTGTTGTTTATCGATGAAGTGCACAGGCTTACGCCGGAAGGCCAGGAAAAGCTGTTCCACTTTATGGATAACGGCACCTGGCGACGGCTTGGCGAAAGCAGCCAGGAACGGCGGGCCTGCGTGCGGCTTATTTTCGCCACCACGGAAGCGCCGGATAAACATTTCCTCGCCACCTTTATCCGCCGTATTCCCATGATAGTGAAAATCCTGCCGGTGGCGGAGCGCGGCCAGTATGAACGCATGGCGTTTATCTGGCACTTCTTCCAGACCCAGGCGCGCCAACTTAAACACGATCTTGCGGTGGATGGCGAAATCATGCAATTGCTGCTGGAGGAGCCGGTAGAGGGTAACGTAGGCGGGCTGGAGAACCTGATTAAAAACGTCTGCGCTAACGCCTGGGCGTTCGGGCTGCGTCGGGAAGGGATACTTGAGGTAAAGGCCGGGCATATACCGGATAAACTGCTGCCGGGCCGTCCGCTGCTGCCGCTGCTCAACCAGGAAAAAGTCATTATCCTGCGCGACAGCCAGGACGTGCCAGCGCTTCCGGGCAGGCAGCAGGAGTATGAGCGGCTAACCCGCAATGTCTGCGGGCTGTGTCTTGAGTTAACGCGTGAGAACATCAGCTCGCGCGCCTTTGGCAAGCTGGTTTATCAGAACGTCACCCAGTACCTGGACGCGTTGATGAACAAAGAGAGCGAAATGGCGCAGCAGGAAAAACGGCTGCGTTTTATTGAGGACGCCGGCAAGCTTATCGCCGCCAATTATGATCTGTCGCTAAGCGGCGAATTCGCTTTTCTTACCGGGCGCTATCTCACCAGCCTGCCGCTGACGCTGCGTGAGCCGGATGAAGCTTCACAGCAGATAATGACGAACTGGCTTGCGCAGGAGGCGGGGCTCGCGCACCGGGTGGCGCAAAAGCTCATTGAAGTGATTGTGGCGAAATACGATCTGTTAATCACTGTGCTGGATCGCGTGGCCATTACCGCGATTGTCAGCAACGCCATCGACGCCACCGTGAACAGCAAAATCAAAGCGGTGATTGTGGCGCATGGCTACTCTACTGCCAGCAGTATCGCAAGCGTGGCGAACCGGCTTATCGGCGAGAAAATTTATCACGCGATAGATATGCCGGTTGATGTCGCCTTCAGCGACGTCAGCCGCGCCATTCTGGATTATTTACAGCACACCGACACCAGCGCCGGGGTGATGATCCTGATTGATATGGGCTACAGCCGCGAAATAGCGGACACGCTGCTTGACGCTATTTACGGGCCGCTGGTGGTGATTGATAACGTCACGACGCGCCTCGCTTTGAATATCGCCAGCGAAATCGCCCTGTCGAAAAGCATTGAGTCGATAGCCGAAGAGATTGTGCCGCTTAACCGCTCAAGCTGGGACATTCACTATCCGCGCCATAAAAAAGAGAAAGCGCTGCTGGTCACCTGCATTACTGGCATTGGTACGGCATTTAAGTTTAAGAGTTTGATGGAAAAAAGCCTGCTGGCCGATTTCAACATCAATATCATCGCCTGCAAATTTACCCGTCTGAAGCATCAGCCTAACGCGCTTTTCACGCAATATGATGTGATTGCCATTATCGGCACGCTCGACCCGCAGGTAGAAGGCGTGCCCTATATGGGCATTGAAGAGCTGCTCGGCGAGCAGGGGCACGCCAATTTAACGCAGTTGCTGAGCGGCTATTTAACCGAGAAACAGATTAACGCCATTAACCAGAATATGGTGCGCGAGTTTTCACTGCATAATGTGGTGAACTCGCTGACTATTCTCAACGCCAGCAAGACGCTGAGCTATATCGAAGAGATTATTGCGGAGTGGCAGCAGGCGCTGGGGTTTACCTTCTCCAATAACCTGATCATCGGCCTTTACGTGCATCTGAGCTGCATGATTGAGCGGCTGGTAATGCGTAATGAGATAACCCATTACCGCAATCTGGACAGGTTTACCGAACGGCACGGCGATTTTATCGCGATGGTGAACCGCTCCTTCCAGCGTTTTAAATCGCTCTATAACATCGCCTTACCGGTGGCGGAAATAGGGTATATCCACGATATCTTTGAGTTGCGGGTGGCGGAGTTCAGCCAGTAAAAGCGGGGCGGACGAACCGCCCCGTTAGCCTTAATACTCAACTTTCCACATATAGCGGCGGGTCGTCAGCGGATGATGGCGCGCTTGCGAGAGCGCAAGGTTATAAACGTCCAGCAACGCGGTGTGGAACAGGCCGCAGAAATAGTCGCGCACCGTTTCCGGCAGGACGTTAATGCCAAGCTCTCTGGCGTCAATCAGCTGCAGCTTGCCGCCATACTGACGAATGAAGCGGATGGCGCGGTCATCCAGCGCGCGGGTGCGGCCTTCGCTTTGCAGCAGCACAAACGGCGTACCCTCCTCGGTGATTTCAAACGGACCATGAAAATACTCGCCGCTGTGCACGCTGGCGGAGTTGATCCACTGCATTTCCAGCAGGATGCAGATAGACTGCTGATGCGCGGCGCCGAACGACGGGCCGCTGCCCATCATATAAATCACCTTGTCATCTTTGTAAGCCTGGGCGAAGCGCTGCGCGTCTTCCTGCACCTTGCGCTGCCCTTCGCGCACGACCTCTTCAAACTGCTCAAACGCGCTGACCATGGCTTCGTAATGGGCATAGCCTTCTGTCTGTTGCAGCAACTCAAGCGCCAGCCATAAGCCATAAGCCGCCTTTTGCTGCGCCGGGTTGACCGTTTCCGGGTAGCGCGCCCAGCGATATTCGATAACTTCATCGCTGTGCTCGCAAAGCGGCGAGGCCGGCGCGAAGGTCAGGCCTACCGTGGCGGCGCCTTTCGCCCGCGCCACCCGGGCCGCTTCCACCGTTTCCGGCGTATTGCCCTGCTGGGAAGCCAGGATAACCAGGCTATTTTCACCAAGCGCCTGCGGCGTGGCGTGAACAAATTCATTGCTGGTGATATACCCCACCGCCAGCTTTTTCGCTTCGCAATCGAGGAAATATTTCGCCGGATAAAAACCGGTTAACGAACCGCCGCAACCAACAAAATAGACGCGTTCAATAGCAGGCCTGCTTTGCAAAATAGCGCTGATAATTTGACGGGACTGCTGATGAGGATGTGACATTTTCTTCTCCTTCGGGCGTAGGGGGGCCTCCGCGCTGCGCGGATGGCGTTAACGTTCTGATTTAATTAAGCGGCTTGTTTGCTTTTCATTTTCTGATGAAATTGCGGATCTTTCGGAATGGCCGGGTTAATGCCTTTTTCCGGCGCCAGTTTCGCGCACAGCATTTGCAACGGAATAATGTATTCAAAGACGCTGAAGTCTTTATCGTTAATAAAGGGGAAACGCATATTTTTCCCGTTCTCTTCCACCTGGCTGCCAATGCGGTAAATATGGGTTGTCCACTGCGAGAGAATCGCCACCAGATTTTCGCTGCGCTCATCCGGACGATTATCCAACATGATAAGCGCCGAGCCGCTGTTGAAAGCGTTATAGATACCGTGGATAAATTCTTCGAATTCATAGCCGGAAACCGGGCAGCGCAGCGTTTCCAGCAGCTTCAGCGCGCCCTCCTGCACCGTGCCGTAGAGCTCAGGCTGCGCCACCAGCCGCAGATCCTGGCTTTCGGCAAGCGGGCGAGCCGGGCCCTGCGCCCAGGCGGCGGCGTCAATCACCGCAGGCAGATGGCGGAACGTGTTCGCCATGCGCGCTTTCACCGCCTCCTGTTGCGCCAGCGTAATCGCGCTGCGCTGTTCGGCGAGGGTGAGCGCCAGCTGCATCAGGTTCAGCATGGTGCAGAGATAGCCTTTGGTTTTCGCTCCCGCTTTTTCTTCGCCGCAGGGTACGGTCAGCACATGGTCCGCGACGCGGTCAATCGTCGCGTTCTCGACGCCCGCCATCGACGCCGTTATATGCCCCGCCTCCCTGGCGCGGGTCATCGCTTCAAGCGTAGAGAGGCTGCCGCCCCCCTGAGAGATGCCAATCAGCAACGCCTTTCCGCCCTGGGCCAGCGTGGCGCTGTCGAGCAAGAACGGATAGCTGACTTCTACCGGCACGTGACACCACTGCTGCATAAAGCGGCGCGCGGTCAACGCGCCGTGGTAAGAGGTGCCGGAACCGGTAAGAATGATTCGCGTCACATCCTGGTTTAATACGGCGCGTGCGGCCTGCGCCAGGTCGTCGCGGCGTTGTTCCAGCATCGCCAGCAGACGCTGCGGCGCTTCGTTCATGTAATCTTCCATCTGCATTATCAAAACCCTCAGTTAAAGAATGCCCAGGGCGCTGGCCAGCAGACCAAACGCCACGGTGCCTGACAGAACCCAGTTAATGCTGACGCCCTTGCGGATGAGCTTGTACATCCCAAGCGTGAAGAGCAGCGGCAGCAGCGAAGGCAGAATTTTGTCGAGAAAATCCTGCACTTTGATAGTGGTATTGCCGGTGGTGAAGCTCAGCGGCGTGTGAATATCAATCATGCTGGCGGTCATGGCGCCGACCACCATCAGGCCCACAATCGAGGCGATATAGGTCACCCTGTCCATGAGCCCGCTCTGGTAAATGCGCATAAGCCAGGTGGTGCCGGCGCGGTAGCCAAGCTTCAGCCCGTACCAGCGGCAGAAAAGGTGCGGCAGGTTATAGACCAGCAGCGCCACGACAGGCCCCAGGATGCTGCCTTGCTGGGCGAAGTAGATGCCCATCCCGGCGGCGATAACCTTAAGCGAGCCCCAGAAGATAGAGTCGCCGATACCCGCCAGCGGCCCCATCAGGCTGGTTTTCACCGCGTTAATCGACTCTTCGTTAAACTCCGGGTTACGGCGGTTCTCCTCCTCCATCGCAATCGCCAGCCCGAAGATAAAGGTGGAGAGGTGCGGCGTGGTATTGAACAGCACCAGATGGCGCTGGAGCGCCCGACTTAGCGCTTCTCGCGTGTTATAAATGCGGCGCAGCGCCGGGCTCATGATAAACGCGCAGCCCATATGCTGCTGACGCTCGTAGTTCCATGACCCCTGCAGGGTAAATGAACGCCAGAAGACGCTGCGCAACTCCCGCGCCGTGACTTTCCCTTCGGTGTCCGCCGGGGTTTGCGTCTCTGCTGTCGCCTTGTCGTCGAGATGTTCCGTTAACTGACTCATGGTTATGCCTCCGGCTGTTGGTTATTGAGGAACTGGCTGATGATGAAGGCCAGCACCACCGAGAACAGCGCAATCGCGATAATATCCAGCCCGGTATAGGCGGCGATAAGAAGGCCGAGACCGAGGTAGGGCAGTAGTTTGGTGCTGAGCATCATGTTGATAAGCAACGCAAAGCCAAGCGCGGGCAAAATCTTACTGGCGATGACCAGCCCATTGGTGATGACCGGCGGGATAGCGTCCAGAAACCAGGTGACGGCAGACGAACCCAGCAGGATGGCGAAGAAAACCGGCAGAAAGCCGCTCAGGAAATAGAGCGCCGTCGGTCCCCCAAGATGCATAAAGGCCACCATGCGGGTATTGCCTTGCTCTGCGTAGCGGTCTGCCAGATGGCCGAAGCGGGCATTGGCGACGCGCACCAGAATCCCCAGCGTCTGGGCCAGCATGGAAACCGGAATAGCGATAGCCAGCGCCGCTTCCGGCCCGCGGCCGGACATAATCGAAAATGCGGTCGCCAGGATCGCGCCGGTGACGATATCGGGCGGGTGGGCCGCGCCAATCGCCACGTTGCCGAGGAAAATCAGCTCAAGCGTGGCGCCGATGAGAATGCCTTCCGTCAGATTGCCGCAGACCAGGCCCGTCAGGGTGCACATTACCAGCGGGCGATCGATCATCGTCACCCCCAGCAGACGCCCTTCGAGAATGCCCAGCGCGGCGATAAGCCCCAGCAGGGTTGCTGTCAGCAACATGGTCTTCTCCTCACACTTTCTCGTTGAGCAGCTCCGCAGAGTGCGCCGGAACCTGGCGCATCTCCATGCGGATGCCTCTCTCTTTCATTTGCCGGCTGTCCGCTATCTCATCCGACGTCAGGTAAATGGCCTTGCCGAACTGCTGCGCCCCCTCTTTCTGGGCAATGCCGCCGAAATTCACAGCGTCGATGCCCGGCACCTTTTCCACCAGTTCCAGGGTTTCGCGGGTATTTCCCAGTACGATCATCACTTTCTTGTGGTCCAGCTTGCCGCTGTTGAGCTTTGCCGCCGCCTGGTCGACGGTGGCGATATCCAGCGTTACGCCCGCAGGTTTGGCGAGGTTAAGAGACATGGTGACAAAAGGATCGCTGGCGGCTTTTTTATCCGCGACGATGATGTAGTCGATATCCAGCGCGCGCGTCCAGGCGAACACAACCTGACCATGCAGCAGGCGGTAATCAATACGAACGAGTTTGATCATGGGTGGTCTCCGGCAATTTCAGTGGGGGATTGCAATACGGCATTGATAAAAACGATGGATTCCCTGGCGGTCGCCGTGGCGTAGTTAATCGCTTCCTTAACGCTCTGCGCTTCGCAGAGCAAAAACTCCAGCAGCAAAGTGAGGTTAACGCCCGCCACGACATAGACGTTGTCGTGGAGCAGTACCGTTCTGGCTGCGCTGTTATTGACACTGCCGCCCAGCAGATCGGTGAAAATCACCACGTCTTCACCTTTTGCCTGAACCACCAGCTCTTCGAACACCCGTTCGAGTTGCTCCGTGGTCGTTATCTCACCCTGATAGGCGCACACAGGCTTTACGCCATGCTCTTCGCCAATCAGCAGCGCCAGACTCTCCACCACGCCGGTGGCGAAATTACCGTGGCTGGCTACATAAACATGTTTCACCTGTTCATCCTCTTTTTGGGTTAGCGTGTTGGGCTAAGCTAAAAAGAGCAAAAGCTGTGCCATAAATATAAATGCTTATTTATCAAATAGTTAAATGGGTTTGTTGGCACTAAAAACCAGAAACCTGGCACAGTGAAGCGACAGGAAAGCGAAAAGCTGACACTACGAAGCGGGAAGGCGACTGTTATCATGAATACAGTCTGCTTATGCGGAAATGAGGCTGAACTTTTTCCCGAAGCGGCTGATTTTACGCAATACTTTTACTGCCACTCCGCTACCTGTGAAAAGGAACACGCTTGTGAAACGTCTGATTAGCCCGCTTGCTTTGCTTATCGCAGCCGCCTTTATGCCGCTGCACGCGTCGCCGTTGCCCGCCGCGCCTGACCAGGCGGTGCCGCTAAACCAGTTCATTACGCAGGTCAATGACGACAAATCGATCACGTTCCGCCTGTTCGCGCCTGCGGCGAAGCGCGTCGCCGTGGTGACTGGCTCAACGGCGGACAGCCAGGTGTCGCATGAGATGAAAAAAGAGGCGAACGGCGCCTGGACATGGAAAAGCGAGCCGATGAAGCCCAACCTTTATGAATACTTTTTCGACGTTGACGGCTTCCGCTCTATCGATACCGGCAACCCCTACGTTAAGCCCCAGCGCCAGCCCAATACGTCGCTTATCCTGGTGCCAGGCAGCATTATTGATGACCGGGCGGTGCCGCACGGCGATCTCATCACGCTAAGCTATCGCTCTGGCGCGCTGAAATCAGAGCGCAAAGTTTATGTCTGGACGCCGCCGGGCTACAGCCAGGAGAGCGACCCGCTGCCGGTGCTCTACTTCTATCACGGCTTCGGCGATACCGGGCTTTCGGCGATTACCCAGGGGCGTATTCCACAAATCATGGATAACCTGCTGGCTGAGGGCAAAATCAAACCAATGCTGGTCGTGGTGCCGGATACCGAAACGGACATCAGCGAAGCGGTGTCGGAAAACTTCCCGCCCGCCGACCGGCGCAAGGATTTCTACCCGATTAACGCCCAGGCCGCGGACAAAGAGTTAATGAACGATATCATTCCGCTGATCGGGCAGCGTTTTAACGTGCGCAAAGACGCCGAGGGCCGCGCGCTGGCCGGACTGTCCCAGGGCGGTTACCAGGCGCTGGTCTCCGGCATGAGCCATCTGCAAAGTTTCGGCTGGCTGGCCTCTTTCAGCGGCGTCACCACCGCAACGGTGCCCAATGATGAGGTAACGAAACAGCTTTCGCGCGCCGACGAGATCAACCAGCAGTTGCGTAACTTCACGCTGGTGGTGGGCGATAAAGACAGCGTGACCGGGAAAGATATCGCCGGGCTTAAAACCGAGCTTGAGCGCCAGAAAGTGAAGTTTGATTACGTCGAATACCCAGGGCTGGGTCATGAGATGGATGTCTGGCGTCCGGCCTACGCCGCGTGGGTGCAGAAGATCTTTTAAGGTGGCTGTTGCGCTAACTCCCGAGCGGCTCACGCAAGAGGGAGCCGCCTGGCACGTTGATAAGCGCGCCTTTCCCTCTCACCCTGAAAGGGAGAGGGGAAAACATTTAAAGCGTGACTTCCCAGCCGCGTTCCCGCCACAGCGCAGGCAACTCAGCCAGGTCAGTAAACACCGTGACGTTGGGATTATTGAGCGGCGGATTATGCGGGTCGGCGCAAAAATAGAACACCTGCATGCCCGCGGCGATGCCTGCCCTGGCGCCCGCGGCGGAATCATCCACCAGAATGCAGTTTTTCACCTCTACCTGCATCGCGTCAGCGGCAAAGTACATCAGCGCCGGGTCGGGCTTCCAGCGCTGAATGTCGTAGCCGCTGTAAAGCTTATCGGGAAAATGGCGCAACATGCCGGTTTTGCCAAGTGACTGTTGCATCTTGCTCACCGGCCCGTTGGATACGATGCACATCGGCACCGTGACCTTATCAAGCAGCGCCGCCGCCCCTGGGATCTCCACCAGTTCGGCCTCAAAGAGCCGCGCCACTTCGGCGCGATAAACCGGCTCCAGATCCGCCTTTTGCAGGTTTACGCCATATTCGCCGTTGATGGTATCGATGATTTCATAGAGCTTTACGCCCTTGAACCGTTTGAACACCTCGTCCAGCTCAAGCTGAATGCCCCACTGCGCAAACATATGAACATAGGCGCGTGAGCAGATGACTTCGCTGTCCACCAGCGTGCCATCGCAGTCGAAAAAGATCGCTTCAATACGGGACATGCCGTTTCCTGTTATCGCAAGTTGAACGTTTACTCTAAGCGGTTTACGCCACGCAATCGATGCCGTATAAGCAAAATCAATGAAAAAAAGTGTGTGACGAGCGTCAACATCGCCGCTTTTTGGTATAGGATAGCGGCGAATTTTCCCTCCTTTTGCACGGAATTGAGAATGAGCCAACAACACACTGCCCAGGGCTCCGGCCAGGGGCTGCTTGAGCGCGTGTTTAAATTGCGCGCGCACGGCACGACGGCGCGCACCGAGGTGATTGCCGGTTTTACCACCTTCCTGACGATGGTTTACATCGTCTTTGTTAACCCGCAAATCCTGGGCGCGGCGGGGATGGACACCCACGCGGTCTTCGTCACCACCTGTCTGATTGCCGCCTTCGGCAGCATCCTGATGGGCCTGTTCGCGAACCTGCCGGTCGCACTGGCGCCGGCGATGGGGCTGAACGCCTTTTTCGCTTTTGTAGTGGTAGGCGCAATGGGTCTCTCCTGGCAGGTGGGCATGGGCGCGATTTTCTGGGGCGCCGTTGGCCTGCTGCTGCTGACGATTTTCCGCGTGCGCTACTGGATGATCGCCAATATTCCGCTGAGCCTGCGCGTCGGCATCACCAGCGGCATTGGCCTGTTTATCGGCATGATGGGCCTGAAAAACGCAGGCGTGATTGTCGCGAATCCGGAAACGCTGGTCAGCATCGGCAACCTTACGTCCCATAGCACGCTGCTGGGAGCGCTCGGCTTCTTCATTATCGCCATTCTCGCGTCGCGTAACATTCATGCGGCGGTGCTGGTTTCCATCATCGTCACCACCCTGCTGGGCTGGATGCTGGGCGATGTGCATTACACTGGCATTGTTTCTGCGCCGCCGAGCGTGCTCTCTGTCGTAGGCCAGGTGGATCTCGCCGGCTCCCTGAATATTGGTCTCGCGGGCGTTATCTTCTCCTTTATGCTGGTAAACCTGTTCGACTCCTCCGGTACGCTGATTGGCGTGACGGATAAAGCGGGTCTCACCGACGAGCAGGGTAAGTTCCCGCGCATGAAGCAGGCGCTGTATGTGGACAGTATCTCTTCCGTAACCGGGTCGTTTATCGGCACCTCTTCGGTAACCGCCTATATCGAATCCTCTTCCGGTGTCTCCGTTGGCGGGCGCACCGGCCTGACGGCGATTGTGGTGGGCCTGCTGTTCCTGGTGGTGATTTTCCTCTCGCCGCTGGCGGGCATGGTGCCGCCGTACGCCGCCGCTGGCGCGCTGATTTACGTCGGGGTGCTGATGACCTCCAGCCTGTCGCGCGTGAAATGGGATGACCTGACGGAAGCGGTGCCGGCGTTTATCACCGCCGTGATGATGCCGTTTAGCTTCTCGATTACCGAAGGCATCGCGCTGGGCTTTATCTCTTATTGCATCATGAAGATCTTCACCGGTCGCTTTAAAGACCTCAGCCTCTGCGTCGTGGTTGTCGCGCTGCTGTTCGTGTTGAAGATTGTCTTTATCGACGCGCACTAAAGCCTGAGCGTTAAAAGAAAAGAGCCAGCATCGCTGGCCCTTTTTGTTAGTTGCGCACCCGCTGGATATAGTCGGCGAAGGCGGTCAACTGGCCGGTGAGATGGTCCAGCGTGCTTTGATCTATCACTTCGCCCGTCTGCGGGTCGACTTTGTTCTGAATCACCCCGCCCATAAATTCCGGCTTGTTCATTACCATGGCGTCCAAAAAGACCAGGATCTGGCGCAGATGATACTGGCAGCGCGCGCCGCCGATGGCGCCCATGGAACTGGTCTGGATAAGCACCGGTTTGCCCGCCAGCGGCTGTTCCGGCAGACGCGAAAGCCAGTCGATGGCGTTTTTCAGGCCGCCTGGCACCGAGTAGTTATACTCCGGCGTCACAATTACCAGCCCGTCCGCCTGGCGGATCTGCTCCGCTATCGCTTCCACGCTCTGCGGAAAGCCCTCTTCCTGCTGAATATCGGCGTCATAAAGCGGAATATCGCCGATTGAGGGCAGCGCGCTCACTTCCAGCCCCGCCGGGGCGATTTTTGGCAACGTGCGCGCCACCATGGCGTTAAAGGAACCTTTGCGCAGGCTGCCCAGCAGCGTGACAACTTTCAGCGTTTCGGACATGGTCTCTCCTTCGGTAAGCGGTAGCAATAAACGATCAGTTGAGTATAAGCGCTTTCTCGGCGGGCAGGCTGGTGAAGCGCATCAGGCGCGCCTCGGCCCCCTGGGTGCGCTTTTGCGTATCCGGCAGGCCGCGCCAGCCTTGTTGCATATCGAATTCCCAGACTTTGAGCTTATCCGTGGTCGGCGATACCGCTATCGCCCAGACCAGCACGTCTTCCGCATCGCAGACCGCTTCGACGTTGGGCGTATCGGCCACGCGCAGCCTGCCGGCGCCGGGCAGCAGTTGCAGTTCCTGCTTCGGCTGGCCGGTGAGTTTCAGCACGCTGCGGCGCAGCGTCATCAGTTGCGATTTTGCCTCGACGGGATCGTTCTGATTGGCTATCCAGATAGTTTCATTGCTGGTTAATCCGGGTTCGCAGCGCGAGGCGAGCGGGTGCGAAAGGTTACGGGCGATGCGCTGCAGTTCCATACCCAGACCGCAGCGCCCCTCGGTCGTCAGCGCCACGCCGACCAGATTTCCGGCATACGAGAGAGAAAAATCCGCAAGACCTGCATCGCTGAAGTGCGGGCGCCCCTGCTCGTCGCGACTTAAAGAGGGCAACGTTTTTAAGCCGTAAAGCATGAACATGAGCTCCGCCAGCAGCGAGCGAGAAGCCAGAAAGCGGTGACGGCGATGTTCAGGCAGCTCCCGCGCTTCGTTATGGCACTCCTCGGAGAGCCTGGGCGAGATTAGGTGATCGGCGTTAAACGTCCCTCGTGCGAAATGCGTTGCCATTCGTCGCTCCGTGATAATGGTCAGATAATGATAAGGCTTAGAACATAGAATCTGTGAATGGTAGATCAGAATCCAGTCAGCAAACTTATGTTTAGGTTTTAATGCGAAAAAGGGAAGCTGACCAGACCGGTTGAAGCATCTTTACAAATATATCTTTACCCTGAGGCGTGCGACACGCTTCAGATGCTGTTTTGCACCGCCTTTTTCACCACGTCGCTTAGTTGAGTGAGCGGCGGCGAAGCGCGGTTATCCGCCTTCAGCAGAGCAACGCCAAGCGAACCCGGAGAAGGAAGCGTTAGCGCAGGCAACGGCATAAGCGAAGCGGGCATGCCCAACCGCGTGCGCACCGTTACGCCAAGACCAGCGCTGACCGCCGCCCAGATGCCGCTCAGGCTGCGGCTGGTAAAGGCGATACGCCAGGCAATGTTCGCCCGATCGAGTGCCGCGATGGCGCGGCTGCGCATCAGGCAGGGGGCGTCAAAGACCACCAGCGGCAGCGGCGCGCTTCCGTTAAGGTAAGCGCTAAGATCCAGCATCGGGTGGCTTATCCATTGCAGCTCCAGCTGTTTTAACAGACAAGCCCCGGCTGGCAGCGTTTCCGGCTGCCAGGCCAGCGCCAGATCCAGCTCGCCGCGCGCTATGCCTTCCGCCAGCGCTTTGTTGCGCGCCACGTGTGCGGTAAGGCGCAGGCCGGGATGCTGGCGGCTGAACTGCCCTAAAATTTCCGGCATCAGCGTTTCGCCAAAATCTTCCTGCATTCCCAGGCTTATCTCGCCCTGCAACAGTTCGCCTTTCACCGCCAGCAGCGCTTCGTCATTCAGCGCCAGCAGCCTTCTGGCGTAGCTCAACAGCAGCTCGCCGCCTGGCGTAAGCGCAAGCCCGCGCCCCTGTTTTGTCACAAGCGTTGTGCCGCATTGCTGTTCCAGCTTGCGTAGCTGCGCGCTGACGGCGGAAGTAGAGCGGCACAGGCGCCTGGCCGCCAGCGCAAAGCTGCCGAGCTCAATGCCGGTGACGAAACTGCGCAGGGCGTCGGTATCCAGCGCGACGGGAAGCTTCTCCATAACGGTCCTGTTTTTCGGGATGATGGGTTCTGAATATTGCGATTTTTTAAATCGTATCAGCTGCGCACAATGGCGTCATCGTAAGCAGAGGAGAAAAGCTATGCCGCAACGTCTTGATCAACACACGCTGGCGGATCTCGCCCCGAAACTCGCTGAACTTAGCCAGCAGGTGCTGTTTGGCGATATCTGGCAACGTCCGGAACTGACGCCCCGCGAACGCAGCCTGATAACGCTCGCCGCGCTTGCTGCCCTTGGCCGTACGCAGCAGCTTCCCTGGCATCTGGCGTTCGCCGCCCGTAACGGGCTAACGCGTGAGCAAATCGTCGAAGCGTTTACCCATCTGGCCTTTTATGCCGGCTGGCCAGCGGCGGTTTCCGCGCTCGGCTGCCTTGAAGAGGAGCCGCGCTGATGCCGCTGACCCGTATCGTTTTACAGGAAGGGCGCAGCGAGCAGGCGCTGCGCACCCTTTCGACACTGCTGCACGACACGCTGGTGGCGGAGTTCGCCGTACCGCCTGATGACTGCTTTCAGGTCATTGAAACGCTGCCTGCCGGGCGGCTGATTTATGACCGTCATTACCTGACCGGCGCGCGCAGCGACAACTTTATCCTCTTTCTGATTACCGCCGGGAAACCGCGCAGCCGCGAACAGAAGCAAAACCTGTATCGCGCGCTGGCGGCGCGTCTGCACGAGGCGCTGGGCATTCATCCTGATGATGTGATGATCGTGATTCAGTTCAATACCGCAGAAGAGTGGAGCTTTGGCGGCGGCAAGATGTTTGTCCCGGAGGCATTATGATAGTCATGCAATACCGTTTCACGTTGCCCGCCGATTATGACATGGCGAGGATTGCGCAGCGCATCGCCGACAATGGCGCGAAGCTTGACGGCTTTCCCGGTCTTATCTTTAAAACGTACCTCTGGGCACGGCGGGATGACGCGGTGCTGGCGAGCCGTGAGAACCGTTACGCGCCGCTTTACTGCTGGCGCGACGCGGATTCTATGGCGCGCTTTCTGGAAAGCCCGGGCTTTGCCGCGCTGACCCGCCAGTTTGGCTGGCCACATATCGACAGCTGGCTGGCTCGTCGCCTGCCTGATGTCGCAGAGGTGAAGGCCGCAAAGGTCATTGCCTTGCGAAGCGAACCCGTTGCGCCTTTCAGCGAGTTCGCCTTACCACAAGCGATGCTCGCCGCGTGGGACGTCAGCCGCTGGTCATGGTTGCGCGCAGATTTTCTTGCCGCGCCGCCCGCCGTACCACAGCCGGGCTATGACTATTACCGTACAGGCTATGTCGCCTGCGGTTAATCCAGCGTGTCCACCTGCGTCCAGTTGTAGTTCGTCATGACCAGCTGACGCGGCGCGCTCACGGCGCCATAGCGCTGCTGCCGGCGCGTCAGGAAAAACTCACGCCACGGCTCCGGCAGCCGCTGCGCCCGGTAGCGCAGCAGGGTGCTGTGCCAGAAGGGCGGCGGCAGCGGCGTGTTGTGGTAGCGTGCGGTGATTTCATCTCGCCAGCCGGAACGCAACAGGCGCTGCGCCAGCGCTTTGCGCGCCGCCGCGCTGTCGCTGTCCGGAATGCCCGCCAGCAATAACTGCCCCGGCAGCGCCACCAGCTGAAGTTCGCTAATGCAGGTGGGCATGGCGCGGTACGCCTCCCAAATCTCAAGCAGCTCGGCAAGCTTTTCCGGCCGCTGCTGGCGCTGGTAAAGCGGAAGGGTAACGGCCAGAAAGGTAAAGTGCAGGCCATTAAGCGGCATCGCATCCGCCAGCGGGTCGCCTTCGGCAAGGGTGTTAACCTCTTCAAGCAATACCCGCAACGCAGCCGAAAGCAGGGGCTGGATGCCGGTAGCGGGCGCAAATCGAGTCTTGTCGTAATAGTCGCTCTGCATGGTTTCACCGATGCCCGGCGCGTTGCGCCAGAGCGCGAGCGTGCGCGCGCTGGTCTCTTCATAAAGCGTGGTTAAAGCGGCGTGCGGCATAATGCTTTCCCTGAAATTAACGATGGCGGAAAGGATAGCCCTTATCGCGCGCTATTAACGAAACGTATTTTATGTCGTTCGTCCAGGCTACCCCAAAATCAGGCGGGGCAGGGCGAAAGGGATTGATCATCACGGCGGCATTTGGCATTTTTCGCTTCTTTCAGGAGAGAAACATGTCCGTAACCGACGCCCTGCTTGCCTACTGCCTGGCCGCTACCCTTTTGACGCTAACGCCTGGTCTCGACACGGCGCTTATTCTGCGCACCGCCTCCGTCGAAGGGGGCAAAAAAGCGTTTCACGCCGCGCTGGGCATCGACGCCGGGTGTTTTGTCTGGGGGGCGCTGGTGGCGTTTGGCCTGGGCGCGCTGATTGCCGTTTCCGAAGTGGCCTATAACCTCCTGAAATGGTGCGGCGCGGCTTACCTGCTGTGGCTGGGCGTGCAGTTGCTTTTCCGCCCGCGTGAGTCTTTTACTGCTTCTGCGGCTAACGGTTCGAAGAGCACGAACTGGTTTCTGCGCGGCCTGCTCGGCAACGTGCTTAACCCGAAGATGGGCGTCTTTTATGTCTCGTTTCTGCCGCAGTTTATTCCGGCAGGCCACGCGCCGATGGAGTGGACCTTTCTGCTGGTGGCTATCCACGTGCTTATCGGTACACTCTGGTCGTTAACGCTTATCCTCGCCACGCGCTCGGTTTCCGGCGCGCTCAGCAAACCGACCGTGGTGAAGTGGATGGATCGCTCAACCGGACTGCTGTTTATGGCTTTCGCCGCGAAGCTGGCTTTCAGCAAGCGCTAAGCGTTCAATCAGCAGACATAAAAAAACCCGCCGAAGCGGGTTTTTTATTGAGGCCGTTATTTGCCAATACAGAAGCTGGAGAAAATACGGCCCAGCAGGTCGTCAGAGGTAAACTCGCCGGTTATCTCGCTTAAGCTTTGCTGCGCCAGCCTTAACTCTTCCGCCAGCAGCTCGCCCGCCCAGGCGCCCAGCAGCTGCGCTTTGCCCTGTTGCAGATGGGCGGCTGCCTCTTCCAGCGCCTGCAGATGGCGACGACGCGCCAGAAAGCCGCCTTCCATGTTGGTATCGAAGCCCATGCTGCTTTTCAGATGGTCGCGCAGCACCTCCACGCCATCGCCGGAACGGGCCGACAGACGAATAAGTGAGTGACCGTTTACTTCTGTCAGGCCTGGCGCTTCGCCGGTAACGTCCGCTTTATTGCGTACGACGGTAATCGGCAGAGTCTGCGGCAGACGCGCCATAAAATCCGGCCAGATTTGCGCCGGGTCCACGGCGTCGGTGGTAGTGCCGTCCACCATAAACAGCACGCGGTCCGCCTGTTCAATCTCTTTCCAGGCGCGCTCGATGCCGATGCGCTCTACTTCGTCGCTCGCTTCGCGCAGGCCTGCGGTATCGATGATGTGCAGCGGCATGCCGTCGATGTGGATGTGCTCGCGCAGCACGTCGCGGGTGGTGCCGGCGATATCGGTCACGATGGCCGCTTCACGGCCCGCCAGCGCGTTCAGCAGGCTTGATTTGCCGGCGTTAGGGCGCCCGGCGATAACCACTTTCATCCCTTCACGCAGCAGACTGCCCTGGCGCGCTTCGGCGCGCACCGCGTCGAGATCGCCAATCACCGTGTTGAGCTGCGCTTCGATTTTGCCGTCCGAGAGGAAATCTATCTCTTCATCCGGGAAGTCGATGGCCGCTTCCACAAAGATGCGCAGGTGAGTAAGCGCTTCCACCAGATGGTTAACGCGGGCGGAGAAGGCGCCCTGAAGCGAGTTAAGCGCCGAGCGCGCCGCCTGCTCAGAGCTGGCGTCAATCAGGTCGGCAATCGCCTCCGCCTGAGCGAGGTCGAGCTTATCGTTAAGAAACGCGCGCTCGGAGAACTCGCCGGGGCGGGCGATACGCACGCCGGGAAGCGTCAGGATGCGCTTAAGCAGCAAATCCAGAATCACCGGGCCGCCGTGGCCCTGCAGCTCCAGCACATCTTCGCCGGTAAAGGAGTTCGGCCCCGGGAACCACAGCGCGATGCCCTGGTCGAGCGGGGTGTTATCGCTATCTTTAAACGGCAGATAGTCGGCGTAACGCGGCTTAGGCAGCTTGCCCAGCACGGCCTGCGCGACGTCCCGGGCAAGCTTACCGGAAATGCGCAGAATGCCCACGCCGCCGCGTCCGGGTGGGGTGGCCTGGGCGACGATGGTATCGCTATGGCTCATGGTCGTTCTCTGTTGTTGGTTCTTACTGGCGGGCAGGCTTCGCTTACCCGTCCGGTGAAAATAAAAAAGGCGGTCAGATGACCGCCTTCCACATTAGCGCGTGCGCTGTCAGGACTTCTTCTTCTCGCGGCTGTGCAGACCGCGTTTTTCCAGGCCGCGGTAGATCAGCTGCTGCTGAAGGATGGTCACCAGGTTGCTGACGATATAGTACAGCACCAGACCGGACGGGAACCACAGGAAGAAGACCGTGAAGATGACCGGCATAAAGGTCATGATCTTCTGCTGCATCGGGTCGGTCACGGTGGTCGGCGACATCTTCTGAATGAAGAACATCGTCACGCCCATCAGGATCGGCAGGATGTAGTACGGGTCCTGCGCGGACAGGTCATGGATCCAGAGCGCGAACGGCGCGTGGCGCAGCTCTACGGAGCCCATCAGCATGTAGTACAGCGCAAGGAAGATAGGCATCTGAATCAGCAGCGGGAAGCAACCACCCAGCGGGTTTACTTTCTCTGCTTTATAGAGCGCCATCATCTCCTGGCTCATACGCTGTTTGTCGTCACCCAGACGCTCGCGCATCGCCTGAATCTTCGGCTGCAGCATGCGCATTTTCGCCATGGAGGTGTACTGCGCTTTGGTCAGCGGGTACATGATGCCACGAACGATAAAGGTGATAACGATGATGGAGAAGCCCCAGTTGCCGAGGAAGCTGTGGATCCACTTCAGCAGCTTGAACAGCGGCTGAGAGATAAACCACAGCCAGCCGTAATCCACCGTCAGGTCAAGGTGCGGCGCAACGGCGGCCATCTTGTCCTGAATCTCCGGGCCGACCCACAAGGTGCTGGTCAACTGGCCCGTCTGGCCCGGCTGCACCAGTACCGGCTGCGATTTGTAGCCGATAGCCGCAACGCCGTTGCCAAGGTTGGAGGTGTAGAAGTTGTTGTCTACATCGTTACGCGGAACCCACGCGGTAGCGAAGTACTGTTGCAGCATCGCCACCCAGCCGCCTTTGGAGCTGATGCTCAGGTTCTCGTTATCAGCGATGGTGTCGAACTTGTACTTCTCATACTTCTCGTCAGGCGTGGAGTAAGCCGCGCCGCGGAAAGTGTGCAACGCAAAGTTGTTGCTGCCGGTATCGCGGTGAGCGGGCAGGTTGATGGATTGCTTCAGCTGACCGAAAGCGGAGACTTCCAGCGGCTTCTGGCTGGCGTTCTGCACGCTGTAGCCTACATTCACCGCATAGTCGCCGCGCTTGAGGACGAACGTTTTGGTGAAGGTGTTGCCCGCCGCGTCGGTGTACGTCATCGGGATAGCCAGTTCGTTCTGACCGTCCGCCAGGGTGAAAGCATCCTGGGTAACGTTATACAGCGGACGCGCGCCGTTTGCCGGGTTATCCGGGCCGTCACGGCCAGTCAGGCCACTCTGCGCCTGGTAGATAAACTCCGGGGTGGTTTCCAGCAGCTGGAAAGGTTCGTTAGAGCCGAGCTCTTTCGGGTAGGTTAACAGCAGCGCCTGCTCTACATCGCCACCACGGGTGTTGATGGTAAGAGAAAGGACGTCTGTCTTAACGGTAATGAGTTTCCCCTGGCCACTGGCCGGTACGCCCTGGCTTGCGGCGCTACCCGCTGCGGTGGTCGTAGTCTGCGTGGTCTGCTGCGTCTGAGGCTGAGGATTTTTATCCTGCTCCCAGGCTTGCCAGATCATGAAAGACACGAACAACAAAGCGATGACAAGAAGATTGCGTTGCGAATCCATCGTTAGTGTTCTCTGGTATCAAAAGGTCCTGGCGGGACGGGGTCGTCTCCACCCGGGTTCAAAGGGTGGCATTTTAATACGCGTTTCACTGTCAACCAACTGCCTTTTATCACCCCAAACCTGCGTAAGGCCTCAATTCCATACTGCGAACAGGTGGGTTGAAAACGACAATGTGGCCCAAGCAAGGGGCTAATAAATCGTTGATAGACCCGAATGAGGGCTATCAGGAGCCGCGAGCTAGGCGACAATGGCGACGCCATAACTTTTCCAACGCTTCCGAAAGCGCCCGGTTATCGAGATCGGCGACACCCCTTTTCGCCACCACCACAAAATCCATGGGCGGCAGTTCATGCTGACGTAAACGGAAGCTTTCACGCGTCAGACGTTTAATCCGGTTGCGTTCATGGGCGCGCTTGACGTTCTTTTTGGCGACGGTAAGACCGATACGGGGATGCCCCAGCGAATTAAGGCGGCCGAGAATGGTGATTTGCGGCGTGCCAGCCCGTTGTGGTTGCTGGAAGACGAAAGTGAAATGAGTGGGAGTTAACAAACGTAACTCCCTGGGAAATGCGAGCTTAACCACTAGTGGGTTAGCTTTTATTACTTGGAAACGGTCAGACGAGCACGGCCTTTAGCACGACGACGTGCCAGAACCTGACGACCATTTTTAGTAGCCATACGAGCACGGAAGCCGTGAGAACGGTTGCGCTTCAGTACAGACGGTTGAAAAGTGCGTTTCATGGCGATTTCTACCTAAACTTGAATAAATTCACTGACTTTGCATAAGGGCGAACGGACAGCCGAACGTCTGGCGGCGAAGTCAAGGATGATTAAAGAGGCCGGATTGTAATAATTGTACACTCCGGAGTCAATTCACTTTCCTTATTTCCCGCGCCGTCGCGCCCGTTTTTTGAGCAGTAAACGCGCAGAAATTAAGCCCTCAAGCTGCGGGAACCGCAGCGGGTGGCAAATTATACGGCCTCAGGGGCAAAGCGCAAGGATCCGGCGGGATCTTAATGCGATCAGACGAGGCTTTTTCTGGCGATCGTCATTTAATTTTCCGATATGCCGTCTAAATCGCGCCGCAGGGGCAACAGGATCGTTTACACTTAATCGGCCCGTTGCGTCCCTGTGGATAAATCATGAAGAATCTGTGAGAAACAGAAGATCTCTGGCTCGCTTTAGGCTATGATCCGCGGTCCCGATCGCGATCCCCGGATCGACTGCCTCGGGTTAAAAACCGCAAATAGCGGTTCGCATGCCTCCCGTTTCGGGGTTTGACCCGCATGTGTCAACAATCATGAATGTTTCAGTCTTCGTCTTTTATCGACTTTGTTCGAGTGGAGTCCGCCGTGTCACTTTCGCTTTGGCAGCAGTGTCTTGCCCGATTGCAGGATGAGTTACCAGCCACAGAATTCAGTATGTGGATACGCCCACTACAGGCGGAACTGAGCGATAACACGCTGGCTTTGTATGCGCCAAATCGGTTTGTGCTCGATTGGGTAAGGGACAAATACCTCAATAATATCAACGGACTGTTAAATGATTTTTGCGGCACTGACGCGCCGCTCCTGCGTTTTGAAGTCGGCAGCAAGCCCGTCACGGCCCAGGCGGCCGCGCCGGTAAACCATGCGGTGAAGCCTGCGCCTGTCGCGGCGCCAGTCGCCCCGCCCGTACGCCCAAGCTGGGACAATGTGCCCGCGCCGGCGGAGCCCTCCTACCGCTCGAACGTCAACGTAAAACACACGTTTGATAACTTTGTGGAAGGTAAGTCGAACCAGCTGGCGCGCGCGGCGGCCCGCCAGGTGGCGGACAATCCTGGCGGCGCTTATAACCCGCTTTTCCTTTATGGCGGCACGGGCCTCGGTAAAACCCACCTGCTGCACGCGGTAGGTAACGGCATTATGGCGCGCAAGCCCAATGCCAAAGTGGTGTACATGCACTCCGAACGCTTTGTGCAGGATATGGTAAAGGCGCTGCAGAACAACGCCATTGAAGAGTTCAAGCGCTACTACCGCTCGGTAGACGCGCTGCTTATCGATGACATCCAGTTCTTCGCCAATAAAGAGCGTTCGCAGGAAGAGTTCTTTCATACCTTTAACGCCTTGCTGGAAGGCAATCAGCAGATAATCCTGACGTCGGATCGCTACCCGAAAGAGATTAACGGCGTGGAAGACCGCCTGAAGTCTCGCTTTGGCTGGGGCCTGACGGTGGCTATCGAGCCGCCGGAGCTGGAAACCCGCGTGGCGATCCTGATGAAGAAAGCCGATGAGAACGACATTCGCCTGCCGGGCGAAGTGGCGTTTTTTATCGCCAAGCGCCTGCGCTCCAATGTACGAGAGCTTGAAGGGGCGCTGAATCGCGTTATCGCCAACGCCAACTTTACGGGGCGCGCGATCACTATCGATTTTGTGCGCGAAGCCCTGCGCGATCTGCTGGCGTTACAGGAAAAACTGGTCACCATCGACAATATTCAGAAGACGGTGGCGGAGTACTATAAGATCAAGGTCGCAGACCTGCTTTCCAAGCGGCGTTCCCGCTCGGTTGCGCGTCCGCGCCAGATGGCGATGGCGCTCGCCAAAGAGCTAACCAACCACAGCCTGCCTGAGATTGGCGACGCATTCGGTGGCCGCGACCATACCACCGTGCTGCACGCCTGCCGTAAAATCGAGCAGCTGCGTGAGGAAAGCCACGATATCAAAGAAGATTTTTCCAATTTAATCAGAACACTCTCTTCGTGACGCTATGAAATTTACCGTTGAACGTGAACATTTATTAAAGCCGCTCCAGCAGGTCAGCGGCCCGCTCGGCGGCCGACCGACGTTGCCTATTCTCGGCAACCTGCTGTTGCAGGTAGCGGATGGCGCCCTGTCGTTAACCGGCACCGATCTGGAAATGGAAATGGTGGCGCGCGTAGCGTTGGCGCAACCCCACGAGCCCGGCGCCACCACGGTGCCGGCGCGTAAATTCTTTGATATCTGCCGCGGCTTGCCGGAAGGGGCGGAAATTGCTGTGCAGCTGGAGGGCGACCGTATGCTGGTGCGCTCCGGACGCAGCCGCTTCTCGCTTTCCACGCTGCCGGCGGCGGATTTCCCGAACCTGGACGACTGGCAGAGCGAAGTCGAATTTACGCTTCCCCAGGCGACCATGAAACGGCTGATTGAAGCCACGCAGTTCTCCATGGCTCATCAGGACGTGCGCTACTACTTAAACGGCATGCTGTTTGAAACCGAAGGCGAAGAGCTGCGCACGGTAGCGACCGACGGCCACCGTCTGGCGGTCTGCTCTATGCCGATTGGCCAGCCGCTGCCGAACCATTCGGTGATCGTGCCGCGTAAAGGGGTGCTGGAGCTGATGCGCATGCTGGACGGCGGCGACAGCCCGCTGCGTATCCAGATTGGCAGCAACAACATCCGCGCCCACGTGAACGATTTCATCTTCACCTCCAAGCTGGTGGATGGCCGTTTCCCGGATTATCGCCGCGTGCTGCCGAAAAACCCGGACAAAACGCTGGAGGCGGGCTGCGATCTGCTCAAGCAGGCTTTCGCCCGCGCGGCCATTCTCTCCAACGAGAAATTCCGCGGCGTGCGTCTTTACGTGAGTGAAAACCAGATTCGCATTACCGCCAATAACCCTGAACAGGAAGAGGCGGAAGAGATTCTGGACGTCACCTACGGCGGAGCGGAGATGGAAATCGGCTTCAACGTCAGCTACGTGCTCGATGTGCTGAACGCGCTCAAATGCGAGAACGTGCGCATTCTGCTGACCGACTCCGTTTCCAGCGTGCAGATTGAAGACAGCGCCAGCTCGTCGGCGGCCTATGTCGTTATGCCAATGAGACTCTGATGTCGCTTTCTCGCCTGCTGATCCGCGACTTTCGCAACATCGAAAGTGCGGATCTCGCTCTCTCTCCCGGTTTTAACTTTCTGGTTGGCGCCAACGGCAGCGGCAAAACCAGCGTGCTGGAAGCTATCTATACGCTGGGCCACGGCCGGGCGTTTCGCAGCCTGCAAATTGGCCGGGTTATCCGCCATGAGCAGGAGGCGTTTGTGCTGCACGGCCGCCTGCAGGGAGAAGAGCGGGAAATCTCCGTTGGTTTGACCAAAGACAGGCAGGGCGAAAGCAAGGTGCGCATTGACGGTTCCGACGGCCACAAAGTGGCGGAGCTGGCGCTTCTGATGCCGATGCAATTAATTACCCCTGAGGGGTTTACTTTGCTCGGCGGCGGCCCCAAATACAGAAGAGCGTTCCTTGACTGGGGATGCTTTCACAACGAGCCGGGATTTTTTGTCGCCTGGAGCAACTTAAAACGCCTGCTTAAACAGCGCAACGCCGCGCTGCGCCAGGTCACCCGCTACGAGCAGCTTCGTCCGTGGGATCGTGAACTGGTGCCGCTGGCGCAGCAGATAAGCCAGTGGCGGGCCGACTACAGCGAGGCGCTCGCCAATGACATGGCCGATACCTGCGCGCAATTTTTACCTGAATTCACCTTAAGCTTCTCCTTCCAGCGCGGCTGGGAGAAAGAGAGCGATTACGCCGACGTGCTGGAGCGCAGCTTTGAGCGCGATCGGCTGCTGACCTATACCGCGCACGGCCCGCATAAAGCCGACTTTCGCATCCGCGCCGACGGCGCGCCGGTGGAAGATACGCTGTCGCGTGGACAGTTAAAGCTGCTGATGTGCGCGCTGCGTCTGGCGCAAGGGGAGTTTCTTACCCGTGAAAGCGGGCGACGCTGCCTTTATCTGATAGATGATTTTGCCTCTGAACTCGATGATGTCCGTCGCGGTCTATTAGCGAGCCGTTTAAAGGCTACGCAATCCCAGGTGTTTGTCAGCGCGATAAGCGCTGAACACGTAATGGACATGGCGGACAAAAATTCGAAGATGTTCGCTGTCGATCAGGGTAAAATAACGGATTAACCGAAGTTTAAATGAGCGAGAAACGTTGATGTCGAATTCTTATGACTCCTCCAGTATCAAAGTCCTGAAAGGGCTGGATGCGGTGCGTAAGCGCCCGGGCATGTATATCGGCGACACGGATGACGGCACCGGTCTGCACCACATGGTATTCGAGGTTGTGGATAACGCTATCGACGAAGCGCTCGCGGGTCACTGTAAAGATATTGTCGTGACTATCCATGCCGACAACTCCGTGTCGGTATCGGACGATGGTCGCGGCATCCCGACCGGTATTCACCCGGAAGAGGGCGTTTCGGCGGCGGAAGTTATCATGACCGTGCTGCACGCGGGCGGTAAGTTTGACGATAACTCCTATAAAGTCTCCGGCGGTCTGCACGGCGTGGGGGTTTCGGTTGTTAACGCCCTGTCGCAGAAGCTGGAGCTGGTTATCCGCCGCGAAGGCAAAGTGCATCAGCAGACTTACGTGCATGGCGTGCCGCAGGCGCCGCTGGCGGTCACTGGCGAAACCGAACAGACCGGTACGCAGGTGCGTTTCTGGCCGAGCCTTGAAACCTTTACCAACGTGACCGAGTTTGAGTATGAAATTCTGGCCAAGCGTCTGCGCGAGCTGTCGTTCCTGAACTCTGGCGTCTCTATTCGCCTTATCGACAAGCGCGACGGCAAGCAGGATCACTTCCATTACGAAGGCGGCATCAAGGCGTTTGTTGAATATCTCAACAAGAACAAAACGCCTATCCACCCGAATATCTTCTATTTCTCCACCGAGAAAGACGGCATCGGCGTGGAAGTGGCGCTGCAGTGGAACGATGGTTTCCAGGAAAACATTTACTGCTTCACCAACAACATTCCGCAGCGCGACGGCGGTACGCACCTTGCGGGCTTCCGCGCAGCGATGACGCGTACGCTGAACGCCTACATGGATAAAGAGGGCTACAGCAAGAAAGCGAAAGTCAGCGCCACCGGCGATGACGCCCGTGAAGGTCTGATTGCCGTCGTTTCCGTGAAAGTGCCGGACCCGAAATTCTCTTCACAGACCAAAGACAAGCTGGTCTCTTCCGAAGTGAAATCCGCGGTTGAGCAGCAGATGAACGAGTTGCTGGCGGAGTACCTGCTGGAAAACCCGAACGACGCCAAAATCGTCGTCGGTAAAATTATCGATGCGGCGCGCGCGCGTGAAGCGGCCCGTAAAGCGCGTGAAATGACGCGCCGTAAAGGGGCGCTGGATCTCGCAGGCCTGCCGGGCAAACTGGCGGACTGTCAGGAGCGCGACCCGGCCCTTTCCGAACTCTACCTGGTGGAGGGTGACTCCGCAGGCGGTTCCGCCAAACAGGGCCGTAACCGTAAAAACCAGGCCATTCTGCCACTCAAAGGCAAAATCCTGAACGTTGAGAAAGCGCGCTTTGACAAGATGCTCTCTTCTCAGGAAGTGGCGACGCTGATTACCGCGCTTGGTTGCGGCATTGGTCGCGATGAGTACAACCCGGATAAGCTGCGCTATCACAGCATCATCATCATGACCGATGCGGACGTCGACGGCTCGCACATTCGTACGCTGCTGTTGACCTTCTTCTATCGTCAGATGCCGGAAATCATCGAACGCGGTCACGTCTACATCGCCCAGCCGCCGCTTTACAAAGTGAAGAAAGGCAAGCAGGAGCAGTACATTAAGGACGATGAGGCGATGGATCAGTATCAGATTTCCATCGCGCTTGACGGCGCCACGCTGCACACTAACGCCAGCGCCCCGGCGCTTGCCGGCGAGCCGCTGGAAAAACTGGTGGCGGAATATAACAGCGCTCAGAAGATGATTAACCGCATGGAGCGCCGTTACCCGCGCGCGCTGCTTAAAGAGCTGGTTTATCAGCCGACGCTGACCGAAGGCGACCTTGCTGACGAAGCGAAAGTCACCCGCTGGGTTTCCGAGCTTATCACCGAGCTGAATGAAAAAGAGCAGCACGGCAGCGTGTGGAAATATGATGTCCGTGAAAACGGCGAGCAGGCGATTTTCGAGCCGGTGGTGCGCGTGCGTACTCACGGCGTGGATACCGATTACGTTCTCGACCATGAGTTTGTCATCGGCGCGGAATACCGTCGTCTCTGCACGCTTGGCGAGAAGCTGCGCGGTCTGATTGAAGACGACGCGTTTATCGAGCGCGGCGAACGCCGTCAGCCGGTGGCGAGCTTCGAGCAGGCGCTGGACTGGCTGGTGAAAGAGTCCCGTCGCGGCCTGGCGATTCAGCGCTATAAAGGGCTGGGCGAGATGAACCCGGATCAACTGTGGGAAACCACCATGGACCCGGAAAGCCGCCGCATGCTGCGCGTAACGGTGAAAGACGCTATCGCCGCCGACCAGCTTTTCACCACGCTGATGGGCGACGCCGTAGAACCGCGCCGCGCCTTTATCGAAGAGAACGCCCTGAAAGCGGCGAACATCGATATCTAAAGGCAAAAAACCGTAAGCCGCGCACGCCAGCGCGGCTTTTTTTTATCTGGCCGCTGGCCTTAAGGGAAATTGTTAACCACAAAAGGAGAATTTCATGGGACTTTTTGATCAGGTCGCCGGCATGCTGTTAAACGGCGATGCGGGTAAATATCAGGCTATTTTAAGCTGGGTAAATCAGCAGGGCGGCGTCCAGGCGCTGCTGGATAAGTTCCGCCAGGGCGGCTTTGGCGATATCGTCGCCTCATGGCTAAGCACGTCAGAAGCCAACAGGCTGCTGAGCGCCGACCAGGTTATCGCCGCGCTTGGCAGCCCCGCGCTGACGGAACTTGGCGCTAAGTTAGGTATTGATATGCATGCGGCTTCCGCCATGGTTGCTCAGCATTTGCCAAAACTTATCGATGCGCTCTCTCCACAGGGGGAGCTGCACCCTGAGGCCAATAACGACTTGCTGAAAACGGGTATGACGCTACTGAAAGGAAAGCTGTTCGGCTAGCCTCCGCTCTGTACACGGCTCCGTTTCAGCCAGCGCGCTGCGCTGAAACGGGAGCGGTCCGCCTTTCGCTATTCCTCTGCCGCCCTGTGACTGCTGTTTTTTGCGCGAAATCGTGCCAGGATGGAAACGAAACCCATTACTTTAAAGAATGCTATGTCCATAAAACTTATTGCTATCGATATGGACGGCACGCTGCTGCTGCCGGATCACACCATTTCCCCTGCGGTTAAGGAGGCGATTGCCGCCGCCCGCGAGCGCGGCGTTAATGTGGTTCTCACCACCGGGCGTCCTTATGCCGGGGTGGAAAATTACCTGCGCGAACTGCACATGAACCAGCCCGGCGACTACTGCATCACTTATAACGGCGCGCTGGTGCAGAAGGCGGCGGATGGCAGCGCCGTGGCGCAAACGCCGTTGAGTTATGACGATTATCGCTATCTGGAGCAACTCTCCCGCGAAGTCGGTTCGCACTTCCATGCGCTCGATCGCACCACGCTCTATACCGCTAACCGCGACATCAGCCGTTATACGGTGCATGAGTCATTTGTGGCGACCATTCCGCTGGTCTTCTGCGAAGCGGAGAAAATGGACCCCAACATGACTTTCCTGAAAGTGATGATGATAGACGAGCCGGAAATCCTTGATAAAGCCATCACCCGCATCCCGCAGGAAGTGAAAGAGAAATACACGGTGCTGAAAAGCGCGCCGTACTTCCTGGAAATCCTGGATAAACGGGTAACTAAAGGTACGGGCGTGAAATCACTCGCCGAGGCGCTGAATATCAAGCCGGAAGAGGTCATGGCGATTGGCGACCAGGAGAACGACATCGCGATGCTGGAATACGCAGGTGTGGGTGTGGCGATGGAAAACGCTATCGGGTCGGTGAAAGAGGTGGCGAATTTTGTCACGAAAACCAATCTGGAAGATGGCGTGGCGTACGCTATCGAGAAATTCGTCCTGCGTTAAACGCGCCTGAAATAAAAAGGGCCGTCAGCGTAAGCTGACAGCCCTTTTAAGAAGCGCTCGCGGTATGCCTGACCCATCTTTTGAAAAGGCGGGTTGCCCCGCCTTGAAAGTCTACTTACCGGATCCGCAAGCCATGCTCGCCGCAACCTCCCTGAACCCGTCTTTATAGCGAATTTCGCAAAGCGATTTTCGTATTAACGAAGTGAATATTAATAGCGTTAAACAGACGATTAATACGCACCAGATCAAAGCATTTCGCGGCATTTTCATGGCCTTCTTCTCCTTGCCTTGCGGCGGGTAAGAGGCTATCCTGATGTTGTCTGACATAGGAGTGAGCCTCGTTGGTTAATAAAATGACCTTCGGGGCTTTCTTTTTTCTGCCTCACAACACTTACCGACTTTATGAGGCAAAAAGCCTCAAGCGCCAGCGCCATTCTACCGCTACCCTTTCTGTCGCCACTACCGTAAAACCACGGGCGTTTTGCTGAATTTCTCTTAACGAATCCTGTAGTTACCTCGCGATCCTGCTTCCTGAACCACAAATAAATAAGCCCCATCTATCGAATGGGGCTTATTTATCTTTTCAGATACTGGATTGTCTTTTTTGTGATCTGGATTGTAGTACAACCATTAATGATTGTACTACATTCACCATATCAACAATGAAAGCCGCTTCACGTTTGTACTGCAAAAAAGAGGCGAAAAGCGGCAACCACGGTAAAGTAAGGGGCATTACCCTTTGTTTAAGGAATCATCATGACCCTCACTAAAACCGACCGCATTATCGTTACGCTGGGTCGCCAGATTGTCAGCGGGAAGTATGTTCCCGGGTCGGCGTTACCGGCGGAAACGGATCTGTGCGAAGAGTTTGAGACTTCGCGCAACATTATCCGTGAAGTATTCCGTTCGCTGATGGCGAAACGACTGATTGAGATGAAGCGCTATCGCGGCGCGTTTGTCGCGCCCCGCAACCAGTGGAATTTCCTCGATACCGAGGTGCTGCAATGGGCGCTGGAGCATGACGACGACCCGCGGCTTATCGCGGCGATGAGCGAGGTGCGAAATCTGGTGGAGCCCGCTATCGCCCGCTGGGCGGCGGAGCGCGCCACGTCAAGCGACCTGGCGCAAATCGAGCTCGCGCTTAACGACATGATCGCCAATAACCAGAATCGCGACGCTTTTAACGAAGCGGATATTCGCTATCACGAAGCGGTGCTGGCCTCGGTGCATAACCCGCTTTTGCAGCAGCTGAGCGTGGCCATTAGCTCCCTGCAACGCGCGGTGTTTGAACGAACGTGGATGGGGGATGAAGCGAACATGCCGAAAACCCTGCAGGAACATAAGGCGCTATACGATGCGATTCGGCATCAGGACGGCGATGCGGCGGAGCAGGCGGCGCTCACCATGATCGCCAGCTCCACCCGACGACTCAAGGAAATCACATGACATCTCGCTACATCGCTATCGACTGGGGATCAACCAACCTTCGCGCCTGGCTTTATCAGGGCGGGGCGTGTCTGGAGAGCAGAAAATCGGAAGCGGGCGTTACCCGTCTTAATGGCAGAACGCCCGAAGCGGTGCTGGCGGAAATCACCGAAGGGTGGCGTGACGAAAGCACCCCCGTACTGATGGCGGGCATGGTGGGCAGCAACGCGGGCTGGAAAATCGCCCCTTATCTGCCTTGCCCGGCCCGCTTCTCGGAGTTTGGCGCGCAGCTCACCACGGCTGCGGAACACGTTTTTATCATTCCCGGCCTGTGCGTGCAGCGCGAAGATAACCGCAACGTTATGCGCGGTGAAGAGACGCAACTGCTCGGCGCCCGCGCGCTTCAGCCTGCGCCGCTCTACATCATGCCCGGCACCCACTGCAAATGGGTGCAGGCGGATAACGAGCAGGTTCATGATTTTCGCACCGTGATGACCGGTGAGCTGCATCACCTGTTGCTGAAGCAATCGCTTATCGGCGTCGGCCTGCCGGAGCAGCAGCTTAATGCGGACGCTTTTCAGGCGGGGCTGGTGCAGGGGCTGGAAACCGACGCGCCGCTGGCCCGTCTGTTCGAAGTGCGCGCAGGCCATGTGCTGGGCAGCCTTGCGCGCGAGCACGTCAGTGAATTTCTTTCCGGGCTGCTGATTGGCAATGAAGCGGCGAGCATGACTCGTCTCTGGCAGCCAGACCGTCAGCAGCCATTAACTATCGTCGCCAGTCCGGCGCTCGCCGGGCGCTACCAGCAGGCGTTGAACGCCCTGGGCTTCCAGGCGCAGACGCTTGAGGGCGACGCCGCATTTCAGGCAGGCATAAGGAGTATCGCTCATGCAGTGGCAGAATAGGCTTCCGCTCATCGCTATCTTACGCGGCATCAAGCCCGAAGAGGCGCATGAGCACGTCGCGGCGGTTATCGACGCCGGGTTCGAGGCGGTGGAAATCCCGCTTAACTCGCCGGACTGGCGCACCAGCATTCCCGCCATGGTCAACGCCTTTGGCGATAAGGCGTTGATTGGCGCCGGCACCGTACTCAAGCCTGAGCAGGTGGACGAACTGGCGGAAATGGGCTGCCAGCTTCTCGTCACGCCAAACATTCAGCCGGAAGTTATCCGCCGCGCGGTAGGCTACGGCATGACGGTTTGCCCCGGCTGCGCCACGGCGACAGAGGCGTTTAACGCCATCGACGCTGGCGCCCAGTCGCTGAAAATTTTCCCCTCCTCGGCATTCGGCCCGGATTACATCAAGGCGTTAAAAGCGGTGCTGCCGCCGGACATCCCGGTCTTCGCCGTGGGCGGCGTCACGCCGGAAAACCTGGCGGTGTGGCTGAAAGCGGGCTGCGTCGGCGCGGGGCTTGGCAGCGATTTATACCGCGCGGGGCAATCCGTTGAGCGCACCGCGGAGCAGGCAAAAGCATTTGTTAAGGCGTATCGAGAGGCAGTGCAATGAAAATCACCAAACTAACGACATACCGTTTACCGCCCCGCTGGATGTTTCTGAAGATTGAAACTGACGAAGGCGTTGTGGGCTGGGGCGAGCCGGTCATTGAAGGCCGCGCCCGCACCGTGGAAGCGGCGGTGCATGAGCTGGGCGAATACCTGATTGGCCAGGACCCGGCGCGGATTAACGATCTGTGGCAGGTTATGTACCGCGGCGGTTTTTATCGCGGCGGCCCTATTCTGATGAGCGCCATCGCCGGTATCGATCAGGCGCTGTGGGATATTAAAGGCAAAGTGCTTAACGCCCCGGTATGGCAATTAATGGGCGGCCTGGTGCGCGATAAAATTAAAGCCTACAGCTGGGTTGGCGGCGACCGCCCCGCGGAAGCGATCGCGGGTATCGAAACGCTGCGTAAAATCGGTTTCGACACCTTTAAATTAAACGGCTGCGAAGAGTTAGGCGTCATTGATAATGCGCGCAAAGTGGATGCCGCCGTAAATACCGTGGCGCAAATTCGCGAAGCGTTCGGCATGGATATTGAATTTGGCCTTGATTTCCACGGTCGCGTCAGCGCGCCGATGGCGAAAATATTAATTAAAGAGCTGGAACCTTACCGCCCGTTATTTATTGAAGAGCCGGTGCTGGCGGAACAGGCGGAATATTATCCGAAGCTTGCTGAGCAAACGTCCATTCCAATTGCCGCGGGCGAACGTATGTTCTCGCGCTTTGAATTTAAACGCGTGCTGGACGCGGGCGGACTTGCCATTCTGCAACCGGATCTCTCTCACGCGGGCGGTATTACCGAGTGCTTTAAAATCGCTGCGATGGCGGAAGCTTATGACGTGGGCCTTGCGCCGCACTGCCCGCTGGGACCGATTGCGCTCGCTGCCTGTCTGCACGTGGACTTTGTCTCGCGCAACGCCGTATTCCAGGAGCAGAGCATGGGCATCCACTATAACCAGGGTGCCGAGTTGCTCGACTTTGTGAAAAATAAAGACGATTTCAAAATGGACGGTGGTTATTTCTATCCATTAATGAAGCCAGGCCTCGGCGTGGAAATCGACGAAGAACAGGTTATTGAGCGCAGCCGAAACACGGTGGACTGGCGCAACCCGTTATGGCGGCATGATGATGGTTCGGTCGCTGAATGGTAATGCGCGTCATACTTCGCGCTGCAACGGCGTTGGCTGCGTTAATTCGCCCTGGTCACTTACTTTTGTAAGTTCCTGAGGATTTATAAACGTGCCGCTTTCCCCCGGCACAAATGATTTAGCGTTTATTAAATAAAAAATTTATTACATCACCCTCTGTAATCTACAGGGCATGGTGAGGGGTCTCGCCATGCCAAAATCCGGAGACCGAGTATTATGGATATTCCTGTAACCGCCGTAAAAACCGGACGTCGGCGCTACCTTACGCTGGTCATGATCTTTATTACGGTCGTGATTTGTTATGTCGACCGCGCCAACCTGGCGGTGGCTTCAGCACATATTCAGGAAGAGTTCGGCATTACGAAAGCGGAAATGGGTTACGTCTTTTCCGCCTTTGCCTGGCTTTATACGCTCTGCCAGATCCCGGGCGGCTGGTTCCTTGACCGCGTAGGTTCGCGCCTGACCTATTTCATCGCCATTTTCGGCTGGTCGGTCGCCACGCTGTTCCAGGGCTTCGCCACTGGCCTCATGTCACTAATTGGCCTGCGCGCCATTACCGGCGTGTTTGAAGCGCCCGCGTTTCCGACGAACAACCGTATGGTAACAAGCTGGTTCCCGGAGCAGGAGCGCGCGTCGGCGGTGGGCTTTTACACCTCCGGGCAGTTCGTCGGCCTGGCCTTCCTTACGCCAATGCTTATCTGGATCCAGGAAGCGCTGAGCTGGCACTGGGTCTTCATCATTACCGGCGGCGTCGGCATTATCTGGTCGCTCATCTGGTTTAAGGTCTACCAGCCGCCGCGCCTGACTAAAAGCCTCAGCAAGGCGGAGCTGGATTACATTCGCGAAGGCGGCGGTCTGGTGGATGGCGACGCGCCAGCCACCAAAACCGAGCGCCAGCCGCTGAGCCGCGCCGACTGGAAACAGGTCTTTCACCGCAAGCTGATTGGCGTTTACCTCGGCCAGTTCGCGGTGACCTCCACGCTCTGGTTCTTCCTGACCTGGTTCCCGAACTATCTCACCCAGGAGAAAGGCATCACGGCGCTGAAGGCTGGTTTTATGACCACCGTGCCGTTCCTCGCCGCCTTCTTCGGCGTGCTGCTCTCCGGCTGGCTCGCGGACAAGCTGGTGAAAAAAGGCTTCTCGCTGGGCGCGGCGCGTAAAACGCCCATCATCTGCGGCCTTCTCATCTCCACTTGCATCATGGGCGCCAACTACACCAATGACCCGGTGTGGATCATGACGCTGATGGCGGTGGCGTTCTTCGGCAACGGCTTCGCCTCTATCACCTGGTCGCTGGTCTCCTCGCTTGCGCCGATGCGCCTGATTGGCCTGACCGGCGGGGTGTTCAACTTTGTCGGCGGCCTTGGCGGCATCACCGTGCCGCTGGTGATTGGCTATCTGGCGCAGGATTACGGTTTCGGTCCGGCGCTGGTTTACATCTCCGTGGTGGCGCTCATTGGCGCGCTCTCTTACATCCTGCTGGTGGGGGAGGTGAAGCGCGTAGGCTAAGGCCCGTTAAGAGAGAAGGTGAAAACAGGCGAGGGAGTGCATTACAAGCGTTACCGTCCGGTTGTCAGCATCGCGCCGGGCGGTAACCGTTCAACATTATAACTAACCGGCCGCCACGAGCGGCCAACTGAGAGGGTTCTGCTATGAATACCGATCTGTACACTACGACCTTACGGCAGCTTAACGCGAAGATAATTCCTTTCATTATCATCTGCTACTTCGTTGCCAACCTTGATAAAACCAATATCTCCATCGCGGCGCTGCAAATGAACGCCGACCTCGGGCTGAGCGCCAGCATGTATGGCCTCGGCGTGGGAATGTTCTATATCTCCTACATTATTTTCGAAATTCCCAGCAACGTCATCATGACCAAAGTCGGCGCGCGGGTCTGGATTGCGCGCATCATGATAACCTGGGGCATCGTCAGCGCCGGGATGTCGCTGGTGCAAACCCCGACCCAGCTTTACGTGATGCGCTTTTTGCTCGGCATGGCGGAAGCGGGCTTTACGCCGGGCATCATCTATTACATCTCCTGCTGGTTCCCGAAAAGCAACCGCGCGCGGGCCATGTCCTTCTTCTATATGGGCTCGGTGATGGCGTCGATTATCGGCCTGCCGATTTCCGGCACCATACTGAACATGCACGGCATCGCCGATATCGCCGGCTGGCGCTGGCTGTTCGCTATTGAGGGCGTGCCGGCCATCGTGCTCGGCGTTCTGGTGCTGTGGCGCCTGCCGCAAACGCCGGACCATGCGCCATGGCTCTCTACTGAGCAGAAAGGCTGGCTGAAGGCGCAGCTCGCGCGGGATAACGCGAGTGTGGAGGTTGGCAGTAACCATAGCTGGCTTAGCGCGCTAAAAAACAAAACCGTGCTGCTGTTGAGCCTGGTCTGGTTCCTGCAGGCGTTCGGCTCCATCGGCATTACGCTTTTCCTGCCGCTAATCATCAAGAGCATGGCAAGCGAGCAGAGCAACATCGTAATAAGCCTGCTCTCTGCGGTGCCGTTTATCGCCGCCTGCCTGTTTATGTATCTCAACGGCCGCCATTCGGACACCACCAACGAACGCTCCTGGCACCTTGGTTTGCCGTTGATTATCTCCGGCCTTTCGCTCGCCATTGCCATTTACTCCAGCAACCTGCTGGTGGCGTATGGGCTGCTGGTGCTGACGGTGGGCTTCAACTTCGCGCTTACGCCTATTTTCTGGGCGGTCACCACCGAGAAGCTGGCGGGCGTGGCGGCGGCGGCGTCCATCGCTTTTATCAATACTGTGGCGAACTTTGTCGGCCTGGGGCTGCCGCCCCTTCTTGGCAAAATCAAAGACATGACCAACAGCTATCACTACGGGCTGCTGATTGTGGCGGTGGCGCTCATTATCGGCGGCGTTATCGGCATTCTGGTGTCGCGCCCGACGCATTCTCGCGCTGCGGAACAGCCCGCCTCCCGTCTCTCTTAAGGAAGGAACATGAAACAGAAAGTACTTAAGCAAGCTTACCTGCCCGATGCGCTGACTGCGGAACTGAGCGAGCACTACGATCTGCGCGAACTGGCGCAGATGACCGCCGCCGATCTCGCCGCCATTGCGGATGAAATCACGGTGGTTATCACCAATGGCGAAGCGGTGGTGACACGCGAATTCATCGCCTCGCTGCCCGCGCTGAAGCTTATCACGGTGTTTGGCGTCGGCTACGATGGCGTGGACGTGGCGGCGGCGCGGGATCATGGCGTGCAGGTTACCCACACGCCGGGCGTACTGACTGACGATGTGGCGGACCTGGCGATGGGGCTGATGCTGGCGACGTCGCGCAAAATCGTCGCGGCGCAAAAGTTCATCGAGCAGGGTGGCTGGCGGCAGGGCGGTTTTCAATGGACGCGCAAAGTCTCCGGTGCGCGGCTGGGTATTTTCGGCATGGGCCGCATCGGCCAGGCCATCGCGCGCCGCGCCCAGGCGTTTGATATGGAAATCAGCTATACCGACCGCAATCATCACCGCTCACTGCCGTACCGTTATGTCGCCGACCTGCATGAGCTGGCGACGCAGAGTGATTTTCTGATGGTGTGCGCCCCGGGCGGCGCGCAAACGCGTGGGCTTATCAACCAGTCCGTGCTGGCGGCGCTGGGGCCACAGGGCATGCTGGTTAACATCTCTCGCGGTAGCGTGGTGGATGAGGCGGCGCTGGTCCACGCGCTGGAAAACAACCTTATCGCCGGCGCGGGGCTGGATGTTTTCGCGAGCGAGCCCAACGTTCCCGCCGCGCTGCAACAGCGCGACAACGTGGTGATTACCCCGCACATGGCGAGCGCCACCTGGGAAACGCGTCGCGAGATGTCCCGGCTGGTGCTGGAGAACGTGCACGCCTGGTTTGCGGGCGCGCCGCTGGTGACGCCCGTTCCCTGATAGGTTTTTCTGCGTAAATCTTTTACCCTGAGGCGATTCTCGCTTCAGGGTTTTTTATTTATGAAACAGCTTACTTTCGCCTCGCGTCATCATCAGCTTACCAATATCAATACCTGGACGCCGGACAGCCGCTGGCTCGCCTTTGATGTGCGTCCTTCCGGCGCCTCGTTTACCGGTGAAACCATTGAACAGGTGAATGTGGAAACAGGTGAGGTCGCGGTCATTTACCGCGCTACGCAGGGCGCGCATGTGGGCGTGGTGACGGTTAACCCACAAAAAGCGCAGTATGTTTTTATTCACGGCCCGGAAAACCCTGACGATGCCTGGCGCTACGATTTCCATCATCGCCGCGGCGTGGTGGTGGAAAACGGTCAGGCGACGAACCTGGACGCCATGGACATCACGCCGCCTTTTACGCCGGGCGCGCTGCGCGGCGGCAGCCATGTGCATGTGTTTAGCCCGGACGGCGCGTGGCTGAGCTTTACCTATAACGATCACGTGCTGCATGAACGCGACCCGAAGCTTGATTTACGCAACGTCGGCGTGGCGCTGCCGTTTGGGCCTGTCACGCCGGGTTTCCAGCATCCGCGTGAGTACGCCGGCAGCCGCTGGTGCGCGCTGGTAAGCCGCACCACGCCCGCGCCTCGCCCCGGCAGCGACGAGATTAACCGCGCCTATGAAGAGGGCTGGGTGGGACATCACGGCTATCTGAAAGCGGATGGCAGCCTGCAGCGCCGGGCGCTGGCGTTTATTGGCGACACGCTCTCGGCAAGCGGCGAAAAAGTGCCGGAGCTGTTTATCGTTGATCTCCCTGAAGACGAGGCGGTGTGGAAGCAGGCATTCCCGGGCGACGACAGCGCCATGCCCGCCCCGCCTGCGGGCGTCATGCAGCGCCGCCTGACGTTTACCCATGCGCGCCGCCACCCGGGGCTTGCCACCACGCCGCGCCACTGGGTGCGCAGCAATCCGCAGGGCAGCGAGCTCGCTTTTTTAATGAAAGATGATAATGGCGTGGTGCAGCTGTGGCTTCTCTCGCCCAACGGCGGCGAGCCGCGACAGCTTACCCATGGCGAACAGGGCGTGCAGTCGGCTTTTAACTGGCATCCTTCCGGCGAGGCACTGGGTTTTGTGCAGCAGAATCGCATCGTATTGTGCGACGCGCAGACAGGGAACATCACCCCGTTAACGCCTGTTCAGGAGAGCGAAATTTCCGCCGACGCGGTGGTGTTCTCGCCGGATGGCGAAAAGATTGCCTGGATGCAGGAGACGGCAGGTTTCCGCCAGCTCTGGATGACCGCAACCGGGTGTTAACTCAGATAGCGGGCGGAATGGCGGCGTTAATGGCGTAGTTTTTTTTCTCGCTCTCTTCCACCCGCGCTTTGACCGATTTGTCAGTGCGAAAGGCGTCCCACGGCACCAGCAGCGTATCCGCCACCACCGTAAAGGGCATATCAAGCGCCACCAGCGGTTTTAGTCCCCAACTGGTGTTGCCGTCCACCAGCATTTTGTAGCTGTTGCGAGTACCGGGGTAATAGCCCTGCTCGCCGCCGCCAGTATGTGACATCATGCTTGAACAGCCGCTGAGCGCCATCGCTCCGACGGTGAACAGCCCTACCCTGAGTCTCTTTTTCATGTTCATTCTTATTGGTGAATAGACAGCTCTGCCGTATGGCTCCGAGGTATAACGTCCCCGGTTCAGAATGAATAGCGCTCTTTCTCTGCTGTGTGGAGGCTGTCGCAGTTTGATAAAAAGTTCCTCTACCCAGTCTAAGCAAAGAAATGTAAACCGCAAAAAAACCGGCTCGATTCCTCTTGAAAAGTGGATGGGCGAACCCATTTTACAGGTGTGACCGAAGAGCAACATGCCGCATGGGTGTTGGCGTCACGCCAGTCTGTCCTTCGGGAAGACGTTACTTTTTATCTCGCTGATTTCAGGAGCTCGTTGTTATGCGTAATTTTGACTTATCCCCGCTTTATCGTTCCGCCATCGGTTTTGACCGTCTGTTCAACCTGCTTGAGAACAACCAGAGCCAGAGCAACGGCGGCTACCCTCCGTACAACGTGGAGCTGGTGGATGAAAACCACTACCGTATCGCCATCGCTGTGGCCGGTTTCGCCGAGAGCGAACTGGAGATCACCGCGCAGGATAACCTGTTGGTAGTGAAAGGCTCCCATGCGCCGGAGCAGAAAGAACGGACCTACCTGTATCAGGGTATCGCCGAGCGCAATTTCGAGCGTAAATTCCAGCTCGCCGAAAACATCTTCGTACGTGGCGCGAACCTGGTGAACGGTCTGCTCTATATCGACCTTGAGCGCGTTATTCCGGAAGCGAAAAAACCGCGCCGTATCGAAATCGGTAACTAATTTCCCTGGGCACGCTTTCGCGGCCCACGTTAACTGTAGTCGTGCTCGCCGAACGGGAGCACAGCCAGCCCGCATACGCTGGCCGTAAAAACTCGCTTCAAAGAAGGAGAAACGTTATGCGTAACTATGATTTATCCCCCTTTTTCCGTCAGTGGATTGGCTTTGACAAGCTGGCCAACGCGATGCTGAACGCCGGTGAAAGCCAGACCTTCCCGCCCTATAACATCGAAAAAAGCGACGACAACCACTACCGCATTACCCTTGCGTTAGCAGGTTTCCGTCAGGAAGATCTGGACGTGGAACTGGAAGGCACTCGCCTGAGCGTCAAAGGCAACCCGGTGAAGCCGGAAACCGAGCCGAAATGGCTGCATCAGGGTCTGGTGCTGCAACCCTTCAGCCTGAGTTTTACCCTGGCTGAACATATGGAAGTGTCCGGTGCAAGCTTCGTCAACGGCCTGTTGCACATCGATCTGGTGCGTAACCTGCCAGAAGCCCTGGCGCCGCAGCGCATCGCCATCGGCCAGCCGCGCGCGCTGAGTGACGACCGCGTCATCGAAGGCGAGCGCCCGGCGCTGAGCCACAGCGAAAGCCAGAACAGCTAATCACTGCCGTAATGGCATCATCAAAAGGCCCCGTAGCGGGGCCTTTTTAATACGCTTTTCCCCCTTTCCTCACGGCGCGTCCTGCGCGAGCAGCTTTTCCCCGCTTATGCTTAAATAGCTTACTTTTGGGATAAAGCCCGGCACAGGAGACGCAATGAAACTTTCCCGCACCGGCGAAGCGCCGGACTACCGCTTTTCGCTGGCCAACGAACGCACTTTTCTTGCCTGGATTCGCACCGCGCTGGGGTTTCTCGCCGCAGGCGTGGGGCTTGATCAGTTCGCGCCGGATCTCGCTTCGCCGCTGGTGCGCGAGGGCGTCGCCTTGCTGCTCTGTCTGTTTGCGGGTGGGCTTGCCCTTTATGGCTATCTGCGCTGGCTGAACGTTGAAAAAGCGATGCGCCTGAAAGCCGATCTGCCCTACACCCGCGCGCTTGCGGGGATAAGCCTGCTGATGCTGCTGGTCGCCCTCGCGGTAATAGTCATGGTGATATATGGCCGATAGCCGCCGCGCGCGGCGTATCGCCGACCCGGGCCTGCAGCCGGAACGCACGTCGCTTGCCTGGTTTCGCACCTTTCTTGGCTACGGCGCGCTGCTGATGCTGGCGCTGCGCCACAGCTGGCAGCAGGCGGGCATGCTGTTCTGGGCGGCTATCGCCGCGGGTTTCATTGTGGCAGGCGTGCTTTACGGTTACGCCCGTCAGCGCAACGTGATGGATACCGCCCGCAGCGATTTTTTAACCCCCGCCGCCGCGCACGCTAAGCTGTTGATAGCGCTGGCGGTGTGTATGCTGGCCCTGCTCTTCGCGGTGGTGCATCTCGGCCAGCTTGTTATGCTGATAAGCGGGGCGTGAACTTTTGTTGCAATCGCGCTAAGCCGCCGTACAGAAATCATGTTAAAAATGCTTTTTCCGCCTGTTCGCAAGGAAGATACGTTGAAGCCGCTCCTTACTCTTGCCGCCTTCTGCTTTTGTCTGCCGGTCTGGGCGAGCGATGCGCCCGCCGCCACGCCGCTTACGGCGCAGCGCTATGCCGCCCAGCTTGGCGTCGGCATGGATGTCGACTGGGCGCGCACCGAACGCGGCATCCGCGAGTTTGACCCGCTGGCGGTGCGCGATTTTCATGATAAAGGGCTTGGCCATATACGCATTCGCGTGGCAGGGGAGATCAACGAGCAAAAGCTCATTCATCTGCGCAAAATTGTCGAAGCCTGCGAGCAGTATGGCGTGGTACCGGTTATCGCTTATCAGGCGGAGACGTTCAAGTCCGACCCGGATCGTGAAAACGAGGCGAAAGTGGTCGCCTGGTGGAGCGAAACGGCGCGCTATTTTGGCCGCGAGCATCCGCTGCTGGGGTTTGATCTCATCTACGAACCGGCAGAGCGGTTGAACCATAACCCGCAGGCACTGAACCGGCTTTACGATAAAACCATTAAGGCTATCCACGCGGTTGATCCGCAGCGTATGGTCTTTGTCGCCCCGCGGCTGCACGCCGCGCCGGAAGATCTGGCGAACCTGAAGCTGCCTGTCGAGAATCGCGGCTACGTGCTGGGCGAATGGCATATCTTTGCCTGGGGGCCGCAGAAGGTGAACGGCAAATATCCCTGGACCTCCGGCACCGCGGCGGAAAAAGCGGCGATTCGCGAGCGTATCAACGCCGCGCTGCGCTGGCAGCAAAAAACGGGGCGCGCCAGCTGGGTCGGCGGCTGGTCCGCCGGACAGTCGACCAAAGCCGCGCCGTCCGCTTCCACGCTGGCGTTCGCGAACTTCATGGCCTGCGAGCTGCAAAAGGCGAAAATTCCGTACGCCCTTAACGCCGATAACCTTTTTTACGATGGGGAAGAGGGTGCATGGCGGCCCGCCATGGAGCCGCTGTTGCAGGTGATGTTAACGCCGGAATGCGCGGCGGGGAAAAGCGTCGTTAAACCGGCTGGCCATGCAGCCGTTCGCGGTGCGCCAGCGGCAGCCAGCACAGCAGGATAAGCAAGCCCATCGCCGTCATCAGCATGCCGAGGCTCGACTGGCCGCCCTGCGGCAACAGCGCGGATGACCAGGCGAGTAGCCCGGAGCCGCAGTTTTGCAGGCCGCCCACCAGCGCCCCAGCGGTGCCTGCAAGAAACGGAAACGGCTCCATCGCGCCGCTGGTGGCGAGCGGGAAAAGCATGCCCGCGCCGAAAAAGAAAAGCGCGGCGGGGATAAGCAGCGTCCAGACCGTCATCACGCCGAACCAGCCCGGCAGCCACATGGCTATACCCGCCAGCAGGCAGCTTATGACCGCCTGCCACATCAACGTGGAAAAACGTTTGTGCTGCCGACCAGCAAACCAGGCGCCGAAAAAAGCCGCCGGGATCGGCAGAATAAACAGCACGCTTACCGTCAGGCTGTTAAATCCAAGCCCTGCGCCCATTAACACGCCCGCGCAGGCTTCAAACACCGCCACGCCCGCCAGTCCGCCAATCAACATCAGCAGATAGCAGTTAAACGCGCCGCTGCCGAACAGCGTTTTATAGCTGGCGATCAGCCGGGCGCGCGGCGCCTGCGCCGGGCGCGTTTCCGGTAGCCAGCGGAACATGCTGAAGGAGACGACAACACACAGCGCGAGCAGAAAAGCGAAGCAGGCGCGCCAGCCCCAGAGGGTGTCCAGCACGCCGCCGAGCAGCGGCGCCAGCAGCGGGCTAACCAGAATACCCATATTTAACAGGCTATTGGCGTGGCGCAGCGCCGGTCCGGCGTAAAGATCGCGCGGCAGCGTGCGGGCCATGACGCCCGCCACCCCCGTCCCCATGCCCTGCAAGCTGCCGGCGATAATCAATACCGTCAGGTTGCGGCTCAGCAGGGCGATAACCGTCGCCAGCATAAAAATCAGCATACCGGCGAAGATAACCGGACGGCGGCCGATGCGGTCCGAAATCGGCCCATAAACCAGTTGCGAAGCGCCATAGGTCAGCAGATAAGCCGCCATCACGCTTTGTACCGCGCCTTCGCGTACGTGCATATCGCGAGCGATATCCGCAATAGCGGGAATATAAATGGTTTGCGCCATCTGACCGACGGCCGTCAGCAGGATCAACATTAGAAGCAGGTGACTATTCGCTATTTTTCTCATGGTTATTATTCAAATCGCATTGGGTTTTTTTAGAGGATGCGTCTGGTTAATAATAAAATGCGAGAGGAATATACCGTAAAAAAGGCGATTAGCCAGTCAGTAAGGCGGTCATGCTGCCCGGGCGCAGGCAGCTTTTATAAACGGCTTTTGGAAAGATTTATTGCCAGTCTTACAGACAACCGGCCGCCAGCAGATGTGTGGCGTGGCCCCAGCTTAAGACGCTCAGTTCGCCATTGTGAACCTCGATCAGCGAAAAGCTGCCGTTCGCCGGGCTGTAACGGGAAAAGGGGTCGGCAAGTTTTGCGCCATGCAGCCGCCAGAGCAGCGCGGCAAGGGTATTGCCATGGGTAACGGCGCAGGCGGTTTCGCCAGGCAGCGCCTGCGCGTAGTCCAGCAGGGCGTGATAAAGCCGCTCGCCCGCCTGGCGGGCGCTCTCACCGTGCGCCGGAACGGCGTCGATATCACCTGCCAGCAGCGCGCCGCCGCTTTGCGGATGCAGCCGCAGGACATCCTGAATCATCATGCCCTGAAACTCGCCAAGATGTTGTTCATGCAGACGGGAGTCAATACGCAACGGCGCCGCGTGATGCTGGGCAACGGCGTGCGCGGTAGAAAGGGCGCGCGTGGCGGGCGAGGACAGCACCGCGTCTATACGGTAACCCTCGAGCGCGTCGAGGAGGGCTTCATTCTGCGCCAGACCGCGGGCGCTGACGCCGCTCTCCCGCTGGCCCTGCAGGAGGCCGCGCTCGTTCCACTCCGACTGCGCATGACGCACCACAATAAAACGCACCGGCAGCTCCTTATGAAAAAAGGCTACCTTATCATGCGGCGGACAGCGTGGAGAACACCAGGCGGTGCGTGATTTGCGGGTGCGCTTCAACCGGCGTAAAACCGGCGCGCTGGTAAAACCGGAATGCCGTTTGCGGCGCGCGAATGTTGAGGTAGTCAAAAAACTCGCGCGCATGTTGCGTTACCGACGAGAGCAGCACATGACCGACGCCCACGCCGCGCACCGGATGGCTGACATAAAGATGGCGCACGCGTCCGGCGCGAGGCGTTTCATCGTAAGGGTCGCGGTTTAGCCCACAGACGCCGACCAGCGCGTCGCCGAGGAAAGCACCGAGCAGCGTTTCGCCCGGCGCGGAAAAGAGATTGCTGCCGTCCAGCCAGTGGGTGGAAAGACGATTAAGCATATTGAAACCCAGCGCCTGGCTCTCCTCGCGCAGGCGCTCGAAATCAGCGCTGTAAGGGGTGACTGGCCTGATGGCGATAATGGATGACATCCTTCCCTCCTGTTTCCGCTTTGTGAGTAGCGAAGCCGTGTTAAAGGGGGGCGGTTGCCCGCCCCCCTTAGGTGCGGCTTGAACCTGAGTTACCGAAGGCGTTTACCGAAGGTACTTCAGGACAGCATCAAGCAGTTGCAGCAGCGCAACCATGAGTTTGAGGATGAGGATAACCCAATCCACAGCGCTCATACGCGTCTCCTCTGGTCAAGGAGCACGCAACTGACGTACCTCTCCGCTGCCTGTTGCCAGTTGCTTTGTTGGCGTAACACAGTGTGCTCTCACGGGGTTAAGGCACTGACGGCACCACCCGTTTCAGCCAGGACTTGTTTCGCGCCCGTAAGTTGCGGCCCCGTCTCGCACGCTGTGACAGCAAAATCAGTATAGATAGGTACTGTATAAATTAACAGTATTTTCTGGACAAGAAAAAGAAACATGGATCATACTGTTGAAAAGCCACTGTCACGCCGCGCGCAGAATTGCGATAGCGGTCAATTCGTCGTATAGTTAAAAAGTTGACGTAACACAGTGTGCTTTACGGCTACCACCCGTAAACAGCTGAAAAAACCCTGCCCCAGCGGCGGGGTTTTTTGTTTCTGCTCGCCTCTTCTTTGAGCTTAGCGAAAAGAGACTTTTTTTCTGCCTTTTCGGGTTTTTTCTTTCATTCGAAAAAATTAATGCAACCACTTAATGTAGCCCGCTTTACGCTTTGTTTTACCTGGGCTACATATTGTGTGGGCGTCAGGTGCAAACGCTTTCTCTACAGAGGGAAATACCGGGGCTTTAAAGCTTTGCGTTTTTACTTAATCTCGTTTTCTTTATTTGGTTTTATGTTCCAAAAAAAGAGATTAGATTCGCCTTAATCGGCACATAGCCGTTCAATACGCGGCGGCGAATTACTGTTTTAAAGTAATTAGTGCTTTTTAATGAATGGTTTATGTCGTTTTTTAGATAAGCGAAGCGGTACGGGCTGAATGCAACAATGAGAGCCCGGGAGTATTGAATTCCTTAAGCGCTCACTTAAAAATAGCAGCCTCTTGTGCGGCTTATTTGATAAAGTCTGGGCGGGAGTTAACGATTGCGTGCGCGGCACCCCGCAGCGGCGCGTTAAGCCGTTTTTATCAGGGCGCGTTAATTAACAAAAAACGAAGCCCTGCCGCGCATATTACTTGTGCACGATATTCTGTTTGCAATGGAAGAAGCTGATGATGATGCGAAGCGTAGTAGTCCTGGTCATTGCGTTGGGCCTCTCCGGCTGTATGGCGCCTGCGCGTCCTCCCATGACGGATGACACGATTGTGACCAGCCAGGTGAATGGCGTTACCCTGACTCACCGGTATGCGGTAACCCCGCCTCAGGAATTTACACCCGTTAATCAGGATTACCGGGCGCTTTACCCGGCCTCGTTAATGAGCCGACCCGATTTCGGCGGCAACGTCATCCGCCAGCTGGATAACGGCAAAACCTATAAGGTGCTGGGCCAGGTGGAGCATTCCTGGATGGCGCTGGCCGATGAAGGCAAAGAAGAGCTGATTGGCTATGTGCCTGCGCGCGCGGTGGTAAAAAGCGAGCAGTATGACGCGACGGTTCGCCGCGACAGACCGCGTCCGCGTCGCGCCAGCAGCAAAACCTGTGTCGCGGTGGATGGCGCCAGCAAAGCCTGTAAGAACGCCGCGAGCGGCACCTGGATTATTGACTAATTCCGCCGTTGCAGGGGAAGAACAATAAGACAACGCAACGCCAGGCTATGCTGGCGTTTTTCGTTGCCATTCTGAAGGCAGGCGCCTGACGTCTGCCGCAATTGGACCTTTTTGCAGGATTCAGTACCCGCAGGGGTTGCTGCTCAGCACATTACCAGGCAGGAAAATGTTATGCGATTCACTCTCGTTTCCGTGAAACCGGGCCACAAGCCGCCGCAGGGCAGCTGCGAGTTTAACGCCCCGGGCGGCACGATTGGCCGCGGGCCTGATAACCATCTGGCGCTGCCGGATAACGACCGCCTGATTTCCCGCCTGCAGGCGCTGGTTCATGTCGCGCCGGACGGCGAGTGCCGCATCACTAACCTTGGCGCGGCGGCGATGGCTATCAACAACAAGCCGCTGGAAAAAGGCGAACAGGCAGAGCTCCAGGATGGCGACAGGCTGACGATTGCGGAATACAGCATTGAGATTGCCGATTTTATTTTGCACACCCAGCCGGTAAGCCGACTGGCAAGCCTGGGCGCGGGCGGTGAGCCGCCGATAAAGCCCGCCGCGCCTGTAGCCGTTGAGAATGCGCCTACCTCCGTACCTGCGGAGATATTGCAAAGCCTTATCAAAAACTACGCGGTTGCGGACAATATCTCCCGGCAGTTGCCGCAGGTGGCGGCCGCGGCGCCTGAGGCAAGCGAGTCCGCGCGCGCGTCGCAGGAAAATAGCGAGTCGCCCGCTATCAAAGCCCGCCTGCGCATTCAGCCGCAGCCGCGTGAAACCGCTAAAACGACGGAGAACGCGCAGGGCGAGGTGCTGGAAGGCGAACTGTTGACGGCGCTGCTGGAAGGATTAGGGCTTCACGACATTCATACGGTCCCCCGTTTCGATAGCGAAAAAATGCGCCAGCTGGGGGAAATGCTCAGCATGTTCGCGCAGGGAACGGTGGCGCTGCTCGCCTCGCGATCTATGCTTAAGCGCGACGTGAAAGCCGACATGACAATGATGCTGGATGACGCCAATAACCCTTTCAAGTTGCTGCCATCCGGCAAATCGGTATTAATGCAGGCGTTTGCCACCGCCATGCCGGGATTTATGCCGCCCACCAAAGCCGTACATGACGCGCTGGTGGATCTTCAGGCGCACCAGATTGGCATGATTTCCGGGCTGCACGCCACCAGCGAAGCGATGCTCGCTTCTTTCGACCCGCAGGCGCTGGAGGAAGAGGCGATGCGCGAAGGCTCGCTCTTTCGCCTGGCGTTGCCGGTAAGCCGCAAGGCGGCGCTGTGGGATGCCTTTGTCGCCCAGCACAGCAGCGCGGCGGGCGGCAGCAATGAAGTGAATGCCCTGGTCCGCGAGGCTTTTTTGCAGGCCTACGAGCGGGAAGTTAACCAGTACAAAGATTCGCAGAGCGAAGCGGAAACGCTCTGAGCGCCGCGTGGCGGCTCAGCATTCGTAATGGCTACAGACTTACAAGGATTTTTATGAAATTTTGGTTGCCCGGTCTGGCCTTGCTGGCGTTGTCAGCAGCAGCGCAGGCGGAAAATTACCGCATAGTGCAATCTCCTTCGCAGAAGCTGGATGTCTGGATAGACGATCTGGCGGACAACACGCCGCAAAGCTGGTGCGCGAAGGAGCTGCCGCTGCGCATTGTGGCGAATGGCGATAAGCGCCCCGTGCTGCTGAAAACCTTCATGCCGCGCCTTGGGGCGCTGCTGGAAAACCAGTGCGCGGAGCTCGCGGTGGTGCGCTGGCAGTTTACCTCGCCGGAAGGGGACCTGCTGGCGCAGGGTACGGCCAGTAAAACGGCGGACTGGACGCCGGTGGTGCTGCCCGCCGCCGCAGCCGATACGGCTGGCGAAGCGGCGCCGACGGGCCGTCCTGAAGATCTTTCGCCGCTGGCGGACAGAACGCCATGGCTGGAGTTCACGCTGCAGGATGGCTGCCACCTGCGCACCTTCTGGCAGGATAACGCCAGCGTGCCGGCTATCTTTATTCCGGCCAAGGCGGACGGCAAATGCGAAAAAGGCGGCTGGCTGAACGGCAGCAGCGAAGTGGTGCAGGTGAGCCACAACACCCAGAAGAAAATGACCATGACCTTCGTGCATGGCTTCCCCGTCAGCGGGCTGAATACCCAGGCTGACGCCGACAGCCTGCTGATTACCACCGTGAATAATGAAAGGATGGTGGTCAGCGACGGGCGCGCCAACCAAAGCTGGATGATTTTGCCTTACTCTGCGGAGCTCAACGGCTGGCTGGCGGACGGCACGGTGGCGGTAGAGATGTCGCGCGCGCAGGCGAGCGACGATGCGCGATTGCGCGCCCGGCTGGAGGCTATCCGCAAAGTCTGGTCCGGCTATCTGGAGCCCGGCGCGAGCCTGAAGATCCTGCTGGTGGATTCGCTCTCGCCGCTGCTGCGCGACCCGGCGGCAGGCGCTTACCGGGTCGTTAAATAATGCCGATTATCACGCTTCGCGCTGCCGTTTTGTCACGGAGCGTGACCCGGGCCTGGCGGATGCCAGGCTTGCTTAAAGAGAACCTTGCAACATGACGGACAACGCGAACAAAAAAGTATCTGAAGCCTTACCGATCGGTTACCGGTTTAATGAGTTTGAGATTCAGGAGGTGCTGGGCAGCGGCGGATTCGGCATCGTTTATCGCGCCTGGGATCACCAGCTTGAGCGCGCCGTCGCCATAAAAGAGTTTATGCCCGCCTCGTTCGCCATGCGCAAAGCGGACCTCAGCATCGGGCTTCGCGGCGAGCGTTTTGGCAAAGCCTTCAGCGCCGGGTTAACCAGCTTTATCGACGAGGCGCGCCTGCTGGCGCGTTTTAATCATCCGGGGCTGGCGCAGGTGCTGCGTTTCTGGGTGCAGAACGACACCGCTTATATCGTCTCTTTGTTCTATGAAGGCGTTACGCTGGGTCGCCTGCGCGAGCAGCACCCGCAGAAACTGGATGAAGCGGCTATCCGCCGCCTGCTGCCGATGCTGTTTGGCGCGTTGCGGGCACTGCACAAAGCGGGTTATCAACATCTGGATATTTCGCCGGACAATATTCTGTTGCAGGAAAACGGTCTGCCGGTGCTGCTGGACCCAGGCGCCGCCCGCCGCAGCATCGGCAACGTCACCGATGAAACCGAAACGCTGCTGCGTCCGGGCTACGCGCCGGTCGAGCAGTATAACGATGATGAAAACGCGCTTGGCCCGTGGACGGATATCTACGCGCTGGGGGCGGTGCTGCATACGCTGATTGTCGGCTCGCCGCCGCCGGTGAGCGTGGTGCGCTCCCTTCAGGACAACTACCAGCCGCTGGCGGAGCGCAAGCCGGAAGGCTATTCGCTTTCGCTGTTGCAGGCGATAGACCGGGCGCTGGCGCTGAAAAAAGAGGGGCGTCCGCAGTCGGTGGATGAGTTTGCCGCGCTGGTGGATCTCCCCGTCGGCGGGCACGACGACCTGCTGAATGCCGATAAGCCGGGCACTATGCTCATTCCGCTGGAAGAGCATAAGGTGGCCGTGACGGGCTGGAGACGTTACCAGACGGCGGGAATGGTGGTCGCAGGCGTGGTCGCCGGGATTATCATCGGCGGGCTGCTGTTTAGCAGTAGCGCGCCGCAGAACGCTCAGCCGGAAACGGCTGACGCAGACCGTCCGCAAGAACAGCCCGCGACGGCGCAGCCGCCCGCCGCTACCGGCGAACAGCAGGCGCTGGTGTATGTGCGCATTCGCGAAGGCGAACAGCTGTTGCTGAATGGCAAACCGCAGGCGGTGGTGCCGGCGGCGAACGGCTTCGCGGCGCTCCAGCTTCCGCCTGGCCAGTACGCCTTTACGTTGAAAAATCATGACCAGATCCGCAGCCAGAGGCTCACCATCGGGCAGTCCGGCACCTGGCTTATCAATCCGCAAAGCTAAACCCGAGGGCGCCCGGCGTGGCGCCCTGCGTCTTTCCGCACTTTTTCCGCTAAGCTGTTAACGTCACTCACCCAGCCGCCACGTTATGATTAAAAGCCTTTATATCGAAAACTACCGTTCGCTTCGCCGTGTTGCGCTGGAGCTCGAGCAGCTCAATATTGTTTTTGGCCCCAACGGCAGCGGCAAATCCAATATCTATAAAGCGATACAGCTGATGCACAGCGCAGCGCAGGGCGCTTTTTCCTAGGCGTTATCACGGGAAGGCGGCATCCTTAACGCGCTGTGGGCAGGCAGAAGCCGGCAGCAGGACGTACGGCGGATGATTCTTGCCGTAGAGACGGATGATTACGACTATGAGTTGCAGGTGGGGTTTGTGGAAAAGCTGCCCTACCCGACGCTGTTTCAGCTCGACCCGGTCATCAAAGAAGAGAAAATCTGGCTCAGCAATCAGCGCCGCCGTCCTTCAGCACTGCTCATGAAGCGCCAGAACCAGGCGGTCTTTCTGAGCAATATCCATCATGAGAAAGTAACGCACAGCGGCGCGATTTATGAGAACGAATCGGTGTTCGGGCAGCTTGGCGAGCCGCATCTCTACCCGGAGGTGTCCCAGGTGCGGGAGATGCTGCGCAACTGGCGCTTTTATCATGAGTTCGCGGTATCCGGAAACTCGCCGCTGCGCGAGCCGCAGGTCGGCTTTCGCGCGCCTGTGCTGGCAAGCGACGGCGCGAACCTTGCGGCCGCCTTTCAAACCATCGTTGAGATTGGCGATGAGGATTTACTGAACGCTATTCTGAACGCCGCTTTTCCGGGCAGCCGTTTTTATTGCGATAACCCCGGCGGGCGCTTCCAACTGCTGATGCAGCGCGAAGGGCTAACGCGCCCGCTCGAACCTGCCGAGTTTTCCGACGGTACGCTGCGTTTTCTCTGCCTGGCGGTGGCCTTGTTAAGCCCGCGCCCACCCGCCTTTATCGCCCTGAACGAACCGGAAAACAGCCTGCATCCGCAAATGCTGCCTGCGCTCGCGAAGCTGATAGCCGAGGCGAGCCGCTGGACGCAAATCTGGCTCACCAGCCACTCGCCGGAACTGGCGCGGCTGGTGCAGCAGCATACCGCCTGCGCACGCTATCAGCTTGCCATGAGTGAAGGAGAAACACGCGTGGAGCGGCTCGCTTAATACACGGTTTAGCGCAGCGTGTCCTGCACGTCGCCCAGCCGGCCTGTCTCTTTTTCGCTATACCCCCGCGCCCGCAGCGGTTCGATAATATCGCGCGCCAAATCCGGCACGTAGCCCACCAGCATTTCGCCTGCGCCGCAAAAGGTCACTCTGCGAAGCGCGGCGGGAAGCAGGCAGCTTTCGGCCCGGCCCAGCGTCAGCGACTCGCCTGCCGCCTTAAGCGTGAGCGGGTCGCCAAGGTTAGAGATGATTTGCGCGCCCCGGAAGGTGTAGTCGTTGTCGCTGGAAAAGCGCCAGCGCTCAAGGGCGAAGTAAGGCCCGGCGCAGCAGACGCGCCGTGAAAAATGCGGGCTCTCTTCAATCACCAGTCCCGGTTGCGGCGCAGTCGTCAGCTCAGGGCGCAGCTCATCCAGCAGCGCATCGATATTCTTTTCCTGTTCCGCACGAGAAATCTCGCTGCCGTCCTCCATGCGCCACGGCATCGCGTGCTGCTGAATATCCGAGGTCTGCTCTATCTCGTAAATCAGCGTATCCGGGCCGAAAGCGTGCAACATGCCGCCTGGAATATAAAAGGTGTCGCCCGTTCTCACCGGCAGGCGGTGCATAACCGCATCGTACTCTTCCGCCAGCAGGGCGCTTCGCAACTGCGCGCGGCTGACGCCGGGCTTGACGCCGGCAAGGCAAGTCGCGCCTTCCGCCGCCCATAAAATATGCCAGGCTTCGGTTTTGCCGTTGGGCTGCTGCTCCAGACGCTGCGCGGTTTCATCATTAGCATGCAGGTGAACCGGCAACATGCCGCTGCCGTCGATAAATTTGGTGAGCAGCGGGAAATGGGGGCCGCGCCAGCCGGGGCCGACCAGCTCCTCCGGGTAGCGCTGCGCCAGCTCGCGCAGGCTCATGCCGGCAAGCTCGCCGTTTTTCACCGTCGCTATCTTGCCGTCTACATCGCTCACTTCCCAGGTTTCGGCAACGCGCCCGTCAGGCAGGCCGGCTTTGCCGAGGCGCGTTTTGATAAGCTGACCGCCGAACACGTGCGTGGCTATCGGCAGGGTCAGCTGTAAAGGGTAAGCTTTCATCATTCAGCTCCTTACAGCAGGGCCTGCTCTTGTGCTGAGCATAAAACGGAAGGGGTAAGAGCAGGGGGAAGCGCCATAGGGCTACAGCCCCATGGCGCAAAACATCAGATAACTGCGGTACCGCCGGTCACCGCGATAGTGGCGCCGGAGATGTAGCTCGCTTCGTCGCTTGCTAGCATCACGTACGGCGCCGCCAGTTCGGCAGGCTGACCGGCGCGCGCCAGCGGCACCTGGCTGCCGAAGCTTTTCACCTGCTCGGCGGGCATGGTGGACGGAATAAGCGGCGTCCAGATAGGGCCCGGCGCAACGGCGTTAGAGCGGATGCCTTTTTCCGCCAGCAGCGCCGCAAGGCTGCCGGAGAGGTTGACGATAGCCGCTTTGGTGGCGGAATAAGCCACCAGCATCGGCTTCGGCGAATCGGCATTTACCGATGCGGTATGAATAAGCGACCCGCCTTTCGGCATATGCGGTACGGCGGCTTTGCAGATGCGGAAGGTGCCGTAGAGGTTGGTCTTAATGGTGCGGTCAAACTCGTCGTCGCTTATCTCATCCAGAGAATTGCGCGTCTGCTGGAAGGCGGCGTTATTGACCACAATGTCGATTTTACCGAAGGCTTCCACGGCTTTATCCACCACCGCCTGGCACTGCGCCAGCTCGGTGATATCGCCGCTCACCAGCACCGCTTTGCGCCCGGCCTCTTCAACCAGACGCGCCGTCTCTTTGGCATCTTCATGTTCATCAAGGTAAGAGATAAGCACATCTGCGCCTTCACGGGCGTAGGCGATAGCGACCGCGCGGCCGATGCCAGAGTCGCCGCCGGTAATAATCGCCGCTTTACCGGTCAGTTTGCCCGAGCCTTTATAACTGGTTTCACCGTGGTCGGGCTGGGGTTGCATATCTTTGGTGGAGCCAGGCCAGTTCTGCTGTTGTTCAGGAAACGGGGGAGTAGGATAGTTCGACATCGTTCGATCTCCTTTTCTGACAGCGTAGCCGCTGGTGGAAACAACGCAGCGCAAAGGCGCCGCGACAGGAATAAACGAGCCAGGCGCGCCTGAACTCGTCAAAATGAATGTTAAGCGTAGTTCATAAATCGGCGGCGCTGCATCGGTTTGCCAAAACCACAGGTTATTGAAAAGCCTTAAACCGTTTCGCTTAGGTTATGAAAAGCGAGGCGGGAAAGGGTGTTTAACCATCTGATTTTTTGAACTATTTAAGGCGCGCTGGCGAGGGGGCGCGTGCGGCGTCTGGCCCGCCGCTTCAGATTAGTTTTAAAACGCCCGAACGGCAGCAAAAAGGGCGGGACGCACCCCTCCGGCAACGTGGTGTAGGCCTTTTCCCGGCTATTACCTGCAGTATCCCCGCAGAAAACAGCCCTCTGCCGCCTTTTCGCTGGTGGGAAAAGCGCTGGGAATTAACGCGCCGGGAAAAGAGCAATGCTAACGGCGCTATCCATTCAGCCGCTTCACCCCTTCCTGCGCAGGCGGGTAGGCGCGGGCGCGGCGGTTCAGGTCGCTGTCGGCAATTTTCTCGGCGAGAAAATCGATCAGCACCCGGCACTTCGGCGGCAGAAAACGGTTCGGGTGATAAAGGATCCAGGACATGCCGTAGTAAGAGGTTGTGTAGTCCCACTGCGGCAGCACCTCGACAATCTGCTTCGCCTCAAGCGCTTCGCGGGCGACAAACCACGGCAGGCAGCCAATGCCGAGACTGCTGAGCACCCCTTCGAGCCGCGCCCGGCTGTGGTTGGTGACATAGCGCCCGCGCACCGTCACATTAACCCGCTCCTGAGTATGCAGATGGCGGAATTTCCAGCAGTTATCGCCGGGGATCTCTCCAAGATAGAGGCAACTGTGCAGCGCCAGGTCGTTCGGGTGTTGCGGATAACCGCGCTTTTCAAGGTAGGCGGCGGTGGCGCAGATAATATGGCTGACCCGGATAAGCGGGCGCGCCGCCAGCCCTTCAGGCGGGGTATCGGTAATGCGCACCATCAAATCGAGGTCATCGCCTATCAGGTCTACAGGACGATCGGTGAGCCTGAGTTGCACATCCACTTCGGGGTAGCGGTTTAAGAACTCCTCGATATGAGGCGCTATCAGCCGCATGCCGAACGCGCGCGGCGCGCTGATTTTTACCATTCCCTGCGGCGCTTCGTTGATGCGCTCCGCCAGCTCCAGCACCAGTTTCGCCGACTGCACCATCTCGCAGCAGCGGGCGTAAGCGTCGGTGCCGGCCGCAGAAAGCTTAAGCCGCCGCGTGGTTCGCTCCAGCAGCTTCACCGACAGCGCCTGTTCGAGGCAGGCGACCTGGCGGCTAATGGACGATGCCGTGGTGCCGAGCTGTTCCGCCGCGGCGGAAAAACTGCCCGTCTCCACCACTTTCACAAACACCGCCATATACGGCAGCAGCCCCATGTATTGATTTGTTCTCATAGCGCAAGAGTCTTGTTTGTTTACCCCGATTATTCACCGAAGCGGGATAGCCCATAATCGCCCCGTGGCACGTCACAGAAAACCGACATTCACCCTGTAAGGAAAGCGATAATGAAGCGTTATCAGCAAGTACGTAGCCTTGAAGATCTCTCTTATGTAGCCCGCCAGTCAAAGCATATTCTGACGTTGTTTAGCGGTGGCGTTGACAGCAGCTACCTGCTTTACAAACTATCGCAGACTGGTTGCAAAGTCACCGCGCTTACCGTCGATCTCGGCGATGGCGTGGACGCCGACGACCTGCGGCACATCACCGGCTTTTTTAACGTCGACTTAAAAATTATCGATGCGCGTGAGCAGTTTGCGCGGGAGTTCATTATCCCGGCTATCCGTGCGAACGCGCAGTACATGGGCATCTATCCCATCAGCTCATCACTTTCCCGACCGCTCATCGCCCGGCTGGCGGTGGAGATGGCGCAAACGCTCGGCTGCGACGCCATTTTGCATACTGCTAACCAGTCGCAAAACAGCCTGCGTCGTCTTAACGGCGCGCTGAGCCAGCTCAACTTCAACGGCTTTATCGGCAGCCCCTACGAATACTCGGCTTTCAGCCGCGAAGAGAAAATTCAGGCGCTGGCGCAGGCGGGGCTGCCGCGCTTTCAGGCGCGCGGCATCAGCGGCGACGCCAATATCTGGGTTCGCGAGTACGAATCCGGCGCGCTGGATAACCCGGAAGATTTCATGATGCCGGAAGCGCTGTTTAAGTGGACTTCCTGCCGCAGCGCTCAGCCGGACGAACTGCTCTCCGTCTGCTTTGAGCGCGGCGCGCCGGTGGCGGTAAACGGGCAAACGTTGCCGCTGCTGACGCTTATCGAGCACCTTAACGCGGTTGTTGGCCGCCACGGCATTGGCCGCTTCAGCGGGCTGGAGCACCTGGAAGGCGGCGAGAAGGTGCTGGAAGTGCGCGAAGCTCCGGCGGCGATGCTGCTGATGGCGGCGTTCCGCCACCTTGAAACCGCCACGCTGGATGCCGCGCTGCTGCGCCAGAAGCTGGCGCTGGAGCAAACCTGGGTGAACGAGGCGATAGAGGGCCGCTGGTACGGCATGCTGGCCGCCTCTCTCGCCGCGTTTATCCGCACCAGCGCCGAGGCGGTGAGCGGCACCGTGTTCTTCAACCTGCGCAGCGGCGTGGCGGATCTTGCCGCCATTAAAGCGCGCGACCCGCTCTACCTGACCGATCGCGACGGCTGGGAAAAACAGATTGCCCGCGTGCGCGGCAGCCGTTCTCTCGCCGATCTCTCTCCCTCTTTGACGCCTGCTTACTCATTAACTGCCTGAGGTGAACCATGGAAACAATCAGTCAATATTACGCTCTGCCGACCTGCTCGATTAACCATGCGGCGCAGGCCATCAAAAACGACGGCTGGATTTTCATCGCAGGCGAAGAGCTGAAAGACGACCTGGAGCTGGGCGAAGAGTATATCTCCTCGTTTTCCCGCTACTGGGACTCGCTGGCGCGTGATGAGTTTATGGCGGATAACGGCACCTATCGTTACCGCCGTTACAGCCAGTTTGAACTGCGCGACCCGGAGGGCGAACTCAAGCTGCTGGCGCACGAGCCTTACTCGCAGCCTAAAAACATCAACACTTTAAACGGCGGCGTCGATCGCGTTTATCCGCCGCTGGAAGAGGGGTTTATCAACCATCCGCTGTTTATCTCTATCCTGCGCGGGCTGGGGCGCGTCTTTAATCAGGCGGAGGGGGAAACCTGCCGGTGGCGCATTCGTCTGCACCCTTATCGCATCCTGACGGACGCCGAAGAGACCGGCAAGCCGACGCCGGAAGGGCTGCATCGCGACGGCGTGGATTACATCGCCATGATGCTTATCCGCCGGGTGAACGTGTCGGGCGGCGTTACCACCGTGACGGACAACGCCCGCAACGTGCTGTGCACCAAAACGCTCAGCCAGCCGCTGGATGTGATTGTGGCCGACGATCATCGCGTCATGCATGAGGTCACCCCTATTCTGTGCAGCAAAGGCTCGCAGGGATATCGCGATGTGCTGGTGATTGCCTGGGAGCGGGAATAAGCGATGAGCGTTCAATGTCAGGTGCAAAATACAACCTTACGCTACGCCGACTGGATGCTGCTGGCGGTGGCCGTGGTCTGGGGAACCAGCTACGGCATCGCCAAACAGGCGGTGTTGTTCTACCCGGTGGTCGGCTTCTTGTGCATTCGCTTTATGCTGACCTTTTTTATCCTGCTGCCCACGCTGAAAAACTGCTGGCGGCAGGCGACCGGGCCGGGGCTTGTACTGGGCGCGGTGCTGCTGGCTATTTTTTTGTGTGAAACGTACGGTGTGGCGCATACCACCGCCAGCAACGCCGCGTTTCTGATAAGCCTTTGCGTGGTGTTGACGCCTTTCGTCGAATGGCTTGTCTTTCGCAAACGGCCGGAAAATACCGCGTTCATCGCGGCGGGGGTATCGCTGTGCGGAGCGCTGCTGCTGACCGGGAACCTCGCTATCGAGATGAACACGGGCGATGTGCTTATCCTGGGCGCGGCGCTACTGCGGGCGGTAATGGTGTGCCTGACGAAGAAATTGATGCAGCATCGCAACGTGCCATCCCTGGCGCTGACGGCGGTGCAGACGGGCGTGGTGGGAGCCGGTTCGCTGATCCTGCTGCTGGCGACGCAACACGGCATTCCGCCGCTGCCGCAAAATATCAGCTTCTGGGGCGCGACACTCTATCTGGTGGTGTTCTGCACGCTGTTCGCTTTCTTCGCGCAGAATTACGCGGTGAAGCGCACCACGCCGACCAATGCCTCATTGCTGATGGGCACCGAGCCGCTGTTCGGCGCGCTGTTCGCCGCGCTCTGGTTAGGGGAGAAATTAACCCCGGCGTGCTGGATTGGCGGGTTGCTGATTGTCGGCGCCTCGCTCTGGGCCACGCGTCCGCGTCAGAGCAGGGCGGTTCCGGTGGGTAATTGACGAATGAACAGGGCGCCGCAAACGGGCGCCCTTCAGCTTCTTTTTTTCTCTTTTCATCATTAAACCGTTGCGGTTTAAACGCCTGTTTCTACGCATTTATACCTTTTCCTCATAGCACTAATTACCTTCCCGCCGCCAGCGCCGACTATTATTAACTGTTCGTTATAAAAAAAACCGCGCGATACAGCAGCGGCGAGCGTGCCTTTTATCCCTTTCACTTTAAAAGATACTGGAGGCCTGGCATGAGCAACCAAGGCGATGAAGATAACAAAGGACATCCGCAGGATGCGGGCGTTTACAGCAACGCGCAGGCGATCGGCGAGGGCGATTTTAGCCTGACGCGGCGGGAGCTTATCAAAGCAGGCGCCGCGACGGCGGCGACGGCAGTTTCTGCGAAAGCGACAGCCGCGTTCGCAGGCGAAACGCCGGTAACGCCCGCCCCGGAAATACTGCCCTTGCGGCTGAAAGTGAACGGTGAAGTGCGGCAATTGGCGGTGGACACGCGCACTACGCTGCTGGATGCGCTACGCGAAAACCTGCAACTCACCGGCACCAAAAAAGGGTGCGACCACGGCCAGTGCGGCGCCTGCACCGTTATCGTGGACGGGCGGCGCATTAACGCCTGCCTGACGCTTGCCGTGATGCACCAGGATGCGGAAGTCACCACCATCGAAGGACTCGGCACCCCGGACAACCTGCACCCGATGCAGGCGGCGTTTGTGAAACATGACGGCTACCAGTGCGGCTACTGCACGCCGGGGCAGATTTGCTCTTCCGTCGCGGTGCTAAAAGAGATAGAAGCGGGCATCCCAAGCCATGTCACGCTCGACCTGGTTTCCCCTCCTCAAATGACGGCGGACGAAATACGCGAACGTATGAGCGGCAATATCTGCCGCTGCGGCGCCTATTCCAACATTCTTGCCGCGATTGAAGAGGTTGCCGGAGGGGAGAAATCATGAAGGCTTTTACATACGAACGCGCTGCCACGCCTGCCGACGCGGCGGCCAGCGCTAAGCAACATCCGGGCGCAAAGTTTATTGCGGGCGGCACCAACCTGCTGGACCTGATGAAGCTTGAGATTGAAACCCCCGTCCACCTGATAGACGTGAACGGCCTGGCGCTGGATAAGATTGAGCCGACCGCCGAAGGCGGCCTGCGGATAGGCGCGCTGGTGCGCAACACCGATCTGGCGGCGGATGAACGCGTTCGCCGCGACTACGCCGTGCTTTCACGGGCGCTGCTGGCGGGCGCTTCGGGCCAGCTGCGAAACCGCGCGACCACTGCCGGCAACCTGTTGCAGCGCACCCGCTGCCCCTATTTTTATGATACCAATCAGCCCTGCAACAAGCGGCTGCCCGGCAGCGGCTGCGCCGCACTGGGAGGCTACAGCCGCCAGCTTGCGGTGGTGGGCGCAAGCGACGCCTGCATCGCCACCCATCCGAGCGATATGGCTGTCGCCATGCGGTTGCTCGACGCCGTAGTGGAAACCGTGAACCCGGACGGCAGCGAGCGCCATATCCCGGTAGCGGACTTTTATCGCGCGCCGGGCAACACGCCGCATCTGGAAACGGTGCTGGCGCCGGGGGAATTTATTACCGCCGTCACGCTGCCGCCGCCGCTCGGCGGCACGCATATCTATCGTAAAGTGCGCGATCGCGCCTCTTACGCCTTCGCCCTGGTCTCGGTGGCCGCCGTAGTGCAGCCCGACGGCACAGGCCGCGTGGCGCTGGGCGGCGTGGCCCATAAGCCCTGGCGAATAGAGGAGGCGGACGCTCAGCTCGTTCACGGCGCGCAGGCGGTATATGACCGGCTGTTCGCCGACGCGCAGCCGACGCCGGAAAACGAGTTCAAGCTGACACTGGCGAAGCGCACGCTCGCCTCGGTGCTGACGGAAGCGAGGGCCTAAGCGGATGAAATTTGATAAACCGGCACAAGAGAACCCGATTGACCAGATGAAAGTGGTGGGCCGCCCGCATGACCGTATCGACGGCCCGCTGAAAACCACCGGCACGGCGACTTACGCCTATGAATGGCACAAAGAAGCGCCGAACGTCGCCTACGGGCATGTGGTGGGGTCCGCCATCGCCAAAGGCCGTATCACCTCAATGGATATTAGCGCGGCGAAAAACGCGCCCGGCGTGCTGGCGGTGGTCACCGCTGACAACGCGGGGCCACTCGGCAAAGGGGAGATGAACGCTGCAACGCTTTTGGGCGGTCCTGAAATCGAGCATTACCATCAGGCCATCGCCGTGGTGGTGGCGGAGACGTTCGAGCAGGCGCGCGCGGCGTCAGCGCTGATTGACGTGCGCTACCGCCGCGAGCCGGGCGCGTACGATCTCGCCCGGCAAAAACCTGGCGTGACGGAACCGCCGGACGATACGCCGGATAAAGTCGTCGGGGATTTCGACGGCGCGTTTAACACGGCGGCGGTGAAGCTCGACGCCACCTACACCACGCCGGACCAGAGCCATATGGCGATGGAGCCGCACGCCTCAATGGCCGCCTGGGAAGGGGACAAACTCACCCTCTGGACCTCCAGCCAGATGATCAACTGGTGGAAGGGCGACCTTGCGAAAACGCTTAACATCCCGGAAGAGAACATTCGCGTGCGCTCGCCCTATATCGGCGGCGGTTTCGGCAGCAAGCTGTTCTTGCGCAGCGACGCCCTGCTGGCCGCGCTCGGTGCGCGTGCGGCGAAACGGCCCGTTAAGGTAATGCTGCCAAGGCCGTTTATCCCTAACAACACGACCCATCGCCCGGCGACGATTCAGCGCGTGCGCATCGGCGCTGAAGAGAGCGGGCGCATTACCGCCATTGCCCATGAAAGCTGGTCCGGCAACCTGCCGGGCGGCCCGACGGAGACGGCGACCAACCAGACCGAGCTGCTTTACGCCGGGGCGAACCGTCACACCGGGCTGCGTCTGGCTGAGCTTAGCCTGCCGGAAGGCAACTCCATGCGCGCCCCCGGCGAAGCGCCAGGGATGATGGTGCTGGAGATAGCCATCGACGAGATGGCCGAACGGCTGGGCATGGACCCGGTGGAGTTTCGTATTCGCAACGACACCCAGGTGGACCCCGCGAAACCGGAGCGCTTCTTTTCTCGTCGTCAGCTGGTGGAGTGTTTACGTACGGGTGCGGAGCGTTTCGGCTGGAACCGTCGCAACCCTAAACCCGCGCAGGTGCGCGACGGCCGCTGGCTGGTGGGGTATGGCATGGCGGCGGGCTTTCGCAACAACCTGCTGACTCCGTCCGGCGCGCGCGCGCTTCTCGATTCACAGGGCGTGGTGACCGTTGAGACGGACATGACCGACATCGGCACCGGCAGCTACACCATCATTGCCCAGACCGCCGCCGAGATGATGGGCGTGCCGCTGGAGAAGGTCGTGGTGCGCCTTGGCGACTCTGATTTCCCGGTCTCTTCCGGTTCCGGCGGGCAGTGGGGCGCCAACAGCTCAACGGCGGGCGTTTACGCCGCCTGCGTAAAACTGCGCGAAGCGGTGGCGAACACGCTTGGCATGGACGCCGGTACCGTGGAGTTTACCGACGGACAGGTTCGCGCAGCCGACCGCAGCGTGCCGCTGGCGGAGGCGGCGGCGGGCGGGACGATCTCCGCGGAAGACACCATGGAGTATGGCGACCTTGATCAGCAGTTCCAGCAGTCCACCTTCGCCGGGCACTTCGTTGAAGTGGCGGTGGATGCGGCGACAGGCGAGGTACGCGTTCGCCGCATGCTGGCGGTGTGCGCCGCAGGCCGCATTCTCAACCCGAAAACTGCGCGCAGCCAGGTGATTGGCGCCATGACCATGGGGCTTGGCGGGGCGCTGATGGAAGAGCTGGCGGTGGATACGCGGCTCGGGTTCTTCGTTAACCACGATATGGCGGCTTATGAAGTGCCGGTGCATGCCGATATCCCCGAGCAGGAGGTTATCTTCATTGAAGACACCGACCCGATCTCCTCTCCGATGAAAGCCAAAGGGGTGGGCGAGCTGGGCCTGTGCGGCGTCAGCGCCGCCATCGCCAACGCCATTTACAACGCCACGGGCGTGCGGGTGCGGGATTACCCCATCACCGTCGATAAGCTGTTGAACGGGTTGCCGACTCTGGTTTAAGGAAAACGGTGGCTGGCGGCCGTGCGCCGCCAGCCTTCAGGGTAAACCGTAGCGCGCGTAAGGCGCGCTTCACTGAAGGATGGAGAAGAGGTGCTGCAACAATCCCCCCTTATCGAACAAACAAGCCCGGCGCCGCGTAATCCGCAACCCGCTTTTTTGACCGACGACAGCGCAGAGATTTTGCGCTTTGCGGCGGAGGCGCTGAACGCGGGCATGGCGGCGGCGCTGGTGACGCTGGTTGAGATCCGCGGCGGTTCGTCGCGCCCGCTGGGGGCGCACATGGCCGTGCGCGAAGATGGCCTCTGCTGCGGTTTTGTTTCCGGCGGCTGCGTGGAGGCCGCCGCCGCTTTCGAAGCGATGGAGGTGATCCAGTCCGGCGAAGACCGCATGGTGAAGTATGGCGAAGGCTCGCCCTATTTCGATATCGTGCTCCCCTGCGGCGGCGGCATTACGCTCAGCATGCATAAACTGCGCGCCGTGCAACCGCTGCTGGCGGTGCTGAACGCCATGGCGCAGCGCCAGTCTGCCGGGCTTCGCTATAACCCTCAGTCGCAGACGCTGGAGAGCGTGCTTTCGCAACGGGAGACGGGCTGGAGGGGCGCAGATTTTGCGGTGAGCTACCGCCCCTGCACACGGGTTATCGTCTATGGCCGCTCGGTGGAAGCGGCGGTGGCGGCTAATGTCGCCCGGGCGGCGGGTTATGACGTGCATACCAGCGACGGCTTCGATCCGCGCACCACTTTCGCGCTGATGGATGCCGACACGGCGGTTATCCTGCTCTACCACGATCTCAACCGCGAGCTGCCAGTATTGCAGGCAGCCCTGGCCGCCAGGCCGTTTTACATCGGCGCGCTGGGCAGCCGCCGGACCCACGACGTGCGCATGCAGCGGCTCGCCGGGCTTGGCTGGAGCGAGCAGGAAATAGCGCGAATAAAAGCGCCGATAGGCATCTTCCCGAAGGCGCGCGACGCGCACTCGCTGGCGCTCTCTGTGCTGGCGGATGTGGCGGCGGCTCGCCTTACTCACGCAAGCAATGAGGACGCAGGATAATGGTTGCGGCAGGCGAACCGGTCATCATTATTCTGGCCGCCGGAAAGGGGGAACGGTTTCTCGCTTCCGGCGGCACAACCCACAAACTGGATGCGCTGCTGCACGGCAAAGCGGTGTTGCAACATGTGCTCGACGCGGTGAAAGCGTCGGGCCTGCCGTGGCATCTTGTCAGGCCGGAAGGCGGCACGCGCGGCATGGGCGAATCCATCGCTATGGGCGTGCGCGCCACGCCTGATTCGCCGGGGTGGTTAATCCTGCCAGGCGATCTTCCTTTTATTCAGCCCGCCTCGCTGTTGCGCGTGGCGCAGGCGCTGAAAGCGCACCCGGTGGTTGTGCCGCACTACCAGCAAAAGCAGGGCCACCCGGTAGGGTTTCAGCGGCACTATTTCGCGGAGCTTGCCGGGCTTTGCGAAGACAGAGGCGCGAAAGCCGTTGTGTGTGAGGCCAGAGAGAAAAGCGACGTGCTGGATTTGGCGTTAAAGGATGCGGGTGTGGTACAGGATGTGGATGTGGTGGGGGATTTGGGGGAGATGGAAGGAGCATCGTCAGAAGATAAAAAGGGCCGCGAGTGCTAACGGTTCGTCAGCCTCAAATTGGATAAAAGGTGATGATTACATTGGAATAGCAAAGCGCTAAATAGATTCACATTCGGAAAACGGTGACTAAAATCATGTGAAATTGAAACCACTGTTCCCCTTGCACCGGAGCTGATGAACCTAAACGGCAGGCCCGCGCTGATAAAAAATCGTGCCCTCGAATATTACGCAGCGTATCTTCGTGATGCGCTGGCCGCCTGGCTGGAAAAGAGTTCATAAATTAATTATGCCGCCCCGTAAACGCCCACCCGCGCCAGCGCGGCCTGAGCCTGTAAATGCACCTGCATTAAAACCGGCCCCTTTAGCGGGCAGGCGAGGCGGGGAAAGCATTGCGCGCTGGCCTTACATCTAATAACTTTGGGTTAAATTAAGTCATAGGGGCAATGAAAGCTTTGTGAGACACAGTTATGCTATGATTACTGCAATTGTGAGTTCATCATTCGGGATTAGTACCATTTTCTTGTGTAATATAAAAATATCGGTAAATTCACTCTGAAAATATGTGAAGAAAATAATTATAACTCTATTCTTAGGGGGGGGTGTGTTGATTCCTGATGATTTGGACGAGGATGTTTATCCAGATTGCTGCTGGACTTATATAGGGCAAAAGGATTATTTGAAACCTAACAGTTACTTACAAGATGCAATTGATGATTTGAATTCAGGAAATGAACGACGAAATCTGAATAATGCAGTGCGAAATGCAAAATCGGCATTACATATGAGAGTAGATATTCTTTGTCGAGCTTTTTGTGGTGACGAATACTTCCAGAAAAATCTAAGAAACTTTCCAAAAAAGATGGATTTCTTAGAAGGAATCGGAATGGTTAGACCTAGAATAATAGATAAAATAAATAAGATAAGAAATGAAATTGAGCACGAGTATAGAGATGCAACTCTTGAGGAAGCAGAAGATTTCATAGATATAGTTTTATTATTTATAGAAGCAACTAGATATCTAAATTCAAGGTTTCCATGTGAGGCTGACTTCCATGGGTTGGCAGTTTCAGATGAGGTTTATTTAAGGAAGATAGTATGCAATTGGGATGGTGGAGAATTACTTTTTTACTATTCAAAGCAAGAGCCACGCTGGCTTGATAACGTGGAAACTTACTCAATAAAAGTAGGTGATTATAGATACGCTCTGTGGGTAAAATTCATTCTAGATCATTGCGATTGATATGTTATTTATCCTAACTCACTAAAGTAAGCATTTTAGACCGAGCTGAACGTAGCCTCGGTCTAAGTATTATCAATTGGCCAACGTAGCAACTGATTGGGCTAACCCATTAAAATTATTGTTGAACTCTTTCCTGTTTTCTTTCATTGTATCCAGTATTACTCCATTTTGCTCTATTTGTGCATCCGAGAGAGCAAATACCGGAGTGCTATGTTTTTGAGATTGAGCAATTAGCGAGTTAAAATCTGAAATATTCGCCAAATTAAAAGGTTCTTTTGACGGGCAGGCATTTTCAAAATCAGCAGCCGAAATTGACATATTTATAGGATTTAATGCTGGTATTAATGTGTTAGTGACTTCATCTTTGATTATATCAATCCATCTTTGAAAAGATTTTACTGGTAAATTGTTTCTTGGACGATACTTCTGAGATATAAATCCGATGAATTTCGGCGGTTTGATAGGGAATGGATATAATATTTTACTATCTCTAAAACTATCTATTTCGCTGTTCCATCTAGGAAGGACTTTCGCGAGTGACTTTATTGCCTGAGCACAGAAGAAATCTGGTGATGTAGGAACTATAAAATAGTCACTGCACATTAAGAGACATTCATTTAATGCACCAACGCTGGGACTCATGTCAACAAGGACATAATCAAATTTATGTTTCCGTGCTGTCTCGCGCAAAAAAGCACCGATGCTGCCGGGGATATTTCTAATTGCGGGGATGGCAGCGCTGGTTGTCAGCGCAACTCCAACCTGTGTTTCAATTTCTGATAAGTAGATGCTACCACACAATAAACTTAAATTTGGATTTGTTGTGGCTAATGGGTCGGATGGAATAACTTTTCCTAAAGAACCATCTACAACAGGTTTGATGCAACTATAAATATCACAGTTTGGATTATTTTTATAGATTTCATCAAAGTCATCAGTGGTCGAATAGCCCAAAGCTAAGGCTGTCAAATTACATTGTGGGTCAGCATCAACTATTAAAACTTTATAGCCAAGATTAGCTAGCATCCATCCCATGTTAAAAGTCGTAGTTGTCTTACTAACACCACCTTTATGATTAAACAAAGATATTATTTTCATTCGAAATCCTTAATAGAAATTATTACTTCAAAAGATAGTTGCTATACCACTGAAGCATTGCCCTTCTTCTTTCAAGGTATTGAGCATGGTTATATGTTCCTCGGATACTATTTTTATCCACATGTGCAAGTTGCATTTCAATCCATGAATTATCAAATCCCTGTTCATGTAGGATAGTCGACATTGTGTGTCTAAATCCGTGACCTGTTGCACGACCTTTGTAACCAAGCAGTTCAATGACTTGTGTCATACTTTCTTTCGAAATTGGTTTGCTGCGATTGTTCTTTCCAATAAAAATGTAAGGATAATGGCCAGTGATGGGTTTGAGCTGATTAAGGAGTTCAATCACTTGGATAGATAAAGGTACGACATGCGGCCTGCGTATTCTCATCCATTCTGCTGGAATTTCCTAAATTGCATTTTCTAAATCAATTTCATCTCACGTAGAAAAGCGCATTTCCTGCATTCTTACACCAGTTAACATGACTATCTTAGTAGCATTTTTAGTAATGATGCTGCCGGTATAGGCTTCAAGATCTCGGATGAAATGAGGCAATTCTTCGGCGGATAAAAAAGGATGATGTTTTTGCTTCGGTACGGCCAATGCGATAGCAAAATCAGGGGCAGGGTTGTATTCAGCTCGGCCAGTTATGATCGCGTAGCGGTAAACCTCTCCACACCTTTGACGCACTTTCCGTGTTTTTTCCAGTGCTCCACGCTTTTCTATTCGTCGTAGTACTTCAAGCAATTCCAGAGGTTTGATTTCACCAATAGGCCGTTTACCAATGAACGGGAACACATCTGCTCGAATGCCTTAATGATTTCTTCGCGATAGGCCACTGTCCCGCGGTCAGCTTTGTTGGTGTGCCATTCTCGACATATGGCTTCAAATGAGTTCTCTGTTGAGAGTTGTTGTGCCAGCTTTTGGGCTTTTCGTTCTTCAACGGGGTCAATACCATTAGCAACTTGCTTACGGGCGGTGTCACGCTTCTCACGTGCTTTTGCAAGGCTTACCAAATCGTAGCTACCAAATGACATTAACCGCGCTTTCCCGGCAAAGCGGAAACGGAAACGCCAGCCCTTCGAGCTATCGGGATTGATAAGCAACGACAGTACTTTCCCGTCGTTCAATGTGTAGGGCTTGTTTTGAGGCTTCGCTCGTTTGATTAGTAGGTCTGTCAGCGGGATGTGTATAAGTCAAAACAGGTATAAAAAATCTATACACATCGCTATACCTATTTTTCATAAATTCAGGGAGAACGAGTCGGACTGTTACGGATACGTAATTTGATATCTCTATTGAAAATAAAGATTTTTTTAGATGGTCTGGGATGAGGGCGGAGGAACGTTGGCGGAAGATCACAGGAGTCGAACCTGCCCGGGACCGCTGGCGGCCCCAACTGGATTTGAAGTCCAGCCGCCTCACCGGAGACGACGATCTTCCGCGCCTCGATTGCTACATGGAGGCGGGCGCATTATAGGCGCGTTTCAGACTTCTACCAATACCCCGCCTCGCTCTTTTTTCTCACCCGCGTTGCAGCCGCTCATCGCCCGTTACACCTGGCTTTACGTGTTACCCGTCGCAACAAATTTATCGCTCGTTTCATCAACGAGTTACCACAGTCGCAGAAAATAAACGTAAGTGAATAACCAGAAAAGACACTTCCCGCGTCGCTTATGCGCATTAAAACCACTTAAGCGAAATTCCGTTCTAAGGTGATGAGGATGGCCTGAATGAACGAGCCAGCCTTATCAGTAAAAGAAAAAATTAGCTACGGCATGGGAGACGCCGCAAGCCATATCGTTTTTGACTATGAATCGCTATCGCGCGCCCGCCAGGCCAGGTCGCGCAGGAGATCGCGGGCGCTCTGGCTTACGCCGCCCAGCTGGAAAAATCCGTGAATAACACCCTGCCAGCGCTGCGAGGTGCAGGTAACGCCCTGCTGCGTCAGCCGGTCGAACAGCGCTTCGCCTTCATCGCACAAAGGGTCGAACTCGGCGGTAACGATATGCACGGGCGGCAGCCCGGCGAAATCGTCCCGCCAGAGGGGGCTGGCTTCCGGGTGCTGCCGCGGCGTGTTTTCCAGGTAGGCCTCATAGCCGGTAAGCAGCGTTTCGCGGGTAATGATGTAATCAAGCCCGTTGCGGGTGTAGCTTTCAAACCAGGCCGTGGCGTCCAGCATCGGGTAGATGAGCAAAAGCCGGGCCGGCTGCCAGATGCCGTGCGCTTTCAGGCGCAGCGCGGTCACCAGCGCGATATGTCCGCCCGCGCTGTCGCCTGCAAGCGTAATGGCTGAAACGTCCACGCCCAGCGCAGCGGCATGCTGCCGGATAAGAATGGCGGCGCGTTCCGCGTCGTCGTGCGCCGCCGGGTACCGGTACTCCGGGGCCAGCCGGTACTGCACGGCAATCACCCGGCAACCGCTGTAGAAGGCGAGCTGGCGCAGCGGGTTGTCATGGGTTTCAAACCCGCCGCTGACGAAACAGCCGCCGTGATAGTAAATTACCGTCGGCAGCGCGCCCGCGGCATGCAAAGGAGAGAAGATCCGCAGCCGCAGACCTTCCAGCTCCGCCTCTTTCACCTCAACCCGCTGCTCCGTCTCGCCGGCAAGCGAGGCGCTGGCGATATAACCCGCCCGCCGCTCGGCGAAGGTCTGGTTGCGCACCGACGGCCTTCCTGCGGCAATAAAGCCCTCCACCATCGCCGCAATGCCTTTTTCAAGCGCCATTTCGCTCTCCCTGAAACTGTATATCTATACAGAGTTATAGCCTGGCTGGGCGCAGGAGGGAACTGCCTGTTTCTGGCAGGTGTGGATTCTGGAAAACATCTCGCAAAAGGGAAATTGTGGTCTGGCGATGGGTTAACTTTTGCGTCATTGCTTCTTATTCTTTTGCCCGTTGGCGCTTTAAAAATAATCAAAAATGATATAGTGAGGTGATATATGAGCATGCTGATTGAGGATTTTATGGGACGTATTCTTCTCGATTTGCCTGACGATGCGCTTCGTCGCCTTGAACATCTGAAAGAACGTCGCAAGCTGCCGTGGGCAGCGTTGCTGAGGGAAGCAGTAGAGCAATATCTCGACAGGCAGAATCAGGACGTTGTGCAAAATGCGCTGGGTTTGTGGGGCGATAATGCGGAAGACGGGCTGGAATATGAACGCAAGCTGCGTGAGGAGTGGTAAGCCATGGAAGGACTGGCGGTATTCGACACCAATATCTTAATCGACCTTTTCAGCGGGCATACGCAGGCAAAGGAAGCGCTGTCTCGTTTTCCCGTTAACCGCGCCATTAGTCTAATGACATGGATTGAAATCATGGTGGGGGCGAAAAAACATAATCAGGAAGCGCGGACTCGCGAGGTGTTGGATACGTTTGAGATCCTGGCTATCTGCTCTGCAGTAGCGGAGCGCAGCGTGTTGCTCCGTCAGCAGCATGGGATGACGTTGCCGGACGCTATCATTCTGGCGACAGCGCAGGTGCATTCGCGTCGGTTAGTGACCCGCAATGTGAAGGATTTCGATGGGCTTAACGGCGTAACCATACCCTATTCGCTGCAATAACCCGCCCCCGGTAAGGGGACGGGAAAACGCAGGGAAATTTACTCCCCTTCGCCCGGGAACAGGAACGGGTTGATGGAGCTGCGGGCGAAGCCCTCCTGCTCCATGCGCGCGTCCAGCACCAGCGAGGCGAGGTCGTCCGCTACCGGCTCCACTTTCGGGTCCTTTTCCTGATAAAGAATTTTCAGGTAGGTGCCGCAGTCGCCGCAGCTTTCCGCTTTTACCGCCGCCTGTTCGCTCTCAAGCGACCAGTAGTTGAGATCGCGGGTTTGCTCGCAGTTGCTGCACTTCACGCGCACCACGTGCCACTCGGTTTCGCACAGGTTGCAGTGCAGGTAGCGCAGCCCCTGGCTTGAGCCGATGTGCACCATGCTGGAGACCGGCATGCTGCCGCAGACCGGGCAGAACTGGCGCTGTTCGCCATACTCGGCGCGCGCTTTGCCCGGAATGAGGCTCGCCATCTGCGACCAGTAAAGCGAAAGCGCCGCCCAGATAAACGGGGCTTTGTCGCTGCCGACGGTAGCGAAGTCTTCGTTGAACAGCGCGGTCGCCATCTCTTCCAGCTCCTGCGAGGAGGCTTTTTCGAGATTCTCGATAACGGCCAGCGCCGGGCCGCTCATCTCCGGCTTCAGCTCGGCAATCAACGAATGCAGCAGCTTCTGCCAGTGCGCGTCGCGCGGCAGCACGTGGATATCCAGCGGCGGCTTGCCCTTCTCAGCGGCCTCTTTAATTCGCGCCGTTAAGTCCATCTGCAGCGGGTGGTCATACAGCACCACCTCCTGCGCGTGGGCGATAAGGGCGGCGAAGCGCAGATAGTCGCCCAGCGGGTTTTTCTCTGCCAGCTCGCGCAGACGTTCAGCGCGGCGGTTATAGAGATTTTTCAGTCTGGGGAACAATAACGGCGGAATCACTTCCGCCGTGCGTTTATCGCTCTTCTCCAGCTGGTCTTGCGGGATGATGCGAATACTCATTCAGTCGATTTTTCCTGTTTACCGCGCACTTCACGGTACCAACGCGGGTGATGTCTCTTCGCCCATGTGGTGGTGACCCAGCCTTCAACCATCGCGGTGATAGTGCCTTTCACCCACAGAGCGGCGTAAATATGCACCATAATAACCACAATTAACGCCACGGCGGCAAATGAATGCAGCAACAGCGCGATGCGGATAACCGGGATCGGGAACGCGGGCGCGAAGTAAGGCCGCCAGATCACGACGCCGCTTGCCAGCAACAGCACGAGCAGAATAATCGCCGCCCAGAAAACGCATTTCTGGCCGAAGTTATAGCGCCCGGTGTCTCCCACTTCCTCGTTGACGACGATCTTACGAATATTCTTCGCCCAAAAGATATCATCCCGATTGATTAGGTTGTGGTGCCAGTAGCGGAAGAACATGATGATGAATGAAGCAAACATCACCACACCCACGAACGGATGCAGAATGCGCGCCAGCTGCGGCGTACCGAGGATGTTCATCAACCAGTTGAAGGAGGGGAAAAAGAACCCCAGCCCGCTCACCGCCGCCAGCACGAAGCAGAAGGCGGTGACCCAGTGGTTGATGCGCTCGGGTGCCGAGTAGCGCACGATGGTGTCACGTTTTCTCATTTGCGCACCTCGTCATCTTTCTTGTCGTGGAGGTTGTCTTCATCATCGTCAGCGCGGTTCGGACCTACGCCTACGTAGTGGAAGACGCTCGCGGCGAAGGTCGCCGCAAAGCCGATGGCGGCAAGCGGTTTCCAGATGCCTTTCCAGAACTTCACCGCTTCGCTTATCTGCGGGTTCTCCGGCAGACCGTGATAGAGATTCGGCTTGTCGGCGTGATGCAGAACATACATCACATGCGTGCCGCCAACGCCTGCCGGATCGTACAGACCGGCGTTGTCGTAACCACGGGTCTTCAGTTCCGCCACGCGCTCGCCTGCGAGGTTCTTCATGTCCTCTTTGGAGCCAAAGTGGATGGCGCCGGTCGGACAGGTTTTCACGCACGCCGGCTCCTGGCCCACGGTGACGCGGTCTACGCACAGGGTGCACTTGTAGACGCGGTTGTCTTCCGGGTTCAGGCGCGGAACGTCGAACGGGCAGCCTGCGATGCAATAGCCGCAGCCGATGCACTGCTCGGACTGGAAGTCGACGATGCCGTTGGCATACTGAATGATAGCGCCTTCCGACGGGCACGCCTTAAGGCAGCCCGGGTCGGCGCAGTGCATGCAGCCATCCTTGCGGATGAGCCATTCGAGTTTGTCGTTCTGCTCTACTTCCGAGAAGCGCATCACGGTCCAGGACTTGGCGGTCAGGTCCGCCGGGTTGTCATACACCCCGACGTTGTGCCCCACCTCGTCACGCAGATCGTTCCACTCCGAACAGGCCACCTGACAGGCTTTACAGCCGATGCAGGTGGTTACGTCGATAAGCTTCGCCACTTCCTGCTGGTGATCCCGCGCCTGAGGCGCGGGGGTGAAACCGTTAGTCGCGGAACGACGGATAATGTCTTGTGATTGATAAGCCATGAGTCGTCTCCGTTACACCTTTTCCACGTTCACCAGGAACGCCTTAAATTCCGGCGTCTGAGTGTTCGCATCGCCCACAAACGGCGTCAGCGTGTTGGCGATAAAGCCTTTCTTCGCCACGCCCTCGTAACCCCAGTGGATAGGAATACCGATGGTATCGACTTCCTTACCGTGGACGTTCAGCGTGCGAATGCGCTTGGTCACCACCGCCTTGGCTTTGATGTAGCCGCGGTTGGAAGAGACTTTCACCGTATCGCCCTGCGCGATGCCGAGCTTGCCGGCCAGCTTCTCGCCGATTTCCACAAACTGCTCCGGCTGTGCGATGGCGTTCAGCAGCGCATGCTTGGTCCAGTAGTGGAAGTGCTCCGTCAGGCGGTAAGTCGTACCTACGTACGGGAACTTATCCGACTTGCCCAGCGCTGCCGCATCGTCTTTGAAAATGCGCGCCGCCGGGTTGGAGATAACGTTCGGGTGCAGCGGGTTGGTGCCGATAGGCGTTTCAAACGGCTCGTAGTGCTCCGGGAACGGCCCTTCCGCCATTTTGTCGATGGCGAACAGGCGGCCCACGCCCTCCTGCAGCATGATAAACGGCCCGACGTTGCTGCCCGGAGGCGCCGTGTTGTAATCCGGAATATCCGCTCCGACCCACTTACCGTTCGCGTAGCTGAGCAGCTGGCGTTTCGGATCCCACGGTTTGCCCTGCGGGTCCGCCGAGGCGCGGTTATAGAGGATGCGGCGGTTCAACGGCCACGCCCATGCCCAGCCCAGCGTATTGCCAAGGCCTGACGGGTCGGCGTTGTCGCGGCGCGCCATCTGGTTGCCGTCTGGCGTCCAGCTGCCGGCGAAGATCCAGCAGCCGCTCGACGTCGTGCCGTCATCGCGCAGATGCGCAAAGGAGGCGAGCTGATTGCCTTTTTTCGCCAGCACGTTGCCGGTGACCGGGTCGATGATGTCTTCGAGCGCCTTGCCGTTGCTCTCCATTGCCACTTCTTCCGGCGACGGGTTCTCCGGCGTGGAGTAGTTCCAGCTCATGTTCAGCACCGGCTCCGGCGTCGCGCCGCCCTGTTCGGCGTACATCTTGCGCAGGCGCAGGAAGATGCCGGCCAGGATTTCGCCGTCGTTCAGCGCTTCGCCCGGGGCGTCCTGACCTTTCCAGTGCCACTGCAGCCAGCGGCCGGAGTTAACGATAGAACCGTTCTCTTCGGCGAAGCAGGTGGAGGGCAGGCGGAACACTTCGGTCTGAATGCTCGCGGTATCCACGTCGTTCTGCTCGCCGTGGTTTTGCCAGAAGGTCGCCGTTTCGGTGTTGAGCGGGTCGATGGTCACCAGGAACTTCAGCTTCGAGAGCGCAGCGACCACTTTATTTTTGTTCGGGAACGACGCCACCGGGTTAAAGCCCTGGCAGATATAGCCGTTCACCTTGCCCTGGCTCATCATTTCGAAATACTGCAGGACGTCGTAGCCCTTGTCCCACTTCGGCAGCCAGTCAAAGCCCCAGTTGTTCTCGGCTGTCGCTTTGTCGCCAAAGAAGGCTTTCATCATCGACACGAAGAATTTCGGGTAGTTGCTCCAGTAGTTAACCTGCCCTTCCTGCAGCGGCTTCGGCGTATTGCCGGCGAGATAGGTCTGAAGATCGGCCTGTTTCTCGCTTGGCAGCGTCATGTAACCCGGCAGGCTCTGCGTCAGCAGGCCGAGGTCGGTCAGACCCTGGATGTTGGAGTGGCCGCGCAACGCGTTCACGCCGCCGCCCGCCATGCCCATGTTGCCGAGCAGCAGCTGGACCATCGCCATGGTGCGAATGTTCTGGGCGCCAATGGAGTGCTGCGTCCAGCCGAGCGCGTAGAGGAACGACGCGGTTTTATCGTGCGCGCTGGTTTCGGCGATAAGCTCGCAGACTTTCAGGAAATCTTCTTTCGGCGTACCGCAGATATCCGACACGGTTTCCGGCGTGTAGCGGGAAACGTGGGCTTTCAGCATGTTCCACACGCAACGCGGATGGGTAAGGGTGGCGTCGCGTTTCGCGTAGCCGTTCTCATCCAGTTCGTAGTTCCAGGTGGTTTTGTCGTACTTACGGTTTTCCGCGTCATAGCCGGTGAACAGGCCATCTTCGAAGCCGAAATCTTCACGCACGATCAGGCTGGCGTTGGTGTAGGCCTCGACATATTCGCGGTTAACTTTGTTGTTGGTCATCAGATACAGCAGGACGCCCGACAGGAAAGCGATGTCGGTGCCGGAACGGATCGGCGTATAGAAATCCGCAACCGATGCCGTACGCGTAAAACGCGGATCGATAACAATCAGCTTCGCGCCGTTGTGGATTTTGGCTTCCATCGCCCAGCGGAACCCGACCGGATGCGCTTCTGCCGCATTCCCGCCCATCACGACGACAAGGTTGGCGTTTTTGATGTCGACCCAGTGGTTGGTCATCGCACCGCGACCAAATGTTGGAGCAAGACTTGCTACCGTTGGTCCGTGTCAGACACGCGCCTGGTTGTCGACGGCTAACATGCCGAGTGCGCGGGTAAATTTCTGCGATAAATAGCCGGTTTCGTTACTGGAGGCGGAGGCGCACAGCATACCGGTGGAGAGCCAGCGGTTGACGGTGGTGCCTTCGGCGTTCTTCGCGATGAAGTTGGCGTCGCGGTCTTCTTTCATCAGTTTAGCGATGCGATCGAACGCCTCTTCCCAACTGATGCGTTGGAATTTATCCGAGCCAGGGGCGCGGTATTCCGGGTACTTCAGGCGGCTTTCGGAGTGGATGAAATCCACAAGGCCTGCGCCTTTCGGGCAAAGCGCCCCGCGGTTTACCGGATGGTCCGGGTCGCCTTCGATGTGAAAAATGGAAGATTTCGCGTTTTTCGCGCCGTCGCCTAAGCTGTACATCAACAGCCCACAGCCGACGGAACAGTACGTACAGGTATTACGGGTTTCGCGGGTGCGCAGCAGCTTATACTGCCGCGTCTCCGCCAGCGCGACGCCTGGGGCAAAGCCCAGCGCAGCTGCCGTGGTGCCTGCCATACCGCCAGCGCAGATCTTAAAGAACTGCCTTCTGCTGACCTGCATGGGTCGCTCCTTGTTTCGACATTGTCACTATTGTATTTGTGGATTTTTTATTTTGCGGATGCCCCCGCAAAGGTTCACAATCGTGCTCGTCCCTCCGGTCAGGGAGGGAAGGGAGGCGACAGGATACCATAATGTTGCTAAGGCTGTTCCAGGCGGTTAAATAAAAGTGAATAAGAATCACCCGAAACTGTTACGAAACGTGACGGCGATCACCGCAGCGGCAGAGCGTTCGCTGTGGAAGCGCGACGATCTGACGCAGGCGCAGCCCGACTGGCTCGCTGAAGAAGTGCCGGTGGCGCTGGTTTATAACGGCATTTCGCACGTGGTCATGATGGCCTCGCCAAAAGACCTTGAGCTTTTCGCCTTAGGTTTCTCTTTATCGGAAGGGATTATCGAATCTTCACAGGAAATCTACGGCATGGATGTGGAGAAAGGCTGTAACGGTATCGAAGTGCAGATAGAGCTCTCCAGCCGCCGCTTTATGGGGCTGAAGGAACGCCGCCGGGCGATGGCGGGCCGCACGGGCTGCGGCGTCTGCGGCGTGGAGCAACTTAACGAGATAGGCCGTCCGGTCGCGCCGCTGCCTTTCACGCAAACTTTCCCGCTTTCCCTTCTCGACAACGCGCTGCGCCAGCTAAGCGATTTTCAGCCCGTAGGTCAGCTTACCGGCTGTACGCACGCGGCGGCCTGGATAAACGCTGACGGCGCGGTGCCGGGCGGGCATGAAGATATCGGCCGCCACGTGGCGCTGGACAAGCTGCTGGGCCGTCGGGCGCAGGAAGGGTGGCGCGAAGGCGCGGCGATGGTTTCCAGCCGGGCCAGCTATGAGATGGTGCAGAAATCCGCCATGTGCGGCGTTGAGATCTTATTTGCCGTTTCCGCCGCCACTACGCTTGCCGTTGAGGTAGCCGAGCGCTGCAATCTGACGCTGGTGGGCTTCGCCAAACCGGGAAGGGCGACCATCTATACCCATCCGCAGCGGCTTATATAGTATTCAAAAATTTTGACTTATTTCGGCAAATCCTTCCGCTTTTTGTTCAGCGAGTACAGGTCTACTATTACACACATCGAAGGCGAACAGCCTTCTCCCTGAACAAACTCACTGAAGGATTTACACCATGAACACTATCAAAACTTTTGTTGCTGTTGTTGCGCTCTCTTCTGCTTTCGGCGCTTTCGCTTCACAGACCGTGACCGCCACTGACACCACGCTTTCTGGCGCTGAAGCGCAAATCGCCGCCAAAGCCAAAGATGCCGGCGCGTCTTACCGCATCACCGAAGCGTTCAGCGGCAACCAGGTTCACATGACCGCTGAACTGAGCAAATAAGCAAAAACTGTCGAAAGAGCGCCTGCGGGCGCTTTTTTAGTTTACGCCCGCCAGACGCAGCAGCGCAGTGACCACTGCTGCCGCGATAATCACCACAATCAACGGCGCTTTACGCCAGGCCAGAAACAGCGCAAACGCCACCCCCAGCACCCGCGCCATGCCCGCGAACGTTTCCCCTTCGTAAAAGGTGGCCGCCAGCGCCACGGCGAATAACAACGTCGTGGCGGCATCGGAGAGCAGCGCCTGAGCGCGTTCAGAGAGCGCGAGCTTGTTGCCAAGCCTGGCGCCGCCAAAGCGCATCAGATAAGTGCCGACAGAGAGCACGGCTATCCCGGTAAGAATGAACCCTGTGCTGGCCATTATTTCTTCCTCGTCAGTAGACCGGCTAAAGAGAGCAGCACCGGCAGCCCCACTGGCGCAAACGGCACGGCGGCAAGCGAGATTGCCGCGCCGCTGCCGGCGCGGATAAGCGTGGTTTTTTTCTTCAGCGCAGGCAACACCAGCGCCAGCAGAATCGCCGGGAAGACCGCATCCAGGCCGATAGTTTCCGGCGCGGGCAGCAGCTTGCCTACAGCAACGCCGATAATGACCCCAAGCGGCCAGAAGAGCGCGACGCCAAGTCCGCACAGCCAGTAGGCGGCTTTGCGGGTTTCCGGGGTGGGTTGCGATAAACCGAACACCACGCTTTCGTCATTCATAATATGCGAGCCCAGCAGCCGGGCTGCGCCCTGACCCACCAGGTCGCGTACCGTTATGCCGAACGGCAAATGGCGCGCATTCACCAGCAAACCCGCCGCCGCGGCCGCCAGCGGACTGCCGCCGCTCGCCACGATGCCGATAAAAATGAATTCCGACGCGCCCGCCAGCACCGAGAGGGATAACAGCAGCGGCACCCATAGCGCAAAGCCGTACGCCATCGCCAGCGTACCGTAGGAAACGCCCACAACGCCGACCGCCAGACAGACCAGCAAAATAGCCCTTATAATGTCGCCTTTCAGGCACGAGAAGCGATGTATCAACATACTTTTTTCAGCCATAATGAACGAATGACCATTATAATGAACATCTCAGGTTCGTTTTTCAAGACGAACGATTGTTCTTTTTAACGAACGCTGGAGCATGACATGACGCAGCCGATAAGCGTAATCGCCAAAAGCCTGGTGCGCGAGCGAACCCGCGCCGGGCTTTCGCTGGCGGAAGTAGCCCGCCGCGCGGGCATCGCCAAATCGACCCTTTCCCAGCTTGAAAGCGGCAACGGTAACCCCAGCCTTGAAACGCTCTGGGCGCTGTGCGTGGCGCTGGATATTCCCTTTGCGCGATTGATGGAGCCGCAGAGTGCGAAAACGCAGGTGATCCGCCGTGGCGAAGGGCCTGCGGTTGCCGCGGAGCTGGCGGAATATAAAGCGATTCTGCTCGCCACCTGCCCGCCGGGAGCGCGGCGCGATATCTATCTGCTGCTGACCCAGCCGGGCAGCGAACGGCTTTCGCATCCGCATCCCGCTGGCTCCGTTGAGCATATTATCGTGACGCGCGGTCGGGCGTTGGTGGGGCTGACGGATGCGCCGGAAGAACTGAGCGCCGGGGATTACATCTGTTATCCGGCCGATCAGGCGCATATTTTCCGCGCGCTGGAGCCGGATACCGAGGCGATTTTAGTGGCGGAGCAGAACTGATTTTCTTAATTCAAAAATTTTGATTTATTACGGCAAATCCTTCCGCTTTTTGTTCAGTGGGTGCAGGTCTACTATTACACACATCGAAGGCAAGCAGCCTTCTCCCTGAACAAACTGACTGAAGGATTTACACCATGAACACTATCAAAACTTTTGTTGCTGTTGTTGCGCTCTCTTCTGCTTTCGGCGCTTTCGCTTCTCAGACCGTGACCGCCACCGACACCACGCTCTCTGGCGCTGAAGCGCAAATCGCCGCCAAAGCCAAAGATGCCGGCGCGTCTTACCGCATCACCGAAGCGTTCAGCGGCAACCAGGTTCACATGACCGCTGAACTGAGCAAATAAGCGAAAACCTGTCGAAAGAGCGCCTGCGGGCGCTTTTTTTGTTTTATGGACTCCATAAAGGCGATAGGCGAAACTAACCGGGTTTTCATCACGGACGCGCAATCGTATGTCGCTTAAAGCCATCGCCAAAGAACTCGGACTCTCTGTAACCACCGTCAGCCGCGCGCTGAACGGCTATGACGATGTTTCAAAAGAGACCCGGGGTCGCGTGGAGGCAGAGGCGCAGCGGCGCGGCTACCGGCCCAACACCTTCGCAAGGCGCCTGAAAATGGGCAAAATCGACGCCGTGGGGCTGGTTTTTCCGGTGCAACCGGCGCCGCTTAATAACAGCGTCTTCATGGAGATGGTGGGAGAGATAAGCCGCGAGCTGGCGCAGCACGAAGTCGATTTGCTGCTTATCGCCGATGACGACCTCGCTGACAGCCACAGCTATATGCGGCTGGTGCAAAGCCGCCGCGTGGACGCGCTTATCGTGGCGCACACGCTGGATGACGACCCGCGTTTGCAGGAGCTCCAGTCAGCCCGCTTCCCCTTTTTAGCGCTGGGCCGCAGTCGGCTTTCCCGTCCTTACGCCTGGTTTGATTTCGACAACTATGCCGGCACTTATCAGGCCACGCAGCGGTTGATTTCTCTCGGCCACCGGCGCATCGCCATGCTTGGCGAAAATAACACCCAGGCTTTTATTACCCAGCGCCGTGAAGGCTGGCGCGACGCCCTGCGAAGCCGTCAGCTCGATGAAAGCGGGCTGCGAATGCTGCCACCCACCCGTCGCGCGGGCTATAAAGCCACGCTCGATCTGCTGGCGCTGCCTGCGCCGCCCACGGCTATTATCACCGACTGCAACTCGCTCGGCGACGGCGCGGCGATGGCGCTGCAAACGCGCAACCGCCTGCATGGCGAGAACGCGGTTTCGCTGGTGGTTTACGACGGTCTGCCGCCGGACAGCATTGTGGAAACCGACGTGGCGGCGGTTATCCAGTCTACCCGCGAAGGCGTTGGCCGCCAGATAGCCGATATGGTCCAGCGTCTTATCGCCGGCGAACCGCCAGAGCGGCTTCAGGTGCTCTGGCAGCCCGATTTTCTTCCTGGCTCCACCCTGCATGCTCCGGCATGACCCCATACTGCGTTAACCCGTAAAATCCCGGCGCGATCACATAACCGAAACGTTTTGGTTGGCATCCGAAACGTTTCGGATCAACAGTAAAAGCATACCTGAAACCGGAGATGCTTTATGGAAACGAGCTTCCACCGCCTGACCAGCACCGTTACCGATATTGTTGTTAAAACGCAGCCGTTTGCAGAAATTGTCTATTGGGGGCCGCATCTTGCCCACTTTTCGCCGCAGGATTGCGGCAGTTTGCTGCGTCCGGTGGCTAACGGGCGGCTTGACGTTGATTCGCCCGTCACGCTGATGGCGGAGCTGGGCCACGGGCTTTTCGGCTCGCCGGGCATTGAAGGGCACCGCAACGGGCTGGATGGCTCGCCGGTGTTCACCACTGTGGAGGTCCGCCAGCAGGGCGAGACGCTGATAATTTTCAGTGAAGACGCCAGCGCAGGCCTGCGGCTGCAAAGCGAACTGGTGTTGACGACAAGCGGCGTGCTGAAAGTGCGTCACGGCCTGACTAACCTGCGCGCCGGCGCCTGGCAGGTTAACCGGTTCGCCGTCACGCTGCCGGTAGCGGAGCGCGCCTTTGAGGTGATGGCCTTTCATGGCCGCTGGATCCGCGAGTTCCAGCCGCACCGCGTAACGCTAAGCCACGACGGCTTCGTGCTGGAAAACCGCCGTGGGCGCACCTCTCACGAGCATTTCCCGGCGTTAATCGCCGGGACGCAGAGCTTCGGCGAGCAGCACGGCGAGGTGTGGGGCGTGCATCTCGGCTGGAGCGGCAACCACCGGCTGAAGTGCGAAGTGAAAACCGACGGCCGCCGCTACCTGCAGGCCGAAGCGCTTTATCTGCCGGGCGAAATCGCGCTGGAAGAGGGCGAAACCCTGCACACGCCGTGGCTTTACGCCAGCCACTCGACGCACGGGCTGAACGGCATGAGCCAGCAGTTCCACCGTTTTCTGCGCGACGAGGTTATCCGCTTTCCTGATAACAAGCCGCGCCCGGTGCATCTCAACACCTGGGAGGGGATTTACTTCGATCATCAGCCTGAATACATCATGCAGATGGCGACCCAGGCCGCGTTGCTTGGCGTAGAGCGCTTTATCATCGACGACGGCTGGTTTAAAGGCCGCAACGACGACCACGCGGCGCTCGGCGACTGGTATCTCGACGAGCAGAAATACCCGAACGGGCTGATGCCGGTGATCAACCACGTTAAAGCGCTGGGTATGGAGTTCGGCATCTGGGTGGAGCCGGAGATGATAAACCCCGATTCCGACCTTTACCGGGCGCACCCGGACTGGGTGCTGGCGCTGCCGGGCTACCCGAAAACCACCGGACGCCACCAGTGGGTACTCAACCTGAACATCCCCGACGCGTTTGACTACCTGCTGGCGCGCATGAGCTGGCTGCTCGGCGAGCACCCGGTGGATTATGTGAAATGGGATATGAACCGCGAGCTGGTGCAGCCGGGGCACGAGGGCCGGGCGGCGGCGGATGCGCAAACGCGCCAGTTCTACCGCCTGCTCGATACGCTGCGCAACCGCTTCCCGAATATTGAGTTTGAGTCCTGCGCTTCCGGCGGCGGACGCATCGATTACGAAGTGCTGACCCGCAGCCACCGCTTCTGGGCTTCGGATAACAACGATGCGCTGGAGCGCAGCGCCATTCAGCGCGGCATGAGCTATTTCTTCCCGCCGGAGGTGATGGGCGCGCACATCGGCAACCGCCGCTGCCATGCGACCTTCCGCCAGCACAGCATTGAATTTCGTGGCCTTACCGCGCTGTTCGGCCATATGGGGCTGGAGCTGGACCCGGTCACAGCGGATGCCGAAGAGCAGGCGAGCTATCAACGCTACGCTGCGCTTTATAAACAGTGGCGCGAGCTTATCCATACCGGCGACCTGTGGCGCGTGGAGATGCCGGAGGCGTCCACCCAGGCGCAGGGCGTGGTCAGTCAGGACAAGCGACAGGGGCTGTTTTTGGTCAGCCAGTTGACGATGCCGGATTACACCCTGCCGGGCGCGCTTCGCGTGCCGGGGCTTGCGCCGGACGCGCGTTATCAGGTGCGGCTGGTGGATCACCCGAATATCGCCATTACCGGCGAAGGAGGACATACCATGCGCAAGCTGCCAGGCTGGATGAACGAGCCGCTGAGCGCGACGGGGGAATGGCTGGCGCAGGCAGGGTTGCAGCTGCCGGTGCTCGACCCGGAAAGCGCCATTCTGATTGCTTTTGAACGCGTGTGATGGTGGAGGCGCCGCCCGCGCGGCGCCGTAATGGTGTGCCTTTCGAGGATAACGATAATGACGACAACCGCCTGTACCTACAAAAACAACCCTAATTTCTGGATTTTCGGCCTCTTTTTCTTTTTCTATTTCTTCATCATGGCCACCTGCTTTCCGTTCCTGCCCATCTGGCTTTCGGACGTTATTGGCCTGAATAAAACCGATACCGGCATTGTGTTCTCCTGCATGTCGCTGTTCGCTATCGCCTTTCAGCCGGTGCTGGGCGTGATTTCCGACAAGCTGGGGCTGAAAAAACATCTGTTGTGGATTATCACCACCTTGCTGGTGCTGTTCGCGCCTTTCTTTTTGTGGGTGTTCGGGCCGCTTCTTAAGGTAAATATCTGGCTCGGCGCGCTGGCGGGCGGGCTGTACATCGGCTTTTGCTTCTCCTCCGGTTCCGGGGCGATTGAGGCGTATATCGAGCGCGTAAGTCGCAGCAGCGCGTTTGAGTACGGCAAAGCGCGCATGTTCGGCTGCCTTGGCTGGGGGCTGTGCGCCTCGACGGCGGGCATGCTGTTTAACGTCAACCCGGCAATGGTCTTCTGGATGGGCTCCGGCGCGGCGCTCATCCTGATGGCGCTGCTGCTTATCGCCCGTCCGCGCGCCAACCCGAACGCCCAGGTGATGAACGCGCTTGGCGCCAACCAGCCGCAGGTGACGGCGAAGATGGCGCTGGGCCTGTTTCGCCTGCCGAAGCTGTGGATGTTTATTCTTTATGTGATAGGCGTGGCCTGCGTATACGATGTTTTCGACCAGCAGTTCGCCACCTTCTTTAAATCGTTCTTCCCGACGCCGCAGGCAGGCACCCAGGCGTTCGGCTTCGCCACGACGGCGGGCGAGATGTGCAACGCCATCATCATGTTCTGCTCGCCGTGGATAATTAACCGCATCGGCGCGAAAAACACGCTGCTGATCGCAGGCGCTATTATGGCGACGCGCATCATCGGCTCGGCGTTCGCCACCACCGTTTATGAAGTTATCGCGCTGAAGATGCTGCACGCGCTTGAGGTGCCGTTCTTGCTGGTAGGCGCGTTTAAGTACATTACCGGCGTGTTCGATACCCGCCTGTCGGCCACCATTTACCTGATTGGCTTCCAGTTCGCCAAGCAGATGGCGGCGATTTTCCTCTCCGCCTTCGCCGGCAATATGTATGACCGGATAGGTTTCCAGGACACCTATCTGATTCTCGGCAGCATTGTGCTTGGGATCACGGTCGTTTCCGCGTTTACCCTCTCAAACCACCGGCCAGGGGTGGCGTTAAAAGAGACGGTGAAGGCGTGAGGCGTTAGTAAAGCGCAACCAGCCCGCATCAGCGGGCTTATTGCTCATCGCGACGTTGCACGGAAATTCAGCAAGCGATACTATTTGTAAGAATACTTCTTACAAAGGGTGGCATATATGGCGCGCACCATGACGGTAGATTTAGGCGATGAGTTGCGTGATTTTGTCGAATCGCTGATTGCCGCGGGAGATTATCGTACCCAAAGTGAGGTGATTCGGGATTCATTGCGTTTATTGCGTGAAAAGCAGGCTGGTTCTCGTCTTGCTCAACTTCGCGAGCAGCTTGCTGAAGGCGTAAACAGCGGCGAACCACAGGAATGGAAGCAGGATGCTTTCCTGGATTATCTTAAAGCCAGGGTTCGGCGTAATAATGAAGAAGCGGATTAAATTAACGCCAAAAGCGCATGAAGACATGGCAGCCATATGGTTATACGGTTTTGAGCGCTTTGGCGTGGCGCAAGCCGACAGCTATATAAAGCGTCTGTCGACCATGTTTGAGAATCTGGCCCGATATCAAATGGGTGTTAGACGAAAGGAATTGGGTTCTGGAATCTATTCTCAGGTTTGCGCCAGCCATGTTCTGTTTTTTACCCCGCAACCGGAAGCTATCGTTATTATTCGCGTCTTGCATCATTCCCAGGATGTGCTCAGTCACTTAGAGGCATAAAGCCGCATCCGCAATAAAAAGCCCGCATCAGCGGGCTTTTTGCGTCTCACTCCAGGTAAAACACCTCTTTGAGCTCCCGGCTGACCGGGCTGTTGTCCGGGTTGGCTGGCATAATCTCCCGCATGTGCCGCCACCAGCGCTGGCAGACGTCGGTATCCGCCACGGCGTTCCAGCGCGCTTCGCTCTCAATTTCCACGGTGGCGAACAGCAGGTTGCGCTCAGCGTCGAGGTAAATCGCATAATGATGCGCGCCGTGCTGTTTAAGCACCGCCTCCAGCTCCGGCCAGATGGGCGAGTGGCGGCGCTGGTACTCTTCATGAGCGCCGGGGTTGACCTGCATGACAAACGCTTTGCGGATCATAACGCCTCCAGATAAAGCTCGCGCACCTCTTCGCGGGTCGCGCGGCGTGGGTTACAGGGCGCGCACGGGTCCGCCAGCGCCTTATCAAGCCAGCCTTCGATATCCGCTTTGGTCACGCCAAGCTTACTGAAGCCGGAAGGGATGCCGACGCGGGCGGAGAGGGCGCGAATAGCGGCAATCGCCTGCTGGCTCGCCTGCTCGTCGCTCATGCCCTGGATATTGACGCCCATCGCCTGCGCCACGCGGGCGAAGCGCGCCACCGCGCTCGGGCGGTTAAAGTTTTCGATGACAGGCAGCAGGATGGCGTTGCAGACACCGTGCGGCAGGTTATGCGTCGCGCCAGGCTGGTGGGCCAGCGCGTGCACCAGCCCTAAGCCCGCGCTGTTAAAGGCCATACCCGCCAGATACTGGCCGTAAGCCATCATTTCACGCGCTTCGAGGTTATGCCCCTCCTCCACCGCTTTCGGCAGCCACTGGCTAATCAGGCGAATCGCTTCCAGCGCGTTGGCGTCGGTCAACGGGTGCGCGCCCACGGAAACATACGCCTCCACCGCGTGGGTCAGCGCATCCATGCCGGTGGCGGCGGTTACCGCGGCGGGAATATCCAGCATGACGCTTGCGTCATCCACGGCGATATCGGGAATAATGTTCGGGTCGATAATCACCTCTTTTACCTGGCGTTCGGCGTTGATGATCACCGCGTTGCTGGTCATTTCGGCGGCGGTGCCCGCCGTGGTGTTGATGGCGACCAGCGGCACGCCGGCATGGGTTACTTTGCCGATGCCGGAATAATTCGTTGAAGGGCCGGGGTTGGCGGTCAGAATTTTAATCGCCTTGGCGGTGTCTATCGGGCTGCCGCCGCCAAAGGCTATCAGGTAATCGCATTCGGCGTTCCGGTAAGCGTCGTAACCCTGCTGCACCAGCGCCTCAGTGGGGTTCGGGAAAACCGCGTCGAACAGTTCATAAGAGAGTTGATGCGCATCCAGCGCGGCGAAAAGGCTCTCCAGCAGGCCCAGTTTCACCAGGTGCCCGTCGGTGACAATCAGCGCCTTGCCCCACGACTTGCCCGCCACCAGTTTCACCATGTCGCCAATAGCGCCTGCGCCATGCAGGCTGATTTTCGGTAACGCCAGCATAAAGCTCATGATACTTCTCCTTAACGTTGATTTTGGGAAATCGTTTCCCCTCACCCTGTTCCTTTGGGTTAAAGGCGGGTGGCGCTTCGCTGACCCGCCTTACGCCTGCCGCACTGGCCGGGTGAGGAGTTAAATGCGTCTTCGCGCCATCAGGCGGCGGGTGATGATCGGCAGCGTTATCACCGTAATCAGCATCAGGCCGACGATAATCGACATCACAATGCCCGGCACGTTGAGCAGGCTCAGGCCAAAGGTCAAGAGCCCCATCAGGAAGGCGGCGATAATCACGCCCCCCATGCTGCCCGAGCCGCCAAGAATATTGACGCCGCCCAGCACCGCCATGGTCACCACGCTAAGCTCCCAGCCGAGCGCGATGGTTGGGCGCGTGCTGCCGAGCCGTGATGTCAACAGCACCGCCGCAAGCCCGGCCATCAACCCCACCAGCGCGAAGAGGATCAGGTTATGGCGCTTGACGTTAATGCCGGAAAACCAGGCGCCGGTCGGGTTGTTGCCGATGGCGTAGGTGCGGCGGCCAAAGTTGGTTTTATGCAGCAGAAACCAGAAAATGGCGGCCAGCACCAGGAAGAGCGCAAATTCAAACGACAGCGCGCCCCAGACATACCCCTGGCCGAACCAGGCGAAGCTCTCCGGGTAGTGGTTTAGCGCCTGGTCGCCCAGCAGAATGTAGGTAATGCCGCGATACAGGCTCATGGTGCCGATGGTGATGACAATCGACGAGAGGTTAAAGCGCGTCACCAGCACGCCGTTGAACAGCCCGCACAGCAACCCCACGGCAAGCCCCACGCCGACCAGCAGCGGCGTGCCGATGCCAGCCTGGGCGCAAAAGCCCATCACCGTGGAGCTGAGCGCCATGGTGGAGGCGACGGAAAGGTCGATTTCGCGCGCGATAATCAGCATCGCCATCGGCAGCACGATGATCGCCTTTTCGGTGAAGTTGAAGGTGGCGTCGGAGAGGTTCCAGATATTAAGAAAGTAGGGCGACGCCAGCGCGTTACCGATAAAAACCAGCAGCGTTACCGCCAGCAGAAAACCCTCCCACCCCAGCAGGCGGCGAAAGAATGACGGCGCGGCGGCAGGGGACGCTGTCGGCGCAGAGATAAGGATCTTACTCATGGTTTCACCGCCTCTTTTTGACGAGAAAGCGCGACGTCGCGCAGGATGAGCCGTCCTTTGCGTTTATTGCTGCGCTCGTTGAGCAAGACAGCGATAACAATCACCAGGCCTGAGATGGCCATCTGCCAGAAAGGCGAGACGCCGATTACCGGCAGCGCGTTGTTAATTACGCCAAGGAACAACGCGCCGAACAGGCAGCCCATCACCCGGCCGATGCCGCCCATGGTGCTGATGCCGCCGATGACGCAGGCGGCGACCACCTGCAACTCAAAGCCGTTCGCCACATCCACATAGGCGACGGCGAAGCGTGAGATCCACAGATAGCCGCAGAACCCCGCCAGCGCGCCGGAAAGGCAAAAGCTGACGAACTGCATTTTCCCGGCGTTAATGCCGGTGTAGTAGGCCGCCGTGGCGTTGCCGCCTGCGGTGTAAAGCGCCCGTCCGGTGCGGCTGTAGCGCAGGAAATAGCTCACCAGAATGAGCGCGGCGATAGCGCACCAGCCCAGCAGCGGCAGCCCCAGCACCGGGGTGCGCGGCAGGCCGAGAAAATCCGGACTCATCTGGTGGGCGTTGATCCAGCCGCCGTCGGAGAGCAGAAAGATAATCCCGCGATAAATGCTCATGGTGCCGAGCGTCACCACAATCGCCGGAATGCCGAGCTTCCAGACCAGCAGGCCGTTGATTAGCCCCATCATTAAGCCAAGCCCGGTGGCGAGCAGCAGCAAAGCCCAGACCGGGATAGCCGGATAGTGGAAATTCAGCAGGGCGACGATCATGCCGGTGAGCGCCAGGTTGGCGGCCATCGAGAGATCGATGCCTTTGGTGAGCAGCACCATCATCTGCCCGAGGGCGAGGATTATCAGAATGGCGGTGTCGTTAAACATCTCCAGCAGGTTCGCCGGGCGCAAAAACGACGGCACGCGGCTGCCGATGACCAGCAGCATCAGTACAATCACCAGCCCGAGCAACGCCTCGCGGTGCCTGAGTAATTTCTGCATCATCATGCCGCCTCCTGACCCGCGCCGCTGGCGGCGCTGACAATGTTCTCGGCGGTGGCTTTGCCCGCGCCGTATTCCGCCGCCATCAGCCCTTCGTGCATTACGATGATGCGGTCCGCCATGCCCATCACTTCCGGCAGCTCGGACGAGACCATAATCACCGCCAGCCCCTGGCTTACCAGCTCCGACATAAACTGATGCACCGCGGCTTTCGAGCCGATGTCGATGCCTTTGGTGGGCTCATCCAGAATGATGACGGTGGGCTGGGTGGCAAGCCATTTGCCAATGACCACCTTTTGCTGGTTGCCGCCGGAGAGCGTCTCCACCGGCTGGCGCCAGCTGAAGGCTTTAACCTGCAAGCGGCGGGCGTACTCTTCGGCAAGCTGCCACTCGCGGTCGTCATGCAGAATGCCGTTGGGGTTCAGCCGCTTAAGCTGCGGCAGGCTAATGTTCTGGCTGATGGGCAGCTCGATAATCGCCCCCTGTTTCTGGCGCTCTTCCGGCACGCAGACAATGCCCGCTTCGATGGCGTCCGCCGGCTGGCGGAACTGCGCCGTTTTGCCGTTAAGGATGATTTCGCCGCTGGCAGGGCGCGTCACCCCGCACAGCGCCTGCATAAGCTCGGTGCGCCCGGCGCCCACCAGCCCGTAGAAGCCGAGGATTTCGCCTTTGCGCAGCGAAAAGCTGATATGGGCAAACTCTGTCGGATGGCAAAGGTCTTTGACCTCCAGCACCGTTTCGCCCGGTTCGCAGGCCACTTTCGGGTAGGTTTGCGTGATGGCGCGCCCCACCATCATCGCCACCATTTTCTCTTCGGTGATGCCGGCAATGTCGCCTGCGCTGACAAACGCGCCGTCGCGCAGGATGGTGTAGTGGTCCGCCAGTTCGAAAATTTCATCGAACTTGTGCGAGATAAACAGGATGGCTTTGCCTTCCTGCTTCAGGCGCTCGACAATCTGATAAAACTCCAGGATCTCATGCTGGGAGAGGGCGGCGGTGGGCTCATCCAGAATCACCACCTGCGCGTCGAAAGAGAGCGCCCGGGCAATCGCCACCATATGCCGCTGGGCGATGCTTAAGGTTTTCAGCACCGCGCGCGGGTCGATATTCACCTCAAGGCGCCGCAGGATATCGCGCGCCTGCTGGTGCATGGCGGCCCAGTCGAGCTTTTTAAATAGCCCGCGATACAGATAGTGGCCGACGAAAATGTTCTCTGTCACGGTGAGCTCGTCAAACAGCACCGTTTCCTGATGGATGGCGGTGATGCCGACCTTGTGCGCCGCTTCCGGGTTGGGCAGGCTGATGGGAATCGCTTTGTAGAGCAGTTCGCCCGCGTCCGGCTGGTAAATGCCGGTCATTACCTTGACCAGCGTGGATTTGCCCGCGCCGTTTTCGCCAATCAGCGCCGTCACGCGACCGGGCCAGAGATCGAGCTGTACGTTCTCAAGCGCACGCACCCCAGGGAAAACCTTGGTGATGCCCTTAAGCGACAGCAGAGGGGTGGATGCCGTCATGCTGATGCTCCTTTTTCTGAGCGACCATAGCCGCGGCGTTTTTCGCCAACGCGTCTACGGTCAGGAGGTTGCAGGGTGGGTAAGCGACGCGCCACCCACCGTTCAGTGGCCTTGTTCGGCCGTACCGCCTCAGAAAATCTTCGAGAACTTATCAATATTGCTGGCATCGTAGACGAACGGCTCCGCCATCGCCCCGTTGCCTTCGGCATCGAGCTTCACTTTGCCGAGCTTGCCCATGCTCGCTTCGGTTTTGGTCGCCGACCCTTTCACCAGGTCATCCGCCAGATAGGTCGCCGCATAGCCAAGATCGATAGGGTTCCAGATGGCGAAGCTTTTCGACGCGCCCGATTTCACCGCCCCGGCCATTTCAGACGGCAGCCCCAGGCCCGTCACGTAGACCTGGCCGATTTTGCCCTGGTCTTTCACCGCCTGCGCCGCCGCCACAATCCCCACCGAGGAGGGTGAGACGATCACTTTCAGGTTGGGGTAAGACTTCAGCAACCCCACCGCTTCGCGGTAGCTTTTATCAGAAAGGTCGTCGCCATAGGCCACCGTCACCAGGTTGACCGACGGGTAGTTCGGCAGCACCTTTTTCATCTCGGCAATCCAGGTGTTCTGGTTCGTCGAGGTGGGGGTGGCGCTTAAAATCGCCACGTCGCCTTTTTCGACGTTCAGCGCTTTCAGCGCGTCGGCGGCGAGCCTGACGTTGGTTTCGCCAATCAGCGCGTTGTTGGAGGGGTTGAGGTGGATCTGGCGGCCCTCTTTCGCCACGCCGGAATCCCAGGAGACGACCTTAATGCCGCGCTGCATCGCTTTTTTCAGCACCGGCACCACAGCGTCGGGATCGTTGGCGGAGATGGCGATCGCGTCCACACCCTGGGCGATCAGTCCGTTAAGCACTTCGATCTGCGCTTCGGTGGTGGTGGTGGTGGGGCCGGTGTAAATGACTTTCACATCCCCCAGTTCTTTAGCGGCTTCCTGAGCCCCTACGTTCGCTGCTTCGAAAAACCCGTTGCCGAGTGATTTCGCCACCAGGGCGATTTTCACTTCGGCCAGGGCGGAACCGGACAACGCCAGGGTGGCAACGGTGAGTGTACAACCTAAAATCGCTTTTATTTTCATTTGCTTGTACTCCACGTAGTGACGCAGTTTGCAGGTAGAGAGGTTCACGATCGTCTAAGGCCGCCCTGTGGCGACCTGAGCGTCGGGCGATGTTGTTATTTAAAGGGCAATGGCGCCGGCGTGCGGGGTAACGCCGAAACGCTCCCCCAGCGCAATTAATTCTTCACGGGTAATGGTCTGTTTCATACCCCCCATAGCGATGACTTTGACCAGGATTTCCGCCGACTTTTCCGCGGTGTCGATAAGGCCGAAGGCGTCATCCAGCGTCGGGCCGGTGCCGAAAATGCCGTGGTGCGGCCACAGCACCAGGGTGTGGGTTTTCATCTGTTCCGAGGTGGCGGTGCCGATGCCGTCGGTGCCCGGCACCATCCACGGCACGATGCCGACGCCGTCGGGGAAGACCACCAGGCACTCGGTGCTGCCTTCCCACAGCATGCGGGTGAAGCGTGCTTCATTAAGCTCCAGCACGAAGCTCAGGGCGATAAGATTGGTGGCGTGGCAGTGCATGATCACCCGGTCTTTGCCGCCGGAAACCGCCTTGCGCACCGCGTGCGACTGGAAGTGCGAAGCAAGCTCTGAGGTCGGCAGGCCGCCGTTGGTCAGCCCCCAGTGGAGGTGATAGGCCATGCCGTCGTCGGTGATTTGCAGCAGCACCAGCGTGTCCGCCGGGTCGAGCTGCACGTTGCGGAAAAATTTTCCCGAGCCGGTGACCAGGAACCAGCAGCCCGCCAGCTCCGGGCGGGGTTCGCTCAGCTCCACGCAGCGCGGCTGCGGGTAAAACTCGTTGCGATAAGGCTCCACGTCGGCGGCCTCCAGGCGCAGGCTCACGTTGCCGCCGTTACGCTCGTCCCAGCCCTTCAGCCACATATCGCTGGTGGCTTTCACCATACCCTGTACGAACCAGGAAGAAAGAATGCGTTGCATGAGTGCTCCTTAGCGCTTGCTTAAGACGTGTTGTTCATAGTGACGGACGGCGGTAAGCCAGGCGGCGTCGGCCGGGGCGTCGTGCTGCTGGCAGTACATCTCCCAGACCGCCTGCCACGGCAGCGATTTTTGCTCTTCCAGCAGCGCCAGGCGGCCGGTGTAATCGCCTTCCCGCTCCAGCTGGCGCAGCAGGGCGGTAGGCTCCAGCAGCGCGCGCAGCAGCGCTTTTTTCATGTTGCGGGTGCCAATCACCCAGGCGGCGATGCGGTTGATGGAGGCGTCGAAGAAATCCAGGCCGATGTGCACGCGGTCGAAGAGGTCGTGGCGGATAATTTCGCTGGCGATGGCCTGGGTTTCGTCATCCAGCAGCACGACGTGATCGCTGTCCCAGCGCACCGGGCGGCTGACGTGCAAAAGCAGGCGCGGCACGTAGAGCATCGCGCTGGAGATTTTGTCGGAGATAACTTCAGTCGGGTGAAAATGACCGGCGTCCAGGCAAAGTGCGGTCTGGCGACTGGCGGCGTAACCCAGACAGAACTCGTTGGAGCCGACGGTGTAGCTTTCCGCGCCGATGCCGAACAGCTTGCTCTCCACGGCGTCAATATGGTGCGCCGGGTTAAGCTTTTCGCTAATCACCTCATCCAGCGCCGACAGCAAGCGTTGACGCGGCGCCAGACGGTCCACCGGCATATCCTTCATGCCGTCCGGGATCCAGATATTCATCACCGACGGGGTGCCGAGCTGCTCGCCGAAGTACGCGGAAACGCGGCGGCTCGCCTGGCAGTGCTCAATCCAGAACTGACGAATTTCCGGGTTGGCGTGCGAAAGGGTAAAGCCGTCGGCGCTCAGCGGGTGCGAAAAGCAGGAGGGGTTGAAGTCGAGCCCCAGCTGTTGTTTTCTCGCCCACGCGACCCAGTTTTCAAAGTGCTGCGGCTTGATCTCGTTGCGCGCCACCGGGGCGTCGGCTTCCCGATAAATAGCGTGCAGATTAAGGCGCTTCGGTCCTGGGATCAGGCGCATCGCCTGTTCGAGGTCGGCGCGCAGTTCATCGGCGTTGCGCGCTTTGCCCGGGTAGTTGCCGGTGGCCTGAATGCCGCCGGTCAGCCCGCCCTGCGGGTTCTCAAACCCGGCGACGTCATCGCCTTGCCAGCAGTGCATGGAGACCGGCAGGCGGTCGAGCTGGCGCAGCGCCTCGTCGGCGTCAACCCCGACGGCGACGAAGCGCTGTTTCGCCAGTTCCCAGGCCTGATGAATGTGAGTGGTCATGCGCAAAGCTCCTTACGTGTTTTTGGGTTGTGCTGAAACTGCGCAACGAAGCGGGCAATTTCGCTGTCTGTACGGGGAAGAAACGCCTCCTGCGGCTGGCTGGCGGCGATGAGCCGGCGGAAATCATCCACATCCGCTATTTCATCAAGCGCCATCAGCTGGCAGCCGATATTGCCAAGGGTGGAGGCTTCCACCGGCCCGGCGGTAACCGGGATGCCGCAGGCGTCGGCGCAAAGCTGGTTTAAGAAGCGGTTCTGGCTGCCGCCGCCCACGATATGCAGACGGGTAAAGGGCTTGCCGCGAAGCTGCGCCAGCTCCTGCAGGACCTGCGCATACAGCAGCGCCAGGCTGTCGAAGATGCAGCGCGCCAGCTCCGCCGCGCTTTGCGGGACGGGCTGGCCGCTTTCCCGGCAGGCGGCCTGAATTTCGTCGCTCATGCTCTGCGGATTGATAAAGCGGTCGTCGTTGGGGTTAATCACAAACCGACAGGCCGGAAGCTGCTGCGCCTGCTGGATAAGCCCCGGCAGGTCGCTCACGTTCTGTTCTTTGGTTACGCGTTGCAGCAGCCACAGCCCCATAATGTTTTTCAGCACGCGGTAGCGCCCTTGCGCGCCGCCTTCGTTGGTGATGTTGGCGGCCAGCGCCTGCTCGCTGGCGTACGGGGTGCTGCTCTCAAAACCCATCAGCGACCAGGTGCCGGAGGAGATCCAGGCGGCGTCGCTATCCTGCAAAGGCGCGGCGATAACCGCGCTGGCGGTATCGTGAGTGGCGACGCACACCACCGGCACAGACCGGCCTTCACGGCAAACCCAGTGGCCGATAACCTTGCCCGGACGGGTGGGCGCGCCAAACCAGCGCGTCGGCACGCCCGCCCACGCCAGCAGCGTTTCATCCCAGGCGCCGGTGTGAATGTTGATCAGTTGCGTGGTGGTGGCGTTGGTGTATTCCCAGTTCAGCTCGCCGGTAAGGCGGTAGCAGAGGTAGTCGGGCATCAGCAGCGCGTGCTCGGCCTGCGCCAGCAGTTCCGGTTGCTGTTCGGCGAGCGCGCGTAGCTGATAGAGCGTGTTAAACGGTAGAAACTGAATGCCGGTGCGACGATAGATAGCTTCGCGGCCCAGTTCTGCGCATGCCCGCAGCATCACCCCTTCCGTGCGGCTGTCGCGATAGGAAACCGGCAGCCCGACGCGGTTGCCCGCTTTATCCAGCAAGACGAAATCCACGCCCCAGGTGTCGATGCCGATACTGTCGATAGCGTTTGCTTCATCGCAGGCTTTCTGCAACCCAATACGTATCTCGCCCTCCAGCACGTCCACGTCCCAGGTAGCAAAGCCTTCAAGAGGCTTAAGGCTGTTGGCGAAGCGGTGGATTTCGCGCAGTTGCAGGCCGCAGGTCGCGCTGTCGTAACGCGCCAGCATCACGCGACCGCTGGAGGCGCCCAGGTCAACGGCAACGCTATGGCGAAGAGTCATGGCGGGTATCCTTGTCTGAATCGTTACCCGCAGTTTAAAAAGGCGCGCAGCCCGTTACCTTCACGTTACTGACAGCGCGAAACCGCGGCTGGCAACAGAACAAAGGTAAACGTGAGGGATTTCACAGTTCAGCGTTTAGAGGGCGAAGCATGGCCCTGTGAGCTTCGCCGCATTTCTGGATCTTTCCTGTCGTTTCTTAAAAAACGTGCGCAGTTTGCGCGTTTTCCTGTCGGAAATTTAAGGTGAGGCGCCGGGCGGTTAACTACTATCACGCTACTTTCTGGTGCGAAGGAGGCGAACATGACGGTCTTATACGGCGCTGATTTTTTCCCGTCGGGCAATGCCACGGTAGCGATTGAACCGCGGCTGCCGCAGGCGGCGTTTCCAGAACATCATCACGACTTCTGGGAAATCGTGATTGTTGAGCACGGCACCGGTACTCATATTTTCAACGGCCAGCCCTATACGCTAAGCGGCGGTTCCGTTTGCTTTGTGCGCGACCACGACCGGCACCTTTTTGAGCACACCGAAAACCTCTGTCTGACGAACGTGCTTTACCGCGCGCCGGATGCGTTTTCGTTTATCGCCGGGCTGGAGCGGCTGCTGCCGCAGGAGCAGGACGGCAACTACGCCTCTCACTGGCGGGTGGGCCAGCAGGTGTTGCAGCAGGTGCGCGGGCTTATCGAACAGATAGAAGCGCTGGGCGAAGCCGCCGATACCCCCGCCATCGCTAACCGCGAGATCCTCTTTATGCAGTTGCTGATTTTGCTGCGTAAGAGCAGCCTGGCGGAAAACAGCGGCAAAGCTGACGAGCGGCTTAATCAGATGATCGCCTGGCTTGAAGACCATTTCGCCGAGGAGGTGTGCTGGGAGCAGCTCGCCGATAAATTCAGCCTCTCCCTCAGAACGCTGCACCGGCAACTGAGAGCGTGACCGATATTGCTTACCAGTGCGGCTTTGGCGACAGCAACCATTTCTCCACGCTGTTTAAGCGCGAGTTCTGCTGGTCGCCGCGCGAAATTCGTCTTGGGCGCGACTGCCCGTTTCAGTAACGCGAGACAAATCACCCTCTTACGCGCCAAAAACGTCGATACTTTCTGACTATTTAGCTTCCAGGGGCGTGTTGTGGCCGACCAGGTAATCCTCAAAAAAGATGACTTTTTCGCCACCGCCGTCCAGGCCGTCGCGGTGGCGGATCGCTATCCGCAAAATGTCTTCGCCGAGCATTCCCACGACTTCTGCGAACTGGTGCTGGTGTGGCGCGGCAATGGCCTGCACGTGCTTAACGACCGGCCCTGGCGCATCACCTGCGGCGATCTCTTTTACATTCGCGCCGAAGACCGCCACAGCTATCAGGCGGTGAACGACCTGGTGCTGCATAACATCATCTATTGCCCCGAGCGGCTGCGCCTCAACGTGGACTGGGCGGAGCTTTTGCAACCGCCGCGCGGCAGCGAAGCGCGCTGGCGGCTGGGAAGTCAGGGGATGGCGCAGGCGCGCCAGCTCATCAACCAGCTGGAGCATGAGAGCGTGAAGCCCGATGCGCTGTCGCAGTGTCTGGCGGAGAGCCTCTTTTTGCAGCTTTGCATCACGCTGCGCCGCCACCGTTATCAGCCCGCCGACGACGCGGCGACGGAGCAGGGCGAAACGCTCGATCTGCTTATCGCCGCGCTCGGTAAAAGCCTGGAAACGGATTTTGACCTGGCGCGTTTTTGCGAGCGTCACCAGGCGCCGGAGCGGCCGCTGCGCCAGCTTTTCCGCCAGCAGACCGGCATGACCATCAGCCAGTACCTGCGTCAGCTGCGCATCTGCCAGGCGCAATATCTGCTTCGCCATACCGAGATGCTGATTAGCGATATCGCCTCGCGCTGCGGCTTCGAAGACAGCAATTACTTCTCGGTGGTGTTTACGCGTGAGACGGGCGTAACGCCGCGCGTATGGCGCCAGCAGTTCGGCGTTTCTCTTAATAAAGCGTCGTAAGGCCCTGTTTCATAATTTGTTTCACGTAAATGAGTGTGAAGCATGGCCGGAGTTAAAAGTTTTCCGAAAAATTAAGAAGCAAGCGCCATATCACCAGAAGAGCTGCAAGCCCCGCTTCAGGCGGGTAAACGGCGCTTCGCACAGGCAAGTGGGTTACGCTGCGCTGCGCCAATTCCAGGCATTAGAAAGAAAATTTATAACCTTATTAAAACTGCGGCATTGATAAACATTTTCAATATCACTTAATTAACTATAATGAACCCACTGCTTACGCGGCGTTAACACCCCTCTGCCGCCCGACAATAAATGGAGATGATTATGAGCTATACACTGCCTTCCCTGCCGTATGCTTACGACGCCCTGGAACCGCATTTCGACAAGCAGACGATGGAAATCCATCACACCAAACATCACCAGACTTACGTTAACAACGCCAACGCGGCGCTGGAAAGCCTGCCGGAATTCGCTAACCTGCCGGTGGAAGAGCTGATCACCAAACTGGATCAGGTGCCGGCTGACAAGAAAACCGTTCTGCGTAACAACGCAGGCGGCCACGCTAACCACAGCCTGTTCTGGAAAGGCCTGAAAAAAGGCACCACCCTGCAGGGCGACCTGAAAGCGGCTATCGAGCGCGACTTCGGCTCCGTTGAGAAATTCAAAGAAGAGTTCGAAAAAGCGGCGGCTACCCGTTTCGGCTCCGGCTGGGCGTGGCTGGTTAAGCAGGGCGATAAGCTGGCCGTGGTTTCCACCGCTAACCAGGATTCTCCGCTGATGGGCGAAGCTATCTCCGGCGCTTCCGGCTACCCGATCCTGGGCCTGGACGTGTGGGAGCACGCTTACTACCTGAAATTCCAGAACCGTCGTCCGGACTACATCAAAGAGTTCTGGAACGTGGTGAACTGGGACGAAGCGGCTGAGCGTTTCGCTTCTCAGAAATAAGATTGCAAAATGACCGCTAAGAAGCGAGCCTGATGGCTCGCTTTTTTTATATCCGCATAAGGAGGCGCGAATGGAGTATCCCGTAACCGTTTTTATCGGCAAGGTGCGTGAGTATGAAGGCTCGCGGCCCAGCGCCATCGGCAAAGTGCAGGTGGAGGGCGAATTATCCCTGACCGACCGCGGGCTGGTGGGCGACCAGCAGGCAGAGAAAAAGATCCACGGCGGACCGGACCGGGCGCTATGCCACTATCCGCGCGAGCATTATGAGCAGTGGGCGCGGGAGTTTCCCGAGCAGGCGGCGTGGTTTGTCGCTCCCGCTTTTGGCGAAAACCTCTCCACCGTCGGGCTTACGGAAGCGAATGTCTTTATCGGCGATATCTTTCAGTGGGGCGACGCGCTGATTCAGGTCACCCAGCCGCGATCGCCCTGCTTCAAAGTGAATTTTCACTCTGGTATCGGCGACCTTTCCGGTCTGATGCAGGAGAAAACGCGCTGCGGCTGGCTTTACCGGGTCATTGCAGAAGGCAAGGTTGCCGCCGACGCGCCGCTGGCGTTAGTGTCGCGCGTAAGCGGCGTTTCGGTAAAAGAGGCCGCCGCCATCGCCTGGCACAACCCATTCGACGATGAGCAGTACCATCGCTTGCTGAGCGCCGCCGGGCTTTCTGCCAGCTGGGCGAAAACCATGCAGAAGCGGCGTCTTAGCGGCAAGATAGAAAGCTTTTCGCGCAGGTTGTGGGGCAGAGGGTAAGTTGCTGCCAGGGCGGCTGGTTTTACAGCATGAGGCTTGCCGTTTTATCAGAGGCTAACCATCATCACCTCAATTTCAGCCGATTTGAGGTGAAGGTGAGAGTCACTGAGGATGCTTCACCCTTGCAGGCCTGTTTCCGCAGGGCGGGTAAGCACAGCGCCACCCGCCGTTAAAGGCGCTTACGCCGCGTTATGCCGTTTCGTCTGCGCGCTGGCCGCAGGCAACTCCGCCAGCACGGAGGTGAACTCCGGCGCCGGCACCAGCGACTCGCGCGTGATCTCTTTAACAGATTTCGCGCCGGTCAGCGTCATCGCCACCCGCATCTCTTTTTCAATCAGATTCAGCAAATTAGCGACCCCTTTCTCACCGTGCGTGGCGAGGGCGTAAAGGTAGGCGCGGCCCAGCAGCACGCTGTCGGCGCCGAGTGCAATCATGCGCACCACGTCCAGCCCGTTGCGAATGCCGCTGTCGGCGAGAATAGCAATGTCACCTTTCACCGCGTCGGCGATGGCGGGCAGGGCGCGGGCGGAAGAGAGCACGCCGTCGAGCTGGCGGCCGCCGTGGTTGGAGACCACAATGCCGTCGGCGCCGAAGCGTACCGCGTCGCGGGCATCTTCCGGGTCGAGGATGCCTTTAATCACCATCGGGCCGTCCCAGAATTCGCGGATCCACTCCAGGTCTTTCCAGGAGATAGACGGGTCGAAGTTGTTCGAAAGCCAGCCGATGTAATCCTCAAGCCCGGTCGGTTTGCCAAGATAGGTGGAGATATTGCCGAGATCGTGCGGGCGGCCGTGCAGCCCCACATCCCAGGCCCATTGCGGGTGCGTCACCGCCTGCCAGTAACGGCGCAGGGCGGCGTTGGCGCCGCTCATGCCGGAGTGGGCGTCGCGATAGCGTGCGCCAGGGGTCGGCATATCCACGGTAAAGACCAGCGTTGAGCAGCCCGCCGCTTTGGCGCGCTCCAGGGCGTTGCGCATAAAACCCCGGTCGCGCAGCACATAGAGCTGGAACCACATCGGGCGATTAATGGCGGGCGCGACCTCTTCAATCGGGCAGACGGAAACGGTGGAAAGGGTAAAGGGAATGCCCTTCGCCGCCGCCGCGCGCGCCGCCTGCACTTCGCCGCGACGGGCGTACATGCCGCACAGCCCGACGGGGGCGAGTGCCACCGGCATAGAGAGCGTCTCGTTAAAGAGCGTTGTCTCAAGGCTTAAATCAGACATGTTCTTCAGCACGCGCTGGCGCAGCGCCACCTGCGAAAGGTCTTCCACATTACGACGCAGGGTATATTCAGCGTAAGCGCCGCCGTCGATATAGTGGAACAGAAAAGGCGGCAGCTTGCGCTGCGCCGCGGCCCGGTAGTCACTTGCCGCTGAAATAATCATGATTTTTTCTCCCTGGGAAGTGTGAGCAGGTCGTCGGGCAGGCGGGTCACGCGCGCCTGGCGGGCGACATCTTCATCAAGTTGTTTAATGGTGGAATGAACAAAACCGAGGTGTTGCATCACCGCTTTGCGCGCCCGCTCGGCGTCGCCTGCCAGAATCGCGTCCAGCATTTCGCGGTGCTGTTCAGTGAGCTGCGAGAAAATCGGCGGTTGCAGGTACATCCGCTGACGGCTCTCCATGACGGAGGATTGCAGCAGGTCGAAGAAACCGCGCATGGTCTGTAGCAGCACGATATTGTGCGACGCTTCGGCAATCGCCAGATGAAAACGCACATCCGCCTGGGCGGCGAGGTCCGGGTCATCCTGCTCGGTAAACTTCAGCGTCGCGTCAAAGCAAATTTGCAGCTTCTCTTTATCCGCGGGGGTGGCGCGAAGGGCCGCGTGCCAGGCGGTGCTGGCCTCAATGGCGTGACGCGCCTCTAATATGTCGTAGCGGTAGCCAGGGTCGTCCGCCAGCAGGCTGCGGATAGGCTGCACGATGCGCTGTTCCGACCAGGGTTCCAGCTGGTAGCGCAAAAAGGTGCCGCCGCCGCGACGGCTGATGAGCAGTCCTTCACGGATAAGGATTTGTATCGCCTCGCGCAGGGAATTGCGCGATACGCCAAGCTCGGCGGCGAACTTGCGCTCGGCGGGCAAACGCATGCCCGCCTCCAGTCCCCGGTCGCGGATAAAAATACGGATGCGCTCCACCAGGTGGTCGGCGAGGCGCTTTGTCATGGTCGTCATGGGATCATCCAGGTGAAGACATAGGCCTGAAGCGTGGTGATAAGGCCCACCATGCAGGTGAAGATCAGGCTGTGCTTCACGGTAAAACGGAACAGGTCAGATTCTTTGCCCACCAGCCCCACCGCCGCGCAGGCGATGGCGATGGACTGCGGCGAAATCATCTTGCCAGTCACGCCGCCGGTGGTGTTGGCCGCCACCATCAGAATATCCGACACGCCGATTTGCTGGGCGGCGGTGGCCTGAAGGGCGGCGAACAGCGCGTTCGACGAGGTGTCCGAGCCGGTCAGGAAAACGCCGAGCCAGCCGAGGAACGGCGAGAAGAACGGGAACGCGCTGCCGGTGTGGGAGAGCGCCAGCGCAAGCGTTGACGACAGCCCGGAGTAGTTAGAGATAAAGGCGAAGGCGAGCACCATGCCGATGGAGTAGATGGGCAGCGCCAGCTCTCTTAGCGTCTGGGCGAAGGTCTCCACCGCCGCTTTCGGCTTCATCCGCAACCAGATGATAGAGATTATCGCGGCAACGAGAATGGCGGTGCCGGTGGCGGAGAACCAGTCGAACTTGTAGACCGCCGGGTACGGCGTGGCTTGCGCCACCACCGGCGGCATGCGTGCCACCAGCTTGTCGAGATGCGGCACGGCGACGTTAAAGACCCAGTCCGCCAGCGGGCCGTTCTTCGCGAACAGCGCCTTAAATGGCGGCACGCTCCAGAGCGTGACCGTGGCGGTGAGGAACAGGAACGGCGTCCAGGCGCGCACCACCTGACCTGGCGTGTAATTTTTACGCGCCAGCGTCTGGTCGACCATTGACGCGCCCACATCGCCAAAGCGGAAGATGCGCACCGGCTGCCAGCGTTTCAAAAACAGCGTCAGACAGACCAGCGACACCAGCGAGGAGATGATGTCCGGCAGCTCCGGGCCAATAAAGTTCGAGCTTAAATACTGGGCGATGGCGAACGAACCGCCCGCCACCAGCACCGCCGGCCACGTCTCTTTCACGCCGCGCCAGCCGTCCATGATCGCCATGATCCAGAAGAGCACGATAATGGTCAGGAACGGCAGCTGACGGCCCACCATCTGGCCGATGGCGAAGCTGTCGATGCCCGTCACCTGGCCTGCCACCAGAATCGGAATGCCCATTGCGCCAAAGGCGACGGGCGCGGTGTTAACGATAAGGCACAGGCCTGCCGCGTAGAGCGGGTTAAAGCCAAGCCCGACCAGCAAGGCGGCGGTAATCGCCACCGGCGCACCAAATCCCGCCGCCCCTTCCAGAAACGCCCCGAAGGAGAAGCCGACAATCAGCATTTGTAAGCGCTGGTCCGGCGTGATTGAGAGTATTGATGACCGGATGATGTCGAACTGCCCGGTCTTCACGGAAATTTTATAGACGAAGACCGCCGCGATGATTATCCAGGCTATCGGCCACAGACCATAGAAGAAGCCATAAATCACCGAGGCGAAAGCCCGGTCGACCGGCATGCGGTAGAAGAACAGCGCCACCAGCAGCGCGATGGCGACGGTAATGGTCGCCGCCAGGTAGCCTTTCAGCTTGAGCTTAATCAGCGCGAAAAAGAAAAAGAGGATGGGCAGCGCGGCAATCAGGCTGGAGAGCCAGAGGTTGCCTGCCGGGTCGTAATTCTGTTGCCAGAGTTCCATTGCCTGTCTCCTGGGGACCGCTCAGCGCCGCGGTGAGTCTGCGCTCATCTGTCATGGCGTTTTGTAAAAGTGGTCCAACCAAAGTGGGTTTGTAGGGTAAGTGACAATGAATGGTTAATCAGATGTTAGTTTTAAGCAACGCGATGGTTACTGATTTTTGGGGTTCTGTGAGAGTCAGAGAAATTTTGGTTGAGATTGGTTGGACCAATTACGCGCTTGCCGCTCCGGCTTAGCCTGTATAACGCGATTCTCTGGAAGCTTGCTCGTAAAAGCGGAGCGTTAATTCCTCAAGGTTATCCGTCCCTTTTATTCTGTGTTCTGCTGAAGCAATGATCAGAAATGATGAATGTTCTGCCATTGCGGGTTAATGGACCTAATCTGGGAAAGGAATGTTTGAACTCATTTTTCACCCTGCTGCGGAATATGAAATTTATGAGCTTGACCCTGTTATGCAGGCAAAAGCGCTTAAAGGACTCGAAAAGCTGGAAGCGCAGGGACCCTGTTTACGTTATCCTCATACTGTTGCGGTAACTGAAAAGTTATTTGAGTTACGCGTAGGCGCGAAAGATATTTCCAGAACGCTTTTCGCTTTTGCCACTGGTCGCAAGATTTATATTTTGCGCACCTGGGTGAAGAAAACGCCGAAAACGCCGAAGCCGGAGATTGTTCTCGCACTGGCAAGACTAAAGGAGCTTACTGATGAAAGTTAAAGGGGTGACATTTTCTGAAGTAAAAGCGAAGGCGCTCGCGGACCCGGCTGTACGCGCGGCCTGGGAAGAAGAGCACCGCGAGGAAGAAATGCAGGCAATGCTTAACGCAATGCGATTAAAAGCGGGTTTAACGCAGAGTGAGGTGGCGAAACGCATGGGCATCTCGTCACCTGCAGTATCTCAGCTCGAACATAATGTTATGAATGCCTCGCTTGAGATGCTTGAACGATATGCCGCAGCGTGTGGCGCTCAGATTAAACTTTCATTTCGATAACGCGTTGGCCCCGGTGGCAGGGGCCAGGCAGCGATTAAAACTCGCTTTTCGCAAAGCCTGTCATCTCTTTTAAACCCATCTCGCGGCCCAGCGCGGTCATTGGATGCACCACCACCAGCCCACGCACGCTTTTCTTCAGCTTGCCCATATCGGCCTGCTCTTTTTTGGTAATGGCGCGCTTAAACGGCATCGCCATCAGCTTCTGCGCCTCTTTGCTGAGCTTCTGATTGCGTACGTCGTGCAGACGAGCGATTTCCGCCTCAAGCGTCTCTTTCTCTTTTTCCAGCTCCATGTATTTGTCTGCTGCTTCCGTCAGCGGCGTGGCGGCCTGCTGGTGGCGGATGGCGTCGAGCCGGTCGCTCAGACGCTTAATTTCTGCTTTTTCGATCTCTTTCATTCACTGCTGACCATCAAAAAGGGGAGTTCTGATGCAAAGGATACACTATCTGGCGGCAGGATCGGTAAAACGGGGGAAACTCTCCCGCCCGCAGGCGGGAGAAAGGGGAGGGATTACTCTTCGCGCTCTTCCCACGCCATGGCGCGTTTGACCGCTTTTTTCCAGCCGTCGTAGCGGTAGTTGCGCTCTACGGTTTCGATGCCCGGACGGAATTCGCGCTCGATGACCGCTTTTTCCTGAAGCTCATCCAGGTTCTGCCAGTAACCCACTGCGAGGCCCGCCAGGTAGGCAGCGCCAAGCGCGGTGACTTCGCGCACTTCCGGACGTTCCACGCGCGTGCCGAGAATATCGGCCTGGAACTGCATCAGGAAGTTATTGGCTACCGCGCCGCCATCCACACGCAGCGCATGCAGGCGCATGCCGGAATCCGCCTGCATCGCTTCCAGCACGTCGCGGGTCTGGAAAGCGATAGACTCAAGCGTAGCGCGGATGATGTGGTTGGAGTTCACGCCGCGTGTCAGGCCGAAAATGGCGCCGCGGGCATACGGGTCCCAGTACGGCGCGCCCAGGCCGGTAAAGGCCGGAACGACGTAAACGCCGTTGGTATCCTTCACTTTGGTGGCGAAATATTCGGAATCGAAAGCGTCGCTGATAAGCTTCATCTCGTCGCGCAGCCATTGAATGGACGCGCCCGCCATAAACACGGCGCCTTCCAGCGCGTAATTCACTTCGCCGCGCGGGCCGCAGGCGATGGTGGTAAGCAGACCATGGGTCGACTTCACCGCTTTATCGCCAGTGTTCATCAGCATGAAGCAGCCGGTGCCGTAGGTGTTTTTCGCCATCCCTTCCTTCACGCAGAGCTGGCCGAACAGCGCCGCCTGCTGGTCGCCCGCGATGCCGGCGATAGGAATACGGGTGCCGCCTTTACCGCCGATGTTGGTCTGGCCGTAGACCTCAGACGATTTACGCACCTGGGGCAGCATCGCACGCGGGATATCCAGCGCGTCCAGCATTTTGTCATCCCAGTCGAGATCGTGAATGTTGAACAGCATGGTGCGGGAAGCGTTGGTGTAGTCGGTTACGTGCACGCGTCCCTGGGTCATTTTCCAGATAAGCCAGGTGTCAACCGTGCCGAACAGCAGTTCGCCGCGATGGGCGCGTTCGCGCGCGCCTTCCACATGGTCCAGAATCCATTTCACTTTGGTGCCGGAGAAATAAGGGTCGATAACCAGGCCGGTAGCCTCACGCACGTACTCTTCCATGCCGTCGCGCTTAAGCTGCTCGCAAATCTCCGACGTTCGGCGGCACTGCCAGACGATAGCGTTATGAATCGGCTTGCCGGTTTCACGTTCCCACACCACCGCCGTTTCGCGCTGGTTGGTAATGCCGATGGCGGCAATCTGATCGGAGCTGATGTCCGCTTTCGCCAGCGCTTCCACCAGCGTGGAGCTTTGCGAAGCCCAGATTTCCATGGGGTCATGCTCTACCCAGCCCGCTTTCGGATAGATTTGCGTAAACTCGCGCTGCGAGACGCTGACGATATTCGCGTTATGATCCAGTACCACGGCGCGTGAGCTGGTCGTACCCTGGTCGAGCGCGACGATATACTTTTTTTCTGTAGTCATAGTGGTGTCCCGTCAATCTGTTACAGCGAAGCTTTTTGTTGTGCGGCGGTGGACTGCTCTTCAGCGTCATCCACGCAAGCATCACACGGTAAATGGCGGCCAATCAATTTGCGATAGCCGAATGCGCCAAGCGCCGCCCCGACCACCGGACCCAGCGCGGGCACCAGGAAGTAGGGGATCTCACGCCCGCCAGTAAAGGCGACATTACCCCAGCCCGCAAGCCAGGCGAAGGCTTTCGGTCCTAAGTCGCGCGCCGGGTTCATGGCGAAGCCGGTGAGCGGCCCCATGGAGGCGCCGATGACCGCAATCAGCAGACCAATCAACAAGGGCGCCAGCGGACCACGCGGAATGCCGTTGCCGTCGTCGGTTAACGCCAGGATCACGCCCATCAGGATAGCTGTGATAATCATTTCTACTGCGAAGGCCTGCATAAAATTAATATGCGGATTCGGGTAAGTAGAAAAAATACCGGCCAGGTCGAGGCTTTCCACACTGCCGCGGACCATATGGTGTGTCTGTTCGTAGTCGTAAAAAAGATTGTAATAAAGCCCGTAAACTAACGCCGCTGCGCAAAAAGCGCCGGCAAACTGAGAAAAGATAAAAGGTACAACTTTGCGCCCGTCAAAGCAGGCGAACAGCCACAACGCTATGGTTACCGCCGGATTCAGATGCGCACCAGACACGCCTGCGGTCAGATAGATGGCCATCGCCACCCCCAAACCCCAGATGATACTGATTTCCCACTGGCCGAAACTGGCGCCTGCCACTTTCAGCGCAGCCACACATCCTACACCGAAGAAAATCAACAACCCGGTACCGAGGAACTCTGCGATGCACTGTCCTTTTAAGGTTGATGTTTGACTCATAATCGGGGTCCTGAAGGCAAAGTGAATGTTATTGTTAGCCGGGCGGTAAAACTGTCCGGTATGTCGTGTAGACACAGTGTTAATTTATCGTTAACGAGCAAAAACGAGAAATAACGAAATCGAAATGTGTGTGATGCGTCAAGAAAATGAGCGTTTTCGCGCTATTTCAGAAAAGGATAAATTGCGCTGGCACCATAAATGCGCGAAATGGGTGAGGGAAATGTTAATAACTACCTGCAATGCTTGCAAAGGGCATTCAGCATAGGCTGAAAAGTGTGGCAATCCGCAAACAGCGCGGGATGCCGCTGGACACTGGCTGTCACGCTTCATACAATCGGGACTAGCGTTTTCGCACGTAACATAAGGCGTCGCCGGCAACCGGGACGAGGATAGCCATCCATCAACGCCTTGCAATTCAGGAGAGGTATGACGATGTCATTTGAAGTGTTTGAGAAACTGGAAGCAAAAGTACAGCAGGCGGTTGATACCATCACGCTTTTGCAGATGGAAATCGAAGAGCTGAAAGAAAAGAACAACAGCCTGGCGCAGGAAGTACAAAACGCGCAGGGCAGCCGCGAAGAGCTGGAGCGTGAGAACCATCAGCTGCGCGAACAGCAACACGTATGGCAGGAGCGTCTGCAGGCGCTGCTGGGCAAAATGGAAGAAGTGTGATTTTACGCTTTGACCAAACAAAAACGGGCGCCTGAAGCGCCCGTTTTTGTTATTCGATATCCAGCGGATCTTCGGAGAGGATAATGCCCGTATTGTCGGCATAGAGATGGTCGCCGGAGAAGAAGGTGACGCCGCCGAAATTAACGCGCACGTCGCTTTCGCCGATGCCTTCCCCAGCCGCGCCCACCGGAATGGCGGCGATGGCCTGAATGCCGAGGTCGAGCTCTTCAAGGTCGTCCACCTGACGCACCGCGCCATAGACCACCAGGCCTTCCCACTCGTTCTGCACTGCGAGGCGCGCAAGGTCGGCATCGACCAGCGCACGGCGTACCGAGCCGCCGCCGTCGACCAGCAGCACGCGGCCGCGGCCGTTCTCCTCGAGCAGCTCATACAGCAACCCGTTGTCCTCGAAACATTTTACCGTGATGATTTGTCCGCCAAACGAAGAGCGGCCGCCAAAGTTAGTAAAAAGCGGCTCAACGACGTTGACCTCTTCCTGGTAGATATCACAAAGCTCAGAAGTATCGTATTTCATTGGCTTAACGCTTAGTTGCTGCAAGAGTTTTCAGTATATCGCTTAACGCGCATTGTTGGCAAAATCATCAATTGTTAATTGATATTTGTCAGCTAAAAAGGCACGCGGCTGAGCACAACGCCCAGCGCAAACAACAGGTTAACCAGCAGCGCGCCTTTTACCGTGCGCTCAAGCATCGGGCGCATCGCGACGGGTTCTTGCTCGCTTAAGACATAGCGCGCCTGTTTAACCAGCAAAGGGGCGGCGAGAACAAACAGCCAGCCCCAGGCGCTTTGCAGCCACAGCAGGTTAAAAACCGCAAGGCAGAGCAGCGAGCCCATCAGCAGCGCAACGTGGTAGCGGCGCGCCATCACCGGCCCCAGACGCACCGCCAGCGTGTTTTTACCGTTCATGCGGTCGCTGTCGATATCGCGCAGGTTATTAATGTTCAACACGGCGGCAGCCAGCAGGCCGCTGGCGGTGGCAGGCAGGACAATCGCCCCGATCAGCGTGTGCGCCTGTAAATACCAGCTGCCGATAACGCTCAGCCAGCCAAAGAAAATAAGCACCGAGAGATCGCCAAGCCCCATATAGCCGTAAGGGCGGTTGCCGACGGTATAGGTAATGGCGGCGACGATAGAGAGCGCGCCAAGCGCCAGAAAGCCGACAAAGTCCGTCATGGTATGACAGGCGACGCGCACCAGCGCAAGGCCGGAAAGGCAAATCAGGATAACGGTGACAACCAGCGCCCGCTTCATCTGCGTCGCGGTGATCACCCCTTTTTGCATGCCGCGCAACGGGCCGATGCGGTCCGCCTTGTCGCTGCCTTTTACCGCGTCGCCATAATCATTGGCGAGGTTCGAGAGAATTTGTAGAAGCCCGGCGGTGAGCAGCGCCAGCAGAGCGACGAGGGGATCGAACATGCCTTGCCAGTAGGCAAGCGCCGTGCCGACCACAATCGAGGCGAAAGCGAGAGGCAGCGTACGCGGGCGCAGGCTTTCCAGCCAGGCCTGGGTACGGCTTAAAGAAACGGTTTCAGTCATGAGTGCGCCAACAATAAAAAATGGGGGCATTGCCCCCATCAACTGTGATGAAAATGCGTTGCGCGCGATTATAGGATAAAACGGCTCAGATCTTCATCTGCCACCAGCTCATCCAGATGTTTGCTTACGTATTGCGCATCAATGGTAATGCTCTGGCCGCCGAGGTCGCTGGCGTCGTAAGAGATATCTTCCATCAGGCGCTCCAGCACGGTGTGCAGACGACGCGCGCCGATGTTTTCGGTGGTTTCGTTCACCTGCCACGCGGCCTGGGCGATACGGCGGATGCCATCGTCAGTAAAGTCGATGTTCACCCCTTCGGTCGCCATCAGCGCTTTGTACTGCATGGTGACCGATGCGTTCGGCTCAGTCAGGATGCGCTCAAAGTCTTCGGTGGTCAGCGCCTGCAGCTCTACGCGGATAGGCAAGCGGCCCTGCAGTTCCGGAATAAGGTCAGACGGGCTTGCCACCTGGAACGCGCCGGAGGCGATAAACAGGATGTGGTCGGTTTTCACCATGCCGTGCTTGGTGGAGACGGTGCAGCCTTCCACCAGCGGCAGCAGGTCGCGTTGCACGCCTTCGCGGGAGACATCCGGGCCGGAAACGTTGCCGCGCTTACAGATTTTGTCGATCTCGTCGATAAAGACGATGCCGTGCTGCTCAACCGCTTCGATAGCCTGCTCTTTCAGCTCTTCCGGGTTAACCAGCTTCGCCGCTTCTTCTTCCACCAGCAGCTTCATGGCGTCTTTGATTTTCAGCTTGCGCGGTTTCTGCTTCTGGCCGCCCAGGTTCTGGAACATCGACTGCAGCTGGCTGGTCATCTCTTCCATACCAGGAGGCGCCATAATCTCCACGCCCATCGGCGCGGCGGCGAGATTGATTTCAATCTCTTTGTCGTCGAGCTCGCCTTCACGCAGTTTTTTGCGGAACGCCTGACGGGCGGCGGAAGGCTCCTGCGCCTGCTCCGGCTGGCCCCAGTTGTTCTTTGCTGGCGGGATCAGAACGTCAAGAATACGCTCTTCGGCCAGCTCTTCAGCGCGATAGCGGTTTTTCTCGATGGACTGCATGCGCACCATTTTAATAGCGGAATCGGTTAGATCGCGGATGATAGAATCCACTTCTTTACCTACGTAGCCCACTTCGGTGAACTTGGTCGCTTCCACTTTAATAAACGGCGCGTTGGCGAGCTTCGCCAGACGACGGGCGATTTCGGTTTTACCGACGCCGGTCGGGCCAATCATCAGAATATTTTTCGGCGTCACTTCATGGCGCAGCTCTTCGTTAAGCTGCATACGGCGCCAGCGGTTACGCAGCGCGATAGCGACAGAACGCTTCGCCGCGTCCTGACCGATAATGTGTTTGTCGAGTTCGCTGACAATTTCGCGAGGAGTCATTTCAGACATGGGAGATCCTTACGCTTTAGAAGGTAATTCTTCGATGGTGAGGAAGTGGTTGGTGTAGATGCAGATATCACCCGCAATCCCCAGCGACTTCTCTACGATTTCACGAGCGCCAAGCTCGGTGTTTTCCAGCAGCGCGCGCGCCGCGGCCTGCGCGTAAGGCCCGCCGGAACCGATGGCGATCAGGTCGTTTTCCGGCTGCACCACGTCGCCGTTGCCGGTGATGATAAGCGAGGCGTTTTCATCCGCCACCGCCAGCAGCGCTTCGAGGCGGCGCAGCATACGGTCGGTGCGCCAGTCTTTCGCCAGCTCAACGGCGGCTTTGACCAGATGGCCCTGGTGCATTTCCAGCTTGCGTTCAAACAGTTCAAACAGCGTGAAGGCGTCTGCGGTGCCGCCTGCAAAACCGGCGATAACTTTGTCGTTATACAGGCGACGCACTTTTTTCACGTTGCCTTTCATCACGGTATTGCCCAGGGTGGCCTGTCCGTCACCACCAATCACGACCTGGCCGTTGCGGCGCACACTTACTATTGTTGTCACGAGCAATCCCCTTATTGCATAGGCTAAAGAAGGGCCCCGCACGGTGTACGGGGCAGAATGCAATTATAGATGGGGGGCGTTTCGGGGCTTTCAACCCCCGGCGGCGAGACGAATGCAGTTTGAATGGCCCGCAAGCTTCAGGCGGGTGAGGGTGCCGTCGGCGTTCTCTTTGCCTTTCATCGGGCCGATAACCACGCGGTTCCAGCCGTTGTTGGCGGTAATGCGTGAATCAAAGCCCTCGAAGGCCAGCTGCGCGCGTACGGTTTCCGCCTGTTCCGCGCCTTTAAACGAGCCGCACTGCACCATCCAGCGGCGCTCGTCTTTTTTCGCGGCAGGTTGTTTTGCCGTTTCCGCCTCGCGGGTGACCGGTGCGCTCTGCTCGGTTTTCGGCTGCGTACGCGTCGCGGTGTTATGCGGCGGCGTTTGCAGCAGATCCTGATAAGGCTGCTGTTGCGCGTTGCTGCGAACCGGCTGCGCGGTTTTCACTTGCGGCTGCTGATACGCCTCGGTGCGCACAGGCTGTTGCTGATAGCTCTGCGTCTGACGCGTTTGCTGCTGATATGCCTGCGGCTGACGAGTCTGCTGCGGCTGGTATGGCTGCTGCTGCTCGGCGACACGCTGCGGGTTACGCTGCTGCTGCGCCGCCGCGTTCAGCTGTTGCTGCTGAATAAGCCGCTGGCGCTGCAGCGTTTGCTGGCGCTGCTCCGGCGTCTGCTCATTCCACGGCACTTCGCTTAGTTGCGTCGGCTGCTGGCGCATATCCGCCTGCATCTGATCAAGCAGCTGGCGCTGTTCGTTGGTCAGTTGCTCCTGGTTCATGATTTCCCCGCCTGCCGTAGGCTCGGTGGGTTTCACAACGCCAGGCTGGCGGCTTTCCAGCTCTTTAATATAACGCCAGCGCTCTTCCGGCTTCGGCGGCAGCCCGTTGCCCGCCACTTTATGGCCCGGCAGCGTCTCCGCCTCTTCTTTCTTGTGATGGGTAATAAAGTACAGGGCGCCGATAAAAGCGACCACCACAGCGGCCGCGATGGCGACCATAGCCGGGGAAACAGCAGGCAGGTTACGTTGCTTTTTGCGGGTAGGACTCTTTTTGCGCCGCGCGGGAGCCGGCTGTCCGCGGCGTACATAATCTCTTTGTGCCACTATCGTTTCGCTGTATTCGTTCGTTATCAGCCCGCCATGTTACTTAAGGGGCGGCCCTTTGACCAGTCGGGGGCGTCTTAAAGCCGCTTATTTTCGCGGCTTCGGCGCGCTGCTTGAGCCGCGGACCACCAGCTCGCAATCGAGCAGGCGCGAACCGCTGTTGACCGTCTGCCCGTGAAGTTGATCGAGCAGCAGCAGCATCGCTTCGCGGCCGATATCAAAACGCGGCTGCGCGACGGTGGTCAGCGGCGGGTCGCAGAAGGCGGAAAGCGAAATATTATCGAAACCTATCAGCGAGATATCGTCCGGCACCTTATAGCCGCGGCGTTTAGCGAGCGAGAGCGCCCCAAGGGCCATTACGTCGCTGTGACAAAAAACGGCGGTGGGAGGCTTAGGCAGGTCGAGCAGTTGTGAAAGCGCGTTGGCGCCCGCCTCGTAGGTAAAATCGCCCCGGGCGATATAGTGCGGGTCGACGGTAATGCCGCAGCGGCGCAGCGCCTGTATGTAACCCTGCAGGCGATAATGGCACAGCGGCATCTCTTCCGGCCCGGCGATGCAGGCGATGCGCTCGTGGCCCAACTCATGCAGGTAATTGACCGCGTTAAAAGCGGCGGTGAGGTTATCAATATGCACCGTCGGCAGTTCCAGCTCCGGCGCGAATTCATTCGCCATCACCATCGGCGGCAGGTTGCGCTGCTCCTCTTTGCTGGCGTCGAAAGGCAGCCGGGAGCCGAGCAGCAGCATGCCGTCGATTTGCTTGGTAATAATCAGGTCGATGAATGTTTTTTCCTGCTGGTTCTGGTGGGCGCAGTCGCCAATCAATACCAGATAGCCTTGCTCCGCCGCCGTGACTTCAATGCCGCGAATAATTTCGCTGAAAAAAGGGTCGCAAATATCCGGTACGATAACGAGGATAGTGCGGGATTCGTTGCGCTTGAGGCTGCGGCTGAGCGAGTTGGGCAGGTAGCCCACGTCGATAGCCGCCTGTTCAACGCGGTGGCGGGTGGTCTGCGATACCTTTTCCGGGTTCATTAAGGCGCGCGATACCGTGGCCGTCGAAACGCGAGCTTTGGCGGCGACATCTTTCATGGTTGCGGCGGCAACCTGCTTCTTGGGCTTCAACTTCTTCTCCTCACCTGCGCCACGGCGGACGCAGATACATCCTGTATCTGACCTACATCACATTCATATCAGCTATTTAAAGCACCGACTTACAAAAATTACATCAGTAATGTGATGGAGATTTTATTTTTTTCGATATGTTTCGCAGAAATCGGCAGGTTGGTTAACTTTCGATCGGGTCGACATCCAGCACCCACTTCACTTTACGCGCGGCGGGCAGGGTGTTGACGAGCGCCAGGCTGTTGCCAAGCAGGCGCTGTAAATGTTGCCGGGAGGGATGCTGTAAAAGCAGTTGCCAGCGGTAGCGGCCGCCGCGTTTGGGTTGCAGCGCGGGCACCGGGCCGAGGATCCATAAATGGTCGTCCGCCAGCGGGCTGGAGCGCAGCAGGTTATGCATCTGATGCAGGAACTGCGGCGCTTCCTGGTTGTTATGATCTTCAGCGCGAATCAGCACATGGCTGCTGAACGGCGGCAGTGAAACGCCGACGCGCTCCGCCAGCGCCTGATCGGCGAAGGCGTCATACCCCTGGCTTAAGAGCGTCTGTAATAAAGGATGCTCCGGGTGGTGGGTCTGTAGGATCACTTCGCCCTGTTTGCCGGCGCGGCCAGCGCGGCCCGCCACCTGGGTATAAAGCTGCGCGAAACGTTCGGCGGAGCGGAAATCGGCGGAAAACAGCGCGCCGTCGACATCCAGCAGCGCCACCAGCGTGACGTCAGGAAAGTGATGCCCCTTCGCCAGCATCTGGGTGCCGATAAGAATACGCGCGCCGCCGCGATGCACTTCCGCCAGGTATTGCTCCAGCGCCCCCTTGCGGCTGGTGGTGTCGCGGTCGATGCGGGAAATTGGCACGTCGGGGAAAAGCGGCGCGAGCGTCTGCTCCAGCTGCTCTGTGCCCAGCCCCACCGGCACGGTATGCGTGGAGCCGCACTGCGGGCACTGGCGCGGCACCGGGCGCTGGCTGTCGCAGTGATGGCAGCGCAACTGATGCGTCGCCTGATGCAGCGTGTAGTAATGGTCGCAGCGCGGGCATTCGGCAATCCAGCCGCAGTCATGGCACAGCAGCGCAGGGGCGAAGCCGCGGCGGTTAAGAAACAGGATGACCTGGTTATTGGCCTGCAAATGCTGGCGCATGCTGGCGATAAGCGCGGGCGCAAGCCCCGCCTGCAGCGGCTGGCCTTTTAAGTCCAGAACGTGCTGCAGAGCCGGGCGCGCGTTGCCGGCGCGACGGGTTAGCTTCAGCATGCGGTATTTACGCTGGCGCACGTTGTGCAGCGTTTCCAGCGCAGGCGTGGCGGAGCCAAGGATAATAGGGATCTGCTCGGTATGGGCGCGATAAACCGCGAGATCCCGGGCGTGGTAGCGGAACCCTTCCTGCTGCTTGTAGGAGCTGTCGTGTTCTTCGTCGATAACGATGACGCCCAGATTTTTAAACGGCGTGAAGAGCGCGGAGCGGGTGCCGATAACGATGGCCGCTTCGCCGCTTTTCGCCTTAAGCCAGGCGCTCAGCCGCTCGCTGTCGTTAAGCCCGGAGTGTAAAACTTCCACCGGCGCGTTAAAGCGTTCGCGAAAGCGGGCGATGGTCTGCGGCGTCAGGCCGATTTCCGGCACCAGCACCAGCGCCTGGCGGCCCTGGGCAAGCACATTCTCCAGCACGCTGAGGTAAACCTCCGTTTTGCCGGAGCCGGTTACGCCCGCCAGCAGCCAGGCGGAAAAGCTGTCCGCCGCGCTGTGAATGGCGCCTACCGCAGTCGCCTGTTCGGTATTAAGCCGCAGACGATCGCCGGAAACGTGGAACGCGGCGCGCCAGTCGGTAACGGCAGGCGATTCGCTGCGCAAATCGCTTAGCGCCTTTTCCCGCAGCGCCTGGAAAGCGGCGTCGGTAAAGCCGAGCTCATTGACTTCATGGCGCCAGATATTGCGCTGGCGCAGCGCGGCCAGCGCCTGCTGCTGCTTCGGCGCGCGCTTAAGGCTTTGCAGGTCGACGCTGCGTCCTTCGTCGGTGGCGAACCAGTACCATAAAGGCGCCGGGCTTGCGGGTTTACCCTGGCGCAACAGCACCGGCAAGGCGTGAAACAGCACGTCGCCAAGCGGATGATGATAATAATCTGCCGCCCACAGCAGTATCCGCCACAGCGCGGGCGGAAAGAGCGTCTCTGCGTCGAGCGTTTCCACCACGCTTTTTAGCTCATCACGCGGCAGTTCGCTCTGCTCGCTCACGGAGACCACAATGCCGACGCGCTGCTGCTTGCCGAAAGGCACGCGCACGCGGCAGCCTGCGGCCGCCGTCATTTCGTCAGGCAGCAGGTAGTCAAAAGTGCGGGCTAAAGGAACGGGCAAGGCAACATGAGCAACAGGCATGAAAATCATCCGGCTGATAAATACGACGCCATAGTGTACACTGTGTGTCCGTAAAATGGCGCACTCTCTGCTGGGCTGTCCGGCGTTGCCGGCGCGGAAGATTGCAGACAGATTTGCATTGGGTGGTTATTTTCTGTATGATTCGCCGCCTTTGATGTGCAGTTCCGCCATCAAACCTTACTATCAACATCGCGTGGTGTCTGGCGTCAGGGCCGGAAGAGCGACGCGGCCTTAACCGAGGTTTTCCCATGAAAAAAGGTATTCACCCGAATTATGTAGAAATTACTGCAACTTGCTCTTGCGGTAATGTTATCAAAACCCGCTCTACTGTGGGTCACGACCTGAACCTGGACGTGTGCGGCAAATGCCACCCGTTCTTCACTGGTAAGCAGCGTGTTGTTGATACCGGTGGTCGTGTTGAGCGTTTCAACAAACGCTTCAGCATCCCGGGCAGCAAATAAGCTACCCAAAGAAAAGGCGCCGAAAGGCGCCTTTTTTGTTTCTGCGAATCAGTATTCCCAGGTATCCGGGTCGATGCCCAGCTCACGCATAATAACCTTCGCCTCTTCCGGGATCTCGTCGCTGCGGTCTTTACGCAGGTCTTCATCGTTCGGCAGGGGCTGGCCGGTAAACGCGTGCAGGAACGCTTCGCACAGCAGCTCACTGTTAGTGGCGTGACGCAGGTTGTTCACCTGACGACGCGTGCGTTCATCGGTGAGGATTTTTAACACTTTCAGAGGAATGGAAACCGTAATTTTTTTAACTTGTTCACTCTTCTTGCCGTGCTCAGCGTAGGGGCTGATATATTCGCCGCTCCATTCAGCCATGAGATACCTTTAATCCTCTCAGTCATTGGTCCAGGGTCAAAACCTGACGAATCTCACGGTCTTAACCATAACGTCTTTTAGTGTACAGCGTAGAATATACCGTGATGACGGCGCTCGCGCTGCTGCACTGCTCTAAAACCCCAATTTTAACGGTTATTACGCTTTTGCTCAATCTATACGCAAAGAAGTTTAGATGTCCAGATGTATTGACGTCTATTGCCTCAGTGTTTACTCTGTGGCCTGACTTTTATCCGATAAGCCAGGAAACGACTCACCATGACGCGTAAACAGGCCACCATCGCAGTTCGCAGCGGATTAAACGACGACGAGCAGTACGGCTGCGTTGTCCCGCCTATTCATCTCTCCAGCACCTACAATTTCACCGGCTTCAACGAGCCCCGCGCTCACGATTACTCCCGTCGCGGCAACCCGACGCGTGACGTCGTGCAGCGTGCGCTGGCGGAGCTGGAAGGGGGCGCGGGCGCGGTGTTGACCAATACCGGCATGTCGGCCATACATCTGGTCACTACCGTCTTCCTTAAGCCTGGCGATCTGCTGGTGGCGCCGCACGACTGCTACGGCGGCAGCTACCGTCTGTTCGACAGCCTGGCGAAACGCGGCTGCTATCGCGTTAAATTCGTCGATCAGGGCGATGAGGCGGCGTTAAACGCGGCGCTGGCGGAAAAACCGAAGCTGGTGCTGGTGGAAAGCCCGAGCAACCCGCTCCTGCGCGTGGTGGATATTGCGAAAATCTGCGAACTTTCTCGCGAAGCCGGAGCCATAAGCGTGGTGGATAACACCTTCCTGAGCCCGGCGCTGCAAAACCCGCTGGCGCTGGGGGCGGATCTGGTGCTCCATTCCTGCACCAAATACCTCAACGGCCACTCCGATGTTGTGGCGGGGGTGGTCATTGCAAAGGATCCGGACACCGTCACCGAACTGGCATGGTGGGCCAATAATATCGGCGTCACCGGCAGCGCATTCGACAGCTACCTGCTGCTGCGCGGCTTGCGCACGTTAAGCCCGCGCATGGAGGTGGCGCAGCGTAACGCCCAGGCGATTGTCGACTTCCTGAAGACCCAGCCGCTGGTGAAAAAGTTGTATCATCCCTCCCTGCCGGATAACGCGGGGCATGAGATTGCCGCGCGCCAGCAAAAAGGGTTCGGCGCGATGCTGAGTTTTGAGCTGGACGGCGACGAACAGACGCTGCGCCGTTTCCTGGGAGGGTTATCGCTGTTTACGCTGGCGGAGTCGCTTGGCGGCGTCGAGAGCCTGATTTCCCACGCGGCGACCATGACGCATGCAGGCATGGCGCCGGAAGCGCGCGCCGCAGCCGGCATTTCCGAGACGCTGTTGCGCATCTCGACAGGTATTGAAGATAGCGAAGATTTGATTGCCGACCTGGAAAATGGCTTCCGGGCGGCGAGTAAGGGGTAAGCATGAGTGTTACAGCGCCTGCAGGGACGAAGGGTCGTCAACTGCATAAATTTGGTGGCAGCAGTCTCGCCGATGTGAAGTGTTACCTGCGGGTGGCGGGCATCATGGCCGACTACTCCCTGCCTGGCGACATGATGGTGGTGTCGGCGGCGGGCAGCACCACCAACCAGTTGATAAGCTGGCTGAAGCTTAGCCAGAGCGACCGTCTCTCCGCCCATCAGGTGCAGCAGGCGCTGCGCCGCTATCAGAGCGAACTGATTAGCGGTCTGCTGCCGCCGGATGTCGCTGATGGACTGATTAGCGAATTCATCCACGACCTTGAACGCCTGGCGGGGCTGCTCGACGGCACCATTACCGATGCGGTTTACGCTGAGGTGGTAGGGCACGGCGAGGTCTGGTCCGCACGGCTGATGGCGGCGGTGCTAAACCAGCAAGGGCTGGAAGCTGCCTGGCTGGATGCGCGCGATTTCCTGCGCGCTGAACGCGCGGCGCAGCCGCAGGTTAATGAAGGGCTCTCTTACCCTCTGTTGCAACAACTGCTGGTTCAGCATCCTGGCAAACGCGTGGTCGTGACCGGCTTTATCTGCCGTAACGACGCGGGCGAAACCGTGCTGCTGGGCCGCAACGGCTCCGACTACTCCGCCACCCAAATCGGCGCGCTGGCCGGGGTTTCTCGCGTCACCATCTGGAGCGACGTGGCGGGCGTTTACAGCGCCGACCCGCGCAAAGTGAAAGACGCCTGCCTGCTGCCGCTGCTGCGCCTGGACGAAGCGAGCGAGCTGGCGCGCCTGGCCGCGCCCGTGCTGCATGCCCGGACTTTACAGCCGGTATCCGGCAGCGATATCGACCTTCAGCTGCGCTGCAGCTACAACCCGGAGCAGGGTTCCACGCGCATTGAGCGCGTACTGGCTTCCGGCACTGGCGCGCGCATCGTCACCAGCCACGACGATGTCTGCCTGATTGAATTCGAAGTGGCCTCGCACCAGGATTTCAAACTGGCGCATAAAGAGGTGGATGCGCTGCTCAAGCGCGCGCAGGTGCGCCCGCTTTCCGTGGGCGTCCACCCGGACCGCAGCCTGCTGCAGCTCTGCTACACCTCAGAGGTGGTGGGCAGCGCGTTGCAGATCCTGGAAGAAGCGGGGCTGCCAGGCGAGCTGCGTCTTCGCGAAGGGCTGGCGCTGGTGGCGCTGGTTGGCGCGGGCGTATGCCGCAATCCGCTGCACAGCCACCGCTTCTGGCAGCAGCTGAAAGACCAGCCGGTGGAGTTTATCTGGCAGTCGGACGACGGCATCAGCCTCGTGGCGGTGCTGCGCGTCGGGCCGACCGAACACCTGATCCAGGGGCTGCACCAGTCGCTGTTCCGCGCCGAGAAACGCATCGGCCTGATGCTGTTCGGCAAGGGCAACATTGGTTCGCGCTGGCTGGAGCTGTTCGCCCGTGAGCAGGAGACCTTCTCCGCCCGCACCGGGTTTGAGTTTGTGCTGGCGGGCGTGGTGGATAGCCGCCGCAGCCTGCTTAATTACAATGGGCTGGACGCCAGCCGCGCGCTCGCCTTCTTTAATGATGAAGCGGTGGAGCATGACGAAGAGTCGCTGTTCCTGTGGATGCGCGCCCACCCTTACGACGACCTGGTGGTGCTCGACGTGACCGCAAGCCAGGAGCTGGCGGACCAGTATCTTGATTTCGCCAGCCACGGCTTCCATGTCATCAGCGCCAACAAGCTGGCCGGGGCAAGCACCAGCAATAAATTCCGCCAGATCCGCGACGCGTTCGCCAAGACGGGCCGTCACTGGCTCTACAACGCCACCGTCGGCGCCGGGCTGCCGGTTAACCACACGGTGCGCGACCTGCGCGACAGCGGCGATAACATTCTGGCTATCAGCGGCATTTTCTCCGGCACGCTTTCCTGGCTGTTCCTGCAGTTCGACGGCACGGTGCCGTTTACCGATCTCGTCGACCAGGCCTGGCAGCAGGGGCTGACGGAGCCGGACCCGCGCGTGGACCTTTCCGGTAAAGACGTGATGCGCAAGCTGGTGATCCTGGCGCGTGAAGCGGGCTATGACATCGAGCCGGAACAGGTGCGCGTGGAATCGCTGGTGCCGGCGGGCTGCGAAGCGGGCTCGGTGGACCATTTCTTCGAAAACGGCGATGAACTGAACGAGCAGATGGTGCAGCGGCTGGAAGCGGCGCGCGAAATGGGCCTGGTGCTGCGCTATGTAGCGCGTTTCGACGCCAGCGGCAAAGCGCGCGTGGGGGTGGAGGCGGTGCGAGCCGAGCACCCGCTGGCCTCGCTGCTGCCGTGCGATAACGTGTTTGCGATTGAGAGCCGCTGGTATCGCGATAACCCGCTGGTGATCCGCGGGCCGGGCGCCGGGCGCGACGTTACCGCCGGCGCGATCCAGTCAGACCTCAACCGGCTGGCGCAGCTGCTCTAATAAAGGCAGGTAATGAAAAAGGAGCCAATGGCTCCTTTTTTTATGCAGCAAGTTACTGGCAGGCGACGCTTATCGCCATGACCTTTCCCCTCACCCTGTCGGGGTGAGGGGCGAAGCGCAAACGCCGCAGGCGTTAACCCCCGGGCGAGTCAGCGTGGCGCCACCGCCATACGTTACCTGCCTTAAGCTCACCTCCGCTCCCCTTGCCTTAACATGAACTTTTTTCATGTTGGCTGAATATTCGTCACGCAAGATAACTATTTTTCTGTTGACGGCCCCTCGCTTTTCCGTCATTTTTACATCTGGACGTCTAAACGTATAGAAGTTCACGACACAACAACGATTATGTAGCGATTGATGAGGTAAGGTATGAGCTTTTTTCACGCCAACCAGCGGGAAGCCCTGAATCAGAGCCTGGCCGAAGTGCAGGGCCAGATTAACGTCTCTTTTGAATTTTTCCCGCCGCGCACCAGTGAAATGGAGCAAACCCTGTGGACCTCCATCGACCGTTTAAGCAGCCTGAAGCCGAAATTCGTTTCGGTGACCTACGGCGCAAACTCCGGCGAGCGCGACCGCACGCACAGCATTATCAAGGGCATTAAAGAGCGCACCGGGCTTGAGGCTGCGCCGCATCTCACCTGCATCGACGCCACCCGCGACGAGCTGCGCGCCATCGCGCGTGATTACTGGGACAACGGCATCCGTCATATTGTGGCGCTTCGCGGCGATCTGCCGCCGGGCAGCGGCAAGCCGGACATGTACGCAAGCGATCTGGTGGCGCTGCTCAAAGAGGTGGCGGATTTTGATATCTCCGTCGCCGCTTACCCGGAAGTCCACCCGGAAGCAAAAAGCGCGCAGGCGGACCTGCTTAACCTCAAGCGCAAAATCGACGCGGGCGCCAACCGCGCCATCACCCAGTTCTTCTTTGATGTGGAAAGCTACCTGCGCTTTCGCGACCGCTGCGCGGCGACGGGCATTGATGTGGAGATAATCCCGGGCATTCTGCCTGTCTCCAACTTCAAACAGGCGAAAAAGTTTGCCGATATGACCAATGTGCGCATCCCTTCCTGGATGTCGCAAATGTTCGCAGGCCTTGATGACGACGCTGAAACCCGCAAGCTGGTGGGCGCCAATATCGCCATGGACATGGTGAAAATCTTAAGTCGCGAAGGGGTGAAGGACTTCCACTTCTATACGCTCAACCGCGCGGAGATGAGCTACGCCATCTGCCATACGCTTGGGGTAAGACCGGCGGTGGCGGCATAAGCCAGGCAATGAAATAAAGGAGGCGATTGCCTCCTTTATTATTTTGCGCAGAAATGACCTGGTCATCCTGGAATGTGATCTTGCACAGTAGAGATGAAATAAAATTACCGCTTAATTTATGATTTTTCTTTCTTTTTAAATTAATCTTCCTGTTATTTACAGGCATTCATTACACCAATTTAATTTAAGTCGGTAAATGCATTGCCTTTAAATTAAATCAATACCGCCCACCTGTCAGAAAGATATATCTTTCCTGTCTATATTGCTGTCACAGAAAAAATTGATATTCTATCGGAAAACTCTCTTCCTTAAATTTGACGCCATTTAATTTCTGCGCGTTATTATTTAATTTGATCATGGACAGGATCCAGGGAATGTTTTCTCGTTTTTTAATTTTATTATTTGCTGCAGGCCAGATCTGTACTGCGGTAGCTGCGCCTTTATCGCCAGCGGACCGCGATACAATTCGCCAGCAGCAAGAACAATTATTATTACAAAACCAGCAGCAGCGCGAAGAGTTAGAGCGCAGCACGCCGCTGCCGCGCGCGGCCACGCCTGCGCCCGCGCAGCCTGCCGCCGGGCCCTGCTTTCAGATCAACAAAATAATCCTTTCCGGCGCGACGCTGCCTTCCCGTAAGGCGCAGCAGAAACTGACGGCGCCGTGGCGCGGCCAGTGTCTGGATATGAAAAAAATAACCGAGCTGACGGCGGCGGTTTCCGACTGGTATATCAGCCGCGGGTATATTACCAGCCGCGCGTTTTTAACCGAGCAGGATCTCTCTGGCGGTGAATTAACGCTCGCCGTGCTGGAAGGGAAATTAAGTGAAATTCGCCTGGAAGGGAAAAAGCCGCTGATGCTGAAAATGGCCTTTCCGGGGCTTGAAGGGCGGGTGCTTAATTTACGCGATATAGAACAGGGCATGGAGCAAATAAACCGTTTGCGCGCCACGCCAGTGCAGATAGAAATTCTGCCTGCTGAACAGCAGGGCTATTCGGTGGTGAATTTAACCGCCACGCCGGAATTTCCATTAAGCGTTAGCGTCAGCCTGGATAACAGCGGGCAGAAAAGCACGGGCGAGGAGCAGCTCACCGGTTCGCTGACTGCGAATAACCTGCTGCGGATCGCGGATAAATGGTTTGTGAGCGGCGGGCGCAGCAGCGATTTCGCTACCGCTTACGACGCGCAGAATTTCCAGGCGGGCGTCAGCGTGCCGTTTGGCTACGGCTTGCTGGATTACAGCTATTCGTGGAGCAACTACCGCACCACCCTCGACAACATGGGCTACAAATGGATTTCCACGGGCGACACCAAAACCCATCGCCTGAACGCCTCGTGGGTGGTGTTTCGCAACGGCGACATCAAAACCGGCGTCGCGGCGAGCGTAACGCAGCGCAGCAGCCGCAACTGGCTTAACGATGCGCCGCTCGCCAGCAGCACGCGCAACCTCTCAAGCCTCACCCTTGGCATCAACCATACGCAGAAAATGGGGGGCGGCGTCGCCACCTTCAACCCCAGCTACAGCCACGGCGCCCCCTGGTTTAACGCCGAAACCGACGAAAACAAGCATGGCGACGAGCCGCGCGCGCAGTTTCGCAAATGGAGTCTCAGTGCCAGCTTCCAGCGCCCGGTGACGAACAACCTGTGGTGGCTCGCCAGCGCCTACGGCCAGTGGTCGCCCGACCGCCTGTATGGCTCAGAGCGCCTGACGCTCGGCGGCGAAAGTTCGGTGCGCGGCTTCAAAGAGCAGTACCTCTCCGGCGACAACGGCGGCTATCTGCGCAACGAACTCAACTATCTCCTCTTCACCCTGCCGGTTATCGGCCAGGTCAGCGCCACCGCTGCGCTGGATGGCGGCTGGCTGGAGAAAGACCGCGAAGACCGCTACGCCTCCGGCACCCTGTGGGGCGCAGCGGCGGGGCTTGGCAGCGCCAACCGTTGGTACAGCAGCCAGATTTCCGTCGGCACGCCGCTGCGCTACCCCGACTGGCTTGGCCCGGATCACCTCAGCGTCAACTGGCGCATCATGTTCACGCTTTAAGAGATAACGATTATGGATAACCGTCACCCTCCCGTGAGTCTTGCTAAACGTCTGCTGAGCTGGACTATCAGCGTGCTGCTGGTCTGGCAGCCGGTCGCGCCCGCTTTTGCGGCGGCGATGACGCCAACAGGGCAGACCACCATGGACCAGGCGGGTAACGGGGTGCCGGTTGTCAACATCGCAACGCCGAACGCGGCGGGGCTCTCGCATAACCAGTTCCAGGATTACAACGTCGGCAAAGAGGGGCTCATCCTCAACAATACCACCGACAGGCTGACCCAGACGCAGCTGGGCGGGCTTATCCAGAACAACCCGCACCTGCAAGCGGACCAGGAAGCGAAAGGCATTATCAACGAAGTGACGGGCGCCAGCCGCTCGCAGCTGCAGGGCTACACCGAGGTGGCGGGGAAAGCGGCTAACGTGATGGTGGCGAACCCCTACGGCATCACCTGTAACGGCTGCGGATTTATTAACACGCCGAACGTCACCTTAACCACCGGCAAGCCGCAGTTCGACGCGAATGGCAACCTGATGGCGCTGGATGTCACTAAAGGCGCGATTACCGTCGAAGGGCAGGGGCTGGACGCCAGCCAGAGCGACGCGCTTGCTATCATCTCCCGCGCCAGCGAAGTGAACGCCGCTATCCACGCGAAAGATCTCAGCGTGACCGCAGGCGCGAACCGCGTCGGGGCGGACGGTAGCGTGCGGGCGCAGGCGGGCGAAGGCCCGGCGCCGACGGTGGCGGTGGATACCGGCGCGCTCGGCGGCATGTACGCCAACCGTATTCGCCTTGTTTCCAGCGAAAAAGGGGTAGGGGTCAACCTTGGCAACCTCAACGCGCGGCAGGGGGATATTCAGCTCGACGCCAGCGGCCGGATGACGGTGAAAAACAGCCTCGCCAGCGGCGCGCTTAGCGCGAAAGGCGAAGGGGTGACACTGGCGGGAAGCCACCAGACGGGCGGCGCGCTGAACGTCGCCAGCAGTGAGGGGATGACGCTGGATAACGCCACGCTCGCCAGCGGCGGCGACGCGCGCCTTACCAGCGACGGGCATTTGCAGATTAACGGCGGCGGCGTGACCAGCAGCGGCGCGCTTGATGTCGCAAGCGGGCAGGATGCGGCGCTCGCCAGCGCCACTCTGGTAGGCCAGGGCAACACCACCCTCAGCAGCAACGGCAGGCTGAACATCAACGGCGGCGGCATTTCCGGCAACGGCGCGCTGACTATCGCCAGCCAGCAGGACGCCACTATCGCGAACGCTACGCTGGTAGGGCAGGCTGACACTCGCCTGCATAGCGGCGGCGCGCTGAGCGTGCAGGGCGGCAGCCTGGCCAGCCGGGGCGAACTGAAGGTTTCCGGCAACCAGTCCATGCGGCTGGAAAACACCTCCGCAGGCAGTGAAGCGAAGGCGACATTCGCCAGCGGCGGCCACATCGCCGCCGTGGGCAGCACGCTCACCGCTGGCAGCGACCTGCTGCTGAGCGGCGGCTCGCTCGCGGTTTCCGGCGGCGCGCTGTCAGGACATGGCGCGCTTGACCTCAGCGGCGCGCAGGGCTTATCGCTTGAAAACAGCAAAGCGGGCGGCGGCACTCACGCCACCCTGACAAGCAGCGGCCAGCTTACGGTCACGGGCGGCTCGCTCACCGCAGGCAGTGACCTGCTGCTTAACGGCGGCGCGCTGGCTGTTCGCGGCGGCACGCTCTCCGGCAAGGGCGCGCTGACGCTCACCGGCTCGCAGGGGCTGCTGCTTGAAGAGACCACCGCAGGCAGCAGTTTAAGTGCGACCCTCAGCAGCGGCGGCGCGCTTGAGATGACCGGCGGTTCGCTTATCGCCGATGGCGACCTGACGCTTAACGGCGGTTCGCTGGCGGTGCGCAACGGCAGCCTCTCCGGCCAGGGCGCGCTGAGCCTGACGGGCGGGCAGAGCGTCGCGTTAGATAACGCCACGGTCGGCAGCGGCGCGAACGCCACCTTCAGCAGCGGCGGCGCGCTTACCGCAACCGGCAGCGCGCTCACCGCGGGCAACGACCTCACCCTTACCGGCACGCAGATCGCGCTGGATGGCGCCAACCGCGCCGAGGCGAAAGCGACTGTGCGCCTGAACGGCGGCGATATTCATAACCAGGGGCAGGTGAACGCGGGCGGCAACGCGCGGGTTGCCGGCCAGAAGGTGGTGAACGAAGGCCAGCTGGCGGCCAATGGCCGTCTTGATGCGCAAACCGCAAGCCTCAACAACAGCGGGCTGTTGCAGGGCAACGGCGTAACGCTGAAGGGCGACGCGCTGGAAAACAGCGGCACGCTGCAAAGCGGCGCTGCGCTTGACGTTAACGTTAAAAACCTCGCCCAGCAGGGCACGCTCAGCGCGAAAGGCGACGCGAACATCACCGCGGAAGCGGCGCTGCGCAACGGCGGCAGCCTGCTCGCCGACGGCGCGCTTGCGGTGAACACCGCCTCCCTTGAGCAAAACGGCACGCTTTCGGGTGCAAAAAGCCTGACGGTGGAAGCCGCACAGCTTGCCAGCGGCAAAGGCTCGCTGACCACCAGCCAGGGCGACGTGCGTCTTGGGGCAGAGCAGGAAGCCGATATTAACGGCCAGGTGATTGCCAACGGCGCGCTCGACGTACGCGGCGAGAGGGTCACTACGGGCGCGGATGCGCATCTGCAGAGCGATAAAGACCTGACGCTCCAGGCTAACAACGCACAGCTCAACGGCACCCAGGCGGCGAAAGGCGCATTCAGCGTTACGGCGCAGCAAATCGACCATGGCGGGAAATCCAACGCCGACCGTATTGCTTTCAAGGCGCCGCAATCGGTGACCAACCGCGGCACGCTGGAAGCCAACACCTTAATCCTCGGCAGCGACAGCCTCAGCAACCGCGGCGCGCTGCTGGCCGATACGCTGGCCCTGGGCGCGCAGATTCTCATCAACAGCGGCGGCGTGAAGGCGGATGCGCTCACGCTGGAAGGTGAAAACCTCACCAACAGCGGCACGCTGGTGGCGGATACCTTCACGCTGCGCGGCAAGCAACTGACTAACAGCGGGCTGATGCAGGGCACCGGGCTGCTGAACCTACAAACCGACGCGCTCGATAACCTCGCGGGCGGCACGCTTTACAGCGCGCAAAACCTGACGCTGAACCTGCCGACGCTCAATAACAGCGGCCTGATCACGACCGATCGCGACCTGATCCTCAAAGGCGACCGCCTGACCAACGCCGGGGAGATCAACGGCCTTAACCTCAGCAGCGACTATTCCGCGCTGATGAACAACACGGGTGGCCGCCTGCTGGCGGACAACACGCTCACGCTGAACGGCGAAGAGATTGATAACAGCGGCCTGCTGGCGGCGAAAAACCTCTCTTTCACCGCCGATACGCTGAAAAACCAGGGCGAAGCCCAGGGCGACGACGGGCTGGCGATCGCCGCGCAGCACACCAGCAACAGCGGCGCGCTGCGCACCGGCGGCACGCTGGCGCTGCATGGCGCAACGCTTGGCAACGACGGCGAACTGAGCGCCGCCGACCTGCTGCTGAACCTGAGCGGCAACGCGGCCAACACCGGTCGGATGATTGCCGATAACGGCTTCACGCTCACTGCGCCGACGCTTATCAACAGTGGGCTGCTGGCGGCGAACGACCTGCGCGCAGACGCCTCTGCTATCACCAACAGCGGCACCTTACAGGGCGCGGCATCCCTTAATGCGACGGGCAAAACGCTGGATAACCAGCAGGGCGGCGTACTGCTCTCCGGCGGCGCGCTGGCGTTGCAAAATGACCAGCTTAGCAACGCCGGGCTGTTGCAGGGCAAAACCCTGGGCCTGGCGACGGGCGAGTGGATTAACAGCGGCAACGCGCTGGGCGAAGCGGGGCTGACGGCGAAAGTGAACGGCGCGTTCAGCAACCAGGGCAAAGCCCTGAGCCAGCAGACGCTCGACCTGCGCGCGGCAAGCCTTGATAACCGCGGCGCGTTGATGGCGAAGGTGCTGGCGCTGCACGGCGATTTGCAGAACAGCGGCTTGTTGCAGGGCAGCAGCGCCCTGAACTGGGATGGCAACGCCTTTACCAACCAGGCCCAAGGCCAGGCGACGGGCGGCGAAACGCTGACGCTCACCGGCAACACGCTTGATAACCAGGGCCAGCTCCAGGCCCGCAGCGCCACGCTCACGGCGGACACGCTGCGCAACAGCGGTAGCGCGCAGGCGCTGGACAGCCTGAACGCCACCCTTAGCGGGCGCGTGGACAACCAGGGCGCGCTGTTAAGCCAGAATCGGTTTGAACTCGCCGCCGCACAGCTTTTCAACGACGGCCAACTGGCGGCGAAAGCCTTAACGCTCAGCGCGCCGCAGTTAACCAACACCGGCGTGATACAGGGCAACGACAGCCTGGCGCTCGCCACCCGCGACCTGATTAACGGCCAGAACGGGCAACTGGTGAGCGGCAGCGGGCTGAACCTCGACCTCAACAGCCTGCAAAACCAGGGGCTGCTGCTGGCGAACAAAGACTTTACGCTGAAGGGCAATACGCTCGCTAACCGCGGCGATATTCAGGCCAATACGCTTAACGTCACCCTCGCCGACACGCTCGACAACCAGGGCGCGCTGGTGGCGAAAGGCCAGGGCGCGCTCAGCGCCGCGACGCTCACCAACGGCGGCACGCTGGCGGGCCAGACGCTGACCCTTGGCGGCACGGCGATCCGCAACAGCGGCCTGATTCAGGGCAACGGCCAGGCGGACGCCACCGCGAGCAGCATTACCAACGAGGCGGCGGGCAAATGGCTCTCCGGCGGCGCGTTAACCTTTAACGGCGGCGCGCTTACCAACGCAGGCGCGATGCAGGGGAACACGCTGGGGCTGATCGGCAATACGCTGGATAACCGCGGCGTGCTGAACGGCGCCTCGGCGCTCACCGGCGCCTTCACCGGCGCGCTCAACAACAGCGGACAAATTCAGAGCAACGGGGCGCTGGGCCTGACGGCGGGCAGCCTCATTAACCCAGGCCGCATCGCCGCGGATACGCTGACCCTTAACGCCGCCACGCTCAGCAACGACGGGCTGTGGCAGGGAGTGAAAGGGCTGACCATAACGGGCGACACGCTGACCACGGGCGCGGCTTCCCGCACCCTTACCGGCGGCGCGCTGGCGCTGAACGCCGGGCAGCTTACTACGCTCGGCACCCTGCAGGGGCAGGGCGTGGAGGTGAACGCCAGCGGCTGGACGCACGGCGGCTCGCTACTAAGCCTGGGCGACCTGACGGCAGACGTGGACGCCACGCTCGCCAATACCGGCTCCCTGATGAGCAAAGGCGATGCGTCCCTTGGCGCGCAGCTTATCGACAACGGCGGGCAGTTACTTAGCGAAGGCAACGCCACGCTCGACGGCCAGAGCCTGAAAAACAGCGGCGCGGTGCAGGGGAAAACCCTCGCGCTGCACCAGAACAGCATCAACAACCAAGGTACGCTGACTGGCCTGCAAAGCCTGACGCTGGAAGCGCAGCAGCGCCTGATGGCGCGCATGCTGATGGCCGCCCCGCAGCAGGAGCTGATAAACGGCGCGAACGGCGCGCTGCTCACTCAGGGCACGCTGAAAATCACCTCTGGCGCGGTCACAAACGCCGGAAGCTGGCAGGGTCAGAACGTTCTCCTGAACGCGCAGTTGCTCACCAACAGCGGCGCGGTGCAGAGCGCCGACGCGCTGCAGATAACGCTGGCGAACACGCTTAATTCCACGACCGGCAGCAAAATTACCGCCATGGGCAATGCGGCGCTCTCTGCGTTAACGCTTGCCAACCAGGGGCAGTGGGCGGCGAAAAACCTGACGCTCAGCGGCAACACCTTTAACAATGACGGCGATACCAGCGGCGTGAACGGGCTGACCGTAACGCTCAACGGCGCGTTTACCCAGCAGGCGGGGCGCTCGCTGCTCACCGGCGGCGCGCTGAACCTGAGCGCCGCTTCCGTCACCAACCTCGGCAAGCTACAGGGCAATACGCTTGGCGTCACCACCGGGGCGCTGAGCAACAGCGGTCGGTTGCAGGGCGACAACGGCGCCACGCTCAGCCTGAGCGGCAGGCTGACCAACAACACGGGCGGGGAGATCGTCAGCCGCCAGGGGCTTACCGTTACCACGCCTGAACTGTTCAACTATGGGCTGATGCAGGGCGGCGGCGACACCCGCGTGGACGCCGCTTCGCAGGCGCATAACGACGGCAAGCTGCTTTCCGGCGCCGGGCTGACGCTCACCACGCCGCAGTACACCGGCGCAGGCTGGCTGCAGGCGACCAACCTTGTTCTGAACGCCGCGAACGCCACCAACAGTGGCGCCTGGCTTGCGGACCAGGCGACGCTCACCGGCAATCTGTTCACCAACCAGGGCACGACCCAGGGCGGCACGCTTGCCGTTAACTACAACCAGTTGAATAACAACGGCACGCTGCTTGGCACCGGGCAGTTGAACGTGAACGCAGGCCAGGTTAACCAGTCGGCCACGGGCAAACTTTTCAGCGCCGGGAACCTGTGGCTTGGCAGCAACGGCTTCGACGCGCTGGGGCAGGTGGTAGCGCTGGGCGACCTGACGCTAAAACTGACTAACGCCTACACCAACAAAACCGCGCTGGCGGCGGGCAGAACGCTGACGCTGACCAGCAACGGCGCGATTGATAACCAGAGCGTGATGCAGGGCCAGGCGGTGAATGTCAGCGCGGGCGGCGTGCTCACTAACAATAACCAAATCACCACCGGCAACGGCGCAAGCAGCCTCAGCGGCAGCGCGGTAGCGCTTAATGGCGCGGGGTCGATTCAGGGCGGCGGCGATATCGCCATTAACAGCGGCAGCAACATCACCGTAAACGGCTTCACCGGCACCCGCGGCAGCCTGACGCTGAGCGGGCCTGGCTCCATCATCAACACCGCGCTGCTTTATGCGGCCAACAACCTGGCGCTTTACGCCAACAGCATCACCAACCAGCGCGGCGATATCCTCGCGGGCAACAGCCTGTGGATGCAGCGCGACGGCGCGGGTAATGCGAATGCGGAAGTGGTGAATACCTCAGGGACGATCGAGACGCAAAACGGCGATATTACGATCAATACCGGGCATTTGTTGAATACAAGGGATGGGTTGTCGGTAAGCAGTTGGACGGAAAACCAAAATCAGCCTAATGCAGGAAATGCGACGCTCACTATTAGCATTTCTGAGTTTTCGCCAGATGCTTATTTTATTAAAAAGTGGCTAACTCATGAATTTCATAACTGTACATGTGCAACTGATATTTATACATATTATTCACAATATACACCACTTAATGATTATAAAACGCAGAAAATCGCATCCGCTATTGTTCATAATAGTGTAAGTGCAACTGGCGGTGCGGGCACCATTTCCGCAGGCCGCAGTATCGTTATCAATAGTAATTCGTTAGATAACCGTGCCAGTAATTTATTAGCACAGCAGAATATTTCTTTAAGTGGGAATACTTTAAATAACCAAAGTTATGAAGACGGTACGTTATATAATTATTATACGTATGAATATCTGGATACTATTGGTATATCGTCATCTAACCAGCGTTATATAGAGCCTCCAACTAATTCTTATTTCAAATATGAGCTAAAAGGCCAGACTACCGAGTCCTCTAACGGCCAAATCTATCGCGCCGTTATCCAGGCGGGCGGCAACGTCAGCGCTAACTTCACCAGCAACATCAGCAACACCAATACCACCGCTAACGCGGGCGGCGTCAGCAACACGATTTCCACGCCATCGCTCAACATGCTTAGCAACCAGAGCGTTAGCGGCAGCATTGCAAAACAGAACCTGACCAATGCCGGGCCGGTGGCGGTGAACTCGCCGCAGTGGAGAGATCAACTCCAGGGCGCGTTGCAGCAGATTAACGGCGGCGGCGCGCTGGAGACAAACGGCGCGGCGAACGCGTCTCTCGCCACCATTTCTACCACGCAGAAGGGTAACGCCAGCCTCGGCAGCGTGGGCGGCCTTGCGAACGCGGGCGTGACCACGGCGGCGCTTAATAACGCCAAAGGCGGCGCGCTGGGGCAGTATCAGGGCAAGGCGGTGGACACCAGCGCCTACCCGCTGCCATCCGGCGACAACGGCTATTTTGTGGTTTCCACCAACCCGAAAAGCCCGTACCTCATCACCGTTAACCCGAAACTTAACGATCTTGGGCAACTCGACCCGTCGCTGTTTGGCGACCTGAACGCCCTGCTGGGCCTGCAGCCTTCCACCCGCGCGCTCTCTGGCGTTCGCCCGGATGTGGGGGCGCTGACAGGCGTGCAGCCGGGAACAACGGCGCCGCAGGAGACCCGCGCCGTTTATACCGATGAGAAGCAGTTCCTCGGCTCCTCTTACATGCTGGGCCGCCTCAACCTGAACCCGGATTATGACTACCGCTTCCTTGGCGATGCGGCGTTCGACACCCGCTACGTCAGCAACTACCTGCTGAACCAGACCGGCAACCGCTACCTCAACGGCATCGGCTCCGACCTCGACCAGATGCGCTACCTGATGGACAACGCCGCCTCGGCGCAGCAGTCTCTCGGCCTGAAATTCGGCGTGTCGCTCACCGCCGACCAGGTGGCGGCGCTCGAACACAGCATCCTGTGGTGGGAAACCGCGACCATCAACGGCGAAACGGTGATGATCCCGAAAGTGTACCTGTCGCCGAAAGATGTGACGGTGAACAACGGCAGCGTCATTGCGGGCAATAACGTTAGCCTGCAGGGCGGCAACATCACCAACAGCGGCAGCACGCTGGTGGCGAAGAACAACCTCAGCCTCGACAGCCAGAACAGCATCAGCAACCTGAACGACGGGCTGATGAAAGCAGGCGGCGATCTCAACCTGAGCGCCATCGGGGATATCAACAACATCAGTTCCGCCATCAACGGCAAAACCGTACAGCTGGAGAGCCTGGACGGCAGCATTAATAACATCACGCTGGCTGACCAGATTGATATCAACGCCAAAGGCAAATACGGCAGCGTTTCGCTAAAAGACACCGTGCTGGGCTCAACGGCATCCATTACCGCGCAGGACGGGCTTTCGCTTTCGGCGGGCAAAGACATCACGCTGACCGGCGCGAACCTCGCCTCCGGCGGCGACATGCTGCTGGACGCCTGGGGCGACATCGCCGTTAACGCCAATCAGGTGAACGACGCTTACGGCCAGTCCGGTTTTCGCGGCAAAACCAACACCAGCCGCTCCACCGTCTCTTATCAGGGCAGCACCATCAGCACGGGCGGCAACCTGGACGCGAGCGCGGGGCATGACTTCAGCCTGACGGCGAGCGACGTGAAAGCGGGCGGCAGCGCTGCGCTTGCGGCGGGCAACGACCTCAACCTGAACGCCGCACAGACCAGCCAGAACAGCGCCAGCGGCAAGAATGAATCGCACAGCACCGGGCTGGACCGCGCCACCGTAGCGGCAGGCGACAACCTGACGTTGAAAGCAGGTCAGGACATCAATTCCCAGGCGGCGGCGCTGGCGGCGACGAATAACGTCGGCATGCAGGCGGGGCGTGATGTCAACCTGGCGGCGGAGGCCACCACCGAGGGCGACAGCGCCCGCGCGAAGAAAAAGACCGTCATCAACGAGTCGGTGCGCCAGCAGGGCACTGAGATTGCGAGCGGCGGCAACACGGTGATTGTCGCCGGGCAGGATGTGAACGCGCAGGCGGCGCAGGTGACCGCGCAGGGCGATATCGGCGTGGCGGCAGGCCGCGACGTTAACCTCACCACCGCCACCGAGAGCGATTACTACTACAAAGAGCAGACCAAGACTAAAAGCGGTTTCCTGAGCAAAAAAACCACCCACACCATCCAGGAAACCAGCGCCACGCGTGAAGCAGGTACGCTGCTTTCTGGCGACAACGTGCAGGTTTCTGCGGGCAACAATCTGCTGGTACAGGGCTCTGCTGTTGCGGGTGACGGCAATGTAGCGCTTGGCGCGGGCAACAATGTGGATATTGTCGCCGCCACCAATACCGATACCTCCTGGAACTTCAAAGAGACGAAGAAAAGCGGCCTGATGGGCTCCGGTGGCATTGGCTTTACCATCGGCAGCAGCAAAACCACCCACGACCTGCGCGAGAAAGGCACCACCCAGAGCCAGAGCACCAGCACGGTAGGCTCGACGGGCGGCAACGTGACGGTTACCGCAGGCAACCAGGCGCACGTGGGCGGCGCGGATCTTATTGCAGGCAAAGACCTGACGATTACCGGCGACAGCGTAGTGATTGAGCCGGGCCACGACAAACGCACCCGCGACGAGAAATTCGAGCAGAAGTCCAGCGGGCTGACGCTGGCGCTTTCGGGCGTGGTGGGCAGCGCGCTTAACAGCGCCGTGAGCGCTGCGCAGTCGGCGAAAGAGAGCAGCGACAGCCGGGTAGCGGCGTTGCAGGCCACCAAAGCCGCGCTTTCGGGGTATCAGGCTTCTCAGGGTTCGGACCTGCTTCAGGCGACAAACGACCCGAGCAACGGCTTTGGCGTCAGCGTGTCGCTTACCAGCCAGAAATCAAAATCGCAGCAGCATCAGGAGACCGACACGGTATCAGGCAGCACGCTGAATGCCGGGAATAACCTTGCCATTAACGCGACCGGCAAAGGCGGCAGCGCCAACAGCGGCGATATCCTCATCGGCGGCAGCCAGCTGAAGGCGGGCGGCGACACGACGCTGAGCGCGGCGAATGACATTCTGCTTACCGGCGCGGCGAATACCGAGAAAACCACCGGCAAAAACAGCAGCAGCGGCGGCGGTATCGGCGTAAGCATCGGCGGCGGCAGCAACGGCGGCGGCATTAGCGTATTCGCCAATGTGAATGCGGCGAAAGGGCACGACAAAGGCAACGGCACCAGCTGGAGCGAAACGACGGTAGATAGCGGCGGCACGGTCAAACTGCAAAGCGGCCGCGACACCACGCTTACTGGCGCACAGGTGAACGGCGACAAAGTGGTGGCGGACGTAGGCCGCGACCTGACCATCAGCAGCCTGCAGGACAGCGATAACTACAACAGCAAGCAGCAGAGCGTAAGCGCGGGCGGCAGCTTTACCATTGGCGTGCCGGGCGGTTCGGCGAGCTTCAGCTACAGCCGCGACAAGATGAAGAGCAACTACGACTCTGTTATCGAGCAGAGCGGCATTTATGCAGGCGAGGGCGGCTTCGATATCACCGTCGGCAACCATACCCAGCTCGATGGCGCGGTGATCGCCTCCACCGCCACGGCGGATAAAAACCGTCTGGATACCGGCACACTGGGCTTCACCGATATCCAGAACCGGGCGGACTATAAGATTGAGCACCAGGGCGCGAGCTTCAGCACGGGCGGCGGCATTGCAGGCAACCTCATCAGCAATATGGCGAACACCATGCTGGCGGGGATGGGCGGCAGCGGCCACGCCGAAGGCACGACGCAGTCTGCGGTGGCGGATGGCGCCATCACCATTCGCGACCAGACGAACCAGCAGCAGGACCTGGCGAACTTAAGCCGTGATACGGAACACGCCAACGACAGTATCAACCCGATATTCGACAAAGAGAAAGAGCAGAACCGCCTGCAGACCGCGCAGCTGATTGGCGAGATTGGGATGCAGGTCTCGGATATCGTTAAAACGCAGGGCGCGATAGAGGCGGCGCAGAAGGCTAACAGCCAGATGGCGGGCGTTACCCAGGCGCAGAAGGACGAGGCGCTGAAAGCGCTTCAGGCGCAGGACCGGAATAAACAGTACAGCGACAAGGAGATTAACCAGCAGGTCTGGCAGAACTTCTACGACAACGCCCAGAAGAACAGCGACTACGGCACGGGCGGCAAATACCAGCGGGCCGTCCAGGCGGTGACGGCGGCAGTGCAGGGCCTGGCGGGCGGGGACGTTCAGTCGGCGCTGGCAGGTGGCGCAGCGCCGTACCTGGCGGATGTTATCGGCCATAAGCTGAACCTGGACGAGGGCAGTAAAGCGATTGCCCATGCCATCGCCGGAGCCGTCGTGGCGGAGCTTCAGGGACGCAATGCGCTGGCAGGCGCTGCCGGTGCGGTGGCAGGGGAACAGGCAGCTANGGACCTGACCGAAGAAGAGAAGCAGACCATCAGCGCTTTCTCAACGCTTGCGGCAGGGCTTGCTGGCGGCATTGCCGGAGACAGCAGCGCCAGTGCGTTAACCGGCGCGCAGGCAGGGAAAAATGCGGTTGAGAATAACTCGCTGTCTCTGGTTGCCAGAGGTTGCGCGGTTGCAGCGCCGTGCCGGACGAAGGTTGCAGAGCAGTTGCTGGAAATCGGGGTCAAGGCTGGTATTACTGGCGTAGTGGCGAAAACGCTTGCCGACAAACTGACCGCTGATGAACTGGATCATCTTGTTACCCTTGAAATGATGGGTAACGATGAGATCACCGGAAAATATCTCAGCTCGTTGCAGGATAAGTACGGTTCCGGGAGTGCCTCAAATCCAAACATCGGCAAGGATCTGACTGATGCAGAGAAGGTAGAGTTAGGTGGTGCTGGCTCAGGAACCGGCACCCCACCACCGCCGGAAAATGATTCTAAGCAGCAAAATGAAAAACCTGTAGACAAGCTTAATCAGAAGCAAGAAAGTGCGATTAAGAAGATCGATAACACTATAAAAAATGCTCTAAAAGATCATGACATTACTGGCACTCTCAAGGATATGGATGGTAACCCTGTTCCTAAAGAGAATGGAGGATATTGGGATCATATGCAGGAAATGCAAAATACGCTCAGAGGATTAAGAAATCATGCGGATACGTTGAAAAACGTCAATAATCCCGAAGCTCAGGCTGCGTATGGCAGAGCAACGGATGCTATTAATAAAATAGAATCAGCCCTGAAAGGACATGGAATATGATTACCTTCCGTAAATTGATTGGAAGCATCAACGTCACGAAAGAGCCTGAACAACTATCACCGCTTGAACTCTGGTTCGAACGTATCATTGATGTACCTATTGAAAAGTTAACAGTGGAAGATCTCTGTCGCGCTATTAGACAGAAATTATGTATTGATCAGTTGATGCCAAGAGTGCTGGAAGTTCTGACTGAAGATCCGTTGGCGGGTGAATATTACGATGGTGAACTAATTGCAGCCCTATCAACAATAAAAGGAGAAGATCTAAAAGATCAGAAAGTTATTTTTACCCAAATAAGGCAACTTATAAACCAGCTGGCTCCTTCAGATATTAATGATGATTTAAGAAAAGATATATTAAAAATCAATCAAATAATCGTATAACTAATCCCGGCTTCAGCGCCGGGATCGTGTTGCCAGCCGTCAGGCAAAATGCCCGTTCCCGCGCTTGATCACCGACACATCGCCGGTGTCGTTCAGCGCGCCGGGGAAGGTCTTGAACCACTGGAGCATCTTTGGCCTGTTGACGTAAGTCACGCTCAGCCCCTCGGCGCAGCCCCACAGCTCGCGGCTGTTCCAGGTGGTGATGACGATGCAGTCGGTCATCACCCTGATTTTCATTGGTATCCCCACAATAAATCCCGCCTGTGGTATCCACTCGCCGCGTAAAAATATCGCCTTATGCACGGCCCGGCTGTAGTACTCGCAGCGGGTGGTGGGTTGCGGCGCTTCAGTTGTGCGGCGGCAGCCACGCTGAAGGCACGACGCAGTCTGCGATGGGATGGCATCATCACCACTCGCGACCAGGCGAACCAGCGGGCCTGGCGGGCGGGGACGTTCAGTCGGCGCTGGCAGGTGGCGCAGCGCCGTACCTGGCGGATGTTATCGGCCATAAGCTGAATCTGGACGAGGGCAGTAAAGCGATTGCCCATGCCATCGCCGGAGCCGTCGTGGCGGAGCTTCAGGGACGCAATGCTCTGGCAGGCGCTGCCGGTGCGGTGGCAGGGGAACAGGCAGCTCACATCTTGCTGGCGCAGATGTTCCCGGGCAAAAGCGCAGCGGACCTGACCGAAGAAGAGAAGCAGACCATCAGCGCTTTCTCAACGCTTGCGGCAGGGCTTGCTGGCGGCATTGCCGGAGACAGCAGCGCCAGTGCGTTAACCGGCGCGCAGGCAGGGAAAAATGCGGTTGAGAATAATGCGTTGGCCTCCCGTGACCTCGGTGATTGCCGGACGATGTCAGCAGAAGCCTGTGGTAAAGCCAAAGAATTAAGCCAGAAGATCCTTGATAAGAATCTGCCTTCTGTTGAAGATATGCGCGATAAGCTTGCCGCCTGTCAGGATGACAGCTGTAAACAGACCGTCTGGCAGGAATACCGTCAGGCCAGCGACAAGACCATCGAAACCCTGAAACAGATGGCTCTGAATGAGGAGCTGAGCCGTGAAGAACTGGCGTTTATCAACCATGACTTAGCCAGAGAGTTAGCTTTTGGCGGGAGAGTGGATAACGATAAAATTGGTCGCTCTGAATATATGAGCTGGCTGGGTGGGGGTGGTGGCCCTCTGTCTGGGTTCTTCAATGCAGAGCTTCGTGAGAAGGAACTGGTGAATCAAGGGTTTTCACCGGAAGACGCCGCTCAGAAAACCAAAGAAGATCAGCGGAATATGATGCTGATCGAAACGGCTATGAGCGTTATTGGTTCTAAAGTTAGTAATAAGACTAACGCTACTAATGTCACTGATAGAGCAAAAAGAGCACAACAATACTCAAGTAATTGGCCTACTGGTGACCTTAATGCTGCTATTAAAAAATTCGCTGGTAACAACCCTGTTATTACAACAACAGGAAAAGGAAAACGCATTTACACCAATCCTCAAACGGGTATTCAGGTTATAGAAGACACATCAGGAAATTACTTCGTATTTATAATCCCAATGCCAGTGGAAAAGGGCATATTTAGACCTTGATGGAAATATTCCCAATAACAAAACGTTGGAGAATGGTAAGCAAACTAGTAGATCTCAGGATGAATATAACGAAGTAACTCATTTTAACATTGATAGGAAAAAATAATATGAAATGTCTGTCAGTTCCTGTAAATGCAGTTACCATAGAGCGCCTTGAGTATGACGAGTGTATGGATGATGATCTTATAGAGGTGTTTCTTGATGAAAGTGATTATAAGAAGTTATGGGACACTGGCGTGCTTACCTTAATCAATGAAAAGCTGGGGAAGAATATTGATGATTACGAAGACGAAGGAATAATTGGCCTAAATGATCTCTACCAAGCACAAGCGATCACTAAGGAAACAATATTATTTAATCCGGGTGATGATATTCTGAATAAGTTATTATCGCAAATTAACCTTGCTATCAAATTTAATACAGGGATTTTTTTCTTTTTTTAACAAAAGCGATCCCAGTTTGATCGTCGGGATCGTATTATCAGTCATCAAGCAAAACGCCCATCCCCGCGCTTGTACACCGACAGATCGCCAGTGTCATTAAGCGCTCCGAAAACGCCTTCGGCTACTGCACCGCTTTCTTGGTGAAGCGCATAACGTTCAGGCTTCCGGGCAAAAGCGCAGCGGACCTGACCGAAGAACAGAAGCAGACCATCAGCGCTTTCTCAACGCTTGCGGCAGGGCTTGCTGGCGGCATTGCCGGAGACAGCAGCGCCAGTGTGTTAACCGGCGCGCAGGCAGGGAAAAATGCGGTTGAGAATAACTCGCTGAGTGATGATGAAGAGGAAATCAAGAGCCTCCATGGCAACCGTCCAATAAAAGTTATTCCGATTAATCCACTGACACCGAATGTGCTGGACGCTGACGGGGATCCGCTTAAAGGTGGTGGTATTGGTAAGTTTACGATTAATAAAGGACAACAGAACAAGCACTTACCGGGGACGAACGAGTATAAAATAGCTTCCGAAGCGGGTTTGAATAAAAGCGTTCTTACCGTAGCGCCTGATTCATTGCTACCCAAACTGGGAACGGGTCAGCAGGTAGGTAATACTCCTGTAGGCATTCCCGGTTCTAAGGAACGAATAAATTATGGTCAAAATATTGGAAACTATATTGACCCTCAGACAGGAGTATCCATACCTACTACAAATGGCATAGTCCACTATGGTAAAAACGGTGTGCATATTGTTCCCGCAAGACCTTCAGAATAATAAGGATGAGTAATGGTTTTATCTGATTTAAGTGTATACCTGAGACTTTCATTGCAGAGGGCTTTGTTGGGAAACGTTACCCCTAATATTAGAGCCGTTATTGCTGAATTATCAGGTAAGAACATTAGCTTACTTTTTTATTTTGAAGGTGAAGTTGATGAGGACGACGAAGAGCTTGCATCGGTAATAGAAACGGAAATTATTGCCGATTTTGATGATGATTTTACTGTAGATACAACAGTTCAGCGTCTTGATTATCCACAGAGGATAAAGAATACAAATGGTTTACTGGTATATCTAAGAAAAGAGTAGATAAACAGATCCCGGCCACTGCGCCGGGATCTGTTTATCAGCCGTCAGGCTTACCCACAATGCCCATCCCCGCGCTTGATCACCGACAAATCGCCGGTGTCGTTCAGCGCGCCGGGGAAGGTCTTGAACCACTGGAGCATCTTCGGCCTGTTGACGTAAGTCACGCTCAGCCCCTCGGCGCAGCCCCACAGCTCGCGGCTGTTCCGGGTGGTGATGACGATGCAGTCGGGCATCACCCGGATTTTTACCAGCATCCCGTCAGTAAATCCCGCCTGTCCAATCCACTCGCCGCGTAAAAATATCGCATTACGCACGGCCCGGCTGGGGTGGTGGGTTGCGGCGCTTCAGTTGCGCGGCAGCGGTCACGCCGTAGGCACGACGCAGTCTGCGGTGTTGGATGTTATCGGCCATAAGCTGAACCTGGACGAGGGCAGTAAAGCGATTGCCCATGCCATCGCCGGAGCCGTCGTGGCGGAGCTTCAGGGACGCAACGCTCTGGCAGGCGCTGCCGGTGCGGTGGCAGGGGAACAGGCAGCTCACATCTTGCTGGCGCAGATGTTCCCGGGCAAAAGCGCAGCGGACCTGACCGAAGAAGAGAAGCAGACCATCAGCGCTTTCTCAACGCTTGCGGCAGGGCTTGCTGGCGGCATTGCCGGAGACAGCAGCGCCAGTGCGTTAACCGGCGCGCAGGCAGGGAAAAATGCGGTTGAGAATAACCTTCTGGGTGGTGGAACCGAAGAAGGACAGGCGAAGGCGGTCAGAGAGCATGCGAAAAATATCGCATCCTGCAGCACGGACCCGGATTCAGCCTCGTGCCAGAAAGGGCTGGCGATGCAGGATGCGCTGACGGTGGCCCTTCCGGCCGGTCTTGGCGGTGGTATACCGGCTGCAGCTACACCGGAAATCGCAGCGGCGGCGCAGGCGGCAATCCAGTCATGTGCCGGTAATGTTGTACTGTGTCTGAACAGCGTCGGTATCCAGGTATCGGAAGCTATCGTGCCGGGCGGTGTTGGCGCTGGCGGTGCTGTTGGAATAGGTAAGACGGTTACAGAAGCAACGGCGGCAAAATCGGAAGCTGTGGCGGCTAATGCGGCGAAGGGGGTTATTTCACCGAAGAATGTGGCTGATGAGTTAACCGAGATTAGTTTCAAGCAACTCGATAAAAAATTTAAACATGCTGAAGATTTTGGAGTTATGACTACGAAGAAGAATCCGGAAACACTTAGTCAATATGAGGCTGCTATCAGGAACCATATGGGAGATACAGCAACAGTAGAGCAAGGTAGTTATGGGTTTGTGAAAGATTCAAAAGTTTTCTTTAATTCAGCGACTAACAATGCAGTTGTTCTTGATAGCCAGGTGCTTTCGTCACAGGATTTAAACTTACACCAAGAATCCCGCAATATGACAATTTTATGAAAAATGGAGTCTTAGGATGAGCGTTGTGATTTTAGAATTTGCTAAGTCTTTCATTAAAGAAAGATTATCAGCTGAAGTGTTTGCTGATGCTTATATAGAATTATGGCGAATAGAACGTGATAATCATATTATTTTGAAAGACGACGAAAGATTAAGTGAGTGTTTATCTAGCATCTTTTGTTTAGCTGATTTATATAATCCAGAACCGGATCGAGAAGAATATGAACTGGATGATAAACAACTATATGATCAAGTGCTTCAATTAATTAATAAATTGAATTAGTTTTTAGTGGAGAAAGATCCCGGCCATCGAGCCGGAATTTTTACCTTTTAACCGTCACTGACTGCGAAACAGACAGTCATAACGATCGCGCTTAATCACCGGCAGATCGCCGGTGTCGTTAAGCGCCCCCGGAAATCCTTCCAGCCAACGCTTCATCTTCTGCTGGTTGACGTAAGCCACGCTTAAGCCTTCGGCGCAGCCGTACAGCTCGCGGGTGTTCTGGGTGGTGATAACGAGGCAGTCCGGCATCATCCGAAATTGAGAAGCATGGTGGAGTGATTTCTGGAGCGGGTAAGCCCGGTTTTGAAGAGGAATTTTAATTCCACCTGCTAAAGTTAATGTGGTAACACCAGATAAAGGCAAAGGTTAAATATGTCAGTAGAAGATATTAATAAGATAGATTTTATGGGGATACCTGAAAACGAGCCAGACGTTGTTAGTCTGGCTATCTCTGATCATCTGGCATGGAGGAGCGCAACTAATGAACATTTGTATAAGTTGCAGGAGAAAATAAACTCATACATTAGATTTATAGAAGGAGGAGAAATAAAATATAATTTTCCTACAGTTCATAAAGATGCCAAAAAAAGGATTGAAATATATTTCAAAAACAATCCTCCAGATGAAGTAATGTTTTTTTTCATGAAGTCGAGAAAGTACTCGCAGAGGTTGGTGTCTCGTTGCGCTTAAGATTAAATGATTAAGCTTATATATAATATTGTTTTTTTATAAATGAGCCTGTTTTTCAGGCTCTGCCTCTGCCTAAAATTAGAAATGCGGTAGAATATAGAGCGATCTTAATGTGGCTTTGGTATAACAGAGGCTATGACGGCTAATTACATTCTGGAAGCTGTGAATAATTATCCGGCTGGAGCTACTGTTGCAAATTCCATGGAGTACATGTAAAAGCTGAGAGAACATGCTTATAATTTTGGTTGGCTTGTTGGAGGCGCTACTGTCACTGGGAGTAAAGGCGGGATAGGCCTCTCAGTTGGATTCGGACCATCGGTTGGCGTGAGCGGTGAATCTAAATTACCGCCGTTGAATATAGATATAGATGGAGAATCGACCAGGGAGATATACCATCATGATTTCTAATAACTATTTCTTTTATTTTAATGCTGTTGGGTTGGCTATATCGCTGGCAGCTTTGGCAATTATATTTTTTCTTTTTGTCTATAAAGTTTTGGGTGGCGCTAAACCAGGGAAGGATGTTCTTGTTTTTAGTGACTATCTTTTTTTTGCAGGAATACTGGATCGAACCTGACAGCCTTGCTTTTGATTTTTATTTATTGCTTTGGTCTTGCGCTGGAGTTTAACAAGGCGAACGATCCACTAGCGCTTCTTAATAATATTCCTGGTGTGCTTGCTGTTATTTTATTTATTGTGCACGGGAAGTTCTTTTCTGGGTTGGTTTATAATAGTAATAGTAAAATTCTTTTTATAAAAGAATTTTTCTTGAGAGGAGGACTGTCAAAGTGCCTTCTGTTATTGTGGTTGTCAAGATTGCTCTATGTGGCCTGGCTTATATTATTAATGCGTAACAAGCTCACTTATTGAAATGTATTTCATTAATGAATGGCCCAGGTCAAAGTCCGATATTTGCTTGAATAAAACGGATTTCTGAGCTGTTATGATACAGGTGCAGGGTAATAAACTTGATTTGAGTAGAAGATATATTAAGCGGGAATTAAGGAAATAATGAAATTTAACCAAAACCAGGATTACTGGGCTAATGTCTTTATAACGAATGATTTTTTTTGCATTGATACTTATTCTGGGCTAGGCATGACCGGAAGGGACGCTTTGTTCCCTTCTCGTTTGCTTCCACCAGACGCTGATGATATGCGCATAGGTGACGCTATTTTACAGGCATTGTCGGATAGCAGAAGTCTGGTAGTACGCGAAGAGCGTGCGGCTTTTTTTGATGCCGATAAAGTTAAAGAAAGATATAAAAATTGGACAGCTATGTTGCTAGAGCAGTATCAATATAAGACCAAAAAAACGTTATTTAAAGATATGAAAAAATGCACTGTGCACTGCGTGAACGATATCATTACAATAATCCCAACGCGCCATGAAAAGTTAGAAGCCTGGGGGCGGTCTAAAGGCGATGGCATTGAGGACGTTATTCTTTCGACAAATAATTCGCCTGCTGAAATTGGCGCCGGTTTGCGGCTGGCTTTGAGCCGTTGTAAGTAAGCCGGGCGTGGCGGGTGAGATACAAATTCGCATTGATTATCCAGGCTATGGCGGAAGTTGAAAAATATAGGTAGATTCACTGAAAAATTATTGTCCATTTGCAGTGACAGTCAGTCTTCAGAACGCCCTGAAAGCCAGCAGTTAGCGACCTGGCCGTTTCCGGCAGTGAAAGAACTGATCTCCTTTTTAGAAACTAAAAATGGTTTCTATGGGTTTGAGTCCGCGCTTTATCTCTTTCCTTTACGCGCAGAAGGGAGCGAGGTTGGTTTGATAAGCTGGAAACAGCTGTCGCTATGGATTGAGGCCTTTAACCGGATGGCTTCAGAGGCGCTATTTTTCGCTGAAGATATGGACTGGTTGCTTATTCGATCTCTGAACTTGAACCAGTAGCGGATAATACAGAACTGCACAAAAACAACCTGAGCAAAGCGGTCCTGGCGTCGGTGACTGTGGCGTTTATGTTAGATAAACTATCATCAGGAAACGGAAAAGCTTCTCAGGGAACTTTTTTGGCAGGAATACTGGATCGAACCTGGCAGCCTTGCTTTTGATTTTTATTTATTGCTTTGGTCTTGCGCTGGAGTTTAGCAGGGCGAACGATCCAATAGCGCTTCTTAATAATATTCCTGGTGTGCTTGCTGTTATTTTATTTATTGTGCACGGGAAGTTCTTTTCTGGGTTGGTTTATAATAATAATGGTAAAATTCTTTTTATAAAAGAATTTTTCTTGAGAGGAGGACTGTCAAAGTGCCTTCTGTTATTGTGGGTGTCAAGATTGCTCTATATGGCCTGGTTTGTATTATTAATGCGTAACAAGCTCACTTATTGAAATGTATTTCATTAATGAATGGCCCAGGTCAAAGTCCGATATTTGCTTGAATAAAACGGATTTCTGAGCTGTTATGATACAGGTGCAGGGTAATAAACTTGATTTGAGTAGAAGATATATTAAGCGGGAATTAAGGAAATAATGAAATTTAACCAAAACCAGGATTACTGGGCGAGTGCATGTTGCACTGAGGATTTTATTTGCATCGACACCTGTTCAGGATTAGGAAGAGTAGGGCGCGATCCGGCTTTTCCGTCTGATTTACTTATGCCAACAGTGGATGATCATGGCCTGGGCGAAGCGCTCATTCAGGCTTTGTCTAACAGTCGAACACTAAACGATCTGCAAGAGCGCACAGTCTTTTTTAATCCGGAGAAAAGTAAGAGTAATTATTCGGACTGGGTGGCTATGTTGAAGGCGCGTTACGGTTATAAGAGTAACAAGGCCTTATTTAAAGATATGAAAAAATGCACGGTGCATTGCGTGAACGATGTCATTACCATAATCCCCACGCGCCATGAAAAGTTAGAAGCCTGGGGGCGGACTAAAGGCGATGGCATTAAGGACGTTATTCTTTCAACAAACAGTTCGCCTGCTGAAGTTGGCGCCGGTTTGCGGCTGGCTTTTAGCCGTTGTAAGTAAGCCTGGCGTGGTGGGAAGCCAGTGTGGCGGGTGAGCTATAAATCCGCATTGAGTAACTGCTGAGTAACGCCAGCTTAAGCATGCGGTAAAGCTAAACAACCGGTTCAGAAGATACGCAATGTTTATATCGAGAAGATAAAACGAATGCGTGGCTTTGTATGTGGCTGGTCGCACTGCGCTTCCTCTAATATTTTTAATAAAGAGAGCAAACATGAGCGTTCTTAAGCCGGACAGGGTGCCAGGATTTGGCGCAATCTACACATGGTTCGCGATGGATCGACCAGGACGAATAGCTTTTATGCTTAACAACTGCTTTGGTGATTTACCTGAGGCCTTGCTACGTATTGATAACGTTGAAGCGCTGCTTGACAGTATGAGTGAGTTCGTCTGGGAAGAGTCTCCTGATTATTCAACTTATCCCGCTGATAAAGGCGGTGATTTTACGGTGGATTTATTTTCTGCATGGCGTTTCAGGGATAATCTCAATAAAGAGTATATTATAAATAAATTAAAAAATGAGTGGTCAGAATCAGGAAAATACAGCGATGCTAACCTGGCTATCAATAAAGGATTATTTATTTACTGGGGAGTAGAAGGCTCTTCCCCGGGGCAGGACTATCCTTTTGGATATGAAGGTGAAACGAAAATGGGTGATTATTTCAGGTATATAGTTCCCACAAAATTTGCTTCGGTTGACGATTTCCCGCCAGCGCTTCGCAGTGGTATCGCCGTATCCCGCACCCTTGATTTCACGGTTGATCTGGTACTGGATAACGATAAAATTAATGCTTATTTTCCGGCAGTTTTTTCCGCTGACTAACCCCATGACACTTTTTGAAGAATGCAAAGCCGCGCTGAAGGCTGACTTCCACATCGTTGAAGGTGAGCAGGAAAACGTGGCTATCAACATCCTTTCAGGCTACCTTTCTCCACATGGCGGTGTGGCATGGTCTGGAATGGATCATGCCGATCACGAGAGTCTGGATGCGAGCCTTAATTCCGGCCTTCTTAATAATCAGCCGGTTTTTGTGCTGGCGGATGATGCAGATATTCCCGTCTTTAAAACAAATGTAAAGCTGATCGCGGAAAATATCGATGACGTGACGGCTTTGCGCCCTGTTTTATATATTTTCAATGAAGAGATTATTCTTCAGCCTTTATTTCCAACCGAGAAAATACGTGCAGGAAGTAAACCGAAAGCCCACCGTTAACCTGTAAAGAAATATTATCGGGCCAAACTCCGAATCTCCTCGCCTCATCTTGCCTGTACAAATTTACAGCCGTAATCTGCTCCCGCGTCTGCAAAATCAGACGCCGGGATTGGCGTCCTGAAAAATGAATGGAGATACAAGACGCGCTGCGTCTTACGTGTCGTACCCCGTTGCTACCCTTTTTCAGGGTATACTCTCAGCGGCGGCTCGGGCAGGGGAACCGCAAGGTTCGCCAGTATCCATTCAACTTGTACGCCAACCCTGTCCGGGCTGCCACCTGAGTTTGGCGTCTCAGGTGGTCGCGAAAAGCAAATGACTATCGAATGGAAAAAGTCATGACCCAACATATCTTCACCCTGCACGATATCTTCCGCACCACTCCCTGGAACCCGCTGGTCTACGGCGAACTGCGCAGCGAAAAGTGCGACTATGTCGACCTCGCGCAGACCCTTGAAGTGCTCTCCGACCTGCTTATCGACACTAAAAACCGTACCGAGCGGCCCGTGGTCTGCCGCGCCATCGGGGCGTATCTCCACGCGCTGGAAAAACGTCTGGAAGCGCCGCTCTCTCCGGCGCATCAGGAGGCGCTAACCACTGATTCGCTGCCGCCTTTGCCGGATTCGCCCTTCGCGCCGGATGAAGATTTGCTGCGCGAGTACTGCGCCGCGCTCAATACTCTGCTGCTTGATAACAGGCTTGAAGAGGGCATAGCGAAAACCCTGACAGGGCTGCTGTACGAGCTGCTGGGCTATCTGGTGGAAGCACTCACTACGCCCTGCTTTTTACGCGGCGATGAGCAGGCAGACTAAGCTATAACCCCCGACAGGGCAGGCGCAGCGGTCGACGCGGCTGGGCGCCTCGTTGGTGGCGGTGAGTGGCGTCATCGGCTTTATTGGCCTTGTGGCGCCGCCTCTGTTTCTGGTGGGGTGAGGATGGTGTGCATAAATGAAGAATAAAAAAATCCCCGCGTCGGGCGGGGATTTGTTTTTTGACGTCAGCGCTTAACCGGTATTACGCATGCCCGCCGCGACGCCAGCGATGGTGACCATCAGCGCCTGTTCAACGCGTGGGTCAGGCTCCTGGCCCTGTTCTTCCGCCAGGCGTGAACGGTGCAAGAGTTCAGCCTGCAGCACGTTCAGCGGGTCGGTGTAGATATTACGCAGCTGGATGGACTCGGCAATCCACGGCAGGTCCGCCATCAGATGCGAGTCGTTGGCGATATCCAGCACCACTTTGATGTCCGCTTCCAGCAGCTCGCGCAGCTCTTTGCCGAGCGTCCAGAGCTCTTTTTTCACCAGGCGCTGGTCGTAATATTCCGCCAGCCACAGGTCCGCTTTGGAGTAAACCATCTCCAGCATGCCGAGGCGGGTAGAGAAGAACGGCCAGTCGCGGCACATGGTTTCCAGCTCGCTCTGCTTGCCGTCTTCCACCACCTTGCGCAACGCCGCGCCCGCGCCAAGCCAGGCGGGGAGCATCAGGCGGTTCTGCGTCCAGGCGAAGATCCACGGAATGGCGCGCAGCGATTCCACGCCGCCGGTCGGGCGACGCTTCGCCGGGCGGGAGCCAAGCGGCAGCTTGCCGAGCTCCTGTTCCGGCGTGGCGGAGCGGAAGTAAGGCACGAAATCTTTGTTTTCGCGCACATAGCCGCGATACATGTTGCAGGAGATAACCGACAGCTCGTCCATTACCTGGCGCCACGCTTTTTTCGGCTCCGGCGGCGGCAGCAGGTTCGCTTCCAGGATAGCGCTGGTATAGAGCGACAGGCTGCTGATGGTGACTTCCGGCAGGCCGTATTTAAAGCGGATCATCTCGCCCTGTTCGGTGACGCGCAGGCCGCCTTTCAGGCTACCCGGCGGCTGGGAGAGCAGCGCCGCGTGGGCTGGCGCGCCGCCGCGGCCGATAGAGCCGCCGCGACCGTGGAACAGCGTCAGCGCAATGCCCGCCTTCTCGCAGGTTTTGATCAGCGCGTCCTGCGCCTGGTACTGCGCCCAGGAAGCGGCCATCACGCCCGCGTCTTTCGCGGAGTCGGAATAGCCAATCATCACCATCTGCTTGCCCTGAATAAAGCCGCGATACCAGTCGATGTTCAGAAGCTGGGTCATCACGTCGTTGGCGTTGTTCAGGTCGTCCAGGGTTTCAAACAGCGGCGCGACAGGCAGCGCGAAGCCGATGCCCGCCTCTTTCAGCAGCAGGTGAACCGCCAGCACGTCGGACGGTGTTTTCGCCATCGAGATAACGTAGGCGGCGACGGAGCCGCGCGGCGCTTCGGCAATCACGCGGCAGGTGTCGAGCACTTCACGCGTCTCTTCGCTCGGCTCCCACTGGCGCGGCAGCAGCGGACGTTTAGAGTTCAGTTCGCGAATAAGGAACGCCTGCTTGTCGGCTTCGGACCAGCTTTCATAGTCGCCAATGCCGAGGTAGCGGGTCAGTTCACCCAGCGCTTCGGTGTGGCGGGTGCTCTCCTGGCGAATATCGATGCGCACCAGCGGCACGCCGAAACACTTCACGCGGCGCAGCGTGTCGAGCAGTTCGCCGTTGGCGATAATGCCCATGCCGCACGCCACCAGCGACTGGTAACAGGCGTAAAGCGGCTCCCACAGCTGTTCGTTCTGGGTAAGCAGCCCCTGCGGCTTCGGCAGCTTCTGGCCCTTCAGGCGCGCTTCCAGCCAGGCCTGCGTTGCCAGCAATTGCGCGCGCAGCCCTTTCAGCAGATAGCGGTACGGTTCGGTGGCGCCTTCCGCGCCGACCATTTCGCGCAGTTCGTCGGTGCACTCCACCATGGAAAGTTCAGAGATAAGCAGCTGAATATCTTTCAGGAACAGATCGGTCGCTTTCCAGCGGCTCAGCAGCAGCACGTGGCGGGAGATATCGGCGGTGACGTTCGGGTTGCCGTCGCGATCGCCGCCCATCCAGGAGGTAAAACGCACCGGGACAAAATCGACCGGCAGCTTATAACCAAGCTGCGATTCCAGCTGCTCGTTCAGCTCGCGCAGGTAGTTCGGCACCCCTTCCCACAGGCTGTTTTCCACCACCGCGAAGCCCCATTTGGCTTCATCTACCGGGCTTGGGCGGTATTTACGAATTTCATCAGTATGCCAGGACTGAGCCAGCAGCTGGCGCAGACGACGCATAATCTGGTTGCGCTCATAGTCGGCGATGTCTTTATGGTCGAGCTGCTTTAAGCAGTTATTCACTTCGACCATTTTATGAATAAGCGTACGGCGGGTGATCTCGGTCGGGTGGGCGGTGAGCACCAGCTCCAGCGACAGCGATTCCACAGCCTGCTTGATGGCGGCTTCGTTGATGTCCGGTTGGTCTTTGAGTTTACGCAGCGTGCGGGCGATGATTTCCGGATTGCTGGCCGCTTCGCCTTTGGGCGAAATGCTGTGGTACTGTTCGGCGGTGTTGGCCAGATTAAGGAACTGGCTGAACGCGCGGGCGACCGGCAGCAGCTCGTCGTTGGACAGGTTTTGCAGCGTGGTTAACAGTTCCTGGCGGTCGGCTTCATTGCCGGCACGGGACGATTTCGACAGTTTGCGGATGGTTTCCACCCGGTCCAGGATGTTCTCTCCCAGCGCACCCTTGATGGTATCCCCAAGCAACTTGCCGAGCATACTGACGTTACTTCGCAAAGCGGAATATTGTTCGTTCATTTACCCCAGACACCCCATCTCACCTGTAAAAGTCCTGCATCTTTCAAGCCACAGCGGCGTTGGCTGCTCTCGCCCACCCGGGTCACTTACTTAAGTAAGCTCCCTGGGATACGCTCGCTTGCCGCCTTGCTGCGACTCGAAATCTTTCGGACTAAGCCTCTTCGTTGTCTTTTATAAAGCCACGCCAAACCCCGTTCGTCAATTGCTGCGAAATCGCTTCAGCTGACGAGCAGATCTCCGCAATTTACGAAATTTAATTCACCAGATGGCTAATAAGCGTTTCTTATGGAATTTGCCCGATCGGCAGAATAAAAAGGGGGCGATCGCCCCCTTATGCACAACTTTTAATGCCAGCAAAAATGATGCACAACCTGCGTAATTAATTCGCGAGTCGGCTTGATAAAGCGCGTTTCCAGAAACTCATCCGGCTGATGCGCCTGGTTAATGGAGCCTGGGCCGAGCACCAGCGTAGGGCAGAGCGTCTGGATAAACGGCGCTTCGGTGCAGTAGTTCACCACGTCGGTTTGCGCGCCGAGCAGCTTTTCCACCACCTGCACCAGCTGATGATCCGGCGGGCATTCGTAGCCCGGGATCGGCGGGTGCAGCTCAGCCACGTTGATGCGTCCCGGCCAGCGCAGGCTCACCGGCTCAAGCGCGTCGTTCAGCAGGCCGTTTAAGTCGTCCAGCGTCATGCCCGGCAGCGGGCGGATATCCATATGCAGTTCGCAACAGGCGCAGATGCGGTTAGCCGCGTCGCCGCCGTGAATGTGGCCGAGGTTAAGCGTCGGATAAGGCACGGTGAAGGCGTCGTAGTGATAGCGCGCTTTCAGGTTGTCGCGCAGCGCCATGATGTGCGTAATGGCTTCATGCATCAGCTCAATGGCGTTCACGCCGCGCGCCGGGTCGCTGGAGTGGCCCGACTGGCCCAGCACGCGAATAGCGCTGGAAATATGGCCTTTATGCGCGCGCACCGGCTGCAGCGACGTGGGTTCGCCGATGATGGCGCAGTCGGGGCGAAGCGCGGTGGTTTCAGAGAAATAGCGTGCGCCCGCCATGGTGGTCTCTTCATCGGCGGTCGCCAGAATATAGAGCGGCTTTTTCAGCTGCGTCACGTCCACATCCCGCAGCGCATCCAGGATGAACGCGAAGAAACCTTTCATGTCGGCGGTGCCGAGACCGTAAAGCTTATTGTCATGTTCGGTGAGGGTAAACGGGTCGCGCGTCCAGCGCCCGTCATCGAACGGCACCGTATCGGTATGGCCCGCCAGCAACAGGCCGCCCGCGCCGTTTCCGGTGCTGGCGAGCAGGTTGAACTTGTTGCGCGTGCCGGGCACCGGCTGCACTTCCACATTGAACCCCAGTTCGCGAAACCATCCCGCCAGCAGATTGATTAAAGACTCATTGCTCTGATCCAGCGCAGCGTCGGTGGCGCTGATGGACGGCGTGGCGATCAACGCACGGTAAATCTCGATAAATGGCGGTAATTTCGTTTTCACTGTTGACATACCTTAGGTCGGATAGTATCAATATTCATGCAATATTAGTGAATAAAAATACATTAACGTTGAGCGTGAGGGAACTGCAGGGTTCCGGTCATGCGAACCACGCTCGCGAACACGGCTAAGGCCTGCGGCCAACGCCTTAAGCAAATGACGGTAAGAAGGTAAACAGCCCCGATGTTGAACACGCTGATTGTTGGCGCCAGCGGTTATGCCGGCGCAGAGCTTGCGACCTACGTGAATCGCCATCCGCATATGAACATAACCGCTTTGACGGTCTCAGCGCAAAGCAATGATGCAGGAAAATTGCTCTCCGATTTGCATCCGCAGCTGAAGGGCATTCTCGATTTGCCGCTGCAGCCGATGTCCGACATCAGCGAGTTTACCAGGGACCTGGACGTGGTGTTTCTCGCCACCGCCCACGAGGTGAGCCACGATTTAGCGCCGCAGTTTCTGGAAGCGGGCTGCGTGGTGTTCGATCTCTCCGGCGCGTTTCGCGTTAACGACGCGGCCTTCTACGACAAATTTTATGGCTTCACCCATCAGCATCCGGATCTGCTGGAGCAGGCGGTTTACGGCCTTGCCGAGTGGAACGTGGAGAAGCTGAAAGAGGCGAAGCTGGTTGCCGTGCCGGGCTGCTACCCGACGGCGGCGCAGCTCTCCTTAAAACCGCTTATCGACAACGGCCTGCTTGATCTCAGCCAGTGGCCGGTTATCAACGCCACCAGCGGCGTGAGTGGGGCAGGGCGCAAGGCGGCGATGTCTAACAGCTTCTGCGAAGTGAGCCTGCAGCCGTACGGCATGTTCAACCATCGTCATCAGCCGGAAATCGCTACCCATCTGGGGACAGAGGTGATTTTTACGCCGCACCTCGGCAACTTCCCGCGCGGCATTCTGGAAACCATTACCTGCCGCCTGAAGCCGGGTGTTACCCAGGCGCAGGTGACGGAGGCGTTCCAGCAGGCGTATGCCGATAAACCGCTGGTGCGCCTGTATGAGAAAGGGGTGCCGGCGCTGAAAAATGTGGTGGGCCTGCCGTTCTGCGATATCGGCTTCGCCATGCAGGGTGAGCACCTCATCGTGGTGGCGACCGAAGACAACCTCCTGAAAGGGGCGTCGGCGCAGGCGATGCAGTGCGCGAATATTCGCTTTGGTTTTACTGAAACGCAGTCTCTTATTTAACCGACAGTCAGGTGAGATGATGAACCCGTTAATTATTAAATTAGGTGGCGTGTTGCTGGACAGCGAAGAGGCGCTGGAGCGTCTGTTCACCGCGCTGGTGAACTACCGCGAGTCCCACCAGCGTCCGCTGGTCATCGTTCACGGCGGCGGCTGCGTGGTGGATGAGCTGATGAAAAAGCTCAACCTGCCGGTGCAGAAAAAAGATGGCCTGCGCGTTACGCCTGCTGACCAGATAGACATTATCACCGGCGCGCTGGCGGGCTCCGCCAACAAAACGCTGCTCGCCTGGTCGAAAAAACATGCTATTCCCGCCGTCGGCCTTTATCTCGGCGATGGCGACAGCGTCAACGTGACGCAGCTTGATGAGTCGCTGGGCCATGTGGGCCAGGCGCAGCCGGGTTCGCCGAAGCTGATTAATACGCTGCTCGACGCAGGCTTCCTGCCGGTGGTGAGCTCCATCGGCGTGACGGAAACGGGCGAGCTGATGAACGTCAACGCCGACCAGGCGGCGACAGCGCTGGCGGCGACCCTTGGCGCGGATTTGATCCTGCTCTCCGACGTGAGCGGCATCCTGGACGGCAAAGGCCAGCGCATCGCCGAGATGACCGCCGCCAAAGCGGAACAGCTTATCGCCCAGGGCATCATCACCGACGGCATGATTGTTAAAGTGCACGCGGCGCTGGACGCCGCCCGCACGCTGGGCCGCCCGGTGGATATCGCCTCCTGGCGCCACGCGGAGCAGCTGCCCGCACTATTTAATGGCGTGTCCATCGGCACGCGCATTTTAGCCTAATTAAAAGTTTCTAAAGGAAAACGACAATGCAAAATCACGGCATCAAAAAAGTTGTTCTTGCTTACTCCGGCGGCCTGGATACCTCCGCCATCATTCCATGGCTGAAAGAGAACTATGAAGGCTGCGACGTGGTCGCCTGCGTGGTGGATATCGGCCAGGATCGCGACGACCTGAAAGGCGTTGAACAAAAAGCCCTGCGCTCCGGCGCTTCTGAATGCTACGTCGTCGATGCGCGTGAAGAGTTCATCAAAGATTACGTTTACCCGGTGCTGCAGACCGGCGCGCTGTATGAAGGCAGCTACCTGCTCGGCACCTCCATGGCGCGTCCGCTGATCGCGAAAGCGCTGGTGGACGTGGCGAACAAAGTGGGCGCGGACGCGCTCTGCCACGGCGCGACCGGTAAAGGCAACGACCAGGTGCGTTTCGAATCCGCCTGGGCGGCGCTGGCGCCGAACCTGAAAGTGATCGCCCCGTGGCGCGAGTGGAACCTGCGTTCCCGTGAAGCGCTGCTGGATTATCTGAAAGAGCGTGATATCCCGACCACCGCCACGCTTGAGAAAATCTACAGCCGTGACGAGAACGCCTGGCACATTTCCACCGAAGGCGGCGTGCTGGAAAGCCCGTGGAACGCGCCGAACAAAGATTGCTGGGTCTGGACCGTCGACCCGCTGGAAGCGCCGGACCAGCCTGAGCAGGTCACCGTAACCGTCGAAAAAGGCAAAGTGGTGGCGGTGAACGGCGAGCATCTCTCTCCGTTCCAGTGCCTGGAAGCGCTGAACAAGATTGGCGCGAAGCACGGCGTGGGCCGTATCGACATCGTGGAAAACCGTCTGGTGGGCATTAAGTCCCGCGGCTGCTACGAAACCCCGGGCGGCACCATCATGATGGCCGCGCTGCGCGGCGTTGAGCAGCTGGTGCTCGATCGCGATAGCTTCAAATGGCGCGAACAGGTTGGCCTTGAGATGTCTTACGTCGTGTACGACGGCCGCTGGTTCGCCCCGCTGCGTCAGTCTCTGCAGGCGGCGGCAGAGTCGCTGGCTGAGCAGGTCAATGGCGAAGTGGTGCTGCAGCTCTATAAAGGCCAGGTTACTGCGATTCAGAAGAAATCGCCGAACAGCCTCTATAACGAAGCGTTCGCGACCTTCGGCGAGGACGAAGTGTACGACCACAGCCATGCGGGCGGCTTTATCCGTCTGTTCTCGCTCTCTTCACGCATTCGCGCGCTGAACGAGCAGAAGAAGTAATCAGGCTTGATGCAAAGGGCGGGCGGCGCTTCGCTTATCCGCCCTGAGCGAGCCTAAGTATGTTGTCTGGCGGGAAAGCGCGCGCGTTACCCGCCAGTAAAAAGATAATCAGGACAGGAATTTACGGAGCGTAACTATGGCACTTTGGGGCGGACGTTTTACTCAGGCAGCGGATCAGCGTTTTAAACAGTTTAACGACTCCTTACGCTTTGATTACCGACTGGCTGAGCAGGACATCATCGGGTCGGTGGCCTGGTCCAAAGCGCTGGTGACGGTAGGCGTGTTGACGGGCGCGGAACAGCAGCAGCTGGAAGACGCGCTGTCGGTACTGCTGGAAGAGGTGCGGGAAAACCCGCAGGCGATTCTGGAAAGCGACGCTGAAGACATCCACAGCTGGGTGGAAGGCAAGCTTATCGATAAAGTCGGCGCGCTTGGCAAAAAGCTGCATACCGGACGCAGCCGTAACGACCAGGTGGCGACGGACCTTAAGCTCTGGTGCAAAGAGCAGGTCGGCGAACTGCTGGCGGCCAACCGCCAGTTGCAGAGCGCGCTGGTGACCACGGCGGAAAACACGCAGGACGCGGTGATGCCGGGTTATACCCACCTGCAGCGCGCCCAGCCGGTGACCTTCGCCCACTGGTGCCTTGCTTATGTTGAAATGCTGGTCCGCGACGAAAGCCGCTTGCAGGATACGCTCAAGCGCCTGGATGTAAGCCCGCTTGGCAGCGGCGCGCTTGCAGGCACGGCTTATGAAATCGACCGCGAACAGCTGGCGGGTTGGCTCGGCTTCGCATCGGCGACGCGCAACAGCCTGGACAGCGTTTCTGACCGCGACCACGTGCTGGAGCTGCTCTCGGATGCCTCTATCGGCATGGTGCACCTTTCGCGCTTTGCAGAAGATCTGATTTTCTTTAACTCTGGCGAGGCGGGCTTCGTCGAACTTTCCGACCGCGTCACTTCCGGCTCTTCATTAATGCCGCAGAAGAAAAACCCGGACGCGCTGGAGCTGATTCGCGGCAAATGCGGCCGCGTGCAGGGCGCGCTCACCGGCATGATGATGACCCTCAAAGGGCTGCCGCTGGCATACAACAAAGATATTCAGGAAGACAAAGAAGGGCTGTTCGACGCAATTGACACCTGGCTTGACTGCCTGCACATGGCGACGCTGGTGCTGGATGGCATTCAGGTGAAGCGTCCGCGTTGCCAGGAAGCGGCGCAGCAGGGTTATGCGAACGCCACCGAGCTTGCCGATTATCTGGTCGCCAAAGGGGTGCCGTTCCGTGAGGCGCACCATATCGTTGGCGAAGCAGTGGTGGAGGCGATTCGTCAGGGCAAAGCGCTGGAAGCGCTCGCGCTCGATGATTTGCAACAATTCAGTGCTGTAATCGGCGAGGATGTTTACCCTCTCCTGTCGTTGCAATCCTGCCTGGATAAGCGCGCAGCCAAAGGCGGCGTCTCTCCGGTACAGGTGAAGCTGGCGATTGACGCCGCGAAGCAACGGCTGGCTTAACTTTTTTGCTTTGCTCCTCTCAGCCTGGCCTTGTCGCCGGGCTTTTTTTCATTTTTACGCGGCTTTCCGCAGGCAAAAAAAAAGCGGACATCAGGTCCGCTAAAAGTTCACGTTGGCTTTAGTTATTCAGGTCAGAGAGATTCTCTGCCGGCAGGTTCTCAACTTAAGGGGTCGATTAGTTAAGTATCCTGCCGCTGAGGCCTATTATTCATATTCTGACTTGATAGGGATAATCGTTGATTGCTATGATATCTATCGCCATGAACTATCGTGGCGGCGGAGGATGATTAATGAATATTCGTGATCTTGAATACCTGGTGGCGTTGGCCGAACACCGGCATTTTCGCCGCGCGGCGGACGCTTGTCATGTCAGCCAGCCTACGCTGAGCGGGCAGATCCGCAAGCTGGAAGATGAACTGGGCGTAATGCTGCTGGAGCGCACCAGCCGTAAAGTGCTGTTCACCCAGGCGGGGCTGCTGCTGGTCGATCAGGCGCGCACCGTGCTGCGCGAAGTCAAAGTGCTTAAAGAGATGGCGAGCCAGCAGGGCGAAGCGATGTCCGGCCCGCTGCACATCGGCCTTATCCCTACCATCAGCCCCTATCTGCTGCCGCTGGTGATCCCCATGCTGCACCAGACTTTCCCGAAGCTTGAGATGTACCTGCACGAAGCGCAGACGCATCAGCTGCTGGCGCAACTCGACAGCGGCAAGCTCGACTGCGCCATTCTGGCGCTGGTGAAAGAGAGCGAATCCTTTATTGAGGTGCCGCTTTTCGACGAGCCGATGATGCTGGCGGTGTATGAAGATCACCCGTGGGCGAACCGCGACCGCGTGCCGATGGGCGAGCTGGCCGGTGAAAAACTGCTGATGCTGGAAGATGGCCACTGTCTGCGCGATCAGGCGATGGGCTTCTGCTTTGAAGCGGGCGCCGATGAAGACACCCATTTCCGCGCCACCAGTCTTGAAACGCTGCGCAATATGGTCGCCGCAGGCAGCGGCATTACGTTGCTGCCGTCGCTTGCCGTGCCGCCGGAGCGTCATCGCGACGGCGTGGTTTACCTGCCGTGCGTGAAGCCGGAGCCGAAACGCACCATCGGTCTGGTTTACCGTCCGGGCTCCCCGCTGCGCAGCCGCTATGAGCAACTGGCGGAGGCCATCCGCAAACAGATGGATGGCCATTTCGACGCCGCGTTAAAACAGGCGGTTTAAGCCATTCAACGCAGCGACCCGATAGGCTTCCGCCATGGTCGGGTAGTTAAAGGTGGTGTTAACGAAGTACTCAATGGTGTTGCCGCCGCCTTTCTGCTCCATTATCGCCTGGCCGATATGAATAATTTCGGCCGCGCGTTCGCCAAAGCAGTGAATGCCGAGGATCTCTTTCGTCTCGCGATGGAAGAGGATCTTCAGCGTGCCGATGTTCATCCCAACGATTTGCGCCCGCGCCAGGTGTTTGAACTGCGCGCGTCCCACCTCATACGGCACTTTCATCGCCGTCAGCTGCTGTTCGGTTTTTCCGACCGAGCTGATTTCCGGAATGGTGTAAATGCCGGTAGGAATATCTTCCACCAGATGGGCGGAGGCTTCGCCTTTGATCATCGCCTGCGCGGCGATGCGGCCCTGGTCGTAAGCAGCGGAGGCGAGGCTCGGATAACCGATAACATCGCCCACGGCGTAGATATGCGGCAGCGCGGTCTGGTACATGCTGTTTACTTTCAGCAGCCCGCGGCTGTCGACGTCCAGCCCGATATTTTGCAACGCCAGCGAGTCGGTATTGCCGGTGCGACCGTTAGCGTAGAGCAGGCAGTCCGCTTTTACTTTTTTGCCTGACTTCAGGTGAACGATAACGCCGTCGTCCACCCCTTCGATTTTTTCGTACTCTTCGTTGTGGCGAATCACCACGCCGCTATTCCAGAAATGGTAGGAGAGGGAATCTGACATCTCCTGGTCGAGAAACGCCAGCAGGCGATCGCGGGTGTTTATCAAATCAACCTTGACGTTCATGCCGCGGAAGATAGAGGCGTATTCGCAGCCGATAACCCCAGCGCCGTAAATAATCACGTGGCGCGGCTCATGATGCATGCTGAGGATAGAGTCGCTGTCGTAGATGCGGGAGTGGTTAAAGTCGACGTCTGCCGGATGATAAGGACGTGAGCCGCAGGCGATAACAAACTTCTCCGCAGTCAGCGTTTCCACCGAGCCGTCCGGACAGGCGAGCGCAAGCGTATTATCGTCAACGAAATGGGCGTCGCCCTGCAAAATAGTGCAGCGGTTGCGCTCATAAAAACCCTGCCGCATGTTGGTTTGCTGATTAATGACGTTGTCGGCGTGGTTGAGAATATCGGCGAAAGAAGAGCGGAGAGGGCGGGAATGGCTGCTGTATAAAGGATTCTGGTTGAACTCAATAATGCGGCTGACAGCGTGGCGCAACGCTTTCGACGGGATAGTGCCCCAGTGGGTGCAACCGCCGCCGACGTTATGGTAGCGCTCGACTACCGCTACCCGTGCTCCCTGCTTAACCAGTCCCATCGCGGCGCCTTCGCCGCCGGGGCCGGAGCCAATCACTATTACGTCATAATCGTAGGTCTGTGGCATGGTAAGGCTTACCTTATTCTTATACATAAAAACAACAGAATAGTAACATCTCTGTGCGGTTAACCCAATTATCACGCGGTTATTTCCTTGTTAACGGGAGATGGCGCGCGTAAACAATCATTCACAATCCAGTATAAACCCGGTAATTTTGTTCTCTGGTATAGTGCCGTTTCAACAGGAAGGATTCAGGCAAACGTGATGGGTGTAAGAGCGCAACAGAAAGAACGAACCCGGCGATCTTTAGTGGAAGCCGCGTTCAGTCAGCTTAGTGCTGAAAGAAGTTTTGCCAGCCTGAGCCTGCGCGAAGTCGCGCGCGAAGCGGGCATCGCGCCTACCTCGTTTTATCGGCATTTCCGCGACGTGGATGAGCTGGGGCTGACGATGGTGGATGAGAGCGGCCTGATGCTGCGCCAGCTGATGCGCCAGGCGCGTCAGCGCATCGCTAAAGGCGGCAGCGTGATCCGCACTTCCGTTTCCACCTTTATGGAATTTATCGGCAACAACCCGAACGCATTTCGCCTGCTCTTGCGGGAGCGCTCCGGCACGTCGGCGGCCTTTCGTGCGGCGGTGGCGCGGGAAATTCAGCACTTTATCGCGGAACTTGCCGATTATCTGGAGCTCGAAAACGCGATGCCGCGCAGTTTTACGGAAGCTCAGGCGGAAGCGATGGTGACTATCGTCTTCAGCGCCGGGGCCGAAGCGCTTGATGTCGGGCCGGAACAGCGCAGGCAACTGGAAGAGCGGCTGGTATTGCAACTGCGGATGATCTCCAAAGGCGCTTATTACTGGTATCGCCGTGAACAGGAAAAGATGTCGCACCACGCTGAAAACTGAAGGACAGACAATGAAAACTTCTACTCAAGAAAAAGGTACCTTGCTGCTGGCGCTCATCGCCGGCCTTTCTATCAACGGCACCTTCGCGGCGCTGTTCAGCTCCATCGTACCCTTCTCCATCTTTCCGATTATCTCGCTGGTGCTGACGGTGTACTGCCTGCATCAGCGCTACCAGAACCGCACCATGCCCGTGGGCCTGCCGGGCCTTGCCGCCGCCTGTTTTATTCTGGGCGTGCTGCTGTACAGCGCGGTAGTACGTGCGGAATACCCGGCGATTGGCTCCAACTTCCTGCCTTCGGTGCTCTCCGTTGTGCTGCTGTTCTGGATTGGCTTTCGCCTGCGTCGTCGTAAAAACCAGTCTCTGGATTAAGCGCCAGAGCGGAAAGTAGAAAGGGCGCCCTGGCGCCCTTTGTTTTTGGCGCCGTTTTCCGCGCATTATCAGCAACAGCGCCGCACCCGAGTTTGAACTTAAAAAGAGTTTGCGCAAAAAGCGTATAAACACGCTTTTGATCTGCGTTCTGTTTTCCGTTTTTCATCCTGCGCACTGCGGCCTGGCCGCTGTTTTTTCATTATTGCTATAAGCACGAACCTGGGGTGAAACCGTTTTCTTGCCAGGCCGCACGGCATCAGGCCTCCACGCCATTAAAAAATAAATCAGACTGCGATTCATCTGGCTTTTATTACTACCATTCTACAAAACAATGTTTGTTATTAATATGAACCTTGTTTCTTTGTTGTTAATTAATAAATCAAACCAATACTTGAACCACAAATAATTGCTAATTTTCATCATTTGCAGAGTGGGATAGCTGTCACGACTTTCCATAAAGGGATTAAATAACATTATGGAACGCTATTTCATTTTAAATGGATATGCGTTTCCATCCTTCAAGTGTGAGATGACAGGTGTCCTGATGAAAATTATAAAAGGGTTACGCTGGTACATGATCGGCCTGGTCATGCTGGCGACCGTATTAAACTATCTGGCAAGAAACTCATTATCGGTGGCGGCGCCGACAATGATGCATGAACTTAATATTACCATTCAGCAGTATTCTTATATCGATGCCGTTTTTAAAGGCTGTTATACATTAATGCAGCCAGTCGCAGGGTTTATTCTTGACTTTCTTGTTACGAAAACAGGCTATATTATTTTCGCTGTTGCGTGGGGGTTACTAAATATGGCGCACGCTTTCGCCGGCTCCTGGGGCAGCCTCGCTTTTTTGCGCGGCGCGCTGGGCGCTGCCGAAGCGGCGGTGATCCCGGCCGGGCTGAAAGCCTCGTCGGAATGGTTCCCGGCTAAAGAGCGTTCCGTGGCGGTAGGGTGGTTTAACGCCGGTGCTGCTATTGGCGGGGTCATCGCTCCGCCGCTGGTCGCTTGGGCGATTCTGGCGCACAGCTGGAACTTCGCCTTCCTTATTACTGGCGGTGTAAGCTTAATCTGGGCTATCGCCTGGTATAAATTTTATAACAGCCCTGATAAACATAAAAATATCTCTAAGGAAGAGCTTAAATATATTAAAGAAGGTCAGGAAGAGCAGCACCAGGCAACTAATAATAAAAGAGCGCCGGTTTCAACTTTATTGAAAAACCGCCAGTTCTGGGGGATCGCGCTGCCTCGTTTTCTTGCCGAACCAGCATGGGGCACGTTGAACGCCTGGATACCGCTCTTTTTATTTAAAGCTTACGGCATGGATATTAAGCAAATAGCTATGCTGGCCTGGCTGCCGATGGTATTTGCCGATGTGGGATGTATTGTTGGCGGCTATTTACCCGGCTTTTTCCAGAAGCGTTTTGGCGTGACGCTGGTGGTGTCGCGTAAGCTGGTGGTGACGGTCGGTGCGCTGTGTATGATTGGTCCGGGGCTGATTGGTCTTTACAGTAATCCCTACTTCGCCATTCTGATGCTCTGCTTCGGCGGCTTTGCGCACCAGACTCTGTCAGGCGCGCTGATTACGCTCTCTTCCGATCTGTTTGGTCGTAATGAAGTGGCGACCGCGAACGGCCTGACCGGGATGATTGGCTGGGGCGGCTCCACCATCTTTACTCTGGTGGTCGGGGCGTTGGTAGAAACAATCGGCTTTTCGCCCCTTTTCGTCATGCTGACCATTTTTGAAATGCTGGCGATGACGATTGTCTGGACGGTGATCAAAGAGCCGAAGCGTAAATACGAACACCTTAGCGCCAGTTCATAAAGCCGAACGAAGCGGAGAAAGACTCCGCTTCGCGTCGTCAGGCGCGGCGAGAACTTATTTCGCTGCGCCTTTTGCCGTCAACAGCACGCCGCATTCCATGTGATGGGTGTAAGGGAACTGATCGAACAGCGCCAGACGTTCAACGTTATGCGTTTGCGACAGCGTTTCCAGATTTCCGCAGAGGGTTTGCGGGTTGCAGGAGATATAAAGGATGCGCGGGTAAGCCTGCACCATTTTTACCGTGTCGGCATCCAGCCCGCTGCGCGGCGGATCGACGAAGATCGTCTCGCAGTGATAGCTTTTCAGGTCGATCCCTTGCAGACGATTAAATTCGCGCACGCCGTTCATGGCCTGCGTAAACTCTTCTGCTGACATGCGGATAATCTGCACGTTGTCGATGTGGTTGGCTTCGATGTTGTACTGCGCAGCGGCCACCGAAGGTTTGGCGATTTCCGTCGCCAGTACGCGCTCAAAGTTGCGCGCCAGCGCCAGCGAGAAGTTGCCGTTGCCGCAGTAGAGCTCCAGCAGGTCGCCGCGGGCGCCTTTCGTCACATCCAGCGCCCATTCCAGCATCTGAATATTCATCGCCGCGTTAGGCTGCGTGAAACTGTTTTCTACCTGACGATACACCATCTCTTTTCCCGCCACCGGCAGGCGCTCGTCAATGTAATCCTGGTCGAGCTCGATTTTGGTTTTTGTCGCGCGGCCAATCAGGTGCACATCAAACCCTTGCGCACGCAGCGCGTCGCGCAGCGCAGTCGCCTGCTCCCGCCAGGCTTCATCCAGCTTACGGTGATAAAGCAGCGAGACCACCGCCTGATTGCTCATCGTCGTCAGGTAATCAATCTGGAACAGCTTGTGACGCAGCGTGGGGTTATCGCGCACGCCATCAATAATGGCGGGCATTAACGCATTAATCAGCTCGCTTGCCGCCGGGAAGCTGTTCACGCGGATACGCTGGCGGGTCTCTTGATCAAAAATAATATGGTAGAGGTCGTCGCCATCGTGCCAGACGCGGAACTCGGCGCGCATGCGATAGTGACTTACCGGCGAGCGAAACACCTCCGGCGCCGGCGCGTTAAAAGGAGCCATCATGTCCTGCAGGCGTACCATTTTCTCGTCCAGTTGAGCGTCGTACCGTTCTGTCGGGAGGTGTTCGGGCGTCATTATGCTTCCTGAGTGATAAAAATTTACGCGGGGATTGTAGGGAATGCAGGCGTGATGTCCAGCCCGAAACGAATGTTACGCAATATTAATAGCAGTCTGGACATCTATATGGTGCTGAATGTAGCATGCGCGTTCCGGTCTCCTTGAGTGAAAAGGGAATCCAGTGAAAAGCTGGAGCTGACGCGCAGCGGTAAAGACAGGCGGGATGATAGCGATTCGCAGACACTGCTTATATAAGCGGGAAGTCATCGTCCACTTTACGCCTCCAAGCCCGAAGACCTGCCGGAAACACGTCGCACTCTGCACGATCGTCGCGTTCTACCGATCGTGACTGCGGCATCCTTCGTATTAAGCGGATGCTTTGTTAATGATGATAAAAAAAGTCTCGCTGTTGACGGCGCTTTCCGTCACGGCTTTTTCTGGCTGGGCGCAGGAAACAAGCTCGGATTCAATGGTAGTCACCGCAAACCGTTTTCAGCAGCCTGTGAATACTGTTCTGGCGCCGACAGAAGTGATTACGCGTGAGCAGATCGACCGCTGGCAGGCGAAATCCTTAAGCGATGTCATGCGCCGTTTGCCGGGCGTCGATATTGCCCAGTACGGCGGCATGGGCCAGACTTCTTCAACTTTTATCCGAGGCACAGAAGCTAAACATGCGCTGGTGCTGGTGGATGGCGTTCCTGTTGCGCGTTCCGGTATTTCCAATGATCCGGATCTTAATCAAATCCCGATTTCGTTGGTTCAGCGCATTGAATATATTCGCGGCCCGCGCTCTGCTGTGTATGGCTCCGGCGCTATAGGCGGGGTAATCAATATTATTACCCAGGCGAGTGACGCGAAATCGCAAATTAATGCCGGTTTCGGTTCACGCCACTACCAGGAGTATGACGGCGCGCTACGTCAGCGCTTTGGCAATACGGTCGCGACAATTGCCGGGGCCTACAAAAGCACCAGGGGGTTTAACGTTCAGCCAGACTCCAGCTGGAGCCGCGACAGCGATCGTGATGGCTACCGCAATAAAACGTTCTGGGGCGGTCTTGAGCACAAGTTCAATGACAGTTTTGACGGCTTCTTCCGTGGCTATAGCTTTAGCAACAATACGGATTACGACCAGGGTGACTATGGATATGACGCTGGCGGCGATGAACATCAACTCTATAACCAGAACTGGGATGCGGGCCTGCGTTTCAATTCCGGTATCTATTCTTCTCAGCTCATTGCCAATTACCAGAAAATTAAAGATTACAACTACAGCAGCGTATATGGCCGCTATGAGGATGGCACTACGCTTGATGATATGGAGCAGCGTTATATCCAGTGGGGCAATAACCTTATTGTCGGTCATGGCTCGGTAAGCGCAGGGGCGGACTGGAAGCAAGAGCGTCTGGCTTCCTCTGACGACTACTCCCGCGATACCTATAAACGCGAAAATACCGGGCTTTACCTTACCGGGCAGCAGCAGTTCGGCGATGTGACGCTGGAGGCTTCCGGACGTGAGGATAACGACGACGAGTTTGGCTGGCACGGCACCTGGCAGACGGCGGCAGGCTGGGAGTTTATCGAAGGCTACCGAGCAACCGTTTCTTACGGCACCGGTTTTCTCGCGCCTTCTTTAGGCCAGCAGTATGGCGCCGGGCGCTTCGGCATTGCTTCTAACCCGAACCTTAAGCCGGAAGAGTCGAAACAATGGGAAGCGGGTCTTGAAGGGCTGACGGGGCCGCTGGACTGGCGTTTGTCGGCGTATCGTTATGAGATTGATAACCTCATCACTTATGACGATGACGCGTATTACAACATCAACTCGGCGACTATCAAAGGTGTGGAGTGGACCGGCAGCGTAGATACGGGGATCTTTAGCCATCGTGTAACGCTGCAGTATATCGACCCGCGTGATGATGAAACGGATGAAGTATTGCCGCGCCGCTCTAAACGTCAGGCAAAATATCAGCTGGACTGGACGATGTTTAATCTGGATATGGATATTGCATGGCAGTACTTTGGCAAGCGCTATGACAACCGAAGCTCCAGCTATAACCCAGAGCAGCGTGTGTTGCCAAGCTACAGCACGGTAGATATCTCTGCTTCTTATCCGCTGACCTCTCATCTCACAGTTCGTGGTAAAATAGCTAACCTGTTCGATAAAGATTACGAGACAGCTTATGGCTATCAAACTGCAGGACGAGAATACACCTTGTCTGGCAGCTACACCTTCTGATGCCCGGCCTACCGTGCTGGTTTTTGACTCCGGCGTCGGTGGGCTTTCTGTTTATGATGAAGTCCGGCAGCTTCTGCCGGACCTTCATTATCTCTACGCCTTCGATAATGTGGCTTTCCCTTATGGCGAGAAAACCGAAGCGTTTATCGTTGAGCGAGTCGTTGAGATAGTGACTGCGGTCCAGCAGCGTTATCCGCTGGCGCTGGCCATTATCGCCTGTAATACCGCCAGCACGGTTTCGCTGCCTGCGTTGCGTGAAAAGTTCGCTTTCCCGGTTGTAGGGGTAGTCCCTGCGATTAAACCCGCTGCACGGCTCACGGCGAATGGCGTGGTTGGGCTGCTTGCCACCCGCGCTACGGTGCGCCGTCCTTATACGCATGAGCTTATCGCGCGCTTCGCTACCGAATGCCAGATTGAAATGCTTGGCTCGGCAGAACTGGTGGAGCTGGCGGAAGCGAAGCTGCATGGCGAAACGGTCCCGCTGGATGAACTCCGTCGTATTCTGCGCCCGTGGCTGCGTATGCCGGAGCCGCCGGATACCGTAGTGCTCGGTTGTACCCATTTCCCTTTGCTTCATGAAGAACTGATGGCGGTACTTCCGGAAGGCACCCGGCTGGTAGACTCCGGTGCGGCGATAGCGCGTAGAACGGCCTGGCTGCTGGAGCATGAAGCGCCGGATGCAAAATCAGCGGATGAGAACCTTGCCTATTGCATGGCGATGACAGAGGAAACTGAACAGTTACGGCCAGTTCTTGAACGATATGGCTTTAAAAAGCTCGAAAAACTGCCACTTTAAGACGGTGTTGAGCAAAAAAGAAACGGTTGAAAAATTATTTGAAAATAGGGCTTGTCAGTCAGCGAGAACGCCCTATAATGCGCCTCCACTGACACGGCACAACGGCATACACGCCGGCCTGGCAGCAAGAATCAAAACGGAATTAAGCGTAAATTAACGCTTGACTCTGAGGCGGGAAAGCGTAGTATACGCAACCC
>NZ_BMKJ01000006.1:0-302604 GCF_014644275.1 Franconibacter daqui | reverse complement strand
GAGCGGCGTCACCACCAACGTGGAGGCGGGGCGGACCGTGACGCTGACGCTGAACGGCATCACTTACAGCGCCACGGTGCAGGCGGACGGCAGCTGGAGCGTGGAGGTGCCGGTGGCTGACCTGGACGCGGTTGCGGACGGGCTGCAGACGGTGCAGGGCAGCGTCACGGATGCCTCCGGTAACCCGGCGACGGTGAGCGGCGACATTACGCTGATTACTGATGCTGCCAGCCTGCCGGTGCTGACGGTCAATGCGGTGACTGCCGATGACGTCATCAACGCCAGCGAGGCGGGCGCGGGCGTCACGCTCAGCGGCGCCAGCGTCAATCTTCAGCCCGGCCAGCCGGTCAGCGTGGTGCTGAACGGCATTACTTACAGCGCCACGGTGCAGGCAGACGGAACGTGGAGCACCACGGTTCCGGCGGCGGACGCCCAGGCGCTGGCGCAGGGGAATGTGCCGTTCACCGTCTCCTCCGTCGATATCGCCGGCAACCCGGCGCAGCTTAACGACAGCCTGACGGTGGACACCGAGGTGACGCTTACCGTTAACCCGGTGGCGGGCGATGACATTATTAATGCCGCCGAGGCGGGCGCAGGCGTGGCGGTGAGCGGTACGGCAAACCCGGCGGACGCCGGGCTGACGGTGACCCTTGCGCTGAACGGCGTGATTTACAGCGCCACGGTGCAGGCGGACGGGACGTGGAGCACCACGGTTCCGGCGGCGGATCTGGCGGCACTTGCCGACGGCGCGTACACCCTGAACGCCAGCCTCACCGACGCGGCGGGCAACAGCACGACCGTACCGCGCAGTGTGACCCTTGACGCTGCCGCCGCGACCCTGCCGACGCTCACCATCGCGCCGCTTTCCGGCGACGGCTACCTGAACGCGGCGGAAGCCGCTTCGCCGCTGCTCTTAAGTGGCGTCACCACCAACGTGGAGGCGGGGCGGACCGTGACGCTGACGCTGAACGGCATCACTTACAGCGCCACGGTGCAGGCGGACGGCAGCTGGAGCGTGGAGGTGCCGGTGGCTGACCTGGACGCGGTTGCTGACGGGCTGCAGACGGTGCAGGGCAGCGTCACGGATGCCGCCGGTAACCCGGCGACGGCGAGCGGCGACATCACGCTGATTACCGATGCCGCCAGCCTGCCGGTGCTGACGGTCAATGCGGTGACTGCCGATGACGTCATCAACGCCAGCGAGGCGGGGGCAGGCGTGACGCTCAGCGGCGCCAGCGTCAACCTCCAGCCCGGCCAGCCGGTCAGCGTGGTGCTGAACGGCATTACTTACAGCGCCACGGTGGGCGCAGGCGGCAGCTGGAGCGTGAACATTCCGGCGGCGGACGCCCAGGCGCTGGCGCAGGGGAGTGTGCCGTTCACCGTCTCTTCTACCGATATCGCCGGCAACCCGGCGCAGCTTAACGACAGCCTGACGGTGGACACCGAGGTGACGCTCACCGTTAACCCGGTGGCGGGCGATGACATTATTAATGCCGCTGAGGCGGGGGCGGGCGTGGCGGTGAGCGGTACGGCAAACCCGGCGGACGCCGGGCTGACGGTGACCATCGTACTGAACGGCGTGATTTACAGCGCCACGGTGCAGGCAAACGGGACGTGGGCCACCACGATCCCCGCCGCTAACCTCGCGGCGCTTTCTGATGGTGCTTACACCCTGAACGCCATTCTTACCGATGCCGCAGGCAACAGTACTACCGTGCCGCATACCGTGACGCTGGACGCCGCCGCTGCGTTACCCACGCTGACCATTAATGCCGTTTCTACTGATAACTACATTAACGGCAACGAAATCAGCCAGCCGCTGATTCTGAGCGGCAACACCACCAATGTGGAAACTGGCCGGATAGTAACGCTGTCCTTTTCCGGCAACCCTTTAACCGCTGTGGTGGGGGCGAATGGCGCATGGAGCGTGGAAGTGCCGGCGAGCATCGTCAGCGCGCTGACGCCTGGCGTTCACCTGGTGATGGGGCTGGTGAGCGATGCCAGCGGCAACCAGTCAAACGCAACAGGCGGATTTATTGTCGATCTCACCGCCGATCTGACCATCAATCCAGTCGCTACGGACGATATTATCAATGCCGCTGAAGCCGGGGCCGGGGTCATAGTAAGCGGTACGGCGGGGATTCTGGATGCAGGGCGGGTGGTGAACATAAGCCTGAACGGTAAAACCTACACCGCCACCGTACAAAGCAACGGCAGCTGGAGCGCCACGCTTGCGGCCGCTGATTTAACCGCGCTCGCCGACGGGCCTTATACGCTGAACGCCAGCCTGACCGATGCCGCTGGCAACAGCATCTCTGTGCCGCGCACTATTACGCTTGACGCTACGGTTTCGCTCGCCATCAACACGGTCGCCACCAATGACATTGTTAACGCGACTGAGAGGGATGCGGGTATTACGATCAGCGGTACGGCAAGCCCTGCCGATGCCGGACTAACGGTAACGGTCGACGTGGGAGGCGTTGATTACCCGGCGGTGGTGCAGCCGGACGGGAGCTGGAGCGTTGACGTAGCGGAGCAGGATCTACGTTTACTGGCGGATGGGCTATGGCAGTTTACCGCCGCGCTGACGGATGCGGCGGGCAACAGCATAACGGTTTCACGCGACGTTGAGATAGATACGCATGCCAGTTTGAATATTGATGCCATTGCAGCCGATAACATTATCAACGCCACGGAAGCGCAGGCCGGGATAACGATAAGCGGCACCGGAGAAACGAAAGATGTCGGTTCGCCGATAACGCTCCTGCTCAACGGCGTGACTTATACGACAACGCTGCAAGCCGACGGCACATGGCGTATTGAGCTTCCTTCCTCAGTGTTGCTGGCATTACCCGACGGGGCATATCAGGTTACTGTCGATTTAACGGATAACCAGGGAAATACGGGCGAGGTACAACCCAATCTTATAGTCGACAAAACGGTAACGCTCACGGTCGATCCTGTGGCGTCGGATGACATCATCAATGCCGCTGAAGCGGGATCTGATGTGGCGATAACCGGTACGGCGGACAGTGCGGATGTCGGCCGCACCGTCACCGTATCGCTCGGCAGTTTCGTCTATACCGCAACGGTGCAGAGTGACGGCAGCTGGAGCGCAACGCTGCCTTCCACAGATTTAGCCACGCTTGCCGACGGGTCTTATACGCTAAACGCCTCGCTCACCGATGTCGTCGGCAACAGCATTAGCGTGCCTCATAGCTTTACCCTGGACGCCGCCGCCGCCACGTTGCCGACGCTGCTTATCAATGCGGCTTCTGACGATAATTACATCAATGCTATCGAAGCGAACCAGCCGCTGGCCGTCACCGGCATCGCCTTTAATGTAGAAGAAGGACAAACGGTTACGCTCTCCTTAAATAGCAACACGTATACCGCGACGGTTGGCGCGGCTGGCGTCTGGAGCACCGTTATCCCTGCGGATGTTATCGCCGCTCTGGACGATGGCGTTTACACGCTGGTCGGCTCGGTCAGCGACGCCAGCGGCAACGCTGTTGATGCCGGCGGCGGTTTTACCGTAGACACGCAGATAACGCTTGCTATCGATCCCATCGCCTCAGACGACCTTATCAACCAGGCGGAAAGCCTGGCGGATGTGACGGTGAGCGGCAGCGCTTCGCCGGTGGATGAAGGCGGCGAGGTCGTCGTTACCTTAAACGGCCAGTCATGGACCGCGACTATTCAGGGTGACGGCAGCTGGAGCACCATCATACCTGCCGCCAGTCTGAACGCCCTGGCTGATGGCACCTATCCGTTGCAAGCCTCCTTGACCGATGAAGCGGGCAACAGCATTTCGCCTGCGCGGAATGTGACGATTGACCGCACGGCGGCCGCGCCTGCGATTGAGAGCGTTAGCGCTCTCGCGCAGGAGGACTGGCAGGCTGAGGCGCTCCCCACAAGCGAATCCGACCAGGCGCTTACGCCGCAAAATCCTGGCTACAGCATCGGCGGGATGAGTGTTATCCAGGCCGACGGCGCTTCGACAGCGGCAGGCGCCGACGACGCGGTTTTTATGCCGGACGAGCCGCAAACGGCCGCGCAACGCTATGGCTTCAGCCTGTTGGGGCTGGAAAGCGCCACAGAGGAAAGCGGCGCGATCGCGCCTGGGGGGGACAGCGCGCAAGAAGAGAGCCAGAGCCCCACGTTCAGCGCCTCGCAGGGCGAGAGCGTGACGCTGCTGAATGCGCCGGAAGGAATGTGGGACTTCAGCAGCCAGCGGACGGTGGACGTTCAGTTGACCGACGTCTGGCATAACGGCGCGTTAAGCAACGGCGATCCGCTGGGCGACGCGCTCCTGGAGCAGAACATGCATGTGCGAGTCCAGTAAAGGGCGAGGCGTATGATGAAGCTACCTCTTTCTTCCCTCTGGCTGCTTCTGCTGGCTCTGCCGCTGCCAGCGGCGAGCGGCCTGCTGACGACCTCTGCTGAACCCGCTTTCAGCGCGCCGCCGGCAGCGCCAATGCGCGCCGACGACAGCGGCCTGCGTGAGGCTATCCTGCGCGCCTTCGCCCGGCATCCCCGTATTGCCGAGGCGGCGGCGCAAATACAGGTCAGCCGCGCCCGGCTCGATGAGGCGAAAAGCGGCTGGTACCCGCAGATAGCGTTGCAGGGCAGCGCCGGACACGCCGACAGCACCCGCAGCGACGGCGCCGGCGGCGTGACGCTCAGCCAGCTTTTATATGATTTTGGCAAAACTCGCGGCCGCGTTGACGAACAGGAACGGCTGACGGAAGCGAACCGCTTCGCCCTCTACGACACGCTTACCCGCGTGGCGCAGGAGACGCTGCTCGCCTGGCTTGATGCTAAGCGGCAGCAGACGCTGGCGCAGGCCAGCCGCGAGCAGCTCAGCGGGCTTGAGGATATTGCGCGGCTGGCGACGCTGCGCGCCGAGGCCGGGCTTAACTCCGACTCCGATAAACTCCAGGCGCAGACGCGCATCGACGGCATGCGGGCCAGTGAAGCGCAGTATCAGGCGCTGGAACAGGCGGCGCTGGCGCGCCTCTCGGTATTGACCGGCGAGGCGAACCCGCAGCTCGGGCCATTGCCGCCGCTGTTCGCCCGCGAACCGCTAAAGCGTATTGATTACGAAAGCACGTCGGCGGTGCGCAGCGCCCGCGAAAAACAGCGCGCCAGCGACGAACGGGTGCGCCAGGCGCAGGCCGACCGCTGGCCGACGTTAAAAGCGGAGGCGGGACGCACCCGCTACATCAATAACGGTGATGGTTGGTGGGATGACAGCGTGCAGCTGCGCGTCAACGCGCCCCTCTATCAGGGCGGCGCCATCAACGCGCGGGTGCAGGCGGCCGAAGGCGAGCGGGAAGCGGCACGGGCCGAGGTGGAGCAGGCGCAGCGGCTTATCGATCAGAGCGCCGCAAATGCGAATGCGGCGCTGACCGGCGCCAGGGCCCGTCTGCGAGCGGGCGAGCGGCAATACCAGAGCGCCGTGCGTACCCGGGAGGTTTACCGGAACGAATATCAGTTGGGCAAGCGCAGCCTGAACGACCTGCTCAGTAGCGAACAGGATCTTTTTCAGGCGCAAATCACCCGTGAAGAGGCGCGTTTTGACGCCGCCGTGGCGAGCGTTAACTATGCGGCGGCGGCAGACACGCTGCTTGACTGGTTCGACATCGACAGAAGCGCGCAGAGCGGCGACACGCTGCCTTCACTCTGACCCAGGCGAGAGCATGAGGATGGATTATGACGATATCCATAAATGAAAACGAATGCTGGCTGCAACTGCTCGCCCGAAGCGCCGCCGCTTTTGGTCGTCCGGTGAATGCTGAACTTATTCGCCAGCAGATGCGCTGGCACCACGCGCCGCATGATGGCGAGGCGCGGGAAAAGCTGGCGGCGCTGATGGGGTTGCAGCTAAGCCAGGTAAGCCCGGGTGAGATAAGCTGGCACGATGAAATATTGCCCGCCGTACTGATGCTGAACGACGGCACGCCTGTCCTTATCGAGAGCATAAACCGCCAGGGGCTGGTCAGCTACTGGCTCTGCCGGGGCGGCGATGTGGTGCGCCAGGCGCCGCTACGTAAACTATTGAGCCACGCCCGGGACGAAGTGGTATTGATAGGGCTGGTGCAGCGCGTACGCGATGAGCGTATCGATGCGTTTCTTAAGCCATGGCAGCGCCACTGGTTCTGGAAGCATTTTCGCGCCATGAGCGGGGTCATGGGCGATATTGTGCTCGCCTCGCTGGTCGCCAATACCCTGACGCTGGCGGGCATTCTCTTTTCTATGCAGGTTTACGACCGGGTGATCCCGGCGCAGTCCTGGCCTTCGCTGTGGGTGCTGGCGGGCGGCGTGCTGTGCGCGGTGATAATGGAGTTTGTCCTGCGGCTGATGCGCAATCGCCTTGCGGACGTCACCGGCAAGCAGATAGATCTGCGCATTTCGGCGATGCTGTTTGCCCGCACGCTCGCTATTCGTAACGAACATCGCCCCAAAGCCACTGGCTCTTTTATCTCCCAGTTGCGGGAAATCGACCAGTTGCGTGAACTGCTGACCTCCACCACCCTGGGCGCCGTGGCGGATATTCCTTTTATCGCGCTGTTTTTACTGCTGCTGGCGTTTATCGGCGGCGGGCTGGCGTGGATCCCGCTGCTGGCGCTGCCGCTTATTCTCATTCCCGGGTTGCTCATCCAGCTGCCGCTGGCGCGCCTGACGCGCGAGGGGATGCGCGAAGGGGCGATTCGCAACGCGGTGCTCGTGGAGGCCGTCGAAGGGGTTGAGGATATCAAAGCGCTCCAGGCGGAGCCGTGGTTTCAGCGCCAGTGGGAGCAGACCCATGAAGTGAGCGCGCAGATAGCCATTCGGCAGCGGGAATGGGCGGCGCGTTTTAATGGCTGGGTGTCGGCGGTGCAGCAGATGACCTACGCGGCGATGCTGGTTTACGGCGTATTTCTGATTATCGACGGCACGATAACCACCGGAACGCTGGTGGCCTGCAGCCTGCTTTCTTCACGCGCTATCGCGCCCTTATTACAACTCACACTGCTCTTCTCGCGCTGGCAGCACGCCCGCAGCGCGCTGCAGGGGCTTGATGAACTGCTGAAAAAACCCCTCGACACGCCGGAAGAAGAGCGGCGGGCGCACTGTCCGGCGCTGCCCGGTCATTATCGGTTGTGTCAGGTGCAGTACGCCTGGGCGCCGGAAAGCGGTAAGCAGGATCTGCATATCAATCAACTGCAAATTATTCCCGGCCAGCGCGTGGCGGTTTTGGGGCGCGTCGGCGCGGGCAAATCCACATTGCTGAAGCTGCTCGCAGGCCAGGTGCAGGCGACGCAGGGCAAGGTGTTGCTTGACGGCGTGGATATGCGCTGCCTCGACCCGCTGGAGGTACGCCAGGCGGTAGGCTGGCTGTCGCAGGAGTCGCGGCTCTTTTTCGGCACGCTGCGCCAGAACCTGCTGCTTGGCAACCCCTGCGCCAGCGAGCAGGCGATTCTCGACGCGCTGCGCATCAGCGGCGCGCTGAGCCTGATTGAGCAAGACGCCGCAAGCCTCGACCGCATGATTCTGGAGGGGGGGCGCGGGCTTTCCGGGGGGCAAAGGCAGATGATTTTGTTAAGCCGACTGATACTGCGCAACCCGCGCATCGTGCTGCTTGATGAGCCGACGGCTTCTATGGATGAGCAACTGGAGCAGCAGGTGATCCATCGCCTTGGCGGCTGGCTTGAAGGGCGCACGTTGGTGCTGGTAACGCACCGTCCCGCGCTGCTGCGGCTTACCAACCGGGTGGTGGTGATGGATAACGGTCACATTATCGCCGATGGCGCTCGCGAGGAGGTGCTGAACAGCTTCCTGCCTGCGAAGCCCACCGGCAAGGAGCATGCAGCATGAGCAAATTTATTCTCTATCGTAAGCTGCGCCATGAGAGGCGCAACGCCACGCGCATCATCTGGGCGTGCAGTTTGACGCTTGCGCTGTTTCTGGTCTGGGCCTGGTTTGCGGTGCTCGACGAGGTGACGCTCGGCAGCGGCAAAATTACGCCTTCCAGCAAAGCGCAGGTTATTCAAAGCCTGGACGGCGGCGTTATCGACAAGGTGTTTGTTCAGGAAGGGCAGATGGTGGCGCAGGGTCAGCTGCTGGCGCGGCTGGACCCGGTGCGCTTTCAGTCAAATTTTGGCGAGGCGCAAGCGCGAGCGCGCAACCTGCAGGCTTCCGCCGAGCGGCTGCGCGCCGAACTAAGCGGCGAACCGCTGCGCTTTAGTCCTGAGATTGAGCAGGACGCCGCGCTGGTCGCCCGTGAACGGCAGCTTTATGAATCACGCCGCCGCAACCTTGAGGAGACGCTAAGCCATCTTCAGCAGTCGGCACGGCTTGTGGAGGATGAGCTGCGCATGACCGAGCCGCTGGTGACGCAGGGCGCAGCGGGCAAGGTGGAGGTTATCCGGCTGCGTAAAGAGCTCAGCGCGTTGCAGGGCAAAATGGACGAAGCGCGTAACGACTACGCGGTGCGCGCCCGTGAGGAGCAGGTGAAAAACAACGCCGATCTCGACGCCCAGCGGCAGATCGTGGCGGGCAAGCGCGATCAACTTACACGCGCGACGCTCCATTCGCCGGTGCGCGGCATCGTCAAAGATATCCAGCTTAATACGCCAGGCGGCGTGCTGGCGCCGGGGGACAAGCTAATGGAGATCGTTCCGGTGGAAGACCGGCTTTTAGTCGAAACGCGCATCAGCCCGCGCGACATCGCCTGGATTCGCCCGGGGCTTGCGGCAAGCGTAAAGATTACGGCCTACGATCCGGCGATTTACGGCGCGCTGCCAGGAGAGGTGGAGATGGTTTCCGCCGACACGCTGCAGGATGAGGTCAAGCGCGACCAGTGGTTTTATCGCGTCTATATCCGCACCCAACGCGCGGCGCTGATCAATAAAGCGGGCAAAAGCTTCCCGATACTGCCGGGCATGGTGGCGGACGTCGAGATAAAAACCGGCCAGAAATCGGTGCTGGATTACTTAATCAAACCGCTCAACAAGGCCCGGGAGGCGCTGCGCGAACGCTAGCGCCGCCGGGCTGCTGATTAGATTTTGCCGCTCAGGCGCTGGTGGAAATCGTGGCTGCGCAAATCCAGCCCTTCGATTTTTACTTTTGCGCCGTGGTGGCGATAGCGGGTTTCAATGGCGTCGAGCGCCGCGACGGTGGAGGCGTCCCAGATTTGCGCGTGGGTGAGGTCAATGGTTACGCACGAGGGATCGTCGGCATAGCGAAAATGCTCGTAGAGATCGTTGCTGCTCGCAAAGAACAGCGGGCCGCGCACGGTATAACGCACCGCTTTACCCTCGTCGACCACTTCGCGGTCGGCATGTACCACATGCGCGACGCGGCGGGCGAAAAGCACCATGGCGAAGATAACCCCGCCTGCGACGCCCACCGCGAGGTTGCCGGTCCAGACGGTGGCGACTACGGTCGTCGCCATCACCAGCGTTTCCGAAAGCGGCATGCGCTTGAGGGTGGCTGGCGCAATGCTGTGCCAGTTAAGGGTTTTCACTGCCACAATCATCATGATGCCCGCCAGCACCACCATCGGGATTTTCGCCATCACGGCGCTGAGCCCGGTCACCAGCAGCAACAGCACCAGCGCTGCGGCGATGGTGGAAAAGCGCGAACGCGCTTTGCCAAGCTCCACGTTCACCACCGTCTGGCCAATCATCGCGCAGCCCGCAATGCCGCCGTAAAAGCCGGCGAGAATATTGGCGATGCCCAGGCCCCAGCATTCGCGGCGCTTGCTCGATGGGGTATCGGTAATGTCATCCACGAGCTTTGCCGTCAGCAGCGACTCCATCAGCCCGACAAACGCCACGCTGAGCGCGCAGGGCCAGATAATTTGCAGCGTTTGCAGGTTCAGCGGCACCAGCAGTTCGGTGAAGCCTGGCAGACCTGCCGTCATCGGCCCTTCGTCGCCAACCGTCGGCAGCGTATAGCCGCCATACACGGCGATAAGCGTAACGGCGACAATGGCGACCAGCGGGGAGGGGACGCTTTTCAGCACGCGCGGCAGCAGCAGCACGATAACCAGCGTGAGGGCGAACAGCAGCAGAACGGTGGTGTTTTGTCCCCATACGTGCGGCACCTGGGCCATAAAGATGAGGATACCGAGAGCGTTCACAAAGCCGGTCATCACCGAGCGGGGGATATAGCGCATCATGCGCGCAAGGCCGAGTACGCCAAACAGGATCTGGATAATTCCGGCCAGCGCCACCGCGGGCAGAATGTAGCCGACGCCGTGCTGGTGCACCATCGGCCCAATCACCAGCGCAACCGAACCCGCGGCGGCGGTCACCATCGCCGGGCGGCCGCCCAGCAGCGACATGCAAAAGCAGAGCACAATCGAGGCGATAAGGCTCACTTTCGGGTCGACGCCCGCGATAACCGAAAAGGAGATAACTTCCGGGATCAGCGCCAGCGCGGTAATCACCCCCGCCAGGGTTTCGCGCAGCAGCAGGCGCGGTGTACGCACCACGTGCGCAAAGGAAAGCTCGCGCGCGTGCGGCGCGACAGTATGAGTTTCAGCCATAGGAATTCGCAGGTGTTGTTGTCAAACGCCCATTCTATGGGGCGGCGTGAAGGGTAGGGATAGTAGCGGCACAGGCGGGCGATTTCCAGCAGTTATCGGTTTGCGGGATAATGAAGCGCAGGAGGCGAGTTCGTTTCGCCGCATAAACGGGCCAAATCACAGGCATAAAAAAACCAACCGCAATGGTTGGTTTTTTTGGGATTTTTTGGTCGGCACGAGAGGATTTGAACCTCCGACCCCTGACACCCCATGACCTGTAAAGGCATGGAATAGTTAGCTTACTCAATAAGATAGGTCATGATGCACACAGAAAATATTGCACATGGCTACAGTAAGACAGCTTCCTTCTGGTAAGTGGAACGCTCAAGTTAGAGTGAAGGGACACCCAACTAAGACGGCTACACGTTCAACCAGAGAAGAGGTAGAACAATGGGCTTTACAGCTTGAGCGTGAACTCAAGAAGGAAACGCCTTCGCTCACTCATTTCACTACAGCCTATCTGGATGAAGTGATGATGAAAGATGGCAAGCGTAGAGGGGGCTATGAAGCCACCAGCTACAGGCTGAATACGCTTGTTCGTATGCTTGATGGCAAGCCATTAGAAAGCCTGACAAGCGAGGATGTAGCAGCGTATAAGTTACAGCGTTCAAAGCAGGTAGCAGGCTCTACAGTGAGGCTAGAGCTACAGCTATTGTCTCGTGTTCTCAGGTGGGCTAACAGCGAGAAAGGCGTAGCCTGTAGCGATGTAGTGAAGCCTGTAAAGCTTCCTGATGCGGGTAAGCCCAGAAGTAAGATAGTAGAAGAGCACGAATATAAGATGATACTTGAGCGTGTGAGCGATAAGGCTAAAGCTATCATCATGCTTGCATGGGAGACGGCTATGAGGAGGAATGAATTATTAGCCATCACTCCAGCTATGGTGGATTTCAAGAAGCGCGTTATTCATTTGTCAGATGAACAAACAAAGAACGGGGAAGGACGTGATGTTCCTCTTTCTTCCAGTGCGTTAACACTGTTGAAAGCGCTCTGTGAAGGCAGGCAAGTTAACAGCAGATTATTCACTCTCACCCCTTATGCTGTTACACAAGCCTTCAGAAGAGCCGCAAGAGACAGCAAAGTATATGGGGTGTGCTTTCATTCTCTGCGTCATACAGCCATTACAAGGTATGCGGAGAAGGGGTTTAACACCATACAGCTACAGTGTATATCAGGACATAAGAGCATTAGCATGCTAGCCAGATACAGCCACATTAAGGCGAGTAGTGTGGCTGATTTAATGGGCTGATATGTTAAAGAGTGAGATGAGTAATGCTCACTCTCAATTTTATTTGGGGATAACCCTCAAGTTCATCATGGTTTTCTTTCCATAGTCTGTGAGGCACCATTGACCTTCATTAATTTCAATTAAGCCTAAAGCTAGAAATTGAAGCGAAACTGTCTGGAAGTCACTTTCGTTTAGATAGGTACTATAAGATGGTTGGCCAACAAATTGGTCAATGAAAAAATTGCATTTTTTATAAACATCACTTTCATCTATAGTTTTGAATATGAATGGAGACAAGTAACCAAATAAATCTGAAAAACTTATGGAGGATTTTCCGGAGTGACTGGCACCATGAAAAATATCATATGGAGATAATTTGTAATTATAATTAAATTGAGATTCTAACCCTGCAACCTCCCCTTCATAATTAAATTTAGAGGTTGTATTTTCTTCAAGTTTACGGCGTAGTTCTTCATTTTCTCTTTGTAGCTCAATTAATTCTCTTAAGTCTGATTCATTTGATACTTTATCTGCTCTTACCCATCCAATGGCGGGGTAAGTCTTAATGGTTTTACTCATACTTAATGCAACTAAGCCTGGTAATTCTTTTACAGAAGACCATGTTCTACGCAGTCGGCCTGTTTGCGCTTTCTCAATGAATTTAGCTAGTTTTTCCCTGCCTTCAACATTCGCTTCTGTTTTTTTAGCTGGTAAGGATTGAGGGTCTTCGTGCACTAATACAGTGATTTTCAATCCTTTTTCTACCGCGTAATCAAATTCTTTTTCTGTATAGCTTAAGCCATCTTCAGCTATTGACCCATATCTGCCGCCGATAATGAGAAGGTAGTAATCGCAATCATCTATGACTTTTTTAATGAATTCCCATTGTTCTTCATCAATTGCGGGAAATAGTTCCATGCCTGCCGGAATGCAATCCATTTCCATTAGCGTTTGAATTACATGCTTACGTTCTTCCTCTAAATCTGTAAAGGTGGAGCTAACAAACACCTGATATCTTTTATCCATGATACATCCCAGCGTGAATTTTTTTGAAGAGGAGAGAGTAAAACAAACTCAAGGGTTGTTGCTACTTAATATTCTATGTGCTGGAGTCTGTCAAGTGTTGATAAAGGAGGTAAGTCAGTTGGCTTGCTCAAAGCACGCATATAGCGGGTATATAGATGCTTGGTAGGTTTGGAAAGGGGCTGGGTTGAAGGTTGAATTTGCTCGCCAAAGTGATTGCTGTAGAATTACGGTAATGAATCCTTAGACAATGTATACTCTTCATAGGTCAGAGTTTGCTGATATCTCCCCTACAGGAGAAGGTTGATGGTATTCCTTTACAGGAGCCATTCTAAGGGCTTTTATTAACTCCCAATACATTTACATTCCCTTTGTATTATCTCTTCTCCTGGTGCGTTATAGAGCCTTTAAAACGCTTATATTACTTCATTTTACAGTACTGACTTAAAGAGAACACAAGCGTTCCTTCTGAACGTCTTTAAATGCTGCTGCATGAGCTTGCGAATGCTATCATCAATTGATTGTTTAAAGTTGAAAGCTTAAGTCCTTGCTAAAGGGTTAGGCGTGCATTCCTTTAACGCACAAGTGCGAGACAATGATACGCAGGAAACGAAGAAAACATGAAAAATATCCCCATAAAAATCAAATTGTTAATTTGGGTTAATGAAAAAATTATGTTTTGAGTGAAAAAAAATTAGATTTTTTCAGTCATTATATATAGAGAGACTAAAAATATTATGATCTAAGTGAAAAAATCTCTTCTAATCTAGTATATAAGTATAGGGCTAAAAAATTCATATCTATCTATGAAAGAAAAAAGATAACGCTCTCAAGGCCGGGCAGGCCAAGACCGCAGAAAGCTTACTCAGCCTAACGGCCTCGCTACGCTTCTGACTAATGCGTTTGTTTTGAGGGGAGATGAACCGCAAGGTGAATCTACCTCTCTTGCGTCTGCGCCGCAGGCATTCTTTTGACTTTCCCCACATGGGCAGGCTCCGCAGGAAATGCCCATGACAGTTATTAGATTATTAAATTACAGATTACCTTAATAACTACCTCGCTATTAGGCCCCCCATTTCAAGGAATAATAATGAAAATTGAATGGTTAAAAATTGATGGTTTGATGACAGCAGTAGATACAGCAACAGGGGAAATTATCAATGACAAGCTTGATGCTCTTCCTCCTGATTATGATGTACCAGAAGTAGTAAGTGAGGTGTTAGATGACATGTTCGGAAACTCTTTAAATACTACCTCGCTATTAGAAAAGCCTAAGACAGGCCCTAAGCCTAAGAATGTAGCAAACCCTTATGCTTCTTTCTTCTCTAATGTTCAATACAGTGAAGACACAGGCAAGAGCAACATGGTTAAACAGCTTGATGATTTAGTTTATTCAGCAAGTACAACAAGCGCCAGTAATACACGCATCCCCGTTAAACAGCTTCTGAATGTGATGAGAGGTTCTGAATTATCTACCAAAAGAATTCAGGAAGCGTTAGGAAAGCGCCGTATTATTAAAGGTGAGAAGGCTCCGGGGGCGCTACTGTCAGGAATTGTTATCAGCCGCAGAACACCTAATTAAACGCATTGACGTGTATCAGGAGAAAGGCACAATTAACCTGAATGATTCTTCAGCCTTTCAGTTTGATGAAGATAGCGTGGCTTATGAGCGTTCTATGGGCCTTTCCAATGCCATGCTTTGCTCTGTTGAATTTACAGAAGGCGACAAGCGTACAATCCGGGCTATGGCTAGAGTTAGAAATATTGAAGCCATCAATGACTATCTCCAGCGGGTAACAGAACAATCAGGTCGTATGATGCAACGCATCTCAGGTAAGCCAGCCAGTGAAGTTTCAAAGCAAGCATACAATGAACTACAGGCTGAGTTCCCTTATCAGCCTTATGAAACTGATGATAAGTATGTAACGTATAAAAAGGAATTACAGGTAAGCGTAGTGATTAAACCGCAGGAAGGAACCCCCCAAGAATGGATGTATCAAATAAGGAAGTATGAGGAATAAAGAAATACCGCTATGGATGGCATTAATACTAGTGTCGTTCTCAATTAAATTAATCATCTTCATTGGCCATCTAATGCTGTATGGCCATCCATAATAATAAGAATAAAGGAATGAATATGTACGAAGACATCCGTAAGCATAAAACAGCTATTTTTGATGAGAAAGTAAAGCCTGTGTTTGAAGAGTTGATTGAATATGGTTATGGTCTTACCGCTCTTGCTAATGCATTAAACAATCGAGGGGTTTTTAGTCGATGGGGGACTCCTTGGACTATTGATAGCGTTAAGAAAACTCTCAAGCGCCTTGATATGAAAACACTGTAAGTGAGGGGGTGATGAATGAATTGGTATATCAATACACCTGTTACTTATCACCATGACAAGAAATATATTACACCTCGTCATCTGTTTACAAATACATGGAGAGAAGGCTTTTATATTAAAGCTCATTCTAATGGGTATTACGATTTAAACAAAACATACCACTGGTCCACAAATAATTATTATAAAGGATAAAAGAATGGAAGGTATCGACATTAACGCAGCTATTCAGCAAGTAATGGAGCAATGTGGAGTGGGGCAGGAGGAAGCTGCTACGCTCGTAGCTCAGGCTATCCAGCAGCGTGCTAATGAGCGTAACGCCCAGCCTCCTGAAACATCCATCTTCTCTCTGCGTACCGATAAGGAGAGAGCGGAGTATATGCGTAGGCTGCGTGAGAACGCTAAGGCTGTATGGATTCCAGAAGCATGGAAACAGGCAGAATCAATGGCTAACGCAGTGAATGAGAATGGGCTTACGGCTGAACAACAGTTCATGGCAAACATGCGAGCTAAGAATCCGGGTAATGATATTTCTCTTCTTCGTGATGCCAAAGGTGCTGCTGACTGGTTTAAGAAGAAGAGAGGCTCCTGATGAGAAAGGGCTATCAAATCAACACTCACTACAAAGGCACAAGGAAGCGCCGCTACTACGCTGAAGAAGGTGATGAGGCTAAACGCTATAACACGCAGGATGGGGCTGTCACCTTCGCCTATAAGGGGCTGGTAATTGATAAGAGAAACAGTTTCTATAAAGTGCGGGATATAAAGCTGGAAGGGTTTCCAGTGGCTTCTGTTGCTGGTGTATTCAACGATTCTGCTTATCTGTGTAGCGTGATTGAATCAGGCTTGTCTCTGGCATCTCCTTCAAAGCTTGAACGCCTCAGAAAACGTAACAGGAACGTAAGATGTAAGGGATGTGGCTCTGCCTTCCTGTTTCGTAAGGACAACCTCATTGACTATCTGGAAGGGAAAATCATTCAATGTCCTTGCTGTTATCATGAGGAATGGCAAGACCGCTTAGAATGGGCAACAGATGAGAATTTCTATTAGATAAATTTTAGGAGCTTTACACCCTCTGGCTATTCAGAACTCCTGCCTTCATGAACTCTCTATACACACCTGCTTTGCCCTCTGGAAACAGGCGGGCTATCCCACCTATTGAATGCCCCTGCATAGGGGCTTCTTCTCATCCCTTTATTCAAAACCTCTTATTGACAAGGCCGCAGTAAATTAAAGCAGGCGCTTTTCAGCTTCTGCCTATGTCAGAATTTCTGTGAGAAACCAAGAAGAGGCTATGCAACCAGGACAGACTCCCCTGTACACCCCCTTTTAACCTCCTAAGCGGCAAGCCTAAAAAATCTCTCTGATGCTATGATTCAACCAGCAATAACATTTCGTCCCTCTGTCTTGAATAGACAGGGTGATAACCTTTTAAATCAGTACGTTATCTATCTGCGTACACAGTGCGTAATGTGTAGCCTCACCCTCAGTGCGTTTATAGTAGGTACGTAGCGCAGCCTGGTAGCGCAAAGCGAGCTTGCGAGCGTAGGAATAGAGCACAGCGATATTACCTGACTGTCATGGGAAACCGTGATGATAGCTTTAAGTCTGAAGGACAAGGCAAATCGAGAAGAGAAAGGATGTGTGCACTAGGTTGTTGCACATGTGCAGATAAGCACATAAAGTAAAAGGGCTAACCTTTCGATTAACCCTTTGACCTATTGGAGTAATTTGGTCGGCACGAGAGGATTTGAACCTCCGACCCCTGACACCCCATGACAGTGCGCTACCAGGCTGCGCTACGTGCCGACACGTGGAGGCTTATACTACCCGTTTCCGTGCTGATTGCAAGGGTGCGGCTGGCTGACTGATTTATAAATAATCAATCAGTTAGCGATAAAGCGTTTTTCATCCGTCAACACCTGCAGCAGCAGGCCCAGCTGCGGTTTATCTTCGTTCATGCGCTCGCCGCTCAGGTCGTAGAGACGGTAGTTGCCGTTATTATCCAGCACTAAAGTCATCTGCGGCGTGGTCACCGCCAGCGTGTTGCTGTCGGCGCTTACGACCCAGTTATTGCGGCGCACCGGCGCAAACAAGTCTTCACCCTGTGAATATTCATAAGAGGGCGTGCGCACATGCAGCAGACGCTGCATCAGCGTTGTCATCACATCCTGATGCGTGGTGAGCTTGGTTACGCGCTGGGCAGGCGTGCCCGGCCAGTGGATAACCAGCGGCACCTGAATGCGCGAGCGGCTCCAGCCGAAGCTCTCCTGCTGACTATCCAGCGGCACGCCGCGCCCGGCGGTAATAATCACCACCGTATTATCAAGCTTGCCGGTGCTCTGCAGGGCCGACAGCACGCGCTGAATCTGCGCATCGACGTTTTCAGCCGCACGGCTATAGCGGCGCGTGAAGTTAGCCTGCTGAGTATCTTCAATCGCCGTGCCGTTGAACGCGACCCAGGAGAACCAGCGGTTATCTTCGGAGGCGAATTTATCAAGCCAGCTTATCCACTGCGAGGCGGTCTGTTCATCGCTCTGTCGACGTGACGCAGGCAGCGAGAAGTCTGAAAGCAGCGCCTGGCGATAGAGGGGGCTGTTGAAGCCGTCCGACGAGAACAGGCCAAGCTGGTAGCCCTGCTGGTTCAGCGCGGTAATCAGCGCCGCCGGAATACGCGCCGACAGCACGCCATCCATATAAGACGGCGAAATGCCATAGAACAGGCCGAAGATGCCGTTATCGACATAGTTGCCTGAGCTCATGTGCTGGGTGAAATTCACGTTCTGTTGGGCGAACTGCGCAAGCCCTGGCATCTGCTTTTCAAAGCGCGAATAGTTAAGACCATCGACGGTAATAAACAGCACGTTATGGCCTGCGCCCATATCGGTATAACGCAGGTCGCTTAGCGGATATTGCACCGACACCGCTTCCGGATCCCCCTGTTCCACGAGGCGGCGCTGGTACTCCTGCGCGTCCAGCAGACCATGTTTTTCCAGAAAACGGCGCGCCGTCATAGGATAAGAGAGCGGCAGGTTAGCGCGCTGCATGGTGATGGGGCGGTAGAAGTTGGCGTCCGCCCAGATATACATCACGTGAGTGGCGATAAACGCCGCGAAGAATAGTCCCGCCACGGGTCTTGCGTAGCGCCGCCGCCGCGTAAGGCTGCGAAGCTTCTGCCAGCTCCAGGTAGCGAAGAGCATCTCAATAAGGAAAATAACCGGCACGCCGATAAACATCAGCTGCCAGTCGCGGGCCATTTCGCCCTGTTCGGGGTTGACCACCAGTTGCCACACCACCGGGTTCAGGTGCAGGTGGAAGCGGGTAAAGACCTCGCTGTCGATTAACAGCAGCGTCATCCCGACGGTCGCGAGCAGGGCGGAGAGAAACCGCATCAGCCGCTGCGACATCACCACAAAGGTGAGCGGGAAGAGAATTAACAGATAGGTAGCGAAAACCAGAAAACTGAAGTGGCCGACCAGGCTTACGTAAGAGTAAACGCGACCCGTAAGCGTAGTCGGCCAGTCGGCGATAAACAGGTAGCGGCTACCCATCACCATGGCCAACAAAATGTTGAACAGGGCGAACCAGTGCCCCCAGCTTATCATCTGGGAGACTTTTTCGGCGTAGCGCTGACGGTTAGTCACCATGCTTGTTTACGGTATCCCTTAATGCGCATTATCTTCGCGGACGGAGGACTGCAGCGCCTCGGCGAAGGAGCGAGCCAGCGCCTGACGCTGCGCAGGCGCTACGCTGGTGTTAATCAGATTGGTGACCATATTGCCAAGCACCATCAGAGACAGATCGGTGGGCGCTTTGTGCTTTTCCAGCACATTCACCAGTTCACTCAGCAGTTCTTCAACGCGTTCATCACTATAGCGGGACAGTTGTGGCATAACTCGACATCAGTTTAATCAGTAAAGTGCGATATCTTACCGTAGCAACCGCCATTTTTCCCGCATTTTATCAACGGTGGACGTCAGGAAACATCTGCGGTTGCGCAGCGCGACAGGCAGTGGTTGAATACCGTCCTGTCTGACAGGAGAGTTTATCATGAGTCTGGATATCGACCAGATTGCCTTACATCAGTTAATTAAGCGCGACGAGCAGAACCTGGAGCTGGTGCTGCGCGACTCGCTGCTTGAGCCAAACGTAACGGTTTCCGAGATGATGGCCGAGCTGCACCGCGTCTATAGCGCGAAAAGCAAAGCTTATGGTCTGTTTAACGAAGAGAGCGAGCTTGCCCAGGCGCTGCGTCAGTGCCGCAAGGGGGAAGATGATTTTCTCGCCTTCAGCCGCGCGGCCACCGGCCGCCTGCGCGACGAGCTGGCGAAATACCCCTTTGCCGACGGCGGCGTAGTGCTGTTTTGCCAGTATCGTTATCTGGCGGTGGAGTATCTGCTGGTTGCCGTGCTGAATAACTTAAGCAGCATGCGGGTCAATGAAAATCTGGATATCAGCTCCACGCATTATCTTGATATCAACCATGCCGATATTGTGGCGCGCATCGATCTGACCGAGTGGGAAACCAATCCGGAGTCGACCCGTTACCTGACGTTCCTGAAAGGGCGGGTAGGGCGCAAAGTCGCCGATTTCTTTATGGATTTCCTCGGCGCCAGCGAAGGGCTTAACGCCAAAGCGCAAAACCGCGGCCTGTTGCAGGCGGTGGACGATTTCACCGCCGAAGCGCAGCTGGATAAAAACGAGCGACAAAACGTGCGGGCGCAGGTGTACACCTACTGCAACGAGCAGCTGCAGGCGGGTGAAGAAATCACGCTTTCCGAGCTGTCAAAAGAGCTGCCCAATTTCGGCGAGAAGAGCTTTGAGGCGTTTACCGCCGAGCAGGGTTATGAGCTGGAAGAGAGCTTCCCGGCGGATCGCAGCACGCTGCGCCAGTTGACGAAATATGCCGGCAGCGGCGGCGGGCTGACAATCAATTTTGATGCGACGCTGCTTGGCGAGCGGATTTTCTGGGATGCGGCTACCGACACGCTGACCATTAAAGGCACGCCGCCGAACCTGCGCGACCAGCTACAGCGCCGCACCAGCGGCAAATCGTAACCAGCCTTATCCGCCGCAAGGCGGGTAAGCTAAACCGCAGCCATAAAAAAACGCCGCATTAAGCGGCGTTTTTTCTGAACATCATTGCGGCAATTAAGCGCGAACGAAGTCCATGTGCTGCAGTTTCGGCTTGTAAGCGTGACGCTGAACAGCCTGAACTTTAACTTTTACTTCTTTGCCATCAACAACGAGGGTCAGAACTTCGCTGTAGAACTCAGGTTTAGCCTGCATGTTCATCAGTTTGTCGTGATCCAGTTCGATAGCGATTGCAGCTTCTTCGCCGCCATAGATGATGGCCGGGAATTTGTTAGCTGTGCGCAGGCGGCGGCTCGCACCCTTACCCTGCTCTTTACGTGCTTGTGCTTCGATAGTAAACATGACTGTCTCTCTATAAATAATCCTGTTACAGGCGACCCAGCAACAGGTAGATGATCGGCTTTGCGGATGCAAAAGCGGGCGGCATTATAGCCGCGAACGACGCCGGTGACAATCAAAACAGCGGTTTCGTTACCTCTGGGCGGCGGCTATTAGCGCTTCAATGCGCCGCTGGCTCTCTTGCGACGCGGGATTAAAAACCATCATTGTCAGGTCGGGACGGCTTTCGACCACAAAGGTGGAAAACTCAAGCGCAATCTCGCCGATATCGGGATGCTGCAATTGCTTAAGGCCTTCACCGTGGCTTGTCACATCATTACGGCGCCACAGGGCGGCGAATTCAGCGCTGCTCTGGCACAGCTCATCCACCAGCTTCGTCATGGCTTGCGAGTCTCCGGCCCGCGCGATATCGGCTCTGAAAGCGCTGACGACCAGGCCTGCGACGCGCTCCCACTCTTTTTGCCCATGCCGGACGCGAGAGTCGCTAAACAGCAGGCGCAAAATATTGCGCTGTTCCCGCGTAAGCCTGGCGTAATCCGTCAAAATGACGGCGGCGGCGCGATTCCATGCCAGCACATCCCAGGTCACGTTTTTGATAATGGCGGGGCTTGTCGGCAGCGCATCCAGCACGCGCTGAAGGCGGGGCGTTATCGTTTCTGAGCTCGGGTAGCGCGATTCAGGCGGATGACCGAAGGCAAGCAGAAAGAGATGCTCGCGCTCGGCCTCGGTGAGCCGCAGGCCGGCGGCGATGCGGTTAAGCACCTCTCTCGACGGCGTGCCGCCGCGCCCTTGCTCAAGCCACGTGTACCAGGTGGGACTGATGTTCGCCATCAGCGCCACCTCTTCACGACGCAGGCCAGGCGTACGGCGGCGTTGCGCCTGGAAGCCGAACGCTATAGGGTCGCGCCGCGTCCGGCAGGCCTTAAGAAAATGGCCGAGTGGATTCTGGTTATCCATAGGCTTCGTTATCCTGTTAGGTTTTATACCCTGATAATGTCACTACTTTTATCGTATCAGCGGTGGTATAGCCTGTCCTGACGATTCCTTCAGGAGGTCTGCTATGCGTCTGTTCATCACCGGAGCGACAGGGTTTATCGGCTCCCATCTTATCCCTGAACTGCAAAAGGCCGGACATCAGGTAACGGGCCTGGCGCGAACGGATGCCAGCGCCCGGGCGCTCAGGGCGGCGGGCGCTGGGGTGCATCTCGGCACGCTGGAACAGCCCGAAAGCCTGCTTGCTGGCCTTGAAAGCGCCGACGCCGTTATTCATACCGCTTTCGATCACGATTTCAGCCGTTTCGCTGAAAATTGCGAAAAAGACCGGCGCGTGATTACAACGCTTGGCGCGGCGCTGAAAGGCAGCTCCCGTCCGTTAATCATTACCTCCGGCACCGGCATGGGCGACGGGGCCGATGGGCGCCCGGCGACGGAGGCGGTATTTAATCCTGCGCATCCTAACCCGCGCATTGCATCGGAACAGGCGGGCAAAGCGGCGCTGGAGAGCGGCGTGGATGTGCGCGTCGTTCGGCTGCCGCAGGTGCATGATACGCGCAGGCAAGGCCTTATCTCTTACTATATTGCGCTGGCGAAGGAGAAAGGCGTAGCGGCGTACAGCGGCGACGGCGCAAACTGTTGGTCTGCGGCGCACGTAAGCGATGTGGCGCGCCTTTACCGGCTGGCGCTGGAGCAGGGGCGTCGCGGCGAGCGTTATCATGCTGTGGCGGAGCAGGCGGTGGCGTTTGTCGATATCGCCCGGACGGTGGCGAAAGGGCTCGGTGTTGAGGCGGTTTCCTTGCCGCCAGCCGCGGCGGCGGAACATTTTGGCTGGTTCGCCGCCTTCGCCTCGCTCGATCTTCGCGCCAGCAGCGACTGGACGCAGCGACAGCTTGGCTGGACGCCGCAGGGGCCGTCGCTTATCGAGGATTTGCAGGAGATGGATTATACCGCCGCGCTGCGTTAATCAGCCTGTCAACGCAGTTCGTTTGCCCGGCGAAAGCGCCCTTCGTAATCGAAGACTTTTTCACGTACCTGCCAGTACTGGCCTTTAAGACGCGCCACCACAAAATCGGGGTGGCGCAGCAGCGCCTGCTGGGCCACGATATCCGCTACCTTATTCCAGCGCAGCGGGATGCCCGGCGCCCGGGTATGAGGGCGGATAAAGAGCTGTTCGAAAGCCGTGCGCTGGGCGGGCGTTTGCAGGCGAAAACGCTCAGAAACGTCCGCGCCGTCTTCATCGTAATAGGTAATTTTCAGCCATTCGCCTTTTTCATCGCCGCCCGGCTGCAGCTGCATGCCGCCGCAGCGCAGCACCAGCGCATCTTTAAGCTTCAGCGCCGCTTTCAGCATATCGTCCGGGTCCACCAGCACGTGATCGCATTCACGGCAGCGGCGGGCGGCGATGTCATTTTCCGCATTGCACTGCGGGCAGTTTTTGAAGCGAAAGCGGTAATCGCACTGTTCCCGGCGCCCGTCGTCATCTTCAAACCAGCCCTGGCAGCGGCGGCCGAAGTGCTCGATGATGGTGCCGTCGGCGGTCGTTTTACCCCAGAACGTATTGGCGAAGCCGCAATCGGGGCAGAACACCTGCACAGGCACGTTGTCGCTCTTTTTCTTCGGGCTTCCCACTTCGGGCGTGTAAAGGTCATGCGGGTTGCCGGCGTAATCCAGTATCAGGCAGTCGGTTTTGCCCGGCGCCAGGCGCAGGCCGCGCCCGACGATTTGCTGGTAAAGACTCACAGACTCCGTAGGGCGGAGAATGGCTATCAGGTCCACGTGCGGCGCATCAAAACCGGTAGTAAGCACTGACACATTTACCAGATAGCGGAATTTCTGCGCTTTAAACGCCTCTATAAGCTCGTCGCGCGCCGGGCCGGGCGTTTCGCCGGTAATCAATGCCGCGTCGCTGGCGGGCAGCAGGCCGGTTATCTCTTTGGCATGCTCCACCGTGGCGGCGAAAATCATCACCCCTTTGCGCGTTTGCGCAAACTCCTCAATCTGGCTGATGATATGCGGCGTAATGCGCTTCTGCTTTTTCAGTTCGCGGTTGAGATCCGCCTCGCTGAACAGGCCGTTGGACTGCGCCTGCAGGCGGCTGAAATCGTACTGCACCACGGGCATATCAAGCCGCTCCGGCGGCGTGAGGTAGCCATGCTTAATCATATAGCGCAGCGGCAACTCATAAATGCAGTCGCGGAACAGCGCGTTTTCGTCGCCGCGCACCATGCCGTGGTAGTGAAACTGGTAAATCCAGCCTTTGCCGAGGCGGTAAGGCGTCGCAGTCAGCCCCAGCAGACGTAAGTGAGGATTCACCTTTTTCAGGTGCGTCAGGATTTGCTGATACTGGCTTTCGTCATCGTCGCTGATGCGATGGCACTCATCGACAATCAAAAGTGAAAATTCGCCCTGAAAATGGTTCAGGTTTCGGGCAACGGATTGCACACTGCCAAAGACTACCTTGCCATGGCTCTCTTTACGGGCAAGGCCGGCGGCGTAAATATCCGCCTCGAGTCCGAGTGCGCAATACTTGGCGTGGTTTTGCGCCACCAGTTCTTTAACGTGCGCCAGCACCAGCACGCGGCCGCGGGCAACGCGCGCCAGTTCGGCGATAACCAGGCTTTTGCCTGCGCCGGTCGGCAGGACAATCACGGCGGGATCGCGACGACGGCGAAAGTAGCTGAGGGTGGCGTCCACCGCTTCTTGCTGATAGGGGCGTAGGGTAAACATTGGCTTACTGAATAAAGGAATCACGCTAATATTATGCCATGAATTAATTTCGTCTTGTGAGACGGTTACAGCCCGTTATACTGAGCGGCTTGCTCCGCCGCTCACTCACCAACAGGCGTTAGCTCAACCAGCCCAGGCTGGATTTTCCAGATAAGACAGGCAATTAAACCGCATGCGACTCGATAAGTTTATCGCCCAGCAGCTTGGCGTCAGCCGCGCTATTGCTGGCCGTGAAATTCGCGCCAGCCGGGTAACGGTAGATGGCGACATCATCAAAGACAGCGCTTTTAAACTCTCCCCCGACCATGATGTGGAGTATGACGGCAATGCGCTAACGCAGCAGACCGGCCCGCGTTACTTCATGCTCAACAAGCCCCAGGGCTACGTTTGCTCAACGGATGACCCGGATCACCCGACGGTGCTCTATTTTCTTGACGTGCCGGTGGCCCACAAGCTGCATGCCGCAGGCCGCCTGGATATCGACACTACCGGGCTGGTGCTGATGACCGATGACGGTCAGTGGTCGCACCGCATCACTTCGCCGCGCCATCACTGTGAGAAAACCTATCTTGTGACGCTGGAATCGCCGGTCGCGGACGATACGGCCGAGCGCTTTGCGCAAGGCATCCAGTTGCACAATGAAAAAGATCTCACCAAACCGGCGCAGCTTGAGGTCATCACGCCCACCGAAGTGCGGCTGACCATTAGCGAAGGGCGCTATCACCAGGTGAAGCGGATGTTTGCGGCGGTTGGCAACCATGTGGTGGCGCTCCACCGCGAGCGCATCGGCGCGATTGCGCTGGATCCGGCGCTGCAGCCTGGCGAATACCGCCCGCTTACCGAAGAAGAAATCGCCAGCGTCGGCGCGCCGACACGCTAATTTCAGGAGAACCTTGTGACCGCGAGGCAAAATTCATCGCTGGGTATTGTGCTGATCCTTGGCCTGTTGGCCATGCTGATGCCGCTTTCTATTGATATGTACCTGCCTGCGCTGCCGGTGATTGCGCAGGAGTATGGCGTTGACGCAGGCAGGACGCAGATGACGCTAAGCTCTTATATTCTGGGCTTCGCTATCGGCCAGCTCTTTTACGGGCCGATGGCCGACAGTATCGGGCGCAAGCCGGTGATTCTCGGCGGCACGCTGATTTTCGCCGCGGCGGCGGTCGCCTGCGCACTGTCGCAGTCCGTTGACCAGCTTATCGCCATGCGTCTGCTGCACGGTCTGGCTGCGGCGGCGGCAAGCGTGGTGATAAACGCCCTGATGCGCGATATCTATCCGAAAGAAGAGTTCTCGCGCATGATGTCTTTCGTTATGCTGGTTACCACTATCGCGCCGCTGGTGGCGCCGATGGCGGGCGGGGCGGTGCTGGTCTGGTTTAACTGGCATGCAATTTTCTGGATCCTGGCGCTACTGGCGCTGCTCGCCTCCGTCGCAATCTTCTTTCTTATACGCGAAACGCTGCCTGTCGAACGTCGCCAGAAGTTTCACTTTCGCACCACGCTTGGTAATTTCGCTACGCTGTTTCGCCATAAGCGCGTGCTTAGCTATATGCTTGCAAGCGGTTTCAGCTTTGCGGGAATGTTCTCGTTTTTAAGCGCCGGGCCGTTTGTTTACATTGAGCTTAACCATGTTTCGCCGCAGCACTTTGGCTACTATTTCGCGCTGAATATCGTCTTTCTGTTCCTGATGACCATCGTTAACAGCCGCTTTGTTCGTCGCGTTGGCGCAGTGAAAATGTTTCGCAACGGGCTGTACGTGCAGTTCTTAATGGCGTTGTGGATGGTGGTCAGCGCCGAGTTGAACCTTGGTTTCTGGGCGCTGGTGCTGGGCGTGGCGGCCTTTGTCGGCTGCGTATCGCTGGTGGCCTCTAACGCGATGGCGGTTATTCTGGATGAGTTTCCTCATATGGCGGGAACCGCCTCTTCGCTTGCGGGCACCTTCCGCTTTGGCATTGGCGCCATTACCGGCGCACTGCTCTCTTTATCAACCTTTACCTCCGCCTGGCCGATGATTTGGTCTATCGCGTTTTGCGCGACCTGCTCCATGCTTTTCTACCTTTACGCCAGCCGGCCGCGCCGCACGTAAACGGCTTCATCAAGGTGACACAGAGGGCGCAAAACGCGCCCTTTTTTATTTGATATCAACGCGCGCGTCTTTTTTATGCGGTAATTTGTTTCGCGAATGTAAAAGTAAAGCGGTGAAAAAGTCACAACCCTGTAGTAAAAAAGGTTGAGTTAGATCGCAGAAAGGGGTACATATAGCGCCAAAATGCGATCCGTCGCACATAAAATAGTACTTATGAATGAAAGAGTAATGTCGCAGCGGTAAGACATGTAAGCGGTTTCTTTGTTGATTTGATCACCTTTTTTCAACATTGTGTTAACCTGTATGTAAACCGTTTGTGAAATTTACTGGCTTCGGGGAACAAAATTTGAACATGTTACAACTCTCCATCGTCCATCGCTTGCCGCAAAGCTATCGTTGGCGGGCAGGTTTTACGGGTTCAATAGTTGAACCGATTCCGCAGCAAAACGGCCCGTGCGAAAATTGCCTTGTGGGTCTGAAGCTGCTGAGTCCGGATGGCGAAAAAGCCTGGCCGGTGATGCACAAGTTAAGCCAGGCGCTGAGCGATATCGAAGTGGATTGCTCCGTAGTGGAGTGCGAAGGCGAACCTACGCTGTTTGTAAACGGTCAGGATGAATTTGCCGCTACCTGCCGCCTGAAGAATTTCGGCGTGGCTATTGCAGAGACGTTTTCTGGCCAGAATCCCTTCTGAACGCGTCAGCGCAGCGTAAGCAGCTGACGCGTATAGTCCGCCTGCGGGGCGGTAAAAATTTGCTGGCAGTTTCCTTGTTCCACCACTTCACCCTGGCGCAGCACCACCACCTGATGGCATAGCGAGCGCACCACCTGAAGATCGTGACTGATAAAAATGTAAGCCAGGCGATGCCGGGCCTGCAGCGTTTTGAGCAACGCCAGCACCTGCGCCTGCACGGTGCGGTCAAGCGAAGAGGTCGGCTCGTCGAGTACGATCAGGTCGGGTTTAAGAATAAGCGCCCTTGCAATCGCGATACGCTGGCGCTGTCCGCCGGAAAATTCCGCCGGGTAGCGATGACGCGTTTGCGGGTCCAGCCCCACTTCCTGCATAACGGCTGTGACGTGCGCTTCCCGCTCAGCGGCGGATAAACCGGGCTTATGTACGCGTAATCCTTCTTCGATTATTTGCAGCACATTCAGCCTTGGGTTGAGTGAGGAGTTAGGATCCTGGAACACGACCTGGATGCGATGGCGCACCGGCAGCATCTGTTTGCGATTCCACGCATGCAGCGGCTGGCCGTCAAAAATAATTTTTCCTTTAGAGGGCAGCAGCCGCAGCAGCGCAAGCCCGGTAGTGCTTTTACCAGAACCTGATTCGCCCACCAGCCCAAGGCTCTCGCCGGGGCGCAGCGTAAAGCTAATCTCTTTTACCGCGTAGTGATTATCCACCACTCGCTTTAACAAGCCGCGCCGGATGGGAAAGGCGACCTGAAGCTTATCCACGGTTAACAGCGGCGCGGCTGGCGCCACCGGCACCGGTTCGCCTGCGGGCTCGGCGTCCAGCAGGCGGCGCGTATAGTCGTGCTGCGGCGCAAGAAAGAGTGCGGCGGTGCGGTTACGCTCCACACATTCGCCGCTCTGCATTACCGCCACATTGTCCGCCAGCCGCTTCACGATATTAAGGTTATGCGTAATGAACAGCAGCCCCATATTCAGCTCGCGCTTCAGCTCATCCAGCAGCGTCAGGATTTGCGCCTGCACGGAAACGTCCAGCGCTGTGGTGGGTTCGTCAGCAATCAGCAGCTCGGGACGGGTCAGCAGCGCCATCGCTATCATTACGCGCTGGCGCTCGCCGCCTGAAAGCTGGTGTGGAAAATCATTGAGCCGCTTAGCAGGCTGACGGATGCCGACGCGCTCAAGGCAGGTGATAATTTCCGCGCGCGCCGGCTCGCGGCGCATTCCCCGGTGCAGCGAAAGCACCTCATAAAGCTGTCGCTCGACGTTGTGCAGCGGGTTGAGCGAAACCATCGGCTCCTGAAAAATCATTGCGATGCGGTTGCCCCGCACGCTGCGCAGCTGTTGTTCAGAAGCGGTAAGCAGCGACTGGCCGTGAAAGAGAATATCGCCTTCTGGATAAACAACGGGTGGCGAGGGGAGCAAACGCAGCACGGAAAGCGCGGTCACGCTCTTGCCGGAGCCCGATTCCCCCACCAGCGCCAGCGTCTCACCGGCGTTGATGCTCAAGGAGAGCGTATTCACCACCCGACGTTCCGTTTCCTGCTGGCGAAACGCGATGGAAAGCTGTTCGATGGAGAGTAAAGGTTGCGCCATATCAGACCGCCTTGCCCGGATCGAAGGCGTCGCGCACCGCTTCGCCAATAAAGATTAACAGCGAAAGTAAAATCGCCAGCGAAAAGAAGGCGGTAATGCCAAGCCAGGGCGCCTGCAGATTGTTTTTGCCCTGCAGCAGCAGTTCACCCAGCGAAGGAGAGCCGAGCGGCAGACCGAAGCCGAGGAAATCGAGTGAGGTGAGGGTGGTAATCGACCCGCAAAGGATAAACGGCAGAAAAGTGAGGGTCGCCACCATCGCGTTAGGCAGCATATGCCGCCACATAATAGCTCTGTCGCTGACGCCCAGCGCCTGGGCTGCGCGGATATAGTCAAAATTGCGGGTGCGTAAAAACTCAGCGCGCACCACGCCCACAAGGCTCATCCAGCCAAACAGCACGGTGATGGCAAGCAACCACCAGAAACCCGGCTGCACCACGCTTGAAAGCAGGATAATTAAAAACAGCGTCGGCATGCCGGACCAGACTTCAATAAAGCGCTGGCCCCACAGGTCCACCTTGCCGCCGTAATAGCCCTGCACCGCGCCCGCCAGCACGCCGATAACGCTTGAGCTTAGCGTCAGCATCAGACCGAACAACAGCGAAATGCGCGTGCCGTAAAGAATGCGCGCCAGCACGTCGCCGCCGTTCGCGTCAGTGCCCAGCCAGTTTTGCGCTGAAGGAGGCGAGGGGAAAGGGGTCGTGGTTGCGTAATTAATGGCGTTGGCGCCAAAGCGGACAGGCGCCCACAGGGTCCAGCCGGACGCCAGCTGCTGGCGGAGCCAGGGATCCTGATAGTCGGCGCGGGTGGCGAGCGGGCCGCCGAAATCGCTTTCGCTGTAATCCACCGCTACCGGGAAATACCAGCGGTCCTGAAAATGGACTATCAACGGTCTGTCGTTGGCGAGCAGTTCAGAAAACAGGCTCAGGGTGAAGAGTATTGCAAAGATCCAGAGCGACCAGTAACCGCGGCGGTTACGACGAAACCGCGCCCAGCGCGCCTGGTTTACCGGGCTTAATCGACTCATCCGCGTCCCTCGAAATCGATGCGCGGATCGACCAGCGTATAGGTAATATCGCTCAGGATATTCAACAGCAGGCCGATCAGCGTGAAGATGTAAAGCGTGCCAAACATCACCGGATAATCGCGTGAGACGGTGGCTTCATAGCCCAGCAGCCCCAGGCCGTTGAGCGAGAACATCACTTCAATCAGCAGCGAACCGGTAAAAAACATGCTGATGAAGGTGGCCGGAAAGCCCGCGATGACCAGCAGCATGGCGTTGCGAAAGATATGTTTCCACAGGATCTGCTTTTCCCCTACGCCCTTCGCCCGGGCGGTCACTACGTACTGCTTGCGGATCTCGTCCAGAAACGCGTTTTTCGTCAGCATCGTCAGTGCCGCGAAGCCGCCAATGACCGTTGCCAGCACCGGCAGGGTGATATGCCAGAGATAATCGGCGATTTTCTTATACCAGGGGAGGGTATCGAAATTCGCCGACACCAGGCCGCGCAGCGGGAAAATATCAAACCAGGTGCCGCCCGCAAACAGCACAATCAGCAGAATGGCAAACAGAAATGCCGGTACGGCATAACCGACGATAATAAACGCGCTGCTCCAGATATCGAACCCGCTGCCGTTATGCACCGCCTTGCGAATGCCAAGCGGAATGGAAACCAGGTAGATAATCAAAGTGCTCCATAACCCAAGCGTAACGGAAACCGGCAGGCTATCGCCAATCAGTTGCACCACCGACGCGCTGCGAAACAAGCTGTCGCCAAAGTCGAAACGCAGATAATCGCCGAGCATCTTCAGGTAACGCTCGTGAAGCGGCTTATCGAATCCGTAACGATGGGTAATTTCCGCGATGATTTCCGGGTCCAGCCCGCGCGCGCCGCGATACTGGCTATCCCCAATGTTGCCGACGCCCGTTTGCGCATGCGTGGCGCCTGCGCCTTCCACGCTCACCCCCGGCACGCCGCTGCCGTGGCCAAACTGAATTGCGGCGATAGCCTGGTCGACCGGTCCGCCGGGGGCTATCTGCACAATAAAGAAGTTAAGGGTAATGATGGCCCACAGCGTCGGGATAATCAGCAGTAAACGCCGAATCAGATATGCGCCCATGTCGTTCCTTAGCGCCGCGCCGCAGGCAGCTTCGCCGCTTTGTTTACGTCATACCACCAGGTATCGAAACCCAGCGAATAAACAGGATGGATGCCGGGACGGGAGAATTTATCCCAGCGGGCAAAACGGTCGGCGGAGGTATACCACATCGGCAGCATGTAATAGTTCCAGGTCAGCACCCTGTCCAGCGCGCGGCCCAGCGGCAACAGTTTCTCTTTGTTGCCCTGGTTTTCGAGAATTTGCGCGATAAGTTTATCCACCGCCGGGTTTTGAACACCGGGGGAATTATAGGTGGAATCAATGTAGGCGGAAGCCCATGAGATCTGCAAGTCACCGCTCGGCCATGGCATGGCGCGATAAAGCGTGGGGATCATGTCGTAATCGCGCTTGCGCAGGCGATTGGTAAGTTGTGAATTATCCACCTGACGAATAGACATGGTGATGCCAAGCCGCTCAAGGTTGTGCTGGAAGGGCAGCACCCACTGGTTATTGCCTGCCGCCGAAAGCAATAACTCGAAGCTGAAAGGCTGCCCCGTTTTCTCGTTAACCAGCTTTTGATCTTTCAGCGTCCAGCCTGCCGCCTTCAGCAATGTAAGCGCTTTCAGCAGATGGTTGCGGTCAAAGCCATCGCCGTGAGAAACCGGCGGCTGGTAGATGGTAGTAAAGACCTCCGGAGGCACGTCGCTTTTCAGCGGCGCGAGTAAGGTGAGTTCGGCGGCATCCGGGTAATTTCGCGCGGCGTATTCGGTATTCTGGAAATAGCTGACGGGGCGGCTGTAAGCGCCATAAAACAGCGCCTTGTTCATCCATTCAAAATCAAAGGCGAGGGTTATCGCTTCCCGCACCCGACGGTCGGCGAACAGGGGGCGCTGGATATTAAACGCCAGCCAGCGGGTATCCTGCGCCGATTCGTTTTTTTGCTCTTCCTTGACAATATAACGGCTGTCGAAGTTTTTGCCGTTATAGCGTGTCGCCCAGTTTTTGGGGCTGCTTTCAAGTCGAAAATCAAAGGCGCCCGCTTTGAACGCTTCAAACGCCACGTTATCGTCCAGGTAATAGTCGTAGCGCAGGGTATCGAAGTTCCAGCGGCCCTGGTTTACCGGCAGGTTTGCCGCCCAGTAATCTTTTACGCGTGAATAAACCACGTACTGGCCCATGCGAAAATCGGTGATTTGATAGGGGCCGCTTGCCAGCGGCGGACGGGAGAGCGGGTCGCTGAGCTTATGATCTTTCCAGTATTTATGCGGCATTACCGGCAGCGAAAGCAGTCCCAGCATATCCTCTTTGCCCGGTTTCGCAAGCTCAATCCGCACCGTCAGCGGCGCGATGGCTTTTACCGTCGCCCCTTTATAATAAAGACGGAACTGCGGCACCCCTTCAGTCATGAATTTGTGAAAGGTAAAGGCGACATCATCCGCTGTGATGGACGAGCCGTCATGAAAGCGCGCGCGCGGGTTAATTTCCACCTCCGCCCAGGCGAAGTCAGGCGAGTAGCGCAGCATTTCGCCGACCAGCGGATAGTAACTTCCCGGCTCGTCATCCGAGGTGGTAAACAGCGGATCGTAAAGCGCCTCGGTGCGTATGGCCGCGTTGCCGCGCAGGGCGTAGCGGTTGAAGTTATCAAAGGTGCCGATGGCTGAAAGCGTGACGTTGCCGCCTTTAGGCGCTGCCGGGTTGACGTAATCGAAGTGGGTAAAATTTACGGCGTACTTAGGCTCTCCCAGAATGGCCAGGGAGTAGCTCTCTTTTATCGGTTCGGCCTGACAAACCGCACCATACAGGATCAGCAGTACTACAAGCGCGCGTGCAAACATGAGATAGCCTGTTAAAAAATCCTTATTATCGCCAGCCCGGGGCCTTAACCGCAGACTGGCGGGTCTGAGCATAATAAGGGAGGGCGCGGATGAGGGAAATACTCTGACGGTTAATCGTCTTCTGAGAATGTCACGCCTTCGGTAAGCTGCGCAAGGCGCAGCGGGCGGCTGAAATAGTAACCCTGTAAATAGGTTACATGCTGCTCGCGTAGCCATTTCGCCTGTTCTGCGGTTTCAACCCCTTCGGCTACGGTGTTCATATTAAGCCGTTTCGCAAGGGTAATCACCGCATCCAGCACGGGTGAAGTAACGGTCTCCGTGCCGATGGCATTAACAAAACCACGGTCAATTTTTAAGTAATCAAGCTTAAAGCGCTCAAGATAAATCAGGGCGCTGTGGCCGGTGCCAAAATCATCCACCGCAATCTCAAAACCTTCATCATGCAGCCACTGAAACAAGCCCAGCGCCTCTTTTTCCTGAATCATGTCGCGCTCAGTAATTTCAAAAACGATATGAAAGTAATCGGGCGGCAGCGAGGCGGCAAACTGGCGTATATCCTCTTTAAAAGTGGCGGAGTGCAGATGACCTGGCGCGATGTTTACGCCAAGCTTGGCGCCGCGCGGCAGCACTTTTTGCAGCTGCGGCGCATCGGCGGCAATCAGCTTAAACAGGTGGCGAGTGAGCGGCACAATAAGCTGCTGCGCTTCGGCGAAGCTGATGAATGCGTCTGGCGGGATCATGCCCGCTTCGGGATGCTCCCAGCGCATCAGCGCTTCCACGCCCGTCATGCGCAATTCACGGGATTCCACCACCGGCTGATACATCACAAAGAACTGGTGACGTTTGATGCCGATTAAAATCTCTTTGCCCGAGCGGGAGCGGGTGTAAAGCAGATAGCCGGTCAGCACGCCACCGAGCAGACCGCTCAGGATCCCGAGCAGCACGGAAAGCTGAATGTCCTGCGCAGGCCAGACGTTGCCGTAGAGGTAAATCTGCATGGGATAGCCTGCGATGCTGGCGGTACGCAAGGGCTCAGGAGGAAGGTCTTTGGTGCCCCTGAGTCCGTTTTCGAACGTGGTCAGCGCTTCGTTGCCCACCACCAGCGCGATGCCGGTAATATCGCGCTGGCGAGCGGTAAAGAGCAGGTAGGGGGTGAGGTTAACGTTAAGGATAGTAAAAACGCCGCGCCCGCTGTCCGTCGGATTGCGAAACCACATGGCGATGGCCGGTTTGCCGGGCAACATTGGCGTACCTTTAACGATATCCATATCAACCTCTTTATCAGGATCGATATCCGTCATGAGGTCCATCAGAGGTACGCGTATCGCGCCAATAGCCGAAGAGCAGTAGGCGATTTCGTCACGAATCAACAAGAACGCCCGCACGTTGACGTTAAACGCGGCGCGGGAGGTGAGGTCGGCTGAGACCATCGAGCAGTCAGCCAGCGTCAGCGGCTGTAAACTGTCCGCGGTGGTTTTAAGATCGTGAAAATAATGGGCGAGGTAATGTTGAATGTCGCTTGTCAGCAGCGTCCAGGCTTGTTCACGCTTATGATGAAGATAGATTGTGTAAAGGCTGCTCACCAGCAGGGCGATAAGCAACCCTGCGGCCAGGCTGGTCGCTGCTATCTTTTTTGGCGTCGACAGCCTTGAAGAAAAGTGGGGTAACGGCATTGGGTCTGGCTCCCGCAAAGACAAGGCTGGCGCTTAGCGTAATGCTGATGACTGTGGCCGGATAAAGGGACGTGCGGACCATCTTACACAGCCGCAAATAATAAAAAAACGCTGCCGGAGCAGCGTTTTTTTATTGTTCGTCAACGTTGGCCATCAAGGGGGAAAGCAACATTAACTGCGGCTTAATACTCTTCGCGCTTCATTGTAGCGCTTCTTCCAGTACGGTTCGTCCATGCTGGAAATCATGACGCCGCTGCTGGTGGAGGCATGTACAAACTGGTTATTGCCAATGTAAATGCCTACGTGGCGGCCGGTAGAGCCTGCCCGGAACAGCACCAGATCGCCGGTCCGCAATTTTGTGCGGTCAACGCTTTTGCCCATTTCCTGCTGTTCGTAAGTAGAACGCGGTAATTCTAAGCCAAACTGTTCACGAAAAGTACGCTGTACGAAACCGGAACAGTCGATGCCGCTTTTGGTGCTGCCGCCCAGACGGTAGCGGACGCCTTTCCAGCTGGCATATTGATCCATAAGTCGCGATTTAACATCGAGATTACGAACCATATTTTCAAATTCATCCTGAGAGGCTTGCAGTAAAAAACCATCATTATTGCCAACTGCATGCGTCTCAGAATGCATATTTTTTGCGGTGTTAGTGGAGCTACATGCTGACAGCAGTACCGCGACTGCGACTGCGGGTACGAGCCGCAGAAAATATCTCAAAATCGGCTGAGATTTGACCATATTATTTATTTTCCCTTGATGTCCTTAACGATAAATATCGTTATAAAAATGCCAAACGTGACGAGACTAAATACCCGCGCGTGTTGAGACAATTCCGAATGAACGAAATTGTGCAGAAACGCACATTTTTATTTTCAGCGCCGCGGACGCGGTCTTGAAAGCAAAACGAGACCGAGATTACCCGATCAAACCCTGTATGGCGAGTGGTTTTATCGCTTTTTTTATAAGAAATTGTGATGTGAAAAGAGGAAAGTGTGTAGTTGTGTAACAATGGCCTGAAAAGGGTAAAAAACAGGCTATTCATTGCGTTATTAAATAATCATTACGCTGGTAATGATATTTAACCGAAATTAACCTCCCGGAAACAATCAGGGATCGAAAACGATCCCTGATGGAACGGTTTTAATATTTTAATTAAATGTTATCAAATTGTTTGTTTTTTGCCGGGGAGCGTGCGGTCAAACCACGCAATAACCTTGTCGGAAACAGGGGTTAATAAACACCAGGGCAACCCTGTCAGCACCACACAAAGTGAACCTACAAATATATCGGTAAACCAGTGCGCGCCAATCATCATGCGGGGAAGGGCAAACACGGCAAAAATAAGTAAGGCGATAGCAAACGCTTTTTGACCAAAATATCGCCACATAAATCCCGCAAAAATAAGCAGCATCATGCCATGGTCGCCAGGGAAACTGTCCGTCGACGCATCTTTGGTCGAAATAGATAAAAGTTCGCTGACGCGGTTAATGCCGGTAAACGTTAACGTCGGGCTGGGACGGGTAACGGGCAGTAAACGCTGACCGAGTTGGTTTAGCACCACTGCCGTCAGCAGCATCACCAGACCCATCAGTACGATGCGGCGTTGCTGCGCAGGCGCGGCGCGGCGCCAGTGCCAGAGCATCAGTGCTCCCATCGCCAGCAATGAGCAGCCGTCAAAAGCCCGGTTATTGGTAATTGCCACAAACCACAGAAACGGTCGGTTCACCGCCAGCTGCTGGTTAAAAAAGGTAAAGACGCCCGTATCAATGGCGTACCAGAAACCATGGTTAGCTGGCAGGAACCAGGAAAGGAATAACGCTACGCCCGCGACGTTCAGCAGCAGGATAAGCGGCAAACGAATCTTCATGATCGGAGTCACAGTTTATTAGAAAAAGGGCAACGTTAGACCTGTGAACTTAAACGAAGCTTCAACAAAGCGGCTTGCAGGCTGTTCCAGTCCGTTTCGTTCTGCGTAATCAGTTCAATTCTGCTGTCAGGCGGCGCCACGTTCTGGGTTTCAATATTCAAGTCGAGACCCTGTCGGTTGATTCGCACCAGCCCTTCAGGAATGCGCAGCACGCCCTTTACGCGGTCTACTGGCGCGAGCCGCGCCCATTCCAGCAGCCCAATGGTATCGAACACCGTGTCGGCATCAAAAATCCAGCCGCAGGCGTGATAGCCCTGGCCATGATTAAGGTTGCGCCGCCAGCGCTGGTTTTGTGCGAGGCTTAACGCCGCAAGCCCCCGGCTGCTGGGATGGGCATGGCTGTGTTCCACGCTTGCCGGCAATTCACGCTGGTTTTCGCGCGGTTTATCGAGCCACGCGCCGTCGATATTTCCCTGCGTGGCGAAAACCACTTCGCGGCCCTCTCCCTGTTCCACCCGCCATTTATCCAGCGCCTGACGGCTATCCTCGTCCGCGCGATCGCTTTTATTGGCGATAATAATGTCCGCCGCCGCTAACTGATCGCGGAAGTTTTCATTGCTCAGGCACTTTTCATCCAGCAACTGACGTGGGTCGAGCAGACAAAGGGTGGCGCGTAAATCTATCCACGGCTCGTAGACCGGTGCGGTCAGCATATCCAGAATCTGTTTGGGATGTCCCAGGCCGGTGGGCTCTATCAACAGGCGATCCGGTTTGCCCTGGCGCAGCAGTGTGTTAAGCCCTACCTGCATCGGCAGGCCGTTGACGCAACACATGCAGCCGCCGGGAATTTCTTTCAGCAGCGCGCCGCTGTCGGCGAGCAGGGCGCCGTCAATGCCCACTTCGCCAAATTCATTGACCAGCACGGCCCATTTTTCCGCCGGATCTTTTTGCGCCAGCAGATGCAAAATCGTGGTGGTTTTACCGCTACCGAGAAAACCGGTAATGAGATTGGTTTTAGTCACGCGCGCTCCCGGACAAAAGAGAAAACGCCAATAGTGTCTAAAAACCTTAGCAAAGAGAAGAAAGAAGAGGGGGCGACGCTGAGCGCCGCCCCCTATAAAGCATGGATAGTTAAAACTTAACGACCGGCAAGACGGGCGACCGCCTCTTTCGCGCCATTGCGGGAAAGGCTTTGCCAGGCCGCTTTCAGGCTATGCACGAAAATCGGGTTCTGCGGTAAGTCGGCACCGAAAATTTCCTGTAAAGAGAGCAGCGCTTCAACGCGGTTTTCCTGCGGGCTGTTCTCAACCAGCCCGCGAATTTTTTCGCTCAGCGGGTCGCGCACGTCGATGGCGTCGCCTTGTTCATCCACGCCGCTGACGTAGCGCATCCAGCCTGCCACGCCCAGCGCAAGCAGCGACCAGTCGCCGCCGTGTTGCAGATGCCAGCGAATGCTCTCCAGCATTCGCTGCGGCAGCTTCTGGCTGCCATCCATCGCAATCTGCCAGGTGCGGTGTTTAAGCGCCGGATTGCTGAAGCGGGCAATCAGGCTGTCGGCATAGGCCGTTAAATCCACGCCGGTGATGCGAAGCGTCGGCGCCTGCTCTTTGAGCATTAACTGGCGCGCCGCCTGGCGAAAACGCGCATCCTGCATGCAATCGCTGATATGCTGATAACCCGCCAGGTAGCCCAGATAGGCCAGAAAAGAGTGGCTGCCGTTCAGCATGCGTAGCTTCATCTGCTCCCAGGGCTGCACATCCTCAACAAGCTGGACGCCCGCCGTTTCCCATGCGGGCCGGCCGGCGACGAAATTATCTTCGATAACCCACTGAATAAACGGCTCGGCGCTGATGGCGCACGGGTCTTCCACGCCCAGCGCGTCGGCGATTTCCGCAAGCGACTCCGGCGTGGCGGCAGGCACGATACGGTCCACCATCGTCGCCGGAAATGTCACATGTTCGCCTATCCACTGCGCCAGTTCGGGGCTGCGCTTTTGCGCCATGCCGAGCACCGCCTGACGCACGACGTGGCCGTTATCCGGGATATTGTCGCAGGAAAGCACGGTAAACGGCGCGAGACCCCGCTCGCGGCGGCGGTGCAGCGCTTCCACCAGTAGTCCGGGTGCGGAATGCGGCTGGTGCGGGTTTTCGAGATCGTGAACGATGCGCTCATTGCGCGTATCCAGTTTGCCGGTCGCCGGGTCGATGCAATAGCCTTTCTCGGTAATCGTCAGGGAGACGATAGCCACCTGCGGTTCACAGAACTTTTCGACAATCGCTTCCATACCGTCAAGCTTTGCGTTCAGGCACTCTTTCACGGCGCCAATGAGGTATGCCTGGTTGCCGTCCGCGCCTTTTTCCAGCACGGTATAAAGATGGTCCTGGGCGCGAAGATCGCTCATTAGCTTGTCGCCGCTGAACAGGCTGATTTCGCAAATTCCCCAGTCGCCGCCCTGTTGATTCAGCACGCGATCGGTTAACAGCGCCTGGTGCGCGCGGTGAAAAGCGCCGAAGCCGAAATGCACGATGCGGCTTTGTAAACGATGACGATCGTAGCGGGGGCGCTTAACCGAATCGGGCAGCGTTACGGAGGCAATTGTATTCATTTAGTACATACCTTATTAACCATCATTTAACAAAACCAGTGTAAAGTTATATGACAGCAAATTGAATTGGTATGCCGTAAATATCCGGGGTTTGTGAGCTGGATCAATCAATGGTGGCGGGCGGTTTGATCGCTTAGTGGAAACCTGTATGGTAGTCGTCATTGGTTCTGGTATGATTGGTATAACAACTTAACGAGGGGATGGTCATGGAACAAACCTGGCGGTGGTATGGCCCAAACGATCCGGTATCACTGGATGATGTGCGTCAGGCAGGCGCGACCGGCGTCGTTACCGCGCTGCATCACATTGCAAATGGCGACGTCTGGCCGGTGGAAGAGATCCGCGCGCGCCAGGCGCTGCTGGCGGAAAAAGGGCTGGTCTGGTCGGTAGTGGAAAGCATTCCGGTGCATGAAGAAATTAAAACCCACACCGGTAATTACGATAAGCACATCGCTAACTATCAGCAAAGCATCCGCAATCTCGCAGCCTGCGGCATCGACACCGTTTGCTATAACTTTATGCCTATTCTCGACTGGACGCGCACCGACCTCGAGTACGTCCTGCCGGACGGCTCAAAAGCGCTGCGCTTTGACCAGATAGCCTTTGCTGCGTTTGAACTGCATATTCTCAAACGTGAAGGGGCGCAGGCGGATTACAGCGAAGAAGAGCAGCGTCAGGCGCAGGACTATTTCACTAACGCGAGCGAAGCGGAGATTGAGAAGCTGACGCGCAACATCATCGCCGGCCTGCCAGGCGCGGAAGAGGGCTATACGCTTGACCAGTTCCGCGCGCGCCTTGCGGAATATCACGGCATCGATAAAGCCCAGCTTCGTGAAAACATGGCTTATTTCCTGCGCGCCATTGTACCGGTAGCGGAAGAGGTGGGCGTGCGGCTGGCGGTGCACCCGGACGATCCGCCGCGTCCTATTCTTGGGCTGCCGCGCATTGTCTCTACCATCGACGATATGCAGTGGCTGAAAGAGACGGTGAACAGCATTAACAACGGCTTCACCATGTGCACCGGCTCCTACGGCGTGCGCGCTGATAACGACCTGGTGCGGATGATAGAAACGTTCGGCGATCGCATCCACTTTACCCATTTGCGCTCCACCTGCCGTGAAGCGAACCCGAAAACCTTCCACGAAGCGGCGCATCTGCAGGGCGACGTGAACATGGTGGCGGTAGTTGACGCTATTCTGAGTGAAGAGCTGCGTCGTAAAAAGGCGGGCGATCGGCGTCCTATCCCGTTCCGTCCGGACCACGGTCACCAGATGCTTGACGATCTGCGCAAGAAAACCAACCCGGGTTATTCGGCAATCGGCCGCCTCAAAGGCATGGCGGAAGTGCGCGGCGTCGAGCTGGCGCTGAAGATGACGAAATACCCCGAGTTGCTGTAACCCTGATGGGAACGGCGTAGCTCGCTGTTAACGCAGATAAAAAAACCGGCATGCTTGCCGGTTTTTTTTTGGGGCCTGACAGCGAAGCGCCGCCAGGTGAGCAGGCCTGTTAGTCTGCGCGGCCCATATAGCGTTTCTCTTCGATATGAATGCGAATTTTCTCGCCCGCCGAGAGGTATTCCGGTACCTGCACCACCAGACCGGTCGTCAGCGTCGCCGGTTTGTTGCGCGCGCTTGCGGAAGCGCCTTTGATGCCCGGCGCCGTTTCCACGATTTCCAGGTCTACCGTCTGCGGCAGCTCCAGCGCCAGCAGTTGGCCGTCCCACAGCAGCACCTGCATATCGGGCATGCCGCCTTCCGGCATGAACTGCAGCTCTTCTTCAATCTGATCTTTCGTGAAGGTATAGGGCGTATAGTCTTCTTTATCCATGAACACATATTCGTCGCCGTCTACGTAGGAGAAGTCCACAAAGCGGCGGTTCAGGGTAACGGTATCGACAATGTCGTCGCCTTTAAAACGCTCTTCCACCTTCAGGCCGGTGCGCACATCGGAGAAGCGCATTTTATAAAGCGTGGCCGCGCCGCGAGCGCTGGGTGACTGAATATCAATGTCTTTTACGAGCAGCAGTTTGCCGTTGTAATTGAGCACCATACCTTTTTTGATTTCGTTAGCTCTTGGCATCGAAGTGTCCTGTTAATTTGGGATAGCAAAAATATCGCGACAAATTACTCGCGAGGCGTCAGCCAGGCAAGCGGATTTCACCGCTTTCGCTGCATGGCGCGAAAAAGTCGTTAGTGTTTCCAGGCGGCGCCTGATAAAGTCCGCGCCTGTCTGCCTGGCCGAGGTCATTATGGAATGTCGTCCCGACTGCGGTGCCTGCTGTACCGCGCCTTCAATATCGAGCCCCATTCCGGGCATGCCAGACGGCAAACCGGCGAACACACCTTGCGTGCAGCTTGATGAGCATAAGCGCTGCAAGCTGTTCGGCTCGCCGCTGCGGCCAAAAGTGTGCGGCGGCCTGCAACCCTCCCCCGAGATGTGCGGCATACATCGCCAGCAGGCGATGGAGTACCTCATACACCTCGAGGCGCTTACCGCGCCCTAAACATCCTTAATCCGCCACAGGCACCAGACAGCGGCGGCCGTCATGACCAACGCCACATAAAACACGGCGTGATAGTTCCAGATTTCCGCAATCACACCCGCAAGCGAACCGGCGATAATCCAGCCCACGCGCGTCGTATTAGTATAAAGCGTGGTCGCGGCGCCCGCCTGACCCGGCATCAGATCCTGAAAATAGAGCATGCCGATGCCGGCCAGGATGCCGATGTAAATGGCGTTAAGCAGCTGCAGACCGAGCAGCATGACGGGGCTGCTGAGCATCAGCATGCCGAGATAAAACAGCACGCCGCCCACAATCGCCACACGCATTAAAAAGCGTTTGCCGAACCGCTTTGCGTAGTAGCCCGCCACCAGCATGGTCGGAATTTCCAGCCCCGCGGCGGTGCCCATCATCACGCCAGCCAGCTTCTCCGACAGATGCAGCTCATTAATGATGTAAAGCGGCATATTGATGATGTAAAGGCTGTTGGTGCCCCACATCAGGGTGCAGATGACAAACAACAACAGGGCGTCGCGACGGTTGCGGCGCGGCGCCTCAAGCGTCGTGGAGGTGGCTACCGGCTCTTTGCGCATCGAAGGCAGGAAGCCCCACACCATCAGGCCGCAGACGATAAACGCCGCCGCCGCGCTCAGGTACATCACCTGAAAGCCAAAGCCCATCGCCAGGGCATACGCCAGCGGCGGCCCGACAACCCACGCCAGTGAAACCTGAGCGCGAAGAATTGAGCTGAACATGACCGCTTCCCGGCCGGTGCGGTCGGCATGCTCACGCGCCAGGGCAAACATCTGCGGGTTGGCGGTAGAGCCGAAGCTGCTCAGGAACACGCCGATAAACAGCAGAATGAAATAGTTGCGGTTCCAGGCGAACAACACGCAGGCCAGCGCCCCCAGCAGACAGCAGACGAAGATAAGGGATTTGCGGTCGCCTTTTTTATCCGAACGGCCCGCCAGAAACTGGCTGACCAGAATGCCGATAATGGCGCTGCCGGTAAAAAAGAAGCCGACCATCGCTGGTCGCGCATGCACCTCTTCAGTGAGAAACAGGCTGAGCGTAGGCGTTTGCAGCGCCCCGGCGATGCCGGTTAAAAAAGCTACAATTAAAAAAGAGGCGGAAGCCATGTCAGGCATTCGCAAGCGGGACGCAGCAGGAAGGTTTTGCATAACAAATGAACGCTTTCAAAAGGGAAGGCGAAGTTTACGCGCCTCGTGCGCAAATAAACAGCGGCCTGTATTAAACGCCACACGAATAATCAAAAAGCTGTTTTATTTTTTGCTGACGGAGCGCTGAACGCGGAGCTGACCAGCCTGAAAAAGGCAGAAGTAACTTCAGCAAATGGGACGTGAAAGGTATGAAATGTGCGACACATCTAAAAATGTACATCCCGTTTACGGCTTTTCTTGCGCCGCGCAGCAGAAGTCCTCACACTTCTTGAAACGTTTCAGCGTTATCTTCGGGTTTTTTCAGCCATCAGGTAACGCCTTTTTTCTCAGAAAGGCTGAAACGATTCACTTTCAGCAAGCGAGGAGACCATGTTCCAGTTATCTGTTCAGGATATCCATCCCGGCGCCAGCGCCAACAATAAAGAAGAAGCCATCCGTCAGGTTGCTGACGCGCTGGTGAAAGCGGGCAATGTAGCTGACGGCTATGTTAACGGCATGCTTGCTCGCGAACAGCAAACCTCTACCTACTTAGGCAATGGCATCGCCATTCCGCACGGCACCACCGATACCCGCGACCAGGTGCTGAAAACCGGCGTGCAGGTCTTCCAGTTCCCGCAGGGGATCCGCTGGGGCGACGATCAGGTGGCGTATGTGGCTATCGGCATCGCCGCCAGCTCAGATGAACACCTCGGCTTGCTGCGTCAGTTAACGCACGTGCTGAGCGATGACGCCATCGCCGAACAGCTTAAAACCACCAACAGCGCTGAAGAGTTGCGCGCGCTGCTGATGGGCGAAAAACAGAGCGATGCGCTGAAGCTGGATAACGAAATGTTCAGCCTTGATGTAGCGGCAAGCGACCTGGTTACGCTGCAGGCGCTGAACGCCGGTCGCCTGAAGGCGGCGGGTGCGGTGGACGCCGCTTTCGTCAGCCAGGCGATTGTCGACGCGCCGCTGAATCTGGGGCAGGGCGTGTGGCTGGCTGACAGCGCGCAGGGCAACCTTGCGAGCGCCGTCGCGGTGAGCCGCCCGGCAAACGCGTTTGAAGCGAATGGCGAAAAAGTTGGCCTGCTGATGACCGTCGCCATGGCTGACCAGCAGCCGCTGCCGGTGCTCAAGCGCCTGGGCGACCTCCTGCTGAATCAGAAAGCGGACCGCCTGCTTAGCGCCGACGCTTCTACGCTGCTTGCGCTGTTGACCAGCGACGAGGCGTTAACCGAAGACGTGCTGAGCGCCGAGTTTACCGTGCGCAACGAGCACGGCCTGCACGCTCGTCCCGGCACGATGCTGGTGAACACTATCAAGCAATTTAACAGCGATATCACCGTCGCTAACCTCGACGGCACCGGCAAGCCGGCTAACGGCCGCAGCCTGATGAAAGTAGTGGCGCTCGGCGTTAAGAAGGGGCATCGCCTGCGCTTTACCGCACAGGGAGCGGATGCTGAAGCGGCGCTGAAAGCGATTGGCGAAGCCATCGCCGCTGGTCTTGGGGAGGGCGCAGCATGAGCAGACGTGTTGCCACCATTACGCTAAACCCGGCTTATGACCTGGTCGGCTTTACGCCGGAAATCGAACGCGGCGAAGTCAACCTCGTACGCACCACCGGCCTGCACGCTGCGGGCAAAGGCATTAACGTTGCGAAGGTGCTCAAGGATTTAGGGATTGATGTCACCGTCGGCGGTTTCCTTGGCAAAGATAATCAGGATGGCTTTCAGCAACTCTTCAGCGAGCTTGGCATCGCCAACCGTTTTCAGGTGGTGCAGGGCCGTACTCGCATTAACGTGAAGCTGACGGAAAAAGATGGCGAAGTGACCGATTTTAACTTCTCCGGTTTTGAAGTCACCGCGGCGGACTGGGAACGTTTTGTTAACGATTCCCTGAGCTGGCTTGGGCAGTTCGACATGGTCTGCGTCAGCGGCAGCCTGCCGGCGGGCGTCAGCCCGGAAGCGTTCACCGACTGGATGACGCGCCTGCGCAGCCAGTGCCCGTGCATTATTTTCGACAGCAGCCGCGAGGCGCTGGTGGCGGGCCTGAAAGCCGCGCCGTGGCTGGTGAAACCGAACCGCCGCGAGCTGGAAATTTGGGCAGGCCGCAAGCTGCCGGAAATGAAAGATGTTATTGATGCCGCCCACGCGCTGCGCGAGCAAGGCATCGCCCACGTGGTGATTTCACTGGGTGCAGAAGGGGCGCTGTGGGTCAACGCCTCTGGCGAATGGATAGCCAAACCGCCCGCCTGTGAAGTGGTCAGCACGGTAGGCGCCGGGGATTCAATGGTCGGCGGCCTCATCTACGGCCTGCTGATGCGCGAATCCAGCGAGCACACGCTACGTCTTGCTACGGCGGTGGCGGCGCTGGCGGTCAGCCAGAGCAATGTCGGCATCACCGACAGGACACAGTTGGCGGCGATGATGGCGCGCGTCGACTTACAACCTTTTAACTGACAGCAGGAGAGGCATAATGAAAACGCTGCTGATTATTGACTCCGCGCTCGGCCAGGCCCGCGCCTATATGGCGAAGACCCTGCTCGGTGCGGCGGCGCAGAAAGCGCATCTGGAACTTACCGATAACCCGAACGACGCGGAGCTGGTCATTGCGCTGGGCAAAAACCTGCCGGCGGACAGCGCGCTCAACGGCAAAAAGGTGTTTGTTGGCGAAATCGATCGCGCCGTAGCGCACCCGGAGCTGTTCCTTGGCGAAGCCAAAGAGAAAGCGCAGTCGTACAGCGCGCCGGTTGCGGCGGCTCCGATTGGCGCGCCGACGGCGGGCGGTCAAAAACGCATTGTGGCGGTAACGGCCTGCCCGACTGGCGTAGCGCACACCTTTATGGCGGCGGAAGCTATCGAAACCGAAGCGAAAAAACGCGGCTGGTGGGCGAAAGTGGAAACCCGCGGCTCCGTGGGGGCAGGCAATGCCATCACGCCGGAAGAGGTGGCGCAGGCGGATCTGGTTATCGTGGCGGCGGATATCGAAGTGGACCTGGCGAAATTCGCCGGCAAGCCAATGTACCGCACCTCTACCGGCCTCGCGCTGAAGAAAACCGCGCAGGAGTTCGATAAAGCCCTCGCCGAGGCTAAGCCCTATCAGCCTTCCGGCCAGGCGGCTTCCGCTTCCGCAGGCCAGAAAGAGCAGGGCGGGGCAGGCGCCTATCGTCATCTTCTGACCGGCGTTTCCTACATGCTGCCGATGGTGGTGGCGGGCGGTCTGTTAATCGCGCTCTCTTTTGTGTTCGGCATCGAAGCGTTCAAACAGGAAGGCACGCTTGCCGCGGCGCTGATGAAAATCGGCGGCGGTTCCGCCTTCGCCCTGATGGTGCCAGTACTGGCTGGTTTCATCGCTTTCTCTATCGCTGACCGTCCGGGCCTGACGCCGGGCCTGATTGGCGGCATGCTCGCTGTCAGCACCGGCTCCGGTTTTATCGGCGGTATTCTTGCGGGCTTCCTCGCAGGCTATGTTGCCAAAGCGATCAGCGGCAAGCTGAAGCTGCCGCCAAGCATGGAGGCGTTGAAGCCTATCCTGATTATTCCGCTCTTCTCCAGCCTGATTGTAGGTCTGGCGATGATTTACGTTATCGGCACGCCGGTCGCGAAAATCCTGGCGGGCCTGACCGCCTGGCTGCAGGGGATGGGAACCGCCAACGCGGTGCTGCTGGGCGCCATTCTTGGCGGCATGATGTGTACCGATATGGGCGGCCCGGTGAACAAAGCGGCTTATGCTTTTGGCGTGGGGCTGCTGAGTTCCCAGGTTTACGCGCCGATGGCGGCTATCATGGCGGCCGGTATGGTTCCGCCGCTGGCGATGGGCATTGCGACGATGGTGGCGCGTCGTAAATTCGACAAAGGCCAGCAGGAAGGGGGCAAAGCGGCGCTGGTGCTGGGCCTGTGCTTTATCTCCGAAGGGGCGATTCCGTTCGCCGCCCGCGACCCGATGCGCGTTATTCCCTGCTGCATCGTGGGCGGCGCTATCACCGGCGCTATCTCTATGGCGGTAGGCGCGAAGCTGATGGCGCCGCACGGCGGTCTGTTCGTGCTGCTGATTCCTGGCGCTATCACGCCGGTGCTGGGCTACCTTCTTGCTATCGTCGCCGGTACGCTGGTGGCGGGTCTGGCTTACGCTTTCCTTAAGCGTCCGGAAGCGGAACTGGCGGCGAAAACCGCCTGAGCGTTACGGTAAGAAAAAAGCTCCCTGCGGGGAGCTTTTTTTATTGCTGAAAACAGCGGTTATACCGTTGCCGTAGTCGTTTGCTGCGCCTTAAGCCAGGCGATTTCTTCAGCCCAGATATCCGGGTTAATGGTTTCAAGCACCATCGGGATGCCGTCGAAGCGGCTGTCGCGCATCAGCCAGCGGAACGGCGTATGGCCGATGTTCCCTTCGCCGAGGCTATGGTGGCGGTCCACCCGGCTGGCGAAAGCGCTTTTCGCGTCGTTTAAGTGCATGCCGCGTAAATACTGAAAGCCGACAATACGGTCAAACTCAGCGAAAGTCTCTTCGCACGCCTCTTCCGTGCGCAGGTCGTAACCCGCGGCGAAGGCGTGGCAGGTATCAATACAGACCCCAACACGGCTCTTGTCGTCCACCTGGTCGATAATCGCCGCCAGATGCTCGAAGCGAAAGCCGAGGTTGCTCCCCTGGCCTGCGGTATTTTCAATAACCGCCGTCACGCCTTCCGTTTGCTCCAGCGCGATGTTCACCGATTCGGCGATGCGGGAGAGGCAGGCCTCTTCGCTGATTTGCTGTAAGTGACTGCCCGGGTGAAAGTTCAGCAGCGTCAGCCCGAGTTGCTGACAGCGCGTCAGCTCGTCAATAAACGCCTTACGGGATTTCTCCAGCGCTTCCGCTTCCGGATGGCCGAGGTTAATCAAAAAGCTGTCGTGCGGCAGGATCTGCCCCGGCCCGTAGCCATGTTTTTCACAGGCGGCTTTGAATTCATCGATAATCGCCGGGGTGAGCGGGGCGGCACGCCATTGACGCTGGTTCTTGGTGAACAGCGCGAAAGCTGTCGCTTCCAGCTCGGCGGCGCGGGTGGCGGCATTGGCGAGCCCGCCGGAGGCGCTGACATGCGCTCCAATAAACTTCATCTTTCTCTCCTGTCATACCCGCAAAGGGGGAACGTTTTATCATAGCGGCAACGTCCAGGAAAGCGCGTGCCGGTTTATGCCATTAGCCGCTCAACGATAACGTTAATCACCCCGCCGCCTACAATCAGCCAGAAAAAGAGGAGGAGCGCCATCAGCAGCGGCCGTACGCCCGCTTTTTTCAGCGCGCTGAGGTGCGTTGTCACGCCAAGCGCCGCCATCGCCATTGCCAGCAGAACGGTATCGAGCGTCACCAGCGCATCCACCAGCGGTTTCGGCAGCAGATGGAAGGAGTTGAACACCGCCACCAGAATAAACAGGATAGCGAACCAGGGAATAGTGATGGCGCTGCGCTTGCCGTCATTTGCCGGCGCCAGCTGTTTTACCCGCGCCGCCAGAAAAATCAGGAACGGGGCGAGCATCATCACGCGCAGCATTTTAGCAATAACCGCCGCGTTTTCCGCATCCGGCCCCACCGCATGGCCCGCCGCCACGACCTGCGCCACTTCATGCATGGTAGAACCCATATAGACGCCGTAGGTTTCTGGCGAGAAAAAGGCGTTTAGCCACGGCCACATCAGAGGATAGAGAAAAATCGCCAGCGTGCCGAAAATTACCACCGTCGCCACCGCCACGGTCACTTTACTGGCTTGCGCTTTAATAACCGGTTCGGTGGCGAGAATCGCCGCCGCGCCGCAAATGCTGCTGCCGGCGCCAATCAGCCAGCTCGTTTCGCGATCGAGCTTAAAAACGCGCTGACCAAGCCAGCAGGCAAGAAAAAACGTGCTGCTGAGCGTGAGCATATCCACCAGCAGGCCGCTTGTCCCCACCTGCGCGATTTGCGCGAATGTCAGGCGAAAGCCATAAAGAATAATGCCCAGTCGCAACAAATGCTGTTTGGCGAACAGCACGCCGCCGTCGCAGGATTGCCAGAGGCGAGGGTAAACCGTATTGCCGACAAGCATGCCGGCAAGGATAGCAAGCGTCAGCGCGCTAAGCCCTGCGCCAGCGACCGCCGGGATAGCACCAGCCCACAGGGCTGCGCCTGCCACCAGGGCAGTGAGCGCCAGACCGGGCGCATAATGCATCAGGTGACGCTGCGGTTTGCGTAGTGTGAGTATTGTCATAGCCTTCTCCTTACTGTGTGAAAAGCGTAAGGCGAGGCGACTTAAAAATAAAATTGATTATATATTTATAATTAATCATCATAAGTGGTAAGAGAGCTCTTACTATTGAGGCGAGTTATGCATATCACCCTGCGTCAGCTGGAAGTGTTTGCCGAAGTGCTGAAAAGCGGTTCCACCACCCAGGCATCGCAAATGCTGGCGCTGTCGCAATCGGCGGTCAGCGCAGCGTTAACCGATCTGGAAGGCCAGCTTGGCGTGCAGCTTTTTGACCGGGTGGGCAAACGGCTGGTGGTCAATGAGCACGGGCGGCTGCTTTACCCGCGCACCGTGGCGCTGCTGGAGCAGGCGGGAGAGATAGAGCAGCTTTTTCGTGAAGATAACGGCGCTATCCGCGTTTATGCCAGCAGCACTATCGGCAACTATATTTTGCCGGAAGTGATTGCCCGCTACCGCCGCGACTTTCCGTCATTGCCGCTGGAAATGAGCGTTGGCAACAGTCAGGATGTGATTAACGCCGTCGCGGATTTTCGCGTCGATATCGGGCTTATCGAAGGGCCGTGCCATATGGCGGAAATCGTCACCGAACCTTGGCTTGAGGATGAACTGGTGGTCTTCGCCTCTCCCGCAAGCCCGCTTTTAAACGGGGAAGTAACGCTGGCGCGCCTTGCCGCCGCGCCCTGGATCCTGCGTGAGAAAGGTTCCGGCACGCGGGAAATTGTCGATTACCTTCTGCTTTCGCACCTGCCGCAGTTTGTGCTGGCGATGGAGCTTGGCAACTCTGAAGCGATTAAACATGCGGTGCGCCACGGGCTGGGCATCAGTTGTCTTTCACGCAGGGTGATAGCCGAGCAGCTGGAAACCGGCTCGCTGGTCGAAGTGAAGGCCCCGTTGCCGCGCCTGACGCGAACGCTTTACCGGATCCATCATCGCCAGAAGCACCTGTCCAACGCCCTGCAGCGTTTTTTACGCTACTGCGAACCGTGAGCGAGTCGGCAAATCGGGCGTCAGTCATAAGAAAAAATTTTCGCTCTCCCGCAGGCCCGCTGCTTTACTTATGATCCAGCGGCTATCATGAACGTCTCTTATAACTGCGTATTTCCACCAGGCGCTTCGGTTTGAGTCTGCTACAATCGCGCCTCTTTTGATGGATGGGCATTATTTTTATATGGTTTCCGAATCTAAAACCACACAAGCGCCTGCGCTACGTCGCGAATTAAAGGCGCGTCATTTGACGATGATCGCCATCGGCGGCTCTATCGGCACAGGGCTGTTTGTCGCATCCGGCGCGACGATTTCTCAGGCGGGCCCGGGCGGCGCGCTTTTTTCCTATATTCTTATCGGCCTGATGGTCTATTTCCTGATGACGAGCCTTGGCGAGCTGGCGGCCTATATGCCGGTCTCCGGCTCGTTCGCTACCTACGGGCAGAACTACGTAGAAGAGGGCTTCGGCTTCGCGCTGGGCTGGAACTACTGGTACAACTGGGCGGTCACCATCGCGGTCGACCTTGTGGCCTCGCAGCTTGTGATGAGCTACTGGTTCCCGGATACGCCAGGTTGGATCTGGAGCGCCGTCTTCCTCGGCATCATGTTCCTGCTGAACTACATTTCCGTAAAAGGCTTTGGCGAAGCGGAGTACTGGTTCTCGCTGATTAAAGTGGCGACCGTGATTATCTTTATTCTGGTCGGCATCGCGATGATTGTCGGCATTTTCAAAGGCGCTGAACCGGCAGGCTGGAGCAACTGGAGCATTGATGAGGCGCCATTCGCGGGCGGCTTCTCGGCGATGATTGGCGTGGCGATGATTGTCGGCTTCTCTTTCCAGGGCACCGAGCTTATCGGCATCGCGGCGGGCGAATCGGAAGACCCGGCGAAGAATATTCCGCGCGCGGTGCGTCAGGTTTTCTGGCGTATCCTGCTGTTCTATGTGTTCGCCATTCTGATTATCAGCCTGATTATCCCCTACACCGACCCGAGCCTGCTGCGCAACGACGTGAAAGATATCAGCGTCAGCCCGTTCACTCTGGTGTTCCAGCACGCGGGTCTGCTCTCTGCGGCGGCCATCATGAACGCGGTGATCCTGACGGCAGTGCTCTCTGCGGGCAACTCCGGCATGTACGCTTCCACCCGCATGCTCTACACCCTGGCCTGCGATGGCAAAGCGCCGCGTATTTTCTCAACGCTGTCTAAAGGCGGCGTGCCGCGCAACGCGCTTTATGCGACGACCGTGGTCGCGGGCTTGTGTTTCCTCACCTCCATGTTCGGTAACCAGACGGTTTACCTGTGGCTGCTGAACACCTCGGGGATGACCGGATTTATCGCCTGGCTCGGTATTGCCATTAGTCATTATCGCTTCCGTCGCGGTTATGTCATGCAGGGCAACGATATCAACGACCTGCCGTACCGCTCCGGCTTCTTCCCGCTGGGCCCGATTTTCGCCTTCGTGCTGTGTCTTATTATCACGCTCGGCCAGAACTATCAGGCATTCCTGGAAGATACGATTGACTGGACGGCCGTTGCGGCAACCTACATCGGCATTCCGCTGTTCCTGATAATCTGGTTTGGTTACAAGTGGACCAGAGGCACGCATTTCGTGCGTTACAGCGAAATGACGTTTCCTGACCATCTGAAGAAATAACGAAAAGGGCGCCTTAAGCGCCCTTTTTTATTGCCGGTTTAGCATGGATGCATCAGCGCAAATGCTGCGCGTGAAAGCGCAAATGCTCTTCAATAAAGGTGGCGATGAAATAATAGCTGTGATCATAGCCCGGCTGCATGCGCAGCGTCAGCGGCCAGCCTGCCTTGCGCGCCGCGTCATCAAGCCGCTCCGGCTGGAGTTGCTCGCCAAAGAACGGGTCGCTGTCGCCCTGGTCGACAAGCGTGGGGATAGCGTGCGCCGGATCGGCCTTTTCCAGCAATGCGCAACTGTCCCACTGGTGCCACTGGCTTTCATCTTCGCCAAGATACGTGGTGAACGCTTTTTTCCCCCACGGCACGGCAGACGGGTTGACGATTGGCGCGAAGGCGGAAACCGAGCGGAAACGCCCGGGGTTCTTCAGCGCCATGATAAGCGCCCCGTGGCCGCCCATTGAGTGGCCGCTGATGGCGCAACGGTCCGCTACCTTAAAGTTTTCCGCAATCACTTTGGGCAGTTCATCGCGCAGGTAATCATACATGCGATAGTGGGATGCCCAGGGCGCAACGGTGGCGTTAAGGTAGAAACCGGCGCCTTTGCCGAGGTCGTACCCTTCCGCGTCCGCCACCTCATCGCCGCGCGGGCTGGTGTCCGGCATCACTAACGCAATGCCCAGTTCAGCCGCCACGCGTTGCGCGCCCGCTTTGGTCGTAAAGTTTTCATCGGTACAGGTCAGGCCTGAGAGCCAGTAAAGCACAGGCGGCGGCGCGTCGGTCTCCGGCGGCAGAAAAATGCTGAAGGTCATGGCGCAATTGAGCGCCTGAGAGTGATGTCGCCAGCGCTGCTGCTGGCCGGAAAAACAGCGATGCTCGTCGAGCAGTTCCATAGGCGGCTCCTTATAATGGGCTGAACAGAATAGCGCAAACGCGCATTGACGAGTGAACAAGTTTCACTTCACCTTAGAAAACTCATGCCGCATCATAGCTATAACTTTATTTTAACAAATGGAGGCGCTGTGGCGCTGCGTATTGCACTGACCGGGTTTCTCGCGCTGATTGTGGTAATGGGGATTGGGCGTTTCGCGTTTACGCCTCAGGTGCCGTTGATGGTAGGGGAGGGGCAGTTAACGCTCACCAGCGCCGGACTGGTCGCCGCTGCAAACTATCTTGGCTATCTGGTCGGCGCATGGGATGCGATGCGCGCGCAGCGTCACGTTGAGCTTCGGCTCTGGGCGGGCGTCGGCGGCGCGGTGCTGCTGACGCTGCTTTCCGCTTTTGTCGACGGACCCTGGCCGCACGCCGTATTGCGCTTCGTTATCGGCTGCATGAGCGGCTGGGGGCTGGTGCTGATGGCCGCCTGGACCAACGAACAGCTCGCCCATTTCGGCAGGCCGGGCCTTAGCGCCGCGGTGTTCGCTGGGCCGGGCGCCGGCATCGCCATCAGCGGCCTGCTGGCGGTCTGGATCCACGGCGCCGGGCTCAGCGCGCAGCAGGGCTGGCTTATCTACGGCGCGCTGGCGCTGCTGTTTATCGCGCTGATTGCCCGCAACCTGCCGCGCCGGGGGCATCTCCACCGCCCGGGCAACCAGCCTGAGCCGCTGCGCCTGACGCGCGGACTGAAAAAGCTGGTCTGGAGCTACAGTCTCGCCGGGTTTGGTTATATTCTGCCCGCGACGTTTCTTTCCCAAATGGCGGCGGCGCGCTTTCCAGGCAGCCTGTTTGCACAGTTTGTCTGGCCTGTTTTTGGCGGCGCTTCGGTTATCGGCATTGCGCTTAGCATCCTGCTTCGCGGGGTGCTGCAAAGCAATCAGCGGCTGGCAATAGTGCTGTGGCTGCAGGCCGCAGGCGTGGTGGCCGCCGCATGGCTGCCGGGTATAAACGGGTTGGTTATCGGCGCGCTGCTGGTAGGCGGCGGCTTTCTCTGCGCCGTGCAGCTTTCGTTGCACTACGGGCGAGAGCTGGCGCCGAAGCACACCCGCTATCTGGCCGGGCTGCTCACGACCGGTTATGCCGTGGGGCAGCTTGTCGGCCCGATGACCTCTGCGGTTGCCAGCTTTCTCACCGGCAGGCTGGAGCCGGCGCTGTGGATAGCTGGCGTGGCGCTGGTTATCGGCGGCGCGCTGGTCTGGCGGCGCGACGAAGAAAGGAATCAACAATCCCAATAATTATCGGTCCCGCTACTGGATTATGTGCGCCCGCTCACGCACAATGAACGCTCACTTTGCCCCCTGCGGTAAAGGCTGGTTACACCTGCTGGAGAAAAAATAAGATGTCATTACTCTCAAAAGAAGCTGCCCTGGTACATGAGGCGCTGGTTGCGCGTGGCCTGGAGACGCCGCTGCGTCCGCCGTTGCACGAGCTTGATAACGAAACCCGCAAGCGCCTTATCGCCGGTCATATGACCGAGATTATGCAGCTGCTTAATCTTGATCTGAGCGATGACAGCCTGATGGAAACGCCGCATCGCATCGCCAAGATGTATGTCGACGAGATTTTCTCCGGCCTGGACTACGCTAATTTCCCGAAAATCACCGTCATCGAGAACAAGATGAAAGTGGATGAGATGGTCACGGTTCGCGACATCACGCTGACCAGCACCTGCGAACACCACTTTGTAACCATCGACGGCAAAGCCACGGTGGCCTACATTCCGAAAGACTCGGTGATTGGGTTGTCGAAGATTAACCGCATTGTGCAGTTTTTCGCCCAGCGCCCACAGGTGCAGGAGCGTTTAACGCAGCAGATCCTGGTGGCGTTGCAAACGCTGCTTGGCACGAGCAACGTGGCGGTGTCCATTGACGCGGTGCACTATTGCGTAAAAGCGCGCGGTATTCGCGACGCAACCAGCGCCACCACGACGACGTCGCTTGGCGGGTTGTTTAAGTCCAGCCAGAATACGCGCCAGGAATTCCTGCGCGCGGTACGCCACCCCAGCTAATTGATAAGGCAGGCCGCCATGGCAAGAAACGTCACGCTGGACGTGGTTCGCGGCGTCGCCATCCTGGGCATCCTGCTTTTGAATATCAACGCCTTCGGTCTGCCGAAGGCGGCTTACCTCAACCCCGCCTGGTATGGCGAAGCGACCCTGCGCGACGCCTGGACCTGGGCGCTGCTGGACCTCTTCGCGCAGGTTAAATTCCTCACGCTTTTCGCATTGCTGTTTGGCGCCGGCCTGCAAATGCTGCTCGTCCGTGGCAAACGCTGGATTCAGGCGCGCCTGAGCCTGTTGGTGATTTTCGGTTTTTTGCATGCGGTTTTTCTGTGGGATGGCGATATCCTGCTTGCCTATGGGCTGGTAGGGCTTATCAGCTGGCGAATGGTGCGCGACGCCTCGGGCGTTAAATCGCTGTTTAACACCGGGGTGCTGCTGTACCTGATGGGCGTGGGCGTGCTGCTTCTGCTCGGCGCTATCACTGGCGACCAGATCAACCGTTCGTGGGTGCCGGACGCCGCGCACCTGCAATATGAGCAGTTCTGGAAGCTGAACGGCGGAGCGGAGGCTATCGATAATCGGCTCGATCTTCTCTCTTCAAGCCTGCTGGCGCTCGGCGCGCAGTACGGCTGGGAGCTGGCGGGAATGATGCTTATCGGCGCGGCGCTGATGCGTAGCGGCTGGCTGCGCGGCGAGTTCAGCCTGCAGCACTATCGCCGTACGGGCCTCATCCTGGTGCTGGCTGGGCTGTTGATTAACCTGCCTGCGGTTATCGCGCAGTGGCGAATCGGCTGGGATTACCGCTGGACCGCGTTTTATCTGCAGGCGCCGCGTGAACTCAGCGCGCCCTTGCAGACCATCGGCTACGCGGCGCTGATTTATGGTTTCTGGCCATCACTTGCCAGGTTCCGGTTAACCGGCGCGCTGGCCTGTGTTGGCCGCATGGCACTCACCAACTACCTGCTGCAATCGTTAATCTGCATTACGCTGTTTCATCGCTTCGGGCTGTTTATGTGGTTTGACCGCCTGCAATTGCTCGCCTTCGTCCCCGCCGTCTGGGCGGTTAACATATTGATCTCCGTACTCTGGCTGCGTCGCTTTCGCCAGGGGCCGGTGGAGTGGCTCTGGCGGCAGCTCACGGCCAGAGCGTCAGGCGTGCCGTTATCGCAAACAACAAGATAACGATCTGGATCACAATCGTTAACATTTCGTATGTAACCGTTTCCAGCGCTGTGATGTGCTTCACGTAGCGCCTTTCTGCTCGCTGCCAGAATAGCCCCCAGGCTTACACAGGGGGTATTTGTGAACTGCTGCCAACTACTTAAAGGTGATCGTTATGATCACTATTCGTGACGTCGCAAGACTTGCGGGCGTCTCTGTCGCTACGGTCTCCCGCGTTCTGAACAACAGCGCGCTGGTAAGCCCTGAAACGCGTGAAACCGTTATGCAGGCGGTCAGTCAGCTAGGCTACCGGCCGAACGCCAATGCCCAGGCGCTGGCCACCCAGGTCAGCGATACTATTGGCGTGGTGGTGATGGACGTTTCCGATCCCTTCTTCGGCGCGCTGGTAAAAGCGGTGGATACTGTGGCCCAGCAGCATCAAAAATATGTGCTCATCGGCAATAGCTACCATGAAGCGGAAAAAGAGCGCCATGCCATAGAAGTGCTGATTCGCCAGCGCTGCACCGCTTTAATCGTTCATGCCAAAGCGCTCGGCGACGCAGAGCTGGCAAGCTTTCTCGACCAAATCCCCGGCATGGTGCTGATTAACCGTATCGTGCCCGGCTACGCGCATCGCTGCGTCGGTCTGGACAATGTCACCGGCGCGATGATGGCGACCCGCATGCTGCAAAGCAATGGCCATCAGCGCATCGGCTATCTGGCTTCCGCTCACCGTATTGAAGATGATGACCAGCGTAAAGAGGGCTGGCTGCGGGCGTTGGCGGAGCAGGGGATAACGCCGCCGGAAAGCTGGGTCGGTACGGGCAGCCCGGATATGCAGGGCGGCGAGGCGGCGATGGTGGAGTTACTGGGGCGCAACCTGCAGCTCACGGCGGTGTTTGCCTACAACGACAGCATGGCGGCAGGCGCGCTAACGGCACTTAAAGATAATGGCATTGCCGTGCCGCAGCATTTGTCACTCATTGGTTTCGATGATATTCCAATCGCCCGCTACACCGATCCGCAACTCACCACGGTGCGCTATCCCATTGTTTCCATGGCGCGACTCGCGACCGAGCTGGCGCTGCAGGGCGCCGCAGGAGAGCTCGATTTGCAGGCCAGTCACTGCTTTATGCCGACGCTGGTGCGCCGCCATTCCGTGGCCGGAAAGCAAAGTGTGGGGCCGATCACTAGTTTATAAATGAGAGTGATGTAACCGCTTTCAATCTGTGAGTAAATTCACAGTATATTAACATTGCGCTGGTCTATGATGTCAGCGTTTTAAAGGCTGAAACACTATGTAACAGCAACGTTGCGCTAAGAGCATGGGTTAAGGGCCGAAAACAAACAAAAAGACGCAGTACTGGAGCGTTACCGATCAAGGAAGAAAATTTTAAAGTGAGCTTCGGTGGTCAGTAACACTTTTCTAACATTACTACCCCGCCGCCCGTTTTTCACAAGAACTACCCTGCATAAAACCGGAGATACCATGAATAAGAAGGTCCTTACTCTGTCTGCCGTTATGTCCTGCATGCTGTTTGGCGCCGCAGCCCAGGCCGCTGACCGTATCGGCGTGACTATCTATAAGTATGACGATAACTTCATGTCCGTAGTACGCAAGGCCATTGAGAAAGAAGCAAAAGCCACGCCAGACGTTGAGCTGCTGATGAACGACTCGCAGAACGACCAGTCCAAGCAGAACGACCAGATTGACGTGTTGCTGGCGAAAGGCGTGAAGTCCCTTGCCATCAACCTGGTTGACCCGGCCGCTGCGGGTACCGTCATCGAAAAAGCGCGCGGGCAGAACGTACCGGTTGTGTTTTATAACAAAGAACCTTCACGCAAAGCGCTCGACAGCTACGACAAAGCTTACTACGTAGGGACCGACTCCAAAGAATCCGGCGTTATCCAGGGCGACCTGATCGCTAAGCACTGGGCTGCGAACAAAAACTGGGACCTGAACAAAGACGGCCAGATCCAGTTCGTACTGCTGAAAGGCGAGCCGGGCCACCCGGATGCCGAAGCGCGTACTACCTACGTGATTAAAGAGCTGAACGATAAAGGCATCAAAACTCAGCAGCTGCAGTTAGATACCGCCATGTGGGATACCGCTCAGGCGAAAGACAAAATGGACGCCTGGCTCTCTGGTCCGAACGCCAACAAAATTGAAGTCGTGATCGCCAACAACGACGCGATGGCGATGGGCGCAGTAGAAGCGCTGAAGGCGCATAACAAATCTTCAATCCCGGTATTCGGCGTTGACGCCCTGCCGGAAGCGCTGGCGCTGGTGAAATCCGGTGCGATGGCCGGTACCGTGCTGAACGACGCCAACAACCAGGCGAAAGCGACGTTCGATCTGGCGAAAAACCTGGCGCAGGGTAAAGGCGCCGCTGACGGCACGAACTGGAAAATTGAAAACAAAGTGGTTCGTATTCCTTACGTCGGCGTTGATAAAGACAACCTGGCGCAGTTCAGCGATAAATAATAGTTAAATGCTTTTCCGGGGCGCGCAAGCGCCCCTTTTAAACCGTGCCATGCTCAGACAATACTCTCGCAGCCAGGTGTAATTATGGTCAGCAATACTACGCAGACGTCAGGCGAATACCTGTTGGAAATGACCAATATCAACAAGTCATTCCCCGGCGTTAAGGCACTCGATAACGTAAATTTAAAAGTTCGTCCTCACTCCATCCACGCGTTAATGGGGGAGAACGGCGCAGGCAAGTCAACGTTATTAAAGTGCCTTTTTGGGATCTACCAGAAAGATTCCGGCAGCATTCTTTTCCAGGGAAAAGAAATTGATTTTCATTCGGCCAAAGAAGCGCTGGAAAATGGTATTTCCATGGTGCACCAGGAGTTAAACCTGGTTTTGCAGCGCTCTGTTATGGACAATATGTGGCTTGGTCGCTACCCCACCAAAGGGGTATTTGTCGATCAGGACAAAATGTATCGCGATACCAAAGCGATTTTCGACGAGCTGGATATTGATATCGATCCGCGCGCGCGCGTGGGGACGCTTTCTGTCTCGCAGATGCAGATGATTGAAATCGCCAAAGCGTTCTCCTATGACGCGAAAATCGTCATTATGGATGAGCCCACTTCTTCACTAACGGAAAAAGAGGTGAATCATCTCTTTAAAATTATCCGTAAGCTGAAAGAGCGCGGCTGCGGTATTGTTTATATCTCCCATAAAATGGAAGAGATATTTCAGCTGTGCGATGAAATTACTATCCTGCGCGACGGGCAGTGGATCGCCACCCAGCCGCTTGAAGGGCTGGATATGGATAAGATCATCGCCATGATGGTGGGCCGTTCGCTCAATCAGCGGTTCCCGGATAAAGAAAACAAACCGGGTGAAGTTATCCTTGAAGTGCGCAACCTGACCTCGCTGCGCCAGCCCTCTATCCGTGACGTCTCCTTTGATCTGCATAAAGGGGAGATTCTCGGCATCGCGGGACTGGTGGGCGCCAAGCGCACTGATATTGTGGAAACGTTATTTGGTATCCGTGAAAAATCGGCGGGCACCATTACCTTGCACGGCAAACAGATTAATAACCACACCGCCAACGAAGCCATTAACCACGGTTTCGCGCTGGTGACCGAGGAGCGTCGCTCAACGGGGATTTACGCTTATCTGGATATCGGTTTTAACTCCCTGATCTCCAATATTCGCAACTACAAAAATAAAGTCGGTCTGCTGGATAATTCCCGCATGAAAAGCGATACCCAGTGGGTTATCGATTCCATGCGCGTGAAAACGCCAGGGCACCGGACGCAAATCGGTTCGCTTTCCGGCGGCAACCAGCAAAAGGTGATTATTGGTCGCTGGCTGCTGACGCAACCGGAAATATTAATGCTGGATGAACCGACGCGCGGTATTGACGTAGGCGCGAAGTTTGAAATTTATCAGCTTATCGCTGAGCTGGCGAAAAAAGGCAAAGGGATCATTATTATCTCTTCCGAAATGCCAGAGCTGTTAGGGATAACCGATCGTATTCTGGTAATGAGCAATGGCCTCGTCGCTGGAATTGTTGACACTAAAACGACAACGCAAAACGAAATTTTACGTCTTGCGTCTTTGCACCTTTAATATCAGGGGCTCCTCATGAGTGCGTTAAATAAGAAGAGTTTTCTCACTTATCTGAAAGAAGGCGGTATTTACGTCGTTCTTTTAGTGTTGCTGGCCATTATTATTTTCCAGGATTCCACTTTTTTAAGTCTGCTTAACTTAAGTAACATTCTGACCCAATCCTCGGTGCGTATTATTATCGCGCTGGGCGTCGCGGGGCTTATTGTTACCCAGGGCACGGACCTTTCAGCCGGTCGTCAGGTAGGGCTCGCGGCGGTAGTCGCGGCGACCTTGCTGCAATCAATGGAAAACGCCAACAAGGTGTTCCCGGAAATGGCGACCATGCCGATTGCGCTGGTTATCCTGATTGTCTGCGCTATCGGCGCCATCATCGGCCTGATTAACGGCATCGTTATCGCTTACCTGAACGTAACGCCGTTTATCACCACGCTCGGCACCATGATCATCGTGTACGGCATCAACTCCCTGTACTACGATTTTGTGGGCGCTTCGCCGATCTCTGGTTTCGACAGCGGTTTCTCGACCTTTACGCAAGGGTTCCTGGCGATAGGCAGCTTCAGGCTCTCTTACATCACTTTCTATGCGTTGATCGCCGTCGTGTTCGTCTGGATCCTGTGGAACAAAACTCGCTTTGGTAAAAATATCTTCGCCATCGGCGGCAACCCGGAAGCGGCGAAGGTTTCCGGCGTGAACGTGGCGCTGAACCTGCTGATGATTTATGCGCTCTCCGGCGTCTTCTACGCCTTCGGCGGGATGCTGGAAGCGGGCCGTATCGGTTCCGCTACCAACAACCTCGGCTTCATGTACGAACTCGACGCCATCGCAGCCTGCGTAGTGGGCGGGGTTTCCTTCAGCGGCGGCGTGGGTACGGTGCTCGGCGTGGTAACTGGTGTGATAATCTTCACCGTTATCAACTACGGCCTGACCTATATCGGCGTGAACCCGTACTGGCAGTACATCATCAAGGGCGCCATCATTATCTTCGCGGTAGCGCTGGACTCCCTGAAATACGCTCGCAAGAAGTAATCGCTTGGCAGTATGGAAAAGCCTCCGCAGACGCGGGGGCTTTTTTTATGGGCGGGGCAGCAGGAGACAAAGGGAACAGGGTGGGTAAGCGAAGCGCCATTCGCCTTTTGCGGCGGCGGGCATAACAGGAGCCGCTAAAGCTAACCCACCCGGAAAACAGCGCGGCGTAGTGGGTTAAAAGGCGGGTTTTCTCCCTCGGGCTTTGGGGGAGAAGGCCGGGGATGAGGGGCGAAGGCAAACCGGCTGCGTGCGGCGAAACGTAACCCGCCGTTACTTCTTCTTTTGTAACTCTAACAGCTGCTCCGGCGTCACCGCCGGGTATCCCTGCGCGTTATCCGGGACTTCATGCAGCGAAGGAATCGGGATGAGCGGCCCTAAGAAGCGCGGTTCGCGCTTGAAGATATAGAGGTCCGCCAGCGCGCCGAGGCGAGCGCCGAACTCGCGAATGCGCACCGGGAGCATATTTTTAGGCGAGGGAACGGCGTAGCACTGCGCCTGGATGCCCATATGCAGCGCAATAAACAGCGCGCGCTCGCAGTGAAAGCGCTGGGTGATAATGATGAAATCGTTGGTATCAAACACTTTGCGGGTGCGAACTATCGAATCCAGCGTACGAAAGCCCGCGTAGTCCAGCACGATGTCCGCCGGGTCGACGCCTGCGGCGATGAAATCTTTGCGCATCGTCATCGGCTCGTTATAGCTCTGCTGCGCGTTATCGCCGGAAAGCAGCAGGTAGTTCACTTTGCCGCTGTTATACGCGTTCAGCGCGCCCTGAATGCGGTAGCGGTAATACTGGTTGATGACCCCGGTGCGGTAATACTTGGCCGTGCCCAGCACCACGCCAACCTGACGGTAGGGCAGGTCCTGCAGTTCATCATAAACGTAGGGAGAGGTCTTCCAGCTGATCCAGCGGTCAAGCCCCAGCGCAGTTAACAGCAATAAGCTAATCAGAACCAGCAGGCTGTATAACAAACGCTTCAACATTCAGGTACTCGGAGCAGGGGTGAAATTTCATCCAAGGCTACTTTACCCGTTGGACAAGAGCAAGAATCAGCGTATCGGTTGAAGCAATTTTCACCACTGCGGATGTTTTATCCGCAGGGTGGGCATCAGGCGAGTTCGATGCGTTCGACGGCGTCGCAACCAATGGCGCGAAGCGTAGCAACGGTTGCGTCCCATTGAACGATATTGGCCTGCGCTTTTTCTGCAAGCGACGCCCGCTGAATATCACGCCAGCCATAGCCGTTCAGGCTCAGCAGATTCAGCGCCGCCTGCAGGGGAGGCAGCGAGGGATTAAACGCGGCGTTTTCAGCATAGCTGCCGGTAAAAATCTGCCCGTCATGAGTTTGCAGGGCGACGCCGGAAGGCGACTGGCTGTAAGGCGCGTGGCTGCGGTTAGCCGCTTTTATCGCCGCGTCGCCGAGCGCTTCGCCTTTTAAGGCGAATGCATGATCCTCAGCGTCGAAAATCAGCGTTTTAATATCAAGGTCGCGTGGGCCGAAAGCGTCGGGCAGATAGTCGCCAAGCTTAGAGGGGGCACGTCCCGGCAGGTTAATGCGCAGGGTCAGGCCGCTGTTCAGCTCGTTCATAAACTGGCGGCAGTGGCCGCAAGGGGTGTAGTTCACGGTGATGGCGCAAAGGCCGCTTTCGCCGCGCATCCAGGCGTGGGTAATGGCGCTTTGCTCCGCGTGCACGGTCTGCTGCATCGCCACGCCGGTGAACTCCATGTTCGCGCCGAAATAGAGCGCGCCGCTCAGGCCGCGGGCTACGGCGCCGACGTTGAAATGGGAGATGTCAGTCTGCGCGCAGGCGGCCGCCAGCGGCAGCAGCGCGAAGGCGAGCGCTTCATCATCCAGCCCGCTGTGGCGTTTTACCTCTTCAACCTGACTTGCGCTCAGCATGGCCGGGAAATGCGCATCGGCGAGCCACGGCGCCAGGGACTCCTGGAGCGCGGCGGGAAGCTGTGCAAAAGCAGATTCAAAACGTGAATGCATGGGCTAAGCCTCTTATCAGTTTACTGGAGCCGTAGTTTACGGGCCTCGCTGGGCTTTATATGTGATTTTCGTCTCACTGCCTATGCAACAAATGAAATTTAAAATGAATTTGCGCGACGTATCGCAACTTTTAGCCAAAAACGGCCAGAATAACCGGGAATAAAAAGGGCGCGATGAGCGAGGTGATAATGCCGCAGATCACCAGCGCCAGAGAACTGAACGCCCCTTCCTGGTAATCCAGCTCCGCGCAGCGCGCCGTACCCAGGGCGTGCGAGGCAGTGCCCATCGCCAGTCCGCGGGAGGCTTTGGTGCGAATACGCATTAAATTCAGCAAACTGTGGCCGAATACCGCGCCGAGAATCCCCACAAAGATAACGCACACGGCGCTGATAGCCGGAATGCCGCCGATGCTGCCGCCTACCGCCATCGCAATAGGCGTCGTTACGGATTTCGGCAGTACCGACGCGGCGATTTCGGGGGTTGCGCCCATCAGCAGAGCGACAGAGGTGCCGGTTATCATCGCCACCACGCTGCCGATAAAACAGATGGTGATAATCGATTTCCAGCGCGCGCGGATCTGGTGCAGCTGTTCGTAAAGCGGAAACGCTAACGCCACCACCGCCGGTTGCAGAAGGTCATTCAGGATCTTGCTGCCCGCGAAATAGCGTTCATAGGAGATGCCGGTCGCCACAAGAAACGGAATGATAATAACCATCGACACCAGCAGCGGATTAAGCAGCGGCGATTTGAGTTTCGCCGCCAGCCTGCGTGCGCCGAAGAAGACCACCAGCGTCAGCGGCAGCGACCACCAGATATTCTCAAGCATCACTTTTTCTCCTTCTGCCCGATGACCTTGCGCTCGCCGTGGACCAGGTGCGAGCTCCAGCTCACCACCAGAAACACCAGAAGCGTGCTGATAAAGCAGGAGACGACTACCGGGCCAAACTGGGCGCGCAGCACATCCACATACTGCATCACGCCAATGCCGACCGGCACAAACAGCAGCGCCATATAGCGGATAAGCACATGGCAGCCAGGCTTAACCCACTTCGCGGGAAGGATCTGCAAAGAGAGCAGCAGGAAGAGAATCAGCATGCCGATAATGCTGCCGGGAATGGTTATCGGCAGCAGGGCGGCGATAGCGTTGCCCGCATATAAGCAGGCGTAAATTAACAAAAAAGCGCGTATGAATTGCCAGAGAGTCGTCAGCGTAATACTCATGAAAGTCACCCTTTGCGGAATGCATTCATCATACAATTAAAGCGTAAACTGTGCTACCGATCACACCATGAATTGTCAGCATACTTGATATTCCCGCAAGGCACAGTGGTGAACAGCGTTACGGCTTCGCTAAATCGCGACAGGTGTGCAAAGCGTGTCTCTTCGCACTCGTTATTACAACAAACGAAACCGAAAAAAGCGTTACGTAGAAGCGCTGGGCGGTACGCTGCGCCTGGACGGGCGATTTCCTGATGGCAAACACGCTGGCTTAACGGTCTGAGCAACCGCAACGCGGCGCGGTTAGCCTCTTTCAGCCAGCCGCCGCAGGCGCTACCATAGCGCCTCTTTTTCTTACGGGTAACGATATGCGTGTTTTACTGGCGCCGATGGAAGGCGTGCTCGATTCGCTGGTGCGCGAACTCCTGACGGAAGTGAACGATTACGATCTCTGCATCACCGAGTTTTTACGGGTGGTGGACCAGCTGCTGCCGGTGAAATCCTTCTATAAACTCTGCCCGGAGCTGCATCAGCAAAGCCGTACGCCTTCCGGCACCCGGGTGCGGGTGCAGTTGCTTGGCCAACATCCGCAGTGGCTGGGCGAAAATGCGGCGCGGGCGGTGGAGCTTGGCTCCTGGGGCGTCGATTTAAACTGCGGCTGCCCGTCAAAGCTCGTGAACGGCAGCGGCGGCGGGGCGACGCTCTTAAAAGATCCGGAACTGATTTACCGCGGCGCTAAAGCGATGCGCGAAGCCGTACCAGCGCACCTGCCGGTAACGGTAAAAGTGCGTCTTGGCTGGGACAGCGGCGAGCGGCGTTTTGAAATCGCTGACGCCGTGCAGCAGGCGGGGGCCAGCGAGCTGGTGGTGCATGGCCGTACAAAAGAAGATGGCTACCGTGCCGAGCGCATTAACTGGCAGGCCATTGGCGAAATTCGCGAGCGGCTTGCCATTCCCGTTATCGCCAACGGCGAAATCTGGGACTGGCAAAGCGCTCAGGCGTGCATGCAGGCTACCGGCTGCGACGCGGTGATGATAGGACGCGGCGCGCTGAACGTGCCTAACCTGAGCCGGGTCATTAAATATAACGAGCCGCGTATGGCCTGGCCGGATGTCGTAAAGCTGCTGCAAAAATATACCCGGCTGGAAAAGCAGGGCGACACCGGCATGTATCACGTTGCGCGCATCAAGCAGTGGCTCGGCTATCTGCGTCAGGAATACAGCGAAGCGACCACGCTTTTCCGCGAAATTCGCACCTTAACCACGTCAACGGCCATTGCCGACGCCATCAACCGCCATTAACCAAAACGCTGGCGAATAAATTCCCGCAGCCACATCAACGCCGGGTCGCTGTTATGCCGCTGATGCCAGAGCATCGCCACCTCGATGCAAGGCACGTCCAGCGGCACGGGACTTGCGGCAAGGCCCCAACTGCGCTGCCAGTTTTCCGATAGCCCGGCGGGAACGGTGGCGAGCGCGGGCATCTGGCGCAGCAGGCCGGGCAGAGCAGCGAAGTGCGGCGTGGTATAGCACACCGTGCGCCGCCGCCCCTGTTTAGCCAGCAGCGTATCTATCTGACTGCTGGACGCTTCGCGATAGGTGACTAAAAGATGAGGATGAGCGGCATAGCTTTCCAGCGAGAGCGGGGCGTTCAGCGTAATTTGCTCCGGGTGCCAAAGGGTAACGAACGGCATTTGCGTCAGCGCCTCGCGCTCCTGCCAGCGGGCGGAAGCCTGCGCCACGCTTATCGCCATATCCAGTTCGCCGCCTTCCAGACGCTGGGCGTCGGTGAAGGGATCGCTCGCCACCACGTTCAGGCGCAGCCCTGGCGCGGCGTCGCGTAATGCCGGAATCAGTTGCGGCATCAGCCACATCTCTACCCAGTCGGTCATGCCAAGCGTGATGGTGGCGTTGGCCTGTTGCGGATGAAACTCCGCCTGCTGAAACAGCGCGCTCTGAAGCTGCTCCAGCAGGGGCATTAGTTCGCTGTGCAGCGCCTGGGCCCGGGCGGTAGGCTGCATGCGGTGGCCGCTGCGCACAAACAGCGGATCGTCGAACATCTCCCGCAGCCGCGACAGCGCGCCGCTTACCGCCGGCTGGCCGAGATGCAGCTTATCCGCCGCCAGCGAAACGCTCTGTTCGCGAAAAAGCACGGCAAAAGCGATAAGCAGGTTCAGGTCGATTTTACGAAAATCATTTTCTTTGATAGTCATAATCTCTCCAATCAATTGGATTGATATTAGCGTCGGGCAGATACTTCGACAAGGTAAATCAACCCGGAGAACCCCAATGAAGCTTGCGATAGCGCTTTCCACTTTTCTGCTTTGCGCCTTCACCACCAGCGCGCAACCGGTGCCGATTGCGGATAAACAGGCGCCAGGCTATTACCGGATGATGCTGGGCGACTGGCAGATAACCGCCGTTTCCGACGGCACGGTGGTTATTGACAGTGAAAAACTGCTCACGCACATCGACCCGGCGACCCTGTCGCGCCGGATGGCGGAGCAGGCGATGACGCCCCGCACCGAAACCTCCATCAACGCTTACGTCATTAATACCGGCAAGCGGCTTATCCTGGTCGACAGCGGCGCCGGGCCGCTCTTTGGCAAGGCGGGCGGCCATTTGCTGGAAAACCTGCGGGCGGCGGGCATTCCGCCTGAACAGATTGATACTGTGCTGCTGACCCATATTCATGCCGACCATTCCGGCGGCGTACAGCACGACGGTAAACCCGCTTTCCCTAACGCAACGGTGCGGGTGGATAAGCGCGACGTCGATTTCTGGCTGGATCCGGCGCATGCGAGTGACGTGGAGCCAGGCCAGCGGCACACGTTTGAGGAGTCGGAACGGTCGCTGCGTCCGGTTATTGATGCCGGAAAGCTTGAACCCTTTACGGCGCCTGCGAAGATTATGCCGGATATCGAAGCGCTGCCCGCAGGGGGGCATACGCCTGGCAGCGTAATGTATAAAGTCAGCCGCGGCGGTGAAACCTTGCTGCTATGGGGCGATATTATCCATGTACAGGCGGTGCAGATGCCGCAACCGGAAGTGGCTATTCACTTTGATGTCGATCAGGCAAAAGCGGTGGAGCAACGCCAGACAGCGCTCGACATGGCCGCACGGAGCAACGCCTGGGTAGCCTCGGCGCATATCGCGTTCCCGGGCATAGGCAAAGTGAAGAAAGCGCAGGAGGGATACCGTTGGGTGCCTGTTAACTACAGCAGCCTGCAGGTGAAGGAGTAAGGACGCCGCCGCGCAGGCGGCGCCCTGCTGGTCAGAAGATCATCTTAAAGACGCCCGTGACCACCAGTAACCCGATAATAAAAATAATCAGAATGGCCCACAGCAGTAGCTTCATCATCTCTAATTCTCCTTGTGGTAATGAGCAAAATATTGATGCTACAAGGAAAGCGTAGTCTTTCATGGCGAGCTTGCCGTGTCGGTGCGGCCTGGTTGCGCGAAAAACAGACAGATCTGACCCACGCAGCCCTGCCAGATTAACGTCTGTTTTTACGCGCTCCGGTATTAAAACCCGCATTCGCTCAGGCCCGGATGATCGTCCGGGCGACGACCCAGAGGCCAGAAAAAGCGGCGCTCGCTTTCTGTTATCGGTTGGTCGTTGATACAGGCGAAGCGGCGCGCCATCAGTCCTTGCTCGTTAAACTCCCAGTTTTCGTTGCCATAACTGCGATACCAGGTGCCGGAGTCGTCGTGCCATTCGTAAGCAAATCGCACCGCGATGCGGTTGCCTTCGAACGCCCAGAGCTCCTTGATCAGCCGGTACTCCAGTTCCCGGGCCCATTTGCGTTGTAAAAACCCGACAACCCGATCGCGACCGATGACGGTTTCATTGCGGTTGCGCCAGCGCGTATCGGGCGTATAAACCTGGGAAACGCGCAGCGGATCGCGGCTATTCCAGGCGTCTTCCGCCAGACGGGTTTTCTCAATAGCCGACTCGCGGGTGAAAGGCGGCAAAGGCGGGCGGATTTCCATGATGATGCTCCTCTTTAGGGTGGTAGACAGGTCTGTCTACATCTAATCTGGCATATGTAGACAGAATTGTCTACATGCGTGATACTCTTTACACAAGGAGCCAAAATGACCAGTGAAAACGTAAGCGCTCGCGAGCGCATCCTCGCAACGGCGCACGATCTCTTCTACCGTGAAGGCATTCGCGCCACAGGCATCGACCGCATCATTAAAGAGGCGGGCGTAACAAAAGTGACTTTTTACCGGCACTTTCCGGCAAAAAATGACTTAATCCTCGCTTTTTTGCAGTATCGCCACGAGCGCTGGATAAGCTGGTTTCGCCAGTCGCTTGCCGCGCAGCGACAGCAAGGCGGCTCGCTTGCCGCCGGGCTGTCTGCAACCCTGGAACTGTGGTTTGCCGACGAGCACTACCGGGGGTGCGCCTTTATTAACACGACGGTCGAGCTTGCCCAGGCGCTGCCGGAGAGCCTCGCGTTGATACGCGCTCATAAAGAAGAGATGACGCAGGCGCTTGCCGCTCACCTGCCGGATACGCCGCAGGGCAGGCAGCTGGCGCAGCGTGTGGCTCTGCTGGTGGACGGAGCCATTGTCATGGCGCAGCGCGAGGGTAACGGCAACGCGGCCGTCGCTCTGCTGCGGGAATGGCTGGCGCTTGAGCCCCTGCTGCAGGCGGGCTGAAACGCGTATCTTCCCTTTACCCGGTCAGTTCTCATCGCTCTCCTATACTTACTCCTTCTATGGAAAACACCGGAGGTCGCAATGAGTTCTGCAAACAAGGTGGCGATTGTTACAGCGTCAGATTCGGGTATAGGCAAGAAGTGCGCGATTTACCTTGCAAAGCAGGGGTATGACGTTGGTATCACCTGGCATAAAGATGACGCCGGGGCGAAGGAGACGGCGAAAGAAGTGGAAAGTTTTGGTCGGCGCGCCGAGCTTATCCAGCTCAACCTGAGCAACCTGCCGGAAGGGGCGAACGCCATTCAGGAGTTGATTGACCGCTTTGGTCGCATTGATGCGCTGGTGAACAACGCTGGCGCCATGAACAAAGCGCCCTTCCTTGAGGTGGATTTCAACGACTGGCAGCAAATATTTACCGTAGACGTGCACGGCGCTTTTCTTTGCTCGCAAATTGCCGCCCGGGCGATGGTGAAGCAGGGGCAGGGCGGTCGTATCGTTAACATCACCTCGGTGCATGAACATACGCCGCTGCCGGAGGCGAGCGCTTACACCGCCGCGAAACATGCGCTTGGTGGTCTGACCAAATCGATGGCGCTGGAGCTTGTTAGTTACAACATACTTGTGAACGCGGTGGCGCCGGGCGCGATTGCGACGCCGATGAACGACATGGATGAAGGGGACGCCGAGCCGGGTTCGCTGCCGAACGTGCCGCTGGCGCGTCCGGGCGAGACCAAAGAAATCGCAAGTCTGGTGGCATGGCTTTGTTCTGAAGACGCCAGCTATACCACCGGCCAGTCGTTTATCGTCGATGGCGGCTTTATGCTCGCCAACCCGCAGTTCAAACCTCAGTCCTGATTTTCCCGCCGTCTGCTGCGCCGCTTTAAGAAGAGGCGCAGCAGCACCACAATCGCGACCGCCAATGCCACCCAGATATAATGCTTCAGATGCTGGTCGACGCGCGCAAGCCAGGGGGCTATCACCTCGCCGCCCAGGTAGCCAAGCGTGGTGAAAATCAGCGCCCACAGCAGCGCGCCTGCAATATTCAGCGGAATAAACAGCTTTGGCGGCACGCGGCTGGCGCCAATCAATAGCGGGCCGATAACGCGAAAACCATACATAAAGCGCGTGCCGATAACAAACCACACCGGATAACGCAAAATCAGCCGCTGGGCGCGATCGATCTTTTTCTGATGACGTGAGAAGCGCGTCAGCGCGCGGTTGCCGAAGCGGCGGCCGAAAAGATAAAGCGCCTGATCGCCAATCATGCCGCCCAGCGCCACCGCCAGCACCGCCAGCGGGAATTTAAGCAATCCCTGATGTGCGGCCACCCCGCCTAAAAGCGTAATGGTCTCGCCTTCCGCAAGGCTGCCAATCAGCAGCGCCGCGTAGCCGTACTGGGCAATTAACGCGTTGATATCCATGAGTGTAATCAGCTCTCCTCGTAAGGCTTTCTTTAAAGCATACACCCTGATATTCACTGCGCCTTCAACGAAGGGTCTGCCCGCCTGGAAAATGCGCTCTGTTTATTTTTTAATCGCCGCGTGCGTTATACTTAACAGCGCGTTGCTTAAGCAACTAAGGGGGCTATATGAACCATGTCTGGGGACTCTTCTCCCATCCCGATCGTGAAATGCAAAGTATCCGGCGCGAAAACGAAACCGTTTCGCATCACTACACCCATCATGTTTTGTTAATGGCCGCAATCCCGGTGGTCTGCGCCTTTATCGGCACGACGCAGATTGGCTGGGATTTTGACGATGGCAACATCGTACGGCTCTCGCTCGGCACCGGTTTCGCGCTGGCGATTCTCTTCTACGCGCTGATGCTGGCGGGCGTGGCTGTCATGGGCCGCGTCATCTGGTGGATGGCGCGCAGCCTGCCGCAACGTCCTTCGCTGGCGCGCTGCATGGTCTTTGCCGGCTATGTCGCCACGCCGCTCTTTTTAAGCGGCATAGTGGCGCTTTATCCGGTCGTGTGGCTGTGCGCGCTGGTAGGCACCGTTGCGCTGTTTTATACCGGCTATCTGCTTTATGTCGGCATTCCAACCTTCCTTAACATCAACCGGGAAGAGGGGCTTAATTTTTCCGGTTCGACACTCGCCATCGGCGTGCTGGTGCTGGAAGTTCTGCTGGCGTTAACCGTGGTGCTGTGGGGTTACGGCTATCGGCTATTCTGAGGGAGGTGCGTTGCTGGCTTCATCGCCAGCAACGTAAGCTTTCGACACGATTCTCCAGTAGCGGTGTAGCGGTACGCCGGAGTATCATGCGGCGCCTGCTGCCGTTATTGATTTTCTAAACGGTTGCGGTGTGCGTCATTACGCTTGTGAATAATAATCTGAACAAACACCATGCCGATAAAATTTCGCCTTTCGCTGTTTACACTGACGCTGATGCTGGCCGCGCCTTTTGCGCCGCAAGCTGTTGCCGCTAAAACGCCCGCCGCTGTAATGGCGGCCCAGCCGGAGATCGCCTCCGGCAGCGCCATGATCGTCGATCTTGATACCAATAAGGTGCTCTATTCGAGCCATCCCGATCTGGTTCGCCCGATAGCCTCCATTACCAAAGTGATGACCGCGATGGTGGTGCTGGACGCCCGTCTGCCGCTGGATGAGAAGCTTAAGGTCGACATCAGCCATACGCCGGAAATGAAAGGGGTCTATTCCCGCGTGCGCCTCAACAGCGAAATAAGCCGCAAGAATATGCTGCTGCTGGCGCTGATGTCCTCGGAAAACCGCGCGGCGGCGAGCCTTGCGCACCATTACCCGGGGGGCTATGACGCGTTTATCCGCGCCATGAACGCCAAAGCGAAAGCGCTGGGGATGACGCACACCCGCTATGTGGAGCCTACTGGCCTTTCCATTCATAACGTCTCTACGGCGCGCGACCTGACTAAGCTGTTAATAGCCAGCAAGCAGTATCCGCTGATAGGCCAGCTCAGCACCACGCATGAAGATATGGCGACCTTCTCGAATCCGGCCTATACCCTGCCGTTTCGCAACACTAACCACCTGGTGTATCGCCCAAACTGGAATATTCAGCTGACCAAAACCGGCTTTACTAACGCGGCGGGCCACTGTCTGGTGATGCGTACGGTGATTAAAGGCCGACCGGTGTCGCTGGTGGTTATGGACGCCTTTGGCAAATATACCCACTTTGCCGACGCCAGCCGCCTGCGCACCTGGCTTGAAACCGGCAAGGCGACCCCGGTTCCCGCCTCGGCCCTCAGCTATAAACGGCAAAAAGCGGCGCAGATGGCAAGCAACAGCGCCGCGGGTGGTGACGCCCAGGACGATTAATTGCCCGGCAGCGTCCAGTCGCCTTTATTGAGTGGACGCTGCATGATAAGCGTATCGCGCCAGTCGCCATGCTTGAACCCTACGCTCTTAAGGTGTCCCACCACCTCAAATCCCTGCTGCAGGTGTAAACGATGCGATCCGTGATTGTTCTCGCCATCGCCAATAACGGCAATAATCTGCCGCCAGGGGCCTTGCTCGCAGCGGTGGATTAACGCCGCCAGCAGCTCGCTGCCGATTCCGCGTCCGCGCATACTGTTTTCCACATAAATGGATTCTTCCACCGTATAGCGATAGGCGGGGCGGGAACGGTAAAGGGTAGCGTAACAGTAACCTACCACCACCCCGTGCAGGGTGGCGACCAGCCAGGGCAGCCCCTGACGCTGGATCTGTTGTATGCGTTCGGCCATCTGCACGGCGTCCGGCGCCATCTCTTCAAACGAGGCGCGCCCGTGGCGTACGTGCCAGCCATAAATTGCGGTAATAGCATCTACGTCTTCCGCTGTAACGTCGCGGATTGCTATCTCAGTCGTCGGCAGGATTTCGACAACGGACATATTATGCTCCTTCCCTTGCTGTGTGAGCCGCAGACAAGGCGTCTGCGGCAGGAGCAGTTACTCTAGTATGAAAAATACGCGGAAAACAGCGCGAACGCTGCCGGGAGCACTATATCGCCCCGGTTTTCTCAGCACCTTCAGAGCCTGTAGCCTCTTCACCCCAGTATTTCTGTTTGCTGGTCTTGCCGATGCCGGGATTCATGCTGTTTGTCGGATCGTTCGCCTTATAAAATTGTTTTAAGCTCGCCGGAGCTTCATAAAGGTGGCCAACGTTATGTTCGGCAGGGTATTGCGCGCCGCGCTCGCGCAGCAGGGCGAGCATCTGCTCTTTAAGCTCATGCACATCCACCCCTTTTTTCACAATGTAATCCTGGTGGAAAACGTGGCAGAAAAAGTGGCCATAGTAGAGCTTATGCACCAGCTTGCTGTCGATTTCCGGCGGCAGGGTTTCAAACCAGTCGGTATCGTTACGCCGCAGGGCGATATCCAGCGCCAGAATATCCTCCACTTCATCGGCATGTACCGCGTGGTAGCGCACCGCCGCGCCCGCCGCCGCGAAGCGGTGCAGGAACGCTTTACTGCCTTCTTCCGCCGTACAGGCGAACACGTCGCCTTCGGCGGTTTTGAAATAGTCCGCCAGCCAGTCGCGCGCTTCGGTAATGCCGTCGCCCGCCATTTTCAGCAGCAGATGATGTTCATATTTATCCCGCCAGCTTTTCATGCGCGGCGGTAAATGGCGCGGGAAGAGATTGCCAAGCGTCTGCATCACGCGGTCGGTGAAGTGCGGCTTCACGAACGGCACCCTTTCCAGCCAGGCGTCGGTGCGGCCTTTGGCGGTAAAGAAGAACGGCATTTTGTCGGTCCCGAGCTTGTCTATCATCAGGAACGTGTCTTTGCCGTAACGCTCGGCGATGTCATAGATGTCGCGATGCATGTATTCGCCGGCCACCGGCAGGTTTTTAAAGTTCGCCAGAATATGGCGGCGAATTTCGGTCAGCACTTCCGGCTGGTTGGTGCCGATATAAAAGACCCCCTGGCGCTTCTCGGCTTCAAACGTGTCCAGACGCACGGCGAAAACCGCCAGCTTGCCGGCGCAGCCCGAGGCTTCAAACAGGCGATCCGGATCGGCGTTGTAGCGCGCCGGGGTGTCAGCCTCAATGTTGCGCACGCGCTCGATATAGTGATGATCCGACGCCTGGCGGTTGTCATAGCGCACCGCGTCCTCTTTCAGGCGATCGTCATCCAGCGCGCCGAGGATCTGCTCCGGCGTCGCGCCCAGATCGATGCCAAGATGGTTGACCAGGTGTAGTTTCCCTTGCGCGTCGATTTGCGCGTAAAGCGACATTTCAGTATAAGCGGGGCCGCGATGCACCAGCGCGCCGCCGGAGTTATTGCAAATCCCGCCAATCACCGACGCGCCGATGCAGGAGGAGCCGATCACCGAGTGCGGCTCGCGCCCGAGCGGCTTCAGGGCTTTTTCCAGCTGATAGAGGGTGGTGCCGGGGTAAGCCAGAACCTGTTTGCCGTTATCCAGCAAGTGCAGTTTGTCCAGGCGCAGCGTGCTGATAATGACGATTTCACGGTCATAGTCGTTGCCGTTCGGCGTGGAGCCTTCCGTCAGGCCGGTATTGGCCGCCTGCATAAGAATAATTTTGTCATGTTGCACGCAGGCGTTCAGAACGCGCCATAATTCGAGCAGCGTACCCGGAAAAACCACGGCCAGCGCGTCGCCCTGGCCTGAGCGGAAGCCTTTGCGATAGCGGGCGGTTTTCGCCGGGTCGGTCAACAGTTGGTTGGCGCCAACGAGACGGGTTAATTCGGTGATAAAGGGATGCGGATTGTGCTGTGCGCTAAGGGACATGTTCCACTCCTTGTGGCGGGTAAAAATCATCGTCTCTAAGCATAGCGCTGAATTTGGTCAGGAGTCTTAAAACGTCGAAAAATCAGCGTACAAATCGAGAGGAATCTTCTTACCTTGTTATGCTTATGGCACACTGCGTGTCTGATTTTCACCGCCTCGGTTCGCGAGGCGGATGTTTACCTAAGAGAGTTAATCCTATGAAATGGCTTTGTTCTGTAGGTGTGGCCGTAAGCCTTGCGCTGCAACCGGCTCTGGCTTCCGATATGTTCGGCAACCACCCGCTGACGCCCGAAGCGCGGGATGCGTTTGTAACCGATTTGCTCAAAAAAATGACGGTCGATGAGAAAATCGGCCAGTTGCGGTTAATCAGCGTCGGTCCGGATACCCCAAAAGAAGCCGTTCGAGAAATGATTAAAAATGGCCAGGTGGGGGCGATTTTCAACACCGTCACCCGCCCGGATATTCGCGTGATGCAGGACCAGGTGATGGAACTGAGCCGCACCAAAATTCCGCTCTTCTTCGCCTATGACGTCGTGCACGGCCAGCGCACCGTTTTCCCGATTAGCCTTGGCCTCGCTTCCACCTTTAACCTGGAAACGGTGAAAAATGTAGGCCGCGTTTCTGCCTATGAAGCGGCGGACGACGGCCTGAACATGACCTGGGCGCCGATGGTGGACGTTTCGCGCGACCCGCGCTGGGGCCGCGGCTCGGAAGGATTTGGCGAAGACACTTACCTTACCGCCATGATGGGCAAAACCATGGTTGAGGCGATGCAGGGCAAAAGCCCGGCGGACCGCTACTCGGTCATGACCAGCGTGAAGCACTTCGCCGCCTACGGCGCGGTGGAAGGGGGGAAAGAGTACAACACTGTAGACATGAGTCCGCAGCGCCTTTTCAATGACTACATGCCGCCTTACAAAACGGCGCTGGACGCGGGCAGCGGCGGGGTGATGATAGCCCTTAACTCGCTGAACGGTTCGCCCGCCTCTTCCGACCCGTGGTTGCTTAAAGATCTGCTGCGCGGCGAGTGGGGCTTTAAGGGCATCACCATTTCCGATCATGGTGCTATTAAAGAACTCATCAAGCACGGTACCGCCTCCGACCCGGAAGACGCGGTGCGCGTGGCGATTAAATCGGGCGTCGACATGAGCATGGCCGACGAGTACTACAGCAAGTATTTGCCGAACCTTATCAAGAGCGGAAAAGTCACCATGGCGGAGCTGGACGAAGCCGCCCGCCATGTGCTGAACGTAAAATATGATATGGGCCTGTTTAACGACCCCTACAGCCACCTCGGGCCGAAAGCGTCCGACCCGCAGGACACCAATGCGGAGAGCCGCCTGCACCGTGACGACGCCCGCAAGGTGGCGCGTGAAAGCATGGTGCTGCTGAAAAACCGTCTTGAAACGCTGCCGCTGAAAAAATCGGGCACCATCGCGCTCGTCGGGCCGCTTGCCGACAGCAAGCGCGATATCATGGGCAGCTGGTCCGCCGCGGGCGTTGTCGATCAGTCCGTGACCCTGCTGACCGGCATGCAAAATGCGGTGGGCGACAAGGCGAAAATCATCTACGCCAGGGGCGCCAACCTGACCAACGATAAAGACATCGTCGCCTTCCTCAACAAATATGAAGAGGCGGTAAAGGTGGACGAGCGCACGCCGCAGGCGATGATTGACGAAGCGGTGAAAGCGGCTGAGCAGGCGGATGTGGTAGTGGCCGCTGTGGGCGAGGCGCAGGGCATGGCGCATGAAGCGTCGAGCCGCACCGACCTTACTATTCCGCAAAGCCAGCGCGACCTGATAGCGGCCCTGAAAGCGACCGGCAAGCCGCTGGTGCTGGTGCTGATGAACGGCCGCCCGCTGGCGCTGGTGAAAGAGAACCAGCAGGCGGACGCCATTCTGGAAACCTGGTTTGCGGGCACTGAAGGCGGCAACGCTATCGCCGACGTGCTGTTCGGCGACTACAACCCTTCCGGCAAGCTGCCGATGTCCTTCCCGCGCTCCGTCGGGCAGATCCCGGTTTACTACAGCCACCTGAACACCGGTCGCCCGTATAACCCGGAGAACCCCAACAAATACACCTCGCGCTACTTTGACGAAGCCAATGGTCCGCTTTATCCGTTCGGTTACGGCCTGAGCTACACCACTTTCAGCGTCTCTGACGTGAAGCTCTCCGCACCGACCATGAAGCGCGACGGCAGCATTACCGCAAGCGTCACGGTCACTAACACCGGCAAACGGGAAGGGGCGACGGCGGTGCAAATGTATCTGCAGGACGTGACCGCCTCTATCAGCCGTCCGGTCAAGCAGCTGCGCGGCTTTGAGAAAGTGACGTTGAAGCCTGGCGAAAGCCAGACCGTCAGCTTCCCGATTGACGTCGAAGCGCTGAAGTTCTGGAATGCGCGCATGAAGTACGACGCTGAGCCGGGCAAATTCAACGTCTTCATCGGGCTGGATTCCGCCCGCGTGAAGCAGGGCGCTTTCGAGTTGCTTTAATTTCACGCTCAACGTTAAGGCCGGTTAATCCGGCCTTTTTTATTGCGGTTTTTCAGCGATATAACCGCTTCGTCTAACCTGAAACCGCAAATTATGAGCTGAAAATATCTTCCCGTGCGATTCTCAACTACGCTTTTTGCAAAGCCCCGAATCCAGGGGAGACAATAACAAAGAGGAATCGACATGAAATCACTTCAGCAATGGAGCGCGGCAGGACTGCTGATGCTGGCTGCGAGCGCGCAGGCGGCGGAGCCGGTCAAGGTTGGCTCTAAAATCGACACCGAAGGCGCGTTGCTAGGCAACATCATTTTGCAGGTGCTGGAAAGCCACGGCGTTAAAACCGTTAATAAGGTCCAGCTTGGCACGACGCCTGTCGTGCGCGGCGCTATTACGTCCGGCGAGCTGGATATCTACCCGGAGTACACCGGCAACGGCGCTTTCTTTTTCAAAGATGAAAACGACCCGGCGTGGAAGAACGCGCAGCAGGGCTATGAAAAAGTGAAAAAGCTCGACCAGCAGCAAAATAAGCTGACCTGGCTTGCCGCGGCGCCCGCTAATAACACCTGGACCATCGCCGTGCGCGACGATCTGGCGAAGAAAAACAAGCTTACGTCCCTTGACGATTTAAGTCGCTACCTGAAAGCGGGCGGCGACTTTAAGCTCGCCGCGTCGGCGGAATTTATCGAACGCCCCGACGCGCTGCCTGCGTTTGAAAAAGCCTACGGGTTTGATCTTAAGCAGAACCAGCTGCTGTCGCTCGCCGGCGGCGACACGGCGGTGACCATTAAAGCCGCCGCGCAGCAAACGTCCGGCGTTAACGCGGCGATGGCCTACGGCACCGACGGCCCGGTCGCGGCGCTGGGGCTGCAAACGTTGACCGACCCGAAAGGCGTTCAGCCTATTTACGCGCCGGCGCCAGTCGTGCGCGATGCGGTGCTGAAAGCCTATCCGGAACTGCCGACGTGGCTGGACCCGGTTTTCGCGTCGCTGGATGAAAAAACGCTGCAGAAGCTTAACGCCAGCATCGCGGTGGAAGGGCTGGATGCGAAAAAAGTGGCGGCGGATTACCTGAAACAGAAAGGCTTCGTGAAGTAAGCGAACGTACAAGGAACGGCTTTTGTCTTTACGCTGCTATAACCGGGTGGCGCTGCTGCTGGCTTTACTGCTGGCCGCAGCCGCCCTGTTGCCCATTCTCACTTACGCGCCGAACCGGCTGGTCTCCGGCGCCGCCTTAAGTTTGCCGCAGGCTTTTCCCGCTTTTTATGGCGGGCTCGCGATACCCGTGGCGCTGCTCTTGGTCCTCGCTTTTACGCCGGGCCGGGCGGCGCTCGCGGCAACGCTTGGGGTCTCGCAATTGTTTTTTATCCTGCTGCTGTTTCTCGGCGGCGCGGCGGCGACAAGGCTTGCGCAGGAGGGCAGCGCGCTGGCGCGCACCTCATTTGGCAGCGGGCTGTGGTTGATGCTCGCGCTGACGCTTTTACTGTGCAGCGACGCTATTGCCCGGCTGACGAAGCGGCCGCTGCGGCGCTGGCTGCTGCAGGCGCAGCTCTGGATTATTCCCACCTTCTTGCTGCTGTCTGGTCACTTTCACGAGCTGTCGCTGCTAAAAGAGTATGCCAACCGTCAGGATGTTTTTAATGACGCGCTGGCGCGCCACCTTACGTTGCTTTTCGGCACGCTTATCCCGGGGCTGCTTTTCGGCGTGCCGCTGGGACTTGCGGCTTATCGCAACCGACGCCTGCGACCCGCTATCTTCGGCGTGCTGAATGTGATTCAGACGGTGCCTTCGGTCGCGCTGTTTGGCCTGCTTATCGCGCCGCTCGCCGGGCTTGCGCGGGCGCTGCCCTGGCTTGGCGAACTGGGCGTTTCCGGCATCGGCATGGCGCCGGCGCTGATTGCGCTGGTGCTCTACGCGCTGCTGCCGCTGGCAAGGAGCGTGGTGGCGGGCTTGAATCAGGTGCCGGAGACGGTGCGCGAAAGCGCGCGCGGCATGGGCATGACCCGCAGCCAGATATTCTGGCAGGTGGAAGTTATGCTGGCGCTGCCGGTGCTGCTGCGTGGCCTGAAGGTGGTGGCAGTGCAAACTGTCGGCATGGCAGTGGTAGCGGCGCTTATCGGCGCAGGCGGCTTCGGCGCGCTGGTCTTCCAGGGGCTGCTCAGCAGCGCCCTTGATTTAGTGTTGCTCGGCGTGATCCCGACGATCGCGCTGGCGGTTATTGTGGATGCGCTATTTAACCTGCTGATCGCAGGGCTGGAGGCGAAGCGCCATGATTGAGTTTGATAACGTCAGTAAATATTTTCAGGGCCAGCCTGCGGTAAAAGATCTGTCGCTCAACTTTCGCGAAGGCGCGTTTTCGGTGCTTGTCGGCACCTCCGGGTCCGGCAAATCCACTACGCTCAAGATGATCAACCGGCTGGTGGAACACGATGAAGGGCGCATACGCTTTGCGGGCGAGGAAATCCGCCGCTTTTCGCCCGAGAGCCTGCGCAGGCGGATGGGCTACGCCATTCAGTCTATCGGCCTCTTTCCCCACTGGACGGTGGCGCAGAATATCGCCACCGTACCGCAGTTGCTGAAATGGCCGAAGGCGCGCATCAACGCGCGGGTGGATGAACTGCTCGACCTGCTGGGCCTGGCGCCGGATGCGTTTCGCCATCGCGCGCCTCATGAGCTCTCCGGCGGACAGCAGCAGCGCGTCGGCGTGGCGCGGGCGCTGGCGGCGGACCCGGAAGTCTTGCTGATGGACGAGCCCTTCGGCGCGCTCGACCCGGTCACCCGCAGTGCGTTGCAGCAGGAGATGCGCCGCATTCACCGGCTGCTTGGCCGCACTATCGTGCTGGTGACGCATGATATCGACGAGGCGCTGTTGCTGGCGGAACATCTGGTGGTGATGGATAAAGGCCAGGTGGTGCAGCAGGGAAAACCGCTGGAGATATTACTGCGCCCCGCCAACGGCTTCGTCAGCGACTTTTTTGGCCGCAGCGAACGCGGCGTGCGGCTGCTCTCTTTGCGCACGGTGGGCGACGCGATGAGGCCCGGCGTTTGCGCCGGAGACGCTATTGAGCAAAGCCTCTCCCTGCGCGAGGCGCTGTCCGTTTTTGTCGAACGTCAGTGTGAACAGCTGCCTGTGCTATCCGCGCCGGGCAAACCCGCAGGCGTGCTGCATTTTCGCGATCTGCTGAAAGCCGAGCGGGAGAAAGCCGATGCGCCGCTATCTTGATCCGCTGTTATGGCTTATTGCGACTTACGTTGCGCTGCTTTTTCTGCTGCCGCACAGCGGCGCGCTGTTTGGCTGGCTGTTCCCTGAACAGCCGCGTCCGCTCTATCAGCAGGAAAGTTTCGTCACGCTGACGCTGGCGCATCTGCTGCTGGTGGGCGTTTCAAGTCTGGCGGCGACGCTTCTCGGCGTGGGGCTTGGCGTGGCGGTCACGCGCCCGGCCGGGGCGGAATTCCGCCAACTGGTGGAGACCATCGCGGCGGCGGGGCAAACTTTTCCCCCGGTGGCGGTGCTTGCTATCGCGGTACCGGTAATGGGCTTTGGCCGCGAGCCTGCGATCATCGCGCTTATCCTTTACGGGCTGCTGCCAGTGTTACAGGGCACCCTTGCCGGGCTTGCCAGCGTGCCGCAAGGTGTAAAAGAGGTGGCGAAAGGGGTGGGCATGAGCGATACGCAGCGTCTGTTTAAGGTTGAGTTGCCGCTCGCCGCGCCGGTGATACTGGCGGGGATTCGCACCTCTACGATTGTAAATATCGGCACCGCCGCCATTGCCTCTACCGTGGGGGCGAATACGCTTGGCACGCCAATCATCATGGGTTTAAGCGGTTTTAACACCGCTTATGTGGTGCAGGGAGCGATTCTGGTAGGGCTGGCGGCGATTATCGTCGACCGCGCCTTTGACCGGCTGGAGCGGGTTATGACACGGAATGCAGGATAATTGTGTAGCCTGCCAGCATTACGCCGCCGATACCGCCAATGGCCATGAGGACCATGCCTGTGACCAGGCTCATTCTGACTAATTTCATCCTGTGCTCCTTTGTTAGCCGGATGATTATAAGGTGAAGCGGGGCTGTTAATGAACCCTTAAATGGCGCTCAGCTCATGCAACGGGATCAGCGCATGGCCTTTTTCGCGCCAACGTTCGAGCTGGACGAGCATCTGCTGGTTTGGCGCTTCGCCGCACCATACCAGCAACGTTCTGCCGTTAAAGGTCTCCGGGCGTAACTGCGAAAGGGGATTGGCCAACACATCAACGCGCCAGCCTTGCTGCGCGGCGACCCACGCCGCAAGCCACAGTCGCGTACCGTCGTTAACATTCCATCCCACCACCAGCGCGTCTTTGCCGGGCTTCTTGCGTGAGGAGTTAAGGCACAGGGCGATGTAGTTAATAAGCGCGCCGTCAAGCAGGCTCAGCAGCGCCAGCAGCGTGCCTTGCTGGCACTGCAGGCGGCGGCGAAGCGGGTTAAAAAGATGGTTGACCAGCGCATCGGCGGGATAATCGCGCCCGATGTCGCTTATCCAGTGGCGCAGTTGAGCGGGGCTGCCTTCGCGCAGCAGGTGCAACAACGCTTCCTGGCGCTCGCGCCAGCCGTCATCGTGGGCGTCCTGGGTTTCGCTGCTGAGCAAGGCTTTGACTTTACTGACCTGAACGCCGTTATCAATCCAGTGTTTAATTTCGCGGATGCGGTCAATATCCTGGTCGTTGAATAACCGGTGACCGCCGTCCGTTCGCTGCGGTTTGAGCAGGCCATAACGCCTTTGCCACGCGCGTAAGGTGACAGGATTGACCTCACAAAGTTCCGCCACTTCACCGATGGTGTAAAGCGCCATATTGGTTTCTCGTTTCGCCCGGGACACCCCTCTTTAACTGTAGACGGTTGTTTGTGTACCAGGAAAAAAGCTTAATTTTTTGTAAGAAGTGCCAAAAAAGCGCCTCCGGAATGGGGGCGCTGGCAAGAATGTGACGGTTTTATTTCACCTGTTGACCAGGTTGCGCGCCGCTGTCCGGGCTCAGCAGGAAGATATCTTTCCCGCCGGGGCCTGCGGCCATCACCATGCCTTCAGAAATGCCGAAGCGCATTTTACGCGGCGCAAGGTTCGCCACCATCACCGTCAGACGGCCAATCAGCGCCTGCGGGTCCGGATAGGCGGAGCGGATGCCGGAGAAGACGTTGCGCTTCTCGCCACCAAGATCCAGCGTCAGGCGCAGCAGCTTGTCGGATCCTTCCACAAACTCGGCGTTTTCAATCAGCGCAACGCGCAGATCTACTTTGGCGAAATCGTCAAAGCTGATGGTTTCCTGGATAGGATCGTCCGCCAGCGGGCCGGTTACCGGGGCCGCCGCCGCTTTCACTTCTTCTTTGGACGCGTCCACCAGGGCTTCCACCTGCTTCATATCAATACGGTTATAGAGCGCTTTAAAGCTGTTTACTTTGTGGTTCAACAGCGGCTCGGCCACGGCGTTCCACTCAAGTGTGGTATTGAGGAAGGCTTCTGCGCGCTCGCTCAGGGAAGGCAGCACCGGCTTGAGGTAGGTCATCAGCACGCGGAACAGGTTAATGCCCATGGAGCAGATAGCCTGCAGGTCAGCGTCGCGGCCTTCCTGCTTCGCCACGATCCACGGCGCCTGCTCATCGACATAGCGGTTAGCGAGATCGGCAAGCGCCATGATTTCGCGGATAGCCTTACCAAACTCGCGGCTCTCCCACGCCTCGCCAATCACCGACGCGGCGTCGGTAAAGGTTTTGTAGAGCGCCGGGTCGGCCAGTTCAGCCGCCAGCTCGCCGTCAAAGCGTTTGGCGATAAAGCCTGCGTTGCGCGACGCCAGGTTCACCACTTTGTTAACGATGTCGGCATTCACCCGCTGCACGAAATCTTCCAGGTTCAGGTCGATGTCGTCGATGCGGGAAGAGAGCTTCGCCGCATAGTAGTAGCGCAGGCTGTCGGCGTCGAAATGGTTCAGCCAGGTGCTGGCCTTGATGAAGGTGCCGCGCGATTTAGACATCTTCGCGCCGTTCACCGTCACGTAGCCGTGAACGAACAGGTTGGTCGGCTTACGGAAACCGCTGCCTTCCAGCATTGCCGGCCAGAACAGGCTGTGGAAGTAGACGATATCTTTACCGATAAAGTGATACAGCTCGGCGTCGGACTCTTTCTTCCAGTACGCATCGAAGCTTTCGGTATCGCCGCGCTTGTCGCACAGGTTTTTGAACGAACCCATGTAGCCAATCGGCGCGTCCAGCCAGACGTAGAAATATTTGCCCGGCGCGTTCGGGATCTCAAAACCGAAATACGGCGCGTCGCGGGAGATATCCCACTGCTGCAGGCCGGATTCAAACCACTCCTGCATTTTGTTCGCCACCTGCTCCTGCAGCGCGCCGCTGCGGGTCCACGCCTGCAGCATTTCGCTAAAGGAGGGCAGGTCGAAGAAGAAGTGCTCAGATTCACGCATCACCGGCGTCGCGCCGGAGACCACCGACTTCGGCTCGATAAGCTCGGTCGGGCTGTAGGTAGCGCCGCACACTTCGCAGTTATCGCCATACTGATCCGGCGATTTGCAGCGCGGGCAGGTGCCTTTTACGAAACGGTCCGGCAGGAACATCCCTTTTTCCGGATCGTAAAGCTGGGAGATGGTGCGGTTTTTAATAAAACCGTTCTCCTTCAGGCGTGAGTAGATAAGCTCCGACAGCTCGCGGTTTTCGTCGCTGTGGGTGGAGTGATAGTTGTCGTAACTGATGTTGAAGCCAGCAAAATCGGTCTGATGCTCCTGGCTCATTTCGGCAATCATCTGCTCGGGGGTAACGCCAAGCTGCTGGGCTTTGAGCATGATTGGCGTGCCGTGGGCATCGTCCGCGCAGATAAAATTCACCTGATGGCCGCGCATTCGCTGGTAACGCACCCAGACATCAGCCTGGATGTGCTCCAGCATATGACCGAGGTGAATGGAGCCGTTGGCGTACGGCAGCGCGCACGTTACCAGAATTTTTTTTGCGACCTGATCCATAGTGAATATTGCATCTTCAGTTGTAAAAAGGGCTTTCGATGTTACCCGAAAAGGGGCGCGTTGGGTATGCAAAGCGAGGGGAAAATGCGTCGCGGCGTGCCTTGCGGGCGATGTTATCCTCGACGCGGCACTTTTTTCTCTCCAGACCCTGGCGCATTCTTTGGTATGCTTAACAAATTCGTAGCACAACCCCAGAACAAGCCTAAAACAAAGGAGACGGGATGAGTTCGCAATCCCAGACCACTTCACCGGAAGCCCTGCGCGCCATGGTTGCCGGGACGCTGGCCAATTTTCAACACCCGACTTTGAAGCACAACCTCACGGCGCTGAAAGCGTTGCACCATGTGGCATGGCTCGACGATACCATTCACATCGAGCTGCAAATGCCCTTCGCCTGGAACAGCGCTTTTGAAGATCTCAAAGAGCAATGCAGCGCCGAACTGCTGCGCATGACCGGCGCGAAAGCTATCGACTGGAAGCTTTCTCACAGCATCGCCACCTTAAAGCGGGTGAAAAACCAGCCGGGCGTGAACGGCGTGAAAAATATCATCGCCGTCAGCTCCGGCAAGGGCGGGGTGGGGAAATCCTCCACTGCCGTTAACCTGGCGCTGGCGCTTATTGCGGAAGGGGCGAAAGTCGGCATTCTTGATGCCGATATCTACGGTCCGTCCGTGCCGACGATGCTTGGCGCGGAAGGACAACGCCCGACATCGCCGGACGGCACGCACATGGCGCCGATCGTGGCGCATGGGCTTGCCACTAACTCCATCGGCTATCTGGTCACCGACGACAACGCCATGGTGTGGCGCGGGCCGATGGCGAGCAAAGCGCTGATGCAGCTGCTCCAGGAGACCATGTGGCCGGATCTCGACTATCTGGTGCTGGATATGCCGCCGGGCACGGGCGACATTCAGCTGACGCTTGCGCAGAATATTCCGGTCACCGGCGCGGTGGTGGTGACAACGCCGCAGGATATCGCGCTGATCGACGCCAAAAAAGGCATCGTGATGTTCGAAAAGGTAGAAGTGCCGGTGCTCGGCGTTGTCGAGAACATGAGCATGCACATTTGCAGCAACTGCGGCCACCACGAGCCGATTTTCGGCACCGGCGGCGCGCAGAAGCTGGCGGAAACCTACCATACGCAGCTGCTCGGCCAACTGCCGCTGCACATTTCGCTGCGTGAAGATCTCGATAACGGCACGCCGACCGTTATCGCCCGTCCGGACAGCGAGTTCACCACCCTTTACCGCCAGCTGGCGGGACGCGTGGCGGCTCAGCTTTACTGGCAGGGGGAAGTCATCCCCGGCGACATCGCCTTCCGCGCGGTGTAACCTTCGCGGCTGCCCTGGCTTCAGGGCAGCCGGTAATGCATCAGCACATACTCTCCCTGTTCGCTCTCCCCCCGCGCCTGCGGCTGCCAGCCGTGTCGTTCGTAAAAAGCCAGCGCCCGTTCGTTTTTCGCGAGGCACTTCAGCGCGCCCGTGCCGCTGAACTGGCGCTGCACGTGTTTAAGCAGCGCGCTGCCCACGCCGCGACGCTGGGCGTCCGGGTCGACAAACAGGCAGTGGAGGAAATTGTCGCTTTCAAGCACGGACGCAAACCCCACCCGACGCCCCTCGTCCAGCGCCACCCAAATTTTCTCTCCCAGCGTTTCGGCATCAAAATCCTCAAGCCGCCAGCGCTCCCCCTGAAGCCAGGGCCAGCTTTCACGTCGCGCATGCAGATAAAGCGTGCGTAAAAAAGGTCTGTCGCTCTCCTGCCAGGCTCTTATCTCCACAACCACTCCTTTTTCTTAAGTGAGGCGTAATGACATCAATTTTTTGTATACCTTCATAGAAAGTTATAGCGCGGCGGAGTATTTTACGCCCTTTCGAACGAAGGGGTGGGATGATGTACGAGTTCAATCTGGTGCTGTTGCTGCTTCAGCAGATGTGTGTCTTTCTGGTCATCGCCTGGCTGATGAGCAAAACCCGCCTGTTCATTCCCCTGATGCAGGTGACGGTACGCCCGCCGCACAAGCTGCTCTGCTATGTCACCTTTTCCATTTTCTGCATCATGGGCACCTATTTCGGCCTGCATATTCAGGATTCCATCGCCAACACCCGCGCCATCGGCGCCGTGATGGGCGGCCTGCTCGGTGGCCCGCTGGTGGGCGGCCTGGTCGGGCTGACCGGCGGGCTGCATCGTTATTCCATGGGCGGCATGACGGCGCTGAGCTGTATGGTCTCTACCATTGTAGAAGGGCTGCTCGGTGGGCTGGTGCACAGCTTTCTGGTGCGCCGCGGGCGCAGCGACAAAGTCTTTACGCCGTTGACCGCGGGCGCTATCACTTTCGTGGCGGAGCTGGTGCAGATGGGGATCATTTTGCTGATAGCCCGTCCGTGGGCCGATGCGCTGGAACTGGTGAAAAACATCGCCGCGCCGATGATGGTCACTAACACCGTCGGTGCGGCGCTCTTTATGCGCATTCTGCTCGACAAGCGCGCCATGTTTGAAAAATACACTACCGCTTTTTCCGCCACCGCCCTGAAGGTCGCCGCCTCCACCGAGGGGATTTTGCGCCAGGGGTTTAACGTGGAGAACAGCATGAAGGTGGCGCAGGTGCTGTATAAGGAGCTGGATATCGGCGCGGTGGCTATCACCGATCGCGAAAAGCTGCTCGCCTTCACCGGCATCGGCGACGATCACCACCTTCCCGGCAACCCCATCTCTTCGCGCTGGACGCAGCGTGCGCTGGAAACCGGCGAGGTGGTTTACGCTGACGGCAACGAAGTGCCGTACCGCTGCTCGCTGCACCCGAACTGCAAGCTTGGCTCGACGCTGGTTATTCCGCTGCGTGGCGAAAACCGCCGGGTTATCGGCACCATCAAGCTTTATGAAGCGAAAAACCGCTTGTTTAGTTCTATCAACCGTACGCTGGGCGAGGGCATCGCGCAGCTGCTTTCCGCGCAGATCCTGGCCGGGCAGTATGAGCGGCAAAACGCGCTGCTGGCGCAGTCTGAAATTAAGCTGCTGCACGCTCAGGTAAACCCGCATTTCCTGTTTAACGCGCTCAACACGCTCATGGCGGTTATCCGCCGCGACAGCAACCAGGCGTGCCAGCTGGTGCAGTATCTTTCGACCTTCTTTCGTAAAAACCTTAAGCGTCCGGCGGAAATCGTCACGCTGGCCGATGAAATCGAGCATGTGAACGCTTACCTGCAAATTGAGCAGGCGCGCTTTCAGTCACATCTCAAAGTGCGGCTCGACCTGCCGCAGGAACACGCCCATGTGCGGCTGCCGGCCTTTACGCTGCAACCGATCGTGGAAAACGCCATCAAGCACGGCACGTCGCAACTGCTCGGGCCGGGAGAGATCAGGCTTAACGCCCGCTGCGAAGGTGGCCACTTGCTGGTGGAAATAGAAGATAACGCCGGGCTTTATCAGCCAACGCCCGGCCAGAGCGGCCTTGGGATGAGCCTTGTGGATAAACGCCTGCGCGCGCGCTTCGGCGACGAGTGCGGCATCTCAGTGGATTATAAAACCGACTGTTTTACCCGTATTACCCTACGTTTACCTCTGGAGGAGACAGCATGATAAAAGTGCTGATCGTGGATGATGAACCACTGGCGCGCGAGAACCTGCGCCTGTTGCTGCAGGACGAGAGCGATATCGACATCGTCGGCGAATGCGCCAACGCGGTGGAGGCTATCGGCGCAGTGCATCGCCTGCGCCCGGACGTGCTGTTTCTGGATATCCAGATGCCGCGCATTTCAGGGCTGGAGATGGTCGGCATGCTTGACCCGGAGCAGCGCCCCTATATCGTCTTTTTAACGGCGTTCGATGAGTACGCGGTGCAAGCGTTCGAAGAGCACGCTTTTGATTATCTGCTGAAACCAATTGAAACTAAAAGGCTCTCCCGCACGCTGAACCGGCTGCGCAGCGAGCGTCATACGCAGGATATTTCGCTGCTAAGCCCTGGCGAAGAGGGGCTTAGGTATATTCCCTGTACCGGACACAGCCGCATTTACCTGCTACAAATGGAAGAGGTGGCGTTTGTCACCAGCCGGATGAGCGGCGTGTTTGTCACTAACAGCGAAGGGCAGGAGGGGTTTACCGAACTCACGCTGCGCACGCTGGAGAGCCGCACGCCGCTGCTGCGCTGCCATCGTCAGTATCTGGTGAATATGTCGCACCTGAAAGAGATTCGCCTTGAGGAGAACGGCCAGGCGGAGCTGCTGCTGCGCCATGGGCAGACGGTGCCGGTAAGCCGTCGCTACCTGAAAAAGCTCAAAGAGACGCTGGGGCTAAAAACGGCGTAGTAGTATTTCGCTGTCATGGGGCTATACTGCCGCCCCCCGGCAAAGCTAAAACGGTGAGACACGCCCGCAATGATTAATAACGATGTAATACGTAGCCTGCGCTACATGCTGAAACTCAACAACAATGACATGGTCGCTATTCTGGCGCTGGCAGACAGCGTCGTGCCGGTGGAGCAGATGGTCGGCTTTGCCAAAAAAGAGGAGGAGCCCGGCTTTTTGCGCTGCCCGGACGTGGTGCTGAACGCCTTTCTCAACGGGCTTATTTACTCCCGCCGCGGCAAAGATGAGAGCAAACCGGCGCTGCGCGCCGAGCGTAAGACCAATAACAACCTCATTCTCAAGAAGTTGCGCGTGGCGTTCGCGCTGAAAACCGACGATATCGTCGCTATCATGCTGGAGCAGAAATTCCGTATCTCCCTGCCTGAAGTGACCGCCATGATGCGCGCTGAAGACCACAAAAATTACCGTGAGTGCGGCGACCAGTTCCTGCGTAACTTCCTGCGCGGTCTGGCGGCGCGGCTACGGCCAGCCTGAGACGATAAAGCCGCTGTTTAGCGGCTTTATCGCATTTTTTACAGCTCGCCCAACAGCGTCGGCTCGCTTTTTGCAGGCTCAGGCTTCAGCCGAGAGGGATCAATCTGGCAAACCATCTCCGCGACGATACCGATAAGCGACTCTTTAGGAAAAGAACGCCACTGTCCGATGGCGTCTTGTCTGGACGCGGCGATGGCTTCACCCTGCGCATACGGTTGTGAAAAATAGATACGCTCAAACAGGGTGCGCTCCTGCGTATCGCAGTTAATCACGTTATTTGCGCGTGAGCTGGTGATAACAAGCCGTGGGTCCTTGTTGAGAACGGTCTGCTCACTGTAATTATTGATAAGATAAAACCGGCGCAGGCGGGCGTTGCCCTGCCAGGTGGAGACGGCGCGCAGATCGGCGTACGTGCCGCCTTTATCATCAAGCAGCAGTTTAATCACGCCGTGCGGCGGATCGCCTGCCACGACCGGCTGCGGTTTGCCTGCCCCTGCGCACGCGGTCAGTAACGCGACGGCGCTACAGAGTAAAAGGGGTTTAATCATTTTTTGCCTCCAGTTAAATCCGGGCGTAGCGGCAGTAAAATTTCCTCGGTAACACTTCCCTGCAACGAACACAGCAGGGTTGTTTTGCCTTTGGTCACGCTCAACATCGCCAGTTTCTCCACGCTGCCTTTGGCGGGCGCGATGCCGCTTACCGCCGTGTTGTTTACCTGCCATGCGCTGTCGCCCGGGCGTTTGATCATTGCGTTGGTGATGTAATCGTCGCCTGCGGATTGCCAGTGCGCCGTGGGAAGGGCCGCCATCACCGCCTGCGGCGACTCTTCAATAACCCATCCCCAGAAGAAATATTTGCCAAACTCATCCAGATCGGACTGCTGCGTGTAGTAGCCCGAAAGCGTTAACTGCTGTAGGTGGACTGGCTGGGCGAACCAGACTATCCCGGCGTTATCTTTGGGCGGGGCAAACCAGGCGTGGCCCTGGTTGTCTTTCACGAGCGGGGCGGCATGGGTAAATTTCGCCTGTTCGGCATAAAGCGCATTAAAAAACTGGCTGTCGCAGCGCAGTAAACTTTCGGTAAGCGGTTTCGCGGCGGCGGTGCTGGCAGCGCCAGACAGCAGCGCAAGGAAAACGAGCACGCGTTTCATAGAGCATCCTTACTGTTAATCATTTAAAACGTATCGGCATTTTAACGATTTGCTTTAATGGAAAAGGAAGGTGCAGCAGCGAAGGAAGAGAGAGGATAACGATAAGGCCGCGCTTTAATGAGCGCGGCCTGAGGAGGGAGGCTAAACGCGTAAAGCCAGACTGGCCCGGTTAGTGGTGATAAAAAATATCGCCGTTCATCGCCTTAAGGATTTTGCCTTCGGCGTCGGTTATCAGCACATAGTTGCCGCCCATGTAGGTCCAGTGGCTTCCGGCTTCCGGCGCAGGCAGGTTGCGAAGCTGCCATTTTTTGATGTTGTACTCTTCGGTGCGATACATGTCCGGCACAATGTCGCCGATGACGAACTTGCGCGAGTCAGAATGAAATTCTTTGACTTCATAGGCGTCCAGCCCCTTTGGTGCCGCAGGCTGCGCGGCAAAAGTGGTTCCCGCTACGGTCAGCAGCGCGCCCAGAATCATCATTTTAGTTTTGTTCATATACTCTCCACGTTGTACAGGGCTTGTTTCACGGTTCGCAAGACAGCGTATCTTTCCTTGCCATGCCAAAGCGTTGCAAGGGCTTCTGTGTATAGAAATATGACATAAAAAAGTGAAAGGGATATTTACCACGGCCAGCGGGCTCTGCGCTGCGCTGTCGCTCCCTTTTGAGAGTTATCCTGGCGGCGGACGAGTGCCAGCCGCGACCGCGCCTTTACTTCCCCGGCCTTCACGAATATCCTGATTCACCACGGCAAAAGCCGGAACAATAAGCTGTTTTAATGACTCGGGGTGCCCTTCTTTGTGAAGGCTGAGAAATACCCGTACCACCTGATCTGGATAATGCCAGCGTAGGGAAGTCAGATGCCTGCCCGGTATCCCTTCTTTTAAGCCTGGCAGGAGAGCGTGATGCAACCTGACCTGCTGTCCGGCCCGCAAGCGGCCGCGGTTTTAAACCAATTTCATACCCGTTCCCCGCTCGTTCACTGCATGACCAATGAGGTAGTGCAAACCTTTACCGCAAACGTGCTGCTCGCCCTTGGCGCGTCGCCGGCGATGGTCATTGAGCCTGATGAAGCCGCGCAGTTTGCTCGTCTTGCCGACGCCGTGCTGATTAACATCGGCACGCTTACCCGCGAGCGGGCCGGGGCGATGCTCGCGGCTATCGAGAGCGCAAACCAGGCGGGCCGTCCCTGGACGCTGGACCCGGTCGCCGTCGGCGCGCTCGATTTTCGCACCGGTTTCGCCCGTGAATCGCTGGCGCTGCGCCCGGCGGCGATACGCGGCAACGCCTCTGAAATCCTCGCGCTGGCGGGGGAGCGCGGCGGCGGACGCGGCGTTGACAGCACGCAACGCGCCGAAGCGGCGTTAAGCGCTGCGCGGGAACTGGCCGGGCGCAGCGGCGCGGTCGTCGCCGTGACGGGCGAGGTGGATTATGTGACAGACGGCGAACGCACGCTGGCAGTACGCGGCGGCGATGTGCTGATGACGCGCGTTGTCGGCACCGGCTGCGCGCTTTCCGCCGTGGTCGCCGCCTGCGCGTCGCTGCCCGGCAGCCAGCTTGAAAACGTGGCGGCAGGCTGCTGGATGATGAAACGCGCTGGCAGCCTGGCGGTTACACGCTGCGCCGGGCCCGGCTCGTTCACACCCGCTTTCCTCGACGCGCTATACCAGTTGAATAGGGAGGCCTGCGCATGAAACGCATCAACGCCTTAACTATCGCCGGCACCGACCCGAGCGGCGGCGCGGGCATCCAGGCCGATTTGAAAACCTTTTCCGCGCTGGGCGCTTACGGCTGCTCGGTCATTACCGCGCTGGTGGCGCAAAACACCCGCGGCGTGCAGTCCGTTTACCGTATCGAGCCTGCGTTTGTTGCCGCTCAGCTTGATTCGGTGTTCAGCGACGTGCGTATCGATACCACCAAAATCGGCATGCTGGCGCAAAGCGATATTGTGGAAGCCGTGGCGGAGCGGCTGTCGCGCTATCAGGTGAAAAACGTGGTGCTGGATACGGTAATGCTGGCGAAAAGCGGCGATCCGTTGCTCTCGGCTGAAGCGGTGAAAACGCTGCGCGAGCGTCTGCTGCCGCATGTGTCAATCATCACGCCAAATTTGCCGGAGGCGGCCGCCTTGCTTGGCACCACGCATGCGCGCAATGAACAGGAGATGCATCAGCAGGGCGAGGCGCTGCTCACGCTGGGCTGCGAAGCGGTATTGATGAAAGGCGGGCATCTGGACGATGCGGAAAGTCCCGACTGGCTGTTCACTCGCGAAGGCGCCCGCCGGTTTACCGCGCCACGCATTGTTACCAAAAATACGCACGGCACCGGCTGCACGCTTTCCAGCGCGTTAGCGGCGCTGCGTCCGCGCTATCCACGCTGGGAAGAGACCGTGGCGGCCGCGAAAACGTGGCTTTCGCAAGCGCTCGCGCAGGCGGACACGCTGGAAGTCGGCACAGGCATCGGGCCTGTTCATCATTTTCATGCCTGGTGGTGAAGCGTGCCAGCAGAATGAACTGAAAAACTTCTTTCGTATGGCAATTCTTGCTGTTCAGTATCATGATGATTCTGCCCATGATTGCGTGGGCGGGAACCATCATGCCGACGGGTATGGAGCCCGTCGAAATTACGGGAGAGAGTTATGACAGATATTGCGCAGTTGCTCGGCAAAGATGCCGAAAGCCTGTTACAGCATCGTTGTATGACTATTCCGGCAGATCAGCTTTACCTGCCTGGCGAGGATTATGTTGACCGGGTAATGATCGACAACAACCGTCCGCCCGCGGTGTTGCGTAACATGCAAACGCTGTACAACACCGGCCGCCTGGCGGGAACCGGCTACCTTTCAATCCTGCCGGTCGACCAGGGCGTGGAACACTCGGCAGGCGCGTCGTTTGCCGCTAACCCCCGCTACTTCGACCCGAAGAACATTGTTGAGTTGGCTATCGAGGCGGGCTGTAACTGCGTCGCGTCCACTTATGGTGTGCTGGCCTCCGTATCGCGCCGCTACGCCCACCGCATTCCCTTCCTTGTGAAGCTTAACCATAACGAAACCCTGAGCTACCCGACCCAGTATGACCAGACGCTGTATGCAAGCGTTGAGCAAGCGTTCAACATGGGCGCGGTGGCGGTAGGCGCGACCATCTATTTTGGCTCTGAAGAATCCCGCCGCCAGATTGAAGAGATCGCGAGCGCCTTCGAGCGCGCGCATGAGCTTGGCATGGTGACGGTGCTGTGGGCGTACCTGCGTAACTCATCGTTTAAAAAAGATGGCGTGGATTACCATGTGAGCGCCGATCTCACCGGCCAGGCGAACCACCTTGCCGCCACTATCGGCGCCGATATCGTTAAGCAGAAAATGGCCGAAAATAATGGCGGCTACAACGCGGTTAAATTCGGTTACACCGACGAGCGCGTTTACAGCAAGCTGACTACCGATAACCCTATCGATCTGGTGCGCTACCAGCTGGCGAACTGCTATATGGGCCGGGCGGGGCTGATTAACTCAGGCGGCGCGGCGGGCGGCGATACCGACCTGGAAGAGGCGGTGCGTACGGCGGTTATCAATAAACGCGCGGGCGGCATGGGCCTTATTCTCGGCCGTAAAGCGTTTAAGAAATCGATGGCCGACGGCGTGAAGCTGATTAACGCGGTGCAGGATGTTTACCTCGACGCTAAAGTGACGATTGCCTGACAGACCTGCTCAGAAGAAAACGCGCCTGTGGGCGCGTTTTTTTTGACGATGAAACAGGAGGCATTGCGCGCCTGCGTAGCGCTCTTCCCGACGGGGAAAGCGGCCGGGTATTCAGACGCGCCACCCGCCAGACAACAGGCTTACTTTAACAGTTCGCAATCAGGCGGCAGACGGCAGCTCAGCGCGCCGGGCTGCACCTGGATGCGAAAATGCTGGCCGCTTAGCGGCTCGCCGTCGAGATTAAAGGTAATCTCATGCGGCGCGGTGATTTCAAACCACGACGATATGCCATCAATAATATTTGGGCTCTCTTCCGGGCGGGTAAGCGTCGTCAGCAGCGCCGGTAGCAACTCTTCGCCCGTGAAAATCCGCAGATGCAGCAGACCGTCATTGATAAGCGCCTGTGGGCAAAGCTGCTGGCCGCCGCCCGCCTGACGCCCGTTGCCGATGCCAATCACCAGCGCGTCGCCCTGCCACTGAAAGTTATCGCCGCGAATCTCGCAGCTGTCCGGCTTAAGGGTATCCATGCGCATCAGACCATGGATTAAATAAGAGACGCCGCCCAGCGCGGCCTTGAGTTTTTCCGGCGTTTCGGTGGTGATGCGGGTGCCAAAGCCGCCGGTCGCCATGTTGATAAAAAAGGCGTCGTCGTTAACCTGCACGATATCAATCGGCGTCGCTTTGCCGATAATCGCCAGCTGTAGCGCTTTATCCAGCTCAGCGGGAATACCGGTGCTGGTGGCGAAGTCATTGGCCGTGCCGAGCGGGAGGATGCCCAGCGCCGGACGCTTATCCGCAGGGAGCTTCGCCAGCGCCGTGGCGATTTCGTTGATAGTGCCATCGCCGCCGCCGGCAATAACGGTATCGACGCCGAGCCTGGCCGCCTCGGCGACAAAGCGGATAGCATCGCCTTTTTCCCACGTTATGCGAACGTGCAGCGTAAAGCCCTCTTCACGGAGCATTTCAACGGCGCTGCGCAGCAGGTCGTTATCGGCGCTCTTGCCGTTAAGAATAATGAGTGACACCGGGTAATTTTCCATTGCGACCTCTGAAAGCCCACTGAAAAGAGTCTACCGCAGAGTTTATCGCAGCCAGTCAGAAGAGGCTGAAAATGGAAGAAAAAAATAAGCCTGCGTAAGGGAGATTACGCAGGCGAAGGAGGTGGTTCCTGGTACTGCTGGCATTTATCGGTTATGTTTTTCAGCGCTGGGATAATAACCGGATCAATCGTAACCGTGTGTGATCCGATTCTAAAATCATTCACGCCGAAAAAATAACTAAGATTAATTATTTACCGTGCGGATTGCGGGTGGTCTGTCCAGCGAGATTGCGCATCAATAACGCATATTCCAGCGTCATATCCTGCGGAACCGGCAGCCAGACGGTATAACCATCCCCCGGCGCCACCTCCATTTTCTCGCCTTTCGCGTTTTCCAGGTGCTCCAGCGTAAAGCTCACGTTGCCCTGCGGCGTCATCAACTCCAGGCTATCGCCGAGGGAGAATTTATTTTTCACCGCCACGGCGGCGAGGTCGCCTTTGCGCTCGCCGGTAAATTCGCCGACAAACTGCTGACGGTCGGAAACCGAGTAGCCGTATTCATAGTTCTGGTAGTCGTCATGGGTGTGACGACGCAGGAAACCTTCGGTGTAGCCGCGGTGCGCCAGCCCTTCCAGCGTCTCGAGCAGGCTTGGGTCGAAAGGCTTGCCCGCGGCGGCGTCGTCGATAGCGCGACGATAAACCTGCGCGGTGCGGGCGCAATAGTAAAACGATTTGGTGCGACCTTCGATTTTCAGCGAATGCACACCCATTTTCGTCAGCCGCTCAACGTGCTGGATAGCACGCAAGTCTTTGGAGTTCATGACATAGGTGCCGTGCTCGTCTTCGAATGCGGTCATGTACTCGCCCGGACGCATCGTCTCTTCCAGCATGAAAACCTTATCGGTAGGCGCGCCGACGCCAAGCGTCGGTTCAACGGTTTGTACCGGAATCGGCTCGTGGATATGCACGATATTGCCTATCTCATCCTCTTTGCCTTCCTGCACTTTATATTCCCAGCGGCAGGCGTTGGTGCAGGTGCCCTGGTTCGGGTCGCGCTTGTTGATATAACCCGAAAGCAGGCAGCGGCCGGAGTAGGCCATGCAGAGGGCGCCGTGGACGAAGATCTCCAGTTCCATATCCGGCACCTGCTCGCGGATTTCGGCAATCTCTTCCAGCGAAAGCTCGCGGGAGAGAATAACGCGGGTCAGGCCCATCTGTTTCCAGAACTTCACCGTCGCCCAGTTAACGGCGTTCGCCTGCACCGAGAGGTGAATATCCATCTGCGGGAAATGCTCGCGCACCAGCATGATTAACCCCGGGTCGGACATGATTAGCGCGTCCGGACCCATATCCACCACTGGCTTAAGATCGCGGATAAAGGTTTTCAGCTTGGCGTTGTGCGGGGCGATATTCACCACCACGTAGAATTTCTTGCCCAGCGCGTGCGCTTCATTAATGCCGAGCTGTAAATTCTCGTGGTTGAATTCGTTATTGCGCACGCGAAGGGAGTAGCGCGGCTGGCCCGCATAGACGGCGTCGGCGCCGTAAGCGAAGGCGTAACGCATATTTTTCAGCGTGCCCGCAGGCGAAAGGAGTTCCGGTTTAAACATGGCGTTCTCGTTCTGATGACAGGTCAGACCCGCCTGAAATAAGGCGGACGGGGGCACCTTTACCCCACGTTAAGGGCGGGAATTGTAGCGCCAGGCGCAGCGCGGTGCAAACGGGGCTTCGGTTAGCCACGGTTGTTGTAGATTTATAACGCTATGGGGCTATGGGGCTATGGGGCTATGGGGCTATGGGGCTATGGAGCTATGGAGCTATGGAGCTATGGGGCTATCACTCTATGCTGGGGCAGTTAGTGTTACGTTCGCGATGCGCTGTTTCACTATGTAAGTGCTACTCCTGCGAACGTGCCAGGGGGCTTCGCCGCCAGCCCCCTGGCGACCCCGGCTCCCGGCTCGCAAAATTGCCCGCTAAGCGGGAAACCTCATCTTTTTTTCGTTGGCTTCGGGTCGGGCATGACGGCACATCCTTGTGCCGACATGCCCTCACGCCGGGTCCAGCCGGCGTGACCCGGCCACCGTAAAAAAGCTGAGGCAATTTTGAGGCCGGATAACGTCCGCGCTTCAAGGGCCGATAATGAACAGGCCGAAGTTTTCGCTGAAGGCTGAAAGGCTGAGAGGCTGAAAGGGGGAAAGGCTGAAAGGGGGAAAGGCTGAAAGGGAGAAGGCGGGTCATACTGCGCTGCCCGCCTTTGAAGCACCGCTGTCGAAGAGGGCGCATCACCCCATCCGACAGGCGTCCGCCTCCCATCGATACCCCACGCCGTACACGGCGCGAATAAACGACTGCTCGGCGTCCAGCGCCTCCAGCTTGCGGCGCAGGTTTTTAATGTGGCTGTCGATGGTGCGGTCCGTTACCACGCGGTAATCATCATACAGGTGGTTTAATAACTGCTCGCGGGAGAACACTTTGCCCGGTTCGCTGGAGAGTGTTTTCAGCAGGCGAAATTCCGCAGGCGTGAGATCCAGCGCTTTCTCGCGCCAGCTGGCCTGAAAACGGCTCTCGTCGATAACCAGCGGGCTTTGGGCATCCAGCGCCTGCACCTCGCGCTGCGGACGGCAGCGGCGCAGAATAGTCTTCACGCGCGCCACCACTTCGCGCGGGCTGTAAGGCTTGCAGATATAGTCATCGGCGCCAATCTCCAGCCCCAGCAGGCGGTCAATCTCTTCAATCTTCGCCGTAACCATCACAATCGGCACCTCAGAGAAGCGGCGGATTTCACGGCACAACGTCAGGCCGTCGGTGCCCGGCAGCATCAAATCGAGCAGGATAAGGTCCGGCGGCGTCTGGCGCACCCAGGGCAACACCTTGTCGCCGTGGCTGATGAGCGTCGGCGCATAGTTCGCGGCGCGTAAATAGTCGATAAGCAGCTGCCCGAGCTTGGGTTCGTCTTCCACAATCAAAATACGCGGCGCATTGTCGTCAATCGGCATATCGGTCATACATCTCTCGGCAGGTCAGAATCGAGCGGTAAGGTTACTGTAATGCTTACACCGCCCAAAGGCGAATGCGCGGCGGAAATGGTGCCGCCATGCGCTTCAACGATATTGGTGCAAATGGCAAGCCCAAGGCCGGAGCCGCCGCTGGCGCGGTTGCGCGACCCTTCGGCGCGGTAGAAGCGCTCAAACAGCAGCCCGAGTTGCGCGTCGCTCACGCCCGGCGCGCTGTCGGCAAAGGTCAGCACCAGCCGCCCTGGTTGCGCTTCGCCCTGAATCAACAACTGGCCGCCCGCGTCGGTGTAGCGCAGGCTGTTCTCAAGCAAGTTATTGAAAAGCTGCATCAGGCGATCGCGGTCGCCGAAGACCTGAGCGCTGTCTGGCAAAGAGAGCGCAATCGTAAGCCCGCGCCCCGCTAAGCGCTCACGAAACGCGCCAGCGGCCATCTCCAGCAGGTTCACCACATCCACCGGGGCTTTCTGATAAGCCAGCGCCCCTTCGTCAGAAAGCGAAAGCTGATGCAGATCGTCCACAAGCTTCGTGAGCGTGCCTACTTCCGCCTGCAGCGAGGCGACCGATTCCGGCGTAAACTGCCGCACGCCGTCCTGTATCGCTTCCAGTTCGCCGCGCAGCACGGCGAGCGGCGTGCGCAGTTCATGGGAGATGTCGGCCATAAAAGCGCGGCGCATGGTCTGGTTTTTTTCAAGCGTACTGGCGAGCTGGTTAAAATCGTTCGCCAGCTTGCCAAGCTCATCCTGGCCTGTAGAGGCCACGCGGGTGGTGAAATCGCCCGCCGCCAGTCTGTGGGTGCCTTCCACCAGCCGTTTTACCGGCGCCAGCAACCCCCGCGCCAACAGGAAGGTGGCGAGCGCGGCCAGCAGCGTGGCGAGCGCGACAATCAGCCAGCTGGTGCGCCGCTGTTGCTTGTCGAAGTTAATGTCCGTGCTGCGGGTCAGCCGCTCGACCGGCGAGGCGATAACCCAGCCTACCGTGGCGCCATTCACCTGGATTGCGTGGCGCGCGCCGTCCGGCGGCACTGGCGCGCGCGGCCCAACCAGTACGTTCTGATCCTGATCGACCACCCAGAACTGCGTGCGCCAGCCGTGAGGCGGCAGGTCCGGCGGCGGGCGATCCGGCGGCGGACGGTCATCATGTTCATTTTCCCGATCGAACGAGCGGAGGATCTGAAACACGAAGCGATCGTTATGGCGCAAAAATTCCCAGTTGCCGTGCGTGGTGTATTGCTCGGCAAGGGCGTCGCTTAACATCGACATTCGCTGTTCGTTGCCGTGCTTAATGTAGTCAATAAAGCCGCGCTCAAAGCTCAACCGCACCGCCCAGTGCATGGTGATAAGCAGCAGAATGCAGGTGGCGAAAATCGCTAAAAACAGCTTGCCGGTGATGCCGGGCCGCCAGAATTTCATTTACTTGTGGCTCCTTTTACGCCGCGCGATAACGACGTTTTTCATGGTGTCCTTAGGCACGCGGGCGAAAACCAGCGCGGGCAAGGCGATGATCGCCGCCATGCAGAAATAGGTGTAGAGGAAAACCTCATGCGCGATGCCGCTGTCGGCCGCCAGCTGGTTATGGCCGAAGGCGCCGAGCAGGATCCCGGCGACCGAAACGCCAATACTCATGGAAAGTTGCATCACCATCGAAAGCAGGCTGTTGCCGCCGCTTGCCAGCTCGTCCGGCAGGTCGCGAAGCGTCAGCGTGTTCATGGAAGAAAAGCGCACGGAGTTAACAACGCCCTGGAAGAAAAGCACCACCGGCAGCAGAGAATACCAACCCATCAGCCCCACCCACATAAACAGCAGGCTGATAAGCGCCAGCGCCAGCGTGGAAACCACCAGCGTGTTGCGGTAGCCAAAGCGGTTCACCACCTGCACCACGATGCGCTTCATCCCCATGCTGCCAAGCACCATCGGGATCATCATCAGCCCTGCGTGAAACGGCGAAAAGCCGAGGCCGATTTGCAGGAAGATGGGCGTCATGAAGGGCAGCATGCCGCTGCCGATGCGTCCGCAGAGGCTGCCGAACAGGCCAAGCGAGAAGGTTCGGGTGTCAAAAAGCCGCAGGTTAAAGAGCGCCGACTCATTACCGCGCGCGTGCCAGAGATAAAAGATAAGGGCGGCGGCCCCCGCCGAGATGAGTAAACTGAGCGCCACCGGCGAGATGCCAAGCCCTTTTTGCCCGTCGAGCGCGATAGTCAGCGCCGCCATGCCCACCGCGAGCAGCAAAAAGCCGGAAAAATCGAAGCGCCGGGTCTGCATGGTGTAATTCGGCATCAGCCACAGGGTAGCGATGGCGCCCACTACGCCTACCGGCAGGTTGATTAAGAAGATCCAGTGCCAGGAGGCGTACTCCACCAGCACACCGCCGAGCGCCGGGCCAAGCAGCGGCCCGACCTGGCCTGGGAGCGTCACGAACGTCATTGCCGCCATGTACTGCTCGCGCGGGACGATTTTCATTACCGTCAGCCTGCCCACCGGCACCATCATCGCCCCGCCGATCCCCTGCACCACGCGCGCCGCCACCAGGCCGTTGAGCGTATTGGCCATGGCGCAAAACAGCGATCCGAGCGTAAAAATGACAATGGCGCAAAAGAAGATATTGCGCACCCCAACCCGGTCCGCCAGCCAGCCGCTGGCGGGCAGCGTCACCGCTACCGTCAGCACATAGGCGACGATCACCATGTGCATATGAAGCGGGCTCTCCCCCAGGCTTTCCGCCATGGAGGGGAGGGCGGTATTGACGATGGTGGTGTCGAGCGACTGCATAAAGAAGCCAAAGGCGACTATCCACAGTTGCCAGCGCACGCTGTTGGGCAGGTCTGTCATAGGCTTACTCACTTATCGATAGCGTTTTATCCTGTTTTGGCGTGCGCGCAAAGCGCAGCCGTAAGCGGTCAAAGAAAAGGTAAACCACTGGCGTGGTGTAAAGCGTTAACAGCTGACTCATGACCAGCCCGCCGACGATGGTGATGCCGAGCGGCTGACGCAGTTCCGAACCGTCTCCGCCGGAAAGCACCAGCGGCAGCGCGCCGAACAGCGCCGCCAGCGTGGTCATCATGATGGGGCGAAAGCGCAGCAGGCTCGCCTGGAAAATCGCCTCCTGCGGCGTCAGATTGCCGTTGCGCTGCGCCTCGATGGCGAAATCGACCATCATGATGGCGTTCTTCTTCACTATGCCAATTAACAACATAATACCGATGAGCGCGATCAAGCTAAACGGCGCGCCAAACCACTCCAGCGCCAGCAGCGCCCCCACGCCCGCCGAGGGAAGGGTGGAGAGAATGGTGAGCGGGTGTACATAGCTTTCATAGAGAATGCCGAGCACGATATAGACCGTGGCGATAGCGGCAAGGATCAGAATCACCTGCGAGTTCATCGTCTGCTGGAACACCTGAGCGGTGCCGGCGAAGCTGCCTCGCACCGTTGTGGGCACGCCAAGCGTGACCATGGCGCGCTCGATAGCCGCGCTCGCCTCAGAGAGCGACACGCCGGTCGGCAGGTTAAAGGCGATGGTGGAGGAGGCCGACAGCCCCTGGTGGTTCACAGAAAGCGGCGCGTTGGCGGGCTGCCACTTCGCGAAATAAGAGAGCGGGATCGGTTTGCCTTCGCCGTTGACCACAAACATCTGGTCCAGCGCACTGATATCCTGGGTATAACGCGGGTCCACCTCCATCACTACCTTGTACTGGTTAAGCGCTTCGTAGATGGTGGAGATCTGCCGCTGGCCGAAGGCGTTGTTCAGCAGGCTGTTGGCGTCCTGCACGCTGATGCCGAGGCGCGACATGGTCTCGCGGTCATAAATCAGGTTCATCTCCGCGCCGTTGTCCTGCTGGTCGGAGTTAACGTCGGCAAGCTCGGGCAACTTCGCGAAGGCGGCGCGAATTTTCGGCTCCCATTCCCGCAGCGCGGCGAGGTCGTCGGAAAGCAGCGTGTACTGATAGCTGGCGTTGGCCTGACGCCCGCCGACGCGGATATCCTGCACCGCCATCAGAAACAAACTGGCGCCGGGCTCTTTGGCGAGCTTTTTACGCAGCCGGTCAATAACCTGCTGGGCGCTTTCATTGCGCTCGTCGCGCGGCGTGAGCGTAATAAACATCATGCCGCTATTAACCCGCGAGCCGCCGGTAAAGCCGGTGACGTTATCCACCGCCGGGTCGTCGCGAATAATCTTCATAAAGTTTTGCAGCTTGCCGCGCATCGCCTGGAACGAGATGCTCTGGTCCGCCTGAATGCCGCCCATCAGCTGGCCGGTATCCTGCTCGGGGAAGAAGGTTTTCGGAATGGCGATATAAAGCCAGACGTTCAGCGCGAGGGTGGCGATAAAAATAACGCCCACCAGCCGCGCATGGTTAAGCACCCATTTCAGCGAGCGGGCATAGCCGCCCTGCAAGGCGATAAGCAGTCGGCCCACGCCGCGCTTGCGGGCGGGGCGGTGTGGTTTTTCGCTTTTCAGCAGCCAGCCGCACATCATCGGCGTCAGCGTCAGCGAAACGACCATGGAGATGCCTATCGCCACCGAAAGCGTGACGGCGAATTCGCGGAACAGCCTGCCCGGCAGGCCGCCCATCAGCAGCAGCGGCAGAAAAACTGCCACCAGTGACAGGCTCATGGAGAGCACCGTAAAGCCGACCTCGCGCACCCCCTGCAACGCCGCCTGCAGCGGCTTCATTCCCGACTCCAGGTGGCGGGCGATATTCTCCAGCACCACGATAGCGTCATCCACCACGAAGCCAGTGGCGATGGTCAGCGCCATCAGCGACAGGTTATTGAGGCTAAAGCCGCACAGGTACATCGCCGCGCAGGTGCCTATCAGCGAAACCGGCACCGCTACCGCCGGGATAAAGGTGGCGCGCCCGTCGCGCAGGAACAAAAAGACCACCAGAATGACCAGCGCGACGGAAATCGCCAGCGTCTGCTCCACCTCGGCGAGCGAGGCGCGGATAGTCGGGGAGCGATCCTGCGCTATCTGCAAATCGATAGCGGTGGGGATGGTGTCGCGAAGCTCCGGCACTTTGGCGCGAATGCGGTCCACCGTCTGGATGATATTGGCTTCCGGCAGCTTGCGGATCATCAGCAAGATAGCGGGCTTCGCGTTCGTCATCCCGGCGTTACGCACATCCTGCACCGAGTCGGTGATGGTCGCCACATCGCTTAAGCGAACCGCCGCACCGTTGTTGTAGTGCACAATGACCGGCTGGTACTCGGCGGCGGTTTTCAGCTCATCGTTGGTCTGTAACTGCCAGCGGCGGCTGGCGTCTTCCACCGCGCCCTGCGGACGGCGAACATTGCTGTCGCTGATGGCGCTGCGCACGTCGTCAAGCGAGACGCCCTGGTTAAAGAGCGCCTGCGGGTTAAGCGCCACCCGCACGGCAGGCAGCGAACTGCCGCCGACGTCCACATCGCCCACGCCATCAATCTGGGCGATGGTTTGCGCAAGCTGCGTCGAAGCATAATCATAGAGCTCGCCCTGGGAGTAGGTCTCCGAGGTGAGCGTCAGGATCATAATGGGCGCGTCTGAGGGGTTTGCCTTGCGGTAGGTTGGGCGCGAAGGCATGCCGCTTGGCAGCAGGCTTTGCGCGGCGTTAATCGCCGCCTGCACGTCGCGCGCCGCGCCGTTGATGTCGCGGTCGAAATTGAACTCCAGGATGATGCGAGTGCTGCCAAGGGAGCTTGACGAGGTCATCTCGTTAACGCCCGCGATGCGCCCGAGTGAGCGCTCAAGCGGCGTCGCCACCGACGAGGCCATGGTTTCCGGCGACGCGCCCGGCAGCGACGCGCTGACCATGATAACCGGGAAATCGACCTGCGGCAGCGGCGCGACCGGCAGCAGGCGAAAGCCCAGTACGCCGCACAGGGTCACGGCGATGGTCAGCAGAATGGTCGCCACCGGACGGTAGATAAAGAGGGCGTAAAACTTCACTTACGCCTCCTCTTCACGCTGCGGGAAGCGGCTGCGGGCTGCGTTCGCAAGCCGGTCGAAGAGCAGATAAATCACCGGCGTAGTAAAGAGCGTCAGCACCTGGCTTACCAGCAGGCCGCCCACCATGCCGATGCCGAGCGGGCGCCTGAGCTCCGCGCCCACGCCGGTGCTTAGCATCAGCGGCAGCGCGCCAAGCAGCGCCGCCAGCGTGGTCATCAGAATGGGCCTGAAGCGCAGCAGGCAGGCCTGGTAAATCGCTTCATAAGGCGACATTCCCTGTTCGCGCTCCGCCGCCAGCGCGAAGTCTATCATCATGATGGCGTTTTTCTTCACGATGCCGATAAGCAAAATGATGCCGATGATGGCGATAACATCCAGCTCGCTGCCGGCCAGCAGCAGCGCCAGCAGCGCGCCGACGCCTGCGGTGGGCAGCGTTGAGAGAATGGTTATCGGGTGAATAAAGCTCTCATAGAGCACGCCAAGGACGATATACATCGCCACGACCGAGGCGACAATCAGCCAGATGGTGCTGCCGAGCGCCGCCTGGAACGCCAGCGTGCTGCCCTGGAAAGAGGTGGTGATGTCGGTCGGGAAGGCGAGCGCCTGCTCCGCCTCGGTTACCGCCTGCACCGCGTCGCCCAGCGAGTAATCCTCCGGCACGTTGAACGAGATAGTGGTGGACGGGAACTGGTCGAGATGGTTTATCGACAGCGGCCCGAAGCGCTGCTCAACTTTCGCAATGCTGCTTAGCGGCACCGCGCCGCCCTCGCTGCTGGCGAGGCGAATGTTGTCCAGCGCCGCAAGACCGGGCGTCGCCGCGGCGTCATGCTCCAGCACCACGCGATACTGGTTCGCCTGGGTATAGATGGTGGAGATAAGGCGCTGGCCAAAGGCGTTATAGAGCGCGTTATCCACGTCCGCCATGCTGATGCCAAGACGGCTGGCGCTGGCGCGATCGACATTGACGTAGGCCACCAGCCCCTGATCCTGCCAGTCGCTGCTGACGTCCGCCAGTTCCGGGCGCGTGCGCAGCTCATCCATCAGCTTCGGCACCCAGACGCTGAGCGCGTCAAGAGAGTTCGCCTGCAGCGTGAACTGGTACTGGGTGCGGCTCACCTGGGTGTCAATCGTCAGGTCCTGAATCGGCTGCAAATAGAGCTGCACGCCGGGCACCTTCGCCACCGCCTGTTGAAGGCGCTCGATAACCGTCTGCACGCGGTCGTCGCGCTCGTCCAGCGCTTTGAGGTTGATTTGCAGGCGGGCGCTGTTGAGCGACGGGTTCGTGCCGTCCACGCCGACAAACGAGGTAAGGCTCTCTACGGCCGGATCCTTAAGGATAACGTCCGCCACCTGCCGCTGGCGCTGCGCCATGCTGGAGAACGACGTAGACTGCGGCGCCTGCAGCGTCCCCTGAATGATGCCGTTGTCCTGCACCGGGAAAAAGCCTTTCGGGATAAGCACCCACAGCAGAACGGTGAGCGCCAGCGTGCCCAATGCCACGCCGAGCGTGAGCCACGGATGGTTAAGCACCCGTTTCAGCAGTCGGCCATAACCCGCAATCACCCGGTCAAAGAAGCGTTCAGAAGCGCGCGAGAAACGGTTCTGCTTGCGCAGCGAGGCATGGCTTAACATGCGCGCGCACATCATTGGCGTCAGCGTCAGCGAGACGACGGCGGAGATCAGGATAGCCACCGCCAGCGTAACGGCGAACTCGCGGAACAGACGGCCGACGATATCGCCCATAAACAGCAGGGGGATCAGCACCGCTATCAGTGAGAAGGTCAGGGAGATAATGGTAAAGCCGATTTCGCCCGCCCCTTTCAGCGCGGCGGCCAGCGGTTTTTCGCCCTTTTCGATATAGCGCGAGATGTTCTCAATCACCACGATGGCGTCATCCACCACAAAGCCGGTGGCGATGGTCAGCGCCATCAGCGTCAGGTTGTTGATGGAGAAATCAAGAAACACCATCACCGCAAAGGTGCCTACCAGCGAGAGCGGCACCGCTACCGCCGGGATAATGGTCGCCGGCACGTTACGCAGAAACAGGTAAATAATCATGACTACCAGCGCGATAGCCAGCATCAATTCATGCTGGGTGTCATCCACCGAGGCGCGGATATTGGTGGTGCGGTCGGTAAGCAACTCTACTTTCACTGACTTCGGCAGGCTCTGCGTGAGCGTTGGCAGCATCTGACGGATGGTGTCGGCAGTGGTGATGATGTTGGCGCCCGGCTGGCGTTGCACGTTCATTACTATTGCCTGCTGTTTGTTAGCCCAGGCGCCAAGCCAGCTGTTTTCCGCGCCTTGCTCCACCGTTGCCACGTCGCCCAGGCGGATCGCCGCGCCGTTCTGGTACGCGATGATGAGGTTGCGATACTCGGCGGCGGAGGTCATCTGGTCGTTGGCGGAGAGCGTGATCGCCCGCGTCGGGCCGTCCATACTGCCTTTCGCCGAGTTGACGTTGGCATTGCTGATGGCAGTGCGCACCGTTTCGCTGGTCAGCCCCAGCGAGGCCAGCGCCGGGGCGTTAAGTTTCACCCGCACCGCCGGACGTTGGCCGCCTGAAAGCGTCACCAGTCCCACCCCCGCCACCTGGGAGATTTTCTGCGCCACACGCGTTTCCACCATATCTTCCACCTGCGTCATCGGCAGGGCGGAGGAGGTGACTGCGAGCGTCATGATGGGTGGGTCCGCCGGGTTAACTTTGCTGTAGACCGGCGGGTTGGGCAGGTCGCTCGGCAACAGGTTGGTGGCGGCGTTAATCGCCGCCTGCACTTCCTGCTCGGCGACATCCAGCGGCAGCGTCAGCTGGAACTGCAACGTCACCACCGAAGCGCCGCCGGCGCTTTGCGACGCCATCTGCTTTAAGCCCGACATCTGGCCGAACTGCCGCTCAAGCGGCGCGGTAATGGCGGACGTCACCACATCCGGGCTGGCGCCCGGGTAGAGGGTCACCACCTGAATGGTGGGGTAGTCGACTTCCGGCAGCGCCGAAACGGGTAAAAAGCGGTAGCCGATAATCCCGGCGAGCAGGATTGCCACCATCAGCAGCGTGGTGGCGACAGGACGCATGATAAACAGGCGCGACGGGCCGCCTGTAGACCCCGGAGGTAACACCTGCATCAGGACGCGGCTCCCGTGCGCGAGGCCTCACTGCGCGGCCCGGCGTGAGAGCCGGTGGCGGGCGCTTTTTTCTGTTCACCGCTCGCCTGCGCCTGAGGCTCAACTACCTCTACGTGTGCCCCTTCGGTCAGACGGTCAATGCCATCGGTGACTACGCGGTCGCCCGTCGACAGTCCGGCGGTAATCACCACTTTTTCGCTGTCCTGAATGCCGGTGGTGACGGTGTGCTTGCTGACCTGGTTTTTGTCGTTCAGCACCCAGACGAAGTTGCCTTCATTGCCCATTTGCAGCGCGGCGGTAGGGATAACCACGGCGTTCTCTTCTTTAGCCACCAGCATGCGGGCGTTAACAAACTGATTAGGAAACAGCGCGTCGTCCTGGTTTTCAAAACGCGCTTTCAGCTTGATGGTGCCGGTGGTGGCGTCTATCTGGTTATCAAAGCTCAGCAGCGCGCCGGTGCTGAGTTTCTGCTTGTTGGTGCGATCCCAGGCTTCCACCGTCAGGGTCTGGCCCGCTTTTTGCGCCTGTACGACCGTGGCGATTTCGCTCTCCGGCAGGGTAAAAACGAGGTCGATAGGATGGGTTTGCGTCAGCACCACAATGCCGGTGGTGTCGCCGCTGGAAATCTGGTTGCCGATATCCACCTGCTTTAAACCGACCCGGCCGTCAATCGGCGCCGTAATGCGGCTCCAGTTGAGCTGCAACTGCGCACTGGCGACCGCCGCTTCATCCGCTTTGATGGTGCCTGCGGTTTCGCTCACCAGCGCCTGCTGGGCGTCAAGCTCCTGACGTGAAACCAGATTGGTTTTTGAAAGCTGCTGGTAGCGCGCCAGGTCGCGGCGGGCGTTGGCGAGGGTTGCCTTATCGCGGGCAAGTTGCCCCTGCGCCTGGGCGAGCGCGACATTAAACTGGCTCGGATCGATCTCTGCGAGCAGATCGCCCGCTTTTACCTGCTGGCCTTCCTTGAAGTGGAGCGCCATCAGCTGGCCGTCGACGCGGCTTCGCACCGTAACGGTATTGGCGGCGGTAATGGTGCCAAGGCCGGTGAGATAGCGCGGCACGGTCTGGCTGGTGGCGACGGCGGCCTGTACGGGCGCAAGCGCTCCGCCGCGCATCCCTTTACGGCCGCCAGTCGTCGGGCGCTGCTGCGCGGAAGCTTGCGATGACTCAGGCGCGCTTTGATGCGCGTTGTGCCAGTACAGCACGGCGGCAATCACCACCACGACAACGCCAGCCCACAGCCACCAGCGGGAATGCTTATTGCCTTTCATAAGTTAAACGTCTTCTTTTCCTGAAACGATTAGGCGTAATGATACTAGTTTAGTTACGCGACGCCGGAGAATAATGGAGGAAATATGAAACAAGGTCAGGATAAGTCTGAATGGCGCGGGTTGCGGGAAATACCTCGCAAAGTTATGCCGACAGGCTCGCGGTGATGGTTATCCGCGCTTAAAGTGTGGTTTATCGATAAAATATAAACTACAATTTATGGAGCAGGCATGACATGGACTGTGCTTTTTAGCCCTGAATTTATGCAGTGGTATCAGCAGCAACGCCCTGAGTTGCAGGATAAAGCTATCGCGGAACTGGCGAAGCTTGAACAGTATGGTCCCCTGTTAGGCCGCCCCTGGACCGACCGGGTAAAAGGTTCGGCTTTTGTGAATATGAAAGAGCTGCGTTTTCTTTTTTCAGGCGCGCCTATCGACTGTTTTATGCATTCGACCCGCAGCGTCGGGCTGTGGTTTTGTGCGGTGGCGATAAATCGAATCAGAAGCGTTTTTACGAGACCTGCATTCGTCTTGCCGACGAGGCGTTTTCGCGCCATCTGCTTTCAGTGGAGAAAACAAAATGAAAACATTGCAGGATGTCATCGCGCAAATGCCGCCAGAACGGCGCAAGCGGGTAAAAAAGATGGCGGAAGAAAGCGTGCTGGAGGTTGAACTTCAACGGCTGCGTGAAACACTTGCTATCTCTCAGCAGCAGGTTGCGGAAATGATGGGCGTGACTCAGCCTGCGATCGCGGCCCTGGAGCAACGCGGCGTGGATATCAAACTCATTACGCTCAAACGCTATATTGAGGCGCTGGGCGGCAAACTTTCGCTTAAAGTGGAAATGAACGGGGAAACGTCGACGTTTCCCCTTTAAGCCTTAGCCAAACACCACCTGCGCCCAACGCGCGAGCCCGGCGGTAACCGAGCCGAAGTCGTCGCCGCCCATGATGGGAATGCCGGGCAACTGCTGCGCCAGCGCTGTTTTAATCAGCGGAGAACGGGCGCTGCCGCCGGTGAGATAAATCACATCCGGACGCTCGCGGTTCTCCTCCAGCGCCAGGGAAACCTGCTCAAGAATGCGCTGCAACGGCTGGGCAAGCGCGGCCTCCAGCGCTTCCTGGGTGATATCGGTTTGCAGCGCCTCGGCGATAAACGGCAGCATCGCGCGGGTCTCGCGGGCGCCGGAAAGGGCGATTTTGCTCTCTTCCGCCGCGCGCACCAGCCGGTAGCTCAGACGCTGACGCCAGACTTTTTGCAGCCGCGCCACCTTTTCGCTTTCCCGCGCGTCGCGCGCCAGGTCCGCCAGCAGGCGGCCATTGGCTGCGCTGTAAAAATCGCTCTGCGCCGGGACGTCGTTAATCGCGCAGGCGTTCCACCAGGGCAGCGCCGGCAGGGCGGTGCCTTTTTCCGTCAAGCCGCCAAGCCCCAGCAGCGGCATGAGCTGTTTGAACGCCAGCGCGATATCAAGATCGTTGCCGCCCACGCGACAGCCGCTGTGGCCAAGCAGGCTCGCCTCGCGGTCGCGGCGTCCACGCCACTGCGGGCCCATCAGCAATAAAGAGCAGTCGGTGGTGCCGCCGCCGATATCCACGACCAGCACGCGCTTCTCTTCTTTGAGCGTCGCTTCGAAATCAAGCCCGGCCGCCACCGGTTCAAACTGGAACACCACGTCGCGAAAGCCTGCGCGTTTCGCCGCGCGCTCCAGAATGCCCTGCGCCTGCGCGTTCGCTTCATCGCCGCCGAGCCCCTGGAAGTTAACCGGGCGGCCAATTACCGCCTGGTCTATCGCTTCCTGCGTCTGAGTTTGCGCCGTGTTGCGGATGTGCAGCATCATGGAGCAGACCAGGTCTTCAAACAGCGCCACCTGCTGCGGCTTCAGGCCGCTTGCGCCGAGGAAGGATTTCGGCGACTTGACGAACCAGACCTCTTCCGGGTCGACCATATAGTGCCCAAGCGCGTTCAGGCCAAACAGCACGCTGCCTGGCGTCACCTCAATATCTTCTTCGCGGTTGTAAGCGATGGCGCGTCTTAACAGCGCCTGCGTCTCTTTTTCCTGCGCGGCGACGCCGTGGTGGCGATAAAGCCATTCGCTGACGGCTTCGCGCGTCGGCGCGCTTATCATGGAAGGCAGAAGCGGCGAGCCGTTTTCCAGCGTCAGCAGCTGCGGCGAGCCCTCGCGCATCACCGCTACCGAACAGTTGGCGGTGCCGTAGTCAAAACCAATAAACATCGTTATCCCCATGCCGGTGAAGAAGGGGGGCGACTTTAGCCGAATGCGGCCTGCCGGGCAAACAGAATATGTGGGCAAGGCGAAAAGCGCGATTACCCATTATGCTAAGGAAATCATTAACAAAGGAGACGCCATGATAATCCTTAGCTATCAGCCGCCCTATGACTGGACGTGGATGTTCGCTTTTCTGGGTGACCGCGCCGTTGAAGGCGTAGAAACCGTCACGCCCGAGCGCTACCGCCGCACGCTCGCGATGGAAGGGCATCACGGATGGCTGACGCTGACGCCGCGTGCGGAAAATCATCAGCTGGAGGTGGAGATAAGCGAAGGGTTGCAGCCTGTCGTCGATAAGGTGGTTGAACGCGTGCGTCGGCTGCTGGATCTGGATATGAACCCGGCTATCGTTCACCAGACGCTGGGCGAACTGGCAAGCAACCGCCCCGGCCTGCGGTTGCCGGGCTGCATGGATGTGTTTGAGCAGGGCGTACGCGCCATTCTCGGTCAACTGGTCAGCGTCAAACAGGCGGCGCGGCTGACCGGCAAAGTGGTGGCGGCGTATGGCGCGCCGCTGGATGAGCAGGGAGAATGGCGGCTTTTTCCCACCGCCGCGCAGCTGGCGCTGGCCGACCCGCTGGTGCTGAAGGCGCTGGGGATGCCGCTTAAGCGCGCCGAGGCGCTTATTCATCTGGCCCGCGAATGCGAAGCGGGGCGCTTCCCCCTGACGCGGCCGACGGATGTAGAGCATGGGATGAAAGCGCTCATGCAAATGCCCGGCATAGGCCGCTGGACGGCGAACTATTTCGCGCTGCGCGGCTGGCAGGCGCCGGATGTTTTTCTGGCTGACGACTACGCCATCAAACAGCGCTTCGCCGGTATGACGCCTGCGCAAATTCGCCGTTATGCGCTGCGCTGGCAGCCGTGGCGCTCCTACGCGCTGCTGCATATCTGGTTTAGTTACGGCTGGCGGCCTGACGATCAGTTGATGGCGAAATAGCTGCTGTTGAGCAGCAGGCTGAGCGGCTGCCCTGGCGCCAGGGCGTCACCGTAAACCATGTCGACGCCGATGCCCGCCAGCGTCTCCATCATGACCGGATGGGCCACGGGGCCGGCGATGCAGGCGACCTTGAGCCGCCGCGCGTGGCCCAGCACGATGGTAGCCAGCATTTCGTCCATCAGATTGGTATGGACGTTCATCACCACTTCCGGATCGAGCATGACATAATCCGCAACGGCGCGGCTGATGTGGTTAAAGACCTCCAGGTCGCGGCCGACATGGCTCAGGATGATATGGCAACCCGCCTGGCGCAGCCTGTCGAGCTGGCGGCTGGTCATGAGCGGATCTTTTTCAAACGCGTCGCTATTGATGACCAGATGCAGCAGGCGAGGCGGGAAGGGACCGGCGTCGAGCAAATCCAGCAGTTCATCAACCAGACGCGGGCCGGTTATTCCCGCGGAGAGCGGCAGCGCGACGCCAAAGCCTTTGCGCGCCGCGTCGGCGGCGTGCTCGTTAAAGAAGTCGTGCAGTACGCGGCGATCGAGCGCATGCAACAGTTCCGTTTCGTTGATGGTGGAACGAAACGCCTGCTCTTCCACTACCGTGCCTTCGCTGGTCCACAGTCGGACTGAGAGCAGCAAAAAGCTGGTGCTTTCCGGTATGCGGGGCGATGCGACAGGGCGCGCGACTAACGCCATCGGGTTCTCTTTTATCATGCGCCACTGTTCATCGAGCGGCAGCGCTTCGCGGCTTTGCTGTAGCCGTTGCTGTTGCGGCTCATACAGCGTCACTACGCCGCGACCGTTATTTTTTGAGGCGTAGCAGGCGATATCCGCCTGCGACATCACTTCAGAGGCCTGATTATTGCTGGCGTCAATCATGGTAATCCCGGCGCTGGCGCCGATACGGTGCAGCCGGCCTTCCCAGATAAAATGGTAATCATTGACGGCGGCAATCAGGCGCTCGGAAATGGTGCGGGCGTTATCCACGCTGCAATCAGGCAACAGCAGGCCGAATTCATCGCCGCCAAGGCGCGCCAGCACATCGGTGGTGCGCAGCATGCCAAGCATCATTGAGGCAAGCTCGCGCAGCAGCGCGTCGCCCGCCGCGTGGCCGGCGGTATCATTAACCGCTTTAAAGCGATCGAGGTCGATAAACACCAGCGCGTGACGCTGATGGTTGTCATTTACGCTTTGCAACAAGCGCTTGAGGTGGTTTTCAAAGCTGACGCGGTTGGAGAGATGAGTCAGGGCGTCATGCGAGGCGTTATAGCTGAGCTGGCGCAGCATTTTGCGCGATTCAGTGACGTCATGGATAACCATTACCGAGCCGATATTCTGCCCGTCGAGCGTGCTGAGCGGCGTGATGGTGTAGTGGATGTCGTAAGCGCCGCCGCTGCGGCAGTGTAAAACGATATCCTGTTCAATGGCGCTGGTGCGGGATGAGTCGCCGCTGTGGATGTTATCAAGCAGCGGGCCGTTATCCCCCACCGTAATGCGCAGCACGTTTGCGAGCGGCTGACCCAGCGCCTGCTCCTGCGTCCAGCCGCTCATTTTTTCCGCCACCGGATTCATGAAGGTTACGTTCAGCTCCTGATCGGCGCAGATAACCCCCTCGCCAATGGAGTCGAGCGTAATGTGCAAACGCTCTTTTTCCTGAAACAACGCTTCGTTAAGCTGTTTTACTTCGGTCATGTCCATGTTGATGCCAAGCAGGCGTTCCACTTCGCCGTTTTTATTCAGCACGCGGTTGGCCAGGGCGCGGATATGACGAATACGGCCCTGAACCTGAATGCGAAATTCAAGCTTAAAGGGAATGCGGTTGCGCAGCGCTTCCTGAACGGTCTTCTCCGCAAGCGGCCTGTCTTCTTTAATGAGCCGTTCACGCCAGAGCTGCCAGGTCGGTTTGACATGCAGCGGCACGTCATAAAGCTCAAACATCCGTTTGTCCCAGGTAATCACGTCAGGACCCAGTTCCCACTCCCAGATGCCGATGCCGCCCGCTTCGTTGGCAAGGGTAATGCGCTCCATCAGACGCTTATTAACCCACTCGGTATGCTTGAGATCGGTAATATCCTCCACCTGGGCGATGAAGTAGAGCGGCGAGCCGTCGGTGTGGCGCACGACCGAAACCGCCAGCAGCGCCCAGACGATATCCCCATTGCTGGTGTAATACCGTTTTTCCAGAGAATAATTATTGATAATGCCCTGCGTGAGCTTGTCGAGTTGTTCGAGGTCGCCGTGCAAATCTTCCGGGTAGGTCAGCTGTTGAAAGGTCAGCGAGCGCAGTTGCTCCGGGGTGTAGCCGAGAAAACGGCACAGCGCTTTGTTGACTTGCAGCCACTGACCGTCTGTAGAGACCAGCGCCATGCCGATAGCGGAATACTCCATGGCGTTGCGAAAACGCGCTTCGCTTTCAGAAATATGCTTACGCTCTTCGCGAAAAGCGTACATCACCATCGTCATGATATTAGCTGGTAGCAAAATCATCAAAAAGGGCAACCAGGGCGCATTCGCCATCGCATTAGGCTTCGGCAACTGCACCAGCTCTGGTTGGGAGGCGAGCATAAAGGAAACCGCCATTACCGTTGCGAGAAAAACGACGAAGGCCTCAAGGCGCGGCAGCCGGAGAGCGCTCCACATCAGCAGCACGATAACGATGGTAAAAGGCCAGGGGAGATAATGCAGCGCGAACCAGCTCAGGAAAAGCGTAGCGGCGAGCGTGCCCAGCGTTTCCAGCAACAGGCGCGGGTCGCGATGGCGCAATAAATAGTGCGATTTATAAAGTAGCCCCAGCGGCACCAGCGACAGCGCGCCGATAGCTTCAGAAAGCACCCAGACGCAAAAGCTGCGCAGCGGGTCGGCCGGGTGAGTAAAGGCGAGTAACAGCAGGCCGCCGAGAAGCGGAGGAATAAGCGCGCTGCCAAGCGCCAGCCGCAGCCAGTTATTAAGATTCTGCAGAGGGTTGTAATAAGGCAGTAACTTTCGCAGCAAAACCGCGCCGACCAGCGCTTCGAACAGGTTAATAAAGGTATACCCCAGCAAGACATGCTGGACGGAAAAAAGCGCGATGGTCGCCGCTATGCTGCCGAGCGAACAGGCGACGGCGATGCCGGGCCACAGCCGCAGCGGGTGGCGATAAAACGCCACAATCATTAAGGACGTGGGAAACCACAGCGGCGCCAGCATCGTGCCGAGCAGCGTCAGCTCCAGCGAAAATAGCGTAAAAATAAAGGAAAGCAGCCCAAGCGTCAGGCAGCGCAACAGGGGCTGTGGCGTAGCAACTAAAGCGCGCTTATTCTTTTTATTGGTCATTACCGCATAATCCGCAAAAGCATTGCCGTCAGGAGCAAGGCCCGGACGCATCTTAAAAAGAGTTTTCGGTATGCTAGTACAAACAATTTACAATTCCTATGGCGCACGATCAGAAATTGCCTTTCCGCCGTCATAATTATTTCGTAGAGATTTATCTGCGCCTGCGACTTTTGGCTTATTGTTTTTTCAGCAGATTTTATGGCGCACCCAGACGCGATTAAGCTCTTGCTGGTATCACCACAGGGAAATCCCTATAATTGCGGCGTTTGACGCCCCCCGCGTCTCCCTTCCTTAACAATTAAGTAAACCAGGTCGCTAATTTATGACTGACAAGTCCCATCAATGCGTCATTATCGGTATCGCCGGCGCATCGGCTTCAGGTAAGAGTTTAATCGCCAGTACGCTCTATCGGGAGTTACGTGAACAGGTAGGTGATGAACACATTGGTGTAATTCCGGAAGACAGCTATTACAAAGATCAAAGTCATCTGTCGATGGAAGAAAGGGTTAAAACCAACTACGACCATCCAAGCGCGATGGACCACAATCTGCTGTTTCAACATCTGCAAATGCTGAAGGCGGGCAAGCCCATCGAGCTGCCGGTGTACAGCTATGTTGAACACACCCGCATGAAAGAAACCGTTCATATCGAGCCGAAAAAGGTCATTATTCTGGAAGGGATCCTGCTGTTGACCGACGCGCGCCTGCGTGAAGAGATGAACTTCTCTATTTTCGTCGATACGCCGCTTGATATCTGCCTGATGCGCCGCATCAAGCGCGACGTGAATGAGCGCGGCCGCTCAATGGACTCGGTGATGGCGCAGTATCAGAAAACGGTGCGCCCGATGTTCCTGCAGTTCATCGACCCTTCCAAACAGTATGCCGATATCATCGTGCCGCGCGGCGGAAAAAACCGCATCGCGATTGATATCCTGAAGGCTAAAATCAGCCAGTTTTTTGAATAACGCAGATTTTGCGTGTAACGTTCAAAGAGTTACCTCCGCTCCCGGCCTGCAGGCCGGGACAACAGCACAACAGGAGAGCGTGCGATGCGTCTTTGTGACCGAGATATTGAAGCCTGGCTTGATGAAGGCCGTTTGTCGATCACCCCGCGTCCACCGGTGGAGCGCATCAACGGCGCGACCGTGGATGTGCGCCTCGGCAATAAATTCCGTACTTTTAGCGGCCATACCGCCGCGTATATCGATCTCAGCGGACCGAAGGATGAAGTCAGCGCCGCGCTCGATCGCGTTATGAGCGACGAGATAGTTCTTAACGACGGCGAGGCGTTTTTCCTGCATCCGGGCGAACTGGCGCTGGCGGTAACGCTTGAATCCGTCACGCTGCCTGCAGATTTAGTCGGCTGGCTTGACGGGCGCTCATCGCTGGCGCGCCTGGGGTTGATGGTCCATGTGACCGCGCACCGAATCGACCCGGGCTGGCAGGGCTGCATCGTGCTTGAGTTTTATAACTCCGGCAAGCTGCCGCTGGCGCTGCGCCCCGGCATGGTTATCGGTGCGCTCAGCTTCGAGCCGCTTTCAGGCCCCGCCGCGCGGCCTTATAACCGCCGTCAGGATGCTAAATATCGCGATCAGCAGGGTGCGGTCGCCAGTCGAATTGATAAAGACTGAGCCTGTCGGCACAGTCAACTGAGGATGACATGAGACGACTTCTGACCGCGCTGATGATTCTGCTGGTGGTCTTTTTCGCCGGCCTTTCCGCGCTTGTTCTGCTGGTCAATCCTAACGATTTTCGCGCGTATATGGTTCGCCAGGTCGAGGCGCGCAGCGGCTATCAGCTCAAGCTCGACGGCCCGTTGCGCTGGCATGTATGGCCGCAGTTGAGCATTCTGTCCGGCCGCATGAGTCTTACCGCGCCGGGCGCGAGCGTGCCGATGGTGAGCGCCGACAATATGCGCCTTGACGTAGCGCTCCTGCCGCTGTTCTCGCATCGCTTAGAGGTGCGCCAGGTGATGCTGAAAGGCGCCGTGGTGCAACTGACTCCGCAAAGCGAAGAGCGCCACCCGCAAGGGGCGCCGGTTGGGCCGAAAGGCGGCGTGGCGCCGCAGGAAAGCGAGCGCGGCTGGTCGTTTGATATCTCTCGTCTGAAAGTGGCCGACAGCCTGCTGGTGTTCCAGCATGAAAACGATGAGCAGGTCACGGTGCGTAACCTTAACCTGCAAATGGAGCAGGATGAGAAAGATCAGGCGCAGCTTGAAATGAGCGCCAGGGTGAATCGCGATCAGCGCGATTTAACCTTCTCGCTAACGGCGCACCTGAACGCGGCGGACTATCCTCAGCGGCTGCTCGCCTCGGTTTCGCAGTTCAGCTGGCAGCTTCAGGGCGCCGATTTGCCGCGCCAGGGGATAAATGGCCAGGCGACGCTGCAGGCGCAGTGGCAGGAAGCGTCAAAAACCCTCTCTTTCTCGCAGCTTAATCTTAAAGCGAACGACAGCGCGCTGACAGGGCAGGGGAGCGTAGTGCTGGCGGATAAGCCGCAGTGGACGCTTGATTTGCAGTCTGATCGGCTTAATTTCGAAAACCTGCTGGTCTCTGACGCCGCCACCGATTCAGCCGCGCCCCAGCAGGGGCAGCAGCAGGCTTCGCTGCCGCGCCCTGTCGTCGCAAGCGAGGTGGAGGAAGCGCAGTATCATGAGCTGCGCGGTTTTACCGCCAGGGCCAATCTTCACGCCCGCGTAGTGCGCTGGCGCGGGCTCGAATTCACCAACGTTGGCGCCCAGCTTGCCAATGACGCGGGAATGTTGACGATTTCGCAACTGGAAGGCCATCTCGGCGACGGCAAACTTTCGCTGCCGGGCAGCCTGGACGCGCGAAACGACGAGCCGCACGCCGCGTTCAAAGCGCAGTTAGAGAACATTGAAGTCGGCTCCATTCTTAAAGCCTTTGATTACCCCATTGCGCTGACCGGCAAGCTTTCCCTGAATGGCGAGTTTGAAGGCGACAGAATTGATGCCAGAGCCTTCCGCGAGCGCTGGGTCGGCGACGCTTCCGTGATGATGAGTCACTCCCGGCTTGAAGGCATGAATTTCCAGCAGCTTATTCAGCAGGCGGTGGCCCGCAGCAACGGCGACGTAAAAGCGCAGCAGGATTACGATAACGCCACCACCCTTGAGCAGTTCAGCGCGGCGGCGACGCTGGATAACGGCGAGCTGACGCTTAACGATATGCAAGGGCGCTCGTCTTTGCTGACGCTTACGGGCGAAGGGGCGCTGGACCTGGTTCGCGAGCAGTGCGATACGCGCTTTAAGGTGCTGGTCAGCGGCGGCTGGCAGGGCAATGACAAGCTGATCGCCTGGCTGAAAGAGACGCCGGTGCCGCTGCGGGTTTACGGCCCCTGGCAGAAACTCAACTACAACCTTGAAGTTGACGACCTGCTGCGTAAGCGGCTGCAGGAAGAGGCTAAGCGTCGGCTGAACGGTTGGGTGGAACGCCATCAGGACAGCAGCAAAAGCAAGGATTTGAAGAAGCTGCTTGATAAACTCTGATAAAAAAACCGGGAGCCTGTCTCCCGGTTTTTCTTTTCTACACGTCGTAATTATGCTCCGGCTGCGCCAGCGGCGTGATATGCACCTTCTGCACCCGGTGGTTTTCTACCTGCACGGTTTTCAGCCGGTAGTCGCCCACCTGCACCTCTTCGCCTTCCTGCGGAACGCGCTGCAGGTATTCCATTATCAACCCGGCAAGCGTGTGGTAATCGCGCTTCTCCTCCAGCGGCAGCGGCACGTACTGGATAAGATCCTCCAGCGGCATGTGGCCGTTCGCCGTCCAGCTGCCGTCCGGGTTTTTCTGGATGTCATGCCGGTCGTCCAGGGTATCGACTTCATTTGGCAGGTTGCCGGCGATGGTTTCCATAACGTCGCTCAGCGTGACAACCCCCTGCACCGAGCCAAATTCGTCCACCACAAAAGCGAAGTGAGTACGCGCATTGCGAAACTGCTCCAGCGCCTGCAACAGCGGCAAGTACTCCGGAAAGACCAGCGGCTGGCGAATCAACGCGCGCAGGTCGAGCCGTTGTCCGTGTAGCGCCTGTTGCAGCAGGTCAATAATATGCACCACCCCCAGCAGGTCTTCCTCGCCGCCGGTCACGACCACGCGGGTATGCTGGTTTTTATCCAGCAAGGCGCGCACCTGCTCTTCGGGCGCGCTGAGGTCGATATGCTCAATATCGTGACGCGGCGTCATAATGCTGCCGACGCGCCGCTGGTTGAGGTGCAGCACGCGCGCAATCATCCGCCGCTCCTGCGGGTCGAACACCGGGGTGTTGTCATAATCGGCGATCAGGGATGAAGTGTGCGGGTCCAGATCCGCTTCCTCTTTATTGCCGCTCAACAGCCGCAGCACCGCTTCCGCCGTACGCTGGCGCAGGTTCTGGCTGGTGGCGGAAAGAAAGCGGCGGCGGTTAAAGATAGCAAGCTGGTTTAGCGCCTCGATAATTATCGAGAAGCCGATAGCGGCATAGAGGTAGCCTTTCGGAATGTGGTAGCCAAAGCCTTCGGCAATCAGGCTAAAGCCTATCATCAGCAAAAAGCTCAGGCAGAGGATAACTATCGTCGGGTGGCTGTTTACAAAGCGGGTAAGCGCCTTGCTGGCGAGCATCATCAGCGAGATGGCGATAACGACCGCCGCCATCATCACCGCAAGCTTATCCACCATGCCGACGGCGGTAATCACCGAATCCAGCGAGAAGATAGCGTCGAGAATGACGATTTGCGTAACCACCGCCCAGAATTTCGCGCCGCGCCGCTGCGTGGTTCCCTGCGCGTCTTTCCCCTCCAGCCTTTCGTTGAGCTCTACCGTCGCCTTAAACAGTAAGAAAAGCCCGCCGACGAGCATTATCAGGTCGCGGGCGCTAAACGCGTGGCTGTAAAGCGTAAAAAGCGGCGTTGTGAGCGTCACCAGCCAGGAGATAGAGGCGAGCAGCAGCAGCCGCATCCCCATTGCAAGCAGCAGGCCGGTGATACGGGCGCGGTCGCGCTGAGCGGGGGGAAGTTTCTCGGCGAGGATGGCGATAAACACCAGATTATCAATACCGAGCACCAGCTCGAGGACAATCAGCGTCACGAGCCCGGCCCAGATTGACGGATCGGCAATCCATTCCATAAAGGGTTATTTACCTGTGTTGTCTACAAATGTCTTTGATGATCATGGTTAAAGGCGCCCTGAAAAGCAATCACTACTGAGATTTATCTTATTATTTCGGGACGGCTGATTGTTTTGTCATTATTTAATCACTGATATGCCATGAACCCTTCATTATTATTTCATAGCGCTTTCTGATGGCTCCTTTTTTTTAAGAATTTCCGCATGTAGCACTTCATTAAATATTGGGGCTTTAATTTATCAATGCCATTTCGTCAAGATGAAGAAAATCCTAAAACCAGAGGGGTATTTACCGGGATTTTCTTAAAATGAATCGTTCCCGTCCGCATGCCTTGCCTGAAAGAGCAGGAACTGCAAAACTAACTTTCGATATTCATCAACGCCGCGCCGGCTATTCTTTTTCCGCACGCTTTGCGGGGCCGGATACTGCTGTTTTGCTGATGGTATTAATAAATAAGATTATTCTGGTTTAACTCATATTCTCTAAATTATCTGCGTTATTTCAGTGGGTTGGTTGCTGTAAGCCAAGGGCGGTAGCATGCCCGCGCCCGGAGATGAGCCGATAATTTTTCTGTCAACGATATGCGGTTTAATAAGCAATTTTAGGACTGATTCTGTTTATTAACTTCGCCCGCAGGCATCACTATTGCGGGCAGTGAAAAACAGGGTTGCTTATTTAAAACATCCTGGATAATAACTTTGCCTAAGTGATAAATATTCAATGATGAGATCCAGACTGAAACTGATGCCTTTATTGGTGTCTGTAACCTTGCTAGGTGGTTGCACCGTCTTTCCCGGTAGTAATATGTCCACAATGGGCAAAGATGTGATCAAACAACAGGATGCAGACTTTGACCTTGACCGGATGGTAAATGTTTATCCTCTTACGCCAAGGCTGGTTGAGCAATTAAGACCCCGGCCCAATGTCGCGCAGCCCAATATGTCATTGGATCAGGAAATCTCTAATTATCAGTATCGGGTAGGGCCGGGCGATGTGCTTAACGTCACCGTCTGGGATCACCCTGAACTGACCACGCCAGCGGGGCAGTACCGCAGCTCCAGCGACACCGGCAACTGGGTGCAGCCCGACGGCTCCATGTTCTACCCCTATATCGGTCGCGTCCATGTCGCGGGTAAAACCCTTTCGGAAATTCGTAGTGATATTACCGGCCGTTTAGCGCAATACATCGCTGACCCGCAGGTGGACGTTAATATCGCCGCGTTCCGTTCGCAGAAAGCCTATGTATCAGGCCAGGTACAGAAGTCGGGGCAGCAGGCTATCACCAACGTGCCGCTTACCGTTCTGGATGCGATTAACGCCGCAGGCGGTCTGACCGAAGACGCCGACTGGCGCAACGTCGTGCTTACCCATAACGGACGTGAAAACCGCATTTCCCTGCAGGCGCTGATGCAAAACGGCGATCTCAGCCAGAACCGCCTGCTTTATCCGGGCGATATCCTCTTCGTGCCGCGTAATGACGATCTCAAAGTGTTCGTGATGGGCGAAGTGAAGAAACAGAGCACGCTCAAGATGGACTTCAGCGGCATGACGCTGACCGAAGCGCTCGGCCAGGCGGAGGGCATCGACCTCAATACCTCCAACGCCAGCGGCATCTTTGTTATTCGTCCGCTCAAAGGCGAAGGGCAGCGCAACGGCAAGATTGCCAACATCTACCAGCTGGATATGTCGGATGCCACCTCGCTTGTGATGGCGACCGAGTTCCGCCTGCAGCCGTACGACGTGGTTTACGTCACAACCGCGCCGGTGGCCCGCTGGAACCGCCTTATCAACCAACTGCTGCCGACCATCAGTGGTGTTCGTTATATGACGGATACGGCAAGCGACGTTCACAACTGGTAACGGCCTATGTTTAACAAAATTCTTGTGGTGTGCGTGGGGAACATTTGCCGTTCCCCCACGGCGGAGCGCCTGCTTAAGCGCTACCAGCCGGAACTGACCGTCCACTCAGCGGGCCTCGGCGCGCTGGTGGGAAAGCCGGCCGATGCCAATGCGGTGAGCGTGGCGCAGGCTAACGATCTGTCGCTCGACGGGCATAGCGCCCGTCAGCTTACCGCTCAGATGTGCCGTGAATACGATCTGATCCTGACGATGGAGCGGCGGCATATTCATTCGCTGTGCGACATCGCGCCGGAAATGCGCGGCAAGGTCATGCTGTTTGGCCACTGGGATGGCGAGAGCGAAATTCCGGACCCTTACCGTAAAAGCCGCGAAGCGTTTGAAGCGGTCTATTCACTTCTCGATCGGTCGGCCCGCAAGTGGGCGCAGGCACTGAATACGCAGCAGGGATAACGATGACAGAGAAAGTAAGACATTCTGCCGCCTCGTCTGAGGGCAGTGACGAAATTGATATCGGGCGCCTTATCGGCACGGTGATTGAAGCGAAGTGGTGGGTGCTTGGCATCACCGCGCTGTTCGGCCTGCTGGCGCTTATCTATGTTTTATTCGCCACGCCTATTTACAGCGCCGACGCGCTGGTGCAGATAGAACAGGATGCCGGCAATTCGCTGGTACAGGATATCAACAGCGCGTTGACCAACAAGCCGCCCGCATCCGATGCGGAAATTCAGCTGATCCAGTCGCGCCTGGTGCTCGGCAAAACGGTGGACGATCTTGACCTTGATATCGCGGTTGAGAAAAACACCTTTCCCGTCTTCGGCGCCGGTTGGGATCGCCTGACAGGGCATGCCAATGACACGGTGAAGGTGACGACCTTCAACCTGCCAAAAGGCATGGCGCAGGATACGTTCACTCTGGAAGTGCTGGGGCCGCAGCAGTATCAGCTTACCAGCGATGCGGGCTTTAGCGCGCGCGGCACCGTAGGCCAGATGCTGTCGAAAGATGGCGTGCAGATGATGGTCAGCGCCATTCAGGCTGGCGAAGGCAGCGATTTTACCGTAACCAAATACTCCACGCTCGGCATGATTAATCAGCTGCAGGGCAACCTGACGGTGACGGAAAACGGTAAAGATACCGGCGTGCTGAGTCTGACCTTCACCGGCGAAGACCGCGATAAGATTCGCGACATTCTTAACAGCATTACCCGCAACTACCTTGAGCAGAACGTGCAGCGCAAGTCGGAAGAGGCGGCGAAGAGCCTGGCCTTCCTTGATAAACAGCTGCCGGAAGTGCGCGCGCGCCTGGATGATGCAGAGAACAAGCTTAACGCTTACCGCCAGGAAAAAGACTCGGTCGACCTGCCGCTTGAGGCCAAGTCGGTGCTGGATTCCATGGTTAACATTGACGCCCAGCTCAACGAGCTGACCTTTAAAGAGGCGGAAATCTCCAAGCTCTATACCAAGGCGCACCCGGCGTACCGCACGCTGCTGGAAAAACGTCAGGCGCTGGAAGATGAAAAGGCGAAGCTGAACAAGCGCGTGACCGCGATGCCGAAAACGCAGCAGGAGATTGTTCGCCTGACGCGTGATGTGGAATCGGGCCAGCAGGTTTACATGCAGCTGCTGAACAAACAGCAGGAGCTGAAAATTACCCAGGCGAGCACCGTGGGCGACGTGCGCATCGTCGACCCGGCTATCACCCAGCCGGGCATCGTGAAGCCGAAAAAAGCGCTGATAATCCTGGGCAGCCTGATTCTTGGCCTGCTGCTCTCGGTCGTGGTGGTGCTGCTGCGCTCGCTCTTTAACCGCGGCATTGAAAGCCCGCAGGCGCTGGAAGAGGCAGGTATCAATGTTTACGCCAGCATCCCGCTCTCTGAATGGCAAAAAGAGCGCGACAGCGTGAAAACCGTCAAAGGCGTTAAGCGTTACAAGCAAAGCCAACTGCTGGCGGTGGGCAACCCGACCGATCTGGCGGTTGAAGCGATCCGCAGCCTGCGCACCAGCCTGCACTTCGCCATGATGCAGGCGCGCAACAACGTGCTGATGCTGACCGGCGTAAGCCCTTCTATCGGTAAAACCTTCGTTTGCGCCAACCTGGCGGCGGTTATCAGTCAGACCAACAAGCGCGTGCTGCTCATCGACTGCGATATGCGCAAGGGATATACCCACGAGCTGCTCGGCACCACTAACGTCAACGGTCTTTCCGACGTGCTGGCAGGGCAGGGGGATATCTCCCGCTGCGCGCAGAAAACCTCTATCCCCGGCTTTGACCTGGTGCCGCGCGGGCAGATCCCGCCGAACCCGTCTGAACTGCTGATGAGCGAGCGTTTCGCTGAGCTGGTGAAGTGGGCGAGCAGCCAGTATGACATGGTGCTTATCGATACGCCGCCTATCCTCGCTGTCACCGACGCCGCCGTGGTGGGCCGCCATGCGGGCACCACGCTGATGGTGGCGCGCTACGCGGTCAACACCCTGAAAGAGGTGGAAACCAGCCTGAGCCGCTTCGAGCAGAACGGCATTCAGGTTAAAGGGGTGATTCTGAACTCCATTTTCCGCCGCGCGACCGGGTACCAGGATTACGGCTATTACGAGTACGAGTATAAGTCCGACCACAAATAACCCCCGATCGTCCCTGAACCCGCCCTCTCCCGCAAAGGGAGAGGGAAAAGCGCCTGCCCGGGAGAGGGGGAATACGACAAAGAGAACGCTTCTGGTTTACCTCCCTGAGCGAAGCCGGAAGTCAAAGGTAGTCGCCGCTAACGTGCATAACTTCCATCTGCATTCGGAGAAACAACAATGACCCGCACAGCGCGCCCATTAATTTCCATTTATATGCCGACATGGAATCGCCAACAGCTGGCCATCCGCGCCATCAATTCGGTGCTGCGCCAGGACTATGAGCATTGGGAGATGATCATAGTTGATGACTGTTCGTCCTCTTATGAACAACTGCAAAGCTTCGTGGAGGGGCTGAACGACCCTCGCGTGCGTTATACCCGCAATGATTACAACTCCGGCGCCTGCGCGGTGCGCAACCAGGCTATTTTGCAGGCGAAAGGGGAGTTTATTACCGGTATCGATGACGATGACGAGTGGATGCCGGATCGCCTTTCCACGTTTCTTGAGCATAAGCACCAGCTGGTCACCCATGCGTTTTTGTACGCTAACGACTATCTGTGCGAAGGGCAGGTCTATTCGCAGCCGGCCAGCCTGCCGCTCTATCCCAAATCGCCCTGGTCGCTGAAGCTTTTCTTCAAGCGCAATATCGTCGGCAACCAGGTTTTTACCTACGCCTGGCGTTTTAAAAGCTGCCTGTTCGATACGGAGCTTGCCGCCGCGCAGGATTACGACATCTTCCTGCGCATGGTGGTGGAATACGGCGAACCGTGGAAAGTGGAAGAGGCGACGCAAATCTTGCACGTAAACCACGGCGAGATGCAGATAACCAAATCGGCGAAAAAGTTTGCCGGCTATTTTCACTTCTACCGTAAACACAAAGATAAATTCGACCGTGCGAGCAAAAAGTATCAGCTCTTCACGCTCTACCAGATCCGCAACAAACGCATGACCTGGCGCACGCTGCTGACGCTGCTCTCCGTTCGCAATACCAAGCGACTGGCTGACGGACTGCGGGGGAAATAATGCTGCTTGAGGATCTACGCGCCAACTCATGGAATCTTCGCCCCTGCTGCATGGTGACCGCCTATCGCGTGGCCCATTTCTGTTCAGTCTGGCGCAAGAAAAACGTACTGAACAACCTCTGGGCGGTGCCGGTACTGCTGCTTTACCGTTTTGTTACGGAATGCCTGTTTGGTTATGAAATTCAGGCGGCCGCCACCATCGGGCGCCGCTTCACCATCCATCACGGCTACGCGGTGGTGATTAACAAAAACGTGGTGGCGGGCGACGATTTTGTTATCCGTCACGGCGTAACCATTGGCAACCGCGGCGCCGAAAACCTCGCCTGTCCGGTTATCGGCAATAACGTCGAACTGGGGGCGAATGTCGTCATGATTGGCGATATCACCATCGGCAATAACGTGACCGTTGGCGCAGGCAGCGTGGTGCTGGACAGCGTGCCGGACAACGCGCTGGTGGTAGGCGAAAAAGCGCGGGTAAAGGTAATCAAATGAACATTATGCAATTTAATGTTCGCCTCGCCGAGGGCGGGGCGGCGGGCGTGGCGCTGGATCTTCACCAGCGCGCGCTGCAAAAGGGACTGCGTTCTCGCTTTATCTACGGCTATGGCAAGGGCGGCAAAAAAAGCGTCAGCCATGACCGCTTCCCGCATGTTGAAAAACATACGCCGCGTTTAACGTCAGTCGCCAATATCGCGCTGTTTCGGCTTTTCAACCGCGACCTGTTCGGCAATCTCAACGGCCTTTATCGCCGTCTGACCCGTACCGAAGGACCGGTGGTGCTGCATTTTCATGTGCTGCACAGCTACTGGCTGAATCTGGAAGAGGTAGTGGATTTCTGCAAACGACTGAAAGCGCATAAAGCGGACGTCACGTTTGTCTGGACGCTGCATGACCACTGGAGCGTGACCGGCCGCTGCGCCTTTCTCGACGGCTGCGAAGGCTGGAAGAGCGGCTGTCGCAAATGTCCGACGCTCAGCAACTATCCGCCGGTAAAAATCGACCGCGCCCACAGCCTGGTGGAAGGCAAGCGCCAGCTCTTTCGTGACATGCTGGCCCTGGGCTGCCGCTTTATTTCGCCAAGCCAGCATGTGGCGGACGCGTTTAACGAACTCTACGGGGCAGGGCGTTGCCACATCATCAACAACGGCATCGACGTTGCCACCGAGGCGATTCTGGCGGAGCTGCCGCCGGTCCAGGCGGCGTCAGCCAGGCCGAAGATTGCCGTGGTGGCCCATGACCTGCGCTACGACGGAAAAACTAACCAGCGCCTGGTGCGTGAGCTGGTGGCGCTGGGGGATAAAGTGGAAGTGCATACCTTCGGCAAGTTTTCCCCCTTCGAAGGCGGCAACGTAATTAATCACGGCTTTCTGACCGACAAGCGCCAGTTGATGAGCGAGCTGAATCAGATGGACGCGCTGCTGTTTACCTCACGCGTGGATAACTACCCGCTCATTCTGTGCGAAGCGCTCTCTATTGGCGTGCCCGTTATCGCCACCCACAGCGACGCGGCCCGTGAAGTGCTGCATAAATCGGGCGGTAAAACCGTGGATGACGAGACCGCGCTGCGATTAGCGCAGCAGGGTAAGGCGCAAATCGCTCAGGCTGTCTTTAACGCCTCTCTTGAGGACTTTACCGCGCGCAGCCGGGCGGCATACAGCGGCGAACAGATGCTGGAGGAATATGTCTCGTTCTATCAGAGTCTGTAGCTATCTGCTGCTGCCGTTCATCTACCTCGTGGTGAACGTTAAGCTGCTGCAGCTCGGCGAAAGCTTCCCCATTACCGTTGTCACTTTCTTGCCGCTTATTTTGCTGCTGTACGTGGAAAAAATAAGCGTTAAGAAATTACTTATTGCACTGGGGATCGGGACCGGGCTGACGCTGTTTAACTTCGTTTTTGGCAAGTCGCTCGACGCCAGCAAGTATGTTACCTCGACGATGCTTTTTGTTTATATCGTCATCATTATTGGCATGACCTGGAGCATCCGCTTCAAAACCATCTCGCCGCGAAACTATCGTAAGATATTACGTTTATTTTACATCGTGGTGGGGATTATTGTGGCGCTCGCGGCGATGGAAATGGCTCAGATTATTCTCACTGGCGGCAGCAGCCTGATGGAGAATATTTCTAAATTTCTTATCTACAGCAATAGCTATGTACTGAATTTTATCAAGTTTGGCGGGCGGCGAACTACGGCGCTCTATTTTGAACCCGCCTTCTTCGCTCTGGCGTTAATCTCAATTTGGCTCAGTATCAAACAGTTTGGTATCAAAACACCGAAAACGGATGGTATGATTCTGTTGGGGATAATTTTATCCGGGTCGTTTTCAGGGGTAATGACGTTTATTCTCTTCTATCTGCTGGAATGGGCGTTTCAGTATCTCAACAAAAATGCGATCCGTAAAAAGTTGCCCCTGGCAATTATTTCACTGGCGGTGTTCATTGTCGGCGTTGTGTTTGCTTTTCCCTATATTGCGACGCGTCTCGGCGACCTCGGAACGGAAGGATCTTCCTCTTATTACCGAATTATCGGTCCGCTGGCGATGGTCGGGTATTCGCTGACAAACATCGATGGCGTTGTGCGTTTCGGTTCGCTTTATGAATATGTCGCATCATTCGGAATTTTTAACGGTGCGGACGTCGGTAAAACCATAGACAATGGGCTGTATCTGCTAATCATTTATTTTTCATGGTTCGCGGTTTTATTAACGTGCTGGTATATGTACCGGGTTGTGAAAATGATGCTTAACGCGTTTGGTAATAATCAGAATTTTCGCGTTCAGCTTTGGTTGTTCACGCCGGTATCGCTGTTCTTCACCGGTTCGATATTTAGCCCGGAATATGCGTTTTTAATAGTTTGTCCGTTTATTCTGCGTAAAGCGTTAAACATTACAGCTTCCTGATGAGGTCAGCCATGATGCTTTTGAGTGTAATTACTGTCGCCTGGCGCAATTACGAAGGGGTGGTGAAAACCTGGCAGTCGCTGGCCCATCTGGCGAAAGCCAAAGGGATTGAATTTGAATGGATTGTCGTCGATGGCGGCTCTAACGACGGTACTGAGGAATTTCTGAAAAATCTGCACGGCCAATATAATTTACGCTACGTTAGCGAAAAGGATAAAGGCATTTATGATGCCATGAATAAAGGCATCGCAATGGCTAAAGGCCGTTACGCTATTTTTCTGAATTCCGGCGACGTGTTTCATTCGGAAGTGGCGGAGGTCGCGCATCAACTCGCCGCTACGCCGACCACTGAACGCGCTATGTATATTGGCGACGCGCTGCTCGATTTTGGCGATGGCAATAAAGTGCGCCGCGGCGCGAAACATGGCTGGTATATTTATCACAGCCTGCCAGCCAGCCATCAGGCTATCTTCTTTCCGGTAGAAGGGCTGCGCAATTATCCTTATGACCTGCAATATAAAGTCTCATCCGATTACGCTTTAACCGCTCGTCTCTATAAAGCAGGCTATGGTTTTAAAAAATTAAAAGGTCTGGTTTCGGAATTTTCGATGGGCGGCGTGTCAACCTCGAATAATCTGGAATTATGCCGCGACGCCAGAAATGTTCAGCGCAAAATATTAGGCGTGCCCGGCTTCTGGGCGGAATTATCTTATTTATTGCGCCTGCGTACGACCGGCAAAGCCAAGGCGATGTATCACAAAGCATAACGCCTGAAGCATAAGGAAAAACTATGCAGGATTTAAGCGGATTCTCGGTGCCGAAAGGCTTCCGGGGCGGGCACCCTATTAAGGTTCAACTGTGGTGGGCGGTTCAGGCGACGTTATTTGCCTGGTCCCCGCAAGTGCTGTATCGCTGGCGCGCCTTTTTATTACGGCTTTTTGGCGCGCGAATCGGCAAAGGGGTGGTTATTCGCCCTTCGGTAAAAATAACGTACCCCTGGAAATTAACGCTTGGGGATTATGCCTGGGTCGGCGACGACGCCGTTTTATATACCCTTGGCGATATTACCATCGGAGCCAATTCGGTGGTTTCGCAGAAATGTTATCTCTGCACCGGCAGCCACGACTATATGTCAGACCATTTCGATATTAACGCCACGCCAATTGTGATTGGCGAGAAATGCTGGCTGGCGACAGATGTTTTTGTCGCCCCTGGCGTGACCATTGGCGACGGCACGGTTGTCGGCGCCAGAAGCAGCGTATTTAAGCCGCTGCCGGCGAATGTGATTTGTCGCGGCAACCCGGCGCACATCGTTCGCGAGCGGGTGGCGCAAACCTCCCCCCTGGATCCTCTCCATCAGGAGCGGAAGAAAGCGGCGGGCATGAATTAACGCGGCGGCGTCACGCCGCCAGATAAGAAAGATTTTCCCCTCTCCAGGCGAGAGGGCCTGAGTAAGGGGAACAGGCGACTGAACCCTGAATGATTAACGAGCCTGGTGGGCAGGCAAGGTCCGATTTAAACAGAGGAAATAGACATTATGAGTAAAGTTGCTCTCATTACCGGCGTAACCGGACAAGACGGCTCTTATCTGGCTGAGTTCCTGCTTGAGAAAGGCTATGAAGTACACGGCATCAAGCGTCGCGCCTCATCGTTCAACACCGAGCGCGTTGACCATATCTATCAGGATCCGCACGCCGCTAACCCGAAATTCCACCTGCATTACGGCGACCTGACTGATACGTCTAACCTGACCCGCATCCTGCAGGAAGTGCAGCCGGATGAAGTGTACAACCTGGGGGCAATGAGCCACGTAGCGGTCTCTTTTGAATCGCCGGAATACACCGCGGATGTAGACGCCATCGGCACCCTGCGCCTGCTGGAAGCCATCCGTTTCCTGGGTCTTGAGAAGAAAACGCGCTTCTACCAGGCCTCTACTTCTGAGCTGTATGGTCTGGTGCAGGAGATCCCGCAGAAAGAGACCACGCCGTTCTACCCGCGCTCCCCGTATGCGGTGGCCAAACTTTACGCTTACTGGATTACCGTCAACTACCGCGAATCCTACGGCATGTACGCCTGCAACGGCATCCTGTTCAACCACGAATCTCCGCGTCGCGGCGAGACGTTCGTTACCCGCAAAATCACCCGCGCAATCGCCAACATCGCCCAGGGCCTCGAGTCTTGCCTGCACCTTGGCAACATGGACTCCCTGCGTGACTGGGGCCATGCCAAAGACTACGTGAAAATGCAGTGGATGATGCTGCAGCAAGAGCAGCCGGAAGATTTCGTTATCGCCACCGGCGTGCAGTACTCCGTTCGCCAGTTTGTCGAAATGGCCGCCGCACAGCTTGGCATCAAACTGCGCTTTGAAGGCAAAGGCGTGGAAGAAAAAGGCATCGTGGTTTCTGTAACCGGCCATGACGCGCCGGGCGTAAAACCGGGCGACGTTATCGTTCAGGTTGACCCGCGCTACTTCCGTCCGGCTGAAGTGGAAACCCTGCTCGGCGACCCGACCAAAGCGCATGAAAAACTGGGCTGGAAACCGGAAATCACGCTGCAGGAGATGGTTTCTGAGATGGTAGCCAAAGATCTTGAAGCGGCCAAAAAACACTCGCTGCTCAAATCTCACGGCTACGAGGTGGCCATCGCGCTGGAGTCCTGAGGATGAAGAAACAACGTGTTTTTGTCGCCGGCCACCGTGGAATGGTGGGCTCGGCCATCGTCCGCCAGCTTGAGCAGCGCGACGACGTTGAACTGGTTCTTAAGGGGCGCGACGAGCTGAACCTGCTGGACAGCGCGGCGGTGGATGCTTTCTTCGCCGACGCGAAGCTCGATCAGGTTTACCTGGCGGCGGCGAAAGTGGGCGGCATTGTCGCTAACAACACTTACCCGGCGGATTTCATCTACGAGAACATGATGATTGAGAGCAACATTATTCACGCGGCGCATAAGCATGACGTGAATAAGCTGCTGTTCCTCGGTTCATCGTGCATCTATCCGAAGATGGCGAACCAGCCGATTAAAGAGAGCGAGCTGCTGCAGGGCACGCTTGAGCCGACCAACGAGCCTTACGCCATCGCCAAGATAGCGGGCATCAAGCTGTGCGAGTCCTACAACCGCCAGCATGGCCGCGATTATCGCTCCGTGATGCCGACCAACCTCTACGGGCCGAACGATAACTTCCACCCGAGCAACTCGCACGTGATCCCGGCACTGCTCAGACGCTTCCACGAGGCGACGCAGGAGAACGCGGCCGACGTGGTGGTCTGGGGCAGCGGCACGCCGATGCGCGAATTCCTGCATGTGGATGATATGGCGGCCGCCAGCATTCATGTGATGGAGCTGGCGCATGAGGTGTGGCTGGAAAATACCGAGCCGATGCTTTCTCACATCAACGTCGGCACTGGCGTGGACTGCACCATTCGCGAACTGGCGCAAACCATCGCCAAAGTGGTGGGCTACAAGGGCCGCGTGGTGTTCGACGCCTCGAAACCGGACGGCACGCCGCGCAAGCTGCTGGACGTGACGCGTTTGCACAGCCTGGGCTGGTATCACGAGATAACCCTGGAGGCGGGCCTCGCCAGCACTTACCAGTGGTTCCTTGAAAACCAGCACCGGTTCCGGGGGTAAGCGATGTTTTTAAGCCAGGAAGACTTTGCCACCGTGGTGCGTTCCACGCCGCTCATCTCCATCGATTTGATCGTGGAGAACGAGCGCGGGGAGTTCCTGCTGGGCAAACGCACCAACCGACCGGCGCAGGGCTACTGGTTTGTGCCGGGCGGGCGCGTGCAGAAGGACGAACCGCTCGCGCTCGCCTTTGAGCGCCTGACGCAGGCCGAGCTCGGCAAGCGTTTCGCCATGGAAGAAGGGGAGTTTTACGGCGTCTGGCAACATTTTTACGACGACAACTTCTCCGGGGAGGATTTCTCCACGCACTACATCGTGCTGGGCTTTCGCCTGCGGGTGAAAGAGGCGGCGTTAACGCTGCCGACCGAACAGCACAATGCCTACCGCTGGATGAAGCCCGAACAGCTTACGGCAAGCGAAGAGGTGCATGACAACAGCCGCGCCTATTTCCTTGCCGAACGCAAGGCGGAGGTGCCGGGGCTATGAAGATCCTGGTCTACGGCATCAACTACTCGCCGGAGCTGACCGGCATCGGTAAGTACACCGGCGAGATGGTGGAATGGATGGCCCGTCAGGGCCATGAGGTGCGGGTCATTACCGCACCCCCTTATTACCCGCAGTGGCAGGTAGGAGAGAATTACTCCGCCTGGCGCTACCGCAAAGAGCAGGGCGCCGCCACCGTATGGCGCTGCCCGCTTTATGTGCCGAAGCAGCCTTCGACGCTGAAGCGTTTGATTCACCTGGGCAGCTTTGCGGTGAGTTCGTTCTTCCCGCTGCTGGCGCAGCGCAACTGGAAGCCGGACCGCATTATCGGCGTGGTGCCGACGCTGTTCTGCACGCCGGGCATGCGCCTGCTGGCGAAGCTCTCCGGCGCGAAAACGCTGCTGCATATTCAGGATTACGAAGTCGACGCCATGCTGGGCCTTGGCATGGCGGGCAAGGGAAAAGGCGGCAAAATCGCCCGTCTGGCGACCCGCTTTGAGCGCAGCGGCCTGCATAACGTGGACAACGTCTCGACCATCTCTCGTTCAATGATGAATAAAGCCAGAGAGAAGGGCGTGCCGCAAGAGCGCGTGATTTTCTTCCCCAACTGGTCGGAAGTATCCCGCTTTCGCGACGTGACGCAGGAAGAAGCTGCAACGCTTCGCCAGCAGCTTGGCCTGCCGGCGGATAAAAAAATCATTCTTTACTCCGGCAACATCGGGGAGAAACAGGGGCTGGAAACCGCCATTGAAGCGGCGGAACGCCTGAAAGATAAGCCCTGGGAATTTGTGATAGTAGGTCAGGGCGGCGGCAAGGCGCGCCTTGAGAAGATGGCGGCGGAGCGAGGCCTTTCTAACGTGCGTTTCTTCCCGCTTCAGCCTTATGACGCCCTGCCGGCGCTGCTAAAGATGGCCGACTGCCATCTGGTGATTCAAAAGCGCGGCGCGGCGGACGCGGTGCTGCCTTCCAAACTCACCAACATTCTGGCGGTGGGCGGCAATGCGGTGATTACCGCAGAAAACGAAACCGAGCTCGGCCAGCTTTGCCTGAACTACCCGGGCATCGCCGTCTGCGTGGAGCCGGAATCAACACCCGCGCTGGCGCAGGGCATCGAAGCCTGTCTGGAGCTTCCCAAATTCAACACGGTGGCACGTGAATATGCCGAACGCACGCTCGAAAAAGAGAACGTGTTAAGTCAATTTATTGCTGATATTCGGGGTTAAGCCATGAGTCAGTCGACACTCTACCCAGTCATTATGGCAGGCGGCTCCGGCAGCCGTCTGTGGCCGCTCTCCCGCGTGCTTTACCCAAAACAGTTCCTCTGCCTGAAAGGGGAACTGACCATGCTGCAGGCGACCATTGCTCGCTTAAACGGCGTGCAGTGCGAAAGCCCGGTGGTTATCTGCAACGAACAGCACCGTTTTATCGTCGCCGAACAGCTGCGCGAGCTGAACAAGCTGACTGAAAACATCATTCTTGAACCCGCCGGGCGCAACACCGCGCCGGCCATCGCCCTGGCGGCGCTGGCGGCGAAGCGCAACAGCCCGGACAGCGACCCGTTGATGCTGGTGCTGGCGGCGGATCACGTCATTCAGAACGAAGAGGCGTTTCGCGACGCGGTGCGCGCGGCGATGCCGTTCGCTGAGAGCGGCAAGCTGGTGACGTTCGGCATCGTGCCGGATCAGCCGGAAACGGGCTATGGCTATATTCGCCGCGGCGAGGTGGTCAACCCCGAGCAGAATGTCGACGCCGTGGCCTTCAGCGTGGCGCAGTTTGTGGAAAAACCGAATCTGGAAACCGCCCGCGCTTACGTTAATACCGGCGAATACTACTGGAACAGCGGCATGTTCCTGTTCCGCGCGGGGCGTTATCTCGAAGAGCTTAACAAGTACCGCCCGGACATTCTGGACGCGTGTGAAAAAGCGATGCGCGCCGTTGACCCGGATCTCGATTTTATCCGTGTGGATGAAGCCGCCTTCCTGGCCTGCCCGGAAGAGTCGGTGGACTATGCGGTGATGGAAAAAACCGCCGACGCGGTGGTGGTGCCGATGGACGCCGGCTGGAGCGATGTCGGCTCCTGGTCGTCGCTGTGGGAGATCTCCAGCCGCACGCCGGAGGGCAACGTTCATCACGGCGACGTCATCAGCCACAACACCGAGAACAGCTACGTCTATGCCGAATCGGGTCTGGTGACCACGGTGGGCGTAAAAGACCTGGTGGTGGTGCAGACCAAAGACGCGGTGCTGATAGCCGATCGCAACCACGTGCAGGATGTGAAAAAAGTGGTGGAGCAGATAAAGCAGGACGGCCGCCGCGAGCACCATATCCACCGCGAGGTTTACCGTCCATGGGGTAAATATGACTCCATCGACGAGGGCGACCGCTATCAGGTGAAACGCATCACCGTGAAGCCGGGCGAGGGCCTCTCGCTGCAAATGCATCATCACCGCGCTGAACACTGGATTGTGGTGGCGGGCACCGCGAAGGTCACCATCAACGACGAGGTGACGCTGCTTGGCGAGAACGAGTCGATTTACATTCCGCTTGGCGCCACCCACTGCCTGGAAAACCCGGGAAAAATTCCCCTCGACCTGATTGAGGTGCGCTCCGGCGCTTACCTGGAAGAGGACGACGTGGTGCGGTTCGCAGACCGCTATGGCCGCGTCTGATCCCGCTTTGTTTTTCACGCCGCAGGCGCGCTGACCGCCCCTGCGCGCCGGGCGCGTGGCGGACCATGCGCCCGGGAGTGCACGCGGTTGCCGCCTGTCCGCAACGTGAAAACCGCAGGCAGGCGCCTTACTGATTTGGATTTTCCGAAAAAAGATTAACCAAGAGATAAAAATGGAAAAGTTAACCTGTTTTAAAGCCTATGACATTCGCGGCCGTCTTGGCGAGGAGCTGAACGAAGATATCGCCTGGCGCATCGGCCGCGCCTATGGCGAATTCCTGAAACCGAAAACCATTGTGCTGGGCGGCGACGTGCGCCTGACCAGCGAGGCGCTCAAGCTGGCGCTGGCGAAAGGGCTGCAGGATGCGGGCGTCGACGTGCTGGATATCGGGCTTTCCGGCACCGAGGAGATCTATTTCGCCACGTTCCACCTGGGCGTGGACGGCGGCATTGAAGTGACCGCCAGCCACAACCCGATGGACTATAACGGCATGAAGCTGGTGCGCGAGGGCGCACGCCCGATCAGCGGCGACACCGGGCTTCGCGACGTGCAGCGTCTCGCCGAGGCCAATGACTTCCCGCCGGTAAACGAGGCGAAGCGCGGCGGCTATAAACGCATCGACCTGCGCGAGGCGTATATCGACCATCTGTTCTCCTATATCGACGTGAACAACCTCAGGCCGCTGAAACTGGTCATTAACTCTGGCAACGGCGCGGCGGGCCCGGTGGTGGACGCCATTGAAGCGCGTCTGAAGGCGATGAACGCGCCGGTGAGCTTTATCAAGGTGCACAACACGCCGGACGGCAACTTCCCGAACGGCATTCCCAACCCGCTGCTGCCGGAATGCCGCGACGACACCCGCAACGCGGTTATCGAACACGGCGCCGACATGGGCATCGCCTTTGACGGCGACTTCGACCGCTGCTTCCTGTTCGACGAAACCGGGCAGTTTATCGAGGGCTACTACATTGTCGGCCTGCTGGCGGAAGCCTTCCTCGAAAAACACCCCGGCGCGAAAATCATTCACGACCCCCGTCTTTCCTGGAACACCGTGGACGTGGTGAAGGCCGCTGGCGGCACGCCGGTGATGTCGAAAACCGGCCACGCCTTTATCAAGGAGCGCATGCGCCATGAAGACGCCATCTACGGCGGTGAGATGAGCGCGCATCACTACTTCCGCGATTTTGCCTACTGCGACAGCGGGATGATCCCGTGGCTGCTGGTCACCGAACTGCTGTGCCTGAAAGGCCAGACGCTCGGCGAACTGGTTCGCGATCGCATGGCGGCGTTCCCGGCGAGCGGTGAAATCAACAGCAAACTGGCGGAGCCGGCGGCGGCGATTGCGCGTGTGGAAACGCATTTTGCCCCGCAGGCGGACAGCATTGATCGCACCGACGGCATCAGCATGGAATTTACCGGCTGGCGCTTCAACCTGCGCAGCTCCAACACCGAACCGGTGGTGCGCCTGAACGTGGAGTCCCGCGGCGACACGGAACTCATGCAGACTAAAACGCAGGAGATCCTGGCGCTGCTGAATCAGTAACCAGGCGGTAGAACCTTCGCCCCGGCAGCAAAAGGGGAGAGCGCCTTCTGTAGCGAGGGATAAAAGAATCACGGTCCCGCAAGGGGCTAAAGGAACAACCTCCTCCCGGTGCATGGGAGGAGAAGAGGAGGGGCATTAAGGTGAGATCGCTTAACAGCGCCTTTGGGCGCCCTACAGGTACGACGATGGCAAATCTAAAAAAGCGCGAACGAGCTAAAACGAATGCATCGTTAATCTCCATGGTGCAACGGTTCTCTGATATCACCATCATGTTCACCGGGCTATGGCTGATGTGCCGGCTCAGTGGGTTGCCTTTCTTCTATATGCATCTGCTGATGGCGCTGATAGCCCTTGTGGTGTTTCAGATGATTGGCGGCATGACCGACTTCTACCGCTCCTGGCGCGGCGTGAAGATATCAACCGAACTGTTGCTGCTGTTGCAAAACTGGACGCTGGCGCTCGTTTTCAGCGCTGGCCTGCTGGCCTTTAACGATGATTTTAACGTCAGCTTCGGCACTTACCTCGCCTGGTATCTGCTTTCCAGCGTCGGCATGGTGGTATGCCGCTCCTGTATTCGCATCGGCGCGGGCTGGCTGCGCAACCACGGCTACAACACCCGTCGGGTGGCGATTGCCGGGCCGTTGCCGGTAGGCCAGGAGCTGGCGGAAAGCTTTCGCAACGAGCCGTGGCTGGGCTTTGAGGTGATGGGCGTTTATCACGACCCGCTGCCGGACGGCGTGCCGTCGCAGTGGGCAGGAACCACGGAACAGCTGGTGGAAGATGCGAAAGCGGGAAAAATTCATAACGTCTATATCGCGATGTCGATGAACGACGCTGCGAGCATCAAAAAGCTGGTGCGCGATCTCTCCGATACCACCTGCTCGGTGATGATGATCCCGGATGTGTTCACCTTCAATATCCTGCACTCGCGTCTTGATGAAGTGAACGGCGTGCCGGTGGTACCGCTGTTTGACACGCCGCTTTCGGGCATTAACCGCGTACTCAAGCGCATTGAGGACATCATTCTCTCGTCCTTAATCCTGCTGCTGATTTCGCCGGTGCTGCTGTGCATCGCGGTGGCGGTGAAAGTGAGCTCGCCAGGCCCGATTATTTTCCGCCAGACCCGCTACGGGATGGACGGCAAGCCTATTAAGGTCTGGAAGTTCCGCTCTATGCGGGTGATGGAGAACGACGCGGTCGTGGTGCAGGCGACGCAGAACGATCCGCGCGTCACCAAAGTGGGCAGTTTCCTGCGCCGTACTTCGCTTGATGAGTTGCCGCAGTTTATTAATGTGCTCACCGGCGGCATGTCGATTGTCGGCCCGCGCCCGCATGCGGTCGCGCATAACGAGCAGTATCGCGCGCTGATTGAAGGTTACATGCTGCGCCATAAAGTGAAGCCAGGCATCACCGGCTGGGCGCAGATCAACGGCTGGCGCGGCGAGACGGATACTCTGGAGAAGATGGAAAAACGTGTCGAATTTGACCTCGAGTATATTCGCGAGTGGAGCCTGTGGCTTGATATCAAAATCGTCTTTCTCACCATCTTCAAAGGCTTTGTGAACAAAGCGGCGTATTAAGGATTTGTCATGAGCCTCAGAGAAAAAACCATCAGCGGCGCCAAATGGTCCGCTATTTCCACCGTCATCATCATCGCCCTCGGCTTGTTGCAGATGACGTGGCTGGCCCGCCTGATGGATAACCACCAGTTCGGGTTGCTGACCATTTCGCTTGTGATAATCGCCCTTGCCGATACCCTTTCCGACTTCGGTATCGCCAATTCGATTATCCAGCGTAAAGAGATTAGCCATCTGGAGTTAACAACCCTCTACTGGCTAAACGTCGGGCTTGGCGTGCTGGTGTGCGTGGTGGTTTTCTCGCTGAGCGGCGTTATCGCCGCGCTGCTGCATAACCCGGATCTCGCGCCGCTTATCAAAACGCTGGCCTTTGCTTTTGTGGTCATCCCCCACGGTCAGCAATTCCGCGCCCTGATGCAAAAGGAGCTGGAATTTAACAAGATAGGCATGATAGAGACGCTGGCGGTGCTGTCGGGCTTTACCTTCACGGTGATTAGCGCGCATTACTGGCCGGTGGCGATGACAGCGATTATCGGTTATCTGGTCAATACCGTGGTGCGCACCGCGCTGTTTGGTTTTGCTGGACGTAAAATCTACCGCCCGGGGCTGCACTTCTCGCTCCCTTCTGTTGCCTCTAACCTCAAGTTTGGCGCGTGGCTCACTGCCGACAGCGTAGTGAACTACATCAACACCAACCTCTCGACGCTGGTGCTGGCGCGAATTCTTGGCGCGGGTGCGGCGGGGGGCTTTAACCTTGCCTATAACCTGGCGGTAGTCCCGCCTGCCAAGCTCAACCCGATTATTACCCGCGTGCTGTTCCCGGCTTTCGCCAAGATTCAGGACGATACCGAGAAACTGCGCGTGAACTATTACAAACTCATCTCCATGGTGGGGATTATCAACTTCCCGGCGCTGCTGGGGCTGCTGGTGGTTGCCGACTCTTTCGTGCGGGTGCTGTTCGGCGAGCGCTGGCTGTTTATTACGCCGGTGCTGCAACTGCTGTGCATCGTCGGGCTGCTGCGCGCCATCGGCAACCCCATCGGCTCGCTGCTGATGGCGAAAGCGCGCATGGATATCAGCTTTAAATTCAACCTGTTTAAAACGGTGCTGTTTGTGCCCGCCATTGTCGTCGGCGGTCATATGGGCGGCGTTTTGGGCGTGACCATCGGCTTTTTGTCGGTGCAGATAATTAATACCGTACTGACCTATTTTGTTCTTATTAAACCGATACTTGGACCGAGTTATCGCGACTACATTTACAGCATCTGGTTACCTTTCCGCTTATCTTTGCCCACCGTTCTGGTGAGCGGCGGGCTGGGGTATTTCCTCCCGGGGCAACTCCCTTTCGCGGCGTTGCTAATTCTTCAGGTGGTTGCTGGCGTCGCGGCATTTGCGCTGACCTTGCTTTTTTCTCGTGAACCGCTGGTGCTTGAGATTAAGCGACAGCTGTGCCGTAGCGACAAGTTGAAAGCCTTATTGCGCGTGAGCTGAATTTTAAACACGCGCTGTTGTTAAGATGACGAGGTCATAATGAAGATTTTAATTTTGGGTAACCATACCTGCGGTAACCGTGGCGACAGTGCCATTCTCCGCGGCCTGATTGACGCCATCCATTCGCTGGATAAAAGCGTAAAAATCGATGTGATGAGCCGCTACCCGGTAAGCTCCGCAAGCCTGTTAGGCCGCCCGGTAATAAAAGATGGCCTCTATGAACACATGAAAAAGGCGAATAACGCGGCGGGCGTGATGGGCCGCGTGAAAAAAGTGCTGCGTCGCAAGTATCAACATAAAGTGTTGCTGGCGAAAGTGACCGAGCGCGGCGAGCTCAGTAAGGTCTCGGTACCGAAAGCGTTTACGGATTTCGTTAATACGCTTGAGCAGTATGACGCCATTATTCAGGTGGGCGGCTCGTTTTTTGTCGACCTGTATGGCGTTTCCCAGTTTGAACATGCGCTGTGCAGCTTTATGGCGAAGAAGCCTATCTACATGATTGGCCACAGCGTTGGGCCGTTCAACGACCCGCAGTTTAACGAAGTGGCTAACCATGTGTTTAGCCATGCCGATGCACTGGTGCTGCGCGAAACGGTAAGCCGCGATCTGATGGAAAAGTCCGGTATTAATACGGAGAAGGTAGAGCAGGGCGTGGATACCGCCTGGCTGGTGGACCGAGAGGCTAACGATATAACGCTGGAATACGCCGTTGACCACTGGCTGAACGTGATTCGCCAGCGCAAAACCGTGGCGATTACCCTGCGTGACCTCGCGCCGTTCGACAAACGCCTTGGCACCACGCAGCAGGCTTATGAAAAAGCTTTCGCCATTATGGTCAATCAGCTTATCGCCGACGGTTATCAGGTGCTGGCGCTCTCCACCTGTACCGGCATCGACAGCTATAACAAAGATGACCGCATGGTGGCGCTTAAGCTGCAATCCCTGATTGCGCAGCCGGAACATTATCATGTCGTGATGGATGAACTTAACGATCTGGAAATGGGCAAGCTGCTCGGCGCCTGCCAGCTCACTGTTGGCACCCGTCTGCACTCCGCCATTATCTCTATGAACTTCGGCACGCCAGCCATCGCCATCAACTATGAACACAAGTCTGCGGGCATCATGAAGCAGCTCGGCATGCCGGAAATGGCGGTGGAAATTCGCAACCTGCTTGATGGCTCTCTCCAGCAGAAGGTGAGCGAAACGCTAGAGAAGCTGCCGGAGATTAACCAACGCCTGGAGACGGCGGTGCAGGCTGAGCGCGAAAACGGCCTGCGCATGGTGGAGGCTGTGCTGCAACGCGCGCGGGAGGGGAAATGAAGGTTGGTTTCTTCCTGCTAAAATTCCCGGTGGCGTCGGAAACGTTCGTGCTCAACCAGATTGTCGCGTTTATCGACATGGGGTATGAGGTGGAGATTGTCGCTCTGCAAAAAGGGGACATGCAGAATACGCACGCGGCCTACACTCAGTACGGCCTTGCGCAAAAAACCACCTGGCTGCTGGATGAGCCCGAAGGCAAGCTGGCGAAGCTGCGCTCGCGGGCGGGCAACACCTTAAAGGGGGCACTGCGCCCCCGCACCTGGAAAGCGCTGGATAAAAAACGCTACGGCGATGAAGCGCGTAACCTGATCCTCTCCGCCATTTGTGGACGGGTAAAAGAGCCGCTCGTGGCCGATGTGTTTATCGCCCATTTCGGCCCGGCAGGCGTTACCGCCGCGAAGCTGCGCGAGCTGGGGATTTTGCAGGGCAAAATCGCTACCGTCTTCCATGGCATCGATATTTCGCACCGCGACGCGCTCGCGCACTACACGCCCGAATATCAACAGCTTTTTCGCCGTGGCGACCTGATGTTGCCCATCAGCGAGCTGTGGGCCAGCCGGCTGAAGGCGATGGGCTGTCCGGACGAGAAAATTGCGGTGTCGCGTATGGGTGTCGACATGGAGAAATTCTCCCTGCGTCCGCTTAAAGTGCCCGGTTCGCCGCTGGAGATTATCTCTGTCGCCCGGCTTACCGAGAAAAAAGGGCTGCATGTGGCGATTGACGCTTGCCGCCTGTTAAAAGCGCGCGGCGTGAACTTTCGTTACAACATTCTGGGTATCGGTCCCTGGGAGCAGCGCCTGCGCGCGCTTATCCAACAACATGATTTGCAGGATCGCGTTTTCATGCCGGGCTTTAAGCCAAGCCATGAGGTGAAAGCGATGCTCGATCAGGCCGATCTCTTCCTGCTGCCTTCCGTCACTGGCGCTGATGGCGATATGGAAGGTATCCCGGTGGCGTTGATGGAGGCGATGGCGGTCGGTATTCCTGTCGTTTCAACCCTGCACAGCGGCATCCCGGAACTTATCGACGCGGGCAAATCGGGCTGGCTGGTGCCGGAGAATGACGCTGCGGCGCTGGCTGAGCGCCTGCAGGCTTTCGCAAGCCTGCAGGAAGCGGAGCTTCGTCCGATGCTAAGCCTCGCCCGCCGCAAAGTGGAAACTGACTTCAATCAGCAGGTCATTTATCGTGAGCTTGCCGGTCTGCTGCAAGCGCTATAGAGCCTGAGGTATCATGCGTAAAGAGATAAAAACTTCACTCCTTCTTTCCCGCCGCTCCCTTCTGCAAGCCAGCTCCGCGCTGGCGCTTCTTCCGCTCTTCCCCTTCGCCGCCCGCGCGCAAAGCCGCGCCGACAGCGTCAGTATTGCCCGGTACAACCGCAACGACATGCCTGCCGCGTTTAAACAGGCTTTCGCCGAGGCGCAGACGGTAGAAGTGCCTGCTGATATGGTGTGCGATAATTTCAACAGCGCCGTCTTTATTCCGGCGGGAAAAACTTTGCTGGTGCGCGGCGGCATCAAGGGCAACGGGAAAGGACGTTTCGTGTTGCAGGATGGCTGTCAGGTTGTGGGAGAGCAGGGCGGCCGCCTGCACAATATTACGCTGGATGTCCGCGGTTCCGATTGTGTTATCAAGGGGATAGACTTAAGCGGTTTCGGCCCGGTAGCGCAGATTTATATCGGCCAGAAGGAGCCGGCTACGATGCGTAACCTCCTGATTGATAACATCACTGTGCACGATGCCAATTACGGCATCCTCCGCCAGGGGTTCCGCGACAAAATGGAGGGCGTGCGCATTACCAATGGCCGCTTTACGCACTTACAGGGCGACGCCATTGAATGGAACGTGGCTATCAACGACAGCGATATCCTTATCTCAGACCATGTGATTGACCATATCGACTGCACCAACGGCAAAATCAACTGGGGGATCGGTATTGGGCTTGCCGGCAGCACCTATGATAACGACTACCCTGAAAGCCAGGCGGTGAAAAACTTCGTTGTGGCAAATATCACCGGCAGTAATTGTCGCCAGCTGGTGCATGTAGAAAACGGCAAACATTTTGTGATTCGCAATATCAAAGCGAAGAATATTAATCACACCTTCAGTAAAAAAGCGGGTATCGATAACGCCACGGTGGCGATTTATGGCTGCGATAACTTTATTATCGATCAAGTAAATATGACCAACAGCGCAGGCATGTTGATTGGTTATGGCGTCGTTAAGGGTAACTACCTTTCCATCCCGCAAAACTTCAAGCTCAACGATATCCACCTCGATAATACCCACATGCCTTATAAAAGCCGGGGCATTCAAATCTCGTCTGGCAACGCGACATCGTTCGTCGCTATCACCAACCTGACGATGAAGCGCGCTACGCTTGAGCTCCATAACAAGCCGCAACATCTTTTCCTCAGAAATGTCAGCGTCATGCAGGATTCTGCCGTTGGCCCGGCGCTAAAAATGCACTTTGATTTGCGCAAGGATGTGCGGGGGCGCTTTATGGCGAAGGAAGATACGCTGCTTTCGCTGGCGGATATTCACGCAATCGATGAAAGAGGCCGGCAGTCGGTAGATATAGATCGGGTGGATCAGCAGCATGTTAGCGCGCAAAGGTTGAATTTTAAGCTGGCGGTAGCCCAGAAGTGAGCCTTTATCAACTTTGCGAGGATTCTGAGTCCTCAGCTAATCAAAGCGTCATATTTTATGTAAAGGGAAATTAGTTACACCTCGGTTAAGCGTCAACTTTTGACAATTCATGCTGGCTTTGAGATTCCAACAGTCTATAATTCATCAACCCAATTTTGAGGTGACAGAGTAAATGGTTAATTTGAAAGCGGTAATTCCGGTAGCGGGTTTGGGTATGCACATGCTGCCTGCCACGAAGGCCATTCCGAAAGAAATGCTGCCAATCGTCGATAAGCCAATGATTCAGTACATTGTCGATGAGATTGTGGCTGCAGGCATCAAAGAAATCGTACTGGTGACCCATTCTTCAAAAAACGCAGTGGAAAACCACTTCGACACCTCTTATGAGCTTGAGGCGCTGCTTGAACAGCGCGTTAAGCGTCAGTTGCTGGCGGAAGTTCAGTCTATCTGCCCGCCGGGCGTGACCATTATGAACGTACGTCAGGCGCAGCCGCTTGGCCTTGGCCATTCCATTCTCTGCGCTCGCCCGGTCGTTGGCGATAACCCATTTGTGGTTGTGCTGCCTGATATCATTCTTGACGATGCCACCGCCGACCCGCTGCGCTATAACCTTGCCGCTATGGTGGCGCGTTTCAATGAAACCAGCCGCAGCCAGGTACTGGCGAAACGGATGTCGGGCGATCTTTCCGAGTACTCTGTCATCACCACTCAGGAAGCACTGGACAGCGAAGGTAAAGTAAGCCGTATCGTTGACTTCATTGAAAAACCGGATCAACCGCAGACGCTGAACTCCGATCTGATGGCCGTGGGCCGTTATGTCCTCTCGGCGGATATCTGGGAAGAGCTGGCGAAAACCGAACCGGGCGCCTGGGGCCGTATCCAGTTAACCGACGCCATTGCGCGCCTCAATGAGAAGCAGCCCGTAGAAGCGATGCTGATGACGGGTGAAAGCTACGACTGCGGCAAGAAAATGGGCTACATGCAGGCGTTTGTAAACTATGGCCTTCGTAACCTGAAAGAAGGTCAGAAGTTTCGCGACAGCATCAAGAAGCTGCTGGCGTAATGGCAATTGCCAGCATTGAGGCTGGCGAGGAAGTTAAAGTGAGAAACGGCAATCTGAGCGTTCGGGTCTGAGACTCAATACTCGTTGCCGTTTTTTTATTAAAGCTTTTAAAACAAAGGATTAAAAGTGGACAGGGGCTTTGTAGAACCAACATTCTTCTTGTTTCTACTGTCCGAAGCGCGCAAAATTAGCATCCATTTAGCGCTAATTATGCAGTAAAACGGTTTTTTTTGATGGGAATTCGTGACGGCAAAACCCAAGCCAACCCTCAGTGCACTGGTAGCTGTAGAGCCAGGGGCGGTAGCATTGTTGAAATATTCCTCGAAAACAGTCATGTGTAAAAGTAGAGCAAGGAATATTTCTACAGAGTTAAAAATGAAAGTTAAATTTATTTAATCAGCGAGACTATTTCACGTGAAAATACTTGTTACCGGTGGGGCTGGCTTTATTGGCTCAGCTGTGGTTCGCCATATTATTAATAATACTCCGGATGAAGTGATTAATGTTGACAAGTTGACCTATGCAGGAAACCTCGAGTCGCTTGCTGAGATTGCCGGTCATCGTCGTTATAGCTTTGTACAAGCCGATATTTGCGACCGTTTAACGCTTGAAAAAATCTTTGTTGAGCACCAACCTGATGCGGTCATGCACCTTGCAGCGGAAAGCCATGTTGATCGTTCCATTACAGGTCCAGCTGCTTTTATCGAAACGAATATCGTAGGTACGTATACCCTACTTGAAGTTGCACGTACTTATTGGACGCAGTTAGACGCAACGCGTAAAGCAGCTTTTCGTTTCCACCATATTTCCACAGATGAAGTCTATGGTGATTTGCCGCACCCGGATGAGTGGCATCAAAATAAGGTTTTGCCGCTTTTTACAGAAGAGACGGCTTACGCGCCTAGTAGCCCTTATTCCGCTTCTAAGGCTTCAAGCGACCATCTGGTCCGCGCGTGGTTACGCACCTATGGCTTACCGACAATTGTGACTAATTGCTCAAATAACTATGGTCCATACCATTTCCCAGAAAAGTTGATTCCGTTGGTCATTCTTAACGCCCTGGAGGGCAAACCGCTGCCCATTTACGGTAAGGGCGATCAAATTCGCGATTGGTTATATGTTGAAGACCATGCACGCGCACTCTATACCGTAGTAACTAAAGGCAAGGTTGGCGAGACTTATAATATCGGTGGCCATAATGAGAAGAAAAACATCGATGTGGTACAGACTATCTGTGACCTATTGGATGAAATGGTGCCTAAGGCAAAGCCATATCGTGAGCAGATTATCTATGTAGCGGACCGTCCTGGTCACGACCGACGTTATGCAATTGATGCCGATAAAATTAATCGCGAGCTTGGCTGGACACCACAAGAGACGTTTGCGACTGGTATTAAAAAAACGATTGTATGGTATTTAAAAAATCAAGAGTGGTGCCAAAGGGTGCAGGATGGCAGCTATCAGCGCGAACGTTTAGGATTAGAATAATATGAAAGGTATAATACTGGCGGGTGGTTCAGGAACTCGTTTATATCCCGTAACCATGGGCGTCTCAAAACAGCTCCTCCCTATTTATGATAAGCCTATGATCTACTATCCACTGTCAGTATTAATGTTGGCAGGGATACAGGATATACTTATTATTACGACTCCAGAAGATCAAGATAGCTTTAAACGGCTCCTGTCCGATGGAAGTCAGTTCGGTATAAAATTATCCTACGAAATACAAGAAAAACCGGACGGTCTTGCTCAGGCTTTTATCATTGGAGAAGCATTTATTGGCAAAGACCCTGTTTGCTTAGTGTTGGGCGATAATATTTTCTTCGGCCAAGGTTTTAGCCCTAAACTCAAAAGCGTGGTTGAGCGTAATGATGGGGCTACCGTATTCGGCTATCAGGTTATGGATCCTGAACGTTTCGGCGTAGTTGAATTCGATGAAAACAATAAAGCAATTTCTATCGAGGAAAAACCGAAAGCGCCCAAATCAAACTGGGCGGTGACTGGTTTATATTTCTACGATAACAACGTAATTGAAATTGCTAAAAATGTAAAACCTTCTGCACGCGGCGAATTAGAAATTACAACCGTAAATGAAGAGTACTTGAAAAGAAATAAACTTCATGTTGAGCAACTTGGCCGTGGCTTCGCCTGGTTGGACACCGGCACGCATGACAGCTTAATTGAGGCTGGCAGTTTTGTTGAGACAGTTCAGAAGCGACAAGGCATGATGGTGGCCTGTCCCGAAGAAATAGCCTGGCGTAATGGATGGTTAACAGTAGACGAACTTCGCGAGCGCGGGCAAATGCTTAAGAAAAACCATTACGGCAAATATCTACTAAAACTTATTAATTAATATGAAAATAGAAATTATCAATTTCCCTAAGCATGGTGATGAGCGAGGCGCGTTAGTTGTTCTGGAAGAACAAAAAAGTGTTCCTTTTAATGTAAAACGAATTTATTACATGTTCGATACAAAAAAGGATGTCAGACGCGGTTTTCATGCTCACAAAAAATTACGTCAGCTCGCCATACCTGTACAAGGTCATTGCAAATTTTTGCTTGATGATGGTAATGAATCTATTGAAATTTTAGTAGATAATCCCACTCAAGGGCTGATGATAGAACCTATGATCTGGCATGAAATGTTTGATTATTCCGAAAACTGTGTACTCATGGTATTGGCGGATGATTATTACGATGAAAGTGATTATATTCGCAACTATGAGGAATTCAAACAGCGAGTAACAAATGGATAATTTAAAGTCAAAAACTATTCACTTACGTTTTGCTGACGCTTCTGATGCCGAATTCATCTATTCACTCAGAATAAATGATTCGTTGAATCAACATATTTCAAAGGTTTCAGGCTCTGCAGAAACGCAAAAGGAATGGCTGCAGGAATACAAAAAGCGTGAGCTTCTTAATGAAGAGTTTTACTTTATTATCGAAAAAAATGAAGGGAATTGCGAGGTTGGCACAGTTAGAATCTACGGTTTGACTAACGATAAGCGATTTTGTTGGGGTAGTTGGATACTGAATGAACATAAAACAAAAAGTGCTGCTATAGAGAGTGCCTGCCTCGTTTACAAATTTGCTTTTGAAGATAAACAGTTTAAGTCATCTTATTTTCAGGTCGATAAAAAAAATGTGGGTGTGATTTCTTTTCATTTAAAAACAGGCGCTAAGATTGTATCTGAAGATGATATAAATTTTAACTTCATTTTTGAATATGAAGACTACATAGAGCTTAAAAATAAATATTACAAATATTTAGAGGCATAATGACATGGTGACTTTTTTAAATCTAAAAAAAATAAATGAGCAATATCAGAGTGAAATATTGCTGGCATGCGAACGCGTAATTAAATCTGGCTGGTATATTCTGGGCGAAGAAGTCAAAAACTTCGAGAAACAATTCGCTGAATATTGTGGTGTAAAACATTGTATCAGTGTTGCGAACGGCCTTGACGCACTGAATCTTGTATTACGGGCTTGGATCGAAACAGGCCAGCTCAAAAAAGGTGATGAGGTTATTGTTCAAGCCAATACATACATTGCCTCCATACTTGCAATTACTGAAAATGAACTTGTTCCTGTTTTGGTTGAGCCGGACCCCCAAACGTATAACCTTTCAGCCAAAACAGTAAAACAGGCTATCACAGAAAAAACCAAGGCTATTCTGCCGGTTCATCTGTACGGCCAGATCTCTCCAATGGATGAGATTATGGAAATAGCAGACAAGCATAATTTGCTTGTGTTGGAGGATTGCGCTCAATCGCACGGAGCTGAGCTTAAGAATAAAAAAGCAGGGAGTTGGGGAGACGCGGCTGCTTTCAGTTTCTATCCGGGCAAAAATCTAGGCGCGTTAGGCGATGCGGGAGCTATTACTACTAATGATGATAATCTGGCTGATGTTCTCAAAGCTCTCCGAAACTATGGTTCCCACGTAAAATATCAAAATAGATATAAAGGTGTGAATAGCCGTCTCGATGAGATGCAGGCAGCTATATTGAATGTTAAATTAAAATATCTTGATAAAGAGAATGAAATCAGAAGAGCGATCGCACAGAAGTATACAGGTGGAATTGAAAATAGCCATATAAATTTGCCTGTTGTCGCTCAAGGAAAGGATTCTCATGCCTGGCATCTTTATGTTATCCGCACAACAGAAAGAGAGAATTTGCAATCTTATTTAATGGAAAAAGGTATTCAAACTCTTATCCACTATCCGCTCGCTCCACACCATCAGATTGCATATAAAGAATATAATCATATCCATTTGCCGCTCACAGAATGTATCCATAAAGAAGTTTTATCATTACCTATGGATCCAACAATGAGCTCTAAAGATGTCGATGCTGTTATTGAAGCGGTTAATGGATGGAAAAGTTGAATTTTGCAAAAGTTACAATCCTTAGCGGGATTGTAACTTGTTTGCGTTTAGTTTGCGGACTGCTTATTTCAAAAGTTGTTGCAATTTATACAGGCCCAGCTGGAATTGCTAACCTTGGGCAACTACAGAACTTTGTCACCTTTGTTAATGGATTCATTTCTTCCCAAGTCTCTCAAGGAGTAAATCGTTATTCTGCTGAGAATAAAAACGATTACTCTAAAGCTCAGCCTTATTGGCGTGCTTCGGTAAAACTTTCTACGATAGCTTGCTGTTTTATCATTAGCATCGGCGTCTTGTTTTCAGGAAAACTCTCAGCATATCTTTTTCATCGGACCGATCTTTACTGGCTGATAATAGTAGCGTTATGCGTGCTTCCATTAAATATTATTAATAATATATTTTTGGGCGTGCTTAATGGGTTAAATGAGTATAATAAATTTTTCCTGGCTAATATTTTTGCTATCATATCATCTCTCTTGTCAATGACCGGATTGGTATATTTTTTCGGCCTCAAGGGCGCGTTGATATCGGCAGCTCTAAATAATGCAGTAGCGGGGACATGGCTTATATTCATTATAATGAAAAGGCCGTGGTTCAAATGGAAATATTGGGTTGGTCAGGTTCCAACACATCATATCGCAGAAATGCGTAAATACTTCCTTATGGGAATCATAGGTGCTTTGACAGGCCCAATATCCCTGATTGCTGTACGTACGATATTAACAAATGATTTTTCATTAGAGGATGCAGGTTACTGGCAGGCTGTGGCAAAAATTTCTGAAGCTTATCTTGCAGTTTTAACAACAGCATTAACGGTATACTATTTCCCCAAAACAGCCGCAGCTAAATCATACAATGAATATATATCAATACTAAAAACCGGCGCTACCGTTGTTGTTCCTCTTGCTTTGATTATGGCTTTTTCAATTTTCATTTTAAAAGACATTATTATTAAAGTGCTGTTTACTGCAGATTTTACAAAGGCACGAGATCTTTTTTTATTTCAAAATATTGGTGATTTTTTAAGAATATGCAGTTGGCTTTTTGCCACCATTCTCCTGGCTAAAGGTTATTTCAAAATAAATGCCATTCTGGAAATTATTTTTTCAATAATGTTCCCGGTTTTAGTTAAAATCTTCGTTAGCCATTTCGCATTGGAAGGTGTAAGCATCGCTTACTGTATAACTTATTCATTGTATTTTATAGTGACAGCGTGCATTTATTATTGGCATCTAAAAACTAAGGTGACTCATATTAATGATTGTATCCAGTAATGGCTTGAGTGTTATTGTACCTGCCTATAATGAAGAAAAAAATATACTTAAAATACTGCAAAATCTGAATGAGCAAACGCTGAGTGGATTTGAAGTGGTGGTTATAGACGATGGCTCACAGGATAATACCGCCTCCATAGTAAAAAATTATACCTCTTCAAAATACAAATTAACTCTAGTGCAGCAGCAAAATATGGGCGCGGCTCAGGCAAGAGAGAAGGCAATCAATGCGGCGACAAGTACTTATATCGCATTCGTTGACTGTGATGATGCGCTCAGCGCCGATGCGCTGGAACAAGCAATAAAGCCGATGCTTGAAAATGATGATATAGGGATATCATTATTTGAGCTTATACATACTAAATCGCACGCTGATCTTAATCGAACTTCATTTAAATATTATACGGATTCGACATTGATCAAAGGCGAGGATGCATTAACTCACTGTATATCTTCATGGGGGTTACACGGCTTTGGGATTTATAAGAAAAAAATCCTGGCTGAAGCGTATAATACTTATTACAAATATAATAAAGACAGAATTAATTATATTAATAATGACGAAATAATTTCACGGATTTGTTTTGGTATGGCCCGATTGATTTTTTTATCTTCTGGAAAATATTATTTTATCCATAATCTTGAATCGACAACCAGGAAAGTAAATATTAATTATTACAAAGTGATTAATAACGCTTGTTATCTTAAAGGTTATTTGGCTGCAGAGAAAAAGTCAGGAAGTTTTGACTATATAAGTGAAGCGTACAAATTACTTATCAGTACTGTCTGGGGTGTATCGGTTCGCTATATTAGATGGAGACATCTTTTCAACAAGGAGGTTAAAGCAGAATGGCGCAAGGCTATTAAAAAAGCGGTTGACGATTTACGGTTGGACAATATTAATCACAGTGTTCGTTTAAATAAAAAATCTACTGTGCAATTATTTATAATTTATTATTTACTTGTGAGAATATGAATAAACCGCTTGTAACGATTGTTGTTGCGTCTTTTAATGCAGAGAAATATATCTTAGAAACGCTAGAGTCATGCATTAATCAGACCTATCAGAACATTGAAATTATTATTGTTGATGACTGTTCAAACGATAACAGTGTGCAGATAATAGAACAATGGTGCGATGAAAAGAAAATTAGTCATCCTTCGATTCCTTGTTCTTTAGTGAAAAGTGAAAGGAATAGTGGTATCCCTGCAAATTTGAATAATAGTCTGCCCTTAATAAAAGGTAAGTGGATAAAGTGTATCGGGTCAGACGATATTCTTCTACCCGAGGCAATTTCTGAGTTCATTAAACGCCTAAACTTATATGCGCACTGGGATAATATTGGAGCGGTATTTACCTATTTCGAAACTTTTGGTGCAAACGTAAAGAAATCCAGTCGCTATCCTTTATCCTGGACTCGTGACATATGCAAAATGCGAGCATCGTGGTTAAAACGGCAACTTGCCATGCTCCATTTTAATAATGTCGCCCCCTGCGCTTTTATTAATAGAAGTCATTTCGATGGATTTGATACTTCCTATAGATTACTTGAAGATCTTCCTTTATGGCTAAAATTAATTGAGAAGAATGCAGTTACATTATTTTTTGATTATACAACAGTGTTATATCGATTACATGATTCGCAGATTACCTCTTTAGCTAACCCAAAAGTAAATAACGTTCTGATTAATGATTTAAAACATCTGAATGAATTTCGCTTAATGCGGAAGCATTACTTAGCTTATTTACACCACAAGTTTAATTTACATTGCTCACTAAAAAGAACAGCTTTTTATAGGTATTTGAAAACAATAAATCCTTTTAATCTGGTTATTCGTTTGTATGAGAGCTTAAAGCAATAATATGTTTATATTACTTCTTACATCGCCATTGCTATTATTATCTCTGATCTGGAATAAGTTCGCTTTTAGTTCGCAAACAATTCTTCGGTTTCTATTTGTCATTCTATTTAGTCTGTTTTTTACATCGTATTATTTAAATGGAATGGACTGGAGTATTTATTATTTAAAATTCATTGATGAAGGTGATCCGTATTCATCTTTTGAATTCGGCTTTGTTCTTTTTTTTCAAGGAATTTTACTTTTAACAAATAATAACTATGGTTTAGCTATACTCCTGTTTTATTTGATTACTTTTAGCATACTTTGCCTCATTATAAAGAGATTCAAAACGAACGAACCGCTTTTTTGGGCATGTTTATTTTTGATATTTGGTTATAACTTGATATTGGAGCAACTGCGTCAATTCATAGCATGTATTATCATTTTTTATGCATTGCTCAAATATAATAATGACGGAAAAATAAATTGGTTGATTTTTTGGATTTTTCTCGCGGCTTGCTTTCATGTATCTTCACTGATTGTTTTCCCCGCTATAGCTTTGGCATCATTACGTAATGTCACGACTTTTACCCTGCTGACGCTAGTTTCGATTGTAGGTTTTATAGGGTTCTTCTTTACCGGAGCTGCTATTGTGACAGCATTGGCGAATGCCAATCTTGCCTTTACAAAAATTGCGTATTATCTCCAGCAAAACCCTATTAGCCTAAGTTTTGGCTGGTTAAATATCCTTGACTTAATATTCGTCCTGTTTTATTTCATCTATCGTGCAAGTATTGATCGTGTTGCGTCAGTGAGATTATTAACACGGCTAATTTTCGTAGGGGCAACCATTCACTTATTTAGTGGTTCAATTACTTTCCTTGCAAGGGTTTGTTTCTTTTTCTATTTTATTGCTATTTATGTATTTTGCGTAGTACCAAAAGGAGAATCTACAAGATTATTCTCTATTAGAAGCTACAATACACTCATATTGGCATTATTCTTTTCAGGCATGTTGACCCTAAACTTTATTTCTTACTTTAGAAATGAGCAGGCGCCTGTACAATTTAGTAATATGACTTTCAGATTGCTATCCTTTTTTGAGGATGATTATGTCCGGAAACTTGCAAATGATAAGTATTATGATGCCACGCAGGATATGAATAACATTTTATGAAAAAAAAAATATTATTTGTTATCACCGGCCTTGGTCTGGGCGGTGCCGAAAAGCAACTATGTCTACTTGCTGATAAGTTAGTTCAACGCAATTACGACGTGGCTATAGTTGCTCTTAACGGTGAAATAGAAGTAACCCCTAAGAGTAACGAGGTTAAGCTTATCAATTTACGAATGCAAAAGAATCCATTGGGTTTGCTAAACGCCGTACTGCGCCTCGCTAAGATTATTAAAGATTTTAAGCCGCAGATCGTGCATGGGCATATGTTCCACGCAAATATTATTGCAAGGCTGGCCAGACTGGTCGCACCGGGAAATTATAAACTAGTCTGTACCGCGCATAGCAAAAATGAAGGTGGAAAGGTTCGTATGTTGGCTTACAGGGTTACCGACTGCCTGTGTGACATAACTACGAATGTCAGCGATGAAGCACTTACTGATTTTATTAAAATAAAGGCTTTTCGAAAATATAAATCACGAGTGGTTTATAACGGCATCGACACGGATTTATTCAAATATGATGAAAATATAAGAAACGAATTGCGTAAGCAGCTCAATATCAATGATAACTGTTTTCTTATATTAGCTGTAGGGAGACTTACAGAGGCGAAAGATTATCCTAATTTGTTAAGCGCAATGCAAAAATTGCCTGATAATTACAAGCTCGTCATTATAGGAGAAGGAGAAGCCAGACATCAAGTTGAACGGAATATTATCGATCTGCAACTTCAGAGCGCTGTCATGCTACTCGGCAGAATAATGGATGTTGCTCGATATTATTCAGCATGTGATATCTATGTTTCTTCATCGCAGTGGGAAGGATTTGGTCTGGTTGTTGCGGAAGCAATGTCTTGTGAACGTCTTGTCGTCGCTACTAACGCTGGCGGAGTTGCTGAAGTTGTCGGCGATAAACGTTTTATTGTACCAATTTCGGATGCAAATGCGTTGGCTAGTAAAATAATTGAAGTGACGAACTCTGATGCGAATACTAAAACAAAAATTATGCAGCGAAACCGAAATCACATTGTCGATACCTTTTCTATCGATTCCATTGTTAATAATTGGCTGGATATATATTCACTTAAGCAGGTTTGAAATATGCAAGTGCTATTAATTGGTAACCAGACAAGTACCATTTTGCTTTTCAGAAAGCGTCTTATAGAGAAGTTTATTGAAGAGGGGGCAGTTGTTCATACCTTAACGATGGACAGTGACGTCAATGCATTCAAAAAAATAATTGAATTAGGCGCACATCCGGGCTGTTATCGATTTTCACGTTCTGGTATGAATCCTGTCTCGGATGCGATTAATACTATCAGGCTCGCTAAAACAATAAAAGAAATTAAACCTGATGTCGTTTTTTGCTTTTTTCCCAAGCCTGTTATTTTTGGTACATTGGCAGCACGTCTCGCTGGCGTAAAAAATGTTAATGTGTTATTAGAGGGATTAGGGTATTGTTTTACCAAAGGCGCTACTCAGGAAAACTTCAAAAAGAGAGTTGTCAGAAAAATACAAACATTACTCTATAAGTTATCGTTGCCTTTGACAAGAAAAGTATTGTTTCTTAACAGTGATGATTATAAAGATTTACTAATTGAACATCGTATTCAGGTCAAGTCGACTGAAGTTGTAGGCGGAATTGGAGTTAATCTTGAACAATACAGTTATGTGCCTGCTCGTACAGATGTCATTCATTTTACTATGGTCTCCAGGCTACTAGTTGAAAAGGGTGTCAGAGAATACGTTCTCGCTGCTGAGAAAGTAAAACGTCTATATCCTGATGTGCAATTTAGTATTGCAGGGACGTTTGATGATAACCCTGGCGGCATTACTCGTGAGGAATTTGAAGCCTGGATTAAAAAAGGTGATGTGAATTTCTTAGGTCAGGTATCGGACATTAAAAGTCACTTAATTAATAGCAGCATTTTTGTTCTGCCCTCTTACCGTGAAGGGGTCCCACGTAGTACACAAGAAGCGATGGCAATAGGAAGACCAATTATTACTACAGACGTGCCGGGTTGTAGAGAAACCGTCATCGCTGGATACAATGGCTTTTTGATTCCGCCCTGGGATGCAGATGAGCTTGCTAACAAGATGATATCTTTTATTAAGCAACCCGAGCTGATTGTTCAGATGGGATTGGCAAGCCGTACTATAGCGTTAGAAAAATTTGATGAAGAACAAGCCTGCGATAAATTGATAAACCTTCTTTCTTCATAACGAACACTTTCTATGGGCAAATATAGCTATACTTATTTTTAAGGAATAGATATGTCAATACTGGTGACGGGCGGTGCCGGTTATATTGGATCACATACAGTATTATGCCTTCTGGAGCGAGGTTACAATGTTGTGGTTTTAGATAACCTCAGTAATTCTTCATATGAATCTTTACGTCGAGTACAAGCGATCACGCAACGTGATATCGTTTATTATCAAGGCGATATCACCGATCGAATCTTCCTAGGTAAAATTTTTTCAGAGAATACAATAGAAGCGGTAATCCACTTTGCTGGTTTGAAGTCTGTGAGCGAGTCGATAAAGTACCCTACTAAGTATTACGAGAATAATGTTATGGGAAGTATTATTCTCCTTGAAGAAATGATGAAGCATGGTATTTATAAGCTGATTTTTAGTTCATCGGCAACCGTTTACGGTGAACCAGAGCGTATCCCTCTTACAGAAGATTGCAAAACAGGCGGTACTACTAATCCCTATGGTACGTCAAAACTTATGGTTGAGCAGATTTTATCGGATACAGCCAAAGCGCAACCGCAATTAAACATTACCATTCTTCGGTATTTTAATCCGGCTGGTGCCCATCCTTCTGGTTTAATTGGTGAAGATCCAAATGGTATCCCTAACAATTTATTGCCGTATATAAGTCAAGTTGCTATTGGAAAGCTTAAAAAGCTTTCTATATACGGTAATGATTATCCCACTCATGATGGAACGGGAGTAAGGGATTATATCCATGTGATGGATCTTGCTGAAGGTCATGTCGCAGCAATTGAAAAAATGAATGCTGATAGCGGATGTAACATATATAACCTGGGTACTGGCAAAGGGTATTCGGTTTTAGAGCTGATTTCTGCTTTCGAAGCGCAAAGTAATATAAGAATTCCATACACGTTTACCGAACGCCGTCCGGGCGATGTCGCTGAGTGCTGGTCCGATTCTTCCCTGGCGCATAAAGCGCTGGCGTGGCGCGCCACAAGAAGTCTGGATGAGATGATGCGTGATAGCTGGAATTGGCAACAGCAAAACCCTAATGGCTATAAGCCGTTAGTTTGATCCGCATTTGTTTGTAAGCAATTATTGTTGAAGACGTAATCCTCAGACGAAAGGCTCCCACATTTGTCCATCCTGAGTTAACATCGTAGCTACATTTACCTGCGTGATGATTCGCAGTGACCACACCTGACAGGAGTATGTAATGTCCAAACAGCAGATCGGCGTTGTTGGTATGGCCGTGATGGGGCGCAACCTGGCGCTTAACATTGAAAGCCGTGGCTATACCGTATCCGTATTCAACCGCTCCCGTGAAAAAACCGAAGAAGTGATTGCAGAAAACCCGGGCAAAAACCTGGTTCCTTACTATACGGTGCAGGAGTTCGTTGAGTCCCTGGAAACGCCCCGTCGTATCCTGTTGATGGTTAAAGCAGGCGAAGGTACTGATAAAGCCATTGAATCCCTCAAGCCTTATCTGGATAAAGGCGACATCATCATTGATGGCGGTAATACTTTCTTCCAGGATACGATTCGTCGCAACCGCGAACTGTCTGAAGAAGGCTTCAATTTCATTGGCACTGGTGTTTCCGGCGGTGAAGAAGGCGCCCTGAAAGGGCCATCTATCATGCCTGGCGGTCAGAAAGAAGCTTATGAGCTGGTCGCGCCTATCCTCAAGCAAATTGCTGCTGTGGCGGAAGGCGAGCCGTGCGTTACTTACATTGGGCCGGATGGTGCTGGTCATTATGTGAAAATGGTGCATAACGGCATCGAATATGGCGATATGCAACTGATTGCAGAAGCCTACTCTCTGCTGAAGCACGGCCTGAATCTTTCCAACGAAGAACTGGCGAAAACCTTCTCTGAATGGAACGAAGGTGAGCTGAGCAGCTATCTCATCGATATCACTAAAGACATCTTCACCAAGAAGGACGAAGAGGGCAACTACCTGGTTGATGTGATTCTGGATGAAGCGGCTAACAAAGGCACCGGTAAATGGACCAGCCAGAGCTCACTCGATCTCGGGGAGCCGCTGTCCCTAATCACCGAGTCTGTTTTTGCGCGTTATATCTCTTCCCTGAAAGAGCAACGTGTTGCCGCTTCCAAAGTACTGAGCGGCCCGCAGGCCAAACCTTTCGCAGGCGATAAAGCTGAATTTATTGAGAAAGTACGCCGCGCGCTGTACCTCGGTAAAATTGTCTCTTACGCTCAGGGCTTCTCCCAGCTGCGTGCGGCTTCTGAAGAGCACAACTGGAACCTGAACTACGGTGAAATTGCGAAGATCTTCCGCGCTGGCTGCATCATCCGCGCGCAGTTCTTGCAGAAAATTACCGATGCGTATGCTGAAAACCCATCTATTGCGAACCTGCTGCTGGCGCCATACTTTAAGAAAGCGGCTGATGATTACCAGCAGGCGCTGCGCGATGTAGTGGCTTATGCGGTACAGAACGGTATCCCGACGCCGACCTTCTCCGCAGCTATCGCTTATTACGACAGCTACCGTTCTGCTGTACTGCCAGCAAACCTTATTCAGGCGCAGCGCGACTACTTCGGGGCGCATACCTACAAGCGCACCGATAAAGAAGGCGTGTTCCATACCGAATGGCTGGATTAACTCTATCTTTTACTTTTTGAATGTTAAAGCCCGGCCATGGCCGGGCTTTTTTCTGGATAAATAGATATAAAAAGAGCCTTACAATCAACAAACTTTATAGGTAAATTGTGCCGCTACGTGCAGTTTCATCTTTGTCTTATCAACATAAGATATGAATTTGGCAAACTAAGCGCTGCAGGCTACACGTAAAGTTGTTTATCTGTTTGATAACAAATAAATTTATTATAAGGTTTGTATGGTGCACACTTCTTCTACTGCTAATAACAGGCAACCGGACGCCAACGAGCAAATTGACCTGTTAGATCTACTGCTTCAGTTATGGCGCGGAAAGCTGACCATCGCTGCGTGTATTGTCGTTGCGATCCTGCTTGCTGTTGCTTATTTATTCGTCGCGAAAGAAAAGTGGACTTCAGAAGCGATAGTTACTCTGCCTGACTCCGGACAGATAGCCAATTACAACAACTCAATGGGCATACTTTATGGTCAAAACCCCACAAACGCGCCTACCGTTGTGGATGTCCAGGAGCGTTTTTTTGGCCGTTTCAATTCAGCCATTTCTGCTTTGGCCGATGAGTTGCAAAACCAGCCTGAAAAAGAGAGCCTGAAAATTGAACAGACGGTGAAAGGACAGCAGGTACCTTTGACTATCAGCTACACAGCGAATGGTGCTGAACAGGCGCAGAAGACATTAGATAAATATATCCAGCAAATTAATAAACAGGTCGTGCAGGAGTTGGATGCTGACTTGCAAGTCAACATCGACAGTAAGCTGGAAGACCTGAAAGCTTCCCTGGCGACGCAGATTAAAGTGGCGCAAGAGCAAAAAGATAAACGCCTTGCCGTACTTAATCAGGCATTGCTTGTAGCGCAGCAAGCGAATATTAAAGATACGCTAGTTCAACAGGCCGAAACACTTTCTGAAGACACCTTATTTGTATTAGGTAGCGACGCGCTTTCTTCAATAATCAAGAACGAAGGAACGCGTCCACTGCCGCTTTCAGATTATTACTACCAGACACGTCAGTCTTTGCTTGCTGTCAGTGCGCTTAAGTCAAAACCTGATTCGCTCTATTCGTTCCGTTATGTCATGAAGCCGAGCCTGCCGATTTATCGAGATAGTCCGAAGAGAGCATTAACGCTTATTCTGGCAGTGCTGATTGGTGGCATCATTGGCTCAGGCGTTGTACTTCTTCGTCATGCTGTACGCAACCATCGACCGGGGTAATATCTCTGGCGGGTTGTTTGATAAAAGGCCGGTTAACCCGGCCTTTTTTATGCTTACTTATGCCTGCCGCGCAGATTCTCTATCACCGCGCTTAAATCCAGTTCCTGATCCTGCAACAGCACCAGCAGGTGATAAACCAGGTCAGACGCCTCGTTAACCAACTCTTCTTTGTCGCGTACCGTCGCGGCAAGCGCCGTTTCCACGCCTTCTTCTCCCACTTTCTGCGCAATCCGTTTGGTGCCGCTGGCATACAGCTTTGCAGTATAGGAGCTTTCCGGCGAGGCGGTTTTACGCGCCGCCAGCAGCGCTTCCAGTTGGTAAAGAAAATGCCACTGGTGATGCGCCTCGCCAAAACAGCTCGAGGTGCCAAGGTGGCAGGTTGGCCCAATTGGGCTAACCAGCACCAGCAGCGTATCGTTATCGCAATCCGGTGTTATGCTCACGACATTCAGAAAGTGACCGGAAGTTTCGCCTTTGGTCCACAGCCGCTGTTTAGTGCGGGAGAAGAATGTCACCTTGCCGCTTTCTTCTGTCCGGCGCAGCGCCTCGTCGTTCATATAACCCAGCATCAGCACTTCGCCAGATACCGCGTGCTGCACCACGACCGGCAGCAGCCCGTCGGTCTTCACCCAGTCCAGTTGGGCCCGCTGTTGTTCTGTTAACACGCTCGAATCTCCACGCCTTGCTGAATCAGAAATGCTTTCAGTTCGCCAATATTAATAATCTGTTTGTGAAATACCGATGCCGCCAGCGCGCCATCCACGTCCGCGTCGCGAAATGCTTCCAGGAAGTGCTCCATGGTACCGGCACCGCCGGAAGCGATCAGCGGAACGCGGCAGACCTCGCGCACTTTTTTAAGCTGCGTCAGGTCATAACCGTTGCGCACGCCATCCTGGTTCATCATGTTGAGGACTATCTCGCCGGCGCCGCGCTTCTGCACTTCCGCTACCCAGTCCAGCGTTTCCCATTGGGTGACGCGAGTACGGCTTTCGTCGCCGGTATACTGGTTCACGTGATACTTGCCCGTCTCGCTGTCAAACCAGGTATCAATGCCTACGACAATGCACTGCACACCAAAACGGTCTGCAAGACGGGTGATGAGTTCCGGGTCCGCCAGGGCAGGGGAGTTGATGGAGATTTTGTCCGCGCCGAAAGAGAGGATCTGCGCCGCGTCGTCCAGGGATTTGATGCCGCCCGCTACGCAGAAAGGGATGTCTATCACTTCCGCCACGCGGGAAACCCAGCTTTTGTCTACCACGCGGCCATCGCTGGAGGCGGTGATATCGTAAAAGACCAGTTCATCGGCGCCTTCCTGCGCATAGCGTTTTGCCAGCGGCACGATATCGCCAATAATCTCGTGATTACGGAACTGCACGCCTTTGACAACCTGGCCGTCTCGCACGTCCAGGCAGGGGATTATCCGTTTTGCCAGCATTGAATCGCCTCCGTCACAGTAAATTTGCCTTCCAGCAGCGCGCGCCCGACAATTACGCCCTGAACGCCAGTGCCGCGCAGGGCGCGAATATCATTAAGTTCGCCAATGCCGCCGGAGGACTGGAACGCCACCTGCGGATAGCGGGCGCATACTTCTTCATACAACGCCACGTTGGAGCCGGAAAGCGTGCCGTCGCGAGAAATATCGGTGCAGAGCACATGCTTCAGGCCGAACGGCAGATAACTTTCCACCAACGCCTCCAGCGTAACGCCGGAGTTTTCCTGCCAGCCGCTGACCGCCACCTGCTTGCGGCCCGCTTCATCGATACGCACATCCAGTGCCAGCACCAGCGCATCGGCGCCGAAGCGTTTAAACCATTGCTGCACCGTTTCAGGTGATTTCACGGCGGTGGAACCCACCACCACACGGCTGGCGCCCGCTTCAAGCAGCGCGGCCACGTCCTCTTCCATACGCACACCGCCGCCGACCTGCACCGGCACGCTCACGCCCGCCAGCAGCTTTTGCAGCAACGGGATCTGGCGCTTCGCCGGGTCTTTCGCGCCGGTTAAATCCACCAGATGCAGCACCTGCGCGCCCTGCGCTTCGTAATCCTGCAGACGCGGCAGCGGGTCGCTGCCATAGTCGCGCTGCTGGCCATAATCGCCCTGATGGAGACGCACCACTTTTCCGTCAATCAAATCTAATGCCGGGATAATCATTTACATCTCCAGGAAATTTTTCAGCAGCTGCGCGCCCGCGGCGCCGGAGCGTTCCGGGTGAAACTGCACGCCCCAGAAGTTATCTTTCTGCACCGCGGCGGTAAACGGCTCGCCGTAATTACACTGCGCGATAGTGCAGGGGTTCACTGGCATGGCGTAGCTGTGCACGAAGTAAAAATACGCGCCGTCTTCAATGCCGCGGAACAGACGGTCGCCCGCTTTCGCGTAGACGCGGTTCCAGCCCATGTGCGGCAGCGGCAGGCCGTAGTCGGTCATATGCGGCACGGGTTCATCGATAATGCCCAATGTCTCTACGCCGTTGTTCTCTTCGCTGCGCGACCCCAGCAGCTGCATGCCGAGACATATCCCCAGCACCGGCTGGGTGCAGGCTTTAATCAGGTCAATAAGTTCGCGCTCGCGCAGCTGATCCATTGCCGCCTGAGCGGTGCCCACCCCCGGCAAAAAGAGCTTATCGGCGCGCAGCACCACATCCGACTCGCGGCTGACCAGCGGTTCGTAACCCAGGCGCTGCACCGCCCACTTCACGGAAGAGAGGTTGGCGCAGCCGGTATCCAGAATCACCACGTTCATTACAGCACTCCTTTTGAGGAGGGGAGGGTGTCGCCTTCCACGCGAATCGCCTGGCGCAGCGTGCGGCCAAAGGCTTTAAACAGGCTTTCCACACGATGGTGGTCGTTTTTACCCTTGGTTTTCAGGTGCAGCGTTACGCCCATGGTGTAAGAGAGTGAACGGAAAAAGTGCTCCACCATTTCCGTGCTGAGATCCCCTACGCGCTGGTAAGTGAACTCGGCGCGGTACTCAAGGTGCGGACGTCCGGAAATATCCAGCGCGCAGCGCGCCAGACACTCATCCATCGGCAGCACGAAGCCGAAGCGGTTAATGCCGCGCTTGTCGCCAAGCGCCAGTTTCAGCGCTTCGCCCAGCGCAAGGCCGGTATCCTCCACGGTGTGGTGATCGTCGATATAAAGGTCTCCCTTCACTGCGATCTCCATCCGGAAGCCGCCGTGGGTGGCAATCTGGTCGAGCATATGGTCAAAGAAGCCGACGCCGGTGTTAATTTTGCTGCCGCCTTCCTGGTCGAGCCAGACTTTCACATCGATCTGCGTCTCTTTAGTGTTGCGGGAGACCTGTGCGAAACGGTCGCGCTTTGTCAGCTTCTCGCCAATCATCGTCCAGTTCAGGTCGGCGCGGTTATAGCGCAGCCCCTGAATGCCCATGTTTTCCGCAAGTTCAATGTCAGTGGCGCGGTCGCCAATCACATAGCTGTTGGCTGTATCCAGCACGCCCTCTTCCAGATAGCTCCGCACCAGCGTGGTTTTCGGCTTGCGGCAATCGCAGGCGTCATCGGGGAAGTGCGGGCAGATCAGCACGTCATCAAAAATCACCCCCTGAGAGGTGAAGATCTGCATCATCAGGTTGTGCGGACCGTCAAAATCGGCCTGCGGAAAGCTGTGGGTGCCAAGCCCATCCTGGTTGGTGATCATCACAAGCTTAAAGCCCGCTTTTTGCAGCTTCAGCAGAGTGGGGATCACGTCTGGCTCAAAGGCCAGCTTATCAAAGCGATCCACCTGAAAATCTTCCGGCGGCTCGGCAATCAGCGTACCGTCACGGTCAATAAAGAGAGTCTTCTGGCTCATACACGCTCCGTGGCCGCAAGGCCGGGTTGTTCACGCAGGGCGTCAATCACGCGCTGACACTCTTCGCGGGTGCCGACGCTAATACGCAGACAGCCGCTCAGCGAGGGCTGTTTGTTCTGGTCGCGTAAGATAATGCCCTGATCCCATAAGGATTTAAACACCGCGCTGGAAGCGGTAATGCGCGCCAGCACGTAGTTAGTTTCACTGTCAAAAACGCGCTCAACGCACGGCACCTCTTGCAGCGCCGATACCAGATACTGGCGGTTGCGTTTAATTTCCGCCACCCGCTCACGCATCTGCACGATGCCCTGAGGGCTCAGCGCCTGCGCGGCGATATCCGCCACCGGCGTGGAAAGCGGGTACGGGGCGATCACTTTCAGCAGCAGGTTGATTATCTCTTCACTGGCAAGCGTAAAGCCGCAGCGTAGCCCTGCAAGCGCGAACGCTTTTGAGAGCGTACGCAGCACGACCAGGTGCGGGTATTCCGCCAGCCAGCCGGCGACGGTCGCCTGCGGGCAAAATTCGATATAGGCTTCGTCGGCGACCACCAGCGCTTTGCCGCGCGTCATCTCCAGTAGCGTGCGCAGATCCTGCGGGTTGATAAGCTGTCCGGTCGGGTTATTGGGACTGCAGACAAACACCACCTTCACGCCGTCGAGTTTTTCGGCGATGGCGGGTAAATCAAGCTGCCAGTCTTCCAGCGCCTGAACGGTGCGGTACTCAACGCCGAACGCTTCCGCGCTGACGCTGTACATGCCGTAAGTCGGCGGACAGTAAAGCACGGCGTCCTCTCCCGGCTCGCAGAAGGCGCGGATCAAAAGCTCAATGCCTTCATCGGCGCCGCGGCTCACCAGCACCTGTTCCGGTTTCACGCCGGCGTAGTCGGCGTAGCGTTCAATCACCTGCTTCGGCTGGCATTCCGGGTAGCGGTTGAGGTTTTGCTGCGTTAGCTGAAACTCCACCGGCAGCGGGTATTCGTTGGCGTTCAGCCAGACATCGCCGCTGCCACCGAGACGACGGGCGGACTGGTAGGGCGTCAGCGCGCGGACATTGGCGCGGGCCAGTTCTTCAATGCTCATTCCATCTCCTTAAGGGCGGCGACACGCAGCGTGACGGCGTTTTTATGGGCGGTAAGCTGTTCAGCGGCCGCCAGCGTCTCAATGGTTTTCGCAAGGCTCGCAAAGCCCTGCATGGAAAGCCAGATCGCGCGCAACGATAATGCGGCTGGCGGAAAGCGCCTGGCGCGCCGTCTCGGCTCGCGGCAGAGCGGCGAGCTGGCGCTCTACGGCCTCTGCGACCGCCTGCGCCATCTCGCGGTCCCTTAGGCACCGTCTCGCTGCCAAAAGCGAGCGCAGCGATAGCCTGCGCGCCGCCCGCGTTGAAAACCTCCTGCACGCCGCAAAGCTTCGCCGCATAAAGAATTTCATCCGCAATCGGCGGAGGGGAGCAGAGCACCACTTTGGCGCAGCCCGCGAGACGCGCAGGCGTCGCCAGCATCAACACAGTAGAAAAAAGCGGAGCAGAGCCGCCGGGAATATAGAGGCCTACGGAAGCCACCGGGCGCGTTACCTGCTGGCAACGTACGCCCGGCATGGTTTCGATGTCTACCGTCGGCAGGCGCTGGGCGAGGTGGAACGTCTCAATGTTGGCGACCGCTACCGCCATCGCCTCTTTTATTTCCTCGCCAAGGCGCGCTTCGGCGGCGTTAATCTCTTCAGCCGTAACTTTCAGCGCCGTCACGTCGCGTAGCGCCGCATCGCCCCGGGTTTTTACGTTATCAAGAATGTCGGCGACGGTGCGGGTAACACTTTCAGATGCGGAAATGGCCGGGCGCGTCAGCAACGCGCGCTGCTGCGCGCTGTCGCAGTTATTCCAGTCGATTATCGTGCTAAAGGTCATGGCGTTTACTCCATCATCTTCTCAATCGGCAGCACGAGGATAGAGCTGGCGCCGAGGGCTTTGAGTTTTTCCATGGTTTCCCAGAACAGGGTTTCGCTGCTCACCATGTGCATCGCCACACGCTGCTGGTCGCCCGCCAGCGGCAGGATGGTGGGACGCTCGGCGCCCGGCAGCAGGGCGATAACCTCTTCCAGGCGCTCGGTCGGCGCATGCATCATGATGTATTTTGACTCACGGGCCTGAATTACGCCCTGAATGCGCACCAGCAGTTTGTCGATAAGCTTTTGCTTCATTTCCGGCATCTCGCCGTCACGCTGGATAAGACACGCTTTGGAGCGGTAAATGACCTCCACTTCACGCAGACCGTTAGCCTCAAGCGTGGCGCCCGTGGAGACAAGGTCGCAGATGGCGTCGGCAAGGCCTGCGCGCGGGGCGACTTCCACCGAACCGTTAAGCAGACAGGATTTAAACTGCACCCCTTTCTGGTCGAGGTAGCGCTTGAGCAGGTGCGGATAAGAGGTGGCGATGCGCTTGCCGTTCAGGCAGGCCGGGCCGTCCCAGGGTTCGTCCACGGCGGTCGCCAGGGAAAGGCGGCAACCGCCGAAATCGAGGCGACGCAGCGTGAAATAACGCGGGTCTTCGCCCTGAGCGCGGCGTGTGAGCAACTCCTCTTCCAGCACATTTTCGCCAATGATGCCGAGATCCACCACGCCATCCATCACCAGGCCCGGGATGTCGTCGTCGCGTACGCGCAGGATATCGATCGGCATATTCTCCGCCAGCGCAATCAGAATCGGTCATGTTGATGTCCTCGTGATCCTGTCTGTAAACGGTCCATTTCTGCGTTCATGCACCACTGGAAGAACCGATCGTCTTCCAGCACACATCGCCTGAAAGACTAATCAGGATGATGGTGATGGTGGTGGTTTTTAAACTGAACGCGCATTGTAAATTTCTCGTGTGAATGACTATTCATTAACTGGCTTTAACCGTAAACCATACGAGGCGAAGAATGCAAGCGCTTTTTTTCATCATTAAAAATCATCATATTGCGCCCGTGAATTGTCAGCCAGACGCCGCTGGCGTAGCCTAAACTTAGTAAGTTCGCAAGATGACAGTCTCCAGGAGAGAAGGATGAAAAAGGTCGCAATTGTCGGGTTGGGTTGGCTGGGTATGCCGCTCGCGCTGTCGCTTTCGGCAAAAGGGTGGGAAGTCACGGGCAGCAAAACCACTCAGGATGGCGTAGAAGCGGCGCGCATGTGCGGCATTGAGAGTTACCCGCTGCTGTTGCAACCTGAGCTGGTCTGCGACAGCGATGACCTGGACGCGTTGCTGAACGTCGACGCGCTGGTGCTCACGCTGCCCGCCCGCCGCACCGGCGGCAACGGGGATTTTTATATGCAGGCAGTGCAGGAAATTGTCGACAGCGCGCTGGCGCACAGCGTTAAGCGTATTATTTTCACCAGCTCCACCTCCGTTTATGGCAATGGCGAAGGCGTAATGAAAGAGACCTCGCCGCGCAATCCGGTCACGGAAAGCGGAAGGGTGCTGAAGGAGCTGGAAGACTGGCTGCATAACCTGCCGGGAACCTCGGTCGACATTTTGCGCCTGGCGGGGCTGGTAGGGCCGGGGCGACATCCGGGCCGCTTTTTTGCCGGTAAGCACGCGCCGGACGGCCAGCACGGTGTAAACCTGGTGCATCTGGAAGATGTTATTGGCGCCATACAGTTACTTTTACAGGCGCCGAAAGGGGGACATATCTATAATATCTGTGCCCCCCAACATCCGGCGCGCGCCATATTTTATCCGCATATGGCGCGTTTGCTCGGCCTTGAGCCGCCTCGCTTTAGCGAAGCGGCAGGCAATGGTGAAGGAAAGCGGGTGGATGGCAACCGTATCTGTAATGAACTTGGTTTTGAATATCTTTATCCCGATCCGTTAGTGATGCCAATGGAGTAGCTGCCGTTCCTGACGCCGGTAAACGTGCTGCACAGCGCAAGAGGCGACAATGAGAGCATTGCTCGATGTATTAATTATTCTTGATGCATTAGATAAAGAGGGCAGCTTTGCCGCTGCCGCTTCCCGGCTTTATAAAACACCTTCCGCTCTGAGCTACACCGTTCATAAACTTGAAAGCGACCTCAATATTCAGGTGCTGGACCGCAGCGGGCATCGCGCCCGTTTTACCCCAACCGGCACGATGTTGTTGAATAAAGGGCGCGAAGTGCTGCAAACCGTACGCGATCTTGAAAAGCAGGCGGTCAAGCTTCACCTGGGCTGGGAAAACGAACTGGCCATCGGTGTTGACGATACTTTTCCCTTTACGCTGTTGTTTCCCCATATCGAGGCTTTTTTACAGCTTCATGAAATGACCCGGCTGAAGTTTATCAACGGCGTGCTGGGTGGCTCCTGGGAGTCGCTGACGCAGGGGCGCGTTGATCTGGTTATCGGCGCGATGCGCACGCCTCCGCCGCTAAGCGGGTTTTCTTTCACGCTGCTTGGCCATCTGGCCAGCGTTTTTGCGGTCGCTCCCCACCATCCGCTGGCGCAGGCGCAGGAGCCGCTATCAAGACGCCTTATCAAACGCTACCGCGCCGTGGCGGTGGCCGACCCGGCAAGTACACACCTCTCTTTTGCCTCCGGCGTTCTGGAGGACCAGGACGCCGTCACCGTTTTTGATTTCAAAGCCAAACTGGAACTCCAACTGCGCGGCATCGGCTGCGGCTGGCTGCCGCGCTATCTCGCCCAACAGCATCTTGACAGCGGCGCGCTGGTGGAAAAAGAGGTGGCTTCACACGTCTCTTACGAGCCGGTATGGATTGGCTGGAATGAGCAGACCTCGGGGCTTGCCTGCGCCTGGTGGCGCGAGCAGATCCTGAGCAACAGCGAAATTACCGCGCTTTATTCCGCTCCCGCCCCTCATGACGGAGGCTGAGTTAATTTCATACTTTCGACTTTATAACCTCGTCTATGTTTAAAGCAGGCAGATCCCTGCCGAAACCGTTTTTCTTTCACCACTGTGTTGTTAACGCAGGGGTTTTATGCGCAAGGAGGTTGTATGAGTCAGACTAACCAGCAATGGCAGCAGCGGCGCGTCGACGCCGTGCCGCAAGGGGTGGGTAATGCGCTGCCGGTTTATATTGAGCGGGCAAAAAATGCAGAACTCTGGGATGTGGAAGGGCGGCGTTATATCGATTTCGCTTCGGGCATTGCGGTGCTTAATACCGGCCATAATCATCCGGCTGTTATTGAAGCCGTTAAAGCGCAGCTTGACCACTTTACTCACCCCTGTTTTCAGGTCACCCCTTATGGCAACTATATTGAACTGGCTGAGCGCCTGAATAAACTCGCGCCCATAAGCGAGCCGTGCCAGACGCTGTTTCTCACCACGGGCGCGGAGGCGGTGGAGAATGCAATTAAAGTGGCGCGCATCGCCACCGGTCGCTCCGCCGTTATCGCCTTTCGCGGCGCGTTTCATGGCCGCACCCTGCTGGGAATGGCGCTGACGGGTAAAGTGCAGCCCTACAAAAAGGGCTATGGTCCGTTTCCGGCGGGAATCTACCATGCGCCTTATCCCGCCTCTTACCTTGGCGTAAGCGACACGCAGGCGCTGGCTTCGCTGGCGGGCATCTTCGCGGCCGATGTCTCCCCCGACGAGGTGGCGGCGATTATCATCGAACCGGTACAGGGAGAGGGCGGGTTTTACGCCGCGTCGCCGGAGTTTATGAAGCAGCTCCGCGCACTGTGCGATAAGCATGGCATAGTGCTTATCGTCGATGAGATCCAAAGCGGCTTTTGCCGCACCGGCAAAACCTTCGCTATCGAGCATTCTGGCGTCGAACCGGATCTGGTCACGATGGCCAAAAGCCTGGCGGGCGGTTTTCCTCTGGCGGCGCTGGTGGGTAAGAAATCGCTGTTTGATAAAGCGCTGCCCGGCGGGCTTGGCGGCACCTATGCCGGCTCTCCCGTCAGCATCGCCGCCGCGCTGGCGGTCACAGAGCTTATCGAAAAAGAGCGGCTTAACGAGCGCGCGCAGGCGCAGGGCGAACGGCTTATCAGCCGCCTCAAAGAACTGGCCGAACGCTATGACTGTATTGGCGACGTACGCGGCCCTGGCGCGATGGTGGCGATGGAGCTAGTGGAAGGGCGAGACAGCCACCGCCCGGACAAAACGCTAACCCAACGGCTGGTCCAGGAAGCGGGACGACAGGGCCTGATTTTGCTCTCCTGCGGGGTGCGTGCTAACGTTATCAGGTTCCTTATTCCGCTCACGGCGGAAAAAGAAATTATCGATGAAGGGCTCAACATCTTGTCATCGAGCCTCGAAATGGTGCAAAATACGCGCCCTGCAAAATGAGATAAATAACCGACGTAAAACGCGTCGGTTATTTTTTTGCAGTTTAGCAACGTCATTAAATTCAAGAGGCCGGGCTTCGTACCGGATAGATACTTACTAAAAATCGACAGTCGTGTCGCTGAGGAAGAATATAAGATGGGGCAATTCCTTGCTTTTGCGCTGGCTTTCGCCGTAGGGGGAAATCACCATGTCGCATAACGTCAATAACGTTAACACCCCTCGCGTGGAATTACGTAAAACGCTTACGTTAATTCCGGTTGTAATGATGGGCCTGGCCTATATGCAGCCGATGACGCTGTTCGATACGTTTGGTATTGTTTCTGGTCTGACGGATGGTCACGTGCCGACCGCCTACGCCTTCGCACTGGTAGCGATTCTGTTCACCGCGCTGAGCTACGGCAAACTGGTGCGTCGTTACCCGTCTGCGGGTTCTGCCTACACTTACGCCCAGAAAGCGATTAACCCGACCGTGGGCTTCATGGTGGGCTGGTCTTCGCTGCTTGACTACCTGTTCGCGCCGATGATCAACATTCTGCTGGCGAAAATCTATTTTGAAGCGCTGGTGCCTGGCATTCCATCATGGATCTTCGTGATAGTGCTGGTCGCCTTCATGACTGTATTCAACATGCGCACCCTGAAAGGCGTGGCGAACTTCAACACCATTATCGTGGTGCTGCAGGTGGCGCTTATCGCCGTTATTCTGGGCATGGTGATTTACGGCGTTTCTCATGGCGAAGGCGCGGGTACGCTGGTGAGCTCCCGTCCGTTCTGGTCTGAAAACGCACATGTGATACCGATGATTACCGGGGCGACGATTCTGTGCTTCTCCTTCACCGGTTTTGACGGCATCAGCAACCTGTCTGAAGAGACGAAAGACGCAGGCCGCGTTATTCCGCGCGCTATCTTCCTGACGGCGCTGATTGGCGGGCTTATCTTTATTTTAGCGACTTACTTTATCCAGCTCTATTTCCCGGATATCTCGCGTTTTAAAGATCCAGATGCGTCGCAGCCGGAAATCATGCTCTACGTGGCCGGCAAAGCGTTCCAGGTCGGAGCGCTGATTTTCTCCACCATTACCGTGCTGGCTTCCGGTATGGCGGCGCATGCGGGCGTTGCGCGCCTGATGTACGTTATGGGCCGTGATGGCGTATTCCCGAACCGCTTCTTCGGCTACGTTCATCCGAAATGGCGTACCCCGGCGCTGAACGTGGTGCTGGTAGGCGCTATCGCGCTGATGGCGATTAACTTCGACCTGGTGATGGCGACGGCGCTGATTAACTTCGGTGCACTGGTGGCGTTTACCTTCGTCAACCTGTCGGTGATTTCTCAGTTCTGGATCCGCGAGAAGCGCAACAAAACGCTGAAAGATCACTTCACTTACCTGATTCTGCCGATCTGCGGCGCGTTGACGGTAGGCGCGCTGTGGCTGAACCTGGAAGAAAGCTCCATGGTGCTGGGTCTTATCTGGGCGGGCATCGGTGTGGTTTACCTGGCCTGCGTAACCCGCAGCTTCCGCAACCCGGTTCCGCAATACAACGAAGATATCGCGTAATTCAGGCGAAAAGAAAAAGGCTCCCGTCGGGAGCCTTTTTTGTATGTGGGTCAGCATGAGAGAAAAACCCGGCGGGAGAGGGCCCTTCTTTGCCCGGGCGGGCGGCGCTGTACTCACCCGGGCAAATACCAAACCGCGTAACGCAGGCAAGCGAAGCGCAACGCGCGTCACCTCAGCCCACGATTTCCTGCGCGTACTGATACAGCGCCTTAATCAGCGCGATTTTCTCTTTATCCCCTTCGTACTGGTTGTAGAGCATCTCCAGCTCCTGGGCATAGGCCTGCAGGAATTCAGGTGTGAAGCGGTCGCGGCGGTACTGCAGCCAGCGTTGCTGCTCAGCTTCATCCAGCGTGCCCGGGAAATTACGGGCGCGGAAGTTAAACAGCAATTTCTCAATGCGCTTGTCGGCAAACGTGATATCCAGCGCCGGTAGATTCTGCGGCGGCGTTTGCAGGATGATGCGCATGCCCGCGCGGTCGGCGTCGCTGAAAAAGCCGTCATAAAGCTTCGCATCGACGTTATCGCTCGGCGGAAAAGGCGGCGCTTCGGCAAACAGCGCGACCACTTTTTCCCGCACCTGCGGCGCTTCGCGCAGCAGCTTCAGGTTCGCCAGACAGTGCTGGCGGTCGATGCCTAAACGCTCCGCGTCTTCCGGGCGCAGCGTGTTCGCCTGGGCCAGCACCGGGCATTTATTCAGATGAATCAGCTTAATGGGCGCCGCCGGGTCGTCGCCAAGGCTGGCTTTTGGCGTATAGAGCCGCTCGCGCAGCGCGTCGTGGTCGAGCTCCAGCAACGGACTAATATCGCCCGCCAGATCCGCCACAATTACCGCGTTCCGGTTTTCCGGGTGCCAGGCAAGCGGCGCAATCCAGCTGGTGTTGCCACGCCAGGCGCCGAACATGCCGGAGACATGCACCAGCGGTTTCATCTGCGGAATATCGATAAGCGTCATCAGCTTCTGCTTGCTTCGATAGCTGTAAAGATACTCAAACAGCCGCGGCTGGCGGGTTTTCACCAGTTGCGCCATGGCGATGGTGGCGTGAACGTCCGCCATCGCGTCATGCGCATTGCTGTGCTCAATGCCATTGGCGGCGGTAAGGTGCTCCAGGCGGAAACTCGGCAGGCCGTCGTTGTTCTCCGGCCAGACAATCCCTTCCGGGCGCAGCGCGTAGCAGGCGCGCATGACGTCGAGCAAATCCCAGCGGGAGTTATCGTTCTGCCAGCTCCAGGCGTAAGGGTCGTAGAAGTTGCGATAGAAAATATTGCGCGTCACTTCATCATCAAAGCGGACATTGTTATAGCCCACCACGCAGGTTTTCGGCACGGTGAAGAGGGCGTGGATGCGCCGGGCGAATTCCGCTTCGTTCTCGCCTTTCGCCAGCGCTTCCTGCGGCGTAATGCCGGTTATCAGCACCGCTTCAGGCTGCGGCAGGTAGTCGTCGGCCGGTTTACAGTAGAACACCTCGGGTTCGCCAAGCGCGTTGAAATTTTCGTCGGTTCGCAGGGCGGCGAACTGGGCAGGCCGGTCCAGCGACGGGCTGGTGCCGAAGGTTTCATAATCATGAAACAGAAAAGTGGGTTGCGCCGAAGGCTCAGACACGGGGATTTTTCCAGTCAGTAATACACTGTCTTTAATGGTAAACCATCCCCCCGACAAGCAGAAGAAAAAGGGCGCCGAAGCGCCCTTTTATCAGGGTAAAACCTGCTCCGGCCGGACATTCTTGCCAGTAATAACGCGCCTGCCGAGCGCAATGCCCGGTTTTTCCACCCGGTGGAACAGCCCCCAGGCGCACAGGTAAACCACAGGCGTGCAGAGCGCCGCCACCATTAGCATGCGTACGGGCGAGGGGAGATGCTCAAAATTGCTGTAGTTCACCAGCAGCGCGATAGTCGGGATGACAATCATCAAATGCAAAAGGTAAACGGAATAGGAGACATCGCCCAGAAACTGGCTTATCCGCAGCGTCAGCAGGCGCTTTGGCAGGCGCATGGCGCGCTCAAGGCGCGAGCCTTCCGCCGCCTGCCATAGCATCGCCGTCATGCCGATTATCATCACCCACTGCGCTGCCAGCCGCACCGGCGTAACCGCAATGCCCATCCAGGCGGCGCAAAGCGGGGCGAGGAGCGCCACCAGCCAGAGCCGCAGGTTGCTTTCGCGCACCGCCTGCGCCATCACCATGCCCGCCAGAAACAGCGGCAGCTTAATTAAAATCATCGACGGCATCGGGAACGCGTCGAAGTAATCCGCCAGCAAAAAGCGCGCCGCGAGGCAAACCACCATGACCACCAACGCGCTGAGCATAAAACCCCAGCGCATAACCATCAGCATGATAAACGGAAACAGGACGTAGAACTGCATCTCCAGACCAATGCTCCAGTCCGGCAGCACGGTACGGAAGGAATAGTCCGGCAATGCGCCGAAAATAAAGCTCAGGTGGGTGAGGATATTAAGGAATGAATGATCGGCGTAACGGCTGGCGTCGGTCTGGGTGGAAATCCAGGCGCTGGCGATAATATCACGACACTCGCCAAACAGGCCGCCGAAAATAAGCGCGACGATAAGTAACAAATAATAGAGCGGAGCGATCCTGAAAAAGCGTCGTAGCCAGAACTCCCGGATGGTCGTCAGGCTATTCCACGGCGCTTTTTCACGCCGATCCTGATAATTTTTCGCCATCAGATAGCCCGACAGCAAAATAAACAGATCAACCCCCATACCCGGGTCGTAAAGCAGCGGAATACGGCACTGCACCAGCAGACAAATATGCCCAAAAAGCACCCACACCGAGGCGATGCCCCGTAGCCCCTCCAGCTCCGGCGACCAGTTTTTGCCCTGCGCCATAACGTTTTTCCTCTGGTTAAAATAAGGATGCATGAAACCAGGAAAAAAGCATTCAGGGCAATCGGAACAGCATGAGAATGTCTGATTATCAGAATTACCGCAAATCTATGGAAATAGCGGCGTACAGATTTTGAGAAATATTTCCTTGCAATTTGCCCGCGCAACGAAATAAGAACTCCCGTAAAACAGGCGGCGAAAAATATGTTATTGAGGATATGCTGTTGAAACTTCGCCCTTTATTTGCCGCTTCTTTGTTCGTTTTTCTTGCGTGCCCCGCTTTTGCGGATACCCCAATAAGCGGTTCGCCGGTGCCGCCACCCATTCAGGCGGGCGCCTGGGTATTGATGGATTACACCACGGGCCAAATTCTTACGGCGAATAACGAGCACCAGCAGCGCAACCCGGCCAGCCTGACCAAGCTGATGACCGGCTATGTCGTGGATCGCGCCATTGACAGCCACCGTATTACCGCCGACGACATCGTGACCGTAGGGCGCGACGCCTGGGCAAAAGACAACCCGGTGTTTGAAGGCTCTTCGCTGATGTTTCTAAAAGCAGGCGATCGCGTGACGGTGCGCGATCTGAGCCGTGGGCTGATTGTCGATTCCGGCAACGACGCCTGCGTGGCGCTGGCGGATTATGTGGCGGGCGGCGAGCAACAGTTTGTCGCCATGATGAACAATTACGCGCAAAAGCTGCATCTGGCGGATACGCATTTCGAAACGGTGCACGGCCTGGACGCCCCCGGCCAGCACAGCTCGGCGTATGACCTGGCGGTGCTTTCCCGCGCCATTATTCACGGCGAGCCGTCGTTCTACCATATGTACAGCGAGAAAAGCCTGACCTGGAACGGCATCACCCAGCAGAACCGCAACGGTCTGTTGTGGGATAAGAGCCTGAACGTGGACGGGCTGAAAACCGGCCATACTTCCGGCGCCGGTTTTAACCTCATTGCCTCAAGCGTTGACGGCAACCGCCGCCTGATTGCGGTGGTCATGGGCGCCGAAAGCCCGAAAGGACGCGAAGATCAGGCGCGCAAGCTGTTGCACTGGGGCCAGCAGAATTTCGACACCGTGCAGATCCTGCATAAAGGCAAAAAGGTAGGAACCGAGCGAGTCTGGTACGGCGATAAAGAGCAGGTGAACGTCGGCACCGATCAGGATTTCTGGCTGACGCTGCCGAAGGCGGAAGTGGCGAATATCAAAGCGCGCTACGTGCTGGAAAAACCGGAGCTGGACGCGCCGCTGGCGGCCAATACGCGCATTGGCGAAATTCAGCTTTATGACCGCGATAAAGTGGTGGCGCACTGGCCGCTGGTTACCCTGGATAACGTTGAAAAGGGCGGCATGTTCTCGCGTCTTAGCGACTACCTGCATCAAAAACTGTAAGGCGCGCTTGCGCGCTATCGCACGGCTTGTTGGTGAGAACTATCTATACTCGGTTATTTAAACCGTGAGGAGAGAGCATGAACTACACCATTGAGCACGTACCCGAGCGCGCTATCGCAGGCTTTCATCTGGTTGGCCCCTGGGAGCAAACGGTGCCGCAGGGGTTCGAGCAGCTAACGATGTGGGTGGATAATAAAGCTATCCAGCCTAATGAATGGATCGCCGTTTATTACGATAACCCGGAAAAAGTGCCTCCGGAGAAGCTGCGGGCGGATGTTGTCGTTTCTGTGCCGGAGGGCTTCAGCCTGCCGGAGAACAGCGAAGGCGTGATCCTGACGAAGCTGCCGGGCGGCGAGTATGCGGTGGCGAAAACCAAAGTGGTGAACCAGGATTTCGCCTCCGCCTGGGATGAATTTTTCGTTAAGCTGCACCACGACGGTATAAATCGGGTGGCGGATAAACCCTGCTTTGAAATCTACCTCAATGATGGGCAGGCCGATGGCCACTGGGATATCGCCATGTATATTCCTGTCGGGCCGAACGCCACGGAATAAGGCGTTTAGCCAGTAAAAAGGCCACCCCGGGGGTGGCCTCTGTTTATCTGCGCATCATCACGCCTTACGGCGTTAAGCGTTCGCGCATTTTCTTCACATCGTCTGCGCTAACCGCCGGCGCCGAGTTGCCCCAGCTATTGCGGATATAGGTCAGAACGGTCGCTATCTCTTCATCGGTCATGATGCTCGCGAAAGCCGGCATCGCCGGGGCGGTTGGGCGCGCGTCGGTATCCACGCCGCGGCTGCCCGCCAGCACCACGTGCGCCAGCGAAACCGGCTCAGGGGCATTGACCAGCGCGTTATTCGCCAGCTGCGGGAAGATGTTCTTCTCGCCCTTGCCCGACGAGCCATGACAGGCGGAGCAGCGGTCGAAGTAGATGTGGCGTCCTGCAATCATCTGCTTGTCGTCGCCTTTAAGCGGCGCCGGCACCTTCTCATCTTTCACGCCGAGCGATTTCAGATAGACCGCTACCGCCTGCAGATCTTCCTCTTTCCAGTATTGGGAAGAGTTTTTCACCTGCTCGGCCATCGGCCCGGAGGCGATGTCGTAGCGGTTTACGCCGGTGCGCAGGTAATCCTTGATATCCTGCTCGCTCCAGCGGCCAATGCCCTGGTGATTGGCGGCGGTAATATTCGGCGCCCACCAGTTTTCTATCTCCGTTCCCTGCAGGAAGTTGTCGTTCTTATCGCCGCCTATCATGTTTTTCGGCGTATGGCAGGTGCCGCAGTGACCAAGGCCCTGCACCAGATAGGCGCCGCGGTTCCACTCAGCGGATTTCGACATATCCGGCTGGTAAACGCCCCTGTCGAAGTTCAGCCAGTTCCAGCCAATCAGGCTGGTGCGGATGTTGAACGGGAAGGGCAATTGGTTGGTTTCCACCGGGTTATGGATGGGCTCCAGCGTTTGCAGGTACGCCCAGATAGCGCGGTTATCCTCATCGGTGACTTTGGTGTAAGCGGTAAACGGCATCGCGCCGTAGAGCCGCTTGCCGCCGTGGCCGATCCCTTCGGACATGGCGCGCTTAAAGTCATCGTAAGTCCAGTTGCCGATGCCGGTTTCGCTGTCCGGTGTGATGTTGGCCCCCACCAGCTTGCCGAACGGGGTGCTGATTTCCACACCGCCTGCGAACGGTTTTTGCGGATCGCTGGTATGGCAGGCCGTACAGTCGCCCACGGTCGCCAGATAGCGCCCTTTTTCAACCTGCTCGAACTCCGGCTGCGCCTGCGCGCCAAACGACGCGAGACCGAGAGCGAGAAGCGATAAAGCAGCTAGTCGTTTCATACGCTTATCATCTCCCCCGGGTTTTTCAGGTAGAAGTTGCGGATGGCGTGCGCCGCTTTAAACGCCAGCGCGCCCACGGTGCCGGTCGGGTTGTAACCCGGGTTTTGCGGGAAGGCGGAAGCGCCCACCACAAACAGGTTCGGCACATCCCATACCTGGAGATGCTTGTTCACCGAGCTGGTGGAAGGATCGGCGCCCATGATAAAGCCGCCCACCACGTGGGAAGACTGGTACGGCACGCTGTTCCAGTGACCGGTGGTCGGCTTGGCGACTATCTCGCGCGGCCCCATCGCTTTGGCGATTTCCGCCACTTTGCCGGTGCAGTACTGCGCCATTTTCAAGTCGTTTTCCGGGAAATCGAAGGTGATGCGCAGCAGCGGACGACCCAGATGATCTTTGTAGTTCGGGTCGAGCGACAGATAGTTGGTGCGCGTGGTGTAACTGCTCGCCTCGCAGCCAATCGACATGGTGCTCTGGTAGTTTTTCACCATCGCCTCTTTCCAGCCTTTGCCCCATTTCGGCGAGCCCGGCGGTGTCGGGTGATAGTTAATCGGCGCGCCGCCGATTGGCGTTACGCGGATGCTGCCACCGCCGAAGAAACCCAGGCCGCTGTGGTCGAAGTTATCGTTATTGAAGTCGTCGATGCCCATGCCCACCGCGCCCGCACCGATGAACGGGTTGAACTTCTTATCATCAAAGAAGAGCGTCACGCCGTTGGCGGTCTGGTAGGCATAGTTACGCCCGGTGGTGCCGGAGTTGGTCACCGGATCGTAAGGCTTGCCGATGCCGGAAAGCAGCATCAGGCGAACGTTTTCAAAGGTAAACGCCGCAACGATGACCAGGTCAGCCGGTTGCTCCCACTCGTCGCCGGAGGAGTCGATATAGGTGACGCCCGTCACCTGCTTGCCGGTGTTGTCGGTATTGACCTGCAACACTTCGCAGAAGGTGCGCGCTTCAAAGTTCTCCTGGCGCAGCAGCGCAGGGAGCACGTTGACGATGGCGCTGGCTTTGGAGTAGTTGGCGCAGCCGTAGTTGGTGCAGAAACCGCAGAAGGTGCAGGGGCCCATGGTCACGCCATACTGGTTGGTGTAAGCCTCTGAGACCAGCGAAGAAGGCACCGGGAAAGGGGTATACCCCATGTTCTTCGCCGCGTCGGCGAACAGCACCGGGCCGTAGGGCTGGCGCAGCGGCGGCGTAGGGTATTCGCCGCTGCGGGTGCCTTCGAACGGGTTGCCGCCTTCCTGGCGCTGGCCGTTCAGCACGCCCGCTTTGCCGGAGGTGCCCGCCACGCGCTCAAACGCCATGTAGTGAGGCTCCATCTCCTCCCAGGTGGTGCCCCAGTCCTGCAGCACCAGCTCGTCAGGAATACTGCCGTAGCGCTCAAGCAGGTGGCTTTTTAAGCGAAACTCTTCCGGCTGGAAGCGGAAGGTGATGCCCGCCCAGTGGTTGCCCGCGCCGCCGGTGCCGTTGCCCGGGTGGAAAGAGCCCCAACTGCGCATCGGCAGCGCCGTCTGCGACGGATTGTTGCGCATGGTGCAGGTGTTTTGCCGGGTGCGCAGCATCAGCTCCTGGCGCTGCACGTAGCGTAATTCGTCCGGGACGGTGTTGATATTGAAGTCGCGCGCGGTGTCGCGCCACGGGCCGCGTTCAATGCCGACCACGTTAAGACCTTCGTCGGCAAGCTCTTTTGCGATGATAGAGCCCGCCCAACCGAGGCCCACCACGACCACGTCGGTTTTAGGTAATTTCTTCGCCATGTTTTATGCCTTTTTGTTCCATTGAGGTCCGCCCTGAATGCTGACCGGCGGGAATTTCAGTTCTACGTTGTGTTTCTCAATGAAATCGCGGTAGTCGTAGCGCGCGCCGGGAAAACCGAGCATTTTCCAGGCCGCCATGTCGCGGTTGCCGCCATAGACCGGGTCGGCGAAGAAACCTTCGGTGGTGTTGCTGAGCACCTGAGCGAAGAAAAGGGTGCCTGCAATGCCTTCCAGTTCAATATCGCCTTTCTCAAGGCCCGCCAGCACCTTGTCCTGGTCGTCGCCGGAAAGCTCGCGGAAGGGTTTTTGAAATTGCTGCTGAGTGTATTTGTTCAGCGCGGCGAGGCCGATGCGGTAGCGCTGACGAGGCGTCAGCTCAGACTGGTCGCCTTGCTCCGGCGTGCCTTCCTGAAACGGGCCTTCCATGTACAGGCGTTCGAAGTTGCCATAAAAACCGTGAAGCTGACGGTCGATAAACACCGCGCAGCCCATCTCTTTGCCGCCGGGGCTGAGATCGTCCGCCGGGATCAGGCGGTCAACTATCGCTTCAAGCGTGGCCGCTTCATCAGCGGTGAGGAAAAGCCAACCCTGCGCGTCGAACGTTTCGGGAGGATTATCGGCGAACGGCTGCCAGCCGGGTGTACCAGTTAACGTGATTGCTTTTGCGGAACCGGCACCCAGGGTTAGCGCCGCGCCAGACCATTTCAGAACCTGCCGTCGGGTGACCCCAGGCAGCGTTTTTTGTGGCTTGCGCATTATTGCTTCCTTAGATGTGCATAAAAAAACCACCGCGTGAAATGATTACGCAGCGAAGTATTTAAAGGGTAGCTCGCTTTGCATTGTTAAGAAAAGGTTTATCTCCTGTAATGAAATGTCAGAAATGTTAAGAAATATGTATTTGTGTGTTTTTTTAGACTAAGAAGACAGTAGTACAGGGGGTGAAAAAAGGGCAAATAACGCGGTAAAAAACAGGGTTATATGGCCTGGAAGCGCGAAAAGCGGGTACAATTAGCCTTTTGGCAGGTGGAGAACGGGTGTGCGTCCCGACAAGACTTTAACGCCTTTCGAGGTGCGCATTTATCGTCACTATCGCATTGTGCATGGCGTGCGCATCGCGCTGGCTTTTATCCTCACTTTTTTTATTGTGCGCCTCGTTCAGGTGCCGGAAGGCACCTGGCCGCTTATCACGCTGGTGGTGGTGATGGGGCCTATTTCCTTCTGGGGCAACGTCGTGCCCCGCGCCTTTGAGCGCATCGGCGGCACCATTTTAGGCGCCGCGCTTGGGCTGGTGGCCCTCCGGCTGGAACTGTTTTCATTGCCGCTGATGCTTATCTGGTGCGCGCTGGCGATGTTTCTGTGCGGCTATCTGACCCTTGGTAAGCGCCCCTACCAGGCGCTGCTAATAGGCATTACGCTTTCTGTGGTGGTGGGTTCGCCGAGCGGCGATATGGAAGTGGCGCTATGGCGAAGCGGCGACGTAATTTTCGGCTCGCTGCTGGCGATGCTTTTTACAAGCGTACTGCCGCAACGCGCCTTTATCCACTGGCGCATCCAGATGGCGAAGCTGATAGGCGACTTTAACCGCATCTACCAGGCGGGCTTTTCGCCTAACCTGGTGGAGCGGCCGCGGCTCGATAAACCATTGCAGAAAGTGCTTAGCGACGTGGTAAAGATGCGTGCGCTTATCACGCCCGCCAGCAAAGAGACGCACATTCAGAAAGGGATTTACGAGGCGATCCAGACTACCAGCCGCAATATGGTCTGCACGCTGGAGATGCAAATCAACGCCTACTGGGCCTCGCGCGAAAGCCATTTCCTGATGATTAACGCCCGGACGCTGCGCGACGTGCAGTTGATGACGCAGCGCACCTTCGAGGCCTTGTCGCAGGCGCTGCACGAAGGCAACCCTTCGCCCGCGCTGGCCAATAACGAAAAGCTGGCGGAAATTGTGCAGGAGCTGCGTACGCTGATGCGTGACGAACAGTACGGCGAGCTGGTGGAAACCTCCATACACGGCTATGTCTGGTTGAGCATGGAGCTGGCGCGCCAGCTTGAGCGGCTCTCGCAGCTTATCTGCCGGGCGTTGCGCAAATAAGAATCAGACGACGCGGGCGCGCAGGCAGGTTGTTTCGATTCAGCCGCGTTTAAGGTTATGATACCGGCAGGGTATTTATCCGGCGTAAGCCATTGTCATCCGCAGCCCTGAAAGGCTATGTTTAACCAGGTCGCGGTTGTTTAACGAATCCGAGTCTCAAAATTAGCAGGGGTGTAAAAATGGAAAACAGCAAACCTTCATTCCAGGACGTGCTTGAGTTTGTCCGCTTGTTCCGTCGTAAAAACAAACTTCAGCGCGAAATTCAGGACGTTGAGAAAAAGATCCGTGACAACCAGAAGCGCGTGCTGCTGCTCGACAACCTGAGCGACTACATTAAGCCTGGTATGAGCGTAGAGGCCATTCAGGGCATCATCGCCAGCATGAAAAGCGACTATGAAGACCGCGTGGATGATTACATCATCAAGAATGCGGAAATCTCCAAAGAGCGCCGTGAGATCTCCAAAAAGCTTAAAGCGATGGGCGAACTGAAAGCCCACGAGCCGAAAAGCGAATAAGCGATAAACCGCCTCCGGGCGGTTTTTTTACGGCCGCATTCCGCAAAAGGGCGTTCAGTCAGTGCGCGTTCCTCGCGCTTTCCGCTTGCCGCTGCCCGAAACAGGCTGCCCCGTGCCTGTGCTAAAATTTATCCTGTCCTCGCCAAAAGCCGTCTTTTGGTTTCCTGACGTTAACAAAAACATACCGTGGCATGATGGCTTTAACAGACGGCGCGGGTAATGACTTAATTCATCCCCCGAATACAGGAAAACCTATGGCCAGAGTGTTGTTGCTTGCCGTTTTGCTGATGGTCGCCGCCATGCGCGCCGGGCTTGCTGTCACCTGGTTGCTGCCGCCGGAAGGCAGCCGCCTGGTCGGCAACACGTTTAGCGTGGTGGTACCGGAGGGCAATACCGAGTCGTTAGAATCTTTCGCCGCGACTTACAGCCAGGGGCTGAGCAATATGCTGGAAGCGAATCCGGGCGTCGATCCTTTCCTGCCTGCCGCAGGCACAACGCTGGTCATTCCGCAGCAGCTGATCCTGCCTGATACAAAGCGGGAAGGCATTGTTATTAACGTGGCGGAGATGCGGCTTTACTACTATCCGCCCGACACCAATACGGTGGAAGTGCTGCCCATCGGCATCGGCCAGGCGGGCCGTGAGACGCCGCGAAACTGGGTGACCCGCGTGGAGCGCAAGCAGGAGGCCCCCGCCTGGGTGCCAACGGCCAATACCCGACGTGAGTATGAAAGCCGCGGTGAGACGCTGCCGGCGATGGTGCCGCCAGGCCCGGAAAACCCCATGGGACGCTATGCGATTTATATCGGCAGGCTGTATGCCATCCACGGCACGAATGCGCGTTTTGGCATTGGCCTGCGGGTGAGCCAGGGCTGCATCCGTCTGCGCGACGCCGATATTAAATACCTGTTTGATAATGTGCCGGTTGGCACTCGCGTACAGATTATCGACCGGCCGGTGAAGTTCACCACCGAGCCTGACGGCTCACGCTGGCTGGAAGTGCATGAACCGTTGTCGCGTAACCGGGTGGAGTTTGAATCGAACAAGCGGGTACCGCTGTCGATGCAGCCGGTATTGCGAAAAGCGATGCAGGAGGGAAGCGTGAACGCGGCGGCGGTAACCGAAGCGATGGAGCGAAGATCGGGAATGCCGGTGCAGATTGGCTTTGCCTCTACCGGGGCAAACGGGCTATAAAAAAGCCCGCTGTTTAGCGGGCTTTCGAATTTGGCTCCTCTGACTGGACTCGAACCAGTGACATACGGATTAACAGTCCGCCGTTCTACCGACTGAACTACAGAGGAATTGTGGAGGCTAATCTTAGCGTCGCCGCGGAATTTGTCAAACACGATTTCATCGCTTCGCGTTCAGTTGCTCTAAAACCACACAGCGCCCCCTGTTTTTTAGCAATTTACCGGAAAAACTTTGCAGTTGTTTACGAACTAACCCATTATTTGAAATGGGGTTTCAACTTTAAGTGAAGGTTATCTTGAGCTTAGCGACCAGGTTGAACCAGGCGGTGAAAGGCACCCCCTGGTATGTCAGAAGAAAAAGTTATCGGGTACTGTTCTGGCGCGAAATCACGCCGCTCGCCGTACCTATTTTTCTGGAAAATACCTGCGTACTGCTGATGGGCGTGCTGAGCACCTTCCTCGTCAGCTGGCTTGGCAAAGAGGCGATGGCGGGCGTGGGGCTGGCGGATAGCTTCAACATGGTCGTGCTCTCGTTCTTTGCTGCGGTTGACCTCGGCACTACGGTAGTGGTCGCTTTTAGCCTCGGCAAGCGCGACCGACGACGCGCCCGCGCCGCCGCCCGGCAGTCGCTGGTGCTAATGACCATTGTGTCGATACTGCTCGCGGCGCTGATTCATCTTTCCGGGAAATACATCATCGATTTCGTGGCGGGCGAGGCCACGCAGCAGGTGAAAGAGCTGGCGCTGACCTACCTTGAACTTACCGCCTGGAGCTACCCTGCCGCCGCCATTGCCCTTATCGGCAGCGGCGCGCTGCGCGGCGCCGGCAATACCAAAATTCCGCTGCTCATTAATGGCGGGATGAATATCCTCAATATCGTCATCAGCAGCTTTCTCATCTACGGGCTTTTCTCCTGGGACGGGATGGGGTTTGTCGGCGCGGGGCTGGGGCTGACCATTTCGCGCTATATCGGCGCCATCGGTATTATTTATGTGCTGATGATTGGCTTTAACCCGGCGCTGCGCATCACGCTGAAAAGCTACTTTTCGCCGCTGAAGCTCAATATTCTCTGGGAAGTGCTGGGCATTGGTCTGCCCGCCAGTATTGAATCGGTGCTGTTTAACGGCGGCAAGCTGCTGACGCAGATGTTTGTGGCCGGCATGGGCACCGATGTGATTGCAGGGAACTTTATCGCGTTCTCCATCGCGTCGCTCATCAACCTGCCGGGCAACGCGCTTGGCTCTGCTTCCACCATCATCACTGGCAAGCGGCTGGGGAAAGGGCAGATAGGCCAGGCCGAGCGGCAACTGCGCCACGTATTCTGGCTTTCCACCATTATGCTGACCGCCATCGCCTGGCTTAGCGCTCCGTTCGCCGGGCTGCTCGCGTCGTTTTACACCCATGAGGAAGATGTAAAAGAGGTGGTGAAGGTGCTTATCTGGCTGAACGCCGCCTTCATGCCCATCTGGGCGGCCTCCTGGGTGCTGCCTGCCGGGCTCAAGGGCGCGCGCGACGCCCGTTTCGCCATGTGGGTTTCGATGCTCGGCATGTGGGGCTGTCGCGTTATCGCGGGCTATGTGCTGGGGATAATGCTCGGCTGGGGCGTGGTCGGCGTCTGGCTGGGTATGTTCCTCGACTGGGCGGTGCGCGGCGCGCTCTTCTACTGGCGCATGGCCAGCGGCAAATGGCTACAGAAGTACCCGCGCGTGCGCTCGGAAACCGCCCTCAGCGCTGAAAGTAAAGCTAGTGAAGCAGGTTAAGCAGCGCGAACAGGATTAACAGCGCGCCGCCGCCCATGTTAATGGCTCGCTTAAGCGCTCGCGTATTGATTTTGCGCGCGGAGGTTATCAGCAGCAGGCTGAGCGCGATAAGCCACACGGCCATGACCGCTACATGTACCGAGGCGAGGGCTAAGTAATGGCTCACCTCGCCCTGACGGCCAGCAAACTGCGACACCACAGTCAGGTAAAAGAGTATCGCCTTCGGGTTAAGCACGTTGGCAAGCCAGGCATCCTTTAGCGTGATTACCTTCTCGTTTTTACTGAAAGCCAGCTCCTGTGCGCCCAGGCCGCTGCGGATAAGCTGTGCGCCCAGCCAGAGCAGGTAGAATATCCCTGCTATTTTCAGCAGGCCGAACAGGGCGGGGGAGGCCACCAGCAGCGAAGTCACGCCAAGGCCAATCAGCAGCGCATGGGTGTAAATGCCAAGCGCCGTTCCCGTTAGCGTGACCAGAAGACCTTTTCGGCCCTGCGCCAGCGCGCTGTTCATCGCAAGCGTAAAGCTCGCCCCCGGCGAGAGCGCCACCGGCAGCAGCGCCGGAATAAAACCCACGATGTTGATATCCATTCAGATAACCGTAACCCGCTGTTTTTTCAGCAGTGCGCTCAGTTCGGCATCCAGTTCCCCGTCCACTACCAGCGTGCTGGCAAGCGAGAGCGGGCCAATGGCGAAGGCGGAGGCGGAATTGAGTTTTTCCTGCGAGGCCATCACGACTGTTTCCGCCGCGCGCGCTGACAGCGCCCGCTTAACGGAGGCCTCTTCATAATCGCCCGTCGTAAAGCCCGCGTTTTTGTGTACGCCGGTCACCCCCATAAAAAAGAGATCGGCATTGATGCGGTTAATGGATTCCAGCATCGAAGCGCCCACGGTAACAACGGAATGCTTGTAAAGCCTGCCGCCGATAAGAATGACGTCGATCCGGGGAAAATCGACCAGCCCGACCGCGATGCCGGGACTGTGAGTCACTGCCGTAAAAGGGAGATCGGTGGGCAGCTGTTTGATCATCTCTGTGGTTGTGGTGCCGCCGTCGATAATCACCACCTGGCCTGGCTGAATCAGCGCGGCGGCTTTGCGTGAAACTGCACGCTTTGAATCTGTTTGCACGTTTTTTCTTGTTTCGAACGGGGCGAGGGCGGCGGAAACCGGCAGCGCGCCGCCATGCACCCGCTGCAATAAGCCTTCTGCCGCTAACTCTCGTAGATCCCGGCGGATGGAGTCTTCCGAAACGCCGAAGCGCTGGCTTAATTCCCCGGAAAGCACCTGCTTCTCGGCGCCTAAAATATCCAGAATACGTTTTTTTCGCTGGCTGGCGAGCATGCGTTTTTTTTCCTGTTTTTGCTTGACTGTGCACGATTATCCATGCCAGAGTCGTTTTTGTCACGACGGGAGGGCAAAAAATGCTTCTGGAATCGCAAAAAGTACGCAATGTTCACGAGACGTTGCTCTCGGATAACTGGTACACGCTAAAGAAATATCGCTTCGAACTGCTGCGCCGTGACGGCAACTGGCAGCAGCAAGAGCGCGAAGCCTATGACCGCGGCAACGGCGCGGCGATCCTGCTTTACAACAAAGCCAAAAAAACGGTGGTATTGACGCGCCAGTTTCGCTTCCCTGTTTATCTTAACGATCGCCAGGGCATGCTGATTGAGGCCGCTGCCGGCCTGCTCGACAACCTTTCGCCGCAAGAGCGCATCAAAGCGGAAGCGCAGGAAGAGACTGGCTTTCGCGTGAGTCATGTCGAAAAGGTCTTTGAGGCTTATATGAGCCCGGGTTCGGTCACAGAAAAACTCTATTTTTTCATCGCCGAATACTCGGAGCGGGACCGCAGCAGCAACGGCGGCGGGGTGGAAGAAGAAGGGGAAGATATCGAAGTGCTGGAATGGCCCTTCGCCCGCGCCCTGGACGCTATCAGAACCGGGGAAATTGAGGATGGGAAAACGATCATGCTGCTCCAGCATCTTGCCTTAAGCGCCATCTTTGAGGAGACGATATGAAAATCATGCAGATCCTGATTGCCGGCCCGGTAAGAAGCGGCACAGACGATCGCCCCGAACTTATCGACGCCAACCTGAAGCGGATGCAACAGGCTGCGCTGGAGGTCTGGCAGAAGGGCCACGTACCGGTTATCGGCGAGTGGCTGGCCTTACCGCTGGCGCAGGCCGCGGGTTCAACCCGCATTGGCGATGAAATCAGCGAAGCGTATTTATACCCGGTGGCGCACCGGCTCATTGGCCGCTGCGACGCGATTTTGCGGCTGGATGGCGCTTCCCGCGGCGCCGACAACGACGTGCGCATCGGCCAGTCGCTGGGGCTCACGATCTACACAAGCCTCGACCAACTGCCGCAGAGTGGTGTTCAGCAATAAACGTTTGATACACAAAGCGAAGCCTGCATCCGGCGGGCTTTTTGAATCGGGCGAACGCCTTGCTCGGTCAATTAATTTGAAGCTTTATGTTAAACAAATGGCATTTATTCGTATCAGGGAACGCGTAAAGTAGACCCCACGCAAGGCAGTCCTTCAGGCGAATTTCATTACGTGTGATGAGAAACGCGCCGCCTGCCGATTATTTCCCTGAAGATAAGGTAATAGGTCATGAAAAAGATCGGATTTTTGTCATTTGGTCACTGGACGCCTTCGCCGCAGTCCGGAACGCGTACGGCCGCTGACGCGCTGTTGCAATCCATCGATCTGGCCGTCGCGGCTGAAGAGCTGGGCGCGGACGGCGCTTATTTCAGGGTTCACCATTTTGCTCGTCAACTCGCGTCTCCTTTCCCGCTGCTGGCGGCGATTGGCGCGAAAACCCGCACTATCGAGATTGGCACCGGCGTTATCGACATGCGCTATGAAAACCCGCTCTATATGGCGGAGAGCGCAAGCGCTGCGGATTTAATCTCCGGCGGGCGGTTGCAGCTTGGCATCAGCCGCGGTTCGCCGGAGCAGGTGATCGACGGCTGGCGCTACTTTGGCTATCAGCCCGCGGAAGGGGAAAACGAGTCTGACATGGCGCGCCGCCACACGGAGGTGCTGCTGGATGTGCTGCGCGGCGAAGGCTTTGCGAAACCCAACCCGCAGCCAATGTTCCCGAACCCGCCGGGGCTTTTGCGCCCGGAACCTTACTCGGAAGGCCTGCGCGAGCGCATCTGGTGGGGGGCGGGCTCGAATGCGACGGCGGTCTGGGCAGCAAAACTCGGCATGAACCTGCAAAGCTCCACTCTGAAAGATGATGAAACCGGCGAGCCGTTCCACATTCAGCAGGCGAAGCAGATCCGCGCTTACCGCGAAGCCTGGGCGCAGGCGGGGCATACCCGCACGCCGCGCGTCTCCGTCAGCCGCAGCATTTTCGCCCTGATGGATGGCCGTGACCGTGCTTATTTCGGCGCCAGCCGTGACGAAAGCGATAAAGTTGGCTACCTGGATGAGAAAACCCGCGCTATCTTCGGGCGCAGCTACGCGGCTGAGCCGGATAAATTAATCGAACAGCTGAAGCAGGACGAAGCGATAGCCGAAGCCGATACGCTGTTGCTGACCGTGCCGAACCAGCTGGGCGTGGATTACAACGTACACGTGATTGAGTCCATTCTGAAGCACGTCGCTCCGGCGATGGGCTGGCGTGAATAGCCTGATAAGGCCAGCCTGAAATAAAAAAGCCCCGCATTGTAAAAGATGCGGGGCTTTTAATTTTGGGCGAGTCACGAAGCGGCTACGGCAAGTAAATACGCCTGCCTTTATTTCTTCTTATTAAGCATCGACTTTAAATCGGCAAAGGGGTTATAGGTTGCCGCAGCCACATCTTTTTGCGCGTCTTCGCCCGCTACAACGGTTGTGCCGTACTGGTCCGCTTCCGTGTACTTCGAGTGTTCGTGGTCATGGCAATAAAGACACAGTAACTCCCAGTTACTGCCATCTTCCGGGTTATTGGTATGGTCATGATCGATATGGTGGACCGTTAATTCGCGCAGGTTAGAGTAAACAAACTCACGCGAGCAGCGCCCACATACCCACGGGTAGAGTTTTAATGCTTTCTCACGGTAGCCGCTTTCCAGCCGTGAGTAGTTTTTTGGGATCAGAGCCATGCCGGTGTTACCTGTTACAAGGAGATAATTTACATGTGGTTTGAGCAGGCTAGCCTGCCTGGCAGGCCACCGCAAGCGTCATTTACCGTCCGCTCCTCGCTCTGCAAAGCGAGGGCTACTTTTAAGATTAGCGCTCTCCTGGGCTCCTCAGTTGCTGGAACACGTCTATTTTACTCACTCGCTGCTCGCGCCTCTGTTTTCTTCACGCCGTGTCGCCAGCATGCGCGCTTAAAAATCATTGAGCGAAGCGCAGCCTCAGGCAGACGAGTGCTCCCGTGTTGCGCCTGATGGCGGGCAAAGTTGATAAACGCCTCAAAAATACCCTTAAAGTTATCATGGCTTAACCCACCTACCATAATTAGTAGGGTTAAGCCAAAAGAGGAAAGCATCATGAACGGGTTATCAGAGGTAAATATCGGCGAGTTCAAAAAGCAGTTCACGGGAGAGGTGATTGTTCCTGAAGATGCAAACTATGACGAGGTGCGCCAGATCTGGAACGCTATGATCGACCGTAAACCTGCGCTGATCGTCCGCTGCACGACGCCTGAAGATATCATCCAGGCCATCGAATTTGGGCGCACGCAAAATCTCCTCATTTCTATCCGCGGGGGTGGACATAACATCGCGGGCAATGCCGTGTGCGACGATGGTCTGATGATAGACCTGTCGTTGATGAAGGGCGTGGAAGTGGACCCAACCACCCGCAGGGCAAACGTTGAGCCAGGCTGCACCCTTGGCGACTTCGATGCGGCGGCGCAGGCCTGGGGCCTTGCCACGCCCCTTGGCATCAATTCAACCACCGGCGTGGCTGGCCTGACGCTCGGCGGCGGATTCGGCTGGCTGAGCCGCAAGTATGGCATGACCATAGATAACTTACTCTCTGTGGAGATTATTACGGCAAATGGCAGGCAGCTGCACGCCAGCGAAGCAGAAAACGCCGATCTCTTTTGGGGGGTGCGGGGCGGCGGCGGCAACTTCGGTGTGATTACTCGCTTCGAATTCCAGCTTCATCCCGTCGGGCCGAACGTACTGAGCGGGCTGATCGTCTTTCCGTTTGAGCAGGCAAAATCCGTTATCTCGCAGTTCGCCCGTTTCACCGAGACGATGCCGGAAGCGCTCAATGTCTGGATGGTTACGCGCAAGGCGCCTCCGCTGCCTTTCCTGCCGGAAGCGGTTCACGGGAAAGAGATGGTTGCGCTCGCACTATGCTATGCGGACGACCCGGAAGAAGGCGAGAAGCTCATCGCACCACTGCGCGGGTTCGGCACCGTGCTCGGCGAACACATCGGCGTGCAGCCCTATACGGCCTGGCAGCAGGCGTTCGATCCGCTCTTAACAAAAGGGGCGCGCAACTACTGGAAGTCGCACAACTTCTCACAAATCAGCGAAGGCGTTATCGATACCATCATTGAATATGCGGCCAGATTGCCGTCACCGCATTGTGAGATATTTATCGGCACAATTGGCGGCAAGACGACCAGCGTAGCGCCCGAGGCCATGGCTTACTCAAGCCGGGACGCCAGGTATGTGATGAATGTGCACGGGCGCTGGGAGACCGCCGCCGAGGATGAGCGCTGCATCACCTGGGCGCGTGAATTCTTCGCTAAATCACAGCCGTTTGCCAGCGGCGGCGCCTACATCAACTTCCTCACCCACGACGAGACCGACCGCATCGTCTTCGCATACGGTACGACCTGGAAGCGGCTGGTGGAGCTTAAAAATAAATACGACCCGATGAACCTCTTCCGGATGAATCAGAACATCAAGCCGGCATGAGACCAGGGATGCGCCTGACGACGGGATGTAGCCAGCACGCGATGCACACTGCGGGCGCTCAACGTCAGGCGCGATAACGGCGCGCTTTATTGACCTGTCGGCAGCTGTACAGGGCGCTTGCGCCGACGCCTGTAAACGCCAGGCTAGCGCGTTTACGGTTTTTTACTCCTCCACTTTATCGCTCCTTGAGCATCCAGACGTAAACTAAAGACGTAGTCTGCGCGGACATTGTGCTTTACACTGCGCGCTGCAAAAACTGAGTAGATAAACGATTAGCAGGCGATAATGGCGATGAACGGAAAGATCACAACCTGGTTTAAAGAAAAAGGGTTTGGGTTTATCAAAGATGAAAACGGCGATAACCGTTATTTTCATGTGATTAAGGTCGCCAATCCGGAACTGATTAAAAAAGATGCCGCGGTGACGTTCGAACCTACCACCAATAATAAAGGGTTGTCAGCTTATGCGGTGAAAGTTGTACCGGAGAGCAAATATATTTATATCGCAGGCGAGCGCCTGAAGCTCACGTCTATCAAATCTTACGTGGTTTTCAGCGAAGAGGTGCCTGCCAGCACGCGCATTGATAAAGAAAATGCGGTGCTCTCTGTCGGGGCGTTAATGAACAGCATTAAGCCGAAAACTGCCGCTAAGCCTGGTGAAATGCGTTCGCTGAAAAAGCTGGCTATCACCACTTTCCAGGGAACGACATTAATCTTTTCGGAAGATGAGATTGATGTGGATGCCACGGTGAAACTGCTTAAAGTTTGATATGCCTTGCGCCGGGTTCCGGACAGGGTATACGCCCATCGGCTACCGCACCCGGGCATAACTGCCTGAATACAACCTCACCCATGACTGGCGGGTTATAGAAACGAAAATGACGAAACTTACCTTACAAGAGCAGATGCTAAAGGCTGGCTTAGTGACCAGCAAAAAAATGGCCAAAGTGCAAAGAACGGCGAAAAAATCACGGGTTCAGGCCCGCGAGGCGCGAGAAGCCGTGGAAGAGAATAAAAAAGCGCAGCTTGAGCGTGATAAGCAGCTAAGCGAACAGCAAAAACAGGCGGCTTTATCTAAAGAGTATAAAGCTCAGGTTAAGCAACTCATTGAAATGAACAGAATTACCATTTCAAAAGGCAGCATCGATTTTAATTTCACCGATAATAACCTCATCAAAAAAGTTGTTGTGGATAAGCCCACTCAGACGCAGCTGATAAATGGCCGTCTCGCCATTGCGCGATTGGTGGTTGATGGCAAGGGAGAGTGTGAATACGCCATTATCCCGGCGAGCGTTGCCGATAAAATCGCGCAGCGAGATGCGAGCAGCATTGTCGTCAATCACGTGCTGAGCCAGGAAGCGCAGGATGAGGACGACCCGTATGCTGATTTCAAAGTCCCTGATGATTTGATGTGGTAATGAGCAGTATGGCGTGCAGAGACTACGGCGTTGGGTTATTGCTGATGCCAGCGTGAAGTCTTTCAGGCGCCCAGCTTGCAGGGATGACCGCAAGCCGCAGGGAAGCAGGATATTTTCAGGTCTGCCGGGGCAGGCTATAACTTACTAAAGACGTTAATCCAGGGGGCTGCTTATGAGCGCTGAAATACCACTTAAATATTATGATATCGCGGATGAGTACTCGACCGAATGCGCGGAGCCGGTAACGGAGTCAGAACGCGAACCCCTGGCGCGCTATTTCCAGCTGCTGATCACCCGGTTAATGAATAACGAGGAGATCAGCGAAGAGGCGCAGCGAGAGCTGGCCAGTGAAGCAGGGATTGATGAAGAACGTATCGACGAGATAGCGACGTTTCTGAATCAGTGGGGCAACGAGTAACGCTATTTTCAAAGGGCGCAAAGCAAGCAGAGTTGCGTCCTTTTATGCGTTTAGCGCTCTGAACCAGCAAAGCAAAAAGCCCGCTTAAGTTTCCTTAAGCGGGCTTTTTTGAATTTGGCTCCTCTGACTGAATACAATATGCCACATATCCATTTTAATTTTTTAATTATTTCTATTTTCGGTTTAGAGCGAAGCCCTCAATAAAGCCCCCAATCTTATAATTGATTGGAATGTGATGCATATCATAAATTTAAAACATCATAGTGAGTTTTGCACCCGGTTTAACCGGGCGCATTTTGATTTATTTTTTATGCTTTTTTGCTCAAGCCTCACAAACCACAGCAGGTAAATTTTCTTCAACGTATATCAACTAACAGTACAAGGATGAATAAATATGTCTGTTTCAATCAAAACAACAATCTATGACTGTAGTGAAGGTAGTGATGGTTTCGGCATTCAGGATTCAGGAATGGGTTATATCTACGGAACCTTTCCTGTATTTAATGGCGGAGAAGAGGGAGCGATATATCAACTTAATGTGGCAACCTCAACAACCCGTGCCATTACCAGCGGTTTCACTCCGCAGGGAGAGCTTGGTAAAATGACTCTGGGCAATGACCAGATGATTTACTTTTCTGAGAGAAATATAAATTATCATATTGGCAAAATCGACCCCACATCTGGCTCAATATCCGAAATACCCATTCCCGGTACAGTGACATCAAGAATGCTGGGAGGGATAACTACTGACAAAACGACCGGACTCATCTGGCTGACCAGCCGTGTTTATGATATTAAAACCGATCCCGAAAACGTCAGGCAGGGCATTATCAGCTATAACCCTGCTACCGGAGAAATCTCAGAATACCTCACAGCATCGTTCAGTCCTGATAATCCCGGAGATATTACTGTCGATAATGCCGGGAATATCTGGTTTGTCGAACTCTCTGGAGCAGGGCTTATCCGATTTACACCCAACACTCAGGAGTTCTCATACTATCCCGCCCCATTGAATGAAGATATCAATATTAACGCCTTAACTACCGATACTGACGGAAACATCTGGTATACCAACACCTACTATAACAATAACGCCGGAGCAATCGGTAAGTTTACTCCCGAAACAGGGGAATATACCCAATACAGCGAAGGCATTCTGAATGGCCCACCATCTGATATTGTCATTATGAATAATGGTGCAATCTGGTTTAACGAACATTCAGGCCAGTATCTGGGAACCCTTGATCCTGACACTGGCTATATTGAAGAAATTGCAGTGAATATTCCGGCAGAACAGTCATTATTTGGCCAGGGCGATTTATGCCTGTCTCAGACATCATCAAATATAATATGGGGATGTTCAGCGTATGCCATCACGTCTTATGAAATCATTGACCAGCAATAACAAACCTGGCATTGCATAAATACTGGGTCTTCGCGCCTGAAGAATCGGGCGCTATTTTTTTACCAAAAAACAGTTGTCGCTACCCCCCTCATTTTCAATCCCCATGGGGAGGATGCGATGAAACAACTGCTGATAGCTCTACTCCTGTTCATTCTCAACGGCGTGGCCGCAGCTGATTGGTGTTACTCTTTCCGGAGTGTATGCTTGATCAGATCGTACAATCCGCACTGAATCTCTTTCTGGTGCGAAACGACTAATAACAGCTATTTAGCCCGCGGAGATCACCACTTCAATCAGATTCGTCTTCCCGCTGGCTATACCCATTTTAACCGCCGCTGTGATATCAGCAGCCTGGGTGACACGGCAGGCGCTGATGCCCATCGACGTCGCAAGCGACTGAAAATCAATGCAAGGGTTCACCAGAACCATGCCGATGAATTTCCCCAATGCAACGGAGGAGTAGCCAGCCTGATTCTTCATGAAATTTTTCAGCACATTGTACTCAAAATTATTCATGACGATAAAAGTACCAGAGTTTTGATCCGTTGGGTTTGATCAGCAGGTACAGTCCGGCACTGTCGCCGAGTTTGAAGGGTTTGTCTGTGGGTCTGAGCTTGCGGATAGCGGTATCTGTTAATGCCATAGCGGGGGGCTCCATTTGTTCACCGAACCGTGAGGCCCCCGATTAAGCCCCCAAAAACTATGGATGCAAAGAAACCCGGTAATCCTTATTGGGACAGCCGGGTACAGATAACTTCTTGTTTTTTTTACAGCCTTAAGACGCATAGAGATGTCTTAAGACTAAAATTTGGCTCCTCTGACTGGACTCGAACCAGTGACATACGGATTAACAGTCCGCCGTTCTACCGACTGAACTACAGAGGAATCGTGTGAACGGGGCGCATAGTAACGAGATGCCCCAGGGTTGTCAAAAGCTCTTTTAAAAAAACGCGCCGTTTGCCGATTAATTCCGCAAGCTGCGCTTTTTTTGACACTTTTCTGAGCGAAAGGCCGCATATCGGACGCGCCAGTGAAAAGAAATCGCCGCCGCGAAGGGAGTACGCGGCGGCGTTTTTTCAGCCGGGGGATCAGCGGAACGGCGGTTCGTTGAAGGTGCGCAGCTTACGAGAGTGTAAGCGCTCGCCCTCGGCGCGCAACAGGTCGATAGCGCGAATGCCAATCTGCAAATGCTCTGAAATGGCCCCTTCATAAAAGCGGTTCGCCTGGCCGGGCAGCTTTATCTCTCCGTGCAGCGGCTTGTCGGAAACGCACAGCAGCGTGCCGTAAGGCACGCGGAAGCGATATCCCTGGGCGGCGATGGTGGCGCTCTCCATATCAATCGCCACCGCGCGACTTAAGTTGAAGCGCAGCGCGGAGGCGGAGTAGCGCAGCTCCCAGTTGCGGTCGTCGGTGGTGACAACGGTGCCAGTGCGCAGCCGTTGTTTAACTTCTTCGCCCGGCATGTCGCTCACCAGTTTGGTGGCGTCATACAGCGCGCGCTGCACTTCTGCAATGCTCGGGATAGGGATATCCGGCGGCAGTACGGCATCCAGCACGTGGTCGTCGCGCAGATACGCGTGCGCCAGCACGTAGTCGCCAATCGCCTGGCTTTCACGCAGCCCGCCGCAATGACCAATCATCAGCCAGACATCCGGGCGCAGCACGGCGAGATGATCGCAGATGGTTTTCGCGTTCGACGGTCCAACGCCGATATTGATAAGCGTAATGCCCTGACCGTCAGCGGTAATCAGATGCCAGGCGGGCATCTGGTGCTTTTTCCAGGCGAGATCGGAAATAACCTCTTCCGGCCCTTCGGTATCGGCGGTGATCCAGACACCGCCCGCACAAGAGAGCGCCACGTAAGGGCTTTCCGGGTCGAGGATCTGGCTGCAACCCCAGCGCACAAACTCATCCACGTAACGCGTGTAGTTAGTGAACAGCACGAACGGCTGGAAATGCTCGGCGGGCGTGCCGGTGTAGTGCCGCAGGCGCGCCAGCGAAAAATCCACGCGGCGGGCGTCGAAATGCGAGAGCGGGTAAAACTCCGTCGGATGGAAGATGCCGTCGGCGGTCTCATCGCCAATCTGCGCAAGCTCAGTGGTCGGGAAATGGCGGGCGAGACCGGCGCTCATTGAGCGGTCCAGCGTCAGCGTGGAGCCGTCTATCACATAAGGGTAGGGGATCTCATGCTGAGAAGGCGAAACCTCGATCGCCGCGCCGTAATCTTCATACAGCAGCGTCAGCTGTTCCGCCAGATAAGGCCGAAAAAGCGAAGGGCGGGTGATGGTGGTTGTATAGCAGCCCGGGTGAGTAAAGCGGGCGTAGGCGCGGGTTTTCTTCGGGTTGCGGGCGTTGCCGTCCCAGCTTACCCGCAATTGCGGGTAGACGAACAACCCTTGCGAACGGCGAGCCTCTTGCGGCGTTTCGCCGTTTTCAATAAAGGCGGCGATGGCTTCGCGCAGGGCGTTAACCGCCGCGTCGTACATGGCTTCGAGTTTATCAAGCGCTTGTTCTGGCGTCAGGTGAGTTCCGGCTTCGTTATGCATATTTTCTCCTTATCCCGCACCACAGGCGGGTGTTAGCCATGCCGTTAGTATGTCACAGGATAAGGAAAGCGCAGTGAAGGAAAGATGAAACGCTAAAAAGCAAAAAGCCCGCTTAAGTTTCCTTAAGCGGGCTTCTCTGAATTTGGCTCCTCTGACTGGACTCGAACCAGTGACATACGGATTAACAGTCCGCCGTTCTACCGACTGAACTACAGAGGAATCGTGTGAACGGGGCGCATACTAACGGCGCAGGCCGGGATTGTCAAAGGGCGAATTAACGTTAACGATTCGTTTGCCGACAAATTAGCCATCCCGCGCGCGGGCCCTTCATAAAATCCGCTCTCGCACCGTTGTGGTGCAACCGCCGTTCGAAACGGGGCATCAGAAAAACGCTGTTTCAATAATGGTTCAACGCGTTGTGATTGGTTTCTCTTATTATCCAGCCGGTTAGCGTCCCTGCCCGGAGCAATCTGAAAACTGGCAAGCATATTGCAACACATCCTGCGACTATCTTGCTGGCTTTACTACCGGCGTTCCGTACAGGAGGCAAAATGAACTTAAGACGACTGAAGTATTTCGTAAAAATCGTCGACATCGGGAGCCTGACGCAGGCCGCTGAAGTGTTGCACATTGCGCAACCCGCCCTTAGCCAACAGGTGGCAACCCTGGAAGGGGAGATGAATCAACAGCTGTTGATTCGCACCAAGCGGGGCGTAACCCCGACGGAAGCCGGAAAAATCCTCTATGCTCATGCGCGCACCATTTTACGCCAGTGCGAGCAGGCGCAGCTGGCAGTGAACAATGTCGGCCAGACGCTGAGCGGCCACGTCTCTATCGGCCTTGCGCCGGGAACGGCGGCCTCTTCTATTACCATGCCGCTGCTGCAGGCCGTGCGCGCGGAATTGCCGGACGTGCTGGTCTATCTGCATGAAAACAGCGGGTCGGTGTTAAACGAGAAAGTGCTCAACGGCCAGCTCGACATGGCGGTGCTCTATGACCGTTCGGCAACCTCCGGGCTCACCAGCCAGCCGCTGCTGAAAGAAGATCTTTACCTGGTCGGCACCCGCGACTGCCCGGGCCAGAGCATCGATCTCGCCGCCGTTGCGGAGATGAACCTGTTTCTCCCTCGCGATTACAGCGCGGTGCGCAAGCGCGTGGATGAGGCCTTCTCGCTGCGTCGCCTGACGGCCAAAATCATCGGCGAGATTGAGTCTATCGCTACGTTGACAGCGGCTATCGCCAGCGGCATGGGCGTAACGGTATTGCCGGAATCGGCGGCGCGATCCCTTGCGGGCTCCGCGAACGGCTGGATGGCCCGCATAACGGCGCCGTCCATGAACCTGCCGCTGTCGCTGAATCTCTCGTCAACGCTGCCGCTTTCCCCGCAAGCGCAGGCGGTGAAAGAAATTTTGCTGTCGCTGGTAACGCGCCCGGCGCTCGAAAGCCGTGAGTTGATGCTGGTGGGCTAGCTTATATTCCATCCAGGAATATATTGCTGGTTTTTATTATTTGTTCTGTCCATCGGGTGACTTTAACAATAGCGTCATGTTGAATGTCTCCCGGGGGCGATGTGAATTTCCAGCAGCTTAAAATTATCCGCGAAGCGGCAAGGCGGGATTACAACCTGACCGACGTCGCTAATATGCTCTACACCTCTCAGTCTGGCGTCAGCCGTCATATTCGCGAGCTGGAGGAGGAACTGGGCATTGAGATTTTCATCCGCCGCGGCAAGCGCCTGCTTGGCATGACGGAGCCGGGCAAAGCGTTGCTGGTTATCGCCGAGCGTATTCTCGACGAAGCCAGCAATGTGCGCCGTCTTGCCGACCTTTTCACCAACGACGCCTCCGGCGTGCTGACTATCGCCACCACGCACACCCAGGCGCGCTATAGCCTGCCTTCGGTTATTAAAGAATTTCGCGCGCTTTTTCCTGAGGTGCGTCTGGAATTAATTCAGGGCACGCCGCAGGAGATAGATTCCCTGCTGCAAAGCGGCACGGCGGATATCGGCATCGCCAGCGAACGGCTTAGTACGGACCCGACGTTAGTGGCTTACCCCTGGTTTCGTTGGTATCACAATCTGCTGGTGCCGCAGGATCACCCGCTTTTACAGGCAAACCCACTGACGCTGGAAGATATTAGCCGCTGGCCGCTTATTACCTATCGTCAGGGCATTACCGGGCGCTCGCGTATTGATGAAGCTTTTGCGCGTAAGGGGCTGGCGGCAGACATTGTGTTAAGCGCGCAGGACTCGGACGTTATCAAAACCTATGTTGAGCTGGGGCTTGGTATTGGCCTGGTGGCGGAGCAGGCGAGCGGTGAAGCGGGGCAACTGGTGCGCCTTGATACGCGCCATCTTTTTGACGCTAATACCGTCTGGCTGGGGTTAAAGCGCGGACAGCTGCAGCGCAACTACGTCTGGCGCTTTATCGAGCTTTGCAATCCGGGTCTTTCGGTTGATGAAATCAAACGTCAGGCGCTGGAAGCCGCCGAACCAGTGATCGATTTTCAAATCTGAGGCCGAGAAAAACAAGAAGCCCGCATTAAGCGGGCTTAGTTGAATTCTGTACCTTAAGCTGAGCTTATTACGCCTCACTAAAAAGAAGAGTTTTATTCAGAGAATTAATAAACCTTGTAATCAATTATTTATTCTTCTTTTATCTGTTGTTCTTTTATTGTTCCATCCGGCAGTTGAATATATTGCCTGGCACCGATGTAGATAAATGTTTTCTTTGTTACGTCACCCATGATTGACATAAGCTCATTTTTCTTAACGCATTTGGTTTCGCTTTTGATTGAATCAAAACATAGATAATCGTCTTGTGAAATGCCAGATATAAAATCTTCTGCAGGCAATTTTTCATAACCTTTTCCAAAGTCCATAATAGACAACGAAAAATAACCTTGATCAGGTATCAGGGCATGATCTTTTTCTAAAAGATGCTTATTTTGTTTCCACCATTGCAGCCTGAGCTTGTCAGAAGGAGGGAGATCTTTGACTAATACTACGCCATCTCCGGTACGTTTTATTTCGGTGTTATAAAAAGGCGGCCAAAAATAAAGTAGTGCGATTATGATCACGGCTGCTATTATAGATAAAAATACTACTGGCTTACGCATGATTCTCTCCAGTAATAGTGATGCGGGCTTCCATATTGGTAAAAAAGGGCTTGTAGGCCAGTTTCTCAAAACGCTGAATAACGAACCATATACCAAATAGCTTCCAATATTTGAACAGGGTTTTAGTCATGTCATCGGTATCCAGTCCAAAGTGATCCTGGCCTTTGAAATGTAATACTGCAGTATATCGGTTATTATCAAAGTTGAGAGATTCAAGAGTGATTTTAGTGCTGTTTATTTCGTGGATGCTAATACCTAAACCATTAATGCGGTCGGAAAATCTATCAAATTTAGGAAGATGAGATTTGTTTATTTCATTGGCAAAGTGCCTTGTTTGTAACCCGGAATCCCAGTCTGAAAAGGTATCTAGCGTTCGTTTTATCCTGTTGATAGTGCTTCCCGAAGAGTTATCACCTTCAATCATTTTCTTATAGGCCTGATTCATCTGCACATCGTGAAAATCTTTACCATTGCAATACTGCATATGAGTAAACAGTCTGTGGATAATACCAGTATAAGGCCCCCAGAACGCAAATCTTCCGGCTTCGAACCGAAGCTGATCGAAGAGGATTGCGGCGGCCTGCTCCTTGCTCAGTTTCGGCATGTTGCCATAGGCCGGAATAGTCATCTTCTGGAAGGTATAGCAATCTACCCGTTCAGAGACCTGGAAAAGGCCAAAGCGCGCTTTAAGCATTTTTTCAGTCAAATCGCCATACTTCATGTCATCTGCGCAACGATCGTTGAATGGCTTGCGGCTGTTAAAAATTATCAAAGGTTGGTCGATACCGCGCATGTTAAGCAAATCCTTTGGCTATGCGGTTTAACGATACGCTAATTATACAGATACGTTCGCCTGGCAAAATAGCGGACGTGGTATCAGAGCGACGCGTTGTCAGATAACAGGGGATAGGTGAGCAATAATGCAGTCAGTGGTGAAAAGCAAAAAGCCCGCATTGAGCGGGCTTTTTTGAATTTGGCTCCTCTGACTGGACTCGAACCAGTGACATACGGATTAACAGTCCGCCGTTCTACCGACTGAACTACAGAGGAATCGTGTGAACGGGGCGCATATTAATGGCGCCCCTTTCAGGTGTCAATGCTAAATTTAACGCGTTGATTCAACTGGCTATTTATAAGGCAGTTTGCTGATTTAATGCACCTGCCGCTGAACGTGGTCGCTGCCTGTATCAGAAAGCCGCAGCCGGCGCAGCGGGTCCTGGCCATAGAACTGCGTAAAACGCTGCCAGAGCGATGGGAAGCGCGGCGCAAACAGTTCCGGCGCGCTGAAGAAATATTCCGACAGCACGGCGAAGCATTCCGCCGGATCCGTTGCCGCGTAGGCGTCAATACTGGCCGCATTCTCACCCACCAGATCGATCTCGTCCTGAATATTATTCATGGCGGCATGCAGATCGTGCTCCCAACCTGCCACTTCACGCAGCGGAATGAACGGAATGCCGCTAGCCCGGTCGCCGTTACGCGTATCGAGTTTATGCGCGACTTCATGGATAACCAGATTAAAACCGGAGGCGTCGAAAGAATCCTGAATATCCAGCCAGTTAAGCACTACCGGCCCCTGTTGCCAGCTCTGGCCGGCGTGTACGACGCGCTGGCTGTGAACGAGACCAATATCATCTTCCCACTCGTCATCGACGATAAAGGGCGCCGGGTAGATAAGTACTTCGTGAAAACCATCGAGCCAGTCGAGTCCCAGTTCCATCACCGGCAGGCAGAAGAGCAGGGCGATACGGGCGGTCTTGAGGGAATCAAGCTCAAAGCCTTGTAACGGAACCAGGCGTTTTTGTTGAATAAAGCGTTCGGCGAGCCGCACCAGCTTGTTCTGTTCATCCGCGGATAAACCCGCCAGCAGAGGGATAGCGAGCGCCTTTTCCCAGGGCATCGGGTCATCATGCGCGTCGTCGTTTGCTTTCCAGGGCCACTTAATCATCTTATCTGCTCGCAAAGTCGTCACTTGAACAAAATCGAAGGGGCAGGGTCTGTTAAAATGCCAAATTACCTGGCATCATGGCAACCACCAATACTTCAAGCACTTACCGCCTTAATTTTCAGTGATAAAACTCTCGTTGAGAAAAACTGCAGAAATCCGCTAAACAGCAATTCTCGCCCCATTTGTCCTGCTATCTTATTCCCTGGTTGTATTCTCTTCCATCATTCAGGTTTATGTTTTATCGCTACGGGCTACCTTCGGCTAACAGTCCACGTGCGCACGCCTTGTAGTGGCAACCTTACGGCCCTCGTTTTTTGGTTAAATCTGGTACTAAAGTGCCAGTAGGTGTATTATTTTGGACGCAAAATGGTGCCGGCGACACCGCTTTTACGCTTTTAGTATGCGTTGAAATAGTTACGCCATGAAATAAATATCACGTTGCAGCTGATGCGGCGGCTATATGAATGGGCGTTTTAGAAATGCGCCATAGAGATTATTTTTGTGCGGACAATGCGTGCTCTTTTAAATAAAAATGTGAATATCATTAAAAATGAAAAGTAGCCTGATAACACTAAAAAAATGGATTGCGCATAATTCCATTCATATCGTACAGGGTGTCTCAGCATGAATGGACTGGTTGATATTTTTGCGACCTATCTTTATGGCTTAAAGTTTATCGCCATCGGGCTGGCTTTAATGATGCTTATTAGCGGCCTGGACGATCTCTTCATTGATATAGTCTATTGGGTAAGAAGAGCAAGGCGCGCCGTCACTGTTTACCGGCGGCATAAGCCTATGGATTACCAGGCGCTTTATGAGCCTGATGAAAAACCTTTAGCCATCATGGTGCCTGCATGGAATGAAACTGGCGTCATCGGTAATATGGCAGAGCTTGCCGCTACCACGCTGGATTATGAAAATTACCATATTTTTGTGGGGACTTATCCAAACGATCCTGATACCCAGCGCGATGTAGATGAAGTCTGTGCGCGTTTCCCGAACGTGCATAAAGTGGTGTGCGCTCGACCCGGACCTACCAGCAAAGCGGATTGTCTGAATAATATTCTTGATGCCATCACACAATTTGAGCGTAGCGCTAAATTCGCCTTTTCTGGCTTTATTTTGCATGATGCTGAAGATGTTATTTCACCGCTTGAGTTGCGCCTTTTTAATTATCTTGTCGAGCGTAAAGATTTAATTCAAATTCCTGTTTATCCCTTTGAACGGAAATGGAACCATTTCACCAGCATGTCTTATATCGATGAGTTTGCCGAACTTCATGGTAAAGATGTGCCGGTGCGTGAAGCCATTGCCGGCCAGGTGCCAAGCGCAGGCGTTGGCACCTGCTTTAGCCGCCGAGCCGTTATGGCGCTTCTGGCCGACGGGGACGGCATCGCCTTCGACGTGCAAAGTCTTACAGAAGACTACGACATTGGCTTTCGTCTTAAAACTAAAGGAATGACGGAAATTTTTGTTCGCTTTCCGGTAGTGAGCGAATCAGAGGGTAATCAGCCGCGCCGCTTTCTCCAGCGGGCCCGCTCATCGAATGTTATCTGCGTACGCGAATATTTCCCTGATACCTTTTCTACCGCAGTGCGACAGAAGTCGCGTTGGATAATTGGCATTGTCTTTCAGGGGCTCAAAACGCATAAATGGAGCGCCAGCCCGACGCTGAATTACTTCCTCTGGCGTGACCGGAAAGGAGCAATAAGCAATTTTCTGAGCTTTACGGCAATGCTCATCATGGTTCAACTGGTGGCGCTATGGCTCTACCAACACCTCTGGCCGGATGCGTGGCAATTTCTCTCTATTTTCACCGGCGGCCCGTGGCTGATGACGCTACTGTGGGTGAATTTAGGGCTGATGATTAACCGTATTCTTCAGCGCGTTATTTTCGTAACGGTCTACTACGGACTCGGACAGGGATTACTTTCTGTCATCCGTCTTTTCTGGGGCAACCTGGTTAACTTCATGGCCAACTGGCGCGCCATCAGACAAGTTATTCAACACGGCGATCCCAGACGAGTAGCATGGGATAAAACCACGCATGATTTTCCAAGCGTAACCGGCGAGACTCGCGCCCTGCGACCGTTGGGTCAAATCCTTATAGCCCATCAGATAATTACTGAAGCGCAACTTGAGCAGGCGTTAATGAACCGTATACCGGGTTTGCATTTGGGCGGCTCGCTTATGTTGCAGGGTGTTATTACGTCAACCCAACTGGCGCAAGCGCTGGCAGAACAAAATGGCGTACGCACAGAGTCGATTGACGCCTGGGAAATTCCTGTCGCGCTGATTGCTAAGGTGCCCGCTTCCATCGCGCTGCGCTATGCCATACTGCCGCTGCGAATAGAGCGGGGCGTAATGGTGCTTGCCAGTGAAAATGGTATCGATCCGGTCTCTCTGGCAGCGCTTTCCCGTAAACTTAATTGCGAAGTGGAATATGTCATCGTGCCCCGGGGACAGGTTGTCACAGGCCTGAGGCACTGGTACGCGCGTTATCGCGGCCAGGACGATCGCAGCCTTTTGCAGACGGCGGTGAAAGAAGGGTGGATAAGCGAAGCGCAGTCAGAAGCTATCTGGCATCGTTTTGTGCCCCATCAGTTCCTTTTCGCCGAAGTACTCACTACGTTAGGGCATATTAATAGCTCGGCGATCAACGCGTTGCTATTGCGTCACGAGCGCAGCCACTTACCGTTGGGTGAATTTCTGGTGAAGGAGGGCGTTATTAGCCAAGAGACGCTCAGCCGGGTATTGTCGCGGCAACAGGAGTTGCAATTGTCAATGCAGACATTGCTGAGTGAAGCGGGTCTGACGACGCAGCAGATGGCAGCGCTGGAGCAGGCGGCATGATAATGCGTATCCATTCTCACCGCCTTTTAACGTTTTTTATTGCTTCACTTCTCAGCGGCAGCGTACTGGCGCAGGAGGACACCACCGAAACCAGCGCCGCAGCGCTTGGGCTGAGCGATTGTCGCTATTTCATCATCTATCCTCATCTGGAAAAGGCTTTAAGGGCGCAAAAGCAAAATGATGAAAAAACTGCGCTGCGTGAATTTGAAGAGATACGTCGACGTGAACCCAATAATGTTCAGTTAACGCTTTATCAGGCAGAAGCGCTTCGCCATTTTGGTCACAATAAGCAAGCATCGAGTCTGCTTTCGCAGCAATTAAAACAGCACCCCGACAATAAAAAACTGGCGCAAAGCCTGGCGGCGATACCTGTTGAGCCTGTGTTGGTAACATCTGTGCCGGAGTTACTGGCGCAACAGCAGCGATGCGATGAAGAACCTTCTGTTCGCTGCCGCAGCGAAACAGGACAAAACGCGTTGCGACTCGGTGAGATTCAGATTGCCCGTCAGCAGCTTCGCGATCCGGTGTTTGCCGCGCATTCGCTCGGTGAGGCGCTGCGTAATGACACGCTGCAACGGGCAATCTACCTGAAACAATGGGACATAGCAGACACGCTTTTCTCTGAACGCTTTCAGCAGCAACGCCTGAGCCCCGCTGAGCAAGAACAATGGTTTACTGTATTACTTGCCGCGCATCAGGATGAGAACCTACAGGCCCGGCAATCGCAGGGGCTTTTCAACAGCCCTGAAAATCATCTCGCTTATGCCGCAACGCTTGTGCAACGGGGCGAGACAGCGCTTCTGCAACGCTTCCTCGCGCAGCGACAGCCTGTTTTCCATACGGCTGAACAGGAAAAACGGTGGATTTATTTACTGTCACGTTTCAGTGTTCATCCGCAAGAGGCGCTGGCGAACTATAACGCGCAGTTTAGTGAAAATCGGTCATACATAGCGGGTGCAACGCTGCCAGGGCTGCTGAAGTCTGGTCATTACGCCGCTGCGCGCCAAATGCTGGCCGGACTGCCCCAGGATGCGTTTCTGCAAGCGCGTTATGAATTGAGCATAGCAAGTCATAACAGCCATGAAACGCTGCAACTGGCTCAACGTCTCTATGCGCGCTACCCGCATGATTTGCAGCGCCTGGATGCGCTTAGCTGGCAATTGATCCAGGCGGGGCAATCGCAGGAGGCAGCGCAAATTTTACTGCAGCGCTATCCGTTCCAGGGTGATGAAAAAATAACGCTCAGGTTATTGATGCGGCTCGTTGAGCTATTGCATGAGCATCCCCAATGGGCATCTGACGCGCAGAAAACAGAACTCTCGAAGCCGCTTCACTCTTCCGTTCAACGGCGCTTGCAAAGCCAGTTGCCGTGGCTCGTGGAGGATTGTTCAGCCCTGAGTAGCCTGCTTGGTGATATGTCTCCAGCCTATGACGCGGCGTCGTGGAGCAGGTTGGCGGCCTGTTATCGCGAAACGTTACCCGGCGTGGCGCTCTATGCCTTTCAGCAAGCGGCAGCCCATTCGCCCGATGTCTGGTACCACCGGGCGGTGGCGTATCAAGCCTACCAGGTTCAGGATTATGCTGCTGCTATGCGCGCCTGGAGGAAAATACCTGTTAACGAGATGAGTAATGCGGATCTGGTTGCGGCGGCAAATACAGCTCACGCGGCGCAAGAGCAGGATATGCTCTATCGCTTGTTGGAGGAAGAGAAACAGCGTGGGTTGGATAACAGCGAGCATTACTGGTGGCTTCATGCACAACGCTACCTGCCAGGAGAGCCTGAAAAAGCGTTAGCTGATTTCAATCGCGCGTTGGCAATCGGGCCTTCGGCGCAAGTTTATGTTTCCCGTGCCAGTATTTACCGTCTGCAGGGCAACACCCGCGCGGCGATTGATGATTTACGCCAGGCGCTGACAATGGAGCCGCAAAACGCATCGCTTCAGGCGGCTTTGGGATATGCGTTATGGCAAGACGGTAACGCGGTTCAGTCGCGTGTTTTGCTTGAGCAAGCTTATAAGGCGATGCCGGACGATCCCGCGCTTATTAAGCAACTCGCTTATGTGAATCAGCGGTTACAGAACGTCTCGGCGGCGCAATATTATGCCCGCCAGGTTATTGATGAAATTAATGACGACGCGGAACTCGCACCGCCGACAGCTGAGCAAAAGCAGCAGCGTTTTGCTTTCAGACGACTGCATGAAGACATTGCGCGACGCTGGAGTTTTACGTATGACAGTTCCGTCGGCCTGCGCTCTGGCACTCTTAATTCAGTGAATAATAACCTTAACGACGTATCGCCAGGGAAGAGCTACCGAAGCTACGGCCAGCTTGAAGCGGAATATCGTGTCGGCCGAAACCAGTTGCTGGAAGGCGACTTGCTCTCTGTATATAGCCGCCTGTTTGCCGATACGGCAGGATCAGGCGTAGCGATGCCCGTAAAAAACCCCATGATTGGGGCAGGTCTGCGCTGGAAACCGCTGCGGGAAACGGTTTTCTTTCTTGCCATTGAGCAACAGGCGCCGCTTGATAGCCATCACGGTGAATCGGATGCCATGCTTCGCGCCAGCGCCTCGTTTTTCAATAATGGTCGTTTCAGTGATGAGTGGCATCCGAACGGGCCAGGCTGGTTTGCGAACAATCTTTATCTTGATGCTGCACAGTATGTGCGGCAAGACATTCAGGCATGGACCGTTGATTATCGCGTCAGCTGGCATGAAAAAATAACCGATGGGCAAACGCTGGAGCCCTATGCCCATTTGCAGACCAACGGTTACCGTAATGGTGAAACACGGGGGGCGCAGACTGGCGGCGCGGGCGTACGATGGAACATCTGGACCGGCGAAACCCGATACGATGCCTGGCCGCATAAAGTAAGCCTGGGCCTTGAGTATCAGCATATCCTGAACAGCGTTAATCAACGTTCGGGCGAGCGCAACAATGTCTTTGTTACGGTTGGAGTTCACTGGTAAATGAATAAATGCCTCTTTTTGTTATTTCTTTTACTGGTGAACGCGCCCTCATTTGCAATGACAGGCATTTTCTGGCAACCGCAATTGCGAGATAACCTTGCAAGCGACACGAGCTGGCAGTCATTGATGCAAACGCTGCGTCAGCAAGGGTTTGATACGCTGGTAATACAGTGGACGCGCTATGGCGAGGCGTTTGCTAACGAAACCGAACGCGCTCTTCTGTTAAAGAAAGCGCAGGCGGCGCGTCAGGCGGGGTTGAAGGTTATCATAGGCTTAAATGCCGACCCCGATTTCTTTACGCGTCAGAAGCAGCCGCTTGCCGCGCAGGCTAACTACTTAAATCGCTTACTCGTACAGGATCGTCGCCAGGCGAGGTTATGGGCCAAAACCATGGGTTTTCAGCCGGATGGTTGGTACATCAGCGCGGAAATAGACGATAGTAACTGGCGTGATAAAGCGGCGCGGGGGCAGATGACCAAGTGGTTGAGCGATACGCGTCGCCAGTTGGTCGCCGTTCTGCACAAGCCCGTTTATATCAGCAGCTTTTTTTCCGGCAACATGTCGCCGGAGGGCTATCGTCAACTGGTCGCAGATATAGAAGAGACAGGGGTAAACGTTCTTATTCAGGATGGCGGCGGCGTAGGCAAACTTAACACAGTACAGCGCGAACTTTATTTACAGGCCAGCGCTGGATGCGAAGTAAAAACACCTGGCAGCGGCATCGTTTATGAAATCTTTACAGCCAATCCTGGCAAGGTTTTTAGCGCGCAACCCAAATCGGCAGGACAAATTCAGGAGCTGCTGGAAAGACGTTCGTTGTGTGGGAAAAACAGACTTTATTTCTCGCTACGCTATTTGCCAGCCGCAAAAAATGTTCTCCGTAATGATTAACGCGTCGTCAAAAAAACATTAAAAAGCTCGCTAAAGGCTGGCAATAAAAAAGCCCGCACGGCGGCGGGCTTTGGCGTCAGCTGATTGTCAGAACTGGTAAACCATACCTACGCCAACGATGTCATCGGTGGCGATGCCATTGTTGCGGTAGAAGTTATCTTCTTCTTCCAGCAGGTTGATTTTGTAATCAACATAGGTAAGGAAGTTTTTATTCAGATACCAGGAGGCGCCAACATCGGCGTATTTGACCAAATCTTTATTAAAATATCGGCCATCATACCAGACGTCTTTGGCTTTTGATTGCAGGAAAGCCAGCGACGGACGCAAGCCAAAGTCGAACTGGTATTGCGCTACCACTTCAATGTTCTGGGTTTTATCTGCGATACCGCCGCCAAGACGGCTGTCGCTGCTGCCATACGGGGTCATGTTGCGCGTTTCAGCAAAGGTTGCGGCCAGATAAAGGTTATTCGCGTCATATTTCAAACCGGCTGCCCATGCGTCCGCACGCTCGCCGCCAGCATAAGCGCTCTTTCCACGGCCAGCATTAGCCTGAGCGGTAGTGCGGTCGGCAGAAGAGTAAGCGGCTGAGGCGGCAAAACCCATGCCAAAATCATATGTGGTCGATATGCCGAAGCCGTCGCCGTTCTGGCTGGCAAGGCTGTTGTGACCCACACCTGCGCCTTCGTTGCCTTGACCTTCGCCTTCGTTGTTGCCCTGGTATTGCAGCGCGAAATTCCAGCCTTCCACCAGGCCAAAGAAGTCGGTATTGCGATAAGTCGCCATGCCGTTGCCGCGCCCTATCATGTAGTTATCGTGATAGGTGTAAGAATCGCCGCCAAAGACCGGCAGCATATCCGTCCAGGCTTCCACGTCGTAGATGACGCCATAGTTACGACCATAGTCGAAGGAGCCGTAGTCGCCATACTTCAGGCCGGCGAAAGCCAGTTTGTTATAAGAAGTGTTGTCGCTTTCAACGCTGTTGGCCATGAGCTTATAGTTCCACATGCCATAGCCGGTAAGATCGTTGGAAATTTGCGTTTCGCCTTTAAAACCCAACTCTATATAGGTGCCGTCGCCATCATCTCCTGGATTGTCGGAGAAAGTGTGCCGCGCGTCGACTTTACCAAAGAGGTCTAATTTATTGCCGTCTTTATTATATATTTCTGCAGCGTGAGCCGTGCCCATCGCTAATAAAGCGGGGACGAGCAATGCCAAAACTTTTCTCTTCATTATCAATATCCTTATAATCATAAATACCATGAATGGCACTTTTCATTTAATGCCGGGCAGGATTCTATCCTTAATTCTTATAATTTCCGAAAGAGAATCTGTGAGGGGGAAGAGTGAAAACAATAATTAGGAAAAAGTTAAGAAGTTATTTGGATAATAAATGATTGTGCTTTTGTTATTCGTGGTGGAAATTAGAAATAAAGTTAAGCTCTGGTGGTTTGTTAACCTGGCTTACATATCAATAAGTTGAATTTGTTAAAGGCGCTCCTGCGCGAACGTTTTTTTGTCAGATAAATGTGTCTGCTCAACGCTGTTTCTGCCTTTATTTATTCCCTGAACCGACACTGATGTGTAAAAGACAGTGTTGCCAATAAGCGGCAGATAAAAATAACCGGTGCGTTTTAACCGCTTTTCTGAATAACTTTTCTGTAACAAAGCGCTTTTATCCTCCGTGATGCCGGATGACGCGTAGGTTAGCGTAGACGTCCTGGTTGATCAGGAGCATTAGCGTCAATAGTGATGATGTATGAAGCCGTCGCGTGGGCTACGTCTTGATAAATTTGTGATCTGCGTTACAAATAATAAACGGGCCCGCAGCGCAATCAGGAGTACCTATGACCCTATCCCACTGGCAAGAGCGTTTCGAGGTCTGGTTCAACCAGAGCTGGTTGCAGGATGATAAGGCGCATGACGTGGCGCACTTCAGGCGCGTATGGAAAACCGCGCAGCAAATTATGCAGGGCACGGAAGCCGACCGTCTGGTGGTGCTCGCCGCCTGCTATTTTCACGATGTCGTTAACCTGCCTAAAAATCACCCCGAACGGCATCTGGCTTCCACGCGCGCCGCCCAGGAAACCCTGAACATTCTGGCCGAACACTTTCCCGATTTCCCGCACACGCTTTATGACGATGTCGCTCATGCCGTGCAGGCGCACAGTTTCAGCGCCGGCATTGCGCCGCAAACGCTGGAGGCGAAAATCGTCCAGGATGCCGACCGGCTGGAGTCGCTTGGCGCAATAGGCCTCGCCCGCGTCTTTTACACTTCCGGCGCGTTAGGACGAGCGCTGTTCGACGGCGAGGATCCGTTGGCGATGGAGCGTGAACTGGACGACGCCGCCTGGGCGCTGGATCACTTTCAGAAAAAGCTGCTGACTTTGCCGGATACCATGCAGACCGAGGCGGGCAGGGCGCTGGCGCATTACAACGCCGACTTCCTTGTGCACTACATGGCGAAGCTGTGTGCTGAACTAAAAGGCGAATATTGCCAGCTTGATGAAGACGTATTGCGCCGCTTCAGCAGGCTGTTGCCCTGAAGACGCGCTAACCGTCGTGGCGGTCCATTTTGTGTTACTCTGTCAGATATTCGTTCTGTATGGCTAACGCAATGCTGGAAAATCAATTTGTTATTGACGAGGTCGCCTGCCCGCCCGTCGGGCGCTCTCTTTTATCGCGACTGCTGGAAATCTACGACGTAAAAACCCTGGTTGCGCGTCTTAATGAGGCGGGGGATAAAACCTGGAGCCGGGCCATACTGAAACGCGAACTCACCCGCGAAGCGGAGCAAACGCGCCTGACGCCGCGCGAAGAGGCGTCGCTAAGCGCGCTGCTGCCTGCGCCGCCGAAACATCATCCCCATTACGCCTTCCGCTTTATCGACCTTTTTGCTGGCATCGGCGGCATTCGCAGCGGCTTTGAAGCCATTGGCGGGCAGTGCGTCTTTACCAGCGAGTGGAACAAACACGCCGTCCGCACTTATAAAGCTAACTGGTATTGCGACCCACAGGCGCACCGCTTTAATGAGGATATTCGCGACGTTACCTTAAGCAACCGCGTCGAAATCAGCGATGAAGAGGCCGCGGCGCATATTCAGGCGACATTGCCCGATCACGACGTTCTGCTGGCGGGTTTTCCGTGCCAGCCTTTTTCACTGGCGGGCGTGTCGAAGAAAAACGCGCTGGGCCGTGCTCATGGTTTCGCCTGCGAAACGCAGGGCACGCTCTTTTTTGATGTGGCGCGCATTATCGCCGCCAAACGCCCGGCTATTTTCGTGCTCGAAAACGTGAAGAACCTGAAGAGCCACGATAAAGGCAACACGTTCCGCATCATTATGGAAACGCTGGATGAGCTCGGGTATGAAGTGGCGGACGCGCGCGAGATGGGCGCAGGCGACCCGAAAATCATCGATGGCCGACATTTCCTGCCGCAGCACCGCGAGCGTATCGTGCTGGTGGGTTTTCGCCGCGATCTTAACTTGCATGCGGGGTTTACGCTGCGCGATTTGCCCGCCTTTTATCCCGAACGTCGTCCCGCCTTTGGCGAACTGCTCGACCCAACGGTTGACGCCCGCTATGTGCTGACGCCGACGCTCTGGAAATACCTCTACCGCTACGCGCAAAAGCATCAGGCGAAAGGCAACGGCTTCGGCTTCGGCCTGGTCGACCCGCAAAATCCGCTCAGCGTGGCCCGCACGCTTTCCGCACGCTATTACAAAGACGGCGCGGAAATCCTGGTCGATCGAGGCTGGAACAAGCCGCTCGGCGAAGAGGATTTCGACCATCCCGATAATCAGCAGCGTCGGCCGCGCCGCTTAACGCCCCGTGAATGCGCGAGGTTAATGGGGTTTGAGCTGCCGCATGAGCACCGCTTTCGCATTCCGGTTTCCGATACCCAGGCGTACCGGCAGTTTGGCAACTCCGTCGTGGTGCCTGTGTTTGCCGCGGTGGCGCAACTGCTTCGTCCCCGCATTTTACAGGCAGTAAAACAACGACAGGAGTAACCCTATGGCGGATGTGCACAGCAAAGCGATACGCAGTAAGAACATGCGCGCCATCGCTACGCGCGACACCGCCATTGAAAAACGACTGGCCGGGCTGCTTGGCGAAGCAGGTTTCGGCTTTCGCGTGCAGGATGCGGAACTGGCGGGCAAGCCCGACTTCGTGCTCGACGACTACCGCTGCATTATCTTCACGCACGGCTGCTTCTGGCATCATCACGACTGCTATCTCTTCAAAGTGCCCGCTACCCGTACCGATTTCTGGCTTGAGAAAATCGGCAAGAACGTTGAACGCGACCGTCGCGATATTTCGCGTCTGCGGGATGAAGGCTGGCGGGTATTAGTGGTCTGGGAGTGCGCCCTGCGGGGCCGGGTGAAGCTTTCTGACGCGGCGCTCAAAGAACGGCTGGAAGAGTGGATTTGCAGCGGCGGCGCGCAGGCGGAAATCGATACGCTCGGCATCCACGCCACAGAGCGCGAGCGGCCTGCGCCGCCCGCCTGAAACTATTTCTCAGCTTTACATGCCACCACTGTCGGCTTTGCCGGCAGCAGATATTTCCCTATCGTTACTAACAGCACGGCGAGAATAATAATCCCCAGCGCCAGCCACTCAATAGCGGAGAGGTTTTCGCCGCCAAGCCCGGTGCCAAGCAGTACCGCCACTACGGGGTTAACGTAGGCGTAACTGGTGGCGATCGCAGGCGAAACGTTGCGAATAAGATACATGTAGGCGTTAATGGCGATAACCGAGCCGAAGAGCGCAAGATAGCCTACGGCAAGGAAACCCGAGAGGTCCGGCATCGTCGTTAGCTTTTCGCCCGTCAGGAAAGAGGCTGCCATTAGCACCACGCCTGCGCAAAGCATCTCAACGGCGCCTGCCATCATGCCGGAAGGCAGTTCGATGCGCGAACCATACACCGAGCCAAACGCCCAGCTCAGGGAGCCGATTAAAATCAGCAACGCGCCCCAGGGGTTGCCGTTGAGGTTGCCGCCGCTGTTCAACAACACAATGCCCACAAGACCGATAGCTATACCGAACCATTCGAGCTTGCGCGTCGGCAGGCCAAAGCAGCGACTGAAGATAAGCGTAAACAACGGCACGGTGGCGACCATGACGGCGGCAATACCGGAAGGCACATGCATATGCTCCGCCACGGTAACAAAGCCGTTGCCTACCGCCAGCAGCAGCACGCCTATCAGCGCGGCGTTCATCAGCGGACGGCGAGCGGGCAGCTTGTGGCCGGTCAGCAACAGAAAAGCCATGAGCAATAGCCCGGCAGCCAAAAAGCGAACCCCGGCCATCATAAACGGCGGCCAGCTTTTCACGCCGATGGCGATAGCAAAGTAGGTGGAACCCCAGATGATGTAGAGCGCAAAAAGCGCCCCAAGCAGCGGCAAAACTTTAGCGAAACGCATACTCCCTCACGACATTGATAAAGAACGCTTATAGTGAACGACAAAAATATTGTCGAGGCGAGGTTTTTAATTGTTTATTTCTGATGAATTTTTTGTTGATTTTATGGAGAATTTTCCGCGCTCAGGCTTTTGTTCCATAATTACCTTTCCGATCACAAACAAAGGATGAATATTTTGGCTGGAAGTAGTCTTTTAACGCTGCTGGATGATATCGCCACGCTGCTGGATGACATTTCGATGATGGGCAAACTGGCGGCAAAGAAGACCGCAGGCGTGCTGGGGGACGATCTTTCACTGAACGCGCAGCAGGTAAGCGGGGTGCGCGCTAACCGCGAGTTGCCCGTGGTCTGGGGCGTGGCGAAGGGGTCGTTCGTTAATAAGCTTATCCTGGTGCCGCTGGCGCTTATCATCAGCGCGTTCGCGCCCTGGGCTATCACGCCGCTGCTGATGATAGGCGGGGCATTCCTGTGCTATGAGGGCGTGGAAAAAGTGTTGCATAGCATTGAAGCGCGCAAGCACAAGGAAACGCCTGAAGAGCGCCGTCAGCGGCTGGAAGCCATCGCACGGCAAGACCCGAAAGTTTTTGAACGTGACAAAGTCAAAGGGGCCATTCGTACCGACTTTATTCTGTCGGCGGAGATCGTCGCCATCACCCTTGGTATCGTAGCGGAAGCCCCGCTGTTAACGCAGGTCATGATCCTTGCAGGCATCGCCATTCTGGTGACTATCGGCGTTTATGGGCTGGTGGGCATTATTGTGAAGCTTGACGATCTCGGTTACTGGCTTGCCGATAAAACCTCGACGCTGGCGCAGGCCGTGGGCAAAGGGCTGCTGGTGACGGCGCCGTGGCTGATGAAAGCGCTGTCGGTGCTCGGCACGCTGGCGATGTTTCTGGTGGGCGGCGGCATTGTGGTTCATGGCCTTACGCCCGTGCATCATGCTATCGAACACTGGGCGGAGCAGGGCGGTCATATCGCGCAGGCGGTGGTGCCGACGCTGATGAACCTGGTGCTCGGCTTTATCATTGGCGCTGTCGTGCTTGCCGTTGTAAAAGGCATAAACCGCCTGCGCGGCAAAGACGCACACTGAGAATTTTCTGGTTTACATGCTGTAAGCCCGGCAATGGTCGCGTTCTTTTACTATCTTGTAAAAGTTTTCACCCCTGAGAAGGAGGCAGATATGGTCTTTTTAGTCAGCGATGAAGTTAAGCGTAAAAACGGCGGCCCGAGCATGGTGGTTACGGGGTATTCCAGCGGCATGGTCGAGTGCCGGTGGTACGACGGCTATGGGGTCCAGCGGGAAGCTTTCCGGGAAGAAGAACTGATCCCGGGTGAAAAGCAGGCGCGTGAAGAACGCCGTTAACGATAACGCCCGGTTTGAGCCGGGCGTTTTTGCAGGCTGTTCGGACGGCAGGCTAGCCAGCGCGCAATGCTGGCGGATAAAGTAGAAAGACAAGTAAAACCGGGAATAGCCTGTTAATGCAGGGAGCCTGCTGGTGCTTAAGAGAACGTTAAATCCAACCCGCTTTCGCCATCCTGGTCGGGTCGTCAATCTTTGCTTTGCGATAGTCTTACTCTGCTCCACGCTGCTGACCTGGCGTGAAGTGGTTGTGCTGGAAAACGCCTACCTCGCCGGGCAGCGCAACAGCCTCGACACCATCGCCACTGCGCTGGACAGACACTTGCAGTATGGCGTCGACAGGTTGCTTTTTTATCGCTCCGCCATGGAAGAGGCGCTGGAAGCGCCCGTCATCACGCCTTCTCAGGAGGCGCTGGCAGCGTTCTTCGCACAGCGCGACAGCGAGGGCTGGCTGCTCAACGTAAACGATAAACGCGGCGTCCCTCTGCGCGGCGTTTCGGATGATTATGTTGAACAGAACCCTTACCTTAACCGGGAAGAGGAGCGGCTTAACCAGGAACTGACCGCCGCTTCTGAATTCAGTTATCTGATGAACAGCGCGAGCGCCGACCCGGCGCTGCAGCGCAATATGTTTTATACCTCCCGCGCCGGTTTTTATTTAAGCCCTGCGGCGCAGGAGCAGGAAGAGGCGCGCATTCGCGCCCATTATCACCGGCTGGTCAACCATCCCTATTTTTCCGCCCATTCCAAACGCAGCAATCCTACGCGCGGCGTACGCTGGACGCACAGTCAGTCTCCGGTTGATCAGGCCGACCGCTCCCTTACCGCCAGCGTGCCGCTGGACCATGAGCAACGCTGGTACGGCGTGCTGGCGCTGGATTTTAGAGTGGATGCGGTGACGCAGTTTTTACTGGAGTCGCTGGAAGAGGATCATGAGGCTGATATCGTCCTTTATGACAGCCACTTTCAGGTCATAGCCGCTACGAAATCGACCACTCACCGCGGGCGCCTGCTCAGTGCCGAACAGAAAACGAAGCTTGCCCAAATGATGAAAAAGGCTACCGAAGGGGATTACCGCCTGGGAGCGCGATTTATCAGCTGGGCGCGGCTGAGCTATTTTGACGGCGTACTGGTGCGGGTGGATACGCTGGCCCAGAGCGCCAGCGGCGAGTTTGGCAAAATCACGCTGGTGCTGGCGCTATTGTGGCTGCTTTTTACCAGCATGCTGATTTTCTCCTGGGTGGTTATCCGCAGGATGGTGCACGACATGTACCAGATGCAGCATCATCTTCAGTGGCGCGCCTGGTACGATACGCTGACCCGGCTTTATAACCGCGGCGCCTTTTTTGAACGGGCCAAAAACGCAGCGGCGCGCTGTCGCGAGCAAAACCAACCCTGCGCCGTTATCCAGCTCGATCTGGACCACTTTAAAAGCGTCAACGACCGTTTCGGCCACCAGGCGGGCGACCGTGTGCTTTCCCATGCGGCGGGGCTGGTGAGCCAGACGCTGCGGGCGGAGGATATCGCTGGCAGGGTTGGGGGTGAAGAGTTTTGTATATTGCTGCCCGGCGCAACGCGCGACGAGGCGGAGCGCGTTGCTGAACGCATTCGCACCAGGCTGAACGCCCGGGAAATCCTGATAACGCAGAACACGACGCTGCGCATCAGCGGGTCGCTGGGCGTCAGCGGCGCGCAGGAGGAGGGCACCTATGATTTCGAACAACTGCAGTTAGTCGCGGACCGCAGGCTCTATCTGGCGAAGCAGAACGGGCGCAACGGCGTGCGCGCCCGGGACTAACGCTTCGCAACGAAGTGCTCAAGCCCTTCGTTCCAGCCTTCAGGCCCGGCAAGCTGCGTGCGATAAACCCGCTGCGGATCCTCGTTTTGCAGAATCACCCCGTGACGGCTAAGCCCCTTGACCACGACCGCGTAATCGACATTATCCAATAGCAGGGCGTCGTTGGGGCCGTCGCCCAGCCCAAGGGTGGTGCGCAGTTTGCCTTCGCGTTGCTGGTATTGCGCCTTCAGCCAGTTAACCGCCTCGCCTTTGCCGCATTGCGCATCTAAAACATGCCAGAAGCGCCCGCCTTCCTGAAGCACCAGCCCAGCCTCGTTGAGCTGTTTCTCAAACGCCGCCAGCCGTTCATCAGTATCACGCCAGATAAGGGTCTGAGAGGCCTCAAGCAGTCGGGACATCGCCGCGAGCTTCGGGCTGAGGCCGGTCCACTCGGCAATGGTTTTATCGTCTACATCATCAAAGCTAAAAAGCTTATAGGCGTGCTGCTGACGAAGCTTTTCAATGACGGCGAGGATAGTCTCGTGATCCGCGCCGCAGCGCAGGCGAGGAAAGTCCGGATGATCGCTCCAGCTTTCATCAAGCTGGATCACCGCGCCATTTTCAGCGATAAACGGTAATCCCTGCAGCCCCATCTCCTTTTGCAGGGTAATGATCTCCGCAGAGGTTTTGCTGCTGGAGAGCACCACCGGCACTTGATTATCAACAAGGCGGGACAGCCAGCCCTGCGCCGCCTCCCAGGCGTGGGTATTAGGGTCGAGCAGCGTGCCGTCGAGATCGGTGACAATCAGCAGGCTGTCGTTAAGCGGTAGTTGCGGCATGTCGGCTCCTTGTCTTGCGTGTAAAAGCAAATGTTGCAGAAAAGTGATTGACCAGGAATAGTCTCAAAAAATTCACGCCTGTAAATGGGCAAGGTTGGGATCGTTTTTAGCCAACAGGCTTCGGCCAAGGCCTGGCGTAATAATCACTGTTTTTAATATTCGGAATGAATTATTCATCGGCTAAATATATTCTTGTCATGCAAAAAAATTGCCTATATGTTGATTGCCGACATCAGATTTCCTGGTGTAACGAATTTTACGTGCTTCTTGCATTCGCAAGCTTATCCCGGCCCCCCAGGCCGGGATTTTTTATTTCAGCGGTTGAGCTCGCTCACCCTGAAATCCTGAATATCCAGCTCGAACGCGTCGGCAAGTTCGGTGTAAGTGTGGTAATCGCGCCCATCCACGCTTACCCGTTGCGGGTCGTCGCTGCCGTCCACCCGCTTTACTTCGCTTTCGCTGATTTCATTGATGGCAGCCAGCAGCGCATCCACATCCACTTCGGCGTCGCGATGCGCGCTGTCGCTGTCTGGCTTCATCGTTTTCATCACCGTCACCCTCCGGTTGTGTACCCTGATAAGTATAGACGCTCGCAGGCGGCGCTAAATATCGCACCGGCAGCGAGTTTTGTTCTAAACTGGCACGAAGGATCACTGGAGGAACGGTTATGAATATTAACGATCGGGTTACTGTCAAAACGGACGGGGGTCCGCGTCGCCCGGGTGTCGTGCTGGCGATTGAAGAATTTAACGAAGGAACAATGTATCTGGTCTCGCTGGAAGATTATCCTTTGGGAATTTGGTTCTTTAACGAGAAAGGACATCCAGACGGCATCTTTGTAGAAAAAGCCGAATAACTAACGCTGCCCTCATTTGAGGGCGGTTTGCTGTTGGGGCTGAGCCAACGCAAGCGGATAGCGTTTTTGTTGTCTGCCGTGAGACGATGCTGCGGGCAAGGAGCAGGGTGTAGGGTACAGAGTCAGGGGTCAGCGCATATTAACGAAAATGCCGTTAGTGACATTATCCGTTAGCCGGACCACATGATAAATAACTTGCTTATTATGGGTTTTTATTTTGCGTTTGATATTGCCTTTATGCGAGGAAACCGTCTTCGCTTTGATATTCATCTGGTCTGAAATCTGAATCGTTCCTTGCCCCGACATCCACATCCGTAACATGCTTGATTCAGTGCGGCTTAACGAAAGTGTAGGCAAATTAATATGACTGATGCATTGCATATCTTTTGCCAGATATTCGCCAAGAATGCTGTCCAGCGATTCGGGCTTAATTGACTTGGAGCTAATTAATAAATTTTTGCGCACCCGCAGATATTCATCAAAATGGATATTAGCGATAGCCATAAAAACGATAAATAAGGTGCCAGGATGTTGATTGATGACCTGCTTAATTTGTAAGCTGCTTGGCGCGTCGTGAATAAAGCAGTCTTCGTTAATAAATACCACATGAGGTTCTTTGCTCTGGCACGCTTCTTCCAGCGCTTCGACCGTTTCGACGTGACAGATTTGCCGCTTTCTGACTCCCCGACTGGCAAGGTAGCCGGTTAGCCCAAGCCGCGTATAGCTGCATAAATCCATAATAATCGTTGACATAGCATACCCTCACTAAACGCGTTATCCGTTAAAGCACAACGATTGCTTCACCACTAGCCTGAGAACGACCGCCGTTCTGCGAAGACCAGCAATAACGAGATAAAAACTGCATAAGCAATATTCGGTTAGCAGGTCGGACGACCTGGAACAGCGTCAGGGAAGTCATTCAGGCGGACCCACTATCCCGTAAAGTTAGGTATAATTTGCCAGGAATGTTCTTAAAGTAAAGTAAATGTTGTGAGTTGTGAGCAAGGTAAAATCTTTAATTTCCCGCTGTGCTTTAGCTAAGCGGGAGAATATATTTTCTTTTTTAGGATTATCCTCAAAAAACCATTTTGTTGTGAGGGTTAATTATTGGCGGGTATTTCGCTGACAATATCTGAAAGCAAATTAAAAATTTCGCTAAATAGGTGTTCGCAAAACGGAGCGATGAGCGGCATTAAGGCAATGATAACCATCATGCCAATTGACAAGGTGATGGGAAAACCTATCACAAATACCGACAGCTGCGGCGTCATGCGGTTTAATAAACCGAGCGCCAGGTTGAGCGTCAGCAAAAGCGTCACCAGCGGCAACGCCAGCATTAAGCCGTTGAGAAAAATGAGTCCGCCCGCGCGGGCCAACGCCATAAACGCATTACTGTTTAGCGGTTCGCCGCTAAACGGCAGGGTATGGAAGGTATCCGCCAGGATTGAAATCAGCCACAGGTGGCCGTTAAAGGTTAAAAATAACAGCATCGCCAGCATATCCAGCAGGCGGGCCAGAACAGGCATGTTGAGATGGCTGGCCGGGTCAAAAAAGGTCGCGAAGGAAAGCCCCATCTGCAGGCCGATTATCTCGCCTGCGGTACGCACGGCGGCAAAGGCGAACTGCATGGTAAAGCCCAGCGCGATACCAATAAGAATTTGCTGCAGCGCAAGCCAAAAGCCCTGGGCTGAGAAAATCGGCACCTGCGCTGGCGTCAGCGTCGGCGCGATGACTATCGTAATCAGCAGCGCGAGACCTATCTTTACCCGATTGCTAATGCTGCGCTCGCTCAAAATCGGCGCCGTAGAGACCAGCGCCAGCACGCGCAAAAGCGGCCAGAAATAAAGGTTCAGGTAATGCAGCCACTGATCGCTGGTGAAATGGAGCACCCGATACTCCGTCAGCCGATCATATACGGCAGGTTAGTAAAAAGGGTGCGCATGTAATCCAGCAGCAGGTTGAGCATCCACGGGCCTGCCACCACCATTGTGACAAATACGGCGAGGATCTTCGGGATGAAAGAGAGCGTCATCTCGTTTATCTGGGTAGCGGCCTGCAGGATACTGATAATCAGGCCCGTCACCAGCGCGACCAGCAGCAGCGGGGCAGCAAGGGCAAGGGCGACTTTCATCGCTTCTGTGCCCATCATCATGACCGATTCTGGCGTCATGGCATCCTCTCCTAACTGTAGAAGCTCTGAGCGAGCGAGCCGACCAGCAACTGCCAGCCATCCACCAGCACAAACAACATGAGCTTAAAGGGCAGGGCGATGGTTGCGGGCGGCACCATCATCATACCGAGCGCCATCAGCACGCTCGCCACCACCAGGTCGATGATGAGGAACGGAATAAAGACGGTGAAGCCAATCTGGAAAGCGGTTTTCAGTTCGCTGGTAACATAGGCGGGCAGCAAAATGCGCATTGGTACGGCTTCCGGCCCGGCCATCTCCGGCGTTTTCGCCAGCCGGGCGAAGAGAGCGAGATCCGCCTCGCGGGTCTGGCGCAACATAAATTCGCGAAGCGGCTGCGCGCCTTTTTCCAGCGCCACTTCCATAGAAATTTTATTTTCGCTGAACGGCTGATAAGCGTCGGTATAAATCTTATCAAGCACCGGTGACATGATAAAAAAGGACAAAAACAGCGCAAGGCCCAGCAGCACCTGGTTCGGCGGGGCGGAAGGGGTGCCAAGCGCGTTGCGCAGCAGGCCGAAGACGATGATGATGCGCGTAAAGCTCGTCATCATCAGCAACACGGCTGGCAGGAAGGTGAGCGAAGTGATAAACACCAGCGTCTGCACCGGCAGCGACCAACTCTGGCCGCCGCCCGCCAGCGGCTGGCTCACCAGTCCCGGCAGTTGCGCCATAGCAGGCGCGGCGAAGAGGCTGAGCGCGCCCAACGAGAGATAAACCCAACGACGCATTACTTTCTCCCGTTGCGCTTAAGCAACGTTTTCATCAGTTGTTGAAAATCCGCGCCCGGGACCGGGGCGGTAGCTTCTTCCGTTACCGCTTTCGGCGGCAGGGTATGAAGGTGCGTAATCTGGCTTGCCGTCACGCCCAGCACCAGCCGGGCGTCTTCGACATCGACAATCACAACCTTTTCGCGGTTGCCGAGGCTTACGCTGCTGCTGACTTTCAGCTCGCGGTTACCGCCATGCTTCGGTGCAAAGCCAACGCGTTTGGCGACCCATGCCGCCAGTAAAATCACCAGAATGATAAGCGTTAGCGCGCCGCTCACCTGGATAAGCGATGAGCCAGCGGAGGGCAGAGGCTGGCTAACCGTGGAGGTGGTTTTCATTACCGGCTCAGACGACGCATACGTTCAGACGGAGTGATGATGTCGGTGATACGCACGCCGTATTTATCGGCGACCACCACCACTTCACCCTGGGCAATCAGATAACCGTTGATCAGAATATCCAGCGGCTCGCCGGCCAGGCCATCGAGCGCCACCACGGAACCCTGCGTCAGGCGCAGCAGTTCTTTGATGGTCATCCGGGTGCGGCCCAGCTCCACGGTGAGCTTCACCGGGATATCCATAATCAGATTGATATCCTGCAGCGCGCCGGTGACGTCGCCGCCTTCCAGCGCGCGAAACACGCTGTCGGCCGCGCTTTTTCCGGCGGTTTTTTGCTCGCTAAGCGCATCGGCCCAGAGATCGTCTGCTGAGCCGCCTGCGCTTTTTTGTTCGTTCAATGCGTCAGCCCACAGATCGTCCATGCCTGCGTTGTCGTCGGACGGTTTGTTGATGTCACTCATTTGGGCTGTTCCTCATTCAGCGAATTCAAAATAGGGTTGATCAAATGTTCAACGCGCAGCGCGTACTGTCCCTGCACGGTGCCGTACTGGCTGGTCAGTACGGGTACGCCGTCGACATGCGCCAGAATGCGATCCGGTTTATCAATGGGCAGCACATCGCCCGGTTTAAGCTTCAGAATTTTCGACAACCGCAGCGGGATTTCAGCGAAGTTCGCTATCAGCTCCAGCTCGGAGTGCTGCACCTGGCGCACCAGGGTGTCGCGCCAGTGCTGGTCTTCCTGACGGGAGTTCTCCAGCGGCGGGTTAACCAGCAGCTCGCGCAGCGGTTCAATCATGCTGAACGGCAAACAGATATTAAACTCGCCGGTCAGGTTGCCAATTTCTACGTGGAACGGCGTGTTAACCACGATGTCGTTCGGCGAGGTGGTGATATTGGTAAATTTCACCTGCATTTCCGAACGCACATACTCCACATCCAGCGGGTTGATCGCTTTCCACGCGTCGCTGTATGACTCCAGCGCCAGCTTCAGCATGCGCATAATCACGCGCTGTTCGGTATGGGTGAATTCACGCCCTTCCACCTTGGTGGGGAAACGGCCGTCGCCGCCGAACAGGTTATCCACTGCGATAAACACGAGGCTTGGAGAGAAAACCACCAGACCGGTGCCGCGCAGCGGTTTTAAATGGATAAGGTTGAGGTTCGTCGGCACCGGCAGGTTGCGGGCAAACTCGTGGTAAGGCTGAATGCGAATCGCCCCCACGGTGATATCCGGGCTGCGGCGCAGCAGGTTAAACAGCCCCATACGGAACTGGCGGGCGAAACGCTCGTTAATAATCTCCAGCGCCTGCAGGCGCTCGCGCACGACGCGACGCTGGGTATTAGGATCGTAAGGACGAACGTCGCCATCGCTCGCCGATACCTTCTGTTCGGCGCTTTGTTCGCTGTCGCCGTTTAACAGCGCGTCGATTTCGGCCTGGGAAAGAATGCTATCGCCCATGGGGTTACCGCAGAATAAAGGCAGTGTAAAGCACGTCGGTCACCACCTGCTTCGGCTGGCCGGTCACCAGCGGCGGCGACAGCGTCTCTTTAATGGCGGCTACCAGCTTCTGCTTGCCTTCATCCGTGGCAAGCACGTTGGCGTCCTGACGGGAAAAGAGCAGCAGCAGGCGGCTGCGCACTTCCGGCAGGTAATCATTAATGCGCTGGCGCGTCGCTTCGTCTTGCAGACGCAGCGTAACGCCGATATAAAGCACGCGGTCAGCGTCGCCCAGGTTCACCGTAAAGGTGTCGAGCGCAAAGAAGACCGGGGCCGGCGGCGGCTCAGGCTCCGCTTTGGCCGCGCTGGCAGGCTGCTGCTGCATGCGCCAGTAGCTGTAACCCGCCGTCGCACAGGCGGCGAGAGTGATAAGAACCAGCAACGGGATCCAGATGGAGCGTTTGCGGCTTTTGGTGATAGCGCTGTCAGTCATCAGACTCAGGTTTCCTGTATCGGTACGGCTTATGAGCTAATTATCCTGACCTTGCCTAAAGTCAAAGCCAGGAAAAGACGTGTTTATTCCCGCTACCTTTTGCGTTAGGCAAAGATATCGACCGCATTATTGCCGCGCGCGGCGGATTGCAGGCTAACGGGCGCCGCGACGGCGTCCTCTTCCGCGCCGCTAAAGCTAAAGCCGCCGCGGGAGCCGGAACCCTGCTGGTGCTGCTGGTTCGCCTGATGTTGACCGGCGGCGGAACTGTCGCTGCTAATACTGCTCTGGCCAAGCTGGATGCCGCTTTCCGCCAGCTGCGCGCGCAGGGTCGGCAACGCCGCTTCCAGCGCCGCGCGCACGTGGCTGTGCGGCGAAACCATCTGCAGCTGCGCCGTATTGTCGTCAATTTTCAGGCTGATTTGCACCGCGCCCAGATCTTCAGGATGCAGGCGCAGCTCGGCGCTCTGCTGGCCCTGACGGGTAAAGAGCGTCACATGCTGGCTTACCGACTGCTCCCAGGCGGGCGTGCCGAGCGGTGCGGTAACCTGCGGCGCCGTGCTGCTGGTCGCGGCGCCTGGTGTCTGGGTCGCGCTGTTCAGCGCGGCGGCGGAAGCGTGGCTAAGCGCGGTAAGCGCATGCGTGCTGTTGCCATCGTTAACGCTTTTTTCACTGTTCTGCACAGGCGCTACGGCATTCGCGGTCGCTGTTTTTACCGCGTCGGCGCTGGCGGCGCTCAGGTTCAGCGGGTCGATGCGCGCATCGCGGCTGCCGTCAGCTTTAGCGGTATCCGCTTTTACGTCGGCCTTAGCATTGCTGTTCGCAGGCGTAGCGGCAGGCAGCGTGAGCTGAGCTGCGTTGAGCGCGGCAGCGTTAAGGCTAATGGCGTTATCCTGCGCTTCGGTTGAGGCTTTCGCCGCCTGCTGGAGCGCCGGCGTTTGCGGCAGCATAGCGAACAGGGCGCTCAGCGCGCTGAGGTCGGCATCGCTGAGCGGCTTTGTGGCATCGTTGTCGCCGCTTTTCTGAAGCCCGCTCAGGGTTTTGCCTTCGGTCAATGCGGCGGTCTCGTCGGCTGCGCCGCCGGGCAGAAGCTTCGCCATCAGGCTTTCCAGGCTCACATCCGCAGGCAGCGTCGAGGCGTCGAGTCCCGCCGCAAGCGGCGTTTTCGCCTGTGCAGTGAGCTGCGCAAGCGTAAGGGTTTTGCCGTCGGCAAGCGGCAGTTCACCGCCCAGACGCTCCCCTAACAACGCCAGAAAATTCTGTGCGGCGTCGCCGCCTTTCGCGCCGGATGCCGCAGTGGCCGCGTCGGCGTCGCCAGTAAGTGCAACGGTGGGCAACGTAATCATTCGCCTTTCCTCATTGATGCCCGCTGGGCAAATTCATCCATCTTTTTTTGATCGAGGCGGTTTTCCGCCAGCAACGCGGCGCTGCTCTGCCGCGCCTGCAGGGTTTCCCACGCCTGGAGCCGCTGTTTTTTCTCGCGCCAGAAGTTCAGCGCTTGCTCGACTTTACTGTTCCACTGGTTGAGCTGTTGGCGATGCTGCTCAATGGCTTTCTCCAGCGTCAGGATAAACTGTTGATAGTTCTGCCAGCGGTTGCTGGCGATACCCTGGCTCATGTTCTGGTTCAGGCTGTTGCTGTACTCAAGCTGGTAGTTCATCAGCATGGTGAGCTGATCTTCCGCCTGCTTGCAGCCGCGACGCATTTCGCCAAGGCGCAGCGCCGCGTTTTCTACCTCTTTTTCCGCCAGTTCCTTAAGCGTGTTGAGCGCTCCGTTTTGTTTCATTACCGTCTCCCTTTTTCATCATACCGTCGGGAAAATCAGCTCCAGCGCCTGCAGGGCGTCTTCCACGCCTGAGCGTTCATAAATGCCCTGCTGCAGGAAAGCTTCGAGCTGCGGCCAGAGCGCAATCGCGCGGTCAAGCTGTGGGTCGCTGCCTTTGGCATAGGCGCCCACGCTTACCAGGTCGCGGTTGCGCTGGAAGCTGGAAAGCAATTGTTTAAACGTGCGAACCCGCGCGTAATGCTGCTCGGTAATCAGCGCGGTCATGGCGCGACTGATGGATGCCTCGATGTCGATAGCCGGGTAGTGGCCCGCTTCGGCGAGGCGGCGCGACAGCACGATGTGACCATCCAGGATGGCGCGCGCCGAGTCGGCGATAGGATCCTGCTGGTCGTCGCCCTCGGTCAGCACGGTATAAAAAGCGGTAATGGAGCCGCCGCCGGAAATACCGTTGCCGGCGCGTTCAACCAGCGCGGGCAGCTTGGCGAATACCGAAGGCGGATAGCCTTTGGTCGCCGGCGGCTCGCCGATGGCCAGCGCAATTTCACGCTGCGCCATGGCGTAGCGGGTAAGGGAGTCCATAATCAGCAGCACATGCTGGCCGCGATCGCGGAAATCTTCCGCGATGCGCGTGGCGTAAGCCGCGCCCTGCATGCGCAGCAGCGGGGAAACGTCCGCCGGCGCGGCAATCACCACCGAGCGGGCGCGCCCTTCGGCGCCGAGAATGTTCTCAATAAAATCTTTGACTTCACGGCCGCGCTCGCCTATCAGCCCAACGACAATTACATCCGCCTGGGTGTAGCGCGCCATCATGCCGAGCAGCACCGATTTACCCACGCCGGAACCGGCGAACAAGCCCATACGCTGGCCGCGGCCTACGGTCAGCAGGGCGTTGATGGGGCGTACCCCGACATCAAGCACATCTTCAATCGGCGTGCGCTGCAGCGGGTTAAAGTGCGGCGTGATAAGCGCGCCGGTGGTGTCAGTGTCCGGGGAGGGGAGGCCGTCAAGCGGTTTGCCCGCGCCGTCAAGCACGCGTCCCAGCAGCGCCGGGCCGAGCGGCAGCTGTTTGCCGCTTTGCAGCCCGTCGCCGTTACCGGTGCGGGCGTAAACGCGGGCGCCGGGTAAAATGCCTTCCACCTCTTCCAGCGGCATAAGAAAAAGACGCTGCCCGTTAAAGCCAACGACTTCGCTTTCCACTTCCTGCACCTGGCCATTATCCTGTCGTTCGATAATGCAGGTGGCACCGAGCGGAAGTTGCAGCCCGGTTGCTTCCAGCACCAGGCCGGTGGCGCGGGTGAGGCGGCCATAGCGGCGCACCGGCGGCAGTTGCGCCATGCGCGCCTCGAAGTTATCGAGGGCGTTGAGCCAGCGGGTGAGGCGGGCGGTCATCAGAGCACCCCGGGTGCGGCGAGACGGCAAAGCTCCTGCCAGCGCGTCGCCACGCTGGCGTCGAGATCGCCTTCGTCAGCCGACACTTTGCAGCCGCCGGGATGCAGCGTCGGATCGCCGCGCAGCCGCCAGCCGTGCAGGCTGAGGGTCGCGCCCAGCATCTCTTCGACGCGCTGTAAATCATCCGGGTGCACGCGCAGCTGCGGCTTGCCGCTGAACAGCGGCTCCTGCTGCAGCAGCATCTGGATCTGCTTGATGAGCGCATTATTATCTACGCTGGCCGTATGGCCGATAACCTGGCGGGCGGCTTCCAGCGCCATCTGCATCAGACGCGAGGCGATAACGCTATCAAGCGCGTCCAGCGTGTGCTGGAATTCGCTGACCAACTGCTGCATGCGGGCATGGTGAGGCGCCTGCTGCTGGCGCGCCTCCTGAAGGCCTTGCTCCATTCCTTTGGCGTATCCTTCCTGGCGGCCCTGTTCAAAGCCCTGATGACGGCCTTCGGCGAGCCCCGCGTTGTAGCCTTGCTCATGCGCTTGCATCTGCACTGCAGCCAGCGCCTGCTGACGCTGCTGCTCCTGCATAAGGTCGTTGTCGACGGCAGAGGTCTCGTCAGCTTCAACGAAGCCCGTCATCTCCCTCACGCTGGCAGAAGGCAGCAGATCGTCCGGCATCCACAGTTTCCAGGGAAGCTGATTAGACATAGGTGTCCTCGCCGCTGCCAATTACCATCTCGCCGGTTTCCGCCAGACGACGGACAATAAGCAGAATGGCTTTCTGTTCGTTTTCTACCTGCGACAGACGTACCGGGCCGCGGTTGGCGAGGTCGTCGCGCAGAATGTCGGCCGCACGCTGCGACATGTTGCGCAGGAATTTTTCGCGCAGCGGCTGCTCGGCGCCTTTGAGGGCGATAAGCAGAGATTCCGACTCCACTTCCTGCAGCAGGCGCTGGATGGAGCGGTCGTCCACTTCCACCAGGTTTTCGAACAGGAACATCTCGTCGATAATTTTCTGCGCCAGTTCGCCGTCGAATTCGCGTACTGCGGTAATAACCGCTTCCTCCTGCTGCGTTTTCATCAGGTTGATAATTTCCGCCGCGGTTCTCACGCCGCCCATCTTGCTGCGCTTGAGGTTCTGACCGTCGAGCAGGTTGTTGAGCACTTCGGTAAGTTCCGCCAGCGCCGCAGGCTGTACGCCGCCGAAGGTGGCGATACGCAGCATCACGTCGTGGCGCAGGCGTTCGTCGAACAGCGCGAGAATATCCGCCGCCTGGGAACGCTTGAGGTGCACAAGAATGGTGGCGATGATCTGCGGGTGCTCGTCGCGAATAAGGTCGGCGGCGCTCTGCGGCTCCATAAAGTTGAGCGTTTCGATACCGCTGGTGGTCTCTTTGGTATCGAGGATATCTTCGAGCAGGCTCGCCGCGCGCTCTTCGCCCAGCGCTTTGACCAGGACCGAGCGCAGGTAGTCGTTGGCGTTGACGCTGAGCGCGGCGAACTGCTCCGCCTCTTGTTCAAACTCCGCCAGCACTTCCGTTAACTGCTTGTTGGAGATCTGCGATAAGTTCGCCATCGCCGCGCTAAGGTGCTGCACTTCGCGCGGGGCGAGGTGTTTGAACACCTCCGCCGCGCGGTCTTCGCCGATGGTCATCAGCAGAATGGCGCTTTTTTCGGTTCCGGTCAGATTACTCATAGTTCGTTACTCATCCATTGGCGGATAACCAGCGCCACTACGCGCGGATCGTTATCGGACATTTCGCGGATGCGCTGGCTCATTACCTCGGCGCTCAGACGCTGGTTAGCGCGGCGTTGCTGGCTCTGCTCGTCTTTGCTGAGATGAACTTCCACCGCTTCTTCCATCTCTTTACGCTGCTGCTCCATCTCCTGTGCCGCTTTGGCCACTTCGGCGCGGCGCTGGATTTGCGGACGCACCGCTTTGCGCCACAGCAGCCAGGCGACAATCAGGACCAGCAGCCAGCGACCTGCGGAAAGCATCTGGTCAATAAAGGCCTGCTGTTGCCAGAACGGCAGCTCGCCACCCGTTTCATCCGTTGCGGTAAACGGCGAGTTAACCACGTTGAGGGTGTCGCCACGCTTCTCAGAGAAGCCCATAGCTTCGCGCGTCAGGTCTTCAATCTGCTTAAGCTGATCGGCTGTCAACGGCAACGGCTTGCCATCCGCCAGCTGGCGGTAGTTCACCACCACAGCGACAGAGAGACGCTGGATGTCGCCCACATTCATTTTGGTGTGACGAATCGTGCGGTCCACTTCATAGTTGGTGGTTTCGTCATGCTGAGTGCTGCGCGGGCCGCTGTTCGCCGCGCTGGTGGTCTGCGTGCGCTGCTGATTGTTCTGGCCGTTTGCCTGCGCATTGTTCTGCTGCTGCGGTGCATCAATCGGCGCGTTATTCGCCGGGGCTGGCTGGTTAGAAAGCGCGCCCGGCACGCCGCCAGGATAAGCGCCGCCAACTTGCTCGCTGGTATTAAGCTGGCGGGAGCGTACGGCAGCCTGCGACGGATCGCCGTTCGGGTGGTATTGCTCTTCGGTTTGCTCTTTATTGGCGAAATCGAGCTGGGCGGTCACCTGGGCATGCACATTGCCGTTGCCGACAATCGGCCCGAGGATTGCTTCGATACGGCGCTGGATGCGGCTTTCAACGTCGTTTGCAAACTTAAGCTGCGCGTCGTTGAGATCGCGCCCGGCGGTGTTGGACTGGGTCAGCAGGTGTCCGCCCTGATCCACAAGCGTCACGTTGCCCGGCGGCAGCCCGGCTACCGCGCTGGAAACCATATGCACTACGGCGCTGATCTGTCCTTCATCAAGCGCGCGACCCGGCTCGAGGTTCAGAGTAACAGAAGCGGAAGGCGCTTTTTGTTCGCGAACAAAAAGCGAAGGCTTAGGCATGGCCAGGTGCACGCGGGCGCTCTTTACCGGGCCCAGGGTTTCGATGGTGCGGGCGAGTTCGCCTTCCAGCGCGCGCTGGTAATTGACCTGCTCGCTGAACTGGCTGATGCCGAATTTTTCCTGATCAAGCAACTCAAAGCCCACGGCGCCGCCTTTCGGCAGGCCCTGTTGGGCCAGACGCAGGCGCAGTTCGTGAACGTTTTCAGCCGGCACCATGATAGCGCTGCCGTTGTCAGAGAAACGGTAAGGTACATTCATTTGAGTAAGCTGAGTGACGATGGCGCCGCCATCCTGGTCGCTCAGGTTACTGTAAAGCACACGGTAGTCAGGGCTTTTCGCCCACAGCACCATGGCGACGATAATCGCCACTGCAGCGGCGGCAGCCACCATCAACGGGATTTTAGGGTTAGCGCGTAAGCGGTTCAGCCATTCGCCGGCTTTATTTTGTGGCGTTTGAGCGGTGGCAGCAGTCATTGCTCACCTCGCGGCTCAGCGTTAACAGAATAAGACGTGTAATGAAGCAAAACGGACTCCCGGGTCGGCAAGCACGACAAAAGTTCCACAATGATGGCGATGTCATTATTTGCGTTTACAGAATTTTCTATGGGCCAATTAGCCGGGTTTTTTGCACCTATTTAGCGCCTTTATCTTATTGACAAAGTGTTACGCTTGCCAGCATTCAGATTAATCCTAAGAGGAAGACGATGGCCATTCAGGGCATTGAAGGCGTGCTCCAGCAGTTGAAGGCAACCGCGCTGACCGCACGCAACGAAGCGACGCAGGGCCCGCAGGGCGTAAGCTTCGCCGGTGAACTTCAGGCGGCGCTCGGCCGCATCAGCGAAACGCAAAACGTCGCGCGTACGCAGGCGGAAAATTTCGCCTTAGGCAAACCGGGCGTGGCGCTCAACGACGTGATGGTGGATTTGCAGAAATCGTCCGTGTCGCTGCAGATGGGGATTCAGGTGCGCAACAAGCTGGTCGCGGCGTACCAGGATATTATGAACATGCAGGTTTAGCGGCAATAACTTTCTGAAATATATTACCTAATCTACTCAGATCCTATTGCATGGGGCATCGGTGGGGCATAGTCAGATAATTTCTGGTTCAGCATTGCCACCGGCTCCGTATTGTTATCTGCCATCCAGGAACCATACACCTGATAGCCATCCGGGCATTTGCATGTCCCATCTGGCTGGCGATAAAACTAGGGTTAGCTCCAGCAGTCAACGACCAGCAAGCATAGGTATGCCGTAACTGGTAAGCTTTGCTGTCATGCAGCCAGCGCGGCGCCTCTTCCGCAGAAGTACCTCGTCTTAAGCCACTGCGCAAGCAAGTTTGTTTTCTCCCGACACTGGAAAGACGTTACGAGCAATCGCGCACCGTGTAAGCAGTAATGTTCATCAGCAGATTGCCGGTATCCGCTCTATTAATTATTTATAATGTGAGTTGCACATTTTAAGGTGACCAGCTTCTGACTAGCTGGCCACCTTTTTATCTAAAATTCGTAGGCGCCGCTATGAAATTCTCGTTGGGGTTTTAAATAAAAACTCAGCTAATATGCTTGAGAACCGCATCGATGGGTTATCTACTGCTTTAAAAATTAAGTTTGCTACAGCATAGATAGTGACTATCGAAAGAGTCGTTGCTGTTATTGCACTTTCGTGATAGCTATAGCCTGCGTTATATATAGCATTAAATATTCCTGTAGCTATTATCAGGAAAAAGGGTAAATGGAAAAGATAGACGCTAAAAGAGACTTTCCCCATATAAACAAACGGTTTTTTAGCAAAGAACATTTTCAACGAGTTGTTGGTTAGTATTGCTAATGTGATCAGAACGCCAGAAATGAAATTATATAATATATAAGCGTTTGACTCTTCGCCATTTATATAAAATCTTGTGTAGTAGATTGCATAAATATAAGGCCTGGAACCATAATGCACTCCACCTAAATACAACCCGGCTAGCATCAGTATCAGCGCCACTCCTTTCCTGAGGTTTAATCCTGAAAAGTGAATAAAGGAGCCGAATAGAAAGGCAATGTACCCATATTTTCTTTTTGAGGCAGGCTTGAAACAAAGAACATTATGCAGAACAATAAAATTATCAAGCCCTTATTGGGTGCTCTTATAAGGACTAAACAAATAAAATAAGTTAAGAAAGAACCCAGTAGTTCAATCTTCATTGTCCATAGCACGGGATTATAAGCAGAGCCATCTCCAAAAAAAGCGCTAACAGCCCCAGAATACAGTGCGTTTAAAAAAGAGGGAGACGCTACTGTATATGATTGAATCCATGCTGAAAGCAACTCCCTGCCGGGAGTTTCGTTTGATAGCACTAACCAGCAAAAAATACATGATGCCGTGGCAGGGATTGCTAATCTAAAATAACGTTTTGTCGTCATGGTGGTAGCATTATTCAGCATATCGCCACCACTAAGAAAAGCATGAGTTAAAATATATCCGCTGAGAGTGAAGAAAATATATACAGCGGCTGTTCCTGAGTAAATAAACGGCAGAGGGCTATTGAATATAAAGTTGATGATACTGTTATTATTGATCAGCGTAGGATCATGTAACCCTGGATAAAATATCAAAGCAAGGTGTGATAATACTACCATCAGGCAGGCTACTCCTCTTAGCCCGTCGACATGTAGTAACTTCCGTGGGGGAGTATTAGATTGCGCGCTATTCATTTTGTTTTTTTCAGGTGATTATGGTCTGTTACTTATAATATCACGCTTCGTTATAAATCATAGTATGTAAGACTTATCGCTTTGCTGACGTTAATGCGATGTAAGTTGGTAATTTATTGTTTTTATTTGATTTTTCTTGAGTGGTTGACTGGGTTCTTTGTTTAACGCCAGATTAGGTATCAGACAGAACGCAAGATTTATATTTTTTCATGAATGAATTTACTGCGCGGGACTGCATTGAATCGACCTGACATAGTCCCGGTAACGATTCATGAAGAGGTGGGACAGGAATACTGGATTGCTGAATGACTCTGACTTTTAATAAAAAACAGCCAAAATGGTAAACTAAAGCCGCAAAAAGCTAGCAGAGTGTACTGCCAAAGGATGAATTTTCATCGCTTACAGGCGATATCGCCCACGTAATACCGAAGATAAAACAAACGTAACACGCGAGAAGGAACCGGGCGGTAGAGCAACTCTAAGAAAGGCTATGCCTGGGTTTATCAAAGAGAATAATAACCTGCGCAGCGAATAAAAGCAGCGCAATCAAAAGGCATTCGCGCAAACTTTTGCAAACATATTACGAATGGGTTTTATCAACCGGCTCCACCAGCTCCGGCCCCTGGTTTTTCACATTTCCTACGGCCCGGGTGACAGGGTGCCAGGCGAAAGCGTCGGCGGGCAGTGCGCCTTCGTGGGCCAGCTCATCTGCGCGGTTTGCCGAGGTATCCGGGTGCAGCCAGGCGAGCGCCGCTTGCGGCGTTAACACCAGCGGACGACGGTCATGGATATCCACCAGCCCTTCATCCGCGGCCGCGGTGACAATGACAAACCCTTCGGCTTCATTCCCTGCATCAAAAGGTGTCTTGCCTATCGCAGCCAGACAGAGCGGGGCTTTATCTTCACGATAAATAAAATAAGGCTGCTTTTTATCGCCCACCCGCTGCCATTCATACCAGCCGTCGGCGAAGACGATAGCCCGGCCATGCTGCCACAGCGGCTTAAACATGCGGCTTTGGGCAGCCGTTTCCACTCGCGCGTTGATCAGCGGCGCTTTATGCCACCATTCCGGCGCGTAGCCCCATATCACCGGGTCCAGGTGCAGGGTGTCCTCTTCATCCATGCTGAGCAGCAGCACGCGGCTGCCCGGCGCTACGTTGTAGTGGGCAAGCGGCTCCGGGTCCCAAGGGATGGCCCGCTCGAAGCCGTCGCCTAACGTCGCCAGATAATCTTCACGACTTTGCGCCTGCGCGAATCGTCCACACATACTCTACCCCTTAAGACCTTAATAAAGAGTAAGTATAGGGCACAAACGCGCGGCCCTGCGGGAAGCAGGGCCGGCGGGTTAACGCTGAATCAGATAACGGATGGTGGGGCCGTCCTGCTGGATATCCAGCACGGTATAGCCATGGTTGCGGGCGTCTAACGGAATGTTGTTAATAGATTGCGGACAGTCGCTCACGACCTCGAGGATTTCGCCTTTTTTCAACTGCGGCATCGCTTCAAGGGTGGCGACAGCCGGGTAGGGGCAAGGCTCGCCGACCATATCCAGACGGTAATCAGGTACGAGGGTTTTCATACGCTCTCCTTAACGGCGTGAGAAACAGCAGGGCGGCTGGCGCGAAAAAAGCGTTTTTCCCAGGCGATAACAAACAGCAGCGCGGCAAGCAGCAGTAGGTACGTGACCAGCAGGCCGCCGAGCGGGCCAAAAGCGGCGAGCAGGTTTACTTTATCCCAGCTGGTGGCGAGCGCGGGGGAGAGGTCGTCCCAGAAGTACGCCAGAATCGTCGAGCCAATAACGTTGCCAAGCCCCACCCACCAGTAATGCACCTGGCCTTCCACCGCGCGGTACATCCAGCCGGTTTCGCACCCTCCCGCCAGCACGATGCCAAAGCCGAACAGCAGGCCGCCGATAACCGCGTTTGGCCCGGCCCACATGATTTTCGGCTCGGCGCCGAGCTGCACATAGCTAAAGATGCCGATGGCGCTTGCCGCCATGCCGAAAATTATCGCCTTCGCCATATGGGTGCGCCCGGTTATCCACATATCGCGGAACGCGGAAGTAAAACAGATTTGCGCGCGTTCAATCAGCAGCCCAAAACCAACGCCAAAAAGCATGGCGAGGCCAAGCTTCGGCATCTCCATGGCGGTAAGCAGCGCCCAGCCCACCGCGCCGATAAACACCAGCATGCCGAGGCGAAAGCGACGGCGCGCCTGAGCGAGGTTTTGCGTAAGCGGCGAGGCGCTGGAGACTTTTTGCAGCTTCACCGGAATGCGAAACAGCGGCAGCAGCGTAAAGCGCGCCCCGGCCCAGGAGCCGATGGCTGTCGCAATAGCGAAAAACCAGGCGTGGAGGGAGAACTGCGGAATACCGGTGAAGAAGGCCGCCAGGTTGCAGCCCATAGCAAGCCGCGCGCCGAAGCCTGCGATAATGCCGCCCGCCACCGCCTGGATAATGCGGATGCGGTGCTGCGGCAGGCGCAGCTTCACGTTGTTCGCCCACAGCGCGGCGGCGAAGCAGCCGGCGAACATGCCGATGATCATCCGGCCATCGATGCGGGTAAGCGGGGTGCCTTCAAGGTGAATGAGTTTGAAGTAGCCCCACTCCTGCGCCTGCACGCCCATTAGCTGCAGCAATTGCCCGCCCCAGCGGGTAAATTCGCCGGTAACCGCCCAGAAGGTGCCGGTGAGGCCAAAGTAGTAAGTGGAGAGAATGCCTGCGGCGATAACCGCCGGAAAAGGGGACCAGAACTTGATCAGATAGTGTTGTTTGAAATGTTGCCAGGACATGAAATTTTAGCCTCTGAACTCAGACGGAACTAAAACGCGCCGGTGGGCGCAGGGAGTCGAGATAGTACTCCGCGGCGCGGCAATGCCCAGCGAAAAAATAACAAAACCTCGTTTCGATCAATTTTTGCCGCCTGAGAGGGAAAGGCTGGCGGGCTTAACGCTTTAATGCCACACTCTTTTTTCTTCGCAGGGAGGAGTTCGAATGAAAAAAACGATGCTGTTAATCGCGTGGCTTGGTCTGAGCGGCTGCGTGCAAGTGAGTGATTATAATGCCGTTGTGAAAACGCCTGCGCCATCCGGTCTGGCAGGTTACTGGCAAAGCAAAGGGCCGCAGAGCGAGCTGGTCAGCCCTGAGGCGATAGCGAGCCTGGTGGTGACGGCGCAGGGCGATACGCTCGATTGCCGCCAGTGGCAGCGGGTGATAGCGCTGCCGGGCAAACTGATGCAGCGCGGCGGCGATATCTACAACGTGACGGTGAAAAAAGAGGTCTACGACATCGAGCGTGAAGGCGAAACGCTGGAATACGCGGGAATGACGCTTGAGCGCGTGGCCCGTCCGAGTGCCGAATGCGCCGACTTCCTTGCGAAGAACCCGCTGCCGACACCCCTGCCTTAACCGTCCTTGCGGCTGCTTGTCTGACTGACAAGCGGCTTGCGCGTTGTGTTGCAGCTTTTTAAAAGGGCGGCTGGCGCTTTGCTGACCCGCCCTGGGCCATGCGAATCACAAGCAGCGCGGAACGAAGAGTTTTACCGGCTTGCCGCCTCTTCATCGGCAATCACCCAGATACTGACGCTGCCGCCGTTGCAGGTAAAGACAGCGTTGCCCGCTTCGTCCGTAATGACGCGCTCTTGCCGGTTGCCTAAAAAATCGCGCCAGATTTTGTTGCCGTAATTCTCGCCGAGAGTAAGCCTTTTCTTGCCGGCATCGCCGTTGGACAACACCACCACGCAGCCAGGGGCTTCGCGGGTGCCGCTGCGGCTGAAAGCGATGCAGTTGGGATTATCGAACCAGAGCGTCTGCACGCCATGGGCGAAGCGCTGGCGCGCCAGGATAATCTGGTCGAGCTTGTCCACAACCGCCATATCGATATGGTAGGTTCCGCCATCGAGGCCGGTATCGTCATAGCTTGCGCCATACATATCCGGGTAGAAAACAGAGGGCACGCCGTTCTCACGCAGCAGGATCAGCGCATAAGCGAGCGGCTTAAACCAGGGTTCCACTGGCGCTTCCAGCGCCTGTAGCGGCTGGGTATCGTGGTTCGCAACGAACGTCACGGCGTGGAAAGGATCGGCTTCGACCAGCGTACCGGTGAAAATCTGGCGCATGTCATAGCTGCTGCCCTGCAGCGACGCGTCGTGGAAATTCTTCAGCAGCGGCGCGTCGAACAGCATGGTCTTCCCTTCAACCTGGTCGATATACTGCCGCAGCTTCTCCACGTCGTATGACCAGTATTCCGCGACGATAAACAGCGGCTTCGGCGCGACCTCCTGCACATGTTCAATCCATTCTTTATAAAACCAGGCGGGGATATGTTTTACCGCGTCGAGGCGAAAGCCGTCGCACTGCGTTTGCTTCATCACCCAGCGCGCCCAGTACTTAATCTCTTCCGCTACCGCGCGGTTGCGGTAGTCAATGTTGCAGCCCATCAGGTAGTCGTAATTGCCGTTTTCGTCATCAACCTGATCGGTCCAGCCCTCTTCGGTATAGTCATTAACGATTTTGAAAATGCCGTTTTCGTTCGGGTTCTCGATATGGTCGACGCCGTTAAAACATTTATGATCCCAGATGAAGCGGGAATAGTTGCCGCGGCGGGCGGGAAAGGTAAAACGGGTCCAGGCTTCGCATTCAATCGCTTCGTCGTCTATGTCGTTGCGATTATCCTGATTGACCCGGTTGACGTGGAGCCTCTCTTTCTCATCCGCGCCCATTTTATGGTTCACCACCACATCCAGCAGCGTCAGGATGCCATTTTCCTGTAGCGCGTTGATAGCCGTAAGGAGCTGCGCCTTATCGCCATATTTAGTCGCCACCGATCCTTTTTGAGAGAATTCGCCGAGATCGAAAAGATCGTAGGCGTCGTAACCAACCGAAGCCGCGCCGTCTGCCCCTTTATAAGCGGGCGGCAGCCAGACCATATTGATGCCCAGCGCATTAAAGCCAGGCGCGCGCGCAACCAGTTCCGGCCAAAGTTTGCCGCCTTCAGGGTAGTACCAGTGGAAACATTGCAGAAGGGTGGGGTTCTTCATTTTATCCATACTCCAGAAGCCGTCAGGTTTTCGCTTCTGGAGTATGGCGGATTTTACAAACGAAGCCGTATTATTTAGTGCCCGGAAGGGACGCCTGGTACTAACAGCATGCCGGAGAGACGACCATAGGTATGGTTAAGAGATTGTTGGCGGGAAGATTGGCCGATTAATGAACTGAGCTCATCCAGTCGATTTTTTAACAGGATCTTAAGCTGCTCTTCATTCTCTAACGTCTGCTTGAGATAACCCGCGACCAGGCTCTGAACATTTTTTGGCAGCCCTTGTGGAGTTTCGGATCCCATAACTGCTTCGATACTCTGGAGATACACAACTTCCTGGTCCAGTAAAAGATCCCATTCACCTCGCTGCGCAAGTTCAAGCAGCGACTGGCTGAGCAATGCAATCTGTTGCCAGCGGTTAATAAACTCCACATTAGGCGACATCAAATAGACTCCTGCACGGTTTGGTTTGGAGAAATTTGCTTCCACGCATCAGCGATATTGGTCAGTAAATTTTCAACTTCCTCAATCGCTTGAGTGTCATTACGCAAATTCGCCTGCAGTAAGCGCCGGATCATGTAATCGTAGAGAGAGGAAAGGTTATCTGCGATCTCCCCACCTTTCTCTTGATCTAACCCCGCTTTGAGCCCGTTATCGATAATGTTAATGGCTTTGCTCAGCGCTTCGCCTTTGGCAACGGTTTCACCCTGTTGCATAAACAGACGAGCGCGCACCAGCGCGCTCATGGCGCCGTCAAACAACATCGTGATTAACTGGTGTGGACTTGCGCTCATGACGGCGCTCTCCACGCCTATCTGAGCATATGCTTTTGTACCGCTCGCGGTATACATATCAACCTCTTATCATTACGAACTGCTGCTCATCGATTCAAACTGCTGAGACAGGTAAGAACTGGTGTTGTTCAACTGGCTCATCATGGTATCGAGCTGCGTAAATTGCGCTTTATAGCGGGCCATGGTGTCTTCAATACTCTGGCTTACTGAGAGATATTGCTTAGTCAGTTTCTTCAATGTGGAGTTGATGCTGTCCTGCGCGCTATCAATAATGCCATCATCCGCCAGGTAACCTTTTACCTGGGTCGCGATTTTGGTTGTGATGCCAGTCGTTTTGGTATCGCCAACCAGCAACTGCTGAACGTCAACTGACTTATCGGTAAGCGCGGTTTTTAATTTGGCGTCGTCGATTTTCAGCTTGCCGGTAGCGGGATCCTGCGTGATGCCTATCTGAGAAAGCGTCTGGAAATTGCCCCCGTTGCCGACATCGGTAAATTGCGCGCGAATGCCGGTCTGAATCGTGCGTACCGCGCTATCGCCAAGCAGAGCGCCGTTGCTGGTGTTCTGTGCGTCAGTCCCGGCGTCAACGGCGGTATATTTGGTCACCGAACCGATGGTATCAACCAGCGAGTTATAGGCATCGACCCAGGATTTAATCGCCGTCGTCGCTTTATCGTTGCTTTTGCTGACCGTAACCGTGACGTCGCTTGTGATTTTATTGAGATTCAGGGTAACGCCCTGCGGCGCGTCGGTAATGGTGTTGCTGCTGCGGATAATATTAATGCCGTTAACGCTTAACTCTGCGTCTTTCGCTTCGACAATTTGTTCAACGCCGCTGCCGGTCACGTCCGGGTTATTAAAGCTAATAAACTGGTTAAGGGTTTCGTCCCCGGAAACCGAGATGCTCATTTTATTGGCGGTGCCGGTTTCGCTGGAAGTCAGCACCAGCTGGAAATCATTATCTTTGAGCTTAACAATACTTGCTGAAACGCCGCCGTTGGCGTTGTTGATAGCGTCGCGAATGCCTTCAAGCGAGGTTTGATCCTTCGTCAGCTTAATCTCTAACGGCTTTTCTTTGCTGTCTTGCTTGATGATAAGCGTCCGTTCTTCGTTGCTGTTGCCTTGCGCCGCTTTTGAATCGGTCACGTTGGCTGTCGTGCGCACCGATTGCGCTTGCGCCAGCTGAGTCACGTTAATCTTATACGTGCCTGCCGCTGCGCCAGCCGTGGTGCTTACGGTTAAGTCTGTGCTGTTGCTGGTCGCCGTCGTGCTCTTAAATAAAGAGGCGTCATTTAATGCCGTATTTGCTGTCTGGAACTTTTCAAGTGAGCTTTTCAGTGTGCCGTAGGCTGTGAGCTTGGCCGAGAAGCTGCTTTGCTGGGTAGAGATAGGCGTCAGTCGGCCTTTCTCTGCGGTTTCCAGGTTAGCCAGCAACGTACTCAGCGGCAGATTTGAGCCTACGCCTAAAGAAGTAAAAGAAGCCATGCATGATCCCTTTTTGTGCAAATAGTGGTTAAGCACGGTATCGGCAACAGAAGGACAAAGTTTAGAGGTTTATTTATTCAGTTAATGGACCGAATAGTGACTAATAGAGAGGCTATTTCGCTGCGCAGAAAAAAGCTCAGGAGAAGTGAAAAATTTTCTAAAGTTCGAATTTAAGGTGCCGATACATGGGTTACGGTGCGAAACCGTGGGCAACAGCCCAACAACATCAAGATGTAAATTGATAAGGAAAAGATCATGGCACAAGTCATCAATACTAACAGCCTGTCGCTGTTGACCCAGAACAACCTGAACAAATCTCAGTCTTCCCTGAGCTCCGCTATTGAGCGTCTCTCCTCTGGTCTGCGTATCAACAGCGCGAAAGACGACGCTGCCGGCCAGGCGATTGCTAACCGTTTCACCGCGAACATCAAAGGCCTGACTCAGGCTTCCCGTAACGCCAACGACGGTATCTCTATCGCGCAGACCACTGAAGGTTCTCTGTCTGAAATCAACAACAACCTGCAGCGTGTTCGTGAGCTGTCAGTTCAGGCCACCAACGGTACTAACTCCGATTCCGACCTGAAATCCATCCAGGCTGAAATTACACAGCGCCTGAGCGAAATCGACCGTGTTTCCGGTCAGACTCAGTTCAACGGCGTGAAAGTGCTGGCTTCTGACCAGACTATGAAAATCCAGGTAGGCGCGAACGATGGCGAAACCATCGAAATCGACCTGCAGGAAATCACCTCCAAGACTCTGGGCCTGGATAAACTGGATGTAACCAACCAGATCAGCAGCAAAGATCTGAAAGGTGTTACTGAATTAGCTGCAAAAGTTGATGCAGTAAATACCCCGGCAGTTAACGTTAACTTGCAGTTCCCGCCGAAAGCAGCAAGCGGCACGCTGGAAGTTCTGACTACCGCAACTGATGCAACTAAAGCAGGTACTCTGGCAGTTAAAGTTGGCACGGATTACTACGCAGCAACTTACGATGCGGATAAAAATACCGTTTCCTTCGATACGTCTTCTGCTGCAATCGCTGGCGCAGCTGGTACTGCCGCAGCGGGTACGACTTTTGTCAACGACGGTACTGTTGTTGAGCTGTCTGATATTGCTTCTGCAGCACAAACCAACACTGCTAACCCGGCAAACTATACCGTATTCCGTAAAGATGATGATGGCACTTTCCTGGTAACTGACGGTACTAAATCCTGGAGCGGCGCAAACGCATCTATCGATCTGACCACCGGTGCAGTAACTTTGGGTACTGCTGATGCAACTGCTAACACTACTGGCGGTGCAGGCTTTAAAGAAGTATCTAAAGACAACGTGCTGACTCTGCCGGGTTCCACTACCGCTGGTAAAGCCGCTGTTAACGCTGACCTGACTTCTGTAAATGCTTCCCTGAAAGGCACCAATGCCCTGATGGCGCGTGAAGTGAAGGCCGAAGATGGTACTACTTCCACCCAGTACTTCATTAAAAATACTGGCACTGACGGTAAAGTTTCTTACTACAAAGCAGAAGCTAATAAGACTACTGGCGCTGTGACTGCGGGCGAAGAAGCTGTTGTTGACCCGCTGAGCTCCATCGACAAAGCGCTGCAGCAGGTTGATACCCTGCGTAGCTCCCTGGGTGCGGTGCAGAACCGTCTGGATTCTACCATCACCAACCTGGGCAACACCGTAAACAACCTGTCTTCTGCACGTAGCCGTATCGAAGACGCTGATTACGCGACTGAAGTTTCCAACATGTCTCGCGCGCAGATCCTGCAGCAGGCTGGTACTTCTGTTCTGGCTCAGGCTAACCAAACTACCCAGAACGTACTCTCTCTGCTGCGTTAATCCAGCGATTGAAATTTGGGAAGTTAAAGATAATCAAGGCAGCGAAAGCTGCCTTTTTTTTCGACTGGAGCAAGCGTAATGAGAGAAATATTGATTAACGAACCTGCATTTGTGCGTTCCTTCAGCTGTACTGGAGGAGCCTGCCGTGACCATTGCTGTAAGGGCTGGCAGATTACGCTTGATAAGCAGACGGTAAAGAAATACACCACCAGCAAAGACTTCACGATCCGTACGATCGCGGAGCAAAGTATTGATATAGTAAAAAAGAGCCAGCAGGACTGGGGCATTGTGAAGTTTTCACCACTAACGGGGAACTGCCCTTATTTCGATGAAGATCGGTTATGCCGGGTGCAGAAAAGCATGGGAGCCCAGGCATTAAGCCACACCTGTTCTATGTTTCCCCGGTCGAATCGTGTCTATAAAGCGGAGATTCAGCATTCGCTTAATATCTCTTGCCCGGAAGTAGCGTCGATTATTTTTAGCGATGCTGATGCAATGCGCTTCTCTGAGCGAGTCGTCTTGCAGGATAAATTCAATAACGCCAATCCCATCTCTGCACAAAACAAGCTTCTCAACCTGTTTTGCCTGAGCCTTATCGATTTTGTTGAAACGGATGTCGAAACCGGTCTCTACGCCACCATCAAGTTTCTTATGTTTATTGAGAAAGTTGAAACGATTGATGATGCTTCGCTTGTTGAAATTGAAAACGCCTATGCCGTTTTAGCTGGTCAGTTGCAGTCGGGCGAAATGAAACAAGAGTTGGCCGCACTTAGTACCGATAAAAAAGTGAAAGTATCGTTGGTCTTATTAATGCAGGATTTCTTTCGCAAAAAAGCGACGACCCGTGGCAGCGGCGTGCTTAATTATTATATCGATTACTTATTACATGCGCTCTTCGCACAGCAGGATGCGGGTCTCGAAGAAAAAATTACCGCTATTGAAAACGCCTGGCAAGAAATCGTGCTGCCCTCTTTTGAAGAGAGCGGGTTTGCCATCAAAAACTTTATTCTTTATAAGTTCTGGCAAAACAATTTTCCAAACTATCAGAGTGTGCCGCCGCTGCGCGCGCTCTATATGATCGTAGCCGAATATTACTTTATTAAACTTCTGGCTTCGGCTTGCGCGAAGCATAAAGGTTCGATAGAGCGCGACGATCTGGTGAATATTGTCTATAGCTTCCATTCGCTAAGTCAGCATAACAAAGCGCTGACCGAGACGTTTTATGGGCATATCGAAAGCGTGAGATCGGGTGACGATCTCTCTATGATCCATCTTCTTGGTTAATCATCAACGGCAGGCTTTCCTGCCGTTAAAAGGCTTAATTTCTTGAAATTTATCAATAAATTTACTGGATATGGTCTTTTTTCCTGCTACCCGGTTAACAAAAGTCAAATAACCCTCCTTTTGTGTCTTTATTCATTCGATAGATAGTCCTCCAGAAACGGATAATCGTGCCGATAACTCAATTAACGCAGGGCTGTTTATCGTGAATTCAATGTATACCGCTGAAGGTGTAATGGATAAACACTCGCTGTGGCAGCGTTATGTGCCGCTGGTGCGTCACGAAGCATTGCGCCTTCAGGTGCGGCTGCCGGCGAGCGTGGAACTGGACGATCTGCTCCAGGCGGGCGGTATTGGCCTGCTAAACGCAGTCGAACGCTACGACGCCCTGCAAGGAACGGCATTTACCACTTACGCAGTGCAGCGTATTCGTGGCGCGATGCTGGATGAACTGCGCAGCCGCGACTGGGTGCCGCGCAGCGTCCGACGCAACGCGCGCGAAGTGGCGCAGGCTATAGGCCAACTGGAACAGGAACTGGGACGCAACGCCACCGAAACCGAAGTGGCGCAGCGCCTGGATATCCCGCTCGAAGAGTACCGGCAGATGCTGCTCGATACCAATAACAGCCAGCTTTTCTCCTACGACGAGTGGCGGGAAGAGCATGGCGACAGCATCGAGCTGGTCACTGAAGAGCACCAGAATGAAAACCCTTTGCAACAGCTGTTGGAGAGCAATCTTCGCCATCGCGTGATGGAAGCGATCGAATCGCTGCCGGAGCGTGAACAGCTGGTGCTGACGCTCTATTACCAGGAAGAGCTCAATCTCAAGGAGATTGGCGCGGTGCTGGAAGTAGGGGAGTCGCGGGTAAGCCAGCTGCACAGCCAGGCTATTAAACGTCTGCGCACCCGGCTGGGGAAGCTATAACCTGAGTTGCTCACCTGCCGGTAACGCCACACACAGCATTTATTGAGGAGTTATCATGACGGTGCAGCAACTAAAAAGACGGCCCCTGAGCCGCTACCTGAAAGATTTCAAACACGCGCAAACCCACTGCGCGCACTGCCATAAGCTGCTTGACCGCATCACCCTGGTCCGCCAGGGTGAGATAGTCAACAAGATAGCCATCGCGCAACTCGATACGCTCATGGACGAAACTGCCTGGGAGGTGGAGCGTCAGGAGTGGGTAGCGCTTTGCCGCTTTTGCGGCGATCTGCACTGTAAAGAGCAGAGCAACTATTTCGATATTATCGGCTTCAAGCAGTATCTCTTCGAACAGACCGACATGAGCCACGGCACTATCCGTGAATATGTTGTTCGCCTGCGCCGTCTCGGCGCGCACCTGACGCAAAAACAGGTGCCACAGGATCTGGCCTTGCAGGGCGATATCGATGCCCAACTCGACATGTGGCTACCGCTCACCAGCACGAACAATTATCGCATCGCGCTGCGTAAGTACGCCCAGTACCAGGCGCAAAAAGCGCTCCCCCAGACACATAACCCCGCCGCGTCCTCGACATGTGATATATATTAAAAAAGAATAAGTTGTAGCGGAGTCGATTTTGCTTTCTCTGCGAAACTACTTACACTGCGGCTTAACGTTTTGACTCTCTGGGGGAAATATGAAATTAGCTACTTTTGGTCGGCAAGCGCTGATGGGCGTGATGACGGTGGCGCTGGTCGCCGGCATGAGCGTAAAAACTTACGCTGCGGAAAACCTGCTTAATAAAGTTAAAGAGCGCGGCACGCTGCTGGTAGGGCTTGAAGGCACCTATCCGCCGTTCAGCTATCAAGGCGACGACGGCAAGCTGACCGGTTTTGAAGTCGAGTTCGCCGAACAGTTGGCCCAGCATCTTGGCGTTAAAGCCTCTCTGAAACCGACTAAATGGGACGGCATGCTCGCTTCGCTTGATTCTAAACGCATCGATGTGGTGATAAACCAGGTCACTATCTCCGACGAGCGTAAGAAAAAATATGACTTCTCCACGCCTTATACCGTTTCCGGCATTCAGGCGCTGGTGAAAAAAGAGAACGCGAACAGCATCACTAACGCCGATTCGCTGAAAGGCAAAAAAGTGGGCGTGGGCCTTGGCACTAACTATGAAGAGTGGCTGCGCCAGAATGTCCAGGGCGTGGATATCCGTACCTATGACGATGACCCGACCAAATATCAGGATCTGCGCGTAGGCCGTATCGACGCCATCCTGGTTGACCGTCTGGCGGCGCTGGATCTGGTGAAGAAAACCAACAATACCTTGGCCGCAGCGGGTGAACCGTTCTCACGTCAGGAAGCGGGCGTGGCGCTGCGTAAAGGCAATGAAGATTTGCTGAACGCCATTAACCAGGCTATCGCCGATATGCAGAAGGATGGCTCGCTCAAGCAGCTTTCTGAGAAGTGGTTTGGCGCGGATGTAACCAAATAAGCGACGTTTTGCAGAAAAAAGGTGCTGATTTCAGCACCTTTTTTTATTGTATTCTGCCGGGCGCAGTCTGGGTGAATCATAATAAAACGTTACGCCATATCTGAAACGGCAACCGGAGGCTGTATGTCTTTGCAAAATTTAACCCGCTTTGCGCGCCTCGAACTGATTGGCGCGCCCACGCCGCTTGAGTATCTGCCGCGCCTGTCAGATTACCTGGGGCGCGAAATCTACATTAAGCGCGACGACGTCACCCCGGTGGCGATGGGCGGCAACAAGCTGCGCAAGCTGGAGTTTCTCGCCGCCGAAGCGTTGCGCGAAGGCGCGGATACGCTTATCACCGCCGGCGCCATTCAGTCTAACCATGTGCGCCAGACGGCGGCGGTGGCGGCGAAGCTTGGGCTTAACTGCGTGGCGCTGCTGGAAAACCCGATGGGCACGCGCGCTGAAAACTACCTCAGCAACGGCAACCGCCTGTTGCTGGATTTATTCAACGCCCAGATTGAAATGTGCGCGGCGCTCACCGATCCGGATGCGCAGCTCAACGAGCTTGCCACCCGCGTGGAAGCGCAGGGCTTTCGTCCTTATGTCATCCCGGTTGGCGGTTCCAATGCGCTGGGCGCACTCGGCTATGTGGAAAGCGCGCTGGAAATCGCCCAGCAATGTGAAGGCGCGGTTGAACTCTCTTCTGTGGTGGTCGCCTCCGGCAGCGCAGGGACCCACGCCGGGCTGGCGGTGGGGCTGGAGCAACTGATGCCGGAAGTCGACCTGATTGGCGTGACGGTATCGCGCAAGGTTGAGCAGCAAAAACCGAAAGTTGTGGCGCTGCAACAGGCGGTCGCGCAGGCCCTGGAGCTGGAAGCGCGTGCGGACATCCTTTTATGGGATGATTATTTTGCCCCGGCTTACGGCGTACCTAACGACGAAGGGATGGAGGCGGTAAAACTGCTGGCGCGCCTTGAAGGCATTCTGCTCGACCCGGTATACACCGGGAAAGCGATGGCCGGGCTCATTGACGGCATTGCACAGCAACGCTTCAAAGACCACGGACCGATTCTCTTTGTTCATACAGGCGGCGCGCCGGCGCTTTTCGCCTATCATCCGCATATCTGATAACCCTGGGTGCGATTTATATAATGCAAGAAAGTATTCAACTGGTGCTCGACTCCGCCCCCTTTTTGCTGCGGGGCGCTGTTTTTACGCTGCAGCTTAGCATCGGCGGCATGTTTTTCGGGTTGGTGCTCGGTTTTGTGCTGGCGCTGATGCGCCTGTCTCATATCTGGCCCATCTCCTGGCTGGCGCGCTTTTATATTTCGATTTTTCGCGGCACGCCGCTTATCGCGCAGCTCTTTATGATCTACTACGGCCTGCCGCAGTTTGGCATTGAGCTGGACCCTATCCCGGCGGCCATGATCGGACTGTCGCTGAACACCGCAGCTTATACCTCGGAGACGCTGCGCGCGGCGATTTCCTCTATCGATAAAGGGCAGTGGGAAGCGGCGGCGAGTATCGGCATGACGCCGTGGCAAACGCTGCGCCGCGCCATTCTGCCGCAGGCGGCCCGCGTAGCGCTGCCGCCGCTCAGCAACAGCTTCATAAGCCTGGTGAAAGATACCTCGCTCGCCGCCACCATTCAGGTGCCAGAGCTGTTCCGTCAGGCGCAGTTGATAACGTCGCGCACGCTGGAAGTGTTCACCATGTATCTGGCCGCTTCACTGATTTACTGGGTAATGGCGACGGTGCTCTCCGCGCTGCAAAACTATTTCGAAAACCAGCTGAACCGACAGGAGCGCGAACCGAAATGAGTGCGATTGAAGTAAAAAAACTGGTGAAAGCGTTCCACGGCCAGACGGTGCTGCACGGCATTGACCTTGAGGTCGCAGAGGGAGAGGTCGTGGCGATTATCGGGCCGAGCGGCTCCGGGAAAACGACGCTGCTGCGCAGCATCAACCTGCTGGAGCAGCCCGACAGCGGCACCATCAGAGTGGGCGAAATGCTCATCGACGCCGCGAAGCCGATGAGCCAGCAGAAAGCGCTGGTGCGGCGGCTGCGCCAGCACGTCGGGTTCGTGTTTCAGAGCTTTAATCTCTTCCCTCACCGTACGGTGCTGGAAAATATTATCGAAGGGCCGGTTATCGTTAAAGGCGAACCCAAAGCCGAGGCCACCGCCCGGGCGCGTGAATTGCTGGCGAAAGTCGGGCTGACCGGGAAAGAGACCAGCTATCCTAAGCGTCTCTCCGGCGGGCAGCAACAGCGCGTGGCGATAGCCCGGGCGCTGGCGATGCGTCCGGACGTTATCCTCTTTGACGAGCCGACGTCGGCGCTGGACCCGGAGCTGGTGGGAGAGGTGCTGAATACTATTCGCCAGCTTGCCGAAGAGAAACGCACCATGGTTATCGTTACGCATGAGATGAGCTTCGCCCGCGACGTGGCGGACCGCGCCATTTTCATGGACCAGGGACGCATCGTGGAGCAGGGGCCAGCGAAATCACTCTTCGCTAACCCGCAACAGCCGCGTACCCGGCAGTTTCTTGAGAAGTTCCTGAACGCCTGAGGCGCCTGCTCTGACCCTCTCCCCGACGCAGGGGAGGGGAGTTCTGAACCGCAGCGCTGCCTCAACGCCGCAGGATATCACCAGGCCCACTTCGCCTCGTCGCTGCCGAGCGGCGAGGGCGCGCGTGACCAGGCAAGCGGCGTACCCGCAAGCCACAGCGGCGGTTTGAGCCGCGCCCCCAGCCCGAAAGAAGACCACTCATAAAAAGGCAGCTCGTCATACCGGCTTCGTGCGGGAAACGCTGTCTCCTGCCGCTGGGGATGCGCCATCAGAAACGCCGCCGTGCGCGCCAGCGAAAGCCGCGCCCGGTAGCCCTGCTGAGCATGTAAACGGTGATAAAGTCCCTTCAGCACAGCGGCGGCCATCATGTAGCCCGTGGCGTGATCGAGCGCCTGCACCGGCAGCGGGGTGGGCTTGTCGCTCCCTTGCCAGAGCATGCCGGCATGCGCGATGCCGCAGGCCATCTGCACCAGGCTGTCGAAGCCCCGACGGTTGCGCCACGGACCGCTCCAGCCCCAGGCGTTCAGCGAAACATCCACCAGGCCTGGCGCCAGCGCGCTTCGCGTTTCCTCATCAAAACCCAACGCCGCCAGCGCATCGGCCCGGTAGCCATGCACCACGACATCCGCCTTCGCCAGTAAATCACGTAGCCGCGCCTTGCCTTCCTCGCTTTTGAGATTGAGCCGCGCGCAGCGTTTCCCCGCCGTGATTTCCTCTTCCAGGGTCGGTTCGGCCCAGCCGGGCGGGTCAATGCGCAGCACCTGCGCGCCGAGCCCGGCCAGCAGCCGCGTGGCGACAGGCCCTGCGATAATGCGCGTCAAATCCAGCACGCGAATGCCAAGCAGAGGTCTGGCAGCAGGGAGCCGCCATGGCGCCGCTGGGGCTGCGCCCGTGAATTGCTGTATAAAGAGCGGTTCGCGCGCGACCGCCGCACCCTGCGGGTGGCTGCGCCATTCACTTTCGCTGCGCATCGCCGCCGCGCAACCGCCAGCCTGCGCGATGGCGTCTTCAAGCGCCACGCTTCGCCAGCCTTTTACCGTCGCGGCCAGCGCTTCCCGGTCCGTGTGAATGCCCAGCACGCGCTCCATCGCCTGGCGATGATGGGCGGCGTTAGTATGCAGCCTTATCCAGCCATCCTGCGTTGCGTAATCTCCGGCAAAAGGATCCCAGAGCGCGGGAGCAGGGCGGTTAAGCGGCCGCAGGCTCATCTGGAACCACTGGCTCGCCAGCCTGCGGTCAACTTCTGGCGTGGCGTTGGAAGAAATAAGGCGCTGCAGCGTGCCGGCTACCAGCGCAATACTTGCCGCCGCAATATCGCTAACGGCAAAGCAAGAAGGCAGCGCGCCGCGATGAATATATAAAATATCCGGCGGCGAATTTTCCTGTAATTCACGCCAGAGTTCGGTAAAGACAGAAGCTGTCTCGGTTGGTTTACACATTTTTCTCTCCTGCTTATCGCATAAACCTTAGCAAGAGATTTCTTCTCATGTGGGCTTCAATGATAATGTGTATAAATGATTTCAAAGAAATGATACGTTATATTCGTATAATTGGACGATATTAATAACGCAGGGGAATAGTCGCACAGCATGAAGGAAAGTGATTTTTTTGACTGGCGACAGCACATGCTGAACCGCTTTCAGTCAATCGCAACTGCCGATGAGATTTACGACCTGCTACACCAGCAAACGCAAAACTTAGAATTTGATTATTTCGCGCTTTGTATTAAGCATCCCGTTCCTTTCACACGGCCAAGACTAACACTTTATACCACCTACCCGCAGGCGTGGTTAGATCACTATCAGGCGGAGAATTATTTCGCCATCGATCCCGTGCTTAAACCACAAAATTACCAGCGTGGTTTTCTTAACTGGGATGATGCGCTTTTCGCGGCGCCCGCGGAGGAGTTATGGGCCAGAGCCCGTGATTTCGGGCTGCGCAGGGGAATAACGCAGTGCGTGATGGCGCCTAACCGCGCGCAGGGTTTCCTTTCGATTTCGCGCACGCAAGTGAATGGGAAAACGCTTGATGATGATGAACTGGAATTGCGTCTTCAGTATTTGACGGAATTAAGCATGATGACCCTGGCCCGGCTTGAAGACCCGGCGATGGCCTCTCTTGAGATGAGGCTCAGCAAAAGGGAAAAGGAGATTTTGCAATGGACGGCGGAGGGGAAAACCTCGGCGGAAATAGCCATTATTCTCGCTATTTCTGAGAACACGGTTAATTTCCATCAGAAGAACATGCAGAAAAAATTCAACGCGCCAAATAAGACGCAGATTGCCTGTTACGCGGCGGCGATTGGACTGATATGAGTTTTACTTAAGTTCTGCGTGTCAGACAGCAAAAAGGCAGCCAGTTTTTCCCTGGCTGCCTTTTTTATTACTGGCGGTAAGCTTGTTTAATTTGCTTAACCGTATTGCTGAAGACAGCGGCCTGCGCTTCGTTTTCCATTTCAGCAATCTGCTTTTCCATTTTAATAATAACCCGACCGGCATCGGCCTGCCCCATAGCCTGCAGCATTTGGGTGATCAGGCCTTTCAGACAGGCGACTTCCAGAGCCAGTTCCTGCAGATTGTCAGCGGTGGAAAAATCAGGGGTGCTCATCTCTTTTCCTCTGTGTAATGGCGCAACGATAAGGCGCGGCGAGATTGTTGAGGGCGCGGAGTATACCACAAGGCGCAGAAAAGTAATCAATGCGCATTTTTTGTGCGTCTGCCGGGTTGGGTTTACCGTGACAAACGTATTTTTTATACGAACTTTGCTTAATGTGAGGAAGATTTTTCGCGGCGTTAAATAATATGTTTCAGGTTGGTTTTTGGAAGGTTAATTAATAAAAGCTTAAATATAGATTTATTTTCCTGATAACTGATAAAAAAGTTATATGAAACTAAATCATTGAAATATAATGTTTTATTTTTCTATCGTTTCGGTCTCTTGCCATTTTTTAGGTACGGCTGTCGCATTTTATTTCCAAAAACGAGAGGGCAAACCGGCTCAGCGGACGTTTTGCGTTTTAAAGTTGACTTAAAACCCGTTAATATACGGCGAATTGGCTTTAGCAGCGTTATCCCTTTTCTGGAGAGTTTTCCATTGATCAACGTTCTTCTTGTTGATGACCATGAACTGGTGCGCGCAGGGATACGACGCATTCTTGAAGATATCAAAGGCATAAAAGTGGCGGGCGAAGCCTGCTGCGGTGAGGACGCCATTAAATGGTGCCGCGCGAATCCGGTCGATGTCGTGTTAATGGACATGAGCATGCCGGGTATTGGCGGCCTTGAGGCAACCCGTAAAATCGCCCGTTACTCTTCTGACATCAAAGTGATTATGTTAACCGTGCATACGGAAAATCCGCTGCCCGCCAAAGTCATGCAGGCTGGTGCGGCGGGTTATCTCAGCAAAGGCGCCGCGCCAGCGGAAGTGGTCAGCGCCATTCGCTGCGTTCATGCCGGTCAACGCTACATCGCCTCAGACATTGCGCAGCAGATGGCGCTCAGCCAAATCGAGCCCGCCAAAACGGAATCGCCGTTTGCCAGTTTGTCTGAACGCGAATTGCAGATTATGCTCATGATTACCAAAGGCCAGAAGGTCACTGAGATTTCTGAACAACTTAATCTCAGCCCTAAAACGGTGAACAGCTACCGCTACCGAATGTTCAGTAAGCTGAATATCCATGGCGATGTGGAGCTGACTCACCTGGCAATCCGCCATGGCCTGTGTAATGCGGAGACGTTAACAAGTCAGTGAGTGAAGTTTTTGATTCTAAATCTTTCCTGAAAACCGTGACCAGCCAGCCTGGCGTCTACCGAATGTATGACGCCAGCGGCACGGTTATCTATGTCGGTAAGGCAAAAGATCTCAAGAAGCGCCTTTCAAGCTACTTTCGCAGCAACCTCGCGAGCCGGAAAACCGAAGCGCTGGTCGCGCAAATCCAGCAGATAGACGTGACGGTGACGCACACCGAAACGGAGGCGTTGCTGCTTGAGCATAACTACATCAAACTTTATCAGCCGCGTTACAACGTTCTGTTGCGTGATGATAAATCCTACCCCTACATCTTTCTGAGCGGCGACACCCATCCGCGGCTTGCCATGCACCGTGGCGCGAAGCATGCCAAAGGCGAATATTTTGGCCCGTTCCCGAACGGGTACGCGGTGCGTGAAACGCTGGCGCTGCTGCAAAAAATCTTCCCGGTTCGCCAGTGTGAAAACAGCGTTTACCGCAACCGTTCGCGTCCTTGTCTGCAATACCAGATTGGCCGCTGCCTTGGGCCGTGCGTTGAAGGGCTGGTGAGCGAAGAGGATTATGCGCAGCAGGTGGAATATGTGCGCCTGTTCCTCGCCGGAAAAGATGACCAGGTGATAAATCAACTGGTGGCGCGCATGGAGAAAGCGAGCCAGAGCATGGAGTTTGAAGAGGCTGCGCGCATCCGCGACCAGATTCAGGCCGTGCGCCGCGTGACGGAAAAACAGTTTGTCTCCAACACGGGCGACGATCTGGACGTGATCGGCGTGGCGTTTGATGCGGGCATGGCCTGCGTGCATGTGCTGTTTATTCGTCAGGGTAAAGTGCTGGGCAGCCGCAGCTATTTCCCGAAAGTGCCCGGCGGCACCGATTTAGCCGAAGTGGTGGAGACATTTGTCGGGCAGTTTTACCTGCAGGGAAGCCAGATGCGTACGCTGCCTGGGGAGATCCTGCTCGACTTCGCGCTGGCGGACCAGAATGTACTGGCGGAGTCGCTCAGCGAACTGGCGGGACGTCGCGTTCACGTTCAGACCAAACCGCGAGGTGACCGCGCCCGCTACCTGAAGCTTGCGCGCACCAACGCCGCGACGGCGCTGACGACAAAGCTTTCGCAACAGTCGACCATCAGCCAGCGGCTCGCCGCGCTTGCGAAAACGCTCGATCTCCCGGATGTGAAGCGTATGGAGTGTTTTGATATCAGCCATACTATGGGCGAGCAGACAGTGGCTTCCTGCGTGGTCTTTGACAGCAACGGCCCGGTGCGGGCGGAATATCGCCGCTACAATATTACCGGCATTACGCCCGGTGATGACTACGCTGCGATGAACCAGGTGCTGCGTCGCCGTTATGGTAAAGCGATTGATGAAAGCAAGGTGCCGGACCTTATCCTGATAGATGGCGGGAAGGGGCAGTTGGCGCAGGCCAAATCGGTGTTTGCCGAACTTGAGGTGCCATGGGATAAACACCACCCGCTGCTGCTCGGCGTGGCGAAAGGCAGCGACCGTAAGGCGGGGCTGGAAACGCTTTTCTTCGAGCCGGAAGGGGAAGGATTCTCTTTGCCGTCTGATTCGCCCGCGCTGCATGTTATCCAGCACATTCGCGATGAATCCCATAACCATGCGATAACCGGACATCGTAAAAAACGGGCTAAGGTTAAAAACACCAGTACGCTGGAAGAGATAGAAGGCATTGGACCGAAACGCCGCCAGATGCTGCTGAAATATATGGGCGGATTGCAACCTTTGCTTAACGCTTCTGTTGAGGAAATTGCAAAAGTTCCAGGTATCTCGCAGGCGCTGGCAGAAAAGATCTACTACTCGTTGAAACATTAGGGGCTATGTAGCAACATAGCGGTAATTTCACTGACGACAGATAGTTACCTGCATTATGCAATTCAATATTCCTACGCTGCTGACCCTGTTTCGCGTCATCCTGATTCCGTTTTTTGTGCTGGCGTTTTATCTGCCGTTTCACTGGGCGCCCTTTGTCTGCGCCCTTATCTTTTTTTTCGCGGCCATAACCGACTGGTTTGATGGCTATCTGGCCCGCCGCTGGAACCAGAGCACCCGTTTTGGCGCCTTTCTTGATCCGGTCGCCGATAAAGTTATGGTAGGGATAGCGATGGTGCTGGTGGCGGAGCATTACCACAGCTGGTGGATAACCCTGCCGGCCGCAACCATGATCGCCCGTGAAATTATTATCTCAGCGCTGCGCGAATGGATGGCGGAGCTGGGCAAGCGCAGCAGCGTGGCGGTTTCCTGGATTGGCAAAGTAAAGACCACGGCGCAGATGCTGGCGCTGATCGGTCTGCTGTGGCGTCCTAATATCTGGATCGAGTATGCTGGCATCGCGCTCTTTTTCATCGCTGCGGTATTAACGTTCTGGTCAATGTTCCAATATTTGAACGCTGCGCGGGGCGATTTGCTCGAACGGTGATCTATCCGGCGCAAAATTCAGCAAACAAACCGGCTGGTGGGAAAATTTCGTTGACTCACTGCGTCAGGTAAGTAGAATGCAACGCATCGAACGGCGGCACGGTTTGCCGGAAGATAAAGAAATCAAGCAATTAACTTAGCAACAAGTTAAGTCGCTCTGATAAGCGGGAATAGCTCAGTTGGTAGAGCACGACCTTGCCAAGGTCGGGGTCGCGAGTTCGAGTCTCGTTTCCCGCTCCAGTTTAAAAAGCACTGGCCGTTAAGGCGGGTGCAGCCTGAAAAGGCGAAGAATCTGGCGCGTTAACAAAGCGGTTATGTAGCGGATTGCAAATCCGCCTAGTCCGGTTCGACTCCGGAACGCGCCTCCACTTTCTTCCCGAGCCCGGATGGTGGAATCGGTAGACACAAGGGATTTAAAATCCCTCGGCGTTCGCGCTGTGCGGGTTCAAGTCCCGCTCCGGGTACCACTGGGAAAGACAAGAATAATCAAAGCAATAAGCAGTGTCGTGCAAAACCACCGAAAGGTGGTTTTTTTATTGGTAATGCTTATTGGCTGCCGTTTTTTACTACGTCACGTTCCTTTTCACGCTGAAGCGATGCTTGCTGGTGTTAACGTTTTCGGTTGTACCTGGCGTAACAGGAGGAAACGAAACATCCTCTCTCTTCAACTGCGTCATAGTGGCGCTGAAATCCATTATCAGCACGCCGCCATAAAAAAAGCAGACATAATGTCTGCTTCGCTTGTATCTGTTAATTTCACTGACTGGCGTAATTAAGCCTGCGCATCCAGCGTGGCGAGTTCTTTATCGATAAAATAAAGCCCTTCGCCGCTTTTCCCGACCAGGCTCAGCTTATCGATCACCGATTTAAATAATTTTTCTTCTTCGTGCTGCTCAGCGACATACCATTGCAGGAAATTAAAGGTCGGGTAATCCTGACCCATCATGGCGGCATGGGCTAATTCATTAATCTTGCGCGTAATCAACTGTTCATGCTCATAAGTCGCTTTAAACAGTTCGTCGAGCGAAGCGTATTGCGCGAAAGGCGAAGGAATCGCGTTGATTTGCGGCAGGCTGCCGGTATCCGTCAGGTAATCAAACAGACGCTGCATATGCGTCATCTCTTCCTGCGCGTGGCGGCGCAGGAAAGCGGCGGCCCCTTCAAAACTGTGGTAGCTGCACCAGGCGCTCATCTGTTGATAAAGCAAAGAGGAATAGAGCTCCAGGTTCATTTGCTCATTAAGTTTTTCCATCATATCGGGTTTAAGCATGTTTTCGCTCCGCAAGAGAATGAAGATGGCGGCACTATAATTTGTTATTTATCTATTTGCAAAAGGTAAAATAAATAAGACAGTTAAGTAAAAATGCAAATAGAAATCAGACGCATTAAATTAATTAAAAGATACTTCTTGAAGTAATAAATATAAGGGGTGTCTGAATGAGCAGGTAAATAAGCCGCGAGAAAGGAACCGTTAATAGTGGCTTAATTAAAATTTACAGGCGAGTTGCGCAGGTGGCTTCGACTACTCTCGCCAGCATGGCGGCTTTTTCTAACGGTTGACTGAAATAATATCCCTGTAACAAAGGAACGCCGAAGTTGCGCAGCGTCTGCGCCTGTCTCGCCGTTTCTACGCCTTCGGCAATCACTTCATAGCCAAAGGTGCCTGACATGGTCAGCACCGCTTGTACCACAGCCAGACCTTTATCATCGATATTGTTGACGAAGGAGCGATCGATCTTCACAAAGTCGATGCGCATGTTTTGAATGACGGAAAGACTGGAATACCCCGTGCCAAAGTCGTCGATGGAAATCCGTACCCCTTTATCCTGCAGATAGCTGACTTTCGCGTAAATCTCCGTCTGGCTTTCGTGAAATAACGACTCCGTTACCTCAAGATGCAGACGCTCTGGTGCAATGGCATAGTGAGTTAACAACTGCTCGACCTTATCGATGAACGCGGCGTCCTGTAATTGAACGATAGAGACATTAACCGAAAGGGCAATCTCCTTTGCAGCGGGCGGCAGCTCAGCAAGCGTTTTACAGGCTTCCTCGATTATCCAGTATCCCAGCGGCACAATACTGCCGCTTTTTTCTGCCACCGGAATAAACAGCGAAGGAGGAATAGCGTCATCGCCGCACTGCCAGCGTAATAGCGTCTCAAGGGAGACGATACGTCCACTTTGCGCCTCGACAATAGGCTGATAAACCAGCCGCATCTCATTTTTCGCCAGCGCGCTTTTTAGTGCTTCCTGCAGATACACCTGGTTTAGCAGCTCTGTCTCAAGCTCGCGGTTATAAAATGCAACGCGCTGCGGCTGTTTCCCTTTCAGGGAGTACATAGCGATATCCGCAAGCTGAATCAGCCGGGTTATCGCTTCGCTATGACGTGGACAGATGGCGATGCCGATGGTGGCGCTAAGAAAAAGCTCCTGCCCGCGCAACGCCCAGGGTTGGCTGAAGCTCTCGTTCATCTCTTGCGCCAGGCGGGCAAGCTGCGCTCTGTCAGTCAGGGGAATACAAAAAATAAACTCATCGCCGCCCCAGCGGCAGAGCATCGCATTATTATCCCGGTTAAAGGTTTTCAGCCGGTCGCTGAACGCCAGCAGGATTTGATCGCCAGCGTCATGACCAAGCGTATCGTTGATGGCTTTAAAGCCATCAAGGTCGATAAAAAAGAGGCTGAAGCCACTAATTTCATTCTGCTTATAGCGCAGCGTCAATGCATTAGCGGCGCGCAGGAAAGCGACGCGGTTATGTAACCCTGTCAGCGAGTCGGTATGCGAAATCTCATAAATTTCCTGCGTACGGGTGCGAATTGTCTCTTCCATGCGCTCCAGCAGCTGGCTGTTTTTATACTTCAGCAGAATGGCGCTTTTAACATAGCGCGCGGCGCGGCCGGCAGAAAAAACCATAATGGCGGTAAAGCACAGCCCCAGCGCCCCAAGATTGTTTTTGTACTTTTCGCTGGCACACAGCAGCTCCAGAGAAAAAGGCACCAGTACGATGATGGGATACAGCGTGCCGATAAGCGCGTTGCCGGAAAGAATGCTGGTCGCGCCGCCTGCCATAGCAGAGAGGATAACCATCGAAGAGGTGAACTCCTCACTACTGAATCCACCGCTAAAGAACAGACACCAGCCGCTCCATAATAAGGCGGTCAGCAGGCAGCCTGTGCTGAAGCGCCAGTAAAAATGGTTTTGTTTTCGCTCAAAGCTGTTAGCCCGATACCAGAGGAGGGTGTCAACCAAACGAACGGCCAATAGCAGGCAGATAGTTGCCCACCAGATGAGCTTGCCCGTGCGGTTCTCATGGCCGAGAAAAGTAAAGACCAGGCTGGTGGCGACAATAAAAGTAATCAAAATACCGGGCAGCGCGTTGCTGTATAGCAGCTTGATGCCTTCCGCGCGATACAGTCTTTGTTTGTCCCGTTTATCTCTCATACAACGACAACAGTTTCCGTTTTTTTATCTGACGCTGAAAAGAAGGCGAAGCAAAGCGGCGCGGGGGAGTGAATCATGGGCGCAGGAAAGGCGTCAGAAGGATCATGGTCAATAGATTATTCGTTACGCATATTGATATGCGCCAGCCTCACGAGCTGGCGCATACGCTTACCAACCCGCATTTTGCGGCACGGCAAAACCGCGGCACTGGTATTCCAGTATCACTGATTCGTTCAGACATTGCGTTCCGCTGATAACAGAGCAGGTTTTTATCGGCTGGCCATAGTTTTCCGCCGTGGCGAAGCCCCACTCCTGACACTGACGCGTGGCGGTACCCTGAGCGAGATAAGGGTCTGCTTTTGCGTTAAACAAAGCGGGGTCGTTAAAGCCCAGGCGCACCATGCCAGTGAGCTTGTTGCCGCCCACAACTTCGGGGTTTTTCGTTATGGTACAGCCAGCCAGCAGCAGGGCTGCGAGAAGTATCATGTTGCGCATGTCGGTTCCCGGAGTGTTCATTCAGCTCCCATCATGGCATAAGCCGAACCAATGCAATCGCCCGAAAAGCCCACAGATCATAGCGTTGCCCTGGCGATATTATTATTACCTCACTAAGTTTAGCGGTACTTAATTTTTATGTTCAGTCACTTAAGTTTCTCCACGAGATGCCGAAAATAGCGATACGGCACGTTTCTATTCGTACGCAAGAATCACGAATGAAGCAGGAAGGGTGTCGTCATGCCTCGCATAAGGACGGCATATCTACACACCGAGAAAACACTATGAATTTCATTCGTAATATCAAAATCCGTGCAATGGTGGTCATGATACTTTGTTTTTCCGCCCTCGCCTGGATTGGCGTTTCCGGATTAACGCTCTGGTTTTTGCATAATCTGGAAGAGAGCCTGACGCTTACCGGGGAGCAAAAATCATGGATAGACGGCGCCCAGACGCTGCTGATGACCTCCGTTTTAGCCAGTATCGTTATCACGGTCTTTACCGAACGTTACCTCTATTTCTGCCTGGTTAAACCGGTGGATGTTATCCGTGAGCATCTGCATGTGCTGGCGCAGGGAGATCTCTCTGCGCCGCTGCGCGATCTTGGCCGCAACTGTATCGGGATGATGGTGCCGCACATCAAAACCATGCAGGGGAACTGGGAAAAAACCGTCTCGGACATTCGCAACAGCGCTGATACGATTCGCTCCCACGCCGGCGACGTCACAGGCGTCAACAATGAGCTATCGAGCCGTTCTGAACAGCAGGCCGCCGCGCTTGAGCAGACCAGCGCCAGCATGGAGCAGCTCAGCAGCACCGTTAAACTCAATGCTGATAACGCCAGTCATGCCAGCCAGCTTGCGCAAAACGCCACGCAAACCGCCATTGAAGGCGGGCAATCTGTTGATCAGGTCATGAAGACGATGTCGGTCATCAGCAGCAGTTCACACAAAATCGTCGATATCACTACCGTGATAAACAGCATTGCTTTCCAGACAAATATTCTGGCGCTGAACGCGGCGGTTGAAGCGGCGCGCGCGGGCGAGCAGGGGCGCGGTTTCGCCGTTGTGGCAAGCGAGGTGCGCAACCTGGCAAGCCGCAGCGCCCAGGCGGCGAAAGAGATTGAAACCTTGCTCAACGAGTCAGTCAGCAACATCAATACCGGCTCGGATCAGGTAAAAAAAGCGGGCGAAGCGATGAGCAAAATTCTTCGCGCCGTGCAGCAGGTCAATGACATCATGGGCGAGATCGCCAGCGCGTCCGGCGAACAGAGCAAAGGCATCAGCCAGGTGGGCATTGCTGTGAAAGAGATGGATAGCGTTACCCAGCAGAATGTGCATCTGGTTCAGCAGTCCGTACTTTCTTCGGCGGATCTGGAGAAGCAGGCTGTACGCCTTAACGAAGTTTTAGCGCTGTTCCGCATCGCTCAGTCTGCGCAGACAAAAGCCGTACCGACTGTTGTTAAAACCGCTTCGGTCACCCCATCCCTACGCTCCCCGCTAGCCGCAGAGGAAAACTGGGAAACATTCTGACGCCGTTTGATGGGCGAAAAGCAAAACTGTGAGGCCTACGCACTTTTATAAAACATTTTTTCATTTAATTTGAAAGTGCGTTTGGTGAATAGTATGTTTACCTCATGGTTTGCTATTCGTGGCGGGGAAACCCGCGTACCCTCAGGAGGAAAGAATGAAAATTGCACTGATGATGGAAAACAGTCAGGCGGCGAAAAACGCCATCATCTACAAAGAACTCAAGGCGGTTGCGGATGAGAAAGACTATCCGGTTTTCAACGTCGGCATGAGCGATGAGCAGGATCATCACCTGACCTATATCCATCTGGGGATCATGGCGAGCATTCTGCTGAACGCAAAAGCGGTGGATTTCGTTATCACCGGTTGCGGCACCGGCCAGGGCGCGCTGATGTCCCTGAACATTCATCCGGGCGTGGTGTGCGGCTACTGTATCGATCCGGCGGACGCTTTCTTGTTCGCGCAGATCAACAACGGCAACGCGCTGGCGCTGCCTTTCGCAAAAGGCTTCGGCTGGGGCGCGGAGCTGAACGTGCGATTTATCTTCGAAAAAGCATTCTCCGGTCGTAAAGGCGAGGGTTATCCGCCGGAGCGTAAAGAGCCGCAGGTACGCAACGCGGGCATCCTTAACCAGGTGAAAGCCGCCGTCGTGAAAGAGAACTATCTGGATACCCTGCGTGCTATCGACCGCGAGCTGGTAAAAACGGCAGTTTCTGGCGAGCGTTTCCAGAAATGCTTCTTTGAGAACTGCCAGAACAAAGAGATTGAAGCTTTCGTACGCGAAGTACTGGGCTGATTTTTATCACACGAAAACCAGCGCCCGGGCGCTGGTTTTTTATGAACGTTTTTCAGAAACCGCCGCTCCGGCCTGACGCGCCAGACGCAGCGTATCGATTAATCCCACCAGACAAATCAGCGCAATCCAGACAAACGCCAGACGAAAACTCACACCCGGCAGGCTTTCCAGCGAAAACCAGCGGCTCACCAGTTCACCAAGCCGGATGCCAATCGCCCCAAGCGTAATGCCAAGCCCGACCGCCAGTTGCGTGGCGGTGCTGAACAGCGTATTGGCGTAGCTCATCTGTGGCGAAGGCACATCGGCGAAGGCGAGGGTGCTAACTCCCGTAAACTGAATAGAGCGAAAAACGCCGCCCAGATAAAGAATGACCAGTATCAGCCAGAGGGGCGTTTGCGGCGTCAGAAACGCACAGGCGAGCAACGCCGCCACGTTCAGCAGGCCGTTTATCAGCAGCAATTTCTTAAACCCCAGCGTGCGGATAAGCGGCGTAGTGGCTGGTTTTATCATGAGGTTACCGGCAAACACCGCCAGCACCAGCAAGCCCGAGTGAAATGCATCCATGCCGAAGCCCACCTGGAACAGCAGCGGTAATAAGAAGGGCACAGCGCTGATGGAGGCGCGGAACAGCGAGCCGCCAAGCATCGTTACGCGAAAGGTCTGCACCCGCATCGCGTCAAGACGAATCAAAGGATAGCGTGCGCGCTGAAAATGACGCAGCGCAAACCACAGCGCGCCGCCGCCAGCGACCAGCAACGCGCCAGCAAGCGTGAGATCCGGCTGCTCTGTGCCAAGGAGCTCCATCATGTAGACCAGTGCAACCATCGCCACGGCAGTCGCGATAAAGCCTTGCGTATCGAAAGGTCGACGCTCCTCTTCGCGAATATCTGGAATAATGCGTAACGCAAGCCACATCGCCAGCAGTCCAGGCGGCAGGTTGATAAAGAAGATCCAGCGCCAGGTGGCGTAGCTGGTGATAAAGCCGCCCAGCGGCGGGCCAATAATCGGGGCGACCAGCGCGGGCCAGGTAAGGGTGGCGATAGCGCCTATCAGCTGATGTTTGGGCGTAGTGCGCAGCACCGCTAATCGCCCGACAGGCACCATCAGCGCGCCGCCCACGCCCTGCAAAATACGCATGGCGACAAAAACTTCCAGGCTTTCAGCGAGGCCGCAAAGCACCGAAGCGAGAGTAAAAATACCCAGCGCAATCGTAAACACCACGCGGGCGCCGAAGCGGTCCGCTATCCAGCCGCTGGCGGGGATCAGCACGGCAAGCGTAAGCAGGTAAGCGCTGATGCCAATATTGAGATCTACCGCCTGCACGCCAAAGGTGCGGGCCATCTCCGGCAGCGCTGTGGCGATAACGGTGCCGTCGAGAAACTCCATAAAAAAGGCGCCTGCCACCAGCAGGGCCGCAGGTGAAAGACCGCGTCTTGTCGTCGCGCCTGCGCTACCACTCATCGCTACCGTCCCGTTTAAAAAAAATGAGTAAATTTATACCTGTCAGTTTAAAAGGTAACTGATGGATTTATTTATGTTTTTTTAACAAATATGCGCAAAACGTTAACTTTATTGGTGTGATATTCATCACAAACTGGTTGATTTTTGTGATGGTGGTCATATTATTAGCCCATCGCAACACGTTATCTGCATAAAAACAAATTCGGAGCACATCATGAAATTCCGTAAAATCCTGAAAAGCATGTTCGAAAACTACTGCAAGACTTTCAAAGACGTACCGCCAGGCGCTATGTTCTGATAAAAAAACCTGCTTCGGCAGGTTTTTTTGTGCTTTCACTTTATCTCTCCTTTTCCGTTTCGACTACCTCCGCGTTTTACTACCGTTTTTCCCGAGGTGCCGCTACTATGGCCGCCACGAAACGTAAGGAGTGAGAAATGTCGAAAGTTTTTACCGCCGAAGAAGAGCTGCAATCTGACATCGTAGCGTGCCAGCTGGTTATCAAGCAGATCCTGGATGTCATTGACGTGATTGCGCCGGTTGAAGTGCGTGAGAAGATGGCGAACCAGCTTAAGGCTATCGATTTTACCGGTCATCCTGCCGCCGATGCGGTTACGCTGCGCGCGGTACAAAAAGCGGTGGCGTTGATTGAGCTGAAATTCACCCCACAAAACGAAGCGCATTAATAAAACGGCCTCCTGTGAGGCCGTTTTGCTATCTTTCACGGTAATTAAAAGAAAAGCTGTACCAGCATGTAGCTGGCTGCGCAGGCGCAGCTTACGCCAATCAGTCCCGGCAGAATAAAGCTGTGGTTGAGAATGAATTTGCCGATGCGCGTGGTGCCGGAACGGTCAAAGCCGATGCAGGCGAGGTCGCTTGGGTAGGTTGGTAAAATAAAGTAGCCGTAAGAGGCAGGGAAGAAGGCCACCAGCATTTTGGGCTCCACGCCCAGCATCAGCCCCATGGGGGCGACGGCCGTCAACGCCGCCGCCTGGCTGTTCACCAGCTTCGACACCAAAAAAAGCACCAGCGCATATGTCCACGGATGGCTTTGCACGACGCCTTCCAGCGCCAGTTTCAGCCCTTCCAGGTGCGCCTGAAAAAAGGTGTCGCTCATCCAGGCGACGCCAAACACCGAGAAAATCGCCACCATGCCCGCTTTAAATACTGCGCCGCTGGAGATAGTGGCGGCATTCACTTTACACACCACCAACATGACCGCGCCGGCAATCAACATCATCATCTGAATCACAAGGTTCATGGAAAGCGGCTTCAGCGCGCCTTTGATTTCAAATGCCGGGCGCAGCGCGGGCAGCGCGCCGAGCAACACAACGACCAGGATGCCGGTAAAAAAGATCCAGGTTGACCAGTAGGCTTCGCGAGGGAAGCGCTGGTTCATCAGCGTCTCGCTGGCGCCGTAAATGTAGTCGCGCTGTTTGGGATCGCGAATACGGGCCTGGAAAGCATCGTCGTCCGCCAGGTCTTTACCCCGGCGCAGGCTCCAGAGCGCGGCGATCAGCACGCCAAACAGCGAGGCAGGCACCGAAACCGCGAGAATTTCCAGAATCCCCCATGCCTGACCTACGCCATGCCGGGCGCCGATAATGGAGACCAGCGACACCACGGCCACCGAAACAGGAGAGGCGGTAATCGCCATCTGCGAGGCAATCGAGGCCACCGCCATCGGCCGCTCCGGGCGGATGTTCTTTTTCAGCGCAATGTCCGCGATGATGGGAAACATGGTGTAAACGACGTGGCCGGTGCCGCACAAAAACGTCAGCGACCAGGTGGTGAAAGGGGCGAGCAGGGTAATGTGCTGCGGGTGGCGGCGCAGCAGTTTTTCGGCAAACTGCATCATCACGTTCAGCCCGCCTGCGGTTTGCAGCGTGGCGGCGCAGCCGATGACCGCAAGGATGGTGAGCATCACGTCCACCGGCGGCTTGCCGGGCTCAAGGCCAAAAACAAAGGTCAGGATAAAAAGACCGACGCCGCTGATTAAACCGAGCCCCATGCCGCCAAAACGCGTACCCACTAACAGACAAAGAATAATGACTATAAATTCAATGGTTATCATAACTGTCCCTGGCTAATAAAATAAAAACAACACAAATCATCACATATTGTGTGGTTAATCATTGGGAGCCAGATCAGAAATGTTAAGCGCGCTTCGTTTGTTAATAGTTACAACATACTATTAGGTGGGCATTCATAGCTTAGCGCCGCAGGCGAGCAAAAGCCCGAACTAAGCCGGGCCAGGGAGGGGTGGGGCAATATTAAACAGAAGAGTGATGTTCGTAATTTACCAGGTTGAGAAAGCCTCGATCGGTATCTGCCAGCGGCACGCCTTCGCGCGAGGCGACGCGAACCTCTTCCAGCAGCGCCTGTAAAAACTGTCTGTTCTCAGCATGACTGGCGGCCAGCGACTCCAGCACGCGGCATGTGGCGTCGTCGTGACAATCTTTTGCCAGAAGCGTGAGATCAGAAAGGCTTGCGCTCCGTTGTTTAAGATCCTCAAGGGTACGCAGGAACAGTTCTTCCAGCGAACGGCAGTCGCAGGCGGAAACGGGAGTTGCGCCAATGATCGGGTCGGCGCCTTCCTGCTTCATATAGTCGAATAGCGACATCATCTGCGTGACATTATTTTTCGCCTGGTTGCGCAGAAACGTCGCGGCGCCATTGAGATTATGTTCCGTACACCAGTCACTAAGTCGAAGATAAAGGTGGGAGGCGTTAAACTCGCGATTTACCTGCGCATTGAGTTTTTGAAAAATTTCACGGGTCGGCATAAAAACATCCTTATTCAGCGAGTGAATGTCGTGTTTGTTGGCGCCGCCGGGCAAGCACGTTTAGCGTTGCACTTAATAAAATATTTAATCTCAGTAAGTTAGCGCTTTCGCCTGGCTTTTTTACTTCTCTCTTCTGCCGTGCTGGCGCCAGGGTCACTATCAGGATACGTCGCGACCGTAATCGCGCACCTTTTCGGGGGTCTTCTTTTTACAACTGCTTACACTTACTCTTTTTGCGTGTATTGGTTGTACTAACAAATAAATGAAGGAGGGTTTTATTGATATACGCGCTAACGGAGCAAGCCGGCGTGTAGGGTTAACTCTTGTCAGGCCTCTCTGACAGGATAGCGACGACGTTGTCTGTGTTGATGCGCAGGTGAAGGCTTCTCTGCGTCAGGGACTTTGGACTTTACGCGGCCCCTTGCTGCCCGCCTGCTGGAAGACGCGCCCGTACGTGAGCATGCCGGGCCTATCTGTCAGGCCTGGTAAACGCTCATCCCCGCGCCGCTGGCTATACTTTTAGTTTTAAGCGAGCAGGGGGCTCTATGAACCATTACGAAACGCTTTATTTAACGCAACCCAGCGGCGGCGTGCCTAATAATCCGCTGCCGCTTTTGCTTTATCGCCAGGTTATGCCGCAGGACGCGCGAGACAGCGCCGCCTGGTTTGAAGCTGTTTTCGACAAGAACGACTGGCCGCCGCGCTGGCGTTATCCTGTTTTTACCTATACCCATTTTCACACCAACACGCATGAAGTGCTGGGTATTTACGCCGGCGAAGCGGATATTCAACTCGGCGGTGAAACCGGCCCGGTGGTGCACCTGAAAAGAGGCGATGCGGTACTCATTCCGGCGGGCGTCGGCCATAAGCAAATTCGCGCCAGCGATGATTTTATGGCGGTTGGCGCTTATCCCCCTCATCTCTCCCCCGATAAGTACCTCGACCAACCGGAACAGCTGCAGGAAACGTTAAAAAATGTCGCCCAGGTCGCCATTGCGCACAGCGATCCGCTTTTCGGCAGCGCAGGCGGTTTGCTCGAAGCGTGGAACCGCCAGGACTGAGCAACTGGGGATATGGATTTTCCTGCCGCTCCCTTTATCATTCATCATACATATGAGCTCGGAATTATGCCTTAAATTGCTGAATCTATGCACACCCTGACTGTAATTCTGCGGTGTGATTTTGCTCTCCTATGGAGGATTGATTTCCTTATTAAACTATCTCCAGCAACAGCCTCTGCCGGGAAGGCGAGGCTAATGCCTTGTTTTATGTCCGATTAAAAGAACCGTACAGGTTTTTACCCTGCATAAAAGAAAGCTAAAGCTGGAGTCAACCATGCACAAATTTACTAAAGCGCTGGCAGCGCTCGGTCTGGCTGCCGTTATGTCACAATCCGCTATCGCAGAAACCATGAAGCTGGGTTTTCTGGTTAAACAGCCGGAGGAGCCCTGGTTCCAGACCGAGTGGAAATTTGCTGATAAAGCCGGGAAAGATTTGGGTTTTGAAGTGATCAAAATCGCCGTGCCGGACGGCGAAAAGACCCTTAACGCTATCGACAGTCTGGCGGCAAGCGGCGCCAAAGGCTTTGTTATCTGTACGCCAGACCCGAAACTGGGCTCGGCGATTGTGGCCAAAGCGCGCGGCTACGACATGAAAGTCATTGCGGTTGACGATCAGTTCGTTAACGCCAAAGGCAAGCCGATGGAAACCGTTCCGTTGGTGATGATGGCGGCGGCCAAAATCGGCGAGCGCCAGGGCCAGGAGCTTTATAAAGAGATGCAAAAACGCGGCTGGGATGTAAAAGAGTCCGCCGTTATGGCCATCACTGCAAACGAACTTGATACCGCCCGCCGCCGCACCACCGGCTCGATGGACGCGCTGAAGGCCGCTGGCTTCCCGGAAAAACAGATCTATCAGGTACCGACCAAATCCAACGATATTCCTGGCGCGTTTGACGCCGCCAACTCGCTGCTTGTTCAGCATCCTGAAGTGAAACACTGGCTGGTTGTCGGCATGAACGACAACACGGTGCTGGGCGGCGTACGCGCCACTGAAGGGCAGGGCTTTAAAGCGCCGGATGTTATCGGCATCGGCATCAACGGCGTCGATGCGGTAAGCGAGCTTTCCAAAGCGCAGGCCACCGGCTTTTATGGCTCGCTGCTGCCAAGCCCGGACGTGCATGGCTATAAATCCAGCGAAATGCTCTACAACTGGGTGACGAAAGGGGCCGAGCCGCCGAAGTTCACTGAAGTTACCGACGTGGTGCTTATCACCCGCGACAACTTCAAAGACGAACTGGCGAAAAAAGGGCTGGGCGGCAAGTAATGGTCTGGTTTACAACTCACGGGCGCGCAATGCGCCCGCTTCCGGAGTCGATTGTGGAGGCGTTATGCAACAGGCAGCACCGTATCTCTCATTTCGTGGCATAGGAAAATCCTTTCCGGGCGTGAAGGCGCTTTCCGACATTAGCTTTGATTGTCACGCCGGCCAGGTCCACGCCCTGATGGGGGAAAATGGCGCCGGTAAATCCACATTGCTGAAGATCCTGAGCGGCAATTACACCCCAACCACAGGCAGCATCGCCATTCAGGGCAACGAAGTGGCTTTTAATGACACCACCGCAGCGCTGAACGCCGGGGTCGCCATTATTTACCAGGAGTTGCATCTGGTGCCGGAAATGTCTGTCGCTGAGAACATTTATCTCGGCCAGATCCCGCATAAAGGCGGCATTGTTAACCGTTCGCTGCTGAATTACGAAGCAAAACTCCAGCTTGAGCATCTCGGGCTGAATATCGACCCGCAGACGCCGTTGAAGTACCTCTCCATCGGCCAGTGGCAGATGGTGGAAATCGCCAAGGCGCTGGCGCGCAACGCCAAGATTATCGCCTTCGACGAGCCCACCAGTTCGCTCTCGGCGCGGGAGATCGAAAACCTGTTCCGGGTGATTCGCGAGTTAAGAAAGGAAGGGCGCGTCATTCTTTATGTCTCGCACCGCATGGAAGAGATCTTCGCGCTGAGCGACGCCATCACCGTGTTTAAAGATGGGCGCTATGTCTGCACCTTCAGCGATATGCAGCAGGTTAACCACGACAGCCTGGTGCAGGCGATGGTCGGGCGCAACCTCGGCGATATCTACGGCTGGAAACCGCGTCCTTACGGTGAAGAGCGGTTGCGTCTGAATGAAGTGAAAGCGCCCGGCGTGCGCATGCCGGTCAGCCTCAGCGTAAAAAGCGGGGAGATCGTCGGGTTGTTTGGTCTGGTGGGCGCAGGGCGCAGCGAGCTGATGAAAGGGCTTTTTGGCGGCACGCGCATCACTGGCGGACAGGTGTTGATAGACGGCAAGCCGGTGGCTATCCGTGAACCCGGCGACGCTATCCGCGCCGGCATGATGCTCTGTCCGGAAGATCGTAAAGCCGACGGTATTATTCCGGTGCACTCGGTGCAGGACAACATCAACATCAGCGCGCGGCGCAAGCATATCAGCGCGGGTTGTCTTATCAATAATCAGTGGGAAGCCAACAACGCCCAGCACCATATCCGCTCGCTCAATATTAAAACTCCGACCGCCGAGCAGCTCATCATGAATCTTTCCGGCGGCAACCAGCAGAAAGCCATTCTTGGCCGCTGGCTTTCGGAAGAGATGAAAGTGATTTTGCTCGACGAGCCGACGCGCGGCATTGACGTCGGCGCGAAGCATGAAATTTACAACGTGATTTACGCGCTTGCCGCGCAGGGGGTGGCGGTGCTTTTCGCCTCCAGCGATCTGCCGGAAGTGCTTGGCGTCGCCGACCGCATCGTGGTGATGCGCGAAGGGGAAATCGCCGGAGAACTGTTGCATGACCAGGCCAGCGAACAGCAGGCATTGAGTCTCGCTATGCCCAAAGTCAGCCAGGCGGTTGCCTGAGAGAGGAGTAAACATGTCTTCATTAACATCATCCGGCGCAACCAAATCGCCGTTTAGCGTCGGCCGTATCTGGGATCAGTACGGCATGCTGGTGGTTTTCGCGGTGTTGTTTATCGCCTGCGCCATCTTCGTTCCCAACTTCGCCACCTTCATTAATATGAAAGGGCTGGGCCTCGCCATCTCAATGTCCGGCATGGTGGCCTGCGGCATGCTTTTCTGCCTTGCCTCTGGCGACTTTGACCTGTCCGTCGCATCGGTTATCGCCTGCGCGGGCGTTACCACGGCGGTGGTCATCAACATGACTGAAAGCCTATGGATTGGTGTTTTCGCAGGGCTAATGCTTGGCGTGGCGAGCGGCCTTGTGAACGGGTTTGTGATTGCGAAGCTAAAAATCAACGCGCTTATCACCACGCTCGCCACCATGCAGATAGTCCGCGGCCTGGCCTATATCATCTCCGACGGTAAAGCAGTCGGGATTGAAGACGAGAGCTTCTTCACCTTGGGCTACGCTAACTGGCTGGGGCTGCCCGCGCCAATCTGGCTGACGGTCGCCTGTCTGGTGCTGTTTGGCTTCCTGCTCAATAAAACCACCTTTGGCCGCAATACGCTGGCGATTGGCGGCAACGAAGAGGCGGCGCGTCTCGCGGGCGTACCGGTCGTGCGCACCAAGATAATCATCTTTGTGCTCTCCGGTCTGGTCTCCGCAGCGGCGGGGATTATTCTCGCCTCGCGTATGACCAGCGGCCAGCCGATGACCTCTATCGGTTATGAGCTTATCGTCATCTCGGCATGCGTTCTGGGCGGCGTTTCGCTCAAAGGCGGCATAGGAAAAATCTCGTATGTGGTGGCGGGGATATTAATTCTCGGCACCGTAGAAAACGCCATGAACCTGCTGAACATCTCCCCCTTCGCACAGTACGTGGTGCGCGGCCTCATCCTTCTCGCGGCGGTGATTTTCGACCGCTACAAACAGAAAGCAAAGCGCACGGTTTAACCGTTTTTTGACTGATATTCGTCCACTTCGCCAGCCCTTTACGGCTGGCGAAGCTGTTGTCGAATGGCGACACTCGTCACACTGTCTATACTTACATGGCTAACGAACAACCCTGGATAACCGAAGCGGTTATCCATTAAACCTGTAAGGAGGAAATTGGGTGGCTGAAGTACTCTCTACACCGCCGCTGCTTTCCGGGGATCTTGCCTTCTTTTTTGACCTGGACGGCACACTGGCGGAAATCAAACCGCATCCGGATCAAGTCTCCATTCCCTCTGACGTGCGCAACCTGCTGCAAAAACTTTCGGGCATGAATAACGGGGCGCTGGCATTGGTCTCAGGACGTTCGATGGTTGAGCTCGACAAGCTCGCCACACCGTTCCAGTTCCCGCTCGCCGGGGTACACGGAGCGGAACGTCGTGATATCAATGGAAATAACCATGTCGTGGCCCTGCCGGAAGAGTTGGTGACCTCGCTGCATTTGCGACTAGAACAGGCGCTGGCGAAAATGCCGGGTACCGAGCTTGAGCCAAAAGGCATGGCTTTTGCGCTGCACTACCGTCAGGCGCCGGAATATGAGCAACAGGTGTTGCAGCTTGCCCAGTCGCTGGCGCAGCAGCATGAAGAGCTGGCGCTGCAGCCGGGCAAATGTGTGGTAGAGCTGAAACCAAAGGGCATTAATAAAGGCGCGGCCGTAGCGGCGTTTTTAAAAGAAGCGCCGTTTGCAGGCCGCACGCCGGTATTTGTTGGCGATGACCTGACGGATGAGGCTGGCTTTCATACTGTAAACGCCGTAAACGGCGTATCCATTAAGGTCGGGCAGGGCGAGACGCAGGCGAAGTGGCGTCTGGCCAGTGTACAAGAGGTGCACGCCTGGCTTGAAGAACTCGTACAACACTTAGAACAAGAAAAAAAGCATTTTACTGAAAGGAGAGAAGGCTATGAGTCGCTTAGTCGTAGTATCTAATCGTATCGCCCCGCCTGATGACAAAAAGAGCAGCGCCGGGGGCCTCGCGGTAGGGATACTGGGGGCGCTGAAAGCCGCAGGCGGTCTCTGGTTTGGCTGGAGCGGAGAGATTGGCAATGAAGACGCGCCGCTAAAGAAAGTTACTCGCGATAATATTACATGGGCTTCCTTCAACCTTAGCGAAGAAGACCATGAGCAATATTACAACCAATTCTCCAATGCCGTTCTCTGGCCCGCTTTCCACTATCGTCTGGACCTGGTTAACTTTCAGCGTGATGCCTGGGAAGGCTATCAGCGCGTTAACAGCCTGCTGGCTGACAAGCTGAAACCGTTAGTAAAAGAGGACGACATCCTCTGGATCCATGATTACCATCTGCTGCCGTTCGCAGCCGAACTGCGTAAGCGCGGCATTAATAACCGCATCGGTTTCTTCCTGCATATTCCTTTCCCGACGCCGGAAATTTTTAACGCGCTGCCGCCGCATAAAGAGCTGCTGGAACAGCTGTGCGATTATGACCTGCTGGGCTTCCAGACGGAAAACGACCGCGTAGCGTTTTTAGACAGCCTCGCTACCCAGACGCGCCTTACCGCACATGGCAAACATGCGCATTCAGCCTATGGCAAAACGTTCCGCACGGAAGTTTACCCCATCGGCATTGAACCGGATGAGATTGCCGAACAGGCCGCAGGACCGCTGCCGCCGAAGCTTGAGCAGCTCAAAAAAGAGCTTGGCAGCATCAAAAACATCTTCTCAGTGGAGCGTCTGGATTATTCCAAAGGCCTGCCGGAGCGTTTCCAGGCGTTTGAAGCGCTGCTTGAGAAATTCCCGCAGCACCACGGCAAAATTCGCTACACGCAAATCGCGCCGACGTCGCGCGGTGATGTGCAGGCTTATCAGGACATTCGCCATCTGCTGGAAACCGAAGCGGGCCGCATTAACGGCAAATATGGCCAGCTTGGCTGGACGCCGCTTTACTATCTCAACCAGCATTTTGACCGCAAGCTGCTGATGAAAGTCTTCCGCTATGCGGATGTCGGCCTGGTCACTCCGCTGCGCGATGGGATGAACCTGGTCGCCAAAGAGTATGTGGCGGCGCAGGACCCGAAAAATCCGGGCGTGCTGGTGCTTTCCCGCTTTGCAGGCGCGGCAAACGAGCTGACCTCCGCGCTGCTGGTAAACCCCTACGATCGTGACGAAGTCGCGGCGGCGCTTGACCGGGCGCTAACGATGCCGCTGGCTGAGCGTATCGCGCGTCACAGTGAAATGCTGGAGATTGTGCAAAAAAATGACATCAATCACTGGCAGGAGAGTTTTATCGCCGACCTAAAGCAAGTGACGCCACGCAGCGACGAAAGCCAGCTGCAAAGTAAAGTGGCGACCTTCCCGAAACTGGCGTAAACCGAAAATCGCCTGCCTGTTCCATTCAGGCAGGCGATTTTTACTTGAGCGGCACTAATAAGACATCCACTTTGCTGGCGGCGACAACCGTTTTTGCTGAGCAAAGGGCTTTCCCGAAAAAGGTTTGGTTATGATTACCGCATATAACCAGGTCAATATTCTCTTTGCGACAAATATCCAGAATATGATCGCTTAATTCTCCGGTGGCAATGTGCGAACCCGCGATAGGGTATTTCGCGCGAATCTTTATTTCCTCTAAAAAAGCCCTCGTCTCTTCTAAAACTAATTCCCGCAAATTTTCCAGCATAGGGGCGGCGAATTGATTATAAAGTTCCGGGTCTGCGGCGAGCGTAAGCAATGTGATACGCCCCTGATAAGGCTGAACCAGCGAAACGGCCTTTTCAACCAGCAGATGACTTTCCGGCGTCACCGCAACCGCAACAAGAACATGGGCATAGCTCATGTTTATCTCCTTTTAAACAAGATGATAAAGCCACTCTTCGCTCTTACGCCTGATAAAACCCTTGCGCAAGCGTTACGTTTGAAAGAAGCGTGATAGGTCTCATAAAAAAACTTTAAATATTCTTATGTATGGAATATGCAGGAGGTAAATATGTTAATGAAAAGTAACAATCATGATTATTTTATCGCAAAATTTTGACAGTTTAGCGGCAGTAAAGTCATCAAAAAGCCTTTTTTTATGTTACAAGTAACTCCAGGCTAACTCATTGAAAATAATTAACTTATATTTAGAAGTTTAACAGAAGAGTCATGTTTCTAACATAGAACCATTGCAGGTTAGATAGTTGTAAAATAATTGCTGTCAGCAAGTATTACAGGCGTCACTATCTAAAACTTCAATGCATTAATATTCGACTTAGGAAGCTTATTATGAGCTGACTTTGGTTAAATTTTGTCCAATTAAACACTGTCACTTATGCTTTCGTGTGATTTATAGATTGAAATTATGTGACGTACATCACATAATTCCTAAAATCTCGGCGCGACCACATTGTATGTGTTAGGGGTGACGAGTACAGTTTGCGCGAATTAGGAAAAATCTTAGGAATTTGTAAGCAAGTCTTAACCGCGTAAGGAAACGCTACAGGGAAGCAATAATTTAAACCGGCATAGTTAACCGGTCAGCACAGCGTACCACCCATTATTTTTTACCATTACGGTTTTATTTTTTACCGGATTTTATCCGGCGACATCACGGGGTGCGGCAACGCCGCATTTAATAAAATTGGTTATTCGGGATGGGAAAAATGCACGCATCCGAGTTGCTAAAACATATTTATGATATCAATCTGTCATATTTGTTACTGGCGCAAAGGCTGATCAGTCAGGATAAGGCTTCGGCTATGTTTCGCTTAGGTATTAACGAACAGATGGCCAACACGCTTGTTGAATTGACGCTGCCGCAAATGGTGAAGCTGGCTGAAACTAACCAACTGGTTTGTCAGTTCCGCTTTAACGATCATCAAACAATCACTCGTCTGACGCAGGAGTCCCGCGTTGACGATCTGCAGCAGATCCACACCGGTATTCTGCTCTCCACGCGACTGCTCAATGAAGTCGCCAGCGCTGATGATGCACCGAAGAAGAAAAGGGCATAATCATGAGCGAGAAAAGCATTGTTCAGGAAGCTCGTGATATTCAGCTGGCTATGGAGTTGATTACGCTTGGCGCGCGTTTGCAAATGCTCGAAAGCGAAACCCAGCTCAGCCGTGGCCGCCTGATTAAGCTTTACAAAGAGCTGAGAGGCAGCCCGCCGCCGAAAGGCATGCTGCCATTTTCCACCGACTGGTTTATGACCTGGGAACAGAATATCCACGCGTCGATGTTCTGCAACGCCTGGCAATACCTGCTGCGCACTGGGCTGTGCAGCGGCGTGGATGCGGTAATTAAAGCCTACCGCTTATACCTTGAACAGTGCCCGCAGCAGGAAGAGGGACCGCTGCTTGCCTTAACCCGCGCCTGGACGCTGGTGCGCTTTGTTGAAAGCGGCATGCTGGAATTGTCCCGTTGTAACTGCTGCGGCGGCAACTTTATCACCCATGCGCACCAGCCGGTTGGCAGCTTTGCGTGCAGCCTGTGCCAGCCGCCATCCCGCGCGGTAAAAAGACGTAAACTTTCCCGGGAAGCTGCCGATATTATTCCACAACTGCTGGATGAACAGGTCGATCAGGCCGTCTAACCGGTTCGGTGTGGAAACTCACTCCAGCAGCGGCGATTTCGCCGCTGCTTTTTTATATCCCCCGATCCGCTAAACGCTCCCTTCTATCTGCGCATCCTCACTTTGGTCAACAGCAGAAGGATGATGTCGTGCTGATTTTATTAGGTTACCTGGTCATTCTGGGGACCGTGTTCGGTGGTTATATGATGACCGGCGGTCACCTGGGGGCACTCTATCAACCCTCTGAGTTTATTATTATCGGTGGGGCTGGCATCGGTGCCTTTATCGTCGGCAACAACGGGAAAGCCATCAAGGGTACGCTGAAGGCGCTGCCGCTGCTTTTCCGCCGTTCGAAATACACCAAAAGCCTGTATATGGATCTGATGGCGCTGCTTTATCGCCTGATGACCAAGTCTCGCCAACAGGGCATGTTTTCGCTTGAGCGCGATATAGAAAACCCGAAAGAGAGCGAAATTTTCGCCAGCTATCCGCGCATTCTGGCGGATGCGATGATGCTCGATTTCATCACCGATTATCTGCGCCTCATCATCAGCGGCAACATGAATGCCTTCGAGATTGAAGCGCTGATGGACGAAGAGATAGAAACCCACGAGAGCGAAAGCGAAGTGCCGGCCAACAGTCTGGGGCTGATGGGCGACTCGTTGCCTGCTTTCGGCATCGTGGCCGCGGTAATGGGGGTTGTGCATGCGCTCGCGTCGGCGGATCGCCCGGCGGCAGAACTCGGCGCGCTGATTGCGCACGCGATGGTGGGGACCTTCCTTGGCATCCTGCTCGCCTACGGGTTTGTTTCGCCGCTCGCCACCGTGCTGCGTCAGAAAAGCGCCGAAACCACCAAGATGATGCAGTGCGTAAAAGTCACGCTGCTTTCAAGCCTTAACGGCTACGCGCCGCCTATCGCCGTCGAGTTTGGCCGTAAAACGCTCTATTCCAGCGAACGTCCTTCGTTTACTGAACTGGATGAGCATGTACGCGCGGCCAAAGGGGCTAACCAACAGAAAGCGACGGAAGATGCATGAAAAACCAGAATCACCCCATCATTGTCGTAAAAAAACGCAAGCATAAAGGGCACGGGGGCGGCTCGCACGGCTCCTGGAAAATCGCTTATGCCGATTTTATGACCGCGATGATGGCGTTTTTCCTGGTTATGTGGCTCATCTCCATTTCCAGCCCTAAAGAATTGACGCAAATAGCCGAATACTTTCGCACGCCGCTTTCCGCTGCGATCACGGGCGGGCACCGCATCGCCGACAGTGAAAGCCCGATTCCGGGCGGCGGGGATGATTACACCCAACAGCAGGGTGAAGTGAAAAAGCAGCCGAATATCGACGAGCTGAAAAAACGGATGGAGCAGAACCGGTTGAAAAAGCTGCGCGGCGACCTCGATCAGCTGATCGAAGCGGATCCGAAACTGCGCGCGCTGCGCCCGCATCTGAAGATCGATCTGGTGCAGGAGGGGCTGCGTATTCAGATTATCGACAGCCAGAACCGGCCGATGTTTAAAACCGGCAGCGCTGAAGTAGAGCCTTACATGCGCGACATTTTGCGCGCTATCGCTCCGGTGCTGAACGGCATTCCGAATAAGCTCAGCCTGTCGGGCCATACGGATGATTTTCCCTATGCGGGCGGCGAGCGCGGCTACAGCAACTGGGAGCTCTCCGCCGACCGCGCCAACGCCTCGCGTCGCGAACTGATGGCAGGCGGGCTGGACGAAGGCAAAATGCTGCGCGTCGTAGGGATGGCCGCCACCATGCGGTTGGCGAATCGCGGCCCGGACGAAGCGCTGAATCGTCGAATCAGTATTTTAGTGCTCAACAAGCAGGCGGAAGACGCCATCGTGCATGAAAACGCCGAAAGCGAGAACGAGCCTCTGAGCGTGTTACAACAACCGGGCGCCGTGCCCCCGGCCTCCAACCCAACACCGTCGCAACCGGTTATGAGGTGATAGCGTGAGTATGGATATCAGCGATTTTTATCAAACATTTTTCGACGAAGCCGACGAGCTTCTGGCGGATATGGAGCAGCATCTGCTCGATCTGTCGCCTGAAGCGCCGGATTCTGAGCAGCTCAACGCCATTTTCCGTGCAGCGCACTCCATTAAAGGCGGCGCAGGCACTTTCGGCTTCACCATTTTGCAGGAAACCACGCACCTGATGGAAAACCTGCTGGATGAAGCTCGCCGCGGTGAAATGCAACTCAACACCGACATTATCAACCTGTTTTTGGAAACCAAAGATATTATGCAGGAACAGCTCGACGCTTATAAAAGCTCACAGGAGCCGGATGCTGCCAGCTTTGAATACATCTGTCAGGCGCTGCGTCAACTGGCGCTGGAAGCGAAAGGCGAAGCGCCGACTGCGCCTGCGGCCAGCGCGCATTTAACCGTGGTGGAGACGCCGGAGCCTGCGCCTGTTGCACAAGATGGCGGCAGCCTGCGTATTCAGCTCAGTAAGCTGAAGGCGAGCGAGCCCGATCTGCTGCTGGAAGAGCTGAGCAACCTCGGCGCTGTAAGCCAGGTGGAGAAGGGCGTCGATACGCTCACCGCGACGCTTGAAACCAGCGCCAGCGCGGATGACATCACCGCCGTGCTCTGCTTCGTCATTGAGCTGGACCAAATAGCCTTCCTGGCGCCGCAGGCGCCGGGCGCCGCGCCGCAAGCGGCCGCGCAGCCGGAACCTGAAGCCGCCCCCGCGCCGGTGGCCGAGCCTGCCGCTGCTGCGCCCGTCGCGGCCGTTAAAGCGCCAGCGCCTGCCCGCGCGGAACGTGAAAAACCGGCCCGTGAGAAAGAGTCAACGAGCATTCGCGTTGCGGTAGAAAAAGTCGACCAGTTGATTAACCTGGTGGGCGAACTGGTTATTACCCAGTCGATGCTGCAACAGCGTTCTAACGAGCTCGATCCGGTTACGCACGGCGACCTCATCACCAGCATGAGCCAGCTGCAGCGCAACGCGCGCGACCTTCAGGAATCGGTCATGTCCATCCGTATGATGCCGATGGAATATGTCTTCAGCCGCTTCCCGCGTCTGGTGCGGGATCTGGCCGGCAAGCTCAACAAGCAGGTTGAACTGACGCTGATGGGCAGCTCCACCGAGCTTGATAAGAGCCTGATTGAACGCATTATCGACCCGTTAACGCACCTTGTTCGCAACAGCCTTGACCACGGCATTGAATCGCCGGAAAAACGCGTGGCGGCAGGTAAAGCCCCGGTCGGCAACCTGATCCTCTCCGCGGAACATCAGGGCGGCAACATTTGCATCGAAGTGACCGACGACGGCGCCGGGCTTAACCGCGAGCGCATTCTGGCTAAGGCGATGTCCCAGGGCATGGCGGTCAGCGAAAGCATGACCGATGACGAAGTGGGCATGCTTATCTTCGCGCCGGGCTTCTCTACCGCCGAGCAGGTCACGGACGTTTCAGGCCGCGGCGTTGGCATGGACGTCGTGAAGCGTAACATCCAGGAGATGGGCGGCCACGTTGAGATCCAGTCGAAGCAGGGGCAGGGCACCACCATTCGCATTCTGCTGCCGCTGACGCTCGCCATCCTTGACGGCATGTCCGTTAAGGTGAATGACGAGGTGTTTATTCTGCCGCTCAACGCGGTCATGGAATCGCTGCAGCCGCGCGAAGAAGATTTGCATCCGCTGGCTGGCGGCGAACGCGTGCTTGAAGTGCGCGGCGAATATCTGCCGCTGGTCGAGCTGTGGAAGGTCTTCGACGTGCAGGGCGCGAAAACCGAAGCGACTCAGGGCATCGTCGTGATTCTGCAAAGCGCGGGCCGCCGCTACGCGCTGCTGGTTGACCAGCTTATCGGCCAGCATCAGGTGGTCGTGAAAAACCTTGAAAGTAACTATCGCAAAGTGCCGGGCATTTCGGCCGCCACCATTCTGGGCGATGGTAGCGTGGCGCTGATCGTTGATGTTTCAGCGCTGCAAAGTATTAACCGTGAACAGCGTATGGCGCAGACTGCCGCGTGATCCCACAAGCGTAAAAAGGTATACAAATGACCGGTATGAGTAATGTAACTAAACTGGCCGGCGAGCCGTCAGGTCAGGAATTTCTGGTATTTACCCTCGGCGACGAGGAGTACGGTATCGACATTCTGAAGGTGCAGGAGATCCGCGGTTACGATCAGGTAACCCGTATCGCCAACACCCCCTCCTTTATCAAAGGGGTGACCAACCTGCGCGGCGTGATTGTGCCTATCGTTGACCTGCGCGTGAAGTTCAACCAGCAGGATGTGGAATACAACGACAACACCGTGGTTATCGTGCTGAATTTCGGCCAGCGCGTGGTGGGCATCGTGGTGGACGGCGTCTCCGACGTGCTGTCGCTGACCGCGGAGCAAATCCGCCCGGCGCCGGAATTCGCCGTGACGCTTTCAACGGAATATCTGACCGGCCTCGGCGCGATTGGCGAACGTATGCTCATCCTTGTGCATATCGAAAAATTGCTCAACAGCGAAGAGATGGAACTGGTGGATATCGCGGCTTCGCGCGTCGCGTAACCGCCATGGCTGAGGGGCGCGTTAACGCCCCTTTTCTTTGCCCGCTGCCCGCCGGAGTAATTACTTTCCGCCACTGTGTAGTTCTCCTAACATACTCCGTTAGCACTGCTGACCAATCTGTCAATTTTTAGCCCGCGTTTTTCGCCTGAATTATGTGACTAAAATCACGCAATAATGAATATATCCATTTCATTTTACATTCAGAAATGAATTTATATTATTTAAGCTTTTGTTTTTAATGAAATAAATACGTCAATCCGTCGTCCGTATGAATGCGCTGTTAGTATTTGGTTAAATTCAGATACATAAACTAAATTTCAGTTTACAGGCTCCGGCGCTCCGGTTCCGGTGCTTAACAGGCTGATCAAATTAGAAAACAGGATGCTTCGCGACAGCGCAGTCAGAGGAAAACACGATGAAAAAAATCTTTTTGTTGTGATCTGCGGAGGTGGGTTACTGCTCGCTTCTTCCGTGAGCCATGCGGTAACCAGCAGCGGTACTATCGGCGCCACCTTAACGTTGACCAACGGCTGCCTGATCAACGGCTCGCCCAGCCAGAACGGCATTAACTTCGGTACGCTGGACTTCGGCACCCACCCGGCAACCTTCGACACCCTGACCACGCAGTTAGCCGGCGCGGCGGGCGGCAACAGCTTCGCTATTCAGTGCACCACGGCGGATTACACCGTGCAGGTCACCGGCAGCACGAACCAGGCGCCAGGCACGGTGATCGGCACGCCAGGCACGCCGGGCCGCTATCTTGTCAATACCACTAACGCGACGCAGGGCGTGGCCTACAGCCTCTACAGCGACGCCGCCTTCAACAACGTTATCGCCAACAACGCGCCGATTCCCCGCGCCTCCACTACGGGGGGCGTCGATAACTATACCCTCTATGGCCGTATCCAGGGCGGCGGCAACAGCGTCACCGTGGTGCCGGGCACTTATACCGACACTATCAACGTGAGCGTTATTTACTAATTACCGCTGCGCTTGTTTACGATACACAACAGGGCAGTCCGCCGGGCTGTCCAGGGGAAAGCTGTGCGAAAAAGCGGCGGTTTTGTCCTGGCGTTAGCCTTCGTCAGCCTGACCTCGCGGGCGGTGACGACGCAGTCGTTTCAGGTTAATGCCACCATCACGCCGGGCTGCTCGGTGACGAGCGGCAGCGGCGGCGTTTACGGCACGCTGGATTTTGGGACGCGAAGCGGTGTGGACCGGTCCCGCGTCACCACAAGCTTTGTGCCGAACAGCGGTCTGACGCTCGCCTGCACCCCCGGGGTGGCGCTCAGCATGAGCATTGACGGCGGGCAAAATTACTCCACGGTGCGCAACATGGCGCGCAGCGGCGGAACGGAAAGGGTGCCTTACCGTCTCTACAGCGCCAGCTCATTATCGGCAGCGAGCGAAATCGGCGTAAACCAGGCGGTGACGGTGACTTACAGCAACAGCAACAACATTACGCTGCCCATTTTCGGCGCAGCGCAGCTGACTGGCTTCAGCCCCGCAGGGAGCTACAGCGATCGGCTCACGGTGACGTTGTCATGGTGACTCAGGGAGAAGTGACATGATTACAGGCGCAACGCGCTTCCACTCTTGCGGTTTACTCATCGCCCTTTGGCTCTTTGCCAGCACAAGCCATGCGGCAAGCAATATCCTTATCTGGCCTATCGACCCTTATTTGCCTGCTGGCGAAAAAGCGGCGGAGCTATGGGTGCAAAATCAGGGCGACACGCCGACCACCATGCAGGTGCGTATCGTGCGCTGGCGTCAGGAGGGGGGCTTCGAGCGCTATGAGGCGCAGCAGGATGTGGTCGCCAGCCCGCCCATCGTGACCATCGGCGGCGGTAAAAAACAGCTTATCCGTTTAATCAGCCAGGCGCAGATCCCGATGGGGGTTGAGCAGGCGTACCGGGTGGTGGTTGATGAAATTCCCCAGCCGCAGGACAATAGCAAACCGCAGCTTGGCATCAAGCTGCAAATGCGCTACTCCATCCCGCTGTTTGTGTATGGACAGGGCATTGAAACCCAGCGCTCCGGCGCGCATCACGCCTTCGTTAACCCGACCAAGCTGAGCTGGCGGATGACTCGCGATAACGGCCAGCCGGCCATTGAAATTACAAATAACGATGAGATTCACGCGCGCATCAGCAAAGTGTCGGTGCGCCAGGGTGGGCGGCAGCGCGAGCTTACCGACGGGCTGTGGGGGTATGTGCTGCCGCACAGCTCCCGGCTTTTCCCGTTGCCTGCGGGCATTACCGCGCCCAGCGAAATCTCCGCTTCCCTTAACGCCCGCGACTCGCGATGGCTCGCCTCTTCGCGTTAAGCCGGTATCAGGCGATGAAAGTCGTGTCGGTGGTTGGTCTGCTTAGCGTCGCGACAGATCGCGCCATGGCGCAACCGGGCGACGATGCGCTGCCGCCGCCGCCGGATGCCCGCGCTATCAACGATCGGGCGATTTTTCACCTGTCGCTGGTGTTGAACCATTACGATACCGGCATGGTCGTGCCGGTCACGCGCCGGGCAGAGGAGTTCTGGGTCTCGAGCGCTGACCTGCAACGCGCGGGGCTGCCGGGCGACCGGTTGCCGCAGGGCGACGTCAATCTCTCTACGCTAAATCTGGTGCGTACGGAGTATGACAGCACCAGCCAGCGGCTGCTGTTGACGGTGCCGAAAGAGTGGGTGCCGGAGCGGCGGATTGCGCTTGGCGACGGCGCGGCGCGCCTGCGCGCGCGCAACGGGCGCGGCGGGCTGCTTAATTACGATTTCTATGCTAACCACACCGAGCACAGCGGCAGCCAGGCCTCGCTGTGGCACGAGCTGCGGTTGTTCAACGATTACGGCGCCTTTTCCACTACCGGCACAAACCGCGAGGTGCTCGATGGCTATCCGGGGCAAAGCGAAGGCTACCGCCGCTACGACTCGACCTTCACCGGCACGCTGGATGACGATGCGCTGAGCTGGTCGGTAGGGGACGTGGTGAGCGACAGCTTAAGCTGGACCAGCAGCGTGCGCCTCGGCGGCGTCTCCTTTGGCCGCGATTTCTCGCTGCGCCCGGATCTCATTACCTATCCGCTGCCCGCCTTCTCCGGCGAGGCGGCGGTACCCACCACGGTTGATGTTTTTATCAACGGCTACCGCTCCGGCTCCACACAGCTGGAGCCCGGCCCTTTCACCCTCACCAACCTGCCTTATATCAACGGCTCCGGCGACGCGGTGCTGGTGACTACCGACGCCCTGGGCCGCCAGGTCACCACCACCATGCCGTTTTATGTGGCGAGCGACCTGCTGAAAGCGGGGCTTAGCGACGGGGCCGTCACGGCGGGGGCTATCCGGCGCAACTATGGCATCAAAAACCTTGACTATGGCCCGGCGGCGGCGAGCGGCTCGTACCGCTACGGGGTCAATGATTTCTGGACGGTAGAGGCGCACGGTGAAGGCGCGGAATCGCTGGGGCTTGGCGGCGTTGGGTCGCTGGTGAAGCTTGGCCACTTCGGGGTGGTGAACGGCGCGGTGGCCTACAGCCGGATGCGCGGCGAGCAGGGCCAGCAGTGGACGCTGGGTTATCAGTACAATACCGATTTTATGTCATTCACGACGCAACACACGCGCCGTGAGCGCGGCTTCGGCAACCTGGCGCTTTACGATCAGCAGGTGATGTATGACAGCGACCGCCAGCCGATAGTCAGCCTGAGTCGCAACGTCGCCCAGTACTCGCTCTCTTTTAATATGGGTCGTTTTGGCAACCTCGGCGCGGCCTGGCTGGATGTTGACAGTTTTAACAGCGACAGCACCCGGCTGCTGAACCTTTCCTGGAGTAAAAACCTCTGGGGCAGCAGCAGTTTTTATGTGGCGGCGAGCCATGACCCGGATGCCGACGACTGGTCGGTCGCGCTCTCGCTGCAAATCCCCTTCGGCCTGCAGGAAAGCGTGGCGTTCAGCGCCGAGCGCCAGCCCGATGGCAGCGCGAGCGAGCGCGTGAACTATAACCATGCGATGCCGAGCGAGGGCGGCTTTAGCTGGAACCTCGCTTACGCGCATCAGACCCAGGAGAACGATTATCAGCAGGCGACGCTCGGCTGGCGCAACAACCATGTCGAGTTGCAGGGCGGCATTTACGGCGAGCGCGACGGCTACACTCACTGGGGCGAGGCTACCGGCTCGCTGGTGCTGATGAATGGCGCGCTCTTTGCCGCCAACCAGATTAATGACGCCTTTGCGGTGGTAAGCACCGGCGGCCAGGCGGATGTGACCGTGAACTATGAAAACCAGCCGGTGGGCAAAACCGATAAAGAGGGTTACCTGTTAATCTCCGGCGTGACTTCCTATTATCCGGCCAACTACAGCATCGACACCCTTAACCTGCCTGCGGATACCCGCATCCGTGAAACTGAGCGCCGCCTGTCGCTGCGCCGGCGCAGCGGCTATCTGATTACTTTCCCGATGGAGCAGGAGCGGGTAGCGAACGTTATCCTGCATGACGAAAACGGCCAGCCGCTGCCCGTCTCAAGCCAGGTCTTCCGCGCTGGTCAGCCGCCCGCCATTGTGGGTTACGACGGCATCGCCTGGCTTGAAAACGTCGGCGAGGTAAACCATCTGACCGTCTCCACGCCGCAAGGTAAGCGCTGTACCGCTACGCTGACCCTTGCCGCCGCGCGTAGCCATCGGCTGGAAACGTTCGGCCCGCTTATTTGCCAGGGAGAACAGCCATGACGCGCCTGCTGCTCTGCCTGTTGCTGATGATAGTCAGCGCGCCCGCGCTCGCCGCCTGCCGGGTGAGCCTGGGCAACGCTTCGCTCGGCACCCAAACCTCGTTCGTTATTAACAGCACAGTGCAGACCACCAGCACCAACCTGGTGGTGGAGTGCGATACGGTGCTGAACCTGCTCAACACCACCGATTTCGTCAACGCCACTTTTACCACCGCCAGCGCCAGCGCCAGCAATCGCGCCACGCTGCGGCGCACCGACACGACAACATCAACAGACAGCCTGCCGATTCAGCTTTGCGCTCAGAGCGGGTGTCCGGCTAACAGCGAGATTGCGCTAAGCGGTTCGTACCGCTGGAGCGGCAGCACGCTGCTGGGGTTGTTGACCAGCTCACGCTATACGCTTCCGCTCTACATCCGCACGGTGGCGGGACAAAACCTCAGCGCCGGGACCTATCAGGCGACCTTAACGCTCTCTATAAATTACAGCGTCTGCGCCGTCGGGGCGGCGGTCTGCCTGTCGGCGCAGACCGGCACCGTGTCGCTGCCGCTTATCGTCACGCTCACGGTAACCAATGACTGCACGACCATCAGCGCGCCGAACGTCAATTTTGGCAGCGCGCCGCTACCGGGCAACTTCGCCCCGGTTTCGCAGAGCATCGCCATTACCTGCACCAAAGGCAGCGTCTATACCGTCGGCATTAATAACGGCAGTTACGCCAACGGCAATGTGCGCAACATGGCAAGCGGCGCGAATCGCCTGAGCTACGAGATCTATAAAGGCAGCACCACGAACCGCTGGGGGGTGAGCGGCGCAGAGCGCTGGGCAAGCGCCAGCTCATCGCAGGTCAGCACCGACGGCCTGCTGCGCACGTATAACTACACCGCCCGGGTGCTTTCAGGGCAGAGCGCGCTGCCCGCAGGCAGCTATAGCGACACGCTGGTGGTCGATATCGCCTTTTAGTGAGCCTGTTCACGCTTTCACGTTAACGCAAATTCCTTCCGCTGAACGATAAAGTTCCCGTCTCCTTTGCCGATAACCTCAACAGTTAGTCAGATGTCTGGGGGATGTTGAGTGAATCGTATTCGCGTAGTCACAATGCTGATGCTGGTGGTAGGCGTTTTCATCCTGCTGCAGCTTATTTCCGGCAGCTTCTTTTTCTCTTCGCTAAAAGAGAACCAGCAAAGCTTTAGCGCTTCACACCAGTTGCGCCTGCAACAGGCGGAGCTGAACCATACCTGGGACATGCTGTTGCAGACGCGCATCAACCTCAGCCGTTCCGCGGCGCGAATGATGATGGATCCCAGCAACCAGCAAAGCAGCGCCAAAACCGACCTGCTTAACAGCGCGAAAAAGACGCTGGCGCAGGCGCAGGCTCACTACGCGACATTCAAAGCGGCGCCGGTTGACCAGCCCGATATTCAGGTTCTCAGCGGACAGCTTGATGCGGCTTATCAGGATTACGCGCAGGCGCTTGGCGAATTAGTGCAGTACCTGGAGAGCGGCAATTTAGAACCTTACTTCGCCCAACCGACGCAGGGCAAACAGAACGCGCTGCAAAAAGCGATGGATGATTACGCTGCGCTTAACGTGCGCATCGCGCAGGATGCCTGGCAGCAGAGCGCGCATGACTACCGCTTCGCCCAATGGCAGACCGGTGTGCTGGCGCTGGTGCTGGTGGCGGTGAGCGCCCTGGTCTGGTACGGCCTGCGACATGTGCTGCTCAACCCGCTTGCCGTCATCATCGGTTCTATTCGTGAAATCGCCGCAGGCAACCTGACCGCCCGTATCAACGTCAGCGGACGCAACGAGATGAGCGAGCTCGCGCAGAGCGTGCAGCACATGCAGCAGGAGCTTATCGACACCGTGACCAGCGTGCGTTCAGGGACCGATGCGATTTACACCGGCACCCGTGAGATTGCCGCCGGCAATAACGATCTCTCTTCACGCACGGAAGAGCAGGCGGCCTCGCTGGAGGAGACCGCCGCCAGCATGGAGCAGTTAACCGCCACGGTGAAACAGAATGCCGACAACGCCCGTCAGGCCTCTCAACTGGCGCGCACCGCCTCGGAAACGGCCCAGCGCGGCGGCAAAGTGGTGGATGGCGTGGTCAACACCATGCACGACATCGCCGCCAGTTCAAAGAAGATTGCCGACATTATCGGTGTTATCGACGGCATCGCTTTCCAGACCAACATCCTTGCGCTTAACGCCGCTGTGGAAGCAGCACGGGCAGGGGAGCAGGGCCGCGGCTTCGCCGTGGTGGCGGGCGAAGTGCGCAATCTGGCGAGCCGCAGCGCCCAGGCGGCGAAAGAAATCAAAGCGCTGATTGAAGATTCCGTCACGCGCGTGGATACCGGCTCGGTGCTGGTGGAAAGCGCGGGTGAAACCATGCAGGACATCGTCAGCGCCGTAACCCGGGTGACCGACATTATGGGCGAGATCGCCTCGGCGTCCGATGAGCAGAGCCGCGGTATCGACCAGGTCGCGCTGGCCGTCTCCGAGATGGACCGCGTAACCCAGCAGAACGCCTCGCTGGTGGAGCAATCCGCCGCCGCCGCCGCGCAGCTTGAGGAGCAGGCGAGCCGGTTATCTCAGGCGGTCGCCGCGTTCCGCCTGCGCGAGGGCGAAACGTCTGCCTCTATGCAAAAGCCGAATTTGAGCAGCACATTGAGCACGACCCTGGCGCCGGCCTCCAGCCCGGCTTCGATCCCACGTGAAACGGCCGCGGTTGGCCATAACGATAACTGGGAAACTTTTTGACCACTCAAGCCGGCAGCGATGCCGGGTAAGGGAGCGTTGATGTTTAACCGTATTCGTATTTCGACCACGTTGTTTTTGCTCTTGATTCTCTGCGGTGCTTTGCAGATTGGCAGTAACGGTTTGTCCTTTCTCGCTTTTCGGGCCGACTACGGCAATCTGAAAAGGGTCGAGGTAAGTAACCAACAACGCGACACGCTGACGCAAACCCGCGCAGCGTTGTTACAAGCGAGTACGGCATTAAACCGTGCCGGTACGCTCACCGCCCTGAGCTACCCGCCGGAAGATATCAAAGCCCTGATGACAAGCGCGCAGGAGAGCCTGAAGCAGGCGGATTCCCTGTTTAAACAGTTCGTCGCTATTGAGCCGGCGAGCGAGGAGGTGGCGCAACTGATCGCCTCGACGAAGAAAAGTTTTGCGGTCTACCGCGAAGACCTGGAGCATCAGGCGACCTGGCTTGCAAGCAACCAGCTTTCCGATTTCCTCACCGCGCCGGTGCAGAAATCGCAGGATGGGTTTGACGCCAGTTTTAACGCCTGGCAGCAGCACATTAACCAGTTTGTCAGCAGCGCCAGCGAAGAGAGCAAAGGCTGGTATCACCTCTCAGGGCTGATTTTCGGCGTGGTGAGCGTCGTGGCGGTGCTGCTGGTTCTGGGGTCGCTGTGGTGGTCGCGCCGCATGCTGGTCATGCCGCTTGCGATTATACGCAGCCATTTTGACAGTATTGCCGCAGGCCATCTGGCGCGTCCGATCCTGGTTTTCGGACGTAACGAGATATCGGAGATTTTCGCAAGCCTTAAGGCGATGCAAAACGCCTTGCGGGAAACGGTAAGTGAAGTACGCAACGGCAGCCTTGCGATGCACACCGGCATTAGCGAGATTGCCGCCGGCAATAACGATCTCTCTTCGCGTACCGAACAGCAGGCGGCATCGCTCGCGCAGACCGCGGCCAGCATGGAAGAGTTGACCGCCACGGTAAGCCAGAACGCTGAAAACGCCCGTCAGGCTTCGCTGCTGGCGAAAAGCGCCGCCGAAACCGCGAAGCGGGGCGGCGATCAGGCCTCGAACGTAGCGCAAACGATGCATGAGATAGAAACGAGTTCGCAAAAAATCGGCGACATCATCAGCGTTATCGACGGTATCGCTTTCCAGACCAACATCCTTGCGCTTAACGCCGCCGTGGAAGCGGCTCGCGCAGGGGAGCAGGGACGGGGTTTTGCTGTGGTGGCAGGCGAAGTGCGTAACCTGGCAAGCCGCAGCGCCGAGGCGGCGAAAGAGATCAAAGCGTTGATTGAGGAGTCGGTATCCCGGGTGCAGCAAGGGTCGTCGCTGGTGGATAACTCGGCGCAAACCATGGCGGAGATTGTCCGCTCGGTAACCCAGGTGAATGACATTATGGGCGAAATCGCCTCCGCTTCGGATGAGCAACACCGGGGCATTGAGCAGGTCGCTCAGGCGGTAAGCCAGATGGATCAGGTCACGCAGCAGAACGCCGCGCTGGTAGAGGAGGCGGCTGCCGCGGCTGAAACGCTGGCAAGCCAGGCCGATCGTCTGACGGCGGTTGTGTCGGTATTTAATCTTGAAGAGAAACATGTTGTTGAGCGAGACGACGCCGTTGCGCTCAACGCCGTAGCCGTATCCCCCTGACTGTGAGTAAAAAGGCGCTATGACAACAACCATTCCTGGTGGGCAACCCTCGTTCCTGTTGCCTATGACACAGCGCCTTGCGCTGTCCGACGCGCATTTTCGTCGGATATGTCAATTGATTTACCAGCGCGCAGGGATCGTGCTGGCGGACCACAAACGAGACATGGTCTACAACCGGCTGGTGCGTCGGCTGCGCACGCTCGGGCTTGATGATTTCGGCCGCTACCTCAGCATGCTGGAGGCGAACGCCAACAGCGCCGAGTGGCAGGCGTTCATCAACTCGCTGACCACCAACCTGACCGCGTTTTTCCGCGAGGCGCATCACTTTCCGGTGCTGGCCGAGCATGCGCGCAAGCGCAGCGGTGAGTACAAGGTCTGGAGCGCGGCGGCTTCGACGGGGGAAGAGCCTTATTCGCTGGCCATTACGCTTGCCGATACGCTTGGCACAGCGCCGGGCCGCTGGAAGGTGTTTGCAAGCGATATTGACACCGAGGTGCTGCAAAAAGCGCAGAGCGGCATCTATCGCCAGGAGGAGCTGAAAACCCTCTCTCCTCAGCAATTGCAGCGTTATTTCATGCGCGGCACCGGCCCGCATGAAGGGCTGGTGCGGGTGCGTGGGGAGCTTGCGAACCATGTGGAGTTCGCCTCGCTCAACCTGCTGGACAAGCAGTACAACGTTCCGGGTCCGTTTGACGCGATATTTTGTCGAAACGTCATGATCTATTTCGACAGAGAAACGCAGGAGGCGATCCTCAAGCGTTTCGTGCCGCTGCTTAAGCCAGGCGGCCTGCTCTTTGCCGGACATTCGGAGAATTTCAGCAATCTCAGTCGCGATTTCTGGCTGCGCGGTCAGACGGTATACGCCCTGAGTAAGGAAAGACAATGAGTAAAATCAGAGTGTTGTCAGTGGATGATTCGGCGCTAATGCGCCAGATCATGACGGAAATCATCAACAGCCACAGCGACATGGAGATGGTGGCGACCGCGCCGGACCCGCTGGTCGCGCGCGATCTGATTAAGCAATTTAATCCGGACGTGCTGACGCTGGATGTCGAAATGCCGCGCATGGACGGCCTCGATTTTCTCGAAAAGCTGATGCGTCTGCGCCCGATGCCGGTGGTGATGGTTTCCTCCCTGACCGGCAAAGGGTCGGAAGTGACGCTTCGCGCGCTGGAGCTGGGGGCGGTGGATTTTGTCACCAAGCCGCAGCTCGGCATTCGCGAAGGCATGCTGGCCTACAGCGAGCTGATTGCTGAGAAAGTGCGTACCGCTTCCCGCGCTCGCCTTTCCGCCCGCGCGCCCGTCAGCGCGCCGGCCACGCTGAAGGCAGGCCCGCTGCTGAGTTCTGAAAAATTGCTCGCTATTGGCGCCTCGACGGGCGGCACCGAGGCAATTCGTCACGTGCTGCAGCCGCTGCCGCTTTCGAGCCCGGCGGTGCTGATTACCCAGCATATGCCGCCAGGCTTTACCCGTTCCTTCGCTGAGCGTCTGAACAAGCTTTGCCAGATAACGGTGAAAGAGGCGGAAGACGGCGAGCGCGTGCTGCCGGGCCATGCCTATATCGCGCCGGGCGATAAGCATATGGAGCTCACCCGCAGCGGGGCGAACTATCAAATTAAGATTCACGACGGGCCGCCGGTTAACCGGCATCGCCCGGCGGTAGATGTGTTGTTTCACTCCGTCGCCAAACATGCGGGGCGCAACGCGGTGGGGGTTATCCTCACCGGGATGGGCAACGACGGCGCGGCGGGGATGCTGGCGATGCACCAGGCGGGCGCCTGGACCATTGCGCAGAATGAAGCAAGTTGTGTGGTGTTCGGCATGCCGCGTGAGGCCATCAATATGGGTGGCGTCAGCGAAGTCGTCGATCTAAGCCAGGTCAGCCAGCAAATGCTGGCGAAAATCAGTGCCGGACAGGCAATACGTATTTAAAGAGGAGTGCAGTTTTTATGGCGGATAAAGAGCTCAAGTTTCTGGTTGTGGATGACTTCTCCACCATGCGTCGCATCGTGCGTAACCTGCTTAAAGAGCTGGGTTTTAACAACGTGGAAGAAGCCGAAGATGGCGTAGACGCGCTGAACAAATTGCAGGCTGGCGGTTTTGGCTTTGTGATTTCCGACTGGAACATGCCGAACATGGATGGCCTGGAACTGCTGAAAACCATTCGCGCCGACGGCGCAATGGCGGCGATGCCGGTGCTGATGGTGACAGCGGAAGCCAAGAAAGAGAACATCATCGCCGCCGCTCAGGCGGGCGCCAGCGGCTACGTCGTTAAACCTTTCACCGCGGCGACGCTGGAAGAGAAGCTGAACAAGATATTCGAGAAACTCGGAATGTGAGGAGCTCCTGATGATTCATTCTGCAATGAAACCCACTGAAGAACATTCCGCAGCCGATATCATCGTTCGCATTGGCAGCTTAACGCGTATGCTGCGTGACAGCCTGCGTGAGCTTGGTCTGGATCAGGCGATTGCGGAAGCGGCCGAGGCGATTCCGGATGCCCGGGATCGTCTCGACTATGTTGTCCAGATGACGGCGCAGGCCGCAGAGCGCGCCCTCAACAGCGTTGAAGCGTCGCAGCCGCATCAGGACGAGCTGGAAAAAGGGGCGAAAGGGCTTAGCAAACGCTGGGACGAATGGTTTGAAAATCCCATTGAGCTGAGCGACGCCCGGGAGCTTGTTACCGATACCCGTCAGTACCTGGCGGAAGTGCCGGGGCACACCAGCTTCACTAACGCCCAACTGCTGGACATCATGATGGCGCAGGATTTCCAGGACCTGACCGGTCAGGTTATCAAGCGCATGATGGATGTGATTCAGGAAATTGAGCGCCAGTTGCTGATGGTGCTGCTGGAAAACATGCCGGAGCCAGCCGCGCGTCCGAAGCGTGAGAACGAAAGCCTGCTTAATGGCCCCCAGCTGGACGCCACCGCCGCAGGCGTTGTGGCAAGCCAGGATCAGGTCGACGACCTGCTGGACAGCCTGGGTTTTTAAGTAAAAACCGCCGTCTTAGGGCGGCGGTTTTATTTCTCGGGCAGAGCCAACATAAGTTGTTGCTGGGGCTTTTGAAAATCCAGCGTCAGGCGGCCAGTACTGATGGGGGGCGTGACGTAAGAGGTGGGCGCTTCTTCCTCCTGCATAGCCTTTTTATATTTATCCTTACGGCGAGCGCTACTGAGCAATTTTTCCCACTGCATATCCATAATAACCCCTAATTTTGTCGGTGTTTTGCTACGCTATCAGACTACAGAAAGCGACACTAACCCTTTCACAGATATATCTTTATTTTATGAGCCGATGCGCAATAGTGCGGCAACGGTTGCTTCCATCGGTGTTGATTAATTCCACTTAACGGCAGAAACCCCACCATTTCTTAACGTTAATTCAGCCATTAGCGCGGGTGTCCTTTGGCATGATAAGCGTGACGAATTGGGCAGAGAGTTTGCGAAGTGGCCGGAGATAGCGACGAGGACAAAACAGAGGCCCCCACACCCCACCGACTAGAAAAAGCGCGTGAGGAGGGGCAAATCCCCCGTTCCAGAGAACTCACTTCCCTGCTGATGCTGCTGGTAGGGTTGAGCGTTACCTGGATGGGCGGGGAGGCGCTCGCCCGTCAACTGGCCGCCATGCTCTCCGGCGGGCTGCATTTCGACCACAGCATTATTAATGACCCGCGGCTGACGGTGAGTTTAATCAGCTCGCTGATTAAGCAAGCGCTGCTGGCATTGATGCCGCTGATGATTGGCCTGGTGCTGGTGGCGATTGGCGCGCCGATGTTGTTAGGCGGCGTGCTCTTTAGCGCTAAGTCGATCGCCTTCAACCTCGGAAAACTCAACCCGATCTCCGGCGTCAAGCGGCTTTTTTCCTCGCAGGCGTTGGCGGAGATGTTAAAAGCGCTAATGAAATCGACGCTGGTCGGCATCGTTACCGGCTGGTATCTGTGGCATAACTGGCCGGATATGCTGCGGCTGATAAGCGAATCGCCCGTTGAGGCGCTAGGTAATTCCCTTAACCTTGTGGCGCTTTGCGGGCTGCTGATTGTGATGGGCCTGGTGCCGATGGTCGGCTTTGACGTTTTCTGGCAGATCCACAGCCATGTGAAAAAGCTGCGCATGTCTCGCCAGGATATTCGTGACGAATTTAAAGACCAGGAAGGCGACCCGCACGTAAAAGGACGCATTCGCCAGCAGCAACGCGCCGCCGCGCGCCGCCGCATGATGGCCGATGTACCGAAAGCGGACGTTATCGTTACCAACCCGACGCACTATTCCGTGGCGTTGCAGTATGACGAAAACAAAATGAGCGCGCCGAAAGTGGTGGCGAAAGGCGCAGGGCTGGTCGCGCTGCGCATCCGTGAAATCGGCAACGAGAATCGCATCCCGATCCTCGAAGCGCCGCCGCTTGCGCGTGCGCTTTACCGTCATGCGGAAATAGGACAACAAATCCCGGGTCAGCTGTACGCCGCCGTGGCGGAAGTGCTGGCATGGGTATGGCAACTGAAACGCTGGCGCGCCGCTGGCGGTCTTATCCCAAAAAAACCTGAAAACCTTCCGGTGCCTGCCGCACTGGATTTTATGAACGAGAAGGACACTGATGGCTAATCTGGTGGCTATGCTGCGCCTGCCGGGCAACCTGAAAACGACGCAATGGCAGATCCTTGCCGGGCCGATACTTATTCTGCTAATCCTGTCGATGATGGTGCTGCCGCTGCCGGCTTTTATCCTCGACATGCTCTTCACCTTTAATATCGCGCTCTCCATTATGGTGCTGCTGGTGGCGATGTTCACACAGCGCACGCTGGAGTTTGCGGCGTTCCCGACCATTCTGCTCTTTACCACGCTGCTGCGTCTGGCGCTGAATATCGCCTCGACCCGCATCATTCTGATGGAAGGGCATTCGGGCGCGGCGGCGGCGGGCAAAGTGGTAGAGGCTTTCGGCCACTTCCTGGTCGGCGGCAACTTCGCTATCGGCATCGTGGTCTTTATCATCCTCGTCATTATTAACTTCATGGTTATCACCAAAGGTGCCGGGCGTATCGCGGAAGTGGGCGCGCGCTTTGTGCTGGACGGGATGCCTGGCAAGCAGATGGCTATCGACGCCGACCTCAACGCCGGCCTGATTGGCGAAGATGAAGCGAAAAAACGCCGCGCGGAAGTGACGCAAGAGGCGGATTTCTACGGCTCGATGGACGGTGCTAGTAAATTCGTGCGCGGCGACGCCGTCGCCGGCTTGCTTATCATGGCTATCAACATCATCGGCGGCCTGCTGGTGGGCGTTATCCAGCATGGTCTGCCGGTAGGCCAGGCGGCGGAAGCGTATACGCTGCTGACCATCGGCGATGGTCTGGTCGCGCAAATCCCGGCGCTGGTTATCTCCACCGCCGCTGGCGTTATCGTCACCCGCGTCGCCACCGATCAGGACGTGGGCGAACAGATGGTGACTCAGCTGTTCAGCAACCCGCGCGTTATGGTGCTGAGCGCCGCGGTGCTTGGCCTGCTCGGCATGGTGCCGGGCATGCCGAACTTCGTTTTCCTGCTCTTTACCGCCGCGCTGCTGGGCCTCGCCTGGTGGATGCGCGGTCGCGAAACGGCGAAGCCCGAGGTGGCGCAACCCGTCAAAGCGACTGAAAACCCGCAGGCTGTGGAAGCGACCTGGAGTGACGTGCAGCTGGAAGACTCGCTCGGCATGGAAGTGGGTTACCGGTTGATTCCGATGGTCGATTTTCAGCAGGATGGCGAGCTGCTTGGCCGTATCCGCAGTATTCGTAAGAAATTCGCGCAGGAGATGGGCTTTCTGCCGCCAGTGGTGCACATTCGCGACAACATGGACTTACCCCCGGCGCGCTACCGCATTTTGATGAAAGGCGTGGAGATTGGCAGCGGCGAAGCCTATCCTGGCCGCTGGCTGGCGATTAACCCCGGCACGGCGGCAGGCACGCTGCCGGGCGAAGCCACCGTCGACCCGGCCTTTGGTCTCGCCGCTATCTGGATTGAAAGCGCGCTAAAAGAACAGGCGCAGATCCAGGGCTTTACCGTCGTGGAAGCGAGCACGGTCGTCGCCACCCATCTCAACCATTTGATTGGCCAGTTCGCGCCGGAACTCTTCGGCCGTCAGGAAGCGCAGCAACTGCTGGATCGCGTCTCGCAGGAGATGCCGAAGCTGACCGAAGACCTGGTGCCGGGCATTGTTACTCTCACTACGCTGCACAAAGTGTTGCAGAATCTGCTGTCCGAGAAGGTGCCTATTCGCGACATGCGCACTATCCTTGAGACGCTTGCCGAACATGCGCCGGTGCAGAATGACCCGCATGAACTGACCACCGTGGTGCGCGTGGCGCTGGGCCGCGCCATCACGCAGCAGTGGTTCCCGGGCAGCGGCGAAGTGCAGGTTATTGGGCTTGATACCGCGCTGGAACGTCTGCTGCTGCAGGCGCTGCAGGGCGGCGGCGGGCTGGAGCCGGGCCTGGCCGACCGTCTGCTGGAGCAGGCGCAGGCAGCGCTGCATCGCCAGGAGACGATGGGCGCGCCGCCGGTGCTGCTGGTCAACCACGCGCTGCGTCCGCTGCTGTCGCGCTTTTTACGCCGCAGCCTGCCGCAACTGGTGGTGCTCTCCAATATGGAGCTTTCAGATAATCGCAACATTCGCATGACGGCGACTATCGGGGGCCAGTAATGCGCAAACTTACAGCGCTTTTTCTGCTGCTGCCCCTGCTGGCACATGCCGCGGGTGAAGGGGCGTGGCAGGCGAGCAGTAAAGGCATCACGTTGAGCAATCGCGGCCAGGCTATTTCTTCCATGCCGCTGTCGCCCGGGCAGCCGCCAGACGGGCTGATGACGGTAGTCGCCTGGCGCTACGAGCTTGTCGGGCCGACGCCCGCCGGGCTGCTGGTGCGCCTCTGCTCGCAGTCGCGCTGCGTCGCAATAGAAGGGCAGACCGGCACCACCCGGGCTTTTACTAACGTGCCGGCCAGCGAGCCGCTGCGTTTTATTTGGGAAGTGCCGGGCGGCGGCAAACTTTATCCGCGCTTGCAGGTGCTTAGCAATCAGGTGATTGTGAACTACCGGTAATTCCGCTTTTCCCTCTTTTCTCACGGGCCAGCCATTTTTGACGGCTGGCCCGCATTTTTAAACTCTCGCTTTGAACCCTGTGAAACGCTGTTTTATAAATCGGTGAAGCTGGTGGCGGAACTCTTTGTATTTTTGCCAGTTCCTTCCGGGCGGTGGCAAAAAGGAAAAGGTTTCCCCTGCGCCTTACTTTTACTTTAGCCGTGACAGCGTTAATGGCGTCTCCTGCTCAGGAGGCTTCCAGCATAAAACACAGGGTTGACGGCAATGAAAACTCGTAAAATTGGGCTCGCGAATTATCTCGCTTATGGTTCAGGCGATTTCCTCGGCGCAGGGACGACAGCGCTCACCGCCGCATGGCTTCTTTACTTTTACACTACCTTTTGTGGACTCACCCCCATCGAGGCGACGTTTATCTTCGCTATGGCCCGCGTGCTGGATGCGGTCGTCAGTCCGCTCATGGGCTTTCTCACCGATAACTTCGGCTCTACCTGGCTCGGCAAGCGCTTCGGTCGTCGCAAGTTTTTTATCCTGCTCGGCATTCCCTGCGTCTTCAGCTATTGCCTGATGTGGGTTGGCGGCATGAACTACTGGTACTATCTGCTGACCTATCTGGTGTTTGACGTGGTCTACACCATGATCCTGGTGCCTTACGAAACGCTGGTGCCGGAGATGACCGATGACTTCAAACAGAAAACCAAATTCTCCGGCGCGCGCATCTCGATGGCGCAGATGTCCGCCATTCTCGCTTCATTCCTGCCGGGCATCCTGATTAATCACTTCGGCAAAGACAACGCTATCTCCTTCTTCTACGCGAGCGTGGTGTTTGCGGTGCTGTGCGCCATCATGCTGACGCTGGTCTGGATCTTTACCTGGGAGCGGCCGCGCGAGGCGTGGACGGAAGCGGCGCTGCGGGCGGAAGAGGAGAAGAAAAGTCTCACGCTGCGCCAGAACCTGAGTCGTCTCGTCACCGAACTGGGCTCCACGCTGCGCATTAAGATTTTCCGCCAGCATCTTGGCATGTATCTCGGCGGGTATATCGCTCAGGACGTGTTTAATGCGGTGTTTACCTACTACGTGGTTTTCGTGCTGATGCAAAGCCCGTCGATGGCCTCCAACCTGCTTGGCACTATGGCGATTCTGCAGTTTATCGCCGTTATCGGCATGATCCCGCTCTGCATTCGCTTCGGGCCTGCGCCTTCTTACCGTCTGGTGGTCGTGCTGTTCGGCTTAAGCTCCATCTCCTATGCCGTGCTGTATTACGCCGGGCTGAGCGACGTTTATTCGCTGCTGTTGCTGGTTTCTGCGATGGCGGGTCTGGGGCGCGGCGGCATCAACTATGTGCCGTGGAATACTTACACCTATATCGCTGACGTGGATGAAGTGATAACCGGGCAGCGCCGCGAGGGGATCTTCGCAGGCATCATGACGCTGACCCGTAAAGCCTCGCAGGCTGGCGCGGTAATGCTGGTGGGAATTGTGATGCAGATGTCCGGCTTTGTCTCCGGCCAGAGCAGCCAGCCGCCTGCCGTCAGCCACACCATTTTGCTGATTTTAAGCGTCGGCACCGTGCTGGTGTTAGCCTGCGGTTTCCTTGTCTCGCTGCGCTTTAAGCTCAACCTGAAAACCCATAGCGTACTGCGCGAGGAGACGGCGAAAATGCGCGTCGCTAACCGTGCCATCCCCGAATCGGCCACGCCGCAGGCCCGCGCCACCGTGGAGATGCTCGCCGGCATGCCGTATGAAAACCTGTGGGGCAATAACAACATCGGTTTTCTCAATCGCCACAAGCCCGCCGCGCCTTCGCTTAAGGATGCGCACGATCTGAATTCAACCCCCATCAGAGGATAAGTTAATGATTGTCTGGCCTGTCAAACACAGCGCGCTGCTGCGCCAGCCGGAACGTTTTATCGCCCGGGACGAACTGAAATCCCTCATCCATAAGATGACGGACAATCTGGTCAATATTAAGGATGAAACCGGTCAGTTTTTGCTGCGCCTGGATGACGGGCGGGTGATAGACACCAAAGGGTGGGCGGGCTGGGAGTGGACGCACGGCGTCGGGCTCTACGGCATGTATCACTACTATCGCCAGACCGGCGATGAGCAGATGCGCGACATTATCGACAGCTGGTTCAGCGCGCGTTTCGCCGAAGGGGCGACCACCAAAAACGTCAATACCATGGCGCCGTTTTTGACCCTCGCATACCGCTACGAAGAGACTGGCAATCCGGCGCTGTTGCCCTGGCTTGAAAGCTGGGCGGAGTGGGCGATGTATGACATGCCGCGCACCGAGCACGGCGGCATGCAGCACATCACCCTTGCCGAAGAGAACTCGCAGCAGATGTGGGACGACACATTAATGATGACGGTGCTGCCGCTCGCCAAAATCGGCAAGCTGCTCGGCAAGCCGGAGTATGTGGAAGAGGCGGTATATCAATTCCTGCTGCACGTGCAGAACCTGATGGACCGGGAGACCGGCCTCTGGTTTCACGGCTGGAATTATGAAGGCCGCCATAACTTTGCCAGCGCCCGCTGGGCGCGCGGCAACAGCTGGCTAACCATTGTGATCCCCGATTTTCTGGAGCTAATGGACTGGCCGGAAAACAACGCCACCCGTCGCTACCTGATCCAGGTGCTGGAAAATCAGGCGGCGGCGCTGGCGACGTGTCAGGACGATAGCGGGCTGTGGCATACGCTGCTCGATGACCCGACATCTTATCTGGAAGCCTCTGCGACCGCCGGGTTTGCGTATGGGATGTTAAAAGCGGTGCGTAAGCGTTATATCAGCAAGGCGTACGCGCCGGTGGCGGAGAAAGCCATCAAAGGCGTGATGGCGAATATTTCGCCGCAGGGCGAGCTGTTGCAGGTGTCGTTCGGCACCGGGATGGGAAGCGATCTGGAGTTTTATCGCCAGATCCCGCTCACATCGATGCCTTATGGTCAGGCGATGGCGATCCTCGCCCTTACGGAGTTTTTGCGAACGTACCTGTAAAAAAGGCCCGCCGAATGGCGAGCCGCTTTACGGTCAGAACCGAATAAAGCCCGCTGCATGCGGGCCTTATTTTGGTCTTACATACGCTCAACCGTTTCGATGCCGAGGGTATCCAGACCAAGCTTCAGCGTTTTCGCAGTCAGCAGCGCCAGCTTCAGGCGGCTGTTGCGCACCTCGGCGCTTTCCGCGCTCAGGATCGGGCAATGCTCGTAGAAGCCGGAGAAGAGGCCCGCCAGGTCGTAAAGGTAAGCGCACATCACGTGCGGCGTGCCTTCACGCGCCACCACCGCCAGCGTCTCTTCAAACTGCAACAGGCGGGCGGCAAGCTGCGCTTCGCGATCTTCGGTAATGACTACCGACGCGCTCTGCAGGGCGCTTTCGTCGATCTCCGCTTTGCGGAAAACAGAGAGCACGCGGGTATACGCATACTGCATGTAAGGGGCGGTGTTGCCCTCAAACGCCAGCATATTGTCCCAGTCGAAGATGTAGTCGGTGGTGCGGCTCTTGGAGAGATCGGCGTATTTCACCGCGCCGATACCCACCACGTGCGCCAGCTTTTCCAGCTCGTCGGCAGGCATATCCGGGTTCTTCTCGCTCACCAGACGGCGGGCGCGATCCAGCGCTTCGTCCAGCAGTTCGGAAAGCTTGATGGTGCCGCCCGCGCGGGTTTTGAACGGTTTGCCGTCTTTGCCCAGCATCATGCCGAACATGTGGTGTTCCAGCGGCACGGATTCCGGCACGTAGCCCGCTTTGCGCACGATGGTCCACGCCTGCATCAGGTGCTGGTGCTGACGGGAGTCGATGTAGTAGAGCACGCGGTCGGCGTGCAGCGTTTCGTAACGGTATTTCGCGCAGGCGATGTCCGTGGTGGTGTAAAGGTAGCCGCCATCCTTTTTCTGGATGATAACCCCCATCGGTTCGCCTTCTTTATTCTTGTATTCGTCGAGAAAGACCACGGTCGCGCCTTCGCTCTCAACCGCCAGACCTTTGGCTTTGAGGTCTGCGACGATGCCTGGCAGCATCGGGTTATAGAGGCTTTCGCCCATCACGTCGTCGCGGGTCAGCGTCACGTTCAGACGCTTATAGGTTATCTGGTTCTGGGTCATGGTGATGTCGACGAGCCTGCGCCACATCTCGCGGCAATACTCGTCGCCACCCTGCAGCTTCACCACGTAGCCGCGCGCGCGCTCGGCGAAAGCTTCATCTTCGTCGTAGTGCTTTTTCGCTTCACGGTAGAAGCCTTCGAGATCCGCCAGCGCCATTTCGCCCGCGTTTTCCTGCTGCTGCTTTTCAAGGTACGCGATCAGCATGCCGAACTGGGTACCCCAGTCGCCGACGTGGTTAGCGCGGATCACTTTATGGCCGAGAAACTCGAGCGTGCGCACAGCGGCGTCGCCGATGATGGTGGAACGCACGTGGCCCACGTGCATCTCTTTCGCCACGTTCGGTGCGGAGTAGTCCACCACAATGGTCTGCGGCGCTTCTGCTTTCGCCACGCCAGCGCGATCGGAGGCCACGGCGGCGTCGATATTCTTCGCCAGGAACTGCGGGTCGAGGAAGATATTGATAAAGCCCGGCCCCGCGATTTCCACCTTGCTGGCTATCCCGGTGAGGTCGAGATGGGCGATGACCTGTTCTGCGAGTTGTCGCGGCGCCATGCCCAGTTTTTTAGCGACAGCCATCACGCCATTGGCCTGATAGTCGCCGAACTGCACTTTGGCTGACTGACGAACCTGCGGTTCGCAATCCGCAGGGGCGCCTGCGGCAATCAGTGCCTGACTGACTTTATCGGAGAGAAGAGCCTGAATATTCACCGGGATACCTTACGTTACGCTCGCCGCCTGTTTTTATCCGCCAGGGCGACGACAATGGAAAAAATAAGGCGGGAAGTATACTGCATTTGGCAACAGGCGTCAGCCCGGCTATGACAGGGGTTATCACGCGCCGCCCGCCAGGGTAGATTAGCGGCTTTTGACGCACAGAGAGACGCCCATGAACTGGCAGGCTATTAACGAACTCACCGACATCGCCGGGGATTTGCCCCGTTTTACGACTGCGCTTACCGACCTCGCCGCACGGCTGGGGCTGGATATCGCGCCGCTGCACGCTGACCATATCTCCCTGCGCTGCCACCAGAACGCCACGGCGGAGCGCTGGCGCAAAGGGTTTGAGCAGTGCGGCGAGCTGCTGTCGGAAAATATCATCAACGGGCGGCCCATCTGCCTGTTCCGCCTGCATGAGCCGGTCTGCGTCGCCCACTGGCGCTTTCATATCGTCGAATTGCCATGGCCTGGCGAGAAGCGCTATCCGCATGAAGGCTGGGAGCATATCGAAATCGTACTGCCTGGCGCGCCGGAAACGCTGAACGCCCGCGCGCTGGCGCTGCTTTCCGACGAGGGGCTGGCTCAGCCCGGCATTGCGGTAAAAACCAGCTCGCCAAAGGGAGAGAATGAGCGGTTGCCTAATCCGACCCTCGCAGTGACCGATAAAATCGTCACCATCAAGTTCCATCCTTTTACCATCGAAGAGATTGTAGAAAGCGAGCGGCAGGGGCGTTAATGGCGAAGCGGGGCGGTTTTTCAAAGGGTTGCCCCGTTTTTTTGCACTATAGTTAATGAGGCTTTTAAAAGGAGAACAACGAAAAGGAGAACGCATTCCATCGACCTTACGGGAGAGACCAATGCAGCAAAACGCAGAAAACACCCGGCCCGCCTCCGGGCACGACGAGCAAGGCTTGCGTCGATCCATCCTTATTCACCGCTCCCCTGATGAGCTTTATCACCTCTGGCGCGACCCGACTACGCTGCCGCGCATTATGTACCATTTCGCCACTATCACTATCCTGAGCGATACCTCTTCGCGCTGGCATGTGAAGCTGCCGCTTGGCCGCAAGCTTGAGTGGGACGCGCATATCGTGGATGAGCAGCCGGGCCGCTATATCAGCTGGGCCTCAGACGAAAAAGCCAGCGTGCCGAACGCCGGCAGGCTCTCTTTCCAGCCGGTTTCCGATGAACGGGGAACAGAAGTGACGCTCGCCATGCATTTCGACCCGCCCGGCGGTTTTCTTGGTGAATGGCTGTCGAAGAAAATGGAGATGGTGCCGGAGGCGATGTTAAGCCAGGCACTGCGCCGTTTTAAGAGCCTTGCCGAAACGGGTGAAATCGCCACCAACGTGCCGCAGCCTGCGGGGCGTCACGGGGGAATGGACAAAGCGGAGGAGTAAGCGTATGCGAGCACTATGCTGGAACGGCGTTAACGATTTAAAAGTGGAAACCGTAGCGGACCCGGTTCTTGTCAACCCGCACGACGCCATTATCAAAGTGGGGCTAACCACCACCTGCGGTTCTGATTTGCACGTTATCGACGGCCTTATCCCGAGCATGGAGGAGGGGGATATTTTAGGCCATGAGTTTATGGGCGAAGTGGTGGAAGTGGGGCCGGAGGTTAAAAACATCCGGCGCGGCGATCGCGTTGTGGTGCCGTCATTTATCGCCTGCGGCTCGTGCTGGTACTGCCAGCATCACCTCTTTTCCTGCTGTGATAACACCAATCCCAACGCCCATATGCAGGAGCAGATCCTCGGCTACCCGACGGCGGGTATTTACGCCTACAGTCACGCCTTTGGTGGCTATGCTGGTTCCCATGCGGAATATGTGCGCGTGCCCTTTGCCGATAACGACTGCTTTGTGGTGCCGGATGGGGTGCCTGACGAGCAGGCGCTGTTTCTCTCCGATGCCGCGCCGACGGGCTACATGGGCGCCGACTTCTGTAATATTCATCCTGGCGATACGGTGGCGGTGTGGGGGTGCGGCGGCGTCGGGCTGATGGCCGCGCAAAGCGCCTACATCATGGGCGCGGAGAAAGTTATCGCTATCGACCGCTTCCCGGAAAGGCTTACGATGGCGCGGGATCTGGTGGGCGCTATCCCGCTGGATTACACCAAAGTGGATATCTATGAGGCGCTGCTGGAGCTGACCCACGGACGCGGGCCGGACAGCTGCATCGACGCTGTCGGCATGGAGGCGCACGGTGAAGGCTTGCAGTATGCCTACGATAAAACCAAGCAGGCGCTGCGCATGCACACTGATGTCGGTACCGCGCTGCGCCAGGCTATCTACTGCTGCCGTAAAGGCGGCACGCTCTCCATCCTTGGCGTTTACGGGCTGATGGACAAATTCCCGCTCGGCGTGGCGATGAACAAGGGGCTGACTATTCGCACCGCGCAGCAGCACGGCCAGCACTATATGAAAGCGTTGTTAACGCATGCCGAACGGGGCGAGCTGCGTACGGATTTCCTCGCCACGCATCGCTTCTCGCTGGAAGACTCGCCGCGCGGCTATGAAATGTTTAAGAATAAAGAGGATGGTTGCGTGCGGGCAGTTTTTAAACCTTAACCGCGCCTGTCTGGCATTGATAAACGCCCCGCCGATCCCAGCGGGGCGTTTTGCTTTCTGAGCATTTTGCGCAGCGTTATAACGCTTCGGGCAAATAGAAGATTTTGACCAGGCAGCCGCGGTTCACCGTGATGTAGCCGCCTTCGGTCAGCTCAGCGAGGATCTTGTAGATAAGGCTGCGGGAGAGCGTGGTGGTCTTCTGAATAAAGGGCCCAATGCTCTCCTTGCGCATCATATGAAAATCGCGGTTTTCCATGTACTCCATCAGCTTGGCGCGCACGACGGTATAGGCGCTTTTACTCACCATGTGCTCATCGCGATACATCATAAACATCAGATAAAACGAGAGGATCAGGCTCGCGCTTTGCCAGAGGTTATGCTGTTCAATCAGCTCCCGGGCGCGCCTTGCGGGCAGCGCATGCACGCTGGTATCGGCCATTACCTGAACATAGTGGCGGCTCGGCGCATGGCAGAACAACTCTTGCAGGCCAACAATCGCCGGGCCGTATCCCACGCCGAGATAGAGGTCGTCAATCAGGCGGAAGGTGTCGAAGCGGCCGCTGCGGATAAGGTAGATAAACCCTTCATCTTCTCCGGGGCGGGCGGTCAACATACCGGTTTTCGGCTTACACGGGGTGCTGGCGGGCAGGAAGCAGGCCATCAACTCGTCAATCGCTTTAGCGGGCCGGTGAAGGTCGTTGAAGGAAAGCGTCCGGACCGCAGGCGATTTTTCTGCTAACACTGCCGGGGCTGCGGTAAAGACAGGCGCGACTTTATTATGTAACTTTCTGATTTCTGAAATAGTCTTCATAGCGAAGTTATCACCTTTCCAACAACTACAAGGGACACCGATGAAGCAGCGCAAATACCTTACCCGTCATGAAATCAGCCAGATAGTTAAAGCCACCGCTGAGGGAACCCACCGTGAGCGTGACGCCTGCCTGTTTACGCTCTGCTTTTATCATGGATTGCGGGTATCTGAACTCTGCGGCATTAAACTGACCGACCTCGACCTGAATCAGAAAATAATTTATATCCGACGCCTTAAAAATGGGCTTTCCACCGTCCATCCATTAACGGACGAGGTCTTTCCCGCGTTGACAACCTGGCTTGAAGCCCGCCGTCTTTATCAGGGAAGCGGGCAGCCGTGGCTCTTTTTGTCGCAAAAGGGCGGGGCGCTCTCGCGCCAGCAGGTCTATGGCCTGCTGCGGCGCTATGGCGAAATGGCCGGGCTGACCATCACTCCGCATCCTCATATGTTGCGCCACGCCTGCGGCTATGCCCTGGCTGATTTAGGCGTTGATACCAGGCTGATTCAGGATTACCTGGGCCACCGGAATATAAAGCATACGGTGATCTACACTGCCAGTAATTCACAGCGATTTTATGGAGTATGGGATAAATAGAGAATAGAAAAAGTGGCGGGAAAAACTGAACATTTTGAACCAAACTGTT
>NZ_BMKJ01000005.1:0-357934 GCF_014644275.1 Franconibacter daqui | reverse complement strand
CACCTCCACGCTCCAGCTGCCGTCCGCCTGCACCGTGGCGCTGTAAGTGATGCCGTTCAGCGTCAGCGTCACGGTCCGCCCCGCCTCCACGTTGGTGGTGACGCCGCTCAGGAGCAGCGGCGAAGCGACTTCCGCCGCGTTCAGGTAGCCGTCGCCGGAGAGCGGCGCGATGGTGAGCGTCGGCAGGGTCGCGGCGGCGGCATCGAGGGTCACGCTGCGCGGTACGGTCGTGCTGTTGCCCGCCATGTCGGTCAGGCTGGCGTTTATCGTATAAGGTCCGTCGGCAAGCGCCGCCAGATCCGCCGCCGGAATGGTGGTGCTCCACGTTCCGTCCGCCTGCACCGTGGCGCTGTAGTTCACGCCGTTCAGCGTCACGGTAACGGTTTGCCCGACGTCGGTGTCCGAGGCCGTGCCGCTCACCGCCACGCCTGCGCCCGCTTCGGCGGCATTAATAATGTCGTCTGTGGCGACAGCATCGATCGTCAGACTGATCGTGGTATCGACGATAAACTCGCCCGTCGCGCTGCTCGGGTTGCCGCTGGCATCGCTGACCTGCCCAGTCACAGCGTATAAGCCTGGCCCCAGCGCGCTGATAATGGTCGCTGGCACCTCCACGCTCCAGGTCCCATCCGCGCCGACTACCGCGCTCAGGCTGTTACCCGCAAAATCGAGCGTGACCGTCTGTCCTTCCTCAACGTTCGTTGCCGTGCCGCTGAGCGTCAGCGGCTGGCTGATTTCGCTGCCGTTAATGTAGTTATCGCCAGAAACGGCGTTGATAAACAGTACGGGCAACGTCGCGGCGGCGGCGTCGAGGGTCACGCTGCGCGGTACGGTCGTGCTGTTGCCCGCCGCGTCGGTGAGGCTGGCGTTCAGGGTGTACGCGCCATCCGCAAGCACCGCCAGATCCGCCGCCGGAATGGTGGTGCTCCACGTTCCGTCCGCCTGCACCGTGGCGCTGTAAATCACGCCGTTCAGCGCAAGGGTCACCGTCAGCCCGGCGTCCGCCGGGTTTGCCGTACCGCTCACCGCTACGCCCGCCCCCGCCTCGGCGGCGTTGATAATGTCGTCGCCCGCCACCGGGTTAACGGTGAGCGTCACCTCGGTGTCCACCGTCAGGTTGTCGTTAAGCTGCGCCGGGTTGCCGGCGATATCGACGGAGGAGACAGTGAACGGCACATTCCCCTGCGCCAGCGCCTGGGCGTCCGCCGCCGGAACCGTGGTGCTCCACGTTCCGTCTGCCTGCACCGTGGCGCTGTAAGTAATGCCGTTCAGCACCACGCTGACCGGCTGGCCGGGCTGAAGGTTGACGCTGGCGCCGCTGAGCGTGACGCCCGCGCCCGCCTCGCTGGCGTTGATGACGTCATCGGCAGTCACCGCATTGACCGTCAGCACCGGCAGGCTGGCGGCATCAGTAATCAGCGTAATGTCGCCGCTCGCCGTCGCCGGGTTACCGGAGGCATCCGTGACGCTGCCCTGCACCGTCTGCAGCCCGTCAGCGATAGTGTCCAGGTCAGCCACCGGCACCTCCACGCTCCAGCTGCCGTCCGCCTGCACCGTGGCGCTGTAAGTGATGCCGTTCAGCGTCAGCGTCACGGTCCGCCCCGCCTCCACGTTGGTGGTGACGCCGCTCAGGAGCAGCGGCGAAGCGGCCTCCGCCGCGTTCAGGTAGCCGTCGCCGGAGAGCGGCGCGATGGTGAGCGTCGGCAGGGTCGCGGCGGCAGCGTCAAGGGTCACGCTGCGCGGTACGGTCGTGCTGTTGCCCGCCGCGTCGGTGAGGCTGGCGTTCAGGGTGTACGCGCCGTCGGCAAGTGCCGCCAGATCCGCCGCCGGAATGGTGGTGCTCCACGTTCCGTCCGCCTGCACCGTGGCGCTGTAAATCACACCGTTCAGCGCGACGATAACCGTCAGCCCGGCGTCCGCCGGGTTTGCCGTACCGCTCACCGCCACGCCTGCGCCCGCCTCGGCGGCGTTGATAATGTCGTCGCCCGCCACCGGGTTAACGGTAAGCGTTACCTCGGTGTCCACAAGAAAGCTGCGGGCGGCCACCCCCGGGTTGCCGCTGGTGTCGCTCACTTGCGCTGAGATGGTCTGCTCCCCCTGGCCAAGCGCACTGACAATAGCGGCGGGCACTTCCACGCTCCAGCCGCCGTCGGCTCCTACGACGGCGGTGAACGTAGTGCCAGCCACATTAAGCGTCACAATCTGCCCCGCCTCCACATTGGTGGTCGTGCCGCTTAAGAGCAGCGGCAGGCCCGCCTCGGCGGCGTTAATTATGTTGTCGCCTGAAACCGGGTTAAGCGTGAGCGTGGGCAAGGTTGACGGGTCAGCATCCAGCGTAAAACTATGCGGCACGGTGAGCGTATTGCCGGCAAGGTCGCTGAGCGTTGCATTAATGGTGTAAACGCCATCTGTCAGCCCGGCCAGATCTTCTGCCGGCACGACGGTGCTCCAGGTGCCATCGCTCAGCACGCTGGCGGTGTAGTTCACGCCGTTCAGCGTCAGCGTCACCGTGCGTCCCGCCGCATCCGCCGACGCTGCGCCGCTAATGGTAATGGGGGAGTCGCTTTCCACCGCGTTGATGATGTCATCGCCCGCTACCGGGTTAAAGCTCAGCGACAGTTCGGTATCGACGGTAATTACGTGATTCAGGCTGCTGGCATTGCCCGCCACATCCTGGGTGGCGAGCACTATCTCCATTACCCCTTGCGGCAAACTGGCCAGAGCGGCGTTGGGCACCGTCACGCTCCAGTTGCCGCTGGCGTCCACGGTGGTGTTGTAAACCACGCCGTTAAAGGTGACCGTCACCGGCTGGCCGCTCTCAAGCTCGATGCTGCCGCCGCTGAGAAGAAGGTCGCTCTGACTCTCGGCGGCGTTGAGGATATCGTCGCCGGTAACGGGGTTGATGGTGAGTTCCGGCGGCGTGGTGTCGACCTCAAACTCAGCTTGCGGCGCCGCGCCGAGGTTGCCCGCGCCATCCGCCGCCACCACCGTAATGGAAACCTCGCCATTGTTTAGCTGCTGCAACACGTCAGGCGGCAGCTCCAGCACCCAGTTGCCGTTAGCGTCTACGGTAGCGATATAATTATTTCCGCCTGCCGCCACATCCACCACCAGCTGCCAGCGGCCGTCGCTGCCCAGCAGCGACGAGGTATGCTCGCGCACGTTAAACCCGCCGATATTGACCAGAACCTGCTGGCTGTCGCCAAACGCCCCGGAGGTGCCAGTCAGCAACTGTGGCTGTTGCACCTCGGCGCTGTTAAGCGCGCCGTCGCCAAAGGGCGTGTTCAGCGTGGGCTCAGGCGGCGTCAGCGCCATAGTAATGGTTTCGCTGACCGCGGCGCGGTTGCCTGCGGCATCGGTCGCACTCACGGTTAAAGGATAAAGCCCGTTAGCCATCTCGCTCAGCGTATCGGCCGGTATGGTTACCAGCCAGTTGCCTTCGCCATCCGCCGTAGCGCTCCAGCTCTGGTTGTTATAGCTGACGACAACCTGCGCCCCGGGTTCAGCGGTGCCGGTAACATCAATGGGCAGCCGCGTTTCAACAAGATTGAGCAGGTTATCATTGGTGAGCGCCGTCACCGTCACCGGCGGCGGCAGGGTATCTACCAGCAGCGAGGCGCTGTTGCCCCCGCTGTTGCCAGCGGCGTCGGTTGCGGTCACGCTCACCGCGAGCCCTCCCTGCGCCAGCTGGCTCAGCACCTCTGGCGGCAGCGTTAGCGACCAGCGGCCATCGTTATCTACCGTGGCGGTATAGGTTGTCCCGTTCAGGGAAACGAGCACCGTCTGCCCCGCGCCGCTGACGCCGGTCGAACCGGTGAGCGGCTGCGCCGTCTGGCTCTCCGCCAGGTTTAAAAGGTTATCGCCAAATGCGGTATCGATGGTGGGCGCCGGTAGTGTATGGGTTATCACCAGCAGCGAGCTTTCGGCAGTCACCGTTTTGCCCGATTCATCGGTGGCGCTGACGATTACCGGTAACGTGCCATCGGCCAGTGCCTGCGCATCCTCAGGCGAGATGGTCACTTGCCAGTCGCCATTTTGCTGCACCGGCGCGGTATAGGTTTTATCGCCAAGCGTAATGGTCACCAGCGAACCGGGTTTGAGGTTTGCGCTGGTGCCGCTGATAACGAACCCGCTCGCCGCTTCCGCCGCGTTAAGGGCGTTGTCGCCAGCAATAACGCCAGGGGTGAGCACGCCTGCAGGCGTTGGCGGTTCAGGAGCAGGCGGCTGCGGCGTTGGGTTGCTGTCTCCATCGCCGCCTCCCCCGCCGCCGCCCGAGCCTGCTGCGGCGGCGATGCCGCCAAGCGCGAGCGCGCCCAGGGCGCTGGTCAGGTACGTCATCGTATGGCTGTGAGAGATAAGCAGAGGCTCGATGTTGGGCAGCACCTCAAACTGCGGTGTGACGACGCCCTCGCCTGCGGTCGGAAACGTCGCATGAGCGACTGACGTGCCGTCGTCAAAAACCAGCTCGCTGGTTTGCCCTTGCGCTTCCAGAAAATAGTTTTTACAGATGACCGTAGAGCCATCCTGCAAATGCAGGATCAGGTCGTCGCCCTGTCGCTCATAGCGCACCACACTTTGCGACGTGGCGTGCACGCGAACAATGGAGGGCTGCGTCAACAGCAACGTCCGCGTGCCGCCGCTTTGCAGCGTGCTGATAGTCTGCCCCCCGTCGCGGGCCAGCGTCTCGATGGTTACAGGGGAAGGTTGAACTGCATCACTCACAAAGGTCGCCATAGATCTCTCCTTAAAATCGCACCGGGCCGCCTGGCGCGGTGCGTTATGCCGCTAATTTTTAGTGACGCCAGCACGCGAGCCCGATACGTCCGCAGCCGCTATGCGCGTTTAACTGTTGTGTTCGTAACGGTTGACGTTTTAAGGCTTCCAGTCCTTCAGCGAAGGCAGACTATAGGGTTTGCCGTCGATGTTAACGATGAGCTTGTCGGTGGCGATTTTGCTTATCACCACGTTGCGCGCGAGGCTGTCGCCTTCTTTATAAAAGTGGTTATTGAGCTTCACGCGGCTGTTTACGCCGTCAGATGAATACATGTGCTGTTGATATTTGAGGTAAGGCAGACGCTGGCGCAGCACCGTCTGGTCGTCGTCGCGCGCTTTGTCCGGTTCACGCTCCGCCCGCGGCTGCGATTCGTCCATCGCCCCTGGCGGGACATCAGAGTTGAATTCCCGGCTCTGCTCGCGCAGCGCCATCGCCAGTTTTTCCCGCAGCTTCGCCGCGTCTGCGCCCCCTTCCGGCGGCAGCATCAGCGCGCTTTCCTGGAACAGCGGTTCGCTCTCCGGCGGCGTGTTAAGCGGGTTTTGCAGCGGCGAGCGGGCGAAAAGCGCGTTTTTCAACTCATCAACCTGCGGCTGCGTGGTGGGCAGCGCTTTGGTGGTGTAGACGTAGTGAACCTCAGAAATAAACGTTTCCGGCTGCTCCACTTTCACCACCGGCGCAGGCGGGGGATTGCGAAAATTCCAGTAAAGATGGAGATAACTGCCCCCGACGCCGGCGGCGATAGCGCCAGCGCCAAACGCCAGCAGCGCCAGCGCCAGACGCTTAACGGGACGGCGGCGGCTTAAGCGCACGCGCTGGTTGGTTTGCACGCTCTCATAGGCGGCGGTGAAAATTTCAGACATGGTGGCTCCTCACTGCCTGGTGGTCATAGCGACCGTGGCCTTTTGCAAGGGCAGCGCTTCTGCGAGCGCCGTGCCGGGCGGCTGCGCTGCGGGTTCGCGGTTCTGCACTTTCTGAATGGTGTTTTCGGTTTCTTTATCGCGGATAAGCCCCGGCGATTCGCCAGACAAAATAAGCAGCCGCATTAGCGTGCTTTCGCCAATCTGGCCATCCGCTTTTAACCCCACCTTGCGTTGAAACTCTTTAATGTTGTCGACCAGCGCTTGCGACCAGCCGGGCGCGCTGTTTTTCGGCTTCATCAGCGCCCGGCTGAGCATTTTGTTAAGCCAGTTGATTTCGCTGGCGTCGCTTTTCGCGTCTACTTTGCTGTTGCCCTGCGGGGTAAGGCGATAAAGCAGCACATAGTTGCCGGTGGCGGCGTTTTTGAACCAGTCGCGAGAGACCTGCCAGGTTTTGTTGCCCATCAGCAAGTCCATATCTTGCGGCCCGCTGCGTACCACGCTTGCGTAGCCGATGCGACCGCCCACCTTCAGCTCCGCAATCCACGGATAACCGTTTTTCTCCAGCGTCGAAACAGGGCTCTCCCCTCTCTTGCACTGCAGCTTCGCGCGGTTCGCCTCTTCGCAGAACGCCTCTTCCAGCGGCACGTCATAGCCCCAGACGCGGTAAAGCTGGCGCATGGCGTTAACGGGCTTGTCGAGGGAATCTTCAATTCTGACCAGCGGTTTTTCTTCCGGCGGCGCGGGCCTGTGCGCCCAGGCGGCGGGGAGCGGCAGCAGCGGCGAGGTATGCGGCAGCGTCTGCCAGCCGACGGCGATAAACACCCCCAGCCACAGTGAGCCCGCCAGCAGAGGCAGCGCAACGTTCCGCCGCGGCGCGGTGAGTTCCGCAAGCGCCATTTTTACATGGCGAAATTTCACCTTCCTGCTGCGTTCAGCGAAAGCGGCGAGCAGCGCGTAGTGCGCCACTTGGGCCATTTGTGAAAGCCGTCCCTCGCAGCGTGAAGCGATCCTCATGATTTGCAGCGTGGAAAAGCGCGAAGTGGTGGCCCCGTTCCATAACTGCTGATGATGAAACCAGTCGCGTATTTCCTGATAATTGGGGGGCCGGATAATAATCTGCGAGCGCAGCGGTCCGATGCCTGCCAGACTATTTATTTTTTCTGCCAATAAAGGATTTCCCGCCAGCAATAGCGTTATCTCAACGCCCTGCTCCTGCGCTTTATCCATAACTTTTCGTAAAATGCGCCTGTGCAACGACGTAAGCTCATCCTGTATCTGTAATATCAGCAGTTTTTTTGGCTTTGCATTTTTGTCACGTTTCATTACATCAAGTAAAAACTCGGAAATACGTTTTTCAAACTCCCGAATCTGCAACCCTTTATTGATAACCATCAAGCAGCTTTGCTTATAATTTTGCTGGCGAAGCATTGTAATGAAGGCGGAAATAACCTCATCATCATTACTAAAAAGCCCAACAGCGCCTGGATTATTGCAGGCGTGCGCCAGCATCAACTCCACACCCGCAAAATAATTAATAAAACAGCGCTGCTTAAGATTGTGATAAACCAGTTCTTTGAATGGCGTATCAGTAAAACCGAAATGTGTAAGATACATAATCGTTTTTACCTCGCGAACATTTATTGAAAACGACGAATAACAAAACGCTAAATTAACGCGCTTAATTCATTTTGTTTTCTACAGGCAAAGCCTCCCCCTCCCATTCTCAGAAGAGAAGAACAGCCAGGCCGGGTGATGTTTTGAAAGCGAAACCCCTTGTACCTATAGGAGCAATGAAAAGGTGTGTCAAGAAATGTCACGTCAAATAAAAATTTATAATTATCAAGAAACTATACAAATACGTGATTTATATCACTGGCCGTAACGCCTTTTTTCAGGTTTATTTTTTTGTTAAAAAAGCGCGGCAAACCCCTTATAAACCCAGCCTTAGGCCGCTATTTTTCGTCCTTTTTAGAAAGATCGAAAAAAAAACTGCGCATGTCATTAAAAAAAACTTGCCGTCTCGCCAGACGCGGTTAATTAATCATCAACTTAAACGTTAAGATATCTATTAACCGTCTAAAAAAACACACCTGAAAACTATTTAACCCGCTTATAAAGCCGAATAAAAAACAGTTATACAACGTCTTTTTGTTGTACAAGTTAATTTTTTATCGTGATATTAATAAGCAGAGAAAGTAAAAAAATCCGAAAATTTAATTTCGTTTAAATCAGCAAGATAGCGCGTAAGCGAAGCGAAAGTTAATTTATTAAGTAGACAGCCAAATAAACTTCAGCTAGAAAAATCTTTACATTCAACTTACGCAATGTCACCCATTATGAACGGTAAATTCAGACGAATTACTCTGTTCTGCATGGCGGCGCTTTCCTGCTCTTCGCCCGCCTTTGCAGCTGACTTTAGCGCCAGTTTTAAAAACACTGACATTCATGAATTCATCGATATTGCAGGCCGCAATCTGAATAAAACGATTCTGGTCGACCCTTCAGTTCAGGGAACCATATCCGTGCGCACTTATGATTTATTAACGGAAGAGCAGTATTACCAGTTCTTCCTTAGCGTGCTGGATCTCTACGGTTTTACCGCAATTCCGATGGATAACGGCATGCTGAAAGTGGTGCGCTCGTCAATGGCGAAAACCGCCGGGGTGCCGATTGCCGACAGCCAGAACCCGGGCAAAGGGGATGAAATTATCACTCGCGTCGTGCAGATGGTAAACGTCCCGGTTCGCGATCTGGCGCCGCTGCTTCGTCAGCTTAACGACTCTTCCGGCATCGGCAACGTGGTGAACTACGAGCCTTCGAATGTGCTGCTGCTCACCGGTAAAGCCTCGGTGGTAAACCGACTGGTGGATCTGGTCAGGCGCGTCGACGCCTCCGGGGTACAGCAACGGGAAACGTACACCCTGCGCTACGGCACGGCGAAAGAGATTGCCGATATGCTCAACAACCTCACCAACGAAGAGCAAAAAGGCCAGAGCGCGCCGCAGCTTGCCGCCAAAGTGGTGGCCGATAACCGTACCAACACGCTAATTTTAAGCGGTTCGCAGCAGGCGCGTGACCGCACGCGGCGGCTGATTACGCAGCTTGACCGCTACGAAGTGAGCGAAGGCAAAACCCGCGTCTTCTACCTTAAGTACGCAAACGCCACCAAAATCGCCAACGTGCTGAACGGCATCGGCGACAAGATCCAGGCGGAGAAAGGCAAAGCGGGCGGCGCCAAAGGGCCGGGCTCCCCGGCGGGTGGAGCTACCGGAAACGACTTAAATATCACCGCCGACGATCAGAACAACGCGCTGGTCATCAGCGCCCAGCCGGATGTCATGCAGTCGCTGGAGCAGGTCATCGCCCGTCTTGATATTCGCCGGGCGCAGGTGCTGGTGGAGGCAATTATCGTCGAGGTGCAGAACGGCGAAGGGCTCAACCTTGGCGTGCAGTGGATCCAGAAGCACGGCATCGCCCAGTTCACCGGCACCGGTCTTGGCATTAATCGCGTGCAGATGGGGCTTGATCAGCGCGATCAGGATGGGCGGCTGACGGTCACCAACCCCTTAACCAACGTACTGAACAACTATAACGGCATCGCCACCGGCTTTTTCAACGGCGACTTCGGCGTGCTGCTGACCGCTATCGCCTCCGACAGTAAAAACGACATTCTTTCCACCCCAAGCGTGGTGACGCTCGATAACAAAGAGGCGTCGTTTAACGTCGGCCAGGATGTGCCGGTGCTCTCTGGCTCGCAGGCCAGCACCACCGGCGACAATGTCTTCAACACGGTTGAGCGTAAAACCGTCGGTACCAAGCTGAAGGTAACACCGTTAATCAATGACGATAACTCCGTGCAGTTGAAGATAGAGCAGGAGGTGTCGAGCGTAGACCCCACCTCCAGCAACAGCGCGCTCGGACCGACCTTTAACACCCGTACCATTAGCAACGAAGTGCTGGTGCGCGACGGTCAGACGGTGGTGCTGGGCGGCCTGGTGGAAGACCTCACCACCCAGACGGTGCAAAAAGTGCCGCTGCTTGGCGATATCCCTTTGATTGGCCAACTGTTCCGCTACACCAGCAACACCAAGGGCAAGCGTAATCTGATGGTATTTATCCGCCCGACCGTATTGCGTAACGACACCGATTACCGCACCTCTTCCCGCACCCAATACAACAGCACGCGTGATGCGCAACTTCAGCGGCTGGAAGATCGCAAATTAGGCATTCTGCCGCCAACGGATCCGAAAACGCTGCCGACTTACCCCGACAACGCGCCTGCTACCGTTTCACCCACGGTAACGCCGACGTCGTCCGCGACGCCGCGCGGCCGCAACCCGTTCCGTAACTAGCTTTCTGGGGGAGATATGGAGACGACCAGCAAATCATTCTGCTCTTACGGCTATGCCCGGGAGCACGGGATAGTGATGGCCGATGAGCAGATCTACATCCGCGAGAACACGCCGCTTAGCGCCGTGCTGGAGATGCAGCGCATGATCCACCGCCCTTTCGCGCCGGTCACACTCAGCGCCGAAGCGTTTGATGAAATGCTCTCGCGCATCTGGCAGCAGAGCAGCGGCATGTCGCAGCAAATCATGGAAGACATGGATGCCGACATCGATCTGATGGCGCTTACGGAGGAGATCCCGGATAACGAAGATTTGCTGGAAAACGACGAAAACTCGCCGGTTATTCGCCTGATCAACGCCATTCTTGGCGAAGCAGTAAAAGAGAACGCGTCGGACATTCATATTGAAACCTTTGAGAAAACGTTAAGCATCCGCTTTCGCGTGGACGGCGTATTGCAGTCTATCCTGCAACCGGCGCGCAAGCTCGCCCCGCTGCTGGTATCGCGCATCAAGGTAATGGCGAAGCTGGATATAGCAGAAAAACGTCTGCCGCAGGACGGGCGCATCTCGCTGCGCATCGGCAAACGCGCCATCGACGTGCGCGTCTCCACCATCCCCTCGCAATATGGCGAGCGCGTGGTCATGCGTCTGCTCGATAAATCGAAAATGAAGATGGATTTGAATCAGCTCGGGCTGTCGGAGCAGGACCTGAACTACATGCGCGGGCTTATCGACAAACCGCACGGCATTATTCTTGTCACCGGCCCGACCGGCTCCGGGAAAAGCACCACGCTTTACGCCGTGCTCTCCTCGCTCGACCGCAACCAGCGCAACATTCTGACGGTGGAAGACCCTATCGAATATGAACTGGAAGGGGTCGGCCAGACGCAGGTCAACCCGCGCGTGGATATGACTTTCGCCCGCGGCCTGCGCGCCATTTTGCGCCAGGACCCGGATGTGGTGATGGTGGGGGAAATCCGCGACAGCGAAACGGCGCAAATCGCGGTGCAGGCTTCGCTTACCGGCCACCTGGTGATGTCGACGCTGCATACCAACAGCGCCAGCGGCGCGGTCACCCGCCTGCGCGATATGGGCCTTGAGTCCTTTCTTATCGGTTCATCGCTGCTGGGAGTCGTCGCCCAGCGTCTGGTCCGCCGCCTCTGTCCGCACTGCAAACAAGAAGTGGAACTCACGCCCCAGGAGGCGGAGATGTTCACCTTTTTGCCCAATCCGCCCGAACGCGTCTGGGGGCCAGGCGGATGCGAGAAGTGCCGCAACAGCGGCTATGCAGGCCGCGCCGGCATTCACGAACTGCTGGTGATGGACCCGGAACTGCGGCGCGCCATCAACGACAACCTGGATGAGATGTCCATGGAGCCGATTCTGCGCAAAAGTACCCGCAGCCTGCGCCAGAACGGGCTGCTTAAAGTGGTCCAGGGCATCACGTCGCTTGATGAAGTGATGCGCGTTACCACCACCGGCCAGGGAGATGAAGCGTAATGGCCTGGTATGCGTGGCGAGCCACGGCGCCGAACGGCAAAGCCGAGCGCGGAACGATGCAGGCGGACACGCCGCGCCAGGTGCGCCAGCAACTGCGCGAGCAGGGTTTAACGCCGGTCAGCATTCAGGAGAGCAGCGCGCCCGGTGCAAGCAAAGCGGGCAGCGGCAAGAAGTTTTCCAGCAATTCGCTGGCGCTTTTTACCCGCCAGCTCGCCACCCTGACCAACGCCGCGCTGCCGCTGGAGAGCGCCCTGCGGGTTATCGCCCGCCAGACCGAGGATAAGAAACTCGCCCAGGCGCTCACCCTGATCCATGAAAAGGTAGTGGAAGGCCATTCGCTCTCCGAGGCGCTGGGAGAATATCCGCAGGCGTTCGACAACCTGTACCGCACGCTGGTCACCGCCGGGGAAAAAACCGGCCATCTCGGCGGCGTGCTGGATAAGCTTGCGGATTACAACGAAATTCGCCAGCAGATGAAAAGCAAACTGACTCAGGCGATGGTCTACCCCATCACCCTGACGATCGTGGCTATCACGGTTATCTCCATATTGCTGGTGGCAGTGGTACCGCAGGTGGTGGGCCAGTTTGTGCAGATGAAGCAGACGCTGCCGGTCACCACCCGCACGCTTATCGCCGTGAGCGACTTTTTGCAGGCGTACGGGCTGTTCATCGTGGCGGCGATTGTCGGCTCGCTGGTGGGCTTTCGCTTCTGGCTGAAAAAAGGAGATAACCGGCTGCGCTATCACCGCTGGCAGATCCAGTCTTCGCCCCTGCAGAAGCTCTCCCGGGCGACCAACAGCGCCCGCTATATCCGCACCTTGAGTATCCTGCAGGCCAGCGGCGTGCCGCTGCTGGAGGGGATGATTATCTCGGTGGAGGGGCTTGAGAACCTCTTTGTCCGCCAGCGGCTGATGGAAGCCGCCGACAAAGTGCGCCAGGGGGCGACGCTCAACGCCTCTTTAGAACAGACCCAGCTCTTTCCGCCAATGATGCTTTACATGGTCGCTTCCGGTGAGGAGAGCGGCGAGCTCGGACCGCTGATGGCGCGGGCGGCGGATAACCAGGACAAGGCGCTGCAACACCGCATTACCCTGACGCTCTCTATCTTCGAGCCGGTGCTGGTGGTCTCGATGGCAAGCATCGTGCTTTTTATCGTGATGTCGATTCTGCAACCAATACTGCAACTTAATAACATGGTGGGGTGAGAGAAACGGTATGAACAGAGAAACAGCCAGCCTTCAGACAATGTTCCGCCAGCGCGGCTTCACCCTGCTGGAGATCATGGTGGTCATCGTCATCCTCGGCATTCTCGCCAGCATGGTGGTGCCGAACCTGATGAGCAACAAAGAGCGCGCGGATAAGCAAAAAGCGGTGAGCGACATCATCGCCATGGAAAACGCGCTCGACATGTACAAGCTCGATAACCATCGCTACCCCACCACCGAACAGGGGTTGCAGGCGCTGATAACCAAGCCGGAGCTGTCGCCGGTGCCGGAAAATTATCGCCCGGACGGCTACATCAAACGGCTGCCGCAGGACCCCTGGGGCAACGATTACCTGATAGTCAGCCCCGGCGAGCACGGCCCTATCGACATTTTCTCCGCCGGTCCCGACGCGGAGCCAAACACCCCGGATGACGTTTCCAACTGGACGCTGGATAAGAAGTCCGCTGATGAATCGCAGCAAAAATGATGCGCGCGCGGCAACGGGGCTTCACCCTGCTGGAGGTGATGCTCGCCATCATGATTTTCGCCAGCAGCGCCCTGCTGGTGGTGATGACCCTGCCGGAGCGCAGCGGGCCTGGCATCTTCGGCCAGCAGTTTAAAACGCTGCTGGAGTATGCCTCCACCCGCGCGGTTATGGAGGGGAACGTGATTGGCATGGTGATAACCGACCGCGAGTTCCGGCTGGTTGTGCTTAACGCCAGCGAGGCGTCGGCGGAACAGCCCGCGGCGTGGAAGCCGCTTGATGCCGGACGCGTTACCACCCGGGGCGATTTTCCGGAAGAGTTGCGCGTGTCGCTTGCGCCGCAAAGGCTCGCGGAGTCGCTGGTATCGCCGCCGCAGATCCTCTTTTTGCCGGATGGGGAGAGCAGCGTTTTTACCCTCACCCTGAGCGCGACCGGCGATCAGCAGAGTTTTGATGTGATTTCAAAAGGGGCGATGCCGGTAACGCTGGCATTAAGGAATGAACATGGCACACCGTGAAACGGGCATGACGCTGCTGGAGGTAATGGTCGCGCTGGCCATTTTCTCTACCGCCGCGCTGGCGCTGATGAACACCATCAGCGTGAGCAGCAATTACACCGGGCGGCTTGGCGACGTGCTGCGCGCAAGCTGGGTGGCGGAGAACGTCATTGCTGAAGCCCACCTTGCCAGCAACCGTTTTAGCGAGCAGCCGCAGGAGGGGACGGTGAAAATGGGCGGACAAATGTGGCTGTGGCGCACGCAGGCGGTAAAAGACGCCGACGGCGCCAGCAAAAACCAGGTCACGGTTTATATCCCGGAGGAGAAAACGCGCCCGCTGGCGACGTTAACGGACGCCTCCGTCTGGAGCAGCGATGAATAGCCGCCTGCGCCTGCAACAGGGTTTCACCCTGCTGGAAGTGATGATCGCCCTGATGGTGTTCGCGCTTATCAGCATGATGGCCTGGCAGATTATCCATGGCGCGATGGAGAACTCGGCGTTCACCGATAAACAGACGGCGAACCTGAGCCAGCTGCAGCTGACCTGGAGCCGCCTTGAGCGCGACCTCACCCAGATGCTGCCGCGCGCCGTCAACGGCGATGACCAGGCGCTGCGTCTTAGCGAAAACGCGCTCTCCTTTACTACCCAGGACGGGCTGGCGAGCTTTGGCAGGCCGCAGGAGCCGGATATTTTGCGCGTCACCTGGCGGCTGAAAGACAACACGCTGTGGCGCGAGGTCGCGCCGGCGCTCGACTTAGCCAGCCCCGTCGAAGGGGTGCAGGTGCCGGTGCTGGAGCATGTGAAAAGCGGGCAATGGCGCTTTTTCGCCGAGGGCTGGCGTAGTGACTGGACCTCGAAAACCGCCATTCCGCAGGGCGTGGAGTTGACCGTCACGCTGGAAAATAACGAAGAGTGGCGCTGGGTGTTTGTCGTCACCGACGGCTGGCCGATAACGACCGAGGCGGCAGGCGCGCAAGGGGATACGCCGACAGAGCCTGCGCAGGATCCGAACGCCAGCCCGCAGGAAACTCAACAGCCAGATGCCGCGGGCAACGCGCCCGCTCAACCCACCACCAACACAGGAGCGCAACCATGAAGCTGAGAAGCGACCGGCGCCAGCGCGGCGTGGCGCTGCTGGTAGTGCTGATCCTGCTGGTGTTGATGTCGGTAATGGCGGCGAAAATCAGCCAACAATTTAGCGGCAATCTGCAGCGCATTCAGTATCAGCTGAGCCAACAGCAGCTGCGCTGGGCCATCCTCGGCGCGGATAAACAGGTGCTGAACGCACTGGCGAAAGATATCGCCGACCCGCAAAAAGCGGGCTCCATCCAGCAGCTTTGGAAAGAGCCGCTGGAACGTATCGACGGCGAAGTGACGCTGAAGAGCGAACTGGTGGACGGACAAAACTGCTTTAACGTGAATTCGCTGCTGGCGACCGATAGCGCCGCGCCCGCCGCCAGCGCCGCTGGCGAAGCGTCCGGCGCGCCGAACGATGCGGGGGCGCTAACGCCCGAAGCGCAGCAGGCGAAAATCGTGCAGTCCCTGCTCACCAGCGCCGGCATTAACCCGGCGAGCGCGGAGACGGTTTATCAACAGCTGGAGGATTACCTGGGTGTGGAGAACAGCGCCCCGAACGCCGCGCCGCGGGATTTCGCTCCGGCCTACGCCGCGCGCAAGCCGCCCCGCGTTCCGGCGCGCCAGATGATGTTTTCCATCAGCGAGCTGAAGCTGTTGCCCGATTTTCCGCTGACCTATTACGCGAAAGTCAAAACGCTGCTCTGCGCGCTGCCCGCCACCAAAACGGCGATTAACGTCAATACGCTGACGCGCGACGAAGCCCCTCTGCTTTCGGCGCTCTTTTTCGGCAGCCTGACGGCGGAAGATGTGATGCGCCTTATCGACCAGCGCCCGGAAGCGGGCTGGGAGTCGCTCGAGGCGTTTAAGACACAGCTTGAACAGCAGTTTCCGGTGAAGAGCCAGGCGGCGAGCCTTGATAAGTACCTCACCTTAAACAGCCAGTTTTACACCCTGTATCACACGGGGAACACAGAGGCGTTAACGCTTCGCAGCGCGGACGCCCTTTATGTCGATACCGCCTCGGGCAACCAGCTGCTCTGGTCCCGCCGCTATCGCCTCGTCGATTAAAAGGAATGCGCTGATGAAAAACGCATTAATAATAAGAGCGGGCTCCAACCCTGAACAGGCCGTCTGGTGGTGGCCTATGGGCACGGCGGACGAACCCGCTAAGCTTGCAGGCTGGGCGCAGCTTAGCGAACTGGCGTCCCATCCGCTGGCGAACGCGGTCTGCTTGCTTATTCCGGCAAGCGAGGTGGTGTTTCGCGACTTTACGTTGACAAAAAAAGGCCCGTTCGCCCAGCTGCCGCAGTTTAGCTGGCTGGCGGAAGAGTCGCTGATGGGCGACGTGGAAGACCTGCACTGGACGGTGGTGCGTAAAGTGGGCAATGAAGTCACCGCGGCGGCTATCAACGCCACCCTGCTCCAGCAAATGCTGGATGCCTGCCATGACGCCGGTTTGCAGGTAGTGAAAGCCGTGCCAGACGCCCTGCTGCTGCCCTTTAATCCCGATGGCGCAACCTTTGCTTCGCTGGAAGAGGAGTGGTGGATCCGCCCGGGCGAGGCGCAAGCGACGGTGGTCAGCGACACGCTGTTGCCCGCCGTCATGGCGCGCCTTGGCGAGGGAAATCACCAGTGCTACGGCGAGATGATCCCCGCCTGGCGCGACTCGGTAGAGCCGCAGCCCTGGCAGCACCCGCTGCGCCTTATCGTCCCGGAATTGCGGGCGAAAAAATTTAACCTGCTGCACGGCGCGTTCAGCCAGCAGGCGGATATTAAAGAAGAGGTGCGCCGCTGGCGCAAACCGCTTATCGGCGCGGTGGTCCTCGCGCTGCTGTTAAGCCTGCTGCCGCAGCTTGCCAACTTATGGCAGATAAAAACGCAGCAAAAAGCGGCGGAAGCGAGCGTGCAGGCGCTGTTCAAGGCTTATTTTCCCCAGTCGTCCTTTACCAGTAATTTGAAGTATCACTTCACACAGCAACTTAAAACGCCGCAGCACGATTTCTTTCAGCATATTGCGCAGCTGGATCAGATAAAAAGCGCGTTTAACGACATCGAACTGGGCGTGGTGCGCTATGACGCCGCGCAGAGCGCCTTTACTCTGAACGTGACCGCCCCCGGCAAGGCGCGCGTCGAGGCTTTCGTCAACCAGGCGAAACCCGCTTTCGCCTTCGCCATTACTGAAGAAAAAAGCGCGGCGGCGGGCAAACCGTTCTCCGCCGTACTGAAAGGGGAGGCGGTGAAAAAATGAAGCAGAAACTTATCGCCTGGTTTAGCGCGCGCAACGCGCGCGAGAGAACCCTGGTGCTGCTGATGGGCTTCGCCCTGCTGTGGCTCATCCTGTGGTACGGGGTCTGGCTGCCGCTGCAAAACGCCATCGACGAGGGCAAAGCGGCCATCAATCGCGCCCGCGATACCCAGACCTGGATGCTAACTCAGGCGCAGCAGCACGACCTGCGGGTGCGCCGGGCGCTGGTTGAAAACCCCCAGCAGGCGTTGACCGAAAGCCTGAAGGCAAACAAGCTCGCGCCGAGCCAGCTCGCCATTCAGGGACAAAAAGCGACGCTTACGCTTGAGCCTGTCGCCTTCGCCGCGCTCTTTCAGTGGTATGTCGCGCTTAATCGCGCAAGCGGCATTCAGCTTGAGTCGATTACCCTGACGCCGCTTGCGAAAAACGACAACGCGCTAAAGGTAGAGATGACGCTGTTCTGGGGGAAAGGCTCATGAGTACGCCGCAGCAACTCTTCTTCCTGATGCGCGAAGAGTACACCCTGCTTTTTTATATGCAGTGCCTGTTGCTGGGGGCGATTGTTGGCAGTTTTCTCGGCATGGTGATTTCGCGAGGGCCGCGGCTTGCGCAAGCGGACAGCGCGGTGCTGTATCACCTGAGCTTTCCCGCTTCCCACTGCCACCACTGCCATCATTCATTGAGCTGGTGGGAAAATATTCCGGTGGTGAGCTGGTTTATTTTGCACGGACAGTGCCATCACTGCGGCGAGCCTATTCCGCGCTGGCTGCCCGGCGTGGAAATAAGCTGCGGGTTGCTCTTTGTTTTAATGGCGATGGTATTTCACCACCCTGGCGATATTATGGCCGGATGGTTATTGGTGAGCTTCCTGATTATTTTAAGCGTGCTTGACTGGCAATATTTATTATTGCCCGACTGCTTCACCCTGCCGCTATTATGGCTCGGCTTATTGTTTAATACCTTTTCCGACAGCGTCGCGCTGCATGACGCTATTCTCGGCGCGGCGGCAGGTTACGGATTTTTATGGGCGCTTTACTGGTTTTTTCGCTTAGCGATGAACAAAGAGGCGCTGGGCTATGGCGACTTCAAGCTGCTGGCGGCGCTTGGCGCCTGGCTGGGCTGGCAGTCGCTGCCTTACATCTGCCTGATAGCAAGCTGCATCGGGTTGCTGTTCGCGGCGAAAGAGAGACGGCTTAATACCGCACTGCCCTTTCCTTTCGGCAGTTATTTAAGTTTCGCCGGACTGTGGGTTTTTATCTGTTATCACTACGGCGGGTAATAACGCTTCGACTTATTACGGCTTTATTACGACATGGGCCACGAACCTTGTCTTAATAATGCCTCACCATCTTTATATTAAGGAGGCCAGGCACCACTAAATTAAGAACTTCCGTTTTATAGCATTTATCAGGCAAGTCGTTAGGATGCATGCTTTTTCTGAATCCCTCAGAAAATGGCAGGCCGGTAACTTATCTGAATATGGGGCTTACTAATGAAACGAATGAAGTTAACTCTGCTGGCGATGGCTATCGCTTCCGTCACCGGGCCTGCCTGGGCGGCTTTACCCAGCAAGCCGGTCATCAGCAGCGGTACGGATAAATTCGCCCTGGTGGAGGTGGACCAGTCCGCCACCGCCTATAACCAGTTGGTCAAGCGAAACGACTCGGTCAACGTGGTTATTGAATGGAATATCTGGAGCGGCGATACCGGCACCAGCGCGAAAGTGCTGATGAACGGTAAGCAGGTGTGGAGCGGCGCAGCCGGCGCCAGCGGCAGAGCCTCCTTTGCGGTAAACAAAGGCGGACGTTACCAGACGCAGGTTGAAGTCTGTAACGCCAGCGGCTGCACGAAGAGCGACAGCAAGCTGATTCTCGTGGCGGACACCGACGGCAGCCACCTGACGCCGCTCGTCGCCACGCCGGGTGAGAAGAACAAAAAATACTCGACTCACCCCAATAAGATAGTCGGCGCCTATTTCCCGGAATGGGGGGTCTATGACCGCAACTATCCCGTGGACAAAATTCCGGCGGATAACCTGACCCACCTGCTGTACGGCTTTATCCCGATTTGCGGCGGCGACGGGATTAACGACAGCCTGAAATCTATCAGCAACAGCTTCGAAGCGCTGCAGCGTTCCTGCTCCGGGCGTCAGGATTTCCAGGTTTCGATTCATGACCCCTGGGCGGCTATTCAGAAGCCGCAAAAAGGCGTCACCGCCTGGGACGACCCCTACAAAGGCAACTTCGGTCAGTTGATGGCGCTGAAACTCGCCCATCCTAACCTGAAAGTCTTGCCTTCCATCGGGGGGTGGACGCTTTCCGACCCGTTCTTCTTCCTGAGCGATAAAACCAAGCGCGATCGCTTTGTCGCCTCCGTCAGAGAGTTCCTGCTGACCTGGAAATTCTTTGATGGTGTGGATATCGACTGGGAATTCCCGGGCGGCGGCGGGGAAAACCCCAACCTTGGCGGGCCACAGGATAAAGAGACTTACACAGCACTGATGCGCGAACTGCGCACCATGCTTAACGGTCTGACGTCGCAAACCGGCAAAACGTATATGCTCACCTCTGCAATCGGGGTGGGTAACGACAAGATTGCCAATGTCGATTACCGTACCGCCAGCCAGTATCTCGATAACATCTTCATGATGAGCTACGACTTCTACGGCGCCTGGAGCATGACCGACCGCGGTCATCAGACAGCGATATATGCGCCGTCGTGGAAGCCGGATACGCAGTACACCGCCGATAACGGCCTGAAACTGCTGCTCGACCAGGGCGTGGACCCGAAAAAACTGGTGCTGGGCGTGGCGATGTATGGCCGCGGCTGGACCGGCGTTTCCGGCTACACCAACAACAACCCGTTCACCGGCGGCACCGCAACCGGCGCAGTGAAAGGGACCTGGGAAGCGGGTGTCGTGGATTATCGCCAGATTGCTAATGAATACCGTAATGGCTCAGGCTGGGAGTATAACTACGATGCGACTGCCGAAGCGCCTTACCTGTTCAAAAAATCAACCGGCGATTTGATTACCTATGACGACGCCCGTTCCGTGGCCGCGAAGGGTAAATATGCCCTGAGCAAAGGCCTGGGCGGCCTGTTTGCCTGGGAAATTGACGCCGACAACGGCGATATCCTCAACGCAATGCAGGAAAGCCTGATGAGCAGCGGCAGCGGCGGCGGAACGCCAACCCCGGCCAACCAGCCGCCGGTAGCCAGCGCTACCGACCAGCAGGTGACTGGCCCGGCGCAGGTTACGCTTGACGGTTCTGCATCACACGATCCGGAAGGCGGCGCGCTCACCTATCTGTGGAGCCAGACTTCCGGCACGACCGTGACGCTTAACAATAAGAACACGGCCACAGCGACCTTTAACGCCCCTGCCACCACCACTGACAAGACGTATGGCTTCCAGCTTAAAGTCACTGACAGCGGCGGCCTGAGCAGCACCGCCAATATTCAGGTGCTGGATAAGGCGCCTGCGCCAAACCATGCGCCAACGGTGAATGCGTTTGAGGCTGTCACGCTTCAGGCGGGCCAGCAGTTGAACCTCCATGCTCAGGCGCTGGACGAGGACAACGATCCGCTGACTTACCAGTGGACCGTACCGTCTGAGTTTGCGCCGGAAGGCAACAATACGGCGGATCTGAGCATTACCGCGCCGGATGTGACTGCCAACCAGTCGTTTAACATCTCGGTTAACGTCAGCGACGGTAAGACCAGCACTCAGCAGTCGGTCAGCATTACCGTTACACCGCGCCAGAACGATGAAGAGCCGTTGCCATCGCCGGATCCGACCCCGGGCCCGTCGCCAGAACCGACACCTGAACCGGAACCGACCCCGGATGACGGTACAGGCACCGGCGGCACCGGAGGCTCCGGCGGCAGTTGCGCTACCCCAACCGACCCGAACGCCAGCAAGTACCCGGCCTGGTCTGCCAGCAAGGTGTATAACGGCGGCGAAACGGTCAGCTACAACAACCTGGTCTGGAAAGCTAAATACTGGACGCAGAACAACGCACCGGGCTTTGACGCCGACCAGTGGCAGCTGGTTAGCCAGGTGAAAATGTCCTGGCGGGCAGATGTGGTTTACAACGGCGGCGAGACCACCGACTACGCCGGTTCGCAGTGGCGTGCTAAGTGGTGGACCAAAGGGGACGAACCCGGCAAAGCTGATGTCTGGGTGAAAACAGGGACGTCGGAGTGTCAGTAACCTGCCAGCCGGGCGTGTTGCGCCACGAAGCACACGCCTGAACGTTGGCACGCCGGCGCGAAGACGCGCTCGCGCCGGCAAAGGTGAATGACAGGTCTGACGCGGGCGGCGCTGCGGAAGTCTCGCAGCGTTGCCTGTCACCCTGCCGCGTATAGCCCCCTTCGGGCGGACTACGCACAACATCTCAGCCAACCCCGCAGTTAAGTCAACCAAACAAAGGTCATTCGCTATGAAAAGAAAACTATTAGCCCAGGCCATTGGCATACTGAGCCTGTGCGGCGCGGCGGCCCCGGCGCTGGCGCTGGAAGCGTGGAATGGACAGGAAGGCGGCGATACGTATCAGGTTATTTTCGCCGGCAACGTGTATAGCAACGCCTGGTGGGTCGGCGCCAGCAACTGCCCGACCTCCGACGACCCGAGCAACCCGTGGCGCCAGGTACGCGCCGCGACGGCCATTGAAATTACCCAATTCGGCAACCCTTCAAACTGCGATATTGCAAGCGGCGCGCCCGCGACAAAGCTGCCCGATTACAGCAGCGCCCAGAGTTACCAGAAAGATGACAAAGTTTCTAAAGATGGCGTGAGCTATAAAGCGCTGATGCCCATTCCGCCCTCCTCGTTCGCGCCCGGCGAACCGAACCCGTGGATGGCGTATGTCGCCGTGCCGCAGTGGCAGGCGGGCAAGGTGTATCAACAAGGCGATGTGGTGATGGTGAACGGCCAGGGCTACAAAGCCTGGTTCTACAACGTCGACCAGGATCCGTCAAAAGAGCAAAACCAGAACCCCACCGGCGACAACAGTCAGCCCTGGAAGCCGCTTGGCACGCTGAAGGTATGGACCGATCAGGAGCTGGCGAGCGCGCCGACGCTGGATGTACAAAAACTGTACCCGGCCGGATCGCTGGTGAGATTCCAGGGGCAGCCTTACGTTTCGCTCGCCACGGTGCAGCATGTGCAGCCGAGCGATCCTTCCCCGTGGGGCATTTTCATTGACTGGGCAGGCACCAAAGAGCGGGTCGGCACGCCGAAGTCGGAGTGGCCTGCGCACGTTTACGCCCCGTATGTCGACTTCACCCTGAATACCATTCCCGATCTCGCCTCGCTGGCGTCGAGCAAAAAGATAACCCACTACACGCTGGCGTTTATCGTCGCCAAAGATGCGAACACCTGTCTGCCCACCTGGGGGACAGCCTATAACATCAACGATTACACGCAGTACAGTAAAATCAAGGCGCTGCGCGACGCAGGCGGCGACGTGCAGGTCTCTATCGGCGGCGCCAACAACTCGCCGCTGGCCGCAGCCTGTAAAAACGTCAACGACCTGCAACAGCACTACTACGATATCGTCGATAACCTGAATCTGAAGGTGCTGGATTTCGATATCGAAGGCAACTGGGTCGCCGACCACGAATCTATCCAGCGGCGCAATACCGCGCTGAAGATGGTTCAGGAGCGCTGGAAACAGGAAGGCCGCAAGGTGGGGCTGCTGTTTACGCTGCCTATTTTGCCGACCGGCCTGACGCCGGAAGGCATCTATGTGCTGGAAGACGCGAAAGCCAAAGGCGTGGAATTGACCGGCGTAAACGTCATGACCATGGATTACGGCAACACCGTTTGTCAGTCTTCCGGTAAAGAGGGGCAGAATATTCACGGCAAATGCGCCACCTCCGCTATCGACAACCTGTTCCAGCAGGTGAAGAAGATCTGGCCGGAGAAGAGCGACAGCGCGATTAACGCGATGCTCGGCACCACGCCGATGATTGGCTACAACGACGTACAGGGTGAAACTTTTTACCTCTCCGATGCGCGCCTCGTCATGCAGCAGGCGCAGGAGCGGCAGCTTGGGATGATAGGCATCTGGTCGATAGCCCGCGACCAACCGGGACAGCAAGGTTATGTCGGCCCGGAAAACAGCGGCCTGACCGCCCAGCAGGCGCCGCTCTATGCCTTCAGCGACGCCTTCTCGCCGTTCACTTCGGCAAGCAGCAGCAGCGGCGGCGGTAGCCAGCCGACACCAACCCCAACGCCAACACCGTCTAACGTTGCGCCTGTGGCTAACGCCGGGGTTAGCCAGACGGTGCAGGGCGCGCAGGCGGTTACCCTTGACGGCTCCGGCTCAGCCGACGCGGACGGCGATACGCTGACCTACCAGTGGCAGCAAACCAGCGGGCCGAGCGTAACGCTCAGCAATGCGAATCAGGCGCGCAGCACCTTCACACCGCCTTCTTCGCAGCATGCCGAGTATGGCTTCCGCCTGACGGTCAACGACGGGCAGCACAGCGCCTATGCGGACACCTCAGTCACGGTGCTGGAAGCGTCTCAGCCCGTCGCGCCCACGATTAATCTGGCCTCCTCCTTCCAGGGACAAAGCGGCAGTACTATTGTGGTTACCGCCACCGCCGCCGACCCGGACAGCAGCAGCGAACAATTGCGCTGGAGCTGGACGGTGCCGAGCGGAATTGGCCAGGTTACGGGGCAGGACAGCAATACGCTGACCATCGTCGCTTCGAACGTCACCGCCACGCAGTCGTTCCCGCTGGCGGTAAGGGTAACTGACCAGAGCGGCCTGAGCGCTAACGCGTCGACCACGCTGCAGATAAACCCGCTGCCGCAGCCCTCAGGCGGCGACTTCCAGTACGTTTATCCGCAGAACATTAGCCAGTACAAGGCGGGCACTCGCGTGAAAGGTAAAGACGGCAATATTTACGAGTGTAAACCGTTCCCTTATGCCGGCTGGTGTAAAGGCGCAGCCTGGTCATACGCGCCGGGCGCAGGTCTGAACTGGGCTGATGCCTGGATCAAACGTTAATCAGAAGTCTGCCCAGGGCGCCGCGCGCGGCGGCGCCCTGTCAGTCAGGAGAAAAGCATGAAAGCCTGTTTCGCATTGCCGCTTTACGCCGTGAGCCTGATGGCGCAGGCTACCTGCTGGGACGAGGCGGCTTACTATTTTAATCTCGACCCGAAGCTGCTTAACGCCATCGCGCAGGTGGAATCGGGCATGAACCCTGAAGCGATAAACGTCAACACGAACGGCAGCTATGACGTGGGGCTGATGCAAATCAACAGCACCCATTTTGCGCGATTGCGTAAGCTTGGCGTTGATGAAGTTTTGCTGATGCAGGATCCGTGCGTGTCGGTGCTGGTCGGCGCCTCCATCTTATCGCAGATGGTAAAAACCTACGGCTATACCTGGGAGGCCATCGGCGCGTATAACGCAGGCACCAGCGAAAGCCGCCACGGTTTGCGTATGCGCTATGCCTGGAAAGTGTGGCAGCGCTATCAGCGCTTAAAGGGATTATAACCGGCAAGCGCTTTCCCACCGGTTATGTTATTAACAGGCTCGCTAAAACCCACTCTCTGAATTTTCTGTCGCCACCGGTTTTAGCGAGAAGCGATTATGCGCTCTGTTTTTGATAGTCCGGCGCCGGCAATTTAATATTCTGATCGACGCCCTGATAATTCACCTGAATATGATCTTTGCTGATGCCGGTCACCCGGGCATTTTCGTACCCTTTCAGCGTTTCCCCGACATGATAAATAACCTGCTCGTTTCCTTGTTTAACCACCGTGGCGGAAAGATCTTTATCATCGCTGAAAATAATACCGCTGATATCCAGCGCCAGCTGCGGCGCGCTTGCCTGAACGTCAGGCGTGGTCGGCGCCGCGTTAAAGAGCGCAAGCGTGACGGGCGCTGCGGGCGTACTGGCCACGACCGGGGCGGCTGCAAGCTGCTCGCGCGTCTGCGACCAGCTCAACCAGCCGCTGGCGGTCTGCGCCACTCCGGCCAGAGCGATAATGCCGCATAACGCCGGCGCGAAATATTTTTTAATAGCAGGGGTCATCATATTCTTCACTATTTAAATTTAAGCTGGAATTATTGCCGTAATTCACTTGAGGATTTACGGCGTCATATTTAATGAGAGAATTCTAACAACCCCGAATTTTATTAGCCAGCGAATCATTCACCAGCACAATAAATCAAAAAAGGACCTTTTCCTTAATTAATAGAAGAAGTTAACCAAAAAGGAACAATTAAGCAGCGCAGAATTCGACTTTCAGAAAGAGTGAATAAATAAACCGGGATGATATTGCGGCCGGTTAACAGCCAGCCGCCTCGTTACGATTAACTGCCGGTGCGCGCCACCGCATCGCGGCTCGCCAGCGCCCGCTCGTCGCCGGTCAACTCGCTTAAATGGCCCTGGCGCATCTCCAGCAGACGGTCTGCGTGAATAAAATAGTGATCGTCGTGGCTGATGGCGAAGATGGTTTTACCCATCTGCTGCATCAGCGGCAGCAGTACCTGATAAAACTCGCGGCGGAAATGAGGGTCCTGATCCGCCGCCCATTCATCCAGCAGGATAATATCGCGATCTTCCGCCAGCGCCAGCAGCAGCGCCACGCGCTTTTTCTGCCCTTTCGAAAGCTTAAGGTTAAGAATTTTGCCGTTATCCAGCTCCAGCTTCCCGGCCATTTTCAGCCGGTTCAGCCACGCGTCCACCAGCGCCGGGTCGGCCTCTTCGCCCTGCGGCCCCAGCAGCTTGTCGAAAAGCCAGACGTCGGTGAAGACCGCCGAGAAGTGCTGGCGATAAGCCTCCATTTCGCTTGCGGCAATCACCTCGCCATCGAGCAAAATGTCGCCGCTGGCAGGCTCATAAAGGCCGGTGAGCAGCATGGCGAGCGTGGATTTGCCGCTGCCGTTGCCGCCAATCAGAAACAGCAGTTCGCCGCGCTTGATCGTAAGATTCAGCGGCCCAACGCCGAAGCTGCCGTCGCTGTATTTAAAGGTGACGTCGCGAAGCTCAAGCGTTTGCCAGTCGGCAAACTTTTGCGGGCGTTTAAAGGCGGGCTCGTAATCAGCCAGCTGGAACTGCTTCAGTTTGTTAAACGCCACCTGAGCGGTAAGCAGCGTCGGCAGCGCCCCCATGGCGGAAAGCAGCGGCGTGCGTAAAAAGAGCAGCGCCAGCGAGTAGGTCGCCGCCACGTTGGTATCGGCCCAGCCAAGACCGTTCGCCATCCAGAACACCAGCCCAATTACGCCAAGCATCATGATGTTGGACCAGTTCACTGCGCTCAGATGGAAGGTGTCGGCGCGAATAATGTGCTGGCGGTAGCTTTGCGCATCCGGCTTGTAAACCTGGTCGAAAATGTATTCGGCGCGCTCGCGGTTGAGCGCCAGCTCCTTACGCCCTTCCAGCAGGGTCTGGAAGTCGTTGTAAAGGCTCTCTTCCACTTCACGAAGCGTGGCGATGTGCTTATAAACGCGCTGCACCAGCAGGTAGCCTATCCACAGCGTGATAGCTATCCACACGGCGGTGACCAGCAGCATTTTCGACGACAGCCAGCCTAAGTAAACGGCGCTGCCGATCGTCAGAATTATCCCCTGCACCAGCTCCGGCAAACGCACAAAGGCGACCGTGATATTACGAACGTCGCTGGTAAGCCCCGCCAGCAACGTGGCGCTGCCGAGCTTTTCCACTTGTTCAACCGGCGTATCCATAATGCGCTTGATGAATTCGCTGCGCAGGCGATAAACAAAATGGTGGCCGAGCATCGTTAACGCCAGCTGCGAGGCGAGCGTCACGGCCATCAGCAGCAACAGCAGGCCGAGAAACGCCGGCAATACCGCAAGCGATAAATCGACGGTCGCGATGAGACGTTGGTTAATAAAAGCGATAAGGCCAATACCCAGCGCGGCGCTGGCGAGGCTTAACGCCAGCACCAGCACAAACGGCAGACGGTACTGGCGCCAGACAAGGCGCAGAAGTTCCATAAAAGCGGCTACCCACAGAAAACAAAACAGCGAGCAGTTTAAACGGCGCGAACGCGACGGCAAGAATAATTCTTATTTTTATTCGCCGTCGCCCGCCTGGCGGAAGGTAAGGTTGTAACGCCAGGGCCCGGTATCGGGATGACAGCCAGGCTTCAACGGCTGGACGCCATGATAATAAAGGCGCGACGGCCCGCCCCATACCACGACGTCGCCGTGCTCAAGCAGCAGCCTTTTAACCGGATCGCTGCGCTTGAGGCCGCCCCACTGAAACACCGCAGGCAGCCCAAGCGAGACGGAAACAATGGGCGCGCGCAGGTCAGGCTCGTCCTTATCCTGATGCAGCGAGAGCTTCGCCCCCGGCGCGTAGCGGTTAATCAGACAAGCGTCCGGCTGGAAATCGGAATAGCCTGCCGCCCGGGCCGCGTCGTCGCAAAGCGTGCGAAAGGCGGGCGGCATTTCAGGCCAGGGTTTACCGTTAAGCGGGTCGTGATGCGCGTAGCGGTAGCCGCTGCGGCTGCTGGTCCAGCCGAGCGGGCCGCAGCTGGTCATCGCCACCGACATGGTATAGCCGCCCGGCGTAACCATCTGGCGAAACGGCGACTGCGCCGCCACCTGCGCGATAGTCGCCAGCAGTTCAGCGGCGGTGGCGAAGGCGAACCGGCGCAATATCACCGCGCCGTCATCAAGCGGCTCCCGCCAGGGTGGCTGGTCGGCAAACAGATCCATTAGCTCTCCTTTTTCTTTATTTTTGCTTCGCGCGCCAGCAATGCGGCCTTGCGCTCGACGCCCCAGCGGTAGCCCGAGAGCGCCCCGTCGCTGCGCACAACACGGTGACAAGGGATCGCCACCGCCAGTTTATTGGCGGCGCAGGCGCTCGCCACCGCCCGCACGGCGCCAGGCTTGCCAATCTTTTGCGCCAGTTCGCTGTAGCTGAGCGTGCTGCCGGCGGGAATGGCGCGCAGCGCCTGCCAGACCTGCTGCTGAAAGGCGGTGCCTCGAATGTCGAGCGGCAGCGTCCACTCTCCTGCCGGTGCGTCAAGAAACGCCACCACCTGCGCGACGCGGTCGTGAAAATCGGTGTCCTGCGAAGGTTGCGCATGGGGAAAGAGCGTTAATAGCTCGGATTCAAGCCGCTCGCGGCTTTCGCCAGGCAAAATAGCGCAGACTCCCCGTTCGCTTTGCGCCACCAGACACAGGCCCAACTGGCAGGAAACTATCGTCCAGTCGACCGGGGCGCTTTCGCCGCCGCGTAAATATTGCCGCGGCGTCATGCCAAGCGCCGCGTCGGCTTCGCGATAAAAAGCGCTGCCGGAGGCATAGCCGGAGGCGTAAATCGCCCCGGTCACGCTCTCACCGTCGCGCAACGCCTTACGCAGCTTTTGCGCCCGCAGCGCCTGCTGCCAGGCTTTGGGTGTAAGCCCGGTTACCGATTTAAACAGCCGATGAAAGTGGTAAGGACTCATCGCCGCGCTTTGCGCCAGCTCCGCGAGGGTTAACGGGGCGATGCTCGTCTCCATTTGTCGGCAGGCGGCGGCGATACGCATCGCCTTCTGCTGCTGCGGCGGCGTCTTATCGGGCTGGCAGCGCTTGCAGGGACGAAACCCCGCGGCCAGCGCGCCGGCGGCATCGGGGTAAAAACGAACATTGTCGCGCAGCGGGCGACGGGCGCGGCAGGAGGGACGGCAGAAGATGCCGGTGGTCACCACCGCGAAGACAAAGCGCTCGTCCGCACGGGCATCGCGGCTTTCCACCGCCTGCCAGCGCGCCTGCTCAGACGTAAAATCGTCGCGTTTCATAACAGACTCCTCTTTTATAAGGTAGCCCTACTCTGCCCTTACGGCACGCGTGAAAAACCCGCCTTCTTGCTTTTTAATTTTTATCACTCAGCAGAAAAGCGTGAAACGACGGCGACATCCAGGCCGAGAACCCGTCCTCCTCTTTAGTGACCAGATAGACCGCAAGGCCCTCTTTCAGCGCCACCGCTTTGGCTTTCTCCGGCCCCAGGACCATGAGCCCGGTATCCCAGCCATCCGCCTCCAGCGCCGTGGGCGCGATAACGGTCGCGGAAACCAGCTTATGGGTGATTGGCCGTCCGGTGGCGGGGTCGATAACGTGCGAAAGCCGTTTACCGTCGAGCTCATAGTAGTTGCGGTAGCTGCCGGAAGTGCTGATGCCGTGGCCGTTAATATCGACAATCGCCTGAACGGCGTTTTGCTGGTCGGTCGGCTTCTGGATAGCCACGCGCCACGGCTGCCCCTGCGGGTTGTCACCCCGGCTTGAGAGCGCGCCGCCGACAGAGACCAGATAGCGGCTTATCCCTTCGCGCTCCATCAGGCGCGCCAGACCATCGGCCGCGTACCCTTCGCCGACGGTTGAAAGGTCCACATAAAGATCCGGCAGATCTTTTTGCAGATACTGCTGTCCTGCGCGGTTTATCACCGAAAGATGCTGCAGGCCGGTGCGCGCCTTCGCCGCCGCGATTTGTCTGTCATCCGGCGTTTTCACCGGCTGCTTGTCGGGGCCGAATCCCCATAAATTCACCAGCGGGCCGACGGTGATGTCCATAGCGCCATCGGTTTTTGCGCCGATGCGCAACGACAGCGTCACGATATCGCTCATCGACTCGTCCACCGGCCAGGGCTGCGTGCTGCGGGAATGGTTAAAGCGCATCAACGCCGAGTCGTTTTTCCAGGTAGAAAGCCGCTGGTCGTCGCCGTCGAGCTGCGCCTGGATTTTCTTGCGCAACTCTTCTGCGCGCGCGCGTTCAATGCCCGCCAGACTTACGCGCCAGAACGTGCCCATGGTTTTGCCTTCCAGCACAAGGGGCTGCGCTTCGGTTGATGATGAATTGTCGCAGCCGGCAAGAAGTAATGCGCAGGCCATAAGGCTCGCGCAAAGAGAGTGAAACTTCATTTTATATCCTCAAACTTACGCGGCGACAGGGTACAACAAAAGTGGGCGACGTTGGCGGCGGAGCAATAAAAAAGGGGCCCGCAGGCCCCTTACGCAGATATACAAGCTTAGAACTGGTAAACCAGGCCCAGCGCGACGATATCGTCAGTACCAATGCCGGTGGCACGGGTAAAGTCGTTGTCGTCCACCAGGTTGATTTTGTAATCCACATAGGTGGACATATTTTTGTTGAAGTAGTAGGTCGCGCCCACATCAACATATTTCAGCAGATCCTGATCGCCGTAACCGCCTTCGATGTCTTTACCTTTGGACTGCAGGTAAGCCACGGACGGACGCAGACCAAAGTCGAACTGGTACTGCGCAACCACTTCGAAGTTCTGCGCTTTGTTAGCAAAGCCATAACCCGTAGTACGACCGCTGCCGTTAGACGTACCAAAACGGGTAGCGTTGTAAGTCTGAGAGTACTCCGCCGCCAGGTAGATGTTGTTAGCGTCGTATTTCACGCCGCCGCTATACACATCAGCACGGTCGCCGTTACCGTAAACGCCCGCCGCATTCTGGTCAGCGGTACGCTTGGAGGAGGTAGCTGCAGCGCCGATAGCGAAGCCTTCGCCCAGATCGTAGGTCAGAGATGCGCCGTAGCCGTCGCCGTTCTGTTTCAGCAGGCTGCGGCCGCCAGCCACGTCGTTCTCACCGCTGACGCTGCCGTTTTTACCCTGATACTGCAGCGCGAAGTTCAGACCATCAACCAGACCGAAGAAATCGGTGTTGCGGTAGGTTGCGAAGCCGTTGCCGCGCTGCTGCATGAAGTTATCCGCGCCGTAGGTGTCGCCGCCGAATTCCGGCAGAACGTCGGTCCAGGAGGTCACATCGTAGATAACGCCGTAGTTACGACCGTAGTCGAAAGAGCCCGCGTCGCCGAATTTCACGCCCGCGAAAGCCACACGCGTCCAGGCGTTGTTCGAGGTTTCCGCGTTGTTACCCTGAACCTGGTACTCCCACTGGCCGTAACCGGTGATCTGGTCGTTAACCTGGGTTTCGCCTTTGAAGCCAATACGCATGTAGGTCTGATCGCCGTCGTTACCCGCGTCGTCAGAGAAATAGTGCAGACCGTCAACTTTACCGAACAGATCTAATTTGTTGCCGTCTTTGTTATAAATTTCAGCCGCCTGTGCGGTACCTGCTACCAGCAGAGCTGGGATCAGGAGGGATAGTGCTTTAACTTTCATCTTATTAACCCTCTATTGTTATATGCCTTTTTATTTGCCACTGCGTACTGACGCTTTTTAGGTCAGCCGGCGAAACCATTCTCCGCAAAAAATCGGAAGAATCCAACGCGAATATGATACGAAAACTTTGAAGATGTATCTTTTGTACCTGTAGGTGTAACCAAATATTAATAAGAGGGAACTTTTTATTCGCACTAATTGCTAAAAACATCCGCACTAAATATCAAAAAACATAAAATAAAATATATAAATCATGAACATAGTGCATGATATTTTTTACCGCACTGATTGCCAAAACATCTGGCGCGTTCGCGACTAAAATTACTCTCGCTATCATCATTAACTTTATTTATTACCGTCATTCAAATCTGAATGTTCGTTTTACCCCTATTATATCCGGATGCACGCATCCGGTTTTTTTTTGCTGAATTTACCCGCCTCGTTATTTCCCCACCATATTGAGATAAATCTTAACGACTATTAAACAATCAACTTAGGGTTTAAGGTAAATTTCCTGCACATACTCTATAATTGCTTGTTTGTTATTTAGTGCTTTTCCGTCTGGCTTAATCGCAACCGCTCGCTTTTCATCCTCACTCTGTTTTTTTATTACACAACGTGCCAAGGCGTTACGCCTTGCGCAGCCGCTTTTTATTTAGCGCAGTTATCATCCATCTGGAAAATCATACGTTTCGCTTTATACTGCATGATTTGCGATACTGGCGAACGTCCGGAAACGCCCTGCCCTTTGCCGCCCCGTGCTGTAACAGTGAGACGTTTTCCCGATACAGGCAGCAAGCAGAGTTCTTTTTGATGACGGCGTATGGCCGGTGGATTGCACACAACGATGAGTCAGTCAGACGCGATGATCCCCAACAAGTTTTCCCTGATGCCGGGCAGCATTACCCGTTTCTTTTTATTGCTGATCGTGGTGCTGCTGGTCTCGCTGGGCGTAATGGTGCAGAGCGCGGTTAACGCCTGGCTGAAAGACCGAAGCTATCAGATAGTGGATATCACCCGCGCCATGCACAAACGGGTCGATACCTGGCGTTACGCCACCTGGCAGATTTATGACAATATCGCCGCCTCGCCTTCCGCCCCTGAAGGCGCCAACCTTCAGGAAACCCGGTTACGTCAGGATGTCTATTATCTGGAAAAGCCGCGCCGGAAGACCGAAGCGCTGATTTTCGGCTCTCATGACAGCTCTACGCTGGAGATGACTCAGCGCATCTCAACATACCTTGATACGCTGTGGGGCGCTGAAACCGTGCCCTGGTCGATGTACTACCTGAACGGCCAGGATAACAGCATGATCCTCATCTCTACCCTGCCGCTGAAAGATCTCTCCTCCGGCTTTAAAGAATCTTCTGTCGGCACTATTGTCGATTCTCGCCGTGCGGAAATGCTGCAACAGGCTAACGCACTGGACGAGCGAGAAAGCTTTTCGCCGCTGCGCCGTCTTGCCTGGCAAAACGGCCTTTACTTTACGCTGCGCACCACCTTCAACCAGCCCGGGCACCTCGCGACCGTGGTGGCGTTTGATTTGCCCATCAACGATCTGATCCCGCCGGGCATGCCGCTGGAAAGCTTCCGCCTTGAGCAGGACAACAGCCAGGCCACGTTGTCCGGTACGGACAAAGAAACGCCCGATAGCGTCACCATTAACTTCAACAGCTCGCGCATCGAAATCGCCTCGCCGTTGAGCTCCACCAGTCTGCGACTGGTATGGGAAGTGCCGTTCGGCACGCTGATGATGGACACGCTGCAAAACATTTTGCTGCCGCTGCTGCTGAACCTGGGCCTGCTGGCGCTGGCGCTGTTCGGCTACACCACGTTTCGCAACCAGCCTGCGCCCCGCGCCCAGGAAACGCCGGGTGGCAATAATAAAGAACTGCATATGCTGCGCGCGTTAAACGAAGAGATTGTCTCTTTGCTGCCGCTCGGCCTGCTGGTGCATGACCAGGAAACTAACCGTACGGTTATCAGCAATAAGATTGCCGATCACCTGTTACCGCATCTTAACCTGCAGAACATCACCTCAATGGCGGACCAGCACCAGGGGGTGATTCAGGCGACGGTGAATAACGAACTTTATGAGATTCGCCAGTTCCGCAGCCAGGTCGCTTCGCGCACGCAGATTTTTATCATTCGCGATCAGGACCGCGAAATTCTGGTGAACAAAAAGCTTAAGCAGGCGCAGCGTCTGTATGAGAAAAACCAGCAGGGCCGCGTTGCCTTTATGCACCACATGGGCGAAGCGCTAAGCGCGCCGGTGAAGCAACTGGCGGAGCAGGCTACCGCACTGCATACCCAGGAAAGCCTGGCGCTTGCGGATCAGGCCGACCGCATTGTGCGCCTGGTGGACGAAATCCAGCTGGCGAATCAACTGGAGGCGGATAACTGGAAGAGCCACAGCAGCGCCTTCGTCATTCAGGATCTTATTGACGAAGTCGTGCCGGAAGTATTGCCCGTTATCAAACGCAAGGGGTTGCAGCTGCTTATCAATAACCAGTTGCCCGCCAATGAAGAGCGCCATGGCGACCGCGAAGCGCTGCGTAAGATCGTACTGATGCTGCTGCACTATTCCGTGACCACCACGCAGATGGGCAAAATCACGCTGGAGATTAGCGCCGAAGAGCATGAGAAGGAGCGGCTGCTGCTGCGCATTCTCGATACCGGCGACGGCATTCATAACGCAGAAATTGATAACCTTCACTTCCCGTTCCTGAACGACACCACGGGCGACCGCTTCGGCAAGGCGAACGGCCTGACCTTCTGGCTGTGCAACCAGCTGGCCCGCCGTCTTGGCGGCAGCCTGAACATTAAATCGCGTCAGGATCTCGGCACCCGCTATTCTCTGCACGTTACGATGGCGGCGGAGCCGGTTGATGAAACCGAGCGTGAAGAAGGCCTGCTGGATGACGTGGTAGCGATGGTGGATGTCACCTCCAACGAGGTGCGAAATGTGGTGGTTCGCCAGCTTGAACAGTGGGGAGCGACCTGCATCACGCCAGATGAAAGACTGGCAAGTCAAGAGTTTGATATCTTTTTAACAGATAATCCGTCTAATCTTACTGCCAATGGCCTGCTTTTAAGCGATGATGAGGACGGCGTGAAGCGAATCGGTAACGGTAAGTTCCGCGTCAATTTCAACATCAGTAATGCTATGCAGGAAGCAGTGCTACAACTTATAGAGGAGCAGCTGGCACAGGAAGAAGTTCCCGAGTCACCTTTGGGCGGCGATGAGAATACGCAGCTCCATGCCAGCGGCTATTACGCGCTGTTTGTCGACACGGTACCGGACGATGTTCAGAGGCTGTATACTGAATCAGCAGCAGGCGACTTTGCTTCGCTTGCGCTGACAGCGCATCGCCTGAAAGGGGTGTTTGCGATGCTGAATCTGATACCCGGCAAGCAGCTATGTGAAACGCTGGAGCATCACATTCGCGAGAATGATGCACCAACCATAGAAAAATATATCAGCGACATTGACGCTTACGTCAAAAGCTTGCTGTAGCAAGGTAGCCTAATACATGAACAATATGAACGTAATTATTGCCGATGACCATCCGATTGTTCTGTTCGGCATTCGTAAATCTCTTGAACAAATCGAGTGGGTGAACGTTGTCGGTGAGTTCGAAGATTCCACAGCATTGATCAATAACCTGCCAAAGCTTGACGCACACGTCCTTATCACCGATCTCTCTATGCCGGGCGATAAATATGGCGATGGCATTACTCTTATCAAATACATTAAGCGCCATTTCCCGAACCTGTCCATTATCGTTCTGACCATGAACAATAACCCGGCTATCCTGAGCGCCGTACTGGATCTGGATATCGAAGGCATCGTGCTTAAGCAAGGCGCGCCGACCGATCTGCCGAAAGCGCTGGCTGCGCTGCAAAAAGGCAAAAAGTTCACGCCGGAAAGCGTTTCCCGTCTGCTTGAGAAAATCAGCGCGGGCGGCTATGGCGATAAACGCCTGTCGCCGAAAGAGAGCGAAGTGCTGCGCCTCTTCGCAGAAGGTTTCCTGGTGACGGAAATCGCCAAGAAGCTAAACCGCAGCATCAAAACCATCAGTAGCCAGAAAAAATCGGCGATGATGAAGCTTGGCGTTGATAACGATATCGCCCTGCTTAACTACCTCTCTTCCGTAAGCCTGACGCCTGCGGACAAAGACTAAAAAAAAGCCCTCGCAGAGTAGCGAGGGCTTTTTTATCGAAGCGCGACGTTCACCCGTCGCGCTTTTTTTATTCCCGCTTATCCTCGCGCCCGGCGCACCCGCTCGGCATAGACGGCAAGCGTCTGCTTAAGCACATCCAGCGTAACCGGCTTGGACAAACAGCTGTCCATGCCCGATTCGATACAGCGTTGCTTCTCTTCCGCCAGCGCGTTAGCGGTCACGCCAACTACCGGCAGCGTCAGCCCCAACTGGCGGATGCGCTGCGTCAGGCGATAACCATCCATGTTCGGCATGTTAACGTCGCTCAGCACAATATCGATATGATTTTTACTGAGTACGTTAAGCGCATCCACGCCGTCATTGGCGGTTTTGCACTGATAGCCGAGCGAACCAAGCTGGTCGGCCAGCAGGCGACGGTTAATAGGATGATCGTCAACCACCAGAATCATCATGTCGTCGTTCTGCTCGGTATTGCTGGCGGCAGCCTGCAACGCAGACGCGCCCGCAGGCACCGCGACATTAATGCTGTAAATGCGCCCAAGCAGCGTGATGACTTCATGCGGCGAAGCGACGCTGTGCAGCCAGACGCCGGCGGCTCGCTCAAGCGGGATGCCGATATGGCGACGGCAGAAAATAATCGCGGCGCGGCCGCGCCAGGCGCCGTCAAGCTCATCGTCGGTAATCAGCACGTCTTCTTTATCTGGCTCTTCGCCTTCATAGCACTGCACCCGAATTCCGTTTTGCTCAAGCAGCGTCTGGAGATAGTGGTTCAGCGAGGCGTTTCGCACGGCGAGCCAGCAGCGTTTATCCGCCAGACCGTCGATGCTCGCTTTCGGCGGCGTCTGCGCCTCATAAAGCGGAATGCGCACGGTGAACTGGCTGCCCATGCCAGGTTCAGTATCTACCGAGATATCGCCATCCATCATGCTGATGAGTTTTTCGCAAATCGCGAGGCCCAGCCCGGTGCCCTGGAAGTTGCGCTGCACGCCCGTGCCGACCTGGAAGAACGGGTCGAAAAGACGCACCACCTCTTTCGCCGGGATGCCGACGCCGGTATCGCGCACGCGGAAGCTCAGGTAATCCCCTTCGACCTGCACATGCAGAATAATGCAGCCGATGTCGGTGAACTTGATGGCATTGCTTAACAGGTTGGAGATGACCTGTTGCAGACGCATCGGGTCGCCCTGCAGCGTCAGCGGCACATCCGGCTCGATAAAACAGTAAAGGCCGAGCTGTTTGCGCACCACCAGCGGCAGATAGTTGGCGGTGATATGGCTCATCACTTCCCGCGGGGAGAACTCGCGCGGCTCGATTTTCAACTGCTCGGACTCAATTTTCGAGAAATCGAGAATATCGCTGATGATTTTAAGCAGCAGGCTCGACGAGTTGTTCATCGCCGTCACCAGCCTGTCGACCCCTTTCGGCAGCGCTTTGGTTTGCAGCAGGTCGAGGTTACCGATAATGCCGTAAAGCGGGGTGCGCAGTTCGTGGCTCACCGTCGCGAGGAACATCGATTTCGACTGGCTCGCCTGCTCCGCCGCCTGCGCCATATCCTGCAGCGACTCTTCCATCTTCACGCGTGCGGAAACATCCACCAGTACGCAGATAGCCACGTTCTCATTACGGTAGCGCGAATGCACGAAGCTGATTTGCAGGTTGGTGTTATTGCTGGTCAACACGTCGACGAAGTTAACCTGCTGGCCGCAAATAATCTGCGTGAGCCGCTGGCGGTCTTCATGGGTGAGCATGTTGAGGTAATTGTGCGCCAGTTCGTTCGAAAGAATATTGGTGCCGTCTACGGTACGGAGAATGCAAATCCCCACCGGCGCGGAGGCGACAATCTTACGGTTGAATTGCTCATGCTCCTCCAGCCGCTGGGCATCGTTTTCCGCCGGAATGAAAATGCGCCGTTCATACATGCGCGCCAGCGTAAAGAGCACAATCCCCACCAGCACGTTCAGCAATACGGCGTTAAGGATAAGCATGCGGATGCGCTCCAGCACCATATCCACCGGCACGGAGTAGATAATGCTGAGCGAAGACGGCGGCAGCGTTTTCTTGAGGATGAGTTGCTTAAAGCGGGCGGTATAGCCAAACCAGGTGCGTTCCTGCACCCAGCGCGGGTCCGGCTCGATGCGCGTTTCCGGCCCGGTTAAGGAAAGCAGCGGATGGCCGCTCTCATCCAGGATAGTCACGCCCATCGGCAGGCTGCCGGGGGTGTAGAAGTTCTCCATGCGGATGGTTTGCTCAATGCCAAGCAGCGCCTGCAGTCGGTTGCCCGGATAGACCGGCGTCAGGGAGTAGAAATAACCGATGCCAGGACGCGGCCCCTGCCCTACCCAGTAAAGGCTGTTGCCCCGCTCTTCCTGCGGCGCGTTGCGATACTTCATGATGCGCTCGTGCAGCGCCTGCAACGTTTTGTCACGCTCAAGCGGCATATCGCGCAGCCCAAAATCGGCCATACAGAGATTATCTGAGCCAATCAAAAAGACGCGATTGAGGTCGTAGGCCGCTGAAAAATTATCGTGCCAGTAACGTAAAAACCAGGAGAGCGACTGCAGCGAGCCGCGCCAGGCGTTGCCCAGAGTATTGCAGTCTGAATCGGGAAAGAGCGGCACAAAGGTCGGCGTGTCGAGCCGGTCGTCAGACCGCTGGGTCATTTTCAGGGTTTTATCGTCGTTCTGGAGCTGGTTTTCCGCAATGTACTTCAGCTCTTTCATGACGTCCGAGGTGCGCTGAATATAGCGCTGCGCCTGGTCGTAGCTGAGGTTGAATTCCTGATGGATTTCCGCCTCTTTATCATGAAGCGCGCCAACAATATAAAACACTGAAAACAGCGCGATAAGCAGCCACAGCAGTAAGGCTAAAGCCCGGAACAGATAGCGCGAGACTTTAAGCGTCGTGCGAAAAGAGACGAAGTATTTCAAGGTGGCACCGGTAGCCGTCGACAGGTGATAAAAAAAGAATGTCGTTTAAGGTAGCCGTAAAAACCCAAGGTCGCAACGGCAAAGCAAAGGGCCGGTTTCCCGGCCCTTAGGACACAGAACAAACGAATTACTCGTCTGCGTCGTCTTCTTCCGCGTCGTCGATATCGTCTTCTTCAACTTCAGATGCGATTTCGTCGTCGCCTTCCGCGACGCTGCCGTCGATGGAGTCGAGCTCTTCGTCATCCACCGGCTCGGCCACGCGCTGCAGACCCACCACGTTTTCCTCTTCCGCCGTGCGGATGAGGATAACGCCCTGGGTGTTACGGCCCACTTCACGGATTTCCGAAACGCGGGTGCGCACCAGCGTACCGGCATCGGTGATCATCATGATCTGGTCGCACTCGTCTACCTGCACCGCGCCGACCACCGCGCCGTTGCGCTCGGTCACCTTGATGGAGATAACGCCCTTGGTGGCGCGGGATTTGGTCGGATACTCTTCAACCGGCGTACGTTTGCCGTAACCGTTCTGCGTGGCGGTGAGGATAGCCCCTTCGCCGCGCGGCACGATAAGCGAAACGACGCTGTCGCTGTCCGCCAGACGGATGCCGCGCACGCCAGTGGCGTTACGGCCCATCGGACGCACGGCGTCTTCTTTGAAGCGCACCACTTTACCCTGCGCCGAGAAGAGCATCACTTCGTCATCCTTCGCGGTGAGGTCGACGCCAATCAGCTCGTCGCCCTCTTTCAGGTTGACGGCGATGATGCCGGCGGTACGCGGACGGCTGAACTCAGTAAGCGCCGTTTTCTTCACGGTGCCGCTGGCGGTCGCCATAAAGACGCTGACGCCTTCTTCGTATTCGCGCACCGGCAGAATGGCGGTGATGCGCTCGTTCGCTTCCAGCGGCAGCAGGTTGACGATAGGACGACCGCGCGCCCCGCGGCTCGCTTCCGGCAACTGGTAGACCTTCATCCAGTAGAGACGGCCGCGGCTGGAGAAGCAGAGGATCGTATCGTGGGTGTTGGCCACCAGCAGACGATCGATAAAGTCCTCTTCTTTAATACGCGCGGCGGATTTGCCTTTCCCACCGCGGCGCTGCGCTTCATAATCCGAAAGCGGCTGATACTTCACATAGCCCTGATGAGACAGGGTGACCACCACATCTTCCTGGTTGATCAGATCTTCAATGTTGATATCGGCGCTGTTCGCGGTGATTTCGGTACGGCGCTCGTCACCAAACTGGTCGCGGATCGCTTCCAGCTCTTCACGAATGACTTCCATCAGACGATCGGCGCTGGAGAGGATGTGCAGCAGCTCGGCAATCTCATCCAGCAGCTGTTTGTACTCGTCGAGCAGTTTTTCGTGCTCAAGACCGGTCAGTTTCTGCAGACGCAGGTCGAGGATCGCCTGAGCCTGCTGTTCGGTCAGGTAGTATTTGCCATCGCGAATGCCGAACTCCGGCTCCAGCCACTCCGGACGCGCGGCGTCATCGCCGGCGCGCTCGAGCATGGCGGCCACGTTGCCAAGATCCCAGCCTGCGGAAACCAGGCCCGCTTTCGCTTCCGCTGGCGTCGGCGCACGGCGGATAAGCTCGATGATCGGGTCGATATTCGCCAGCGCGACCGCCAGACCTTCAAGGATATGGGCGCGTTCGCGCGCTTTGCGCAGTTCGAAAATCGTGCGACGCGTCACCACTTCACGACGGTGACGGACAAACGCGGCCAGAATCTCTTTCAGCGTCATGATCTTCGGCTGGCCATGGTGCAACGCCACCATGTTGATGCCAAAGGAGACCTGTAGTTGGGTCTGGGAGTACAGGTTATTCAGCACCACCTCGCCCACTGCGTCACGCTTAATCTCAATGACGATGCGCATGCCGTCTTTATCAGACTCGTCGCGCAGCGCGCTGATGCCTTCAACGCGTTTTTCTTTCACCAGCTCGGCGATTTTCTCAATCAGGCGCGCTTTGTTCACCTGATACGGAATTTCATGCACGATGATGGTTTCGCGGCCGGTTTTCGCATCCGCTTCCACTTCCGCGCGGGCGCGAATATAGATTTTGCCGCGACCGGTGCGGTACGCCTCTTCGATGCCGCGGCGGCCGTTAATCAGCGCGGCGGTCGGGAAGTCTGGCCCTGGGATGTACTCCATCAGCCCTTCTACGCTGATGTCTTCGTCCTCGATATAAGCGAGGCAGCCGTTAATCACTTCGGTAAGGTTATGCGGCGGAATGTTGGTCGCCATCCCGACCGCGATGCCGGACGAGCCGTTAACCAGCAGGTTCGGGATCTTCGTCGGCATGACTTCCGGAATTTTTTCCGTGCCGTCGTAGTTATCAACGAAATCGACCGTCTCTTTCTCAAGGTCGGCCATCAGTTCATGGGCGATTTTCGCCAGGCGGATTTCGGTATAACGCATCGCCGCTGCGGAGTCGCCGTCGATGGAGCCGAAGTTGCCCTGGCCGTCGACCAGCATGTAGCGCAGCGAGAACGGCTGCGCCATACGCACGATTGTGTCGTAAACCGCGGAGTCACCGTGGGGATGGTATTTACCGATTACGTCGCCGACAACACGGGCGGATTTTTTGTAGGCTTTGTTCCAGTCGTTGCCCAACACGTTCATGGCGTAAAGTACGCGGCGGTGAACGGGTTTGAGGCCATCTCGGACATCCGGAAGCGCGCGGCCGACAATAACCGACATCGCGTAATCCAGATAGGAGCTCTTCAGCTCTTCCTCAATGTTGACCGGTGTAATTTCTCTGGCAAGGTCGCTCATCTGACCGTTATCCCTCTACTGTGTCCCGGATTCAAAGGTCGGAAATTATAACACAAGCGGGTGATTATCAGTAAGCGGAATAGACCCGCAGAGCGCTTTATTCCCCTGTTTTGCCTGTTATACTCGACGCTCTTGCGAAGAAAGGAGTAAATGCGCTGATGAATGCTGAAAAACCCCCCGTTGCGCGCAACGTTGACCACGAAGAAATTGCCAAATTCGAAGCCGTAGCGTCGCGCTGGTGGGATCTGGAAGGCGAGTTTAAACCGCTGCATCGCATCAATCCCTTGCGCCTTGGCTATATCGTCGAGCGTTCAGGCGGCCTGTTCGGCAAAAACGTGCTGGATGTCGGCTGCGGCGGCGGCATTCTGGCTGAAAGCATGGCCCGCGAAGGCGCATCGGTGACCGGACTCGATATGGGCTTCGAGCCCCTGCAGGTGGCGCGCCTGCATGCGCTCGAAAGCGGCGTTCAGGTGGATTACGTACAGCAAACGGTGGAAGAGCACGCTCTCCAGAACGCGGGCGCTTATGACGTGGTGACCTGCATGGAGATGCTTGAACATGTGCCGGACCCGCGCTCGGTAGTTCAGGCGTGCGCGAAGCTGGTTAAACCCGGCGGCCACGTTTTCTTCTCTACCTTAAACCGCAACGGCAAAGCCTGGCTGATGGCGGTAGTCGGCGCGGAATATGTGCTGCGCATGGTGCCGAAAGGCACGCACGATGTGAAAAAATTCATCAAACCTGCGGAATTGCTCGGCTGGGTGGACGAAACCCAGCGATTAAAAGAGCGCCATATTATCGGTCTGCACTACAACCCGATAACCAACCGCTTCAAGCTCGCGCCTGGGGTTGATGTAAATTATATGTTGCATACTGAAGCCAAAAACCCTGCCTGATATAAGCTTTTCGTATTAAAAATTGCGCAGCGTTCTGTTGCGCAATTTTTTGGCTGACCAGGAAATCGGCGTTCGATCATATTTTCATTTTTTTTCTTCTGATATTGACACGACCTTCAGCCCTTATAAGACGCGCACTTAGATAATTTCATCGTTTCGTAACCGCAAATTAACGTTGAAATCAAGCCTTGTTCTCAAAAGAATCCAGACTAGAATACTCACCATATAGCGTTTCACTTATCTCAAACCCCCTATATATAGTATTTATCCACAGAGTTAATCACAAAGTTAGCCCTGTGAATAAGCGGGGGATATTTCTATTTCACGGACAGGTATATTTCACATGAATCAGAGTCTGCTGGTGACAAAACGTGATGGCCGTAAAGAGCGCATCGATCTGGACAAAATTCATCGTGTTCTCGACTGGGCGGCTGAAGGGCTGAACAACGTATCCATCTCTCAGGTGGAGCTGCGTTCTCACATTCAGTTCTATGATGGCATCACAACCTCCGACATTCATGAAACCATCATCAAGGCCGCGGCGGATCTTATCTCCCGCGACGCCCCGGACTACCAGTACCTGGCCGCGCGCCTGGCTATCTTCCACCTGCGTAAAAAAGCTTACGGCCAGTTTGAGCCGCCGAAGCTTTATGCTCATGTCGTCAACATGGTTGAGCTGGGCAAATACGACAGACATCTGCTGGAAGACTACACGGAAGAAGAGTTCCAGCAGATGGACGGTTTTATCGACCATCATCGCGACATGAACTTCTCCTATGCGGCCGTTAAGCAGCTGGAAGGGAAATACCTGGTTCAGAACCGTGTCACCGGCGAAATTTACGAGAGCGCGCAGTTCCTCTACATACTGGTTGCGGCCTGCCTCTTCTCCGGCTACCCGCGTGAAACCCGTCTGGATTACGTGAAACGCTTCTACGACGCGGTCTCCACCTTTAAAATTTCGCTGCCGACGCCGATCATGTCCGGCGTGCGCACCCCGACTCGCCAGTTCAGCTCCTGCGTGCTTATCGAGTGCGGCGACAGCCTGGACTCCATCAACGCCACCTCCAGCGCGATTGTGAAATATGTTTCCCAGCGCGCGGGCATCGGCATCAACGCCGGCCGCATTCGCGCGCTCGGCAGCCCCATTCGCGGCGGCGAAGCGTTCCATACCGGCTGCATCCCGTTCTACAAGCATTTCCAGACCGCGGTGAAATCTTGCTCCCAGGGCGGCGTTCGCGGCGGCGCGGCGACCCTCTTCTACCCAATGTGGCATCTGGAAGTGGAAAGCCTGCTGGTGCTGAAGAACAACCGCGGCACCGAAGCGAACCGCGTGCGTCACATGGACTACGGCGTGCAGATCAACAAGCTGATGTACACCCGTCTGCTGAAAGGTGAAGAGATAACCCTGTTCAGCCCGTCCGACGTACCGGGCCTGTACGACGCGTTCTTCGCCGACCAGGATGAGTTCGAACGTCTGTATGTGAAATATGAAAAAGACGACAGCATTCGCAAGCAGCGCATCAAAGCGTCCGAGCTCTTCTCGCTGATGATGCAGGAGCGCGCCTCCACCGGCCGCATCTACATCCAGAACGTTGACCACTGCAACACCCATAGCCCATTTGACCCGGTTGTCGCGCCGGTGCGCCAGTCTAACCTGTGCCTGGAAATCGCGCTGCCGACCAAACCGCTGGAAGATGTCAACGACGAGAATGGCGAAATCGCGCTCTGCACCCTCTCTGCCTTTAACCTTGGCGCGATTGAGAACCTGAACGAACTGGAAGAGCTGGCTATTCTTGCGGTACGCGCCCTTGACGCCCTGCTCGACTACCAGGATTACCCAATCCCGGCCGCAAAACGCGGCGCGATGGGTCGCCGTACGCTGGGTATCGGCGTTATCAACTTCGCTTACTACCTGGCGAAGCACGGCGTGCGTTACTCCGACGGCAGCGCCAACAACCTGACGCACAAAACGTTCGAGGCTATTCAGTATTTCCTGCTGAAGGCGTCTAACGAGCTGGCGAAAGAGCAAGGCGCCTGCCCGTGGTTCAACGAAACCACTTACAGCAAAGGCATCCTGCCAATCGACACCTACAAAAAAGACCTGGATGCGATTGCTAACGAGCCGCTGCACTACGACTGGGAAACCCTGCGCGAATCGATCAAAACGCACGGCCTGCGCAACTCCACTCTGTCGGCGCTGATGCCTTCGGAAACCTCTTCGCAGATTTCCAACGCCACCAACGGCATTGAACCGCCGCGTGGCCACATCAGCATCAAAGCGTCGAAGGACGGCATTCTGCGTCAGGTGGTGCCGGATTACGAACACCTGAAAGAGCAGTATGAACTGCTGTGGGAAATGCCGAACAACGACGGCTATCTGCAACTGGTGGGTCTGATGCAGAAATTCATCGACCAGTCGATTTCGGCGAACACCAACTACGACCCGCAGCGCTTCCCGTCAGGCAAAGTGCCGATGCAGCAGCTCCTGAAAGACTTGCTCACCGCGTACAAGTTCGGCGTGAAAACGCTGTACTACCAGAACACCCGCGACGGTGCGGAAGATGCCCAGGATGACCTGGCGCCGTCCATTCAGGACGACGGCTGCGAAAGCGGCGCTTGTAAGATTTAAGAAGGTCGTTGACCTGAAGCAGCCCTCTTCCCGGTGAAGAGGGTTTCTCTTTTCCCCCTCGCCCCTGCGGGGAGAGGGCCGGGGTGAGAGGCGTACTCAAATCGCCTCTTATCAACAAAGCCGTTTCACAGGATTTACGTCATGGCCTACACCACTTTTTCACAGACGAAAAACGACCAGCTTCTTGAACCCATGTTCTTCGGCCAGCCGGTCAACGTAGCGCGCTACGATCAGCAAAAATATGAAATTTTCGAAAAGCTTATCGAAAAGCAGCTTTCGTTTTTCTGGCGTCCGGAAGAGGTGGATGTCTCCCGCGACCGCATCGATTTCCAGGCGCTGCCGGAGCATGAAAAGCATATCTTCCTGAGCAACCTGAAGTACCAGACGCTGCTGGACTCCATTCAGGGCCGCAGCCCGAACGTCGCGCTGCTGCCGCTTATCTCTATTCCGGAGCTGGAAACCTGGGTTGAAACCTGGGCCTTTTCCGAGACTATCCACTCGCGCTCTTATACGCACATCATCCGCAACATCGTGAACGACCCGGCGCTGGTGTTTGATGATATCGTCACCAACGAGCAGATCTTAAAGCGCGCCGAAGGCATCTCTCATTACTATGATGACCTGATCGAGCTGACCAGCTACTGGCATCTGCTGGGCGAAGGCACCCACAGCGTGAACGGCAAAACCGTTACCGTGAACCTGCACGAGCTGAAGAAGAAGCTCTACCTGTGCCTGATGAGCGTGAACGCGCTGGAAGCGATTCGCTTCTACGTCAGCTTCGCCTGCTCCTTCGCTTTCGCCGAGCGCGAACTGATGGAAGGCAACGCCAAAATTATTCGTCTGATTGCCCGCGACGAAGCGCTGCACCTCACCGGCACCCAGCATATGCTGAACCTGATGCGCAGCGGCGAAGATGACCCCGAGATGGCGCAGATAGCCGAAGAGTGCAAACAGGAGTGTTACGACCTGTTCGTGCTGGCGGCGCAGCAGGAAAAAGAGTGGGCGGAATACCTGTTCCAGGGCGGCTCGATGATCGGCCTGAACAAAGATATCCTCTGCCAGTACGTCGAGTACATTACGAACATCCGCATGCAGGCGGTGGGTCTGGATCTGCCGTTTAAGACCCGCTCAAACCCGATCCCGTGGATCAACACCTGGCTGGTTTCCGATAACGTGCAGGTGGCGCCGCAGGAAGTGGAAGTGAGCTCTTATCTGGTCGGCCAGATCGATTCTGAAATCGACCACGACGATCTTAGCAGCTTCCAGCTCTGATATGTGCCGCGTTACGCTTCGCCTCACCGGTTCACAGCTTGAGTGCGACGAGGAGCATCCTTCGCTGCTTATTGCACTCGAATCGCACAAGGTGGCGGTGGAATACCAGTGCCGCGAAGGCTACTGCGGCTCATGCCGCACGAAACTGGTTACAGGCCAGGTCACCTGGCTTACCGAGCCGCTGGCGTTTATTCAGCCAGGCGAAATTCTCCCCTGCTGCTGCAAAGCGCAGGGGGACATAGAAATAGAGATGTAATCTCTTACAGAAAAGCAAAAGGGGCCGAAGCCCCTTTTTTATTGGTTTTTGTGCAGGTACTGCACCGCTTTGTCCGGGAAGTCGGTAAACACCCCTTCCACATCGGCCTGGCGGTAAAGCACCTCATAAAGCTGATTCACATCGCTGACGTAATCCGGAAGCTTATCGGCGCGCACGGTGTAAGGATGAACAGGCAAGCGGCTGGCATGCGCTTCCTGCGCCATCGCCGTGAGCTTCACGTTCCCCTTTGTCGACCCTGGCGCCACCAGCATGTGGTAATCAGGGCCAATGCCGTCGGCATATTTCGCAATCTCTTTCATTGCGCCAGGTTTGAACATCCAGTCGTAGCTGTAGTTAACCCAGGTGCCGTCTGGCTGCTGCTGCTGGGTTTCGTTCCAGTCGGTGTACGCGATAAGCTGCACAAGCTTCAGATCCATCCCCATCTTCGGCTCAAGCTCGGTTTTAATGCGCTTAAGCTCATTAGCGTCGAAGCATTGCAGGTACACAGCATCTCGCTTTGCAACATAGCCATACTGCTTCAACACCCCGAGCACCTTCGCCGCGATATCTTTCCCTTCCTGATGGTGAAACCAAGGGGCTTTAATCTCCGGATAGATGCCGATGCGCTTGCCGGTTGCGTGGTTCAGCCCCTGAACGAACTCAATTTCCTCTTCAAAGGTGTGCACGCGGAAATCTGATTTGCCCATCGGAAAACGGCCCGGGAAGGTCTGCACCTTTTTGCCGTTTTCGAGATCAAACCCCTCGGTGAATTTCAGGGATTTGATCTCCGCGAGCGTAAAGTCGATGGCGTAATAGCGCCCGTCTTTACGCGCCCGGTCGGGAAACCGTTCCGCCACGTCGGTGACGCGATCCAGGTAGTGGTCATGCAGCACCACCAGCTGGTCATCCTTTGTCATCACCAGATCCTGCTCAAGGAAATCCGCCCCCTGGGCATAGGCCATCGCTTTAGCCGGCAATGTATGCTCCGGCAGGTAGCCGCTCGCGCCGCGGTGCGCAATCACGATTTTATCGATCGCCGCCGCGCTCCCCGCCACGGCGCAAAGCGCCAGCGTCATAAGCGTTGTTTTAAGCTTCATCTGTGCTCCTTAAGCGCGTTTTTCCTGCAATTCCTGATGGCGTTTACGCTCGCCTATCATGACAACCACCAGCAACAGTACGGCGAGAATGCTGCCGCCCACCATCACCATAAAGCCGCCATCCCAGCCGAAGAAATCAACGGTGTAACCGACAATCGCGCTCGCCGCCACCGAACCGCCGAGGTAGCCGAAGAGGCCGGTAAAGCCCGCCGCCGTACCCGCCGCTTTTTTCGGCGCCAGCTCCAGCGCATGCAGGCCAATCAACATTACCGGGCCGTAAATCAGGAAGCCGATGATTATCATGCAGGCCATATCCACGTTCGGGTTGCCCGGCGGGTTCATCCAGTAAACGACAGTCGCGATAGTAACCAGCGTCATAAAGAAGACGCCGGTCGCGCCACGGTTGCCTTTAAAGACTTTATCGGACATCCAGCCGCAGAGCAGCGTCCCCGGGATCCCGGCATATTCATACAGGAAATAGGCCCAGGAAGATTTATCCAGCGCGAAGTGCTTCACCTCTTTCAGGTAAGTCGGCGACCAGTCGAGGATGCCGTAGCGCAGCAGGTAGACAAACACGTTTGCGATAGCGATATACCACAGCAGCTTGTTCGGCAGCACGTATTGCATGAAGATCTGCTTCGCTGTCAGCTCCTGCTCATCTTTTTCGCTGTAGTCGTCCGGGTAGTCGTTTTTGTACTCTTCAATCGGCGGCAGACCGCAGGATTGCGGCGTGTCGCGCATTAAGGCGAAGGCGATAATGGCGACCAAAATAGCGCCGAAAGCAGGCATATAGAGCGCCGCATGCCAGTCGTTAAACCAGGCCATGCCGAGCAGGAACAGCAGCGGCGGAATGCCGCCGCCCACGTTATGGGCGCAGTTCCAGACCGAAACAATACCGCCGCGCTCCTTCTGCGACCACCAGTGCACCATGGTGCGCCCGCACGGCGGCCACCCCATTCCCTGGAACCAGCCGCAAAGAAACAGCAGCACAAACATCACCATGATGCTGGAGGTCGCCCAGGGCACGAAACCCATAAACAACATCACCGCCGCCGCCAGAATAAGCCCGGCCGGCAGGAAAACGCGCGGGTTTGAACGGTCCGAGACCGAACCCATGATGAACTTCGAAAAACCATAAGCAATGGAAATACCGGAAAGCGCAAACCCGAGGTCGCCGCGGGAAAAACCCTGCTCCACCAGATAAGGCATGGCAAGCGCGAAGTTTTTGCGCACCAGATAGTAGGCTGCGTAGCCAAAGAAAATTCCCATGAAGATCTGCCAGCGCAGGCGGCGATAAACGGGATCGACACGATCCGCGGGAAGCCGCGCCTGATGGGCGGCAGGTCTGAAAATACTTAGCATTACATTCTCCTGGCAGGTATTGATCTGCGGACACGAAGTCATTTGCGCCGCTTATGTTTGTTTTCGCGCAGGAGAATACGGGAGCTTTGTCATAATTGCTGTGAAACATCGCACATATTGTTACAGTTTTATGACAAACGAAGATTTTTTGCCTTTTTTATGTTCTTTTGTTTTCGCTTGATGGTCGAATACGCTCGCTAACCAACATAAAAATTTAGGTTTGTGATTCTGATCGGCAAAAAATGAAAAGCACTGTAATGCGTGAGCGCATGCTGAGGGGCGGAGAATAAAGCAATGTCACGCAGCAGGCTTCCGCCCGCTGCGTTTTGCAAGGGTAAGCCGCAGGCGTTACTGACTGAAGGCTTCCACCACCTGCACCCAGCCGTGCTCTGAAGTAACAGGTGCGTCGTTGAGCCAGCGGCGCAGCATGTTCAGCGCCATCATGGCGCAGACTTCCTGACGAGTGCGCAGCTCATGGCGGTTAGCGCTGAATTTGAGGCGCACCGCGTGCAGTCCGACCGGCGTGCACAGCACAATATTTAATTGCTCGTCGCGCATGGCGCCCACCACCAGCGTCAGCTCGCTGCCCGCCTTCTGCACCAGCGCCGCAGCCCGCTGTGCGGCTTCCTGCAGCGTTTCATCGCGGTCCGTCAACACCTCGCTATCCAGCAGCGGCGCGCCCGCAGAACGCAGTTGCAGCGCCAGCAGCCCGGCGGTGAACTGTTCGCTGAGCGACAGACGCAGCGGTTTTTCCTGCAAGCGGCGGGCAAGCTGGGCTGGCAGCCCTTCCGTTCCTTCGAAAATCAGACTTTCTCCCGCCACCTCGCGAACCTTCGGCCACACCGCTTCCATCGCCTCGCGCGCCTTCGCAGGGCCGGTCAGTTTCAGTTCGATAATCGGCATGGAGGAGCGGTAGCCCATCACCACACCCGGCGGCAGCGTAAGCGAGTCAAGGCTCTGCGCGAGATCGCTTTCCGAGCGCCCAAAGGTCGTGAGACGCAGACAAACCGGCGGTTCGACCTCCGGGAAGCGCTGACGCAGGCGCGGCACTATCTGCTGCTGCACCATCTGGCGAAACTCCGAAGGCACCCCAGGCGTGAAGAAAATGACCGCGCGGTTAAGCGTCATGGCGAAACCGCAGGCGGTACCGACGGGGTTGTCCACCATCTCGCTGCCTGCCGGGATCATCGCCTGTTTGCGGTTGCTCGGGGCCATCACGCGCCCGCGGGAGGAGAAAAACTGCTCCATATGCGCGAGCCACTCTTCATGCAGCTCCAGCCCGACGCCCGCCGCTTTCGCTGCGGCTTCGGCGCTAAGATCGTCGCTGGTCGGCCCGAGACCGCCGTTCACAATCACGATGTCCGCCTGCTGGCTGCGCTCCTGCAAAATGGCCGTCAGCGCCTCAAGATTGTCGCCCACCGTGTTGCGACGGGTCATGGGAAAGCCGTTCTCAAAGAGGTAATCCGCAAGCCATGCGGCGTTGGTATCGACTATCTGGCCGTGCAGCACTTCGTCGCCCGTCGAGAGCATTTCTACTTTCAGCATTATTTTCTCCACACAAAGGGAACGCTTCACTATAGCGCAAGCGGGCGGGAGAAAGGGGAAGAAAAGGCGCGACGGACGCCGCGCCTGGAGGATCAGAAGGCTGCGCTGACGCCGACGTACGGGCCGTCGGCCAGTTTGCTGTCGCGGTCGCCATCTTTACCGCTGACGTTAATGTAACGATAGCCCGCTTCGATGCTGAGCGGACGCAGAACAGAGAGGCGCGCGCCGACGTTCGCTTCCTGATAATCATCAATGCTGCTGGAGAGCGAATCCGGAGAGTAGTAGTAATCGCCAAACAGCGAGAAGCTCTGGCCGATCGGCAATTTCACGCCGCCGCCAACTGCCGCCGCGTAACCTTCGCTACCCGCTTTCGGATTCAGGTAAACGCCTCTTACGCCAGGAGAGAGCATAAACGGCCCCAGCGGCAGGTTGAAGTTAAGTCCGAGACCGGCGATATCGCCGTGGTCATCGTTGTGCGCCCAGTTGCCGTTCAGCGCAAGGCCAGTGCTTTCGGTGCCGAAGCCGCCGGTAATATTGGTGTAATGCTCACCCACTTCGCCGCCCACGCTCAGCGCGTTCGCCTGGGAAGCCACGAAGAGCAGCCCGCTCACGCCCGCAATCAGTAATTTTTTCATTCCGTGTATCTCAAATAAGCAAAAAGGATCCCAAAAAAAGCAGCGGCATTGTACCGCTATCCGGCGGGGAAGCAATGTATCAGGGCTTTAGCGTTAGCCTGGACTTGTAACCAGGTGAAAATGAATCTTTTTGCTTAACGAAAGGTGGCAAAGATAACTGCAATAGGAACAGCCAGATTGCCCAGGATCAACGATTAATCTAAAAATATCGCCGAGGATAATTCAGTAATCAATAGACAATTACAATCAAACGACTTACCTGTTGCGGGAGAAAAACGATGAGTAAAAAAGGATTAACCACGGCGTCAGGCGCACCGGTGGCCCATAACAATAACTCCATGACGGCGGGACGTCGTGGACCTATGCTGCTGCAGGATGTCTGGTTCCTGGAGAAACTGGCGCATTTTGATCGCGAAGTGATCCCCGAGCGCCGCATGCACGCGAAGGGTTCCGGCGCCTATGGCACCTTTACCGTAACCCGGGATATTACCGATTTCACCCGTGCGAAAATCTTCTCGCAGATCGGCAAGAAAACGGATCTGTTTATCCGCTTCTCAACGGTGGCGGGCGAACGCGGCGCGGCCGACGCCGAACGCGATATTCGCGGCTTTTCCATTAAGTTTTACACCGAAGAGGGGAACTGGGATCTGGTGGGCAACAACACCCCAGTCTTCTACCTGCGCGATCCGCTGAAATTCCCCGATCTCAACCATGTAGTGAAGCGCGACCCGCGCACCAACCTGCGCAACCCGACCTACAAATGGGACTTTTTCTCGCTGCAGCCGGAAACGGTGCACCAGTTGACTATCGACTTCTCCGACCGCGGCCTGCCGCGCTCGTACCGGGAAATGCACGGCTTCGGCAGTCACACCTTTAGCTTTATCAACGCCAATAACGAACGTTTCTGGGTTAAATTCCACCTGCGTTCCGAACAGGGCATTCATAACCTGATGGACGACGACGCGAAGCGCCTGATTGCCGAAGACCGTGAAAGCGCCCAGCGCGACCTGTTCGAGTCCATCGAAAAAGGTGATTTCCCGCGCTGGAAGTTTTACGTGCAGATCATGCCGGAAGCGGAAGCTTCGCAGACGCCGTATAACCCGTTCGACCTGACGAAAGTCTGGCCGCACGCCGACTATCCGCTGATTGAAGTGGGCGTGCTGGAGCTGAACCGCAATCCGGACAACTACTTTGCGGAAGTGGAGCAGGTCGCCATGTCGCCGGCGAACGTCGTGCCGGGCATCGGCTTTTCTCCGGACCGCATGCTGCAGGGACGTCTCTTCTCGTATGGCGACGCGCACCGTTATCGCCTTGGGGTAAACCATCACCAGATCCCGGTGAACAAGCCGCGCTGCCCGTTCCACAACTACCATCGCGACGGCGCGATGCGCGTGGACGGCAACAGCGGCAACGGCCCGACCTACGAGCCGAACAGCTTTGGCGTATTCCAGGAGCAGCCTGACTACAGCGAGCCGCCGCTGAGCATGGAAGGCGCGGCGGATCACTGGAACCACCGCGAAGATACCGATTACTTCACCCAGCCGCGCGCGCTGTTCAACCTCATCGGCGAGGAAGAGCGTCAGCGCATGTACAACCGCATCGCGGAGGATATCCAGAGCGTGCCGGCGTTTATTCAGGAGCGCCAGATAGGCATCTTCAGCGAAGTGCACCCGGAATATGGCGCGGGCGTGGCGGCCGCGCTGGCGGCGCTGAAAGCGAAACGCTAACCGCGCTGGCCTCCTCCATTAATGGCTGGGGGAGAGTTCGTTAACCACCCATTCTGAAAGCTGACGGCGGGAGATTTTAATCCCGCCGTTTTTTATACTCTCGGGCAGCGGGAGCCAGCGCACCGGCTGCTGAAAGCGCGCCAGTTTATCTCGCACCCATGACGCAAGCGCCTCTGGGCGCGCCTCTTCGTCGCACTCCACCACCGCCACCGGACGGTGGCCAAACTCTTTGTCTTCCAGCGGCACTACGAAAGCCTGCCGCACATGCGGGTGCGCAGCGATGACCCGCTCCACCTCTTCCGGCTGAATGCCTTCGCCGCCGCTGAAAAAGAGATTGTCCAGACGCCCCAGCACGCGCAGCCTTTCGCCAAGCCAGGCGCCGCGATCGCGGGTGGCGAACCATCCTTCGCGATTTGTCAGCGGCTGTACGCCGCCTTCACGCCAGTATCCCGCCGCCATGCTCGCGCCGCGCAGCCAAATCTCGTTGTTGACGATTTTCACTTCCCGTCCTGCCAGAACAAAACCGACGTCGCTCTGCCCGTCCGCTTTTTTCGCGCAGACGGTAGAAGCGAATTCGGTCAGGCCGTAGCCGCACCAGCAGGCGATGCCGCGCTTATGCGCCGCTTCGGTTAACGCCACCGGAATCGCCGCGCCGCCCAGCAACACCGCTTTAAGGGACGGGATAGCCTGCCCTTCTTCCAGCAGCCGCCACAGCTGAGTAGGCACCAGCGAAGCGTGGGTACAGCCCGCCAGCGCCTGCGCCAGCGGTTGCGATTCGCGCGTCGCAAGGCCCGCGCCCGCCAGCAGCCAGCGCCAGAAAATGCCCTGCCCGGAGACATGATAGAGCGGCAGGGAGAGCAGCCAGCAATCGCCGCTGGCAAAGGGAATTTCACCCAGCACCCCGGCGGCGCTGGCAAGGTGCGCGCCGGCGCTGTGCACCGCCGCCTTCGGCAAGCCTGTCGAGCCGGAAGTGAGCGTCATGGACGCAAAGCGTTCAGCCTGCCAGCCAACCGCATGCGCAGCGGCGGCTTCTTCGCGCATGGCAAGCAGCGGCAAGCCCGGCGGCGGCGGCGCGTCGCCGCAAACCAGCGCGTAGTCCAGTGAAAGCGCAGGCAGTAGTTGCGCGAGCATAGATGCAGGGAGCTGCGGGTTAAGCGGCAAGACCCGCACGCCGCACTGCAACAACGCAAGCCAAGCGAAGAGCGCTTGCGGACTGTTTTTAGCGCACAAAGCGACGCCCGCGCCTTCTCTGACGCCTTGCTGATGAAAGCCCGTCGCCAGCGCGTCGACACGCTCGCATAATTGTCGCCAGGTAAAGTGCTCCCTGGCTGTGCGCAGGGCTATCGCTTCCCCGCGCTCTGCTCGCCAGTGGCGCCACGGCCATGTGGTGAAGCTCATAGCAGCGGCTCCAGATTTTCCACCGGCCAGCAAGGCAGCGCGCTGCCCGGCCACTCGCGCACCAGTTGCGCCTGCATTAAAGAGAGCGTATCCAGCCCCGGTACGGTCATCGGCGTGAGCCAGGCGGCCAGGCGCGCCAGTTGCGTTAACCCGAGACTCGATTCAATAGAAGAGCTTATTACCGCCTCAAGCCCCAGCGCGTGCGCCTGCGCGATTTGCTCGCGCACGTTATGGAGGCTTCCGGTCAGCGTGGGTTTGATAACTACCGCGCTCAGGCCGGGTTCGGCGTCAAAAGTAAAATCCGCTTCCCGCAGGCTTTCGTCCCAGGCGATGGCGATGCCCGTTTCGCGGGCGAACTCGCGCGACTGCTCGCGGCGCTGGCAGGGTTCTTCAATAAACGCAATGCGGGGGCGGTTCGCCGGGTTGACATATTTTGCGAACTGTCGGGCCTTAAGCGGCGTCCAGCTGCGGTTGGCGTCAAGGCGCAGACGCAGGTCGGGCAACGCCTCCAGCAGCAGATTAACTACCATGCCGTCGCGAACCGCTTCATAAAGCCCGACTTTTACCTTGGCGATTTTCTCGCCCGGCATCGCGGAAAGCGTGGCGAAGAGTTCGTCCGGGTCGCCGCTGCACAAGGGCGCGACGCGGAAATCCGCCTTCAGCGGCAGTTCGCCGCCAAGCTCCGCCAGCGCGCAGCTTACGCCGAAATCGGCGGCTGGCAGACCGGGCAGCGAAACCGCCTGACCGCTGCGCCAGGCTTGAGCCCAGGCAACGGTTGCCGCCTGCGCCTCTTCCAGCGTCTCCAGGCTGAAGCCTGGCAGCGGCGCCACCTCGCCCCACCCTTCGCGCTCGCCTTCGCCAAGGCGAACCAGCAACCCTTCGCGACATTTCAGCCGCCGTTCGCGCAGCACTACGCCTGCGTCCATCGGCAGCGAATAGCGGTAAACCTGAGCGCGTCGCATTACGGGTTACGCTTAAACTTGCTGAAGTCCGGCTGGCGCTTCTCGTTGAACGCGTTGCGCCCTTCCTGGCCTTCTTCGGTCATATAGAACAGCATGGTGGCGTTGCCCGCCAGCTCCTGCAAGCCCGCCTGGCCGTCGCAGTCGGCGTTGAGCGCCGCTTTCAGACAGCGCAGCGCCATCGGGCTGTTTTGCAGCATTTCACGACACCAGCGCACCGTCTCTTTTTCCAGCTCCGCCAGCGGTACTACCGTATTCACGAGCCCCATATCCAGCGCCTGCTGCGCGTCGTACTGACGGCAAAGGAACCAGATTTCCCGCGCTTTTTTCTGCCCGACGATGCGCGCCATATAGGAAGCGCCCCAGCCGCCGTCAAAGGAGCCGACTTTAGGTCCGGTCTGGCCGAAGATGGCGTTTTCCGCCGCAATGGTCAGGTCGCACATCATATGCAATACGTGACCGCCGCCGATGGAATAGCCCGCCACCATTGCCACCACCGGCTTTGGGCAGGTGCGGATCTGGCGCTGAAAGTCGAGCACGTTGAGGTGATGTACGCCGGAATCATCCTGATAACCGCCGTAGTCGCCGCGCACCTTCTGGTCGCCGCCCGCGCAGAACGCTTTTTCCCCTTCGCCGGTGAGAATAATAACGCCGATATTATCGTCATAGCGCGCGTCCGCCAGCGCCTGCAGCATCTCTTTAACGGTGAGCGGGCGAAACGCGTTGCGTACTTCGGGACGGTTAATGGTGATTTTCGCGATGCCGTCGATGGATTTATGGTAACGAATGTCGCGATAGCCTTCTGAGCAATCCCGCCATTCGACCGGCGCATAGAGCCGCTGTTCATCAGGGTAAATCATGGTTCTTCCTTAGCATGTTGCAGCAAAATGTCAGTGATGCAGTTCGCCACCGCTTGCGGATTTTCCCGATGGGCGTTGTGGCCGGCTGCGGCAATAGGGTGGCGCGATGCGGTAAGTTGCGTCGCAAGCGCGCCGAATTTGTTATCTTTTTCACCGTACAGGTAATGAAACGGCAAGCCGAGCTTTGCCAGCGGCGCGTGCAGATCGGGCTGGCGGCCAAGCGACGCTGCCTCCAGCATGGCGGCAAGCGCCTGCGGATTATTGCGGCTGCGCAGCGTAACTAACGCGGCGCGCTGCGCTTCGGTGAGCGAAGCGAAAACCGGCTGGCGATACCAGGCATCCAGCACCAGGGAGAGCGGCTGCTCGCGTAAACGCTGCGCCCAGCGGCCGTCCGCTTCGCGCCTCGCCTCCCGCTCAGCGGCGCTTGTCAGGCCGGGATGACCGCCTTCGACAATCACGCCCAGTAATCCGCTTATCTCTTGCTGGCAGGCATACTGCATCGCTATCCGCCCGCCAAGCGAATAGCCTGCCAGCCAGTATCTAAGGATGTTGTAACTACTTACAGTTTCAGCGAGCCATTTGCTCACCTGCTGGCTATTCTGCGCCGCTATGCACGACGACTCGCCGTGTCCGGGAAGATCGATAAAAAGATGCGACCACTGCGGCAGCAGGGTCGCTACAGGCAGCCACTCTTCATGGTTACCCAAAAAACCGTGCAACCAGACCAGCCAGGGCTGATTGGCGAAAGCGCTCCGCTTAACTTTTGCGTGAAGCTTCATGCCTGGCTTACCTGCGCAACCAGCCGCTGCAGCGTTTGCGCGCCTTCAGTGGGCGACACGATAAGTTCAACAATCGTAGCACCCGGCGTGCGCCACCCCGTCTCCACCGCATCGCATAACGCCTGCCAACTTTCGGGCCGGGCGTAGTTGAGCCCGAACATTGCCGCAGCATGCCCGAAGGTGACGTTTTGCGGCATGCAGTAATATTTTTCACGCTCGGCGGCAGGCGTCGGCAGCAGCGAGAAAATCTGGCCGCCGTTATTGTTAACGACAATAAGGACGACAGGCGCAGAGGCCTCACGCAACAGGGCAAGGGAGTTGAGATCGTATAGCGCCGAAAGGTCGCCGAGTATGGCAAGCGTCGGGCGCGCGGTGGCGCGCTGAACCCCGGCGGCGGTAGAAATGAGTCCGTCAATGCCGCTCGCGCCGCGGTTGCTGAAGACCGGGTAGCCCGCCGGAAGCTGTGCAAACGCGTCCACCAGCCGCACCACCAGGCTATTGCCGACAAAAAGCTGGCCCGCCTGCGGCAGCAGTTCCGCAATCCGGTGCGCCAGCTGCGCTTCGCCGAAGGCGTGCGTCGCCTGCTCGACGCTCTGACTGGCCTCTTGCGCTATCGCCTTAAGCGCCATCGCCCACGGGGCGCGTTTCTGCGCGGCGTGAAGCTCAAGCCAGTCGCTGATATTGGCCGTCAGCCTGCGGCCGCGGTGGTGCGCCGGGTCAAGTCGTCCGGGCAGCGAGTCCACCAGCCAGTACTCGTCCGGCGTGCAGGCCGCCTGCCATTGCAGCAGCCGTTTACCGGTAAGGCTGGCGCCAAACTGGATAACCAACTGCGCCTGCGACAGCAATTCGGTCGCCCGGCGATTGCTCAGCCATAAATCCGCGCAGGGTAGCGGCTGCCCCGTCTGCGACAGCACGTCGCCAATCAGCGGCCAGCCGAGCGTTTTCGCCCAGGCGGCGACCAGCTCGCCTTCGCCGGCCGAGAGCCTGCCCGCAATAACCACGCCACGCTTTTGCCGCCAAAAAAACCAGTCGCGCTGTTTGAGGCACGCCTGCCCCTCGCTCACACGCAGCCAGGGCTGGTCGCTCTGCCACCATTCCCCCAGCGCCTGCTGCCAGGCCAGCCCCGAGTCGTCCAGCTCGCCGTAAAGCGGCTCGGCAAACGGGCAGTTAATATGCACCGCGCCCGCTTTCACGCCGCTCATCGCTTCATCAAGCGTAGAAACGAGCCAGCGGGCGGGAATATCGGCCGTGGGACGGGGCAGCGCGACAGAAACGCCAGGGTGAGAAGCAAAAATATCTTGCTGACGAATGGCCTGATTCGCGCCGCAGTCGATAAGCTCCGGCGGCCTGTCGGCCGTCAGCATAATGAGTTTTTCACCGGTAAGCCCGGCTTCGATGATGGCCGGATAAAGGTTCGCCACGGCGGTGCCGGACGTCACAATCACCGCTACCGGCTCGCCGCTCCCCTTCGCCAGCCCCAGCGCCAGGTGGCCAAGGCCGCGTTCGTCAAAATGGGTATGGGCGATAAAGGCGCGATTTTCCGCCGCCGCCAGCGTCAACGGCGTGGAGCGTGAGCCGGGAGCGATACAGATATGACGCACGCCGTGGCGCGTCAGCGTCTCAAGGATGACCGCAGCCCAGCGTCGGTTGAAGGAGCTTATCGACATGATGTTGTCCGGTATCAATTTTGCCCGGTTATTATAAGGATTATGGCATCATGTATTTTGATATGAATCGGGATTGTGGCGCTTAGCGGCACAGCAGCGTATGCAAACCTGCCGCTTTGTTCTCAATCTCCTGCCACTCCTGCTCCGGGTCGGACCCCGATACGATCCCGGCGCCTGCGTAGAGGCGTACCGTATCGCCCGTCACCTGCGCCGAGCGCAACGACACGCAGAACTCAGATTGCTGAAGGGAGAGATAACCTGCGGAACCGGCATACCAACCGCGCGTGAAAGGTTCATGTTCGCCAATAAAAAGCCGCGCCGCTTCGCGTGGCAGCCCGGCGACAGCCGCAGTGGGTTGCAACTGTTGCAGACACAGCGCATCGTCCGGCTGAAAGAGCGTGCTCCAGATACAGCGGCGCAGGTGTTGCACCTTGCGCAGGCGCAGCACCTGCGGGGGCAGCACGTCGTAGCCGTCTCCGAGTTTTTCTATACGCTGGCAAATATCTTCCACTACCAGCAAGTTTTCGCGCTGGTTTTTGTCATCGGCCAACAGCAACTGGCCAAGCGCCCAGGCGCGATGATCGTCGGGATGATTTTCGATAGTGCCCGCCAGCGCCTCGGTACGCAACGCCCTGTCGATGCGTCGCCAGAGCCGCTCGGGACTGGAGCCAAGAAAGGCGTCGTGCTCACTGAAAGCCATATAGAAATGGTAGCAGTTGAGGTTAACCCGGCGGCTGGCAGCCATCAGCGCCGCCGCGCAGACGGGTCGGCCAAAACGCAGATCGCTGGCGCGGGCCAGCACCACTTTATCCATCTCCTGCTGATGTATGGCGCGGGTAGCAAGACGAACCCGGTCGCACCAGCCTTCTTTATCGGGAATATGACATTCTTCTACCAGCCGTGAATTAAGCGGCGGCAGCAGTCTGGCAGGCTGGAGCGCGTTCAGGAAAGCGGTCGCCTGCCGGGCATCTTCTTTCAGCGACGTTTCGCTCCAGAGGTGCAGGCAGAGCCAGGCCTGGCCTTCATGTCGTCGCCATTCGAGACGAGAGAGAAACAAGTCGCCTTCATGAGGATTGAAGGCATTCAGGCCCCAGATGCGCAATTCAGGCTCATCCGCCTGTTGGAGAAAAGCCTGCGCTTGCGGCAAAGAATTGAATCGTTTAAGCGCGCCAAGTGCGGCGGCTTCATCGCTGCCACTGCGCTGCTGCCAGTAGAACTGAGGGAAAAACGGTTGGCTTGCAAGCCAGGCGAGCGGGTCACTGGCATCGCTTAGAGTGACAGGCGTACACAAACGGCGCAGACCAGGTTGGTCTGGTAAGGGCGTCGTCAGCCGGTCTGCAAGCCGCTGTAACGCATCTTCTATGGATAACACTACCTACCTCTCCCCTCCCTTAAAAACCCTGCATTATATGTGGCTGCAGGGCCGAATAAAACGACACACCGCCGCAGCGGTGTGATTTCAGGGCGGCTGGAGCGTAAAGAATTAACGACGGGCCAGCAGAAGACCAAATATCAGGCCTGCGGCAGCGCCAATTCCTACGCCCTGCCAGGGTTTTTCGTGCACGTAGTCATCCGCGCGGTAAACCGCTTTTTTCGCGCGATAGTAGTAGTTGTCTGAAGCATTGCTGACGCGAGCTTTAACATCGTGCAGCGCCTGCTCTGCGCGGGCTTTAAGCTCAATATACTTCTGATCGGCTGGGTCGCCCGAGGAGCGTAAGACTTCTTCCAGCGTTTCGCTCAGCAGAGTGAGATCATCATCAAGACGAGGTTCATACGGTTGTGAGTCGGACATAACTGTTCTCCGTGTTTTGGTGAATACCCGTCTGCTAACTATAGACAACGCCACGCTTTTTGCGTAACTGCTATTCCTTCGCCATGCCGATATGAGGAATGCCGTCTTCGTCATAAATTTCCGTCACCGGCCGGAAGCCAAAGCTTGCGTAAAAAGGTTGCAGATGGGCCTGCGCGCCAAGGTATATCGCCCGCTGCGGCCAGTGCCGCTGACAGGAAGCCAGGGCCTGCTCCATCAATTGATAACCCAGTTTTTCGCCTCTGGCGGCGCGAGAGACAATGACCCGACCAATGGCTACAGGCGCCTCTTCTTCGACACTTTTCAGAATCCTCGCATAAGCGACCAGCTCGCCGTCGCGCCAGCCCAGCAGATGACGGTTTTCTCCCACCAGGTCATCGCCGTCAATATCGGCATAAACGCAATTTTGCTCAACGACGAAAACGTCGCAGCGCAGTTTCAACAGCGCATATAGGGTGGGCACATCGAGTTCGCTGTGGTGCAGGTCTTGCCAGCGGATCATGAAAAGCTCCTTGGTGACAGGGGGTTCATCGCTATACTAAAGGCTTTTATCGCCAGACGGGAGCACCCTTTCTATGGAACTGACTTTTCTTGGCACTTCAGCGGGCGTTCCAACCCGCAACCGCAACGTATCGGCCATGGTGCTCAACCCTCTTCTTGCCCGGCCCGGTTTATGGTTATTCGACTGCGGCGAAGGCACCCAGCACCAGATGCTGCGCACTGCGTTTAACCCCGGCAGGATCGATAAAATCTTCATTACTCACCTTCACGGCGACCATATTTTCGGTCTGCCTGGGCTGCTGTGCAGCCGCTCAATGGCAGGCAGCGAGGCGCCGCTTACCATCTATGGGCCAGCGGGCATTCGGGAGTTTATTAACATGTCGCTTAAGCTCAGCGGCTCCTGGGCGGGCTTTCCGCTGACCATTCATGAAATCACAGAGGGGCTGGTGTTTGACGACGGGGAAATGAAGGTCAGCGCGGTTGCGCTTGCACATCCCGTCGAGTGTTATGGCTACCGCATTGAAGAACACGACAAACCCGGCAAGCTGGATGCCCAGCGGCTGACTCGCGCAGGGGTTGCGCCAGGCCCGCTCTTTCAGCGCCTCAAACGAGGCGAAACAGTAAGGCTGGAAGATGGCCGCGAGATTGACGGACGCGATTACCTGGGCGAACCGCAAAAAGGCAAAAAGCTGGCGATTTTCGGCGATACCGGCCCGACGCCGGGGGCATTGCGGCTGGCGCAAGAGGTAGACGTCATGGTGCATGAAACCACGCTTGAGGCGGCCATGGCGGAGAAAGCCAACAGCCGGGGACACTCCACAACCCATCAGGCGGCGGAACTGGCGCGCGAGGCGCGGGCGCTCAGGCTCATCATGACCCATTTCAGCTCCCGCTATGACGCAGCGGCCTGCCTCCGGCTGCTGTCAGAGGCGCGCGCCATTTTCCCGGCGAGCGAACTGGCGGAAGATTTCCTGACTATCACGGTATAGCGCCCATAAAAAAACCGCCGACAAGCGGCGGTTTTTTCTTACATCGACAAGCTTATGGCATAACCTGCGCGGCCTGCACGGCGCCGGCCAGCGGCTGCGCCATTTGCACCAGCGTAATCAGCGGCTGCGGCCATACGCCAAGCACCAGCACCACCAGAGCGGAAAGCAGCACCACTACACCGCCGGCGCTCCACGCCCAATTGGACGGCGCGTCGCGGTTGAGCTGCTGAGGCGCGCTCAGGTAGAGGCTCACCGCCACACGCAGGTAGTAGTAGAGACCAATTGCGGAACCTACCACCACCGCCGCCGTCAACCACCACAGGCTCGACTGCACGCCCACGGCCAGCACGTAGAACTTACCGATAAAGCCAAGGGTCATCGGAATGCCCGCAAGCGACAGCATCATTACGGTCATGACGGCGGAGAGGATTGGACGGTGCCAGAACAGGCCGCGGTAAGAGTAGAGCGAATCCGCGTCCGGGCCACGATACGGGCTGGACATCAGGCTCACCACGCCAAACGCGCCAAGGCTGCTGAACAGGTAACCGGCCAGGTAGACCCCAACGGTTTCCATCGACATCTGGCCGCTTTGCAGCGCAATCAGCGCCACCAGCAGGTAGCCCAGATGAGAAATGGAGGAGTAGCCGAGCAGACGCTTGATGTTGGTCTGGCTCAGCGCCATCAGGTTACCGAAGATGATGGAGATAAAGGCAATAATGCCCAGCACCACGCGCACCGCCTCGCTGTCGCCAACCGGCGCATAGAGGAACAGACGCATCACCACGCCGAAAATAGCGATTTTACTGGCGGTAGCGAGGAACGTAGAAACCGGCGCAGGCGCGCCCTGGTAAACGTCCGGCGTCCAGAGGTGGAACGGTACCAGAGAGAGTTTAAAGCCAAGACCGACAATCATCAGGCCAAGACCCGCCAGCAGCAGCGGTTCGTGCAGCATGTTGTCCGCCAGGCTCTTGCCGAGGCTGACAAACGACAGGCTGCCGGACTGCGCATACACCAGCGCCATGCCAAACAGCAGGAAGGAAGAGGCTGCGGCAGAGAGAATGGTGTACTTAATAGCGGCTTCCAGCGAGCGTTTCTGGCGGAAAGCGTAACCAATCAGGCCAAACAGCGGCAGCGAAATAAGCTCAATGCCGAGGAACAGCGAGGCCAGATGGTTAGCGTTAGCCAGCAGAATGCCACCGAGCGCGGCAATCAGCACCAGCAGATAAAACTCTTCTTTGTTATCCGGATAAGTCTGCAACCACGGATAGGCGAAGGTGCAAGTGGCAAGGCTCGCCAGCAACACCAGGCCGGTGTAGAGCATGGCGTAGCCGTCAACCCGCATCAGCGGGGTAACATCCATCGGCCCCACCTGGCCGACAAACCAGAGCGACAGCAGCGCGGCGTTCAGGCCGATGACCGACAGCGTGGCATTTAAAAAGTGGTTGCGTCGCCACGCAATGGAGAGCATCACAACCACTACCGTCAAGCCGACGACGAGCAGCGGTAGCAGCGCGATCAATTGTTGGAGTGATATTGTCATGGCGAATTACGGCCTTGTAGTAGAAACAGAATCAGTAAACCACTGCTGGATATTGCTCATCGCGGAATGCGATGTATCCAGAATCGGCTGCGGATAGAAGCCGAGCAGTACCAGAAGCGCCACCAGCAGCAGAATGATGAACAGCTCGCGCAGCGACATTCCGCGGATCTCCTGACGGGCCGCTTCGCTCTTCGGCTGGCCGAAGTAAGCGCGGTGCAGCATCGCCAGTGAATAAACAGAGGCGAAAACCAGGCCGAAGGTCGAGATGACGGTGATCATCGGCACCACGTGGAAGCTGCCGAAGAGGATCATGAATTCGCCAACAAAGTTACCGGTGCCTGGCATACCCAGCGTCGCTACGGCGAAGAACATCGACATCGCCGGCAGCCATTTGATCTTGCTCCACAAACCGCCCATCAGACGCATGTCACGCGTGTGCAGACGCTCGTAAAGCTGACCGCAGAGAATGAAGAGGCCGGCGGCGGAAAGACCGTGGGCAATCATCTGGATAACCGCGCCCTGATAAGCCAGCTGGCTGCCGGTATAAATAGCAATCAGCACAAAGCCCATGTGGGAAACGGAGGTGTAAGCAATAAGGCGCTTAATATCGGTCTGCGAGAAAGCCATCCACGCGCCGTAGAAAATGCCAATAACGCCAAGCCACATGGCGATGGGAGCAAACTCCGCCGACGCGTTCGGAAACAGCGGCAGGGAGAAGCGCAGCAGGCCGTAGGCGGCAGTTTTCAGCAAAATGCCCGCGAGGTCGACAGAACCGGCGGTCGGCGCCTGGGAGTGGGCATCCGGCAGCCAGCCGTGCAGCGGTACCACCGGCATTTTCACCGCAAACGCGATAAAGAAGCCGAGCATCAGCAGCCATTCCACGTTGTGGGACATCGGCGTTTTCAGCAGTTGCTGGTAGTTAAAGGTCCATTCTCCGGTCGCGCTGAAGTGAACAAACACCAGCGCCAGAATAGCGATCAGCATCACCAGACCGCTCGCCTGGGTGTAGATAAAGAACTTGGTGGCGGCGGTAATACGCGTCTTCCCGTCGGAGGCCTTATGGCCCCAGAGCGCAATCAGGAAGTACATCGGCACCAGCATCATTTCCCAGAAGAAGAAGAACAGGAACATATCAATGGCAAGGAAGACGCCGATTACGCCACCCAAAATCCACATCAGGTTGAGGTGGAAGAAGCCCTGATATTTCTCAATCTCGTTCCAGGAGCAGAGCACCGCCAGCACGCCAAGCAGGCCGGTCAGCACGACCATCAACAGGGAGAGCCCATCGATAGCGAGATGGATAGTAATGCCAAAGCGCGGGATCCACGGCAAAACAAATTCTGACTGCCACTGCGGCAACCCTGCCGCCTGCGTCAGTGAATAGCCGCCCTGCAACCAGAGTTGCAGCGAGAGCGCCAGCGTCAGCCCCATGGTAATCAGGGCAATCCAGCGTGGCATTTTTACGCCGAAGCGCTCCGTCTGCCAGCAGAAAAAGCCGCCGATAAAGGGAATCAATATTAGCCAGGGTAATAACATGGCAATCAATATTCCTTGTTAAAGTCCCGGACAGGCTCACTGCCATAGCCGCCTGTCCGCTGGGACCTGATTTTCAACGAATTCTCAGCAAAGAAAATTCACTTATTCTTGCAAACTCAACGCAATACCATCAGCAGCGCCAGCACCACGACCGCGCCGATGCTCATGGATGCCACATACCAGCGCAGATAACCGCTCTCGCTAAACAGCAGACCGCGGCCTGCGAAGCGGGAGAGGATAGCCGGAATGTTCATCAGCGCATTCAACGGATCGCGTTTCAGCAGCCAGGCGATACCGAGGAAAGGTTTGACGAAGACTTTGTCATACAGCCAGTCGAAGCCCCAGGCGTGGAACCACCATGTACCGAAGAAGCGGCCCGGCGCGCTGTTGGCCACAGAAGCGACCAGCGTGCGTTTGCCAAGCCACAGCCAGGCGGCAATCAGGATGCCGATGATGGCGATGGCGCCCGAAGCGATTTCCACTGTCATTTTGCCTTCGTGGCCGAAGTTGCTTTCCGGCAGCACGCCCGCCAGCGGCGGTGTGATCAGCGCGCCCACAAAGGTGGAAAGCACCAGCAGAACGATTAGCGGCAGGTGGTGGGTAATCCCCTTCCCTGCATGAGCGTGAATTTTCTCTTCGCCGTGGAACACGATGAAAATCATGCGGAAGGTATAGATGGAGGTGAGGAACGCCCCCGCCAGACCCGCCAGCATTAAGTAGTTATGACCGTTGGCCGCTGCGCCCCACAGAATTTCATCTTTACTGTAGAAGCCTGCGGTGACGATCGGCAACGCCGCCAGCGCCGCGCCGCCGACCAGGAAGCAGGCGTACACCAGCGGAATGGACTTGCGCAGCCCGCCCATTTTAAAGATGTTCTGCTCGTGGTGGCACGCCAGAATGACGGAGCCGGACGAGAGGAACAGCAGCGCTTTAAAGAACGCGTGGGTCATCAGGTGGAAAATCGCCGCATCCCACGCCTGTACGCCAAGCGCCAAGAACATATAGCCAATCTGGCTCATGGTGGAGTAAGCGAGCACACGTTTGATGTCGGTCTGCACGAGAGCGGCAAAACCAGCCAGCACCAGCGTAATGGCGCCAACGATGCCGACCAGATGCAGCACGTCCGGCGTCATCAGGAACAGGCCGTGGGTGCGGGCAATGAGATAAACGCCCGCGGTAACCATGGTCGCCGCGTGGATCAGCGCGGAAACCGGCGTTGGGCCCGCCATCGCGTCCGCAAGCCAGGTTTGCAGCGGAAGCTGTGCAGATTTACCTACCGCGCCGCCAAGCAGCATCAGCGTCGCCCAGCGCAGCATTTCATTGCCGTTAGCAAAGTGCTGCGGCGCCAGTTCAACCATTTCGCGGAAGTTCAGCGTGCCGAGTTCGTTGTAGAGAATGAACAGCGCGAAAGCGAGGAAGACATCGCCCACGCGGGTGACGACAAACGCCTTCATCGCCGCTGCGCCATTCTTCGGATCGGTGTAGTAGAAGCCGATCAGCAGATAAGAGCAGAGGCCCACGCCTTCCCAGCCGAGATACATCAGCAGCAGGTTGTCAGCCAGTACCAGCACCACCATGCTCGCGATAAACAGGTTGGTATAGGCGAAGAAGCGAGAGTACCCCTCTTCGCCGCGCATATACCAGGAAGCGAACATGTGGATCAGGAAGCCTACGCCGGTCACCACGGAAAGCATGGTCAGCGACAGGCCATCCAGCACCAGGTTAACGCCGATATTAAAATCGCCCACCGACATCCAGGTCCACAGCGGCTGAGTGAAAGCCTGTTTGCCGTTGCTGAAGAAATCAAAGCCAACGATAGCGGTAACCAGCGCCGCCAGCCCGACAGAGCCCACGCCCACCGTGGCGGAAAGGTTTTCCGACCAGCGACCGCGCGAGAACGCGAGCAATACATAGCCAATCAATGGCAAAAGAATTGTTAACCAGAGGAGGTTCATCCACGCATCTCACTTACTGAATCGATATTCAGGTTCTGGCGACGGCGATGGAGTTGCAGCAGCAGCGCAAGGCCGATGCTCGCTTCCGCAGCCGCTAAGCTAATCGCCAGGATATACATCACCTGACCGTCGGTCTGGCCCCAGTAGCTGCCCGCGACCACAAAGGCGAGCGCGGCGGCGTTAATCATGATTTCCAGGCCAATCAGCATGAACAGCAGATTGCGACGGATAATAAGGCCGGTCAGTCCGAGGACGAACAGAATGGCCGCGAGGATGAGTCCATGTTGTAACGGGATCATACGTGCTCCTCCGTTTTTCTTTTCGCCTGTTCCGCAGGGGAACCGCCGCGCACGCTGACGACGTCGCCTGCCGACTCTTCACGACCGAGATGGAAGGCCACAACCAGGCCCGCCAGCAGCAGCATAGAAGCCAGTTCCACCGCCAGCACGTAAGGGCCGAACAGCGCCACGCCAACCTCTTTCGCGCTGACTGGCGTGCCGTCGATGCCTTGATCGTTAACGCCAAGAATGGCGTAGACCATCACCACCAGCAAAACGGCGGAGAGCAGGCCCGGACCAATCCAGAGCTGCGGCTTAAGCCAGCCGCGCTCCTGCTCAATAACCGAGTTGCCGAGGTTGAGCATCATCACCACGAACACGAACAGCACCATGATGGCGCCCGCATAGACGATGATTTCCAGCGCGCCGGCGAAATAAGCGCCCAGCGAGAAGAACACGCCTGCAATCGCCAGCAGCGAGATTATCAGGTACAGCAGCGCATGCACCGGATTGGTATGGGTGATCACCCGTACGGTGGTCAGGACCGCCACAAGGGCGCAGATATAAAACGCGAATTCCATTCCTGACTCCTTAAGGTAACAGGCTCTTGACGTCGATAGGCTTGGCTTCGTTCTCCGCCTCGCCCTTGTCTTTGCCGTCGATCGCCATACCCGCCATCCGGTAGAAGTTGTACTCCGGGTACTTGCCCGGACCGGAGATCAGCAGATCCTCTTTCTCGTAAACCAGATCCTGACGCTTGTACTCGCCCAGCTCGAAATCCGGCGTCAGCTGGATAGCGGTGGTCGGGCAAGCCTCTTCGCACATACCGCAGAAAATGCAGCGTGAGAAGTTGATGCGGAAAAACTCCGGATACCAGCGACCGTCTTTCGTCTCCGCTTTTTGCAAAGAGATACAGCCTACCGGGCAGGCTACCGCACACAGGTTACAGGCAACGCAGCGCTCCTGACCGTCCGGATCGCGCGTCAGCACGATACGGCCGCGGTAGCGCGGCGGCAGATAAACCGGCTCTTCTGGATACATGCGCGTTTCGCGTTTTGAGAACGCGTGCATGCCGATCATCCAGATACTGCGTAGTTGGGTGCCGAAACCAACCACTAATTCTTTTAATGTCATGGCTTAATCACCCCTTACGATGCCTGCCAGAGAATAACCGCGGCGGTTGCCAGCAAGTTGATAAGCGTCAGCGGCAGGCACACTTTCCAGCCAAAGGACATCACCTGGTCATAGCGAGGACGCGGCAATGCGGCGCGAATCAAAATAAACATCATCATGAAGAACGCGGTTTTGAGCGCGAACCAGATGAAAGGCGGTAACCACGGGCCATTCCAGCCACCGAAGAACAGGGTCACAATCAGTGCGGAAACGGTAACGATGCCGATGTATTCGCCCACAAAGAACAGACCGAACTTCATGCCGGAATATTCGATGTGATAACCATCGGCCAGTTCTTGCTCGGCTTCCGGCTGGTCAAACGGGTGACGGTGACACACCGCAACGCCCGCGATGGCGAAAGTCACAAAGCCAAAGAACTGCGGAATAACGTTCCACAGATGCGCCTGGTTATTGACGATGTCGGTCATGTTGAATGAACCCGCCTGCGCCACCACGCCCATCAGCGAAAGCCCCAGGAACACTTCATAGCTCAGCGTCTGGGCGGAAGCACGCATGGCGCCCAGCAGTGAGTATTTGTTGTTACTGGACCAGCCGGCGAACAGCACCGCATAAACCGCCAGACCCGCCATCATCAGGAAGAAGAGGATCCCGATGTTGAGATCGGCTACCACCCAGGTCGGGCTCACCGGCACGATGGCGAAGGCGAGCAGCAGCGAGGTGAAGGCGATCATCGGCGCCAGAGTAAAGATAACGCGGTCGGTAAACCGCGGAACCCAGTCCTCTTTGAAGAACATCTTGATCATATCCGCTACCAGCTGAAGCGAACCGCCCCAGCCCACGCGGTTCGGTCCATAGCGGTTCTGGAAGAGGCCCAGCAGACGACGCTCGCCGAAGCTCATAAACGCGCCGCAGCTAACCACGACCAGCAGGATGACAACCGCTTTCAGGATCCCGAGCAGGACGGCAATAACGTCCGGTGTTAACCAACTCATTGCGCAGCCTCCTGCAGATTTTCAAGACGAGCGCCCGCCAGCACCGGCGCGATGCCCGGCATCCCCATCGGCAGACCCACCTGCCCCGCCGCCAGCCCTTCGGAGAGTTGCAGCGGCAGGCTTACGGTCTGCCCTTCATAGCTGAAGGAGACCTTCGAGCCCGCGTTAACGCCAAGCTTCGCGGCATCTGCCGGGTTGAGCTTAATGTACGGCTGCGGCATACGCGTCTGGAAGACAGGTGAACGCTGAGACATCTCATCGCTGCCAAACAGGTGGTAGTACGGCGCGATGCGCCACTGCCCTTCCTGCGGCTGGAAGCGTTCCGGTACTACCGTAAAGTACTCCAGTTCGCCCGCAGAGGCCTCGATGAGGCGCACGCCAGGGTCGCCGTGACGCAGATGGCCGCCCACTTCGTCCTGGAATTTGTTCCAGGCCTGCGGGGAGTTCCAGCCTGGCGCCCAGGCGAACGGCACCTGAGAACGCGGCGCGTCCGGATGGTTGTTTCCTTCCATCGAGAAGGAGAACATGGTGTCTTTATCCTGCGGCTGACGCGGCTCGTGCACGCTGATGTTGGCGCGCATTGCGGTGCGACCGCTGTAGCGGTGCGGCTCACGTGCCAGTTTCTGACCACGAATGCGGAAAGAGGCGTCCGGCGCCGCGTCTTTAATACCCGCCAGCTGCGGCAGCTTTGCGATACAGGCGTCGATAACATGGTCCAGCTGCGTCCAGTCCACTTCACGGCTTTGTACCGTGCTGTGCAGGGAGTGCAGCCAGCGCCAGCTTTCCAGCATAGTCGCTTTGCTGTCGTAGTAGTGCGGGTCGTACACCTGGAAGAAGCGCTGAGCGCGGCCTTCGTTGTTAATCACGGTGCCATCGCTCTCGGCGAAGCTCGCGGTAGAGAGCACCAGATGTGCATGTTCCATAATCGCAGTGCGCTGATGATCGATAACCATCACCAGCGGCGCCTTCGCGAGCGCTGCGTTTACGCGGGTCGCGGAAGCGTGACGATGCAGGTCGTTTTCCAGCACGATCACCGCATCGGCGCTGCCGGTTTCAAGCTCGTGCAGCGCTTCATCCAGCGAGCCGCCGCCAATCATGCCAAGGCCAACGCTGTTTACCGCACGGGCAATCATGGTGATGCCGACATCCGCGCCGCGCCCTTTGAGGGCTTTCGCTACGTTTGCCGCCGCCTGGATAATCTCTGCGCTGCCGGCGTTAGTACCGGAAATAATCAGCGGCTTTTTCGCCCCGGCCAGCGCCTGAACGATGATATCCACTTTGTTTTGCAGGTCGCGGTCGAGCCCTTCTACTGCCGGAGCGGCAGCGTCGAGCGCGTTGGCGATAGCAAAGCCCAGACGCGCCTGGTCTTCTACCGGCGCACGGTAAGTCCATGCGGCGATATCATCCAGACGGGTGCTGTCAACGTTCGTGACGAACAGCGGGTGTTTGGCGTGCTGACCGATGTTCAGAATGGCCGCAATCTGCCAGTCGGCTACTTTCTGCGCCGCTGCCATTTCGCGCGCTTTCCCTTTCACCGCCTGACGAACCGCCAGCGCGGCGCGAGCGCCAGTCTGGGTCAGATCTTCACCCAGAATCAGTACGGCGTCGTAAGATTCAATTTCACGCAGCGCTGGCGTATGGATGCCGCTTTCGCGCAGCACTTTCAGCATCAGTTGCAAACGTTCCTGCTCGCCTGCGGCGATACCGGTATAGAAGTTTTCCGCACCCACCAGCTCACGCAGCGCGAAGTTGCTTTCCACGCTGGCGCGCGGCGAGCCGATGCCGATAACTTTCTTCGACTGGCGCAGAATATCCGCTGCGCCCTGCATCGCCTGCTCGGCGTTCAGGGTGATAAGGTCGTCGCCGCGGCGCTGCACAGGCTGACGCGGACGATCTTTCAGGTTCACGTAGCCATAGCCGAAACGACCACGGTCGCACAGGAAGTAATGGTTTACGGTGCCGTTGTAGCGGTTTTCAATGCGGCGCAGTTCGCCATAACGTTCGCCAGGGCTGGTGTTGCAGCCCAGCGAGCATTGCTGACAAATGCTTGGCGCAAACTGCATGTCCCACTTACGGTTGTAGCGCTCGGAGTGCGTTTTGTCGGTGAAAACGCCGGTCGGACAGATTTCTACCAGGTTACCGGAGAATTCGCTCTCCAGCACGCCATCTTCCGGACGACCGAAGTAGACGTTATCGTGCGCGCCGTAAACACCCAGATCTTTGCCGTCGGCATAGTCTTTGTAGTAACGCACGCAGCGGTAGCAGGCGATACAACGGTTCATCTCGTGAGAGATAAACGGACCGAGATCCTGGTTGCGGTGAGTACGTTTAGTAAAACGGTAGCGGCGGAAGCTATGACCGGTCATGACAGTCATATCCTGCAGGTGGCAGTTGCCCCCTTCCTCACAGACCGGGCAGTCGTGGGGATGGTTGGTCATCAGCCATTCCACCACGCTTTCGCGGAACTGCTTCGCTTCAGCGTCATCAATTGAGATAAAGGTTCCATCGGATGCCGGAGTCATACAGGACATCACCAGGCGGCCACGGGTATCTTCCGCGTTCTGATATTGCTTTACCGCACACTGGCGGCAGGCACCGACGCTCCCCAGCGCCGGATGCCAGCAAAAGTAAGGAATATCAAGGCCGAGGGAGAGACACGCCTGCAGCAGGTTGTCCGCTCCGTCCACCTCGTATTCTTTGCCGTCTACATGAATCGTAGCCATAGTCAGCATGCTTCCAGTTGGCCCGGCTTAGCGCCGGGCGTTAATCAAAATTCTTTTATCCCTTGCCTCTCCCGGCGGGAGAGCGCTGGCGGCGCTTCTTTATCAGAAAAGCAGCCGCCTGAGGGGAATCACCAACGTGTTTTTAACAGGTTTGGCTGAATACCACTGATGCGATGGGTATTGCTGAAATCCTGTTTGATGCCCGCTTCGAATTCTTCACGGAAATATTTAATCGCGCTTTGCAACGGCTCTACGGCGCCTGGCGCGTGGGCGCAGAAGGTTTTACCTGGCCCCAGGAAGCGACAAAGCTGCTCAAGGGTTTCGATATCGCCCGGTTGCCCTTCGCCGCGCTCCAGCGCGCGCAGGATTTTCACGCTCCATGGCAAACCGTCGCGGCATGGCGTACACCAGCCGCAGGATTCGCGCGCGAAGAACTCTTCCAGGTTGCGCACCAGCGAAACCATGTTGATTTCGTGATCCACCGCCATCGCCAGCGCCGTACCCAGACGGCTGCCCGCTTTGCCGATGCTCGCAAATTCCATCGGCAGGTCGAGGTGAGCGTCGGTGAGGAAGTCTGTCCCTGCGCCGCCCGGCTGCCAGGCTTTAAACTTCAAACCATCGCGCATGCCGCCCGCGTAATCTTCCAGGATTTCACGCGCAGTCGTACCAAACGGCAGTTCCCAGACGCCCGGGTTTTTCACGCGGCCGGAGAAGCCCATCAGCTTGGTGCCATTGTCTTCGCTTTTCGACAGCCCCTGATACCACTCCACGCCGTTCGCGAGGATAGCCGGCACGTTGCAGAGCGTTTCTACGTTGTTTACGCAGGTCGGCTTGCCCCATACGCCGCTGGAGGCCGGGAATGGCGGCTTGGAACGCGGGTTGGCGCGACGGCCTTCCAGCGAGTTAATCAGCGCCGTCTCTTCGCCGCAGATATATCGGCCTGCGCCGGTATGCACGAAAAGTTCGAAGTCGAAACCGGAACCCAGAATGTTTTTGCCAAGCAGGCCCGCTTCGGTCGCTTCGGCAATAGCGCGGCGCAACCGTTCAGCGGCTTCAATGTATTCGCCGCGCAGGAAGATGTAGCCGCGGTACGCTTTCAGCGCGAAGGCGGAAATGAGCATGCCTTCCACCAGCAGGTGCGGCAGTTGCTCCATCAGCAGGCGGTCTTTATAAGTGCCCGGCTCCATCTCATCGGCGTTACACAGCAGGTAACGGATGTTCATGGATTCGTCTTTCGGCATCAGGCTCCACTTAAGACCCGTGGAGAAGCCCGCGCCGCCGCGGCCTTTCAGCCCGGCGTCTTTTACCGCATTGACGATCTCGTCCGGCGCCATGCCGGTCAGCGCTTTACGCGCGCCCGCATAGCCGTTTTTGCTCTGATATTCCTCAAGCCAGACCGGCTGTTTGTCATCGCGCAGACGCCAGGTCAGCGGATGGGTTTCGGCAGTACGAATAATGGTTTTCATTTGTACTGCTCCAGCAGGTCAGGGATAGTTTCCGGCGTCAGATAACTGTGAGTGTCCTCATCAATCATCATGGTCGGCCCCTTATCGCAGTTGCCAAGGCAGCAGGTCGGCAGCAGCGTGAAGCGGCCGTCGAAAGTGGTCTGGCCCGGCTTGATCTGCAGGTGCTTTTCAATAGCGGACTGAATGCCCTGGTAGCCGGTGATATGGCATACCACGCTGTCGCAATAGCGAATAACATGGCGGCCTACGGGCTGGCGGAAGATTTGGCTGTAGAATGTCGCCACCCCTTCCACGTCGCTCGCCGGAATACCCAGCACGTCGGCAATAGCGTAAATGGCGCCGTCCGGCACCCAGCCACGCTGCTTCTGGACGATTTTTAGCGCTTCAATGGACGCCGCACGCGGGTCTTCATAGTGATGCTTTTCGTGCTCAATCGCCTCACGCTCTGCCGCACTCAGCTCAAAAGCCTCAGCCTGTGGTTGTTGATTTTCGTGCATAGTTAGCGATCCACATCAGACATTACAAAATCGATACTACCCAGATAGACGATAAGGTCGGAGACCAGGCTGCCGCGGATAACAGCAGGGATCTGCTGCAGATGCGGGAAGCTCGGCGTACGCACGCGGGTGCGGTAGCTCATGGTGCTGCCGTCGCTAGTCAGGTAGTAGCTGTTAATCCCTTTCGTCGCCTCGATCATCTGGAAAGATTCGTTGGCGGGCATCACCGGACCCCAGGAAACCTGCAGGAAGTGGGTGATCAGGGTTTCGATATGTTGCAGCGTGCGCTCTTTCGGCGGCGGCGTGGTCAGCGGGTGATCCGCCTTGAACGGGCCTTCCGGCATGTTGTTGAGGCACTGCTCAAGAATGCGCAGGCTCTGGCGCAGCTCTTCCACTTTCAACATCACACGGGTGTAAGCGTCGCTGACGCCGCCGCCGAGCGGGATTTCAAAGTCAAAGTTTTCATAGCCAGAGTAAGGACGCGCCTTACGCACGTCGAAATCGATCCCGGTGGCGCGCAAGCCCGCACCGGTGGTGCCCCACTCCAGCGCCTCTTTCGCGCCGTAAGCGGCAACGCCCTGGGAGCGGCCTTTCAGAATGCTGTTGCGCAGCGCCGCTTTTTCATAAGAAGCGAGACGTTTCGGCATCCAGTCGAGGAATTCACGCAACAGGCGATCCCAGCCGCGCGGCAGGTCGTGCGCGACGCCGCCGATGCGGAACCATGCCGGGTGCATACGAAAACCGGTAATCGCTTCGACCAGGTCGTAAATTTTCTGACGGTCGGTAAAGGCGAAGAAGACCGGCGTCATCGCCCCTACGTCCTGAATGAACGTAGAGATATAAAGCAGATGACTGTTGATGCGGAACAGCTCAGAAAGCATAACGCGAATCACGTTGACGCGATCCGGCACGACAATGCCCGCCAGCTTTTCAACCGCCAGCACATAAGGCATTTCGTTAACGCAGCCGCCGAGATATTCAATACGGTCGGTATACGGAATATAGCTGTGCCAGGACTGACGCTCGCCCATCTTTTCCGCGCCGCGGTGGTGATAACCGATATCCGGCACGCAGTCGACAATCTCTTCGCCGTCCAGCTGCAGAATAATGCGGAACGCACCGTGCGCTGACGGGTGGTTCGGGCCGAGGTTGAGGAACATGAAATCCTCATTCTCCGTGCTGCGTTTCATGCCCCAGTCTTCTGGTTTGAAGGTCAGCGCCTCCATTTCCAGATCCTGCTTGGCTTTAGTCAGCTCGAACGGATCGAATTCGGTCGCGCGTGCCGGGTAATCTTTACGCAGCGGGTGCCCTTCCCATGTCGGCGGCATCATGATGCGCGTCAGGTGCGGGTGGCCGTTAAAGGTAATGCCAAACATTTCCCAGGTTTCACGCTCATACCAGTTAGCGTTCGGGAAGAGTTTAGTAAACGTCGGCACGTTCAGGTCGTTTTCGCTGAGCGCTACTTTCAGCATGATGTCGCGGTTGCGATCGATAGAAAGCAGGTGGTAGAAAACGGAAAAATCCGCGGCGGGTAACCCTTCGCGGTGCGTGCGCAGTCGTTCGTCCATGCCATGCAAGTCATAGAGCATGACATAGGGTTTGGGGAGTTTTTTTAGAAAATCGCCAACTTCCAGTAATTGTTCGCGCTTAACCCACACTACCGGAACCCCGGTGCGGGTAGCCTGAACAGTAAAGGCATCCGGCCCAAAACGGTTACGCAGTTCGCCGATGACCGGGTCATCTAAATGATCCCGGGTTTGCCAGACTGGCTGGGCGGCTTCATGCGCGGTTAAATCGGTCATAGTAATCACCATTGCAATGGTTCTGTGGTGACTGACGGGAGTGGCTTCGCGCTGTTATAGAGTGATATGCAAAGAGAAGAACCACCGCCCGCAGGCGCAATTAAATTTCGTCTGGCGTACGCAAGTTTGTAACAGCAATACGTTCGCCGCGTTTACGTTCGCGCTCTGATTGCATATTGGCGCGATAAACGCCCTGATCGCCAACGACCCACGACAGCGGGCGGCGTTCTTTGCCAATCGACTCCTGCAGCAGCATCAGCGCCTGCATGTAAGCTTCAGGACGCGGCGGGCAGCCAGGAATATAAACGTCAACCGGCAGGAACTTATCGACGCCCTGCACCACAGAGTAAATGTCGTACATACCGCCGGAGTTCGCGCAAGCGCCCATGGAGATAACCCATTTCGGCTCAAGCATCTGATCGTAGAGACGCTGAATCACCGGCGCCATCTTGGTAAATGGCGTACCCGCGATAACCATCAGATCCGCCTGACGCGGAGAGGCGCGCAGCACTTCTGCGCCGAAGCGAGCGACGTCATGCACTGCCGTAAACGATGTCACCATCTCTACGTAGCAGCATGAAAGGCCGAAGTTATAAGGCCAGATTGAGTTTTTGCGACCCCAGTTCACCATGTCGTGCAGGGCGTTCTCGAGCTTGCCCAGATAGACGGTGCGGTGAACCTGCTGTTCCAGGGGATCGGCGACAATCTCCTGTTTTTGCAGAGGGTAACGGTCGTTCTCACCGTTGGGATCTATGCGGGTGAGCGTGTAATCCATCTTATTGCCTCGCTGTTACTGCGTATGACGATTAGTGAGACCGCTCTGCTCAGGGTTAATACGCTCGCGACGTGAACGCGCGGGCGTCCAGTCCAGCGCGCCGATACGCACCAGATAAACCAGACCAGCCAGTAGCACTAAAATGAAAATTGCGGCTTCGACAAAGCCGACCCAACCGCTTTCGCGAATCGATGTCGACCATGCGTAGAGATAAAGGGCTTCAACGTCAAAGATGACGAAGAACATAGCCACCAGATAGAACTTTGCGGAAAGACGCAAGCGGGCGGTGCCCACCGAATCGATACCTGATTCAAAAGGAATGTTTTTGTGCCTCGCGCGTGCGCGTCCGCCTAAGAACCAGGCGCCTGCCAGCATCAGGCAACACAAACCAATTGCAACAATAAGAAAGATAGCGAATGCCCAGTGATGAGCGATGACTTCAGTGGATGTTGACATACGCATTGCTTAACTCAAAAAGTGGCGCTAAGACCCCTGCTCTTGCTGGCAGATGAACACCACATCGATTTAAAGGGAGGAACAATAAACCTTACAATCACTACCAGAATTGTGATTTAGGCAGCAAATTGATGGGGTTTTTTACTCCTTTCTATAACCTTTTGTCAACTTTAACAAAAGAATCCTCACATTAGTTTACATCCACGCAACCCTATTAACATTTGATGCCGTTTTACAACCCATTTTGTTGCCTGAACGCCATTTTTAGCGCTGTTGAATCGTGTCCGTAAAGTGAGTTGATTAAAATTGCCTCCTTATTCTGGCAGGAAATGGCAACTATTCATCCCCCTTAGCAGGGGTATTTTCTTGATCTGAGACACGCTTTTGTTAATTTCTAGCAAAAAAGAACAACAATGCTGGTCAATTTTTAACAAGGCGACGGGTTTTTAGGCAAAAGTACGTGGAAATGTCAGCCGCAGGAAAGCACCATCAATACCCGTAAAAAATCGCGGGAATTAAACATTCTGCGCACTTGTCTTTGCGGACTATCAATGTGAATTGTGTAAAAATAAGCCCTTTAAGAGTTTAAAGGGCGCTGAAGGGGCTTTCTGACAGTTTACAAATTGTTACCAGTTTATCGCTTCGATTATTCGAAATCGCCGTCAGGCATCATTGAGTCATCGTCGTCGTCCGCCGTTGCGGCGTAATTCCATGGGGTGTAGCTGTTTTCCATGGACTGGAATATGACCTGAGCGAGATCGTTCTGCCCTTTCGGATTACGGCACAGCAAGTATTGCGTTTCCGGCATTATCGGCAAGCCTTCAGAGGCGCCGAGCACCCGCAAATCCGGACTCATCATTTCGACTGGCCGCGCAGTAACGCCAAGGCCCGCCTTAACCGCCGCCCGCACAGCAGGAAGCGTAGAAGCGACATAAGCGATGCGCCAGGGAAGTTTCGCCGCGTTAAGACTCTCAAGGATAACGTCACGTGAAGCACTGCTTTCATCCAGCAGAACCAGAGGAATGGGCTCCCCTTTTTGCAGATTATAATCCGCCGCGCAATACCACATCGTCGGCGACGTCCGCAGCACGAGACTCTCAAAATTTGGGGGACAGGCGGTAGCGACAACAAGGTCGACTTCCTGTTGATTGAGCATTTCTAAAATAAACGGGGTGCGTTTAACGCGCACATCGAGCGCTAACTTCGGATAAACCGAACTAATGCGGTTTAAAAGGAAGGGCAAAATGGTATCGGCAGACTCATCCGAAGCGCCAATCGTCAGCACCCCTTGCAGGCTGCTAAACATTAATGATGTGCATGCTTCATCGTTGAAGCGAAGAATTTTTCGCGCATAGCCAAGCAACTGAATGCCATGCTCAGTCAATAATTTATTACGACCGTGGCGTGCGAACAGCTCTTTTCCCACCAGCTGTTCCAGGCGCTGCATCTGCTGGCTTACTGCCGATTGCGTTCGGCATACCGCCGCCGCCGCCGCTGCAAAGGTATTCAGATCGGCAACCGCCACAAAGGTCCGGAGCAGATCGAGGTCAAGATTAAGGATCGGACGATTTGCATTTATCATATTGTTATTCACTGTCAGGTTACGCTACCAGGCGGCCTTGGTTTAAAAGCTATGTGTCGTAAAGAAGGCAATTCCATTTGGCGTGCGCATCCGGCTTCGATCAACAAGGGCAAACTACTCTTATTTTCCGAGGTTATTGCAGCACGAAAATCCGGCTAAGCTTACTTTTAATAAATAAAGTTAATGCCATACATTCAAATATTTTGCACATTCATCCGGTATATTTAATTAAATTACTGGCGGTGCACTTGAATTTTACCGATTGGCTACAGCGAGGCCATTAGGGGCTTTCCTCTTATATGAAAGCCACGTTATGCTGAAGCTAAGCACCGCTCGGGAATATCGATAAGAAACAATTAAGTATCACGATAAACTGGCGAAACAGGTGTGATACCCGGCAGAGACGCCAGGGAATCGACATCAGTAACCAGGTCATACTATCTCATATTGAGGATTTTTTTAATAGCCTACGCAAATTATCGAAGTATTCCTAATAAGCTGTTTATAAATACATACTTAATAAAGGCAACGTTAAAAGTTATATTAAATAAACTTTATTATTTCTTATTATTAAAAGCGCAAAACGTAACAAAGGATTCACAACAATAGCCGCTTTTTACCGATCATTTCCAGGATTGATGAGCAGGGTTAATATTCATTTTTTTAGAGTGATCGCCGCTTAACGTGACCCGAAGAGAGAAAATAGGGCTTGCGTCCGCCGCGATTGTTATAACTTACCATAAAAACATCATTAACCAGGTTAATAATCTGCAAACAAAAAATAATTTAGACATTTAATTCGCAAAATTCAATCGCTAAAGCTTCTTTTTTAAACAAACCGCTTTTGAAGAATAGAAGAAACCTAACGACTTCGCACTTCAAAAGCCGTAACGGGAGGAGTACATTGTCGCCACCCGTTTCCACGGCAGGACGCGGGATAACATTGAAGGTCAGATCCATGTCACCCATCGAAAAATCCAGCAAACTTGATAATGTCTGTTACGACATCCGCGGCCCGGTGCTTAAAGAAGCAAAGCGTCTGGAAGAGGAAGGCAATAAAGTCCTGAAACTCAATATCGGCAACCCTGCCCCATTCGGGTTCGACGCCCCGGATGAAATACTCGTCGATGTGATTCGCAACCTGCCCACCGCGCAGGGCTATAGCGATTCAAAAGGTCTCTATTCCGCCCGTAAAGCTATCATGCAGCATTATCAGGCGCGGGGAATGCGCGATGTGACCGTAGAGGATATCCACATCGGCAATGGGGTGTCTGAACTGATCGTTCAGGCTATGCAGGCGCTGCTTAACAGCGGTGATGAAATGTTAGTACCGGCGCCGGATTACCCGTTATGGACGGCGGCCGTCTCTCTCTCCAGCGGTAAAGCGGTGCATTACCTGTGTGATGAATCCTCCGACTGGTTCCCGGACCTGGACGACATTCGCGCAAAAATCACTCCCCGCACGCGCGGCATCGTTATCATCAACCCGAATAACCCCACCGGCGCAGTCTATTCAAAAGAGCTGCTGCTGGAAGTGGTCGAAATTGCGCGCCAGCATAATCTCATAATTTTTGCGGACGAAATTTACGACAAAATTCTTTATGACGACGCAGAGCACCACTCTATCGCCGCGCTGGCGCCGGATCTGCTGACTGTCACTTTTAACGGGTTATCGAAAACTTACCGCGTCGCGGGTTTCCGTCAGGGCTGGATGGTGCTGAACGGACCGAAAAAGCATGCCAAAGGCTATATCGAAGGGCTTGAGATGCTTGCCTCGATGCGCCTGTGCGCTAACGTGCCGGCGCAACATGCGATTCAGACCGCGCTTGGCGGCTACCAGAGCATCAGCGAATTTATCGTGCCGGGCGGACGGCTATACGATCAGCGCAACCGCGCCTGGGAATTGATCAATGATATTCCAGGAGTCAGTTGCGTGAAACCGCGCGGCGCGCTCTATATGTTCCCAAAGATTGACGCTAAGCGCTTTAATATCCACGACGACCAGAAAATGGTGCTGGACTTTCTGTTGCAGGAAAAAGTGCTGCTGGTACAAGGCACTGCGTTCAACTGGCCGTGGCCGGACCATGTGCGCATCGTTACCTTGCCGCGTATCGATGAGCTGGATTTAGCCATTACTAAATTCGGCCGTTTCCTTTCGGGTTACCATCAGTAAAACGTTCAGGGGAAGATTTGCATCTTCCCCCGCCTCCCTCCACAATGGTTTTTTGTCGCGGTAACAGACAGAGCCCATTATGAATCAGAGTCACTTCTTCGCTTATCTTTCCCGTCTTAAACTTATCAATCGCTGGCCGCTGATGCGCAACGTGCGTACGGAAAATGTCTCCGAGCACAGTCTGCAGGTGGCGATGGTGGCGCACGCCCTGGCGGTGATTAAGAACCGCAAGTTTGGCGGCGAGCTGAATGCTGAGCGTATTGCTCTGCTGGCGATGTATCACGACGCCAGCGAAGTGTTGACCGGCGATTTGCCGACGCCGGTAAAATATTTCAACACGCAAATCGCCCATGAGTACAAGGCCATCGAGAAGATTGCCCAACAAAAACTGGTGGAGATGGTGCCGGAAGAACTGCGCGATCTTTTCGCGCCGTTGATTGATGAGCACCATTACAGCGATGAAGAAAAAGCAGTAGTAAAACAGGCGGATGCGCTATGCGCTTATCTGAAATGCCTTGAAGAGCTCTCTGCCGGCAACAACGAATTTTTACTGGCAAAAAGCCGCCTGGAAAAAACGCTTGATGAGCGGCGCAGCGCCGAAATGGACTATTTCATTGAGATGTTTGTCCCAAGCTTCCATCTTTCGCTGGATGAGATAAGCCAGGACTCCGCGCTTTAATCCGCTGCCCGCTTCAGAAAGGGAACAACAGCGGGATCATCACTACGCAGATGATCATAACCATCAGCGTAAAGGGTACGCCGAGTTTCACAAAATCGCTGAATGAGTAACGCCCCGGCCCCAGCACCAGCGTATTGACGGGCGACGAGACCGGGGTCATAAAGGCGGCGGATGCCGCCATCGCCACCGCCATAGCGAAAGGATAAGGCGATACGCCCATGGATTTCGCTGCCGCTAACGCGACAGGGGCCATCAGCACAGCCGTCGCGGTATTGGAGATAAACAGCCCCGTCGCCGCGCACAAAACAAACAGACACGCCAGCATCGCCTGAGGACCATACCCGCCGCCGAGCTCCATCAGCCCGCGTACCACCAAGTCGACGCCACCGGTTTTTTGCAGCGCCAGCGCAAAAGGCATCATGCCGACGATAAGAATAATGCTCGGCCAGTGGATCGCCTTATAAGCGCTTTGCAAATCGATACAGCGAAATTTGCCCATCAGCAGACAGGCGATGATCGCGGCGATGGGATTGGGAATTTCATCGGGCAACATCATCGCCACCATAAGCGCCAGGCAAAAAATAGCATGCGGTGCCTGGCTATGGGCGGGCGAGGCATCGCTTTCCTCTACCGGCAAATTAAGCACCAGGAAGTCATGGCCCCTGCCCCCTAGCTTGCTGATGAGTTTCCAGTCTCCGACTACCAGCAAGATATCGCCAAGCATCAGCGGCTCATCAACGATGGCGCCTTTCAGCGCCGCACCGTCTCGCCGCAGCCCTACGACATTCAGCCCATAACGTGTGCGAAAACCGATTTCGCGCACGCTTTTACCAATGATTTCCGATTCCGGTATCAGCGACACTTCCGCCATCCCGACATCCAGCGCCTGGTCAGAGAAATATTCGCCGCGCAGGATCATCGGTTCAAGCTGCTGTTCGCTGCAAAACTGACGCAGGTCCACTTCAGGGTCGGACATATCTATCAGCAGCACGTCGCGGGCGCGAAACTCCGTGACGCCCGTCACGTTTACGATAACCCGGCGAAAGCGCCGCCAGCGCTCAAGGCCAATCACATTCGCACCATAGCGCTCGCGCAATTTCAAATCGTCCAGCCGATGGCCGACCATCGGCGAACCCGGACGAATCGCCAGCCGGCGGGCGCGGCCCGTAAGATGATAATCTTTAATCAGATCGCGAAAGGTGCGGCGTTTCCAGCTTGCCTGGTCTGCGGCGCCGCTCACTTTGAGCATGAAGCGAAACAGCAGCATGTAGACGATGCCGCAAAGCAGAATCGCCAGCCCAAGCGGCGTGACGTCAAAGAACTCAAACCCTTTAAACCCTTCGCGCAGCAGCTCGCTGTTAACCACCATATTGGGCGGCGTGGCGACCAGCGTCATCATGCCGCTGATAAGCCCGGCGAAGCTCAGCGGCATCATCAGGCGCGAAGGCGAAATTTTCATGCGCGAGCAGACGCTAAGCACCACCGGAATGAAAATGGCAACGACGCCAGTCGAGCTCATAAACGCACCCAGCCCCGCGACGGTGAGCATAAGCAGGATAAGCATTCTGGTTTCGCTGCTTCCCGCCACGCTCATCAGCCACGAGCCCATTTTGGTGGCGACGCCGGTGCGCACCAGGCCATCGCCGATGATAAACAGCGCGGCGATAAGAATGACGTTAGGATCGCTAAAGCCTGCAAAGGCTTCGTTGAGTGTTAAGGTACCGCTTAAGACAAACGCGATGATAACCAGCAGCGCCACGGCGTCCATACGCACCTTGCCGGTAGCGAAAAGCGCCACCGCTACCGCCAGCAGACTGAGTACCCAAATCAGTTCACCGTTCACAACCTGTCCTTGTTTTCATGGCTCCCGGTTATGCCGGGTTCAGTGGTTGCCTGAAAGAGAAGCACGGCGAGAAACCATTTCTCGCCGTGATGGAAGGTTAACAATAACCGGTTCGCGCAGAGGCGATCCGGGGTTACATCATGAATGCGTCTTTTTACTGACGCTAACGGTGCCGTCCGGCATTTTTTCAATCGTCAGCTCATCCAGACGCGTAATGACCAGCGCAGCTTCATCCAGACGCGGCGTGGTTTCAGGCGCGTTTACCGCAATGACGGGCGAACCAGCGGCAAGGCCGGAATGAATGCCCGCCGGGGCATCTTCCACAACCGCGCATTCTTCAGGCGCCAGGCCCAGCAGCTGCGCGCCAAGCAAGTAAGCATCCGGCTCTGGTTTCCCCCGCTTAACCCGCTCCGCCGTGACGAACACTTCCGGCAGCGGCAGCTCGCTTGCCTTACGGCGCGCCGAGGCGACCGGCATTGAACCTGAGGTCACAATAGCCCAGGGAATGTCCGCCTCGTTCAATTGCGCGAGCAGCGCCTTCGCGCCCGGGAGCGCCACAATACCTTCGGTATCGGAAGCTTCAATTTGCTCGAGTCGGGAAAACTCGGCGGCAATCTCCTCTTCGCTCCGGCCGGGCATAAAATGGCGCAGCGAGGTAATGGCCTGCTTGCCATGAATAAAGCTTAAAACCTCTTCATGGCTGATGCCGAAACGATCGGCCCAGCTGCACCAGGCGCGCTCAACGGTCGCCAGCGAATCCACCAGCGTACCGTCGAGGTCGAACAAAAATCCTTTACACTTCACATGCAGCTCCCGTCAGGCGTTAGTAATTTGCATAATTTCATTGGCGCTCAGGTGATACTGACGCGGGCAGGACTGCCAGACCTTCAGCATGCGCTGGTATTTTTCCCACATCGGGGTTTGCGCATTAAAGCCGTGCGTGCCCGCGTCGAAATGCGTGTAGCGTCCTTCGGTGTTGACCATAAAACGTACGTAGCCGAGGTAACGCGCTTCGGTAGCAGCGTCAAAGCCAAGAAACGTCACGCGGCGCTCGTCAATCGTCTGGTTATCTTTCAGGTTTTCCCGGGAGACGCGTAGCGCGTGATACATTTCCATAATGTCGATAACGGTGCGGCAGGTCTCTTCGGGAAGCTGGCCGAAATCACGATCCAGTTCGCGCATTTGCAGGCCGTAGCCGCGCTCAATAATCGTCTGCAGACGGCGATAACGCTCGGCATTATCCGGGTCGAGCATGGTCATCATTTTGTACTGATTCGAGAGGATCAGACGTTGGGCGTTGGTCATTTCCATTATTGACTCCTGAGCGCGTAGCGCGCGCATAAAAGGCCTGAGAGCACAGAAAAAGTGTGCCTTCCTTTATATGCGCAACCCGGGGTCAATTACAAATCATCAAGGAAAGTTTTGTCGAGCTGCTTAAACGCGCGCTTTAACGTATCGGCCAGCGCCTGATAGTCGGGTTTGCCTTCGACCGGCGCCAGCGCCTGTCCCGCCTCCTGCAGCTTGCCGCGCACTTCGTAAAACCATTGCAATACCGAAGGTGGCAACGGCGTGACCGAACGTTTGCCAAGCCACCACAGCCCCTGCATCGGCAGGCTCAGGGCGAATAGCGCGGTCGCAACCGCCGGGCCCAGCTGCCCGCCAAGGGCAATTTGCCAACATAACGTAAATACGGCAATCGGCGGCATAAAGCGGATTGCATGGCGGGTGGCGCGGATAACGCGGTTTTCAACAAAGACGGGAGCGAGGCGTTTTTCAAGAGGCCACGTCTTCGCATAGTGCTGCCCACGACGGAACAGACTGAAGAAACTCACCGGGCGATTTTCGGGTGTAGACATGGCGTCACCTCAACTTCAAGTATAAAAAATAAAATAATCGTGCAAGATAACAACTGTACATGACAACGTTCAAAATATTTTGTCAATCCTCGCCGCGATCGAGTATCCTGTGCGCGCCTGTGATGGCGTAGACCGGGCGCCGGACGCTGTCAAACTAATTCATAAAACGCCGTTGCCGAAAAAACGCGCAAAATGGCGTAAACTCATGTGTATTTCTTGTCATGGCAGAATGTTCGCCTGGCATGACGTTAATCATAAATGTCGGCGTCATCTTGCGCTACGCTCAGAGACTCCCTGACGTTTTTTTAGCCACGTATCAATAATAGGTACTTCCATGTCGAGTAAGTTAGTACTGGTTCTCAACTGCGGTAGCTCCTCACTGAAATTCGCAATCATCGATGCTGTTAATGGTGAAGAGTACCTCTCCGGTCTGGCCGAGTGTTTCCATCTTCCTGAAGCCCGCATCAAATGGAAAATGGATGGCGGTAAGCAGGAAGCTGCGCTGGGCGCAGGCGCTGCGCACAGCGAAGCGCTGAACTTCATCGTTAATACTATTCTGGCACAAAAACCTGAACTCTCCGCACAGCTGACCGCAATTGGTCATCGTATCGTACATGGCGGCGAGAAGTACACCAGCTCAGTCGTGATTGACGACTCGGTCATCCAGGGCATCAAAGATGCAGCCTCTTTCGCCCCGCTGCACAACCCGGCTCACCTTATCGGCATCGCTGAAGCGCTGAAGTCTTTCCCGAAACTGGCTAAGAAAAACGTGGCCGTATTTGACACCGCGTTCCATCAGACCATGCCTGAAGAGTCTTATCTCTACGCCCTGCCGTACAAACTGTACAAAGAGCACGGCATCCGCCGTTACGGCGCCCACGGCACCAGCCACTTCTATGTAACCCAGGAAGCGGCCAAAATGCTGAACAAGCCGGTGGAAGAGCTGAATATCATTACCTGCCATCTGGGCAACGGCGGCTCGGTCTCCGCTATCCGTAACGGCAAATGCGTGGATACCTCTATGGGTCTGACCCCGCTGGAAGGTCTGGTGATGGGCACCCGTTCCGGTGACATCGACCCGGCTATCGTATTCCATCTGCACGATGCGCTGGGCATGAGCGTTGATCAGATCAACAAGCTGCTGACCAAAGAGTCCGGCCTGCTGGGTCTGACTGAAGTTACCAGCGACTGCCGCTACGTTGAAGACAACTACGAAGCGAAAGAAGACGCGAAGCGCGCGATGGACGTTTACTGCCACCGCCTGGCGAAATACATCGGCTCCTACACCGCGCTGATGGAAGGCCGTCTGGACGCCGTGGTCTTCACCGGCGGCATTGGTGAGAACGCCGCCATGGTGCGTGAACTCTCCCTCGGCAAGCTGGGCGTGCTCGGCTTTGAAGTGGACCACGAGCGCAACCTGGCCGCCCGCTTCGGCAAGTCTGGCTTCATCAACAAAGAAGGCACCACCCTCGCCGTGGTCATCCCGACCAACGAAGAACTGGTTATCGCTCAGGACGCCAGCCGTCTGACCGCCTGATACCCCACCGCCAGCCTGTGCTGGCGGTGTTGTTTTGTGTCGCGCCAGAGGATTCTGGCCGCAACGAACGAAAGAGGATAAACCGTGTCCCGTACTATCATGCTTATTCCTACCGGAACCAGCGTCGGCCTGACCAGCGTCAGCCTCGGCGTTATCCGCGCTATGGAACGTAAAGGCGTTCGTCTGAGCGTCTTCAAGCCTATCGCCCAGCCGCGTACCGGCGGCGACAAGCTCGATCAGACCACCGCTATCGTGCGCGCCAACAGCAACCTGCCGGCTGCTGAACCGCTGCGTATGAGCCACGTCGAATCGCTGCTTTCCAGCAACCAGAAAGACGTGCTGATGGAAGAGATCATTGCTCGCTTCCACGAGAACACTAAAGACGCTGAAGTGGTGCTGGTGGAAGGCCTGGTGCCGACCCGCAAACATCAGTTCGCCCAGTCGCTGAACTATGAAATCGCCAAGACGCTGAACGCGGAAATCGTGTTCGTGATGTCTCAGGGCACCGACAACCCGGAACAGCTGAAAGAGCGCATTGAACTGACTCGCAGCAGCTTCGGCGGCACGAAAAACGGCAACATTACCGGCGTTATCGTCAACAAGCTGAACGCGCCGGTTGACGAGCAGGGCCGCACCCGTCCGGATCTCTCTGAGATTTTCGACGACTCCACGAAAGCGAAAGTGGTCAGCATCGATGCGCAGCATCTGCAGACCGTCAGCCCGCTGCCCGTACTGGGCGCGGTGCCGTGGAGCTTTGATCTGATAGCCACCCGCGCCATCGACATGGCTCGCCACCTGAACGCCACTATCATTAACGAAGGCGATATCAAAACCCGCCGCGTGAAGTCTGTCACCTTCTGTGCGCGCAGCATTCCGCACATGCTGGAACACTTCCGCCCGGGCTCGCTGCTGGTCACCTCCGCAGACCGTCCGGACGTGCTGGTTGCCGCGTGCCTGGCCGCGATGAACGGCGTGGAGATCGGCGCTATCCTGCTGACCGGCGGCTACGAAATGGACGCCCGCATCAACAAGCTGTGCGAGCGCGCTTTCGCCACCGGCCTGCCGGTGTTTATGGTCAACACCAATACCTGGCAGACCTCGCTCAGCCTGCAGAGCTTCAACCTTGAAGTGCCTGCGGATGACCACGAGCGCATCGAGAAAGTACAGGAATATGTGGCAAGCCACATCAACACCGAGTGGATTGATTCCCTGTCTGCCACTTCCGAGCGCAGCCGCCGTCTCTCTCCGCCGGCGTTCCGTTACCAGCTGACCGAGCTGGCGCGTAAAGCGGGCAAACGCGTTGTGCTGCCGGAAGGCGACGAACCGCGTACCGTAAAAGCGGCTGCCATCTGCGCCGAGCGCGGCATCGCGACCTGCGTATTGTTAGGCAACCCGGATGAGATCAGCCGCGTGGCGGCCGCGCAGGGCGTTGAGCTCGGCACCGGCATTGAAATCGTCGATCCGGAAGTGGTTCGCGAAAGCTATGTCGCCCGTCTGGTTGAGCTGCGTAAGAGCAAAGGCATGACCGAAGCGGTGGCTCGCGAACAGCTGGAAGACAACGTGGTGCTCGGTACACTGATGCTGGAGCAGGATGAAGTCGACGGCCTGGTTTCCGGCGCGGTACATACCACCGCCAACACCATCCGTCCGCCGCTGCAGATAATCAAAACGGCGCCGGGCAGCTCGCTCGTTTCTTCCGTGTTCTTTATGCTGCTGCCGGAGCAGGTTTACGTTTACGGCGACTGTGCGATCAACCCGGATCCGACCGCAGAGCAGCTGGCGGAAATCGCTATTCAGTCCGCTGACTCCGCTGCCGCTTTCGGCATTGAGCCGCGCGTAGCGATGCTCTCCTACTCCACCGGCAACTCCGGCGCGGGTAGCGACGTTGAGAAAGTACGCGAAGCGACTCGTCTGGCGCAGGAAAAACGCCCGGATCTGATGATCGACGGCCCGCTGCAGTATGACGCCGCGGTGATGGCGGATGTCGCGAAGTCCAAAGCGCCGAACTCGCCGGTTGCGGGTCGCGCTACCGTGTTCATCTTCCCGGATCTGAACACCGGCAACACCACGTACAAAGCCGTACAGCGTTCCGCAGACCTGATCTCCATCGGGCCGATGCTGCAGGGTATGCGTAAGCCGGTAAACGACCTGTCCCGCGGCGCGCTGGTTGACGATATCGTCTACACCATCGCCCTGACCGCGATTCAGGCTTCCCAGCAGTAATCTGCTGCGGCAACGAAAAAGGCAGCCATGTGGCTGCCTTTTTTATTTTCTGCAAAACGTCGCGATTACGCTTCTTCCGCCTTGCTGGATTCGGTATTGGCGTTACGGCTGAGCCACAGCGCCAGCGCTTTTAAGGTATCCGGCGTGAACTCATCGCAGCGAGCGGTGATCTCTTCCGGCGACATCCAGCACACCTCGCTGATTTCACTCTCCTGCAGCGCGAACGGACCGTGGGTTACACAGCTGAACAGTCCGCCCCAGACGCGGCAGTTTTCATCTTCGAAATAGAACTGCCCGTGTTCAGCGAAAGGCACGCCTGCGATGCCAAGCTCCTCTTCCGCTTCGCGGCGGGCGCTTTCCAGCAGCGCTTCATCCGCCTGAACCACGCCGCCTGCGGTGGCGTCGAGCATGCCAGGCAGGAAATCTTTGGTTTCTGTGCGGCGCTGCACGAGGATTTTGCCCATCCCGTCGTGCACCACGATATACGTCGCGCGGTGACGCAGCCGTTCGGCGCGCATCTGTTCGCGGCTCGACTGCGCAATCACCTCATTGTCCTCGTTGACAATATCCACCCATTCCGTGCCTGCCAAATGACTCTGCTCCACCATCGGGAAACCTTCTCGCTAAGCGCTCTTACGGCGCGTTTATGATTAATAGCTCAACTTACGGGTTAATTGAAATCTGCGCAATAACCGCAGAATTATCCAGCGCATTAATGCTCAAAACGTCATCTTCCAGCATGCCATAGCTCGCGGCGAAGCCCCCTTTGGGAATGCTGACGGAGCCTGGATTGAAGAAGATGATATCGTTACGGCGCTCCGCCACCGGAATATGCGTGTGTCCTGAGACAAACACATCGCCTGCCCCCAGCGGCGGCAAGTTTTCCGGGTGATAGAGATGACCGTGAGTCAAAAACAGACGCTGCTTTTCGAGCAGTATCTGCTGCCAGGGCGCGGTAATGGGGAACTGCAACAGCATCTGATCCACTTCGCTGTCGCAGTTGCCGCGCACGCAAAGAATTTTATCCGCCAGCGTGTTGAGCCGTTCGGCCACTTCCGCTGGCGCGTAACCTTCCGGCAGCGCATTGCGCGGGCCGTGATAAAGCAAATCGCCAAGCAGAATAAGCCAGCGGGCGCCGCTCTGCCCGAATAAGGCAAGGAGGCGCTCGGTAGCCGGTAGCGAACCATGAATATCCGATGCAATCATCAGTTTCATAACTCACCTTTGTAAGTCTGTATTCGGTTGGCGAATGATAGCGTATCCCGCCTGGCTTATCAGCCCGGATGCTTCGCAGAGAGTGCGATAAAACGCTGAACGGAAGCCCGTTGCCACTGAAACGCCGCATAATCCGCCAACCGTTCCGGCACCGCATCGCCATTAAGCACGAGGCGGTTGAGCATGAGCGCTAAATCGGTGTCGGCAATCGACCATTCGCCGAACAAGTTCTGCTGCCCTTCCACCAGCAACGACTGGGCAAGCGCGAAGAGTTTGTCCGCCGCCCGGCGACCCGCCTCGCTTAAAGGCGCTTTTTTCTCGCCGGCAAACACCACTTCCGTAGGTCGCTCTTCGCGTATCGGCAGCAGATCGCTGCGCAGCCACGCCTGCACCTGCCGTGCGCGGGCGCGCTTTTCCAGCTCATGCGGATAAAGGCGGCTCCAGACCGGCGGGGCGAAACGCTCTTCCAGATATTCAGCAATCGCGGAGGATTCGCTAAGAAAAAAATCGCCCACCTGCAACAGCGGCACCCGGCGGGTTGAGTCAAAGCCTCGCCAGCCGGGCTTGAGATGCTCTCCACTCGACAAATCGATGGTTTTCAGCGAGAAATCAAGCCCCTTTTCCTGAAGCGCCACGTAAACGGACATAACGTACGGACTAAAGTAATTGGCATCGGACCATAGCGTAATAGCAGGTGTGGACATATTTCCTCGCAGGCTTCAGGGGTAAAATTAAAAAATATACAGCAAAACATCGGGCTGTCACCTGCCAGTACCCCCCGCGTCACCTGCGTGCGCACGCTTTGCGCCTATACTTGCCGGAAGAGGAATTTTCATTACGTTCTGACGGGAGTTGTTATGATCGACCTGTACTACGCGCCCACCCCGAACGGTCACAAAGTGACGCTGTTTCTGGAGGAAGCTGAACTCGATTATCGCCTGCACCGCGTGGATATCAGCAAAGGAGAGCAGTTCAAACCCGAATTTCTCGCCATTTCGCCCAATAATAAAATTCCGGCCATTATCGACCACGCCCCCGCCGACGGCGGCGGCCCGCTGAGCATTTTCGAATCCGGCGCCATTTTGCTCTATTTAGCAGAGAAAACCGGCAAGCTGCTGAGTCCTGAACTGCGCGAGCGGCAGGCGACCCTGCAGTGGCTCTTCTGGCAGGTAGGCGGCTTCGGCCCGATGCTTGGGCAAAATCACCACTTTAATCATTTCGCGCCGCAACCGGTGCCCTACGCCATTGAACGGTATCAGGTGGAGACGCAGCGCCTGTATGGCGTGCTCAACAAACGGCTGGAGAAGACGCCCTGGCTCGGCGGCGACGGCTACAGCATCGCGGATATCGCCGCCTATCCGTGGGTGGTGTCTCACGAGCGCCAGCGTATCGATCTCAACACCTATCCGGCAGTCAATAACTGGTTTACCCGCATTCAGAACCGCCCGGCCACGGAGCGCGCCTGGAAACGCGCGGAAACCGTCTGACAATGCGCGCCCGGCATGGGCGCGCTTCGCTTCCTCCTGTATGATAGGCGCCACTTAGCCCCACGGAGGAAACCGGCATGACACAGCAGCCAGACGCCATTATTCGCGTCAAAAACCTGCGCCTGCGCACTTTTATCGGTATTAAAGAAGAAGAGATAGCAAACCGACAGGATATCGTCATTAACGTGACGATCCACTATCCGGCGGAGAAAGCGCGCGCCAGCGAAGACATCAACGACGCGCTGAACTACCGCACCATTACCAAGCAGATAATTCAGCATGTCGAGAGCAACCGCTTCTCCCTGCTGGAGAAATTAACCCAGGATGTGCTCAATATCGCGCGCGATCACGCCTGGGTCACCTATGCTGAAGTGGAGATAGATAAACTTCACGCGCTGCGTTACGCCGATTCCGTCTCAATGACCATGAGCTGGCGACGCTAAGCGCAACCGGGAGGTTGCATGAATATCCTGATAACTGGCGGCACCGGCCTGATTGGCCGTCACCTTGTGCCGCGCCTGCTGGAGCTGGGTCACCACGTCACCGTCGTCACTCGCGATCTCAACAAAGCCCGCGCCACGTTCGACGCCCGCGTCAATCTGTGGAAGGGGCTTACCGATCATGAAAATCTCGACGAGTTTGACGCCGTCATTAACCTTGCGGGCGAGCCGATAGCCGACAAGCGCTGGACGGAGGCGCAAAAGCAGCGGTTATGCCAGAGCCGCTGGCAGACAACCCAGCGGCTGGTGGAGATGTTTCACGCCGGCGAAAACCCGCCAGAGGTGTTGATTTCCGGCTCCGCTACAGGATATTACGGCGATCTGGGCGAAGTGGTGGTAAATGAAGACGAGCCGCCGCATAACGAATTCACCCATAAACTTTGCGCCCGCTGGGAGCAAATCGCCTGCGGGGCGCAGAGCGACAAAACCCGCGTCTGCCTGCTGCGCACCGGCGCGGTGCTGGCGCCGAAAGGCGGCATGCTTGGCAAACTGGTGCCGCTTTTTCGCGCCGGTCTCGGTGGGCCTATCGGCAGCGGCCGTCAGTATCTCGCCTGGATCCACGTTGATGACATGGTCAACGCCATCCTCTGGCTGTTGAACAACGACCTGCGCGGGCCGTTCAATATGGTCTCCCCTTATCCGGTTCGCAACGAGCAGTTCGCGCATGCGCTCGGCCACGTGCTGCACCGCCCCGCCTTTATGCGCGCGCCGGCAAGCGCCGTGCGCCTGATCATGGGCGAATCCGCCGTGCTGGTGCTGGGCGGCCAGCGCGCGCTGCCGAAGCGGCTTGAAGAGTCCGGCTTCGGCTTTCGCTGGTATGACCTGGAAGAAGCGCTGCATGATGTGGTGCGGTGAAAAAAGGGCCACTTGCGTGGCCCGGCATTCAGATACGTTGTTCAGCGTAGGCGTCGGCGGCTTTCGCCGCTTTTGAGGCGCGTTTCGGCTGTGGAACGTTGATAATGAAAGTCAGCACGCCCGCAAAAACGTACAGCCCGGTATAGGCCCATACTACGCCTTCTATATCGAAGAAAGGCAAAATGAGCGATGCGATCGCGGGGGCGAGAAAGTTACTCATGCCAGCGGACAAGTTATAAATCGATACCGCAGCGCCCTTGTGATGCGGCTCAAGCGTCGGGAACACTGCCGTCATCGGCACAAAGGCGGCGACGAAAATCCCCAACATAACCGCCGGGATCAGCGCCATCGCGAAGTTGTGTCCCGCCCAGAGCGGCAGGTAGTAAAAGGTCAGGCTGGAGACCGCCATGCCCAGACAGCCAAACCAGCGCACCTGACGGATCCAGCCGATATACTCACCGGTAATCCCCCATATAATGTTGGTAAAAATCGTTACGAAGAAGAACACTGCCCAGATTTGCAGCCATTCGGAAATGGTGAAGCCAAGACGGTCAACGAACAGCAGCGGCATAATGATGGCAAAACCGAAAAGCGACAGCGTGTTAATAATACGAATCAGACAGGCGTAAAAAATGTCGCGGTTGGTAAACAGAATGGTCGCCGCCCGGCTCAACTCGGCCATTTTCTCTTTCATCGGCAAATTTACCCGCGAGCGGTCCACCGGCACGGTGCGCAGACTAATAAACGCGGTGATGCCGCCCAGCGCAACCCAACCAATGGCCATCCACAGCGTGCCGCTTTCGCCTATCATCGGAATGGTAAAACTTGGCAGATAGCTTCCCACCACGCCAATACCGACCGAGTACATCGCCCAGAACCAGCCCGTCGCCGCCGCCAGCTTCTCACGCGGCAGTACCTGTACCAGCATCATCATAAAAGAGTAAATAAACAGCGGATAAGCCAGCCCGCGGATGCCGTAAAACAGCAGCATTAAAGGATAATTGCGCAGTCCTAAGCCGAGCGCCATAAACAACGCATGCATCACAATCCACAGCACAAAGCCGATCAGCATCGCTTTTTGCGGGGTGATAAGCTCCGCGACGACGCCCGATGCCCAGGCCGCCAGCGCGGCGGCAAAGCCGTAAACGGCAAAAACCATCGCCGATTGCGCCGGGCTGAACCCGAGATCGGTAATGTGTTTGGATAAAAACGCCATCTCAAAGCCATCACCGCTCATGAAGATGGCAATAGCGATAAACCCCCACAGCAAATGTCTGGGCAGGCCAAACCAGTATTGTTGAGATTGCATAACACCGTCCTCTTAATTTGGGTACAGGTAGACCGGAAACGACGACAGTTTCCGGGTCGTTTGTCTTAATTAGTCGGGTAATAATTCGCGGGCCTGCTGCTGCTGTTGATAAAGCAGGCGGAACAGAGCCAGCCGCTGCGCAAGCCAGGGATGACGCGCATCATCGGGTTCAAAGGTGTGTAAGACGGGCGGTTTGCGGCAGACCTTTTGCTCTTCGCCTCCTTTCGCCAGCCAGCCGAGCCGCGCCGCGCCAAGCGCGCCCGAGGAGCTTGCAGGATGAGTTACCACGCGCACCTGCAGCACATCGGCGATAAGTTGCGCCCAGAGCGGGCTGCGCGCCCCTCCGCCTGTCAGGCTGCAGCACGTAATGGTATCCCGGGCCGTTCCCAGCACCGCCATGCCATCAGCCAGGCCGAAGGTAACCCCTTCAATCACCGCGTACCCTAATAGCGCGCGACAGGTTTCATGTCGCAGGTTAAAGAAGCTGCCGGTGGCGTGGGGATCGTTATGCGGCGTCCGTTCGCCGCTCAGATAGGGCAGAAAGATCGGCGCCCGCCTTTTTTCCTCATCAGAAAGACGCGCCATCTCCGCCATCAGTTGGCTTTCCGTAACGCCCAACAGGTTACATATCCAACGCAGACAGCTTGCGGCGCTGAGCATAACGCTCATCTGGTGCCAGCGCGTCGGCAGAGCATGGCAAAACGCATGTACTCCGGATGTTGGGTCCGCCTGAAGCGCATCGTTGACGACAAAAATGACACCCGAGGTGCCAAGCGAGATCAGCGCATCGCCGGGGTTTATTGCCCCCACGCCCACCGCCGACGTGGCGTTATCGCCACCGCCGCCCGCTATCACGACATCCGCGCTGAGTCCCCATTCCGTCGCGAGTGAAGCCCGCAACACGCCGCTCACCGCACTGCCCTCCACCAGGCGCGGCATTTGTTCACGACGCAGGTCAGTTGCCGCCAGCAGCGTTTCTGACCAGTCGCGTTTTGCTACATCAAGCCACAGCGTGCCTGCCGCATCGGAAGGATCGGAGACAAATTCGCCGCTCAGGCGCCAGCGTAAGTAATCTTTTGGCAGCAGAACCTTATCAACCTTTTGGAATATTTCTGGCTCATGGCGCGCCACCCAGAGCAGCTTCGGGGCGGTAAACCCCGGCATGATCATGTTGCCGCTTATCGCCATCATTTCCGGGTGGCGCACGCGCAGGTCATCGCACTCCGGAGCGCTGCGCGTGTCATTCCACAAAATGCAGGGACGCAATACGTTTCCACTCTTATCCAGTAATACGGCTCCGTGCATCTGGCCCGAAAGTCCTATGGCGCGCACAGAAGACCAGGCCTGCGGCGCCTGCTGACGTAACGCTGCCACAACCTGGCAGGTCGCCTGCCACCAGGCGTGCGGATCCTGTTCCGCCCAGTGCGGGTGCGGACGCTGTACCGTCAGCGTCGCATGCTGCGACGCCACGATTTCCCCCTGCTCATCCAGCAGCAAGGCTTTAAGCTCTGATGTGCCAATATCAATGCCGAGGTACATAGCGCCTCCCGTCAGGCTGTCAGCGGTTGCCCGGTGGTTTCTTCTACCCATTCCTCTAACCGAGCGACGGTACGTTTCATCAGCGCATGGAACGAGGGCTGATGCGCCAGCTCGCCGAACAGCGCTTCGTTGGCGGTAAACGCTTTTAAGGGATCGGGGCTTGCGAAAAGCGCGGCCATCAGCGCGGGCTGCATTACGCCATCCTGATATTCGTAAGGCAGTTGCCCCTGCGCCCAGCGCCGCAGGAACAGGAAGAAAAGCGCAGGCAACACCGCGCTGGCTCGCGGTTCGTGGCCTCGCGCATAGCAAGCGATAAGCGTAGGCGTCACCATGCCCGGAATTTTTGACAGCCCATCGGCGGCTACGCGTTGGTTGGTGTCTTTGATGTAGGGGTTGCTAAAACGGGCCAGCACCACATCCCGGTATTGCGCTAAATCAAGCGTACCAGGTGTGAGAGAAGGAATGACATCCTGCGAAACATAGTCCCATGCCATTTGCCGTATGGCGGGCTCGCGGGTGCTTTCGTCAATATAAGAAAGCCCTGCCAGCGTTCCCGCCCAGGCGATGCAACTATGCGTGGCGTTAAGGATGCGGATTTTCGCCTCTTCCCACGGCAGGACGGAATCAACGAGCTCAACGCCGGCTTTTTCCAGCGCCGGGCGGCCGGCGATAAAGTCATCTTCTATCACCCACTGGATAAACGATTCGCCCATGACAGGTGCACGGTCCGCCATGCCGGTCGCGGCTTTTACCCGCTCCGCTACATCGGCAGTGGGACGTGGCGTAATGCGGTCGACCATGGTATTGGGGGAGGTCGTCTGGCGATTCACCCACGCATAAAGCGCGGTTTCTTCTTTTGCTTTCAGGAATGAGAGAAAGCCGTGACGAAAACGTTCGCCATTGTGACGCAGGTTATCGCAATTCAACAGTGTGACGGGCGCGCCGCCTTCGGCCATACGCTGTTTAAGTATGCGGGTAAGCGCGCCATACAGAGTGCGGATTTCCCCTTTCAGGTCCGCCTGAATATCGGACTGCTCGCTATCGAGCTCGTGCTCCGGCGTAAGATAATAACCGCCTTCGGTAACGGTGAAGGCAATAACGCGGGTCTCTTCGCTGGCGCCCTGCTTCACCAACTCGCTAATTTCGCTATCCCACTTCAGTACTTTCCGTACAGAGGTGATTTTTTCGTAGCGGCGGTCGCCTTGCGGGGACACGGTCTCCAGCATGTATTCGCCGTTTTGCGCCGCGAGCCGCTCCAGCAGGTCGCGCGCATCGTCACGCACATTGCCCAATGCGATAGTCCAGCTATCGTCGCCCTGTTCAATAAGCTTATGCAGATACCAGGCCTGATGCGCCCGATGAAAAGACCCTGCGCCAATATGCATCCAGACAGACTGAGCAGCCATACACCCTCCCATTTAAACATTTGCCATTTAATTGAGCATTTGCCCGTTTGTTATATGGTAGTTGCGACCCCGGAAACTATTCAGCGACAACCATCACAAAATGGTCATTTGCTCTTTAACATGACAATTGCCCGGCTAACAAAACATAGCGTCAGGCCGTAAACTAGCGGCAGAAAAATTGAGGAGCGGGCATGAACAAAGAAGAGAAAAAACAGGAGCTGGCGGCGCGCGCCGCATGGATGTATTACGTGGCGGGATTAACACAGCAGGAGATTGCTCAGTCGCTGGGGCTTTCTCGCCAGGTCGCCCAGAGATTAGTATCTACCGCCCGCGAGCAAGGCATGGTGAGCGTTAAGATTGCGCATCCGGTTACCCATTGTCTTGCCCTGGCGCAGGCGCTGAGCGCAAAGTTCGGGCTAACGCTTTGCCGCGTGGTTCCTTCAGGCCAGCTTGATGATGACGCCGTACAGCAGATGCTGGCGGTAGAAGGCGCAGAAGTGATGTCGCAGTTTATTAGCGAAGACACACCGCACACCTTCGGCATCGGTTCGGGTAAAACCTTGCGCGCCATTATCGATGCCCTGCCCTGGACAGAGCGTCCGCAGCATCACTGCGTTTCTATGATTGGCGCTATCGCGCGGGATGACTCAGGCACGCGCTACGATGTGCCGCTGAAAATGGCGGAAAAGATGCAGGGTAAATATTTCTTTATTCCCGCGCCGCTCTATGCCGACAGCCCTGACGATCGTGAAATGTGGTGCCGACATCAGGTTTATCAGCGCGTCACTCAACGCGCATTAAACGCCAGCGTCATCTTCCTTGGCATCGGCGAGGTTTCGCCAGGCTGCCCCCTGAACGCGGAAGGATTTATTACCGATCAACAGGTCAGCGACCTGCAAAGCAAAGGCGCCGCGGGCGAAATGCTCGGCCATTTTTTCAACCAGCAAGGAGAGCGAATCTACAGTGAACTGGATGCGCTGTTGACCAGCGTGCCGCTTGAGGCGAACACCACACGAAATATTATCGGCTTCGCGGGCGGCGAGCGTAAGTTTGCCGCCATTCGCGCGGCTGTGGCGGGGCGCTGGGTAAACGGACTGGTGACGGATGAAGCCACGGCGAACCGGCTACTGTCGCTGTGATAAAGGCTGCCGGGCAAGCCGGCAGCCTGCATATTACTTCAGCGACCCTTTCAGAAACTGTTGCAGGCGCTGGCTTTTCGGGTTGCCGAAGAGTTCGTCCGGCGCCCCCTCCTCTTCAATTTTTCCCTGATGCAGGAAGATAACGTGGGTGGAAACGTGGCGGGCGAACTCCATCTCGTGGGTCACCACCACCATCGTTTTCCCCTCTTCGGCGAGCTGCTGCATAATGCGCAACACTTCGCCCACCAGCTCCGGGTCGAGCGCGGAGGTGGGTTCGTCGAACAACAGCACTTCCGGCTCCATCGCCAGCGCGCGGGCGATGGAAACGCGCTGCTGCTGGCCGCCTGAGAGGTGCACCGGGTATTTGCCCTGGGCGCGCTCGTCAATACCTACCTTAGCGAGGTATTTCAGCGCGCGTTCGCGGGCTTCGTGCTTGCTTAAGCCCAACACCTGGATCGGCGCTTCCATTACGTTCTCCAGCACCGTCATGTGGCTCCAGAGATTAAAGTGCTGGAACACCATGGTCAGGCGGGTGCGCAGCAACCTAAGCTGATTTTTGTCCGCCACCTTAAGCTGGCCATCTTTATCGCGCACCAGCGTAATGTTCTGGTTATTAACGACGATAGACCCTTCGCTCGGCTTTTCGAGGAAGTTAATGCAGCGCAGGAATGTGCTTTTCCCGGAGCCGGAAGAGCCGATGATGCTGATAACATCCCCGGCGTTCGCTTTCAGCGAAACCCCTTTCAGCACTTCATGTTCGCCGTAGCGTTTGTGCAGATCGGTAACGTTTAATTTATTCTCAGACATGCGTGATCACTCAGTGCGACGAGGAAACGGGTTTAACGTGCCCCAGCCAGCGCTTTTCCGCCTTGCGGAAGAGGCTAATCAGAACATAAGAAATTATCAGATAGAGCACCGCGGCAATGCCAAAGGCGGTGAACGGCTGATAGGTAGCGGAGTTGATGTCGCGGGCTATCTTCAGCAGGTCCGGCACCGTGGCGGTAAAGGCCAGCGCCGTAGAGTGCAGCATCAGGATCACTTCGTTGCTGTAAGCCGGCAGCGCGATGCGCAGCGCCGAAGGCAGAATAATGCAGCGATACATTTTCACGCGCGAAAAGCCGTAGGCGCGCGCCGCTTCGATTTCGCCGTGCGGCACGGAACGAATGGCGCCGGCGAAAATCTCCGTGGTATAGGCGCAGGTGTTAAGCGTCAGCGCCAGCACCGTACAGTTCAGCCCGCTGCGAAAGAAGGCGTTGAGCAGCTCGGTGCCCTTCACCACCTCAAGCGTATACATGCCGGAGTAGAACACCAGCAGCTGGACATAGAGCGGCGTACCGCGGAACACATAGGTAAACAGCCAGATGGGGAACTGAATAAACTTATTGCTGGAGACGCGGCCAATCGCCAGAAACAGCGCCAGAATGCCGCCCATCACCACGGAAGCGATCAGCAGCCAGAGCGTGATAGCCACGCCGGTAAAGCGGTAACCGTCGGTCCACAGCAAGGATTTCCAGTATTCCTGAATAATCTCGATCACAGGTCTGCCCTCTTCACGCCCACGCTGTAGCGGCGCTCAAGCAGCAGCAGCACGCCGTTTGACACGGTAGTAAACACCAGATAGATAACCCCGCAGACAATCGCGAAGTAGAACGGCTGCCAGGTGCTTTTCCCGGCAAGCTGGGTCGCTTTGACCACATCTTCCAGCCCCAGCAGGGAAACCAGCGCCGTGGCTTTTAAAATCACCTGCCAGTTGTTGCCGATGCCCGGCAGCGCGTAACGCATCATGGCCGGAAACAGAATGCGGCGAAAGGTTTGCGAGCCCGTAAAGCCAAAAGCGGTCGCCGCCTCGATATGCCCTTTCGGCACCGCCATATAGGCGCCGCGGAACGTTTCGGTAAAGTACGCGCCGTAGATAAAGCCCAGCGTAATAATGCCCGCGACCATCGGGTCGATATCAAACTGATCCATTCCCATCGCGTCGGTAACGGTGTTGAGGGCAATCTGCAGGCCATAGAAAATCAGCAGCATCAGCACCAAATCCGGTACGCCGCGAATAAGCGTGGTATAGCCTTCGAACACCAATGCCAGCGGACGGTTGCGGGAAAGCTTCGCGCCCGCGCCGACAAGGCCAATAATAACGGAAAGGATGACGGAGCTTATCGCCAGTTCAAGCGTGACGATGGCCCCCTGTAAAATCACTTCTGAAAACCCATACAACATGCTGCCAGTCCTGTCGTCAGTGCGGTCTTTGCGGGTAACGCGTTTCGCCTTGCCGCTGACGTTAAGAGAAAGGCCCGCAAGCCTTTCTCCTTAAACGTGCTGCTACAGGCGAACGTTAGTCACCGTATACGTTGAAATCGAAATACTGCTTCGCCAGCTTGTCGTAGGTGCCGTCGGCGCGCATTTGCGCAAACGCCTTATTCAGCGCTTCGCGCAGCTCGTTATCTTCTTTACGCAGCCCCATGCCGGTGCCCACGCCGAACAGTTTCTCGTCTTTAATGGACGGGCCGCCGAACTGGTAGTTTTTGCCGATGGGCTGCTTGAGGAAGCCTTCGCTGGCAGCTACCTCATCCTGGAACGCGGCGTCGATGCGGCCCGCCGTCAGGTCGGCGTAAATATTGTCCTGCCCCTGGTAGGAGACAATCTCAACCCCTTTCGGCGCCCAGTGCACATTGCCGTACGTCTCCTGCGTGGTGCCCTGCAGCACGCCCACGCGTTTGCCTTTCAGCGCCTCAAGAGTGGGCTGAATGGGCGAGCCTTTGGCCACCACCAGGCGAGAATCGGCGGCGTAAAGCTTGTCGGTGAAGGCGATTTCCTGCTGGCGCTTCTCAGTAATGGAGAGCGAAGACATGATGGCGTCGATTTTTTTCGCTTTCAGCGAAGGGATGAGCGCATCAAGTGGGTTCTCCACAAAGGTGCACTGCGTCTGAATACGCTTGCAAAGCTCTTTCGCCAGATCGATATCAAATCCCACCAGTTCGCCCTGCGCGTTTTTGGATTCAAAAGGCGCGTAAGTGGGGTCGGTACCGATACGTAATTTTTGGGGGATCGCGGCGAAGGCCATGGAAACGCTGGAAAAAGCCAGCACCAGAGAAAGCGATAACAGCCGTTTTTTCATATTAATCCTCAGTAAACGCGCAATGGACACTTTTTTATAACCTGGAAGGTGCAGTTATCGTGCCATTTTTGTGCATTCTAAAGCAAAAAATTATCGGTGCGCATGCACCTTTTCCGCTCTCAAATGCTTAACTATGCAGTATCGCCCCATTCTGGTGCGTCAATTGCACCGCGATGATGCAACTTAGCCAGGCGCGCACCAGGAAAAAGCACGCCTTTACAAGCGAACCGCCAGTTAATCTGACGGCCCGTGTTACCGGGCCGTCGCGTTACCGATGAGTATCAATCGCCATAGACATTAAAGTTGAAGTATTTCTTCGCCATTTTGTCGTAAGTGCCATCTTTACGCAGCTCGGCGAAAGCCTTATCGAATGCCGCTTTCAGCTCGGCGTCATCCTTGCGCAGGCCAATGCCGGTGCCGTCGCCGAAATATTTCTTATCTTTCACCGACGGGCCGGCAAAATCGTACCCTTTACCGGCCGGCTGTTTCAGAAAGCCTTCGCTGGCGGCCACTTCATCCTGCAAAGCGGCATCCAGGCGACCTGCCGTCAGGTCGGAGTAGATCAAGTCCTGGTTCTGGTAAGCCACCACATCCACGCCCGCGTTGCGCCATTTTTCATTGGCATACGCTTCCTGCGTGGAGCCTTGCAACACGCCCACGTGTTTGCCTTTCAGCGAGTCGATGGTCGGCTGAATGGGCGAGCCTTTCGCGGCGATCAGACGGGAATCGGCAGCGTAGAGCTTGTCGGAAAACGCGATTTCCTGCTGACGTTTTTCGGTGATGGAGAGTGAGGAGATAATGGCGTCGATTTTCTTCGCCTTCAGAGACGGGATCAGGGAGTCAAAGTCGCTGCCAACCCAGGTGCATTTCACCTGCATGCGCTTGCACATCTCGTTGCCAAGGTCGATATCAAAGCCGACAAAGTCGCCCTTCGCATCTTTTGAAGAGAACGGCGCATAGGTGGCATCCGTACCAATACGAACCGTCTGTGGGAGCGCTGCGAATACGCTCGACGCGCCAGTCAGGCCGAGCAGTAAAGACAGAGCGAGCACCTTCTTCTTCATACATTACCCTCAAGTTTGCTGATTTTATTATCTGTTGCGTTGTGTTGTGTTGTGTTGTGTTGTGTTGTGTTGTGTTGTTGTGTGTAACAGCTATCGTATTGCACTTCTCATGCCACTTTTCTGCGCCTGAAAATTGCGCCAAATAATGTTAATGGAAGGTTGCAACAACGTTATCTGAGGGAAAGATAGCACTCCCCGCCTCGGAATCTCAGCGGGAAAAGCAAAAAGGTGGGATTAATTTTGCAGGATATGATCGCTGTTACAGAATCGCCCCAAAATGAGGCGCGCCGCACGGTATTGCACGTTATTGGCGCAGCTTACCGCGATCAGGCGCCCTGCCAGCGGGCGAAAAGATCTTCCGGCAGCGTAATGTCAAACTGATCCAGCACCCGGTTAACGGTCTGGTTAATCACGTCGTCCAGGCTTTGCGGACGGTGATAAAACGCCGGCATTGGCGGCATAATCACCGCGCCCAGTTCCGCCGCCTGGGTCATCAACCGCAGATGGCCCAGGTGCAGCGGCGTTTCGCGTACGCACAACACCAGCGTCCTTCTCTCTTTCAGCACCACGTCCGCCGCGCGGGTGAGCAGCCCGTCGGTATAGCTGTTAACAATGCCGGAAAGGGTTTTAATCGAACAAGGCAAAATGACCATGCCGTCGGTTTTAAACGAACCGGAAGAGATGCTGGCGGCGATATCCCGGGCGTCATGCACCACATTCGCCAGCGCCTGCACTTCGCGCAGGGAAAAATTCGTTTCCAGTGACAGCGTCTGGCGCGCCGCCTGACTCATCACCAGATGGGTTTCAATTTCCGCAAGGTTCTGCAATACCTGCAACAGGCGCACGCCATAAATCGCGCCGCTCGCCCCGGAAATGCCCACTATGAGTCGTTTCATGCTATCGCCCCTGCTTTGATGTTGCGCTGACTTTGCCGCAAGACGCCGCGAGATGCAAATCTGCCGCCCCTGAAAAACAAAACGCGAACTGAAAAGTTCGCGTTTTATCAAAGTGAAGCGGAAAGCTTAGCCTTCGTTATGCATCTCGAGGTTTTCCACTTCGTTCTGCCGCATCACCGCTTTGGCGTCGTCGTTACGCAAGGAATCCAGGTATTCCAGATAGTTGTGATCCACATCTTTGGTCACATACACGCCGTTAAACACAGAGCATTCGAACTGCTGAATGTCCGGGTTCTCAGCGCGCACCGCCTCGATCAGATCGTTGAGATCCTGGAAAATCAGCCCGTCGGCGCCGATAATCTGGCGAATTTCGTCCACTTCGCGACCGTGGGCGATAAGCTCATTGGCGCTTGGCATATCAATGCCGTAAACGTTCGGGAAGCGAATCTCCGGCGCGGCGGAAGCGAGGTAAACCTTTTTCGCGCCCGCTTCGCGCGCCATCTCGATAATCTGCTCAGAAGTGGTGCCGCGTACGATGGAGTCATCCACCAGCAACACGTTCTTATCGCGGAACTCGGCGCGGTTGGCGTTAAGCTTGCGGCGCACCGACTTACGGCGCAGATGCTGACCCGGCATGATAAAGGTGCGGCCCACGTAGCGGTTTTTCACAAACCCCTGGCGGTACGGCTTGTCCAGAATGCGGGCAATTTCGAGCGCGATATCGCAGGAGGTCTCCGGGATAGGAATAACCACGTCGATATCCAGATCTTCCCACTCGCGGGCGATTTTCTCGCCGAGCTTTTTGCCCATGCCCACGCGGGCGCTGTAGACAGAGATCTTGTCGATGAACGAGTCCGGACGCGCGAAATACACATATTCAAACAGGCACGGATTGCTCACCGGGTTATCCGCGCACTGGCGGGTAAAGAGCTGGCCTTTTTCGGTGATGTAAACTGCCTCACCCGGCGCCACGTCGCGCAGGAACTCAAAGCCCAGCGTATCCAGCGCCACGCTCTCAGAAGCGACCATATACTCGGTGCGGCCGTCGCCCACGTCGCGCTTGCCCAGCACCAGCGGACGGATGCCGTTCGGGTCGCGGAAAGCGACCATGCCGTGGCCGATGATCATCGCCACGCAAGCGTAAGCGCCGCGAATCAGGCGATTGGTGGCGGCGATGGCGGCGAAAATGTTGTCCGCTTCCAGCGGATAGTGGCGAAAGTTATCTAATTCGCTCGCAAAAATATTCAGCAGAACTTCGGAATCGGAGGTGGTGTTGATATGGCGGCGCTTTTCCTGGAACAGCATTTTGCGCAGCTCATGGGCGTTGGTCAGGTTGCCGTTGTGGGCAAGCGTGATGCCATACGGGGAGTTGACGTAGAACGGCTGCGCCTCGGAAGCGCTGGAGCTGCCTGCGGTCGGATAGCGCACATGGCCGATGCCCATATTGCCCTGCAAACGCTGCATATGGCGGGCTTCGAATACATCATTCACCAGACCGTTTGCCTTACGCAGACGGAAGCAGTTGTTAGCATCAATGGTGATGATGCCTGCGGCATCCTGCCCACGGTGCTGAAGCACCGTTAACGCGTCATAAATCGACTGGTTTACCGGCATAACACCGGCGATACCGACAATACCGCACATGTTGTCTTTTCCTCAATTCAAAGCCTGCCCCCGGCACGATTACCGGGGTAAGAAACTTGACGAGCTTTGCAGGTAATCAAAAAACCACCTGATGATGAAACTGAATTGCGGAATGAGCTGCGACTTTTGCCAGTCTTCGCTTTTCGACAGGCCGGTAAAGGTATCCAGAAAGAACAGAATGGCGGCGACAATCAGCACTCCTCGTAAAGCACCGAAACAGATCCCCAACACCCTGTCTGTCCCCGACAGGCCGGTTTTCTCCACCAGCGCGCCAATCACATAGTTGACCACCGCACCGACGATAAGCGTCGCGATAAACAGCACCGCGATAGCAATCCCATTTCGTACCAGTTCGTCCTCAAAGCCAGTGAACCAGACTGCCAGGTAAGTGTAGTAATGGCTGGCGACAAAGAAAGCACAGCCCCACGTCACCAGTGATAACGCTTCCCGCACAAACCCGCGGATAAGGCTAATCAGACAGGAGAAGCCGATCACCGCAATAATGGCGTAATCTATCCAGACCATGAATGTGTCCCACGATAAATCGCCCTGACGTCCAGTTCGGGGCGCATTCTAACAGAAAAAGAAAACGTTTGCGTAGGGTTTCCTTATCCCACTTCAATAAAAAATGGCGTTGAAAAAAGATTCAACGCCATTATCCCGCGCGCCGCGGTTAAGGCCCGTTTCGCTTACTTATTGCCCTGACCGCTTCGCTGGCGGCTGGCCGATTCACGCGCCTGACCGGCGCGCTTTTATCAGTTCACGCTATAGTTCATCACCACGCCATTAAGGCCGGAAATCTTATTCAGTTCGCCAAGCGAACCTTTAAGCTTATCTTTTGACGCTTCCGGGCCAACCAGGATGCGGGTGATTTTCCCCGCCACCGGCGTTGAAGGCGAGGTATAAACGCGATAGCCGCTGGCGCGAAGTTTACCAACAATTTCATTTACTTTGTCGGCATTTTTCAGCGCGCCCAGCTGCACCACGTAGGCTTTACCGGCAGGCGGCGCTTCCGGTTTGTTCTGGGTCGGCTTCGCGGCAGGCTTTTCCTCTTCGCTCAGCATCGCCAACTGCTCATCGGTTTTATCGCGCTGCGGTTTGCTCTGCGGCTTCTCTACCGGCTTAGGTTTCTCAACCGGCTTCGGTTTGGGCTTCGGCTGCACCTCTTCCGGTACTTCGTCAATGCCCGCGCCGGTTTCCGCCGGCAGGCGCGTGGTATCAATAGAAGAGGTCGCCGCGTTGCCCGCCCTCACCTCTTCCGCCGCCCCTTCCGGCGGCTGAGCCGGCAGCGCCTGAGTGGCCGCCGGCAGCATATCGGGTTCGTTCGTGTCGCCTGGTTTCGGCACCAGAGGAATAGCGGCGAACTCATCCTGATAATGCTTTTTCTTTCCGTCAAGCAGCCCGGGCAGCACGATTACCCCGAGCGCCACCAGCACAATGGTTCCCACTAATCGGTTCTGAAACTTACTCGCCACCGGTTCTCCCCGCGTCCATCTCTTCCATTACCTGCGCTACCGTGTGGAACGACCCACACACCAGCACCGTATCTGACGCCTGCGCCTGCGCCATCGCCGCACGCCAGGCCTGGGCCACGCTTGCGAAAACCTCGCCTGCGCCGAGATGCTCAATTAACTGCTCTGCGCTGGCGCCACGGGGCCCTTCCAGAGGGGCACAATACCAGCTATCGACTACAGGCTCCAGACAGGCCAGCGTCCCGGCGATATCTTTGTCATGCAGCATGCCGATCACCGCCAGCACCCGGCCGCGCGTTGGCAACTGACGCAGGCGTTCGGCCAGGTAAGCCGCCGCATGAGGATTATGCGCCACATCGAGGATCAGGCGCGGGGAGTCGCTCACAATCTGAAAACGTCCCGGCAGCGTTGCGCGGGCAATTCCCTCGCGGATAGCCTCTTCGCTTATCGCCAGCCCACTTGCGCGCAGCGCGGCGAGCGCCGTGGCGGCGTTAGGCTGCGGCACCTGCGGCAGCGGCAGGTTTTCAAGCGCGCCCTGAGCGTCAGTAAACCGCCAGCCTCTTTCACTCACCTCATAGTTCCAGTCTGCGCCGAGGCGCAGCAGCAGCGCGCCTTTCTCCGCGGCCACGTCGGCGATGGTGTGGGGCATATCCGGCTCGCCCACCACGGCCGGTTTGCCCTGGCGGAAAACGCCCGCTTTTTCGCGACCGATGCTTTCGCGATCCGGCCCCAGCCAGTCAACATGATCGAGCGCGATGCTGGTGACCGCAGCCACATCCGCGTCCACCAGGTTAGTCGCATCCAGACGGCCGCCCAGCCCGACTTCGAGGATAACCACATCCAGCTGCGCCTGCTTAAAAAGCCACAGCGCCGAGAGCGTGCCGTATTCGAAATAGGTGAGCGAGGTTTCGCCCCGCGCCGTTTCGATTTCCGCGAAGGAGGCGGTATGGCGCGCCTCGGGCAATTCTTTGCCCTGCACGCGCACGCGTTCGGTATACCGCACCAGATGCGGGGAACTGTACACCCCGACCTTGTAGCCGGCCGCCATCAGCACCGCTTCCAGCGTGCGGCAGGTGGTGCCCTTGCCGTTAGTGCCCGCGACGGTGAAAACGAACGGTGCGGGTTTGGTTACGCCAAGCGCGGCCGCCACGCGGGAGACGCGCTCAAGACCCATGTCGATGGTTTTACTGTGCAGGTTTTCCAGATAAGAAAGCCACGTGGCCAGAGGCGACGTGGCTTGCGGAATAGATTGCTGTTCCATGATGCCCGTATCCTGGTTACGGTTCAGAAAAGAAAAAGGGCAGCGCCGGTGCGGCCTGCCCTTCAAGACTATCAGGCCTCTTGCTGACCCTGTTCCGGCGCGGGCGGAACCACGACCGCTTCGCGCGGCGCATCCGGGTTCGGCGCCGGCAGATTCATCAGCTTCGCCAGAATGCTGGCAAGCTTCAGGCGCAGCTCCGGACGGCGGACAATCATATCGATAGCGCCTTTTTCGATCAGAAACTCGCTGCGCTGGAAGCCCGGCGGCAGTTTTTCACGTACGGTTTGCTCGATAACGCGCGGGCCGGCGAAGCCAATCAGCGCTTTCGGCTCGGCGATATTAAGGTCTCCCAGCATTGCGAAACTCGCGGAGACGCCGCCCATGGACGGGTCGGTCAGCACGGAGATATACGGCAAGCCGCGCTCCTGCATTTTCGCCAGCGCCGCAGAGGTTTTCGCCATCTGCATCAGCGACATCAGCGCTTCCTGCATACGCGCGCCACCGGAGGCGGAGAAGCAAATCAGCGGGCAGTTATCTTCCAGCGCCTGCTCAACGGCGCGGACAAAACGCGCGCCGACGACAGAACCCATGGAGCCGCCCATGAAAGCAAACTCAAAGGCCGCCGCGACAACCGGCATCCCATGCAGGGTGCCTTTCATAACGATCAGCGCGTCTTTTTCGCCGGTCTCTTTCTGGGCGGTTGCCAGACGGTCTTTGTATTTTTTGGAATCTTTGAACTTCAGCACATCTTTCGGCTCAAGCTCACTACCCAGTTCCACCAGTGAACCTTCGTCCAGCAGGCTGTGCAGACGATCGCGGGCCGCCATGCGCATATGGTGGTCGCACTTCGGGCAGACCTCCAGGTTGCGCTCCAGCTCGGCGCGATAAAGCACCTGGCCGCAGTTGTCGCACTTGGTCCACACGCCTTCCGGAATGTTCGCCCTGCGGGTGGGGGTAATATTGCTTTTATTGAGAATTCGTTCAATCCAGCTCATTGATGACCTTTCTGCCTGAACCTGGTCGATGCCAGTTTTTCTGTGGGGGCGCATAATGCCATTTTTGCCCCCGACAGACCATAAATGCTGTTCATTAAACCATAACGGCCCGCGACTTTGGATAAAAAAGTGGTCGAACCGCTTATGGCCGTTATTTTGACTGCCGCGCCGCGGCGCGCTTGTGGCGCACCACTTCATAAACGCCCGGCAAGACAGACGCGAGAATAATCAACACCATAACCACTTTCAGGTTTTCCTGAATCAACGGTATGGTGCCGAAGAAATATCCAGCGTAGGTAAAGATAAGCACCCACAACAGCGCGCCAATCACATTATAGAAAGCGAAATGGCGGTAGGACATATGGCCCATGCCAGCGACGAACGGCGCGAAAGTACGCACAATCGGCACGAAGCGCGCCAGAATAATCGTCTTGCCGCCGTGGCGCTCGTAAAACGCATGCGTTTTATCAAGATAGCTCTGCCGGAAGATTTTCGAGTCCGGGTTGCTGAAAAGCTTCGCGCCGAACAGACGCCCGATAGTGTAGTTCACCGCATCGCCAAGAATAGCGGCAATCACCATCAGTACGACCATCAGATGCACGTTGAGATCGTTGGAAGGCAGCGCGGAGAGCGTCCCCGCCACAAACAGCAGCGAGTCGCCCGGTAAAAACGGCGTCACCACCAGCCCCGTTTCGCAGAACAAAATCAGGAACAGTATGGCGTAAACCCAGACGCCGTAGGCGGCCACCAGTTCGGCCAGATGCACATCGATGTGCAAAATAAAATCAACGATAAAGCGGATAGCATCCATCATGTTTTGCCTTCCTCAACAGCATTCAGTCAGCTAAAAAAAGGGGTCCCATCGGCGGTCTGGGCAGCGCGAAATGCGCCGGGTAGTCCACCGAAACCAGATAGAGCCCTTCCGCTTTCGCTGTGGCGGCGGCAAGGGTTCTGTCCTTCGCCGCCAGCAGTTCCGCCATCCAGGTTTCCGGCTGGTTGCCGCAGCCGATTTCCATCAGACTGCCGACGATATTGCGCACCATATGATGTACAAAAGCGTTCGCTTTGACATCCACCACCACGTAAGCGCCATAGCGCGTTACATTGATGTGCATCAGGTTGCGCCAGGGCGTACGCGACTGGCACTGCACGGCGCGAAACGAGGTAAAGTCGTTTTCGCCAAGCAGGCACTGCGCCGCCCGGTGCATACGTTCGGCGTCCAGCGGCAGGTGGTAATGGGTCACGCCCTGCTGCAACACCGCCGGGCGCAGGCGATGATTATAGATAACGTAACGATAGCGGCGCGCCGTGGCGCTAAAACGCGCGTGAAAATCTTCCGGCACATCTTTTACCCAGCGTACGGCGATGTCACCAGGTAAATTCGCATTTACGCCCAGCGTCCAGGCTGCGTCCTTACGCTGCGCCGTGGTTTCGAAATGCACAACCTGCCCGGTGGCGTGTACCCCCGCGTCGGTGCGCCCGGCGCAAAAGATGGTGACAGGCTCGTTCGCCACCTGCGAAAGCGCTTTCTCAAGCTTCTCCTGCACGCTTCGCACTTCCTGCTGACGCTGCCAGCCATAATATTTACTGCCGTCGTACTCGATGCCGAGCGCGATTTTCATTACCGACTTTTCCAGACTTTCCGACATCAGTAGAAATACTCCTGAAGGAGTTTCTCCGCGGTTTTTACCGCCATCAGCGCGCCGCCAAAGCGGACGTTATCCGCCACCGACCAGAACTGGATCTGCTCCGGCATGCCGTAATCGTTGTGCACGCAGCCTACGGAAAGCTGAGCATTGCCGGATGCGTCGCCCACCTGCGTCGGGAATTCGCTCTCTTCAGAAAGGGCGATATCCTCGCCGCGCGCGAAGGCGTCGCGCGCCTCTTCCGCCGCCAGCGGGCGCAGCGCTTCAAAATTCACCATCTGCGCATGGCCGTAGAAAACCGGCGACTGCACGAGGCTTGCAGAGATAATCAGTCCCTCGTCTTGCAATACTTTACGGACTTCATCCACCAGACGGCGCTCCTGACGCACGCTGCCCTCGCTGTCTGGCAGCATCGGCAGCAGGTTGAACGCCAGCTGGCGGCCAAAGAAATCGTCTTCATCAATCGGAATGCCGTTGAGCAGCTTCGCGCTCTGCCCCGCCAGCGCATCCACCGCCGCCTTGCCCTGCGCGGAAACGGAAAGCAGGCTGGTGACCTGAATGCGGGAAAGGCCGCCTTCGTCAATCAGCGGTTTGAGCGCGCACAGCAGCTGGCTGGTCAGGCTGTCCGCCACGGCCACCAGATTACGGTTGCGGTAATCGGCCAGCACAAACGGGTTAACATCCGGCACGACCAGCGGCACATCCGGCTCCAGCGCGAACAGGCCGCTGGAGTCGATAACCAGACACCCCGCGTTAGTCGCCTCTTCCGCATATCGCGCGGAAGCTTCGACGCCGGCAACGAAAAAGGCGAGCTGCGCCTGAGTCCAGTCAAACGCGTCGGCATCCTGAACCTGCACGCTTTTGCCTGCGAAACGCAGCGTTTCGCCCGCGCTTTCCGCACGGGCCAGAGGATAAAGTTCGCCCACCGGGAACTGACGCTCGGCAAGCAGTTCGAGCAGGGCCTCTCCCACGGCGCCCGTGGCGCCCAGTATGGCGATGTTCCAGCCTTCAGACATGGTGGTTTACTCCAGACAATAAAAAAGCATTCCCCGCGCGCTACGGGCGGGGAATGAGAGAAAGTGGTTAACGGGCCGGATGATAAACAGCGTTAAAGCCAAGCTTTTGCAACAGTTCAGCGCTGGCGGCGTCGTCGCACTGCACATACAGAGACGACCATTCGCGGCGCTCAAGGTAGTTCTTGCGAAGCTTATCAAACTCACCCGGGATGCCCGCCACTTTACGCAGCGGCGCATCATCGCGGCGCACATCATACACCAGATGGATAAGTCTTTTTAGCGTTGCCTGATCGAGCGACCCGTGCAGCGTAATGCGGCCAAACTCCGGCGCGGGAAGCAACGTATCGAGGGCAACCTGCTGCGCCTGGCCGATAAACGCGCTGAATGCTTCAAACACCTGCGTCGTGCCGCGCGCTTTGCCTTCCAGGGTGTAACCGGCGATGTGCGCGGTGCCGATGTCCACTTTATTCAGCAGGTCGCGGTTGAGTTCCGGCTCCGGCTCCCACACATCCAGCACCACGCTTAACTTCTGCCCTTCGTTCAGGCATTTCAGCAGCGCGGCGTTATCCACCACCGGCCCGCGGCAGGCGTTGATAAGAATGGCGCCGGGCTTGAGGCGGCGGATCAGCGCCTCATCGGCCAGATGCAGCGTTTTGTAAGCGCCTTCTTTATAAAGCGGCGTGTGGAACGTCAGGATATCCGCCTCATTAACCAGCTCGTCCAGCGGCCGGAAATCGGCGTCGTCGCCCCGCTCTGCGCGCGGCGGGTCGCACAACAGCGTGCGCACGCCCAGCGCTTCCAGCCGCGCCTGAAGGCGGGAGCCGACATTGCCGACGCCGACGATGCCGACGGTGCGGTCGGTAAGCGCAAAGCCGTCGCGCTCGGCAAGCCCCATCAGCGCGGAGAAAACATACTCCACCACAGCGATGGCGTTACAGCCGGGCGCGGCGGAAAAGGCGACGCCCGCCTCGCGTAAATACGCTTCGTCAACGTGATCGGTACCGGCGGTGGCGGTGCCGACGAATTTTATGCGTTTACCGGCAAGCAGGTCGCGGTTGACCTTCGTCACCGAGCGCACCATCAGCGCTTCGGCGTCGTCCAGTTCACTCTGCGGGATTGGACGGCCCGGCACCGCTTTTACCTCGCCAAGGCGGCTGAAAAGCTCACGGGCGTAAGGCATATTTTCATCAACGAGGATTTTCACGTTTCAGTACCTGTTTTGTGCGGGAGATAACCGGTAAGTGTGCCATAATCTCGCCGCCAGGCATACTTAACAGCCTGCTAATGTTTCGCGACAACATCCGGTCAGTTAAGGATTATTGATGATGCAACCCATTCAGGGCGCTACGGCGCGCCCTCCCGGCGAGCCGCCCTCCGCACTTCCACCGCAAGAGCAGCCGCTTTCCACTCAGCAGCGCACCGTGCTGGAGCGCCTCATTACCCGCCTTGTTGCGCTGACTCAGCAACAGAGCGCGGAAGTGTGGGCAGGCATGAAGCATGATTTAGGGCTTAAAAGCGACGCCCCCCTGCTCTCGCGCCATTTTCCCGCCGCCGAGCAAAACCTGAACCAGCGCCTGACCAGCGCGCAGCAAACCCATGCCAACCGCCAGGTGTTGTCGCAGCTTACCGAGTTGCTGAGCGTGGGCAACAACCGCCAGGCGGCGAGCGATTACATTCGCCAGCAGTTTGGCCATACGGCGCTGAATCAGCTTACGCCGGACCAGCTTAAAAGCGTGTTGACGCTTTTACAGAATAATCAGCTGAATATTCCGCAGCCGCAGCAGCGCCCGGCCACCGACCGCCCGTTGCAGCCTGCCGAGCACAATACGCTTAACCAACTGGTGACGAAGCTTGCCGCCGCCACGGGCGAGTCGCCGAAGCTCATCTGGCAGTCGATGCTGGAACTCTCCGGCGTGAAAACCGGCGAGCTGATCCCGGCGAAACATTTCGCCCTGCTGACGACCTGGCTTACGGCGCGCCAGACGCTCGCCCAGCAGCCTTCGCCCACGCTGCACAGCGTGCAGGCCGCGCTGCGCCAGCCGATGGAGCCGCGGGAATGGCAAGAGATGAGCGATTACGCCCAGCAGCGCTATCAAGCCACGCCGCAAACTCTGCTGACCACCGCCCAGGTGCAGGATATCCTAAACCAGGTGTTTGTCCGCCGCGCCGAACGTTCGCCGGAAAGCCTTGAAGTGCGTAACATCCAGCCTATCTATAACCCGCTTATCGCCTCGGTTATCGAGCCGATGAAAAACCTCTCGGCCCGCCCGGGGCTAGCGCTGTTCGCGTTTGTCATCGTGCTGCTTCTGCTCTGGCTGGTTATCTAGCCGCAATAAAAAAGGCTCCCCGCAGGGAGCCTTTTGTTTTATTACTCGGGATTAAAAGCCGACGCTGAAGCCTGCTTCGAGCTGCGCGTCGCTCCGGCCGTCGCTGAGGGTATGCTCACCGCCAAACGACAGGCTGTAATCATCGTTAAATTGCCACATCACACTCACGCCCGTCGTCCAGACATCCTGCGGCGCCGTGACACCCGCCAGCGGCATAGCCTGGTCAACACCGGTAAAGCTTGCCTGATAACGGCCGCTTTCCTGGCTGACGGTGCGCTGATAATGCGTCTGGAAACCGACGCCAATGCGACCATATTTCAGCAGTTCCTGCGTATAGCGGGTGCGCAAACCCACGCCTGCCTGCCAGCGGCCGGTGGTCTGGTCATCCGCCTTCAGACCGAAGCCGCTGCGGCTCTGCTCTTCGAAGGCGCTCTGACGCAGGCTGATATACTGCGCGTCCGCAAACGGCGTAACCTGCCACTGCTCGCCGCTGAAGCGGTAACCGCTCTCGCTGCCAAGCGTAAACCAGCTGCCGCTCTGACGGCTGCTGACGCGCTCGGCCTGGCTGCCAAGCCACAGCATACGGCGCTGATCGCCGTCGTAGTAGCCGGAAGCCATACGGCCGGTCACATAGTAACCGCCAACGATTTTGCCGCCGTAAAGCGCCGCTTCATTCAGCGTGCCGCGACTGCTTTCACCGCCGCTGCTCAGGCTGCCGGAGGTGTCGCCAAACATCAGCGAACTGCCGATAAAGGTGTTGCTGTCGATAAAGGTATCCTGCCCCGTTACCCAGCCGTTCGCGGCGTAGTTGACTGGCGCAAAACCGGCATGGCCAAGGCTGCCGTTCCAGGAGAAACGCTCCGCCCACTGGCGGCTTTGCGGCGCGTCCATCAGTTGCGCGATATGCTCTGCGTCGCGGCGCTGGCTCAGGTTGATGGACTGATAGGCCATCGCGCTGCCCGCCGCCGGAAGCTGCCCGGAAAGGCTCTCAAGCGTCGCCTGCGCCGCCTGCGCCGTCGGCGCTTGCTGAATTTGCGCCGCCGTCGCCGCAAACGCGGTTTGTTGCGCGTCCGCCGGTTGGTTATCCAGTTGCACAAAAGCCTGCTCAAGGCGCGTTGCGCCGGAAGCGGCGGCTGGCGTGTAATTTACGCCGCTCACCTGCGTGGCCTGAAGGCGCTGAATATTCAGCCAGACCTGGTTTGCGCTGTAACCTACCGAAGCGTCCAGGAACACGCCTGGCTCCTGCGTGAAGCTGCTGAATTGCCCCTGCACCGACCCGGCGTTGATCACCTCCTGCTGGCTTTTGGTAACGTAACCCTGAGGCACGCCCAACACATGAAGATCGCCATCCAGCGCGGCATTACCCGCAACGTTAAGCGTAGAGCCCAGCATGAAAGCAAGATGCCCTTCGCCATACTGCGTGTAGTTGCCGCCGAAGCGGGTTTCGCCATCGCGCAGGATCACATATCCACGGTTATCAACATCGCCCTTTACGCCGCGCATGTCGAGAGCGCCTGCGCTGCCGACGCTTGCGGAAGAGGCGATGCTCTTGCCGGAGAGAATACCGCCCAGTACGCGGGTCGCGCCGGTATAGGTGGCTTCTTCCGTCATCACCAGCGTGCCGGTGCCGTTTTTGATCAGCCCGCCTGCGCCGCTGATGGGGTTGCGCCAGGTCGAGCTGTAACCATCAAACGAGACGCTGACATCGCCCCAGTCGAACTTCGCCGGGCCTTTGATGGCTTTGCCCACGTCGAGCATGCCGTAACCATAAACCTCATCCACCCCCGGCGCGCCGAGGTCGGCGGCGGTGCCAAGCAGCGTCTGGCGTACCAGATCGTTTGAGAAATAGGGGAACTGCTGCCAGACCTGCGCGGCCGCGCCTGAGACCTGCGGCGCGGCGAAAGAGGTGCCGTTCACCAGGCGCAGCTGCGCGTTGCCCTGCTCGTCTTCCTCAAGCACATAAACGTTACCCGGCGCGGCGAGGCAATTGTATTTGCTGATGCCGCAGCGGTTCGCGTAAGAGGCGATAGCATTCAGGTTGTTGGTCGCCGTCACCACCAGCCAGCCTTTTTCCAGTTCCTGCGAGCCTGAAACAACTGGCAGGCTGGCGATGGTGCTCGGGTTAGCGGCGGAACTGTTGCCGCTTGCAAAAACCACCAGCCCGCCCTGGGCGATAAACGGCTTCCAGGCGTTGACGTAATAGTTGGTTGTCGCGCTATTCGTCGTGTCCCAGTTCGGGATTTCCCATGAATTGTTGATGATTTTCGCGCCCGCGCGCGCCAGGTCGCTGTTCACCTGAGCCAGGGAAAGGCTGTAGGCGGTGTTGCTGCTGTCGGGGATAATACGGGCGCTGATAAGCGACGCGCCGGAAGCGGTGCCGCCGGAGAAAACGCTGGCTGTACGTCCCGCCAGCGTCTGGGCGACCGACGTGCCGTGGCCGCGCACATCTTCTACGTTAAGGTTGTTGGTTGCCGGGTCGACATAATTGAGCACGCCCGTCACGGCGCCCTGCAATGCCGGGTTCTGGCTGTCGATGCCCGTATCCGCAACGCCAACGGTAACGCCTGCGCCGTTCACGCCTGCCGCGCGCGCCGCCGCCGCGTTGGTGGTGAAAAGGTTCTGGTTCCATGGCGTGCTGACAACGGTTTCACCTGCGGAAAGCGCAGGCCCACCAGGCTGAGCAACAGGCGCTTTTAAAATCGTCTTGTTGGCCGGCGGGGTTGCCACAACGCCGCTGTCGTTGCCCGGACTGGCGTTATTACCCGCGCCGCCGCTGTTTTGCGCGCTCGTCTTACTGGCGCCGTCGCCCGTGACGCCGTTAACGGTGCCGCTGTGGTCACCGCCACCGCCACCGCCGCCACCGCCACCGCTGCAAGCAGAGAGCATCACAATCAAAACTGATTTCCCTGTAATCGAAAAAGTCCGTTTACCCAAAGACTTTTTTGAGGGCATAACAACTCCCGGGCGATTTAACGCCTTTATAAAAAAGTTTTCCCTGAATTCCGCAAATTAAAAATTTCGGCTTTCGTATGTCTGCATAAATGCCGCCAGCAGCAGAATGGCACTGCTCATTGCAGGAAGAATTATCAAAATAAACAGGTGATATTTCTTTTTGCTTGCTTTAGTGGCGCTAAACTCTATCGGCCTGATTCAGTAAAACTTTAATTTTAGATATATGCAGCAGAATGTTTTTTATGTAATTAGTTTAAATACAAGGAGATAAATTTTGCTTAGGCGGAGGCAACCCCCAGGCCAGGCTCGTCTCCTGAGCCCTTGCCAGGGCTGGGGCGGTGAGGAAAACCGGAGGATGATACAGACAAAACGAGCATCCAACTTTTTAACAACAAGGGTGATGCAGCCTTATTAATTAGCAGACTAAAGAATTAATCCTCCGCCTTATTATTAGCGGTATTTTCCTTTCCTTTTAATATCTAAATCCCGGCGGTTCTCAATATAAAAATAAGACGTCGGGTTTTAATACCACCTGTCGGGGAACTATTTCTTTTAAAGAGACACAACCCTGAATTAATAGCCAGTTGAAACAGCCTGTTTATGATTTCCTTTACTATCAGTACCGAAAAATAGCGGGCATTGAGGGGAGCCTGAAGCAGCGATGCCGCCGGGCGAAGCTGGTAAAAAGGCAAAAAAAAGAGCGCTTTCGCGCTCTTTTTATCGGGTAGCGTTTTACGCTTTCAGCTTACGCATAACCAGCGTGGCGTTGGTGCCGCCAAAGCCGAAGCTGTTAGACATCACGGTCGTCAGCTCGCGCACGGTCGGTTCCGTTACGATATTGAGACCTTCCGCCTGCTCATCCATCTCTTCAATGTTAATGCTCGGCGCGATAAAGCCGTGCTCCAGCATCAGCAGGGAGTAGATAGCTTCCTGCACGCCTGCGGCGCCCAGAGAGTGGCCGGTCATCGCTTTGGTGGCGGAAATGGCCGGGGTATTGTTGCCGAACACTTCACGGATAGCGCCCAGCTCTTTCACGTCGCCCACCGGCGTGGAAGTGCCGTGCGAGTTCAGGTAGTCGATTGGCGCGTCGAGATCCTGCATCGCCATCTTCATGCAGCGCACCGCGCCTTCGCCCGACGGAGCAACCATATCTGCGCCGTCAGACGTCGCGCCGTAGCCGACGATTTCAGCATAGATGTGAGCGCCGCGCGCCAGCGCGTGCTCCAGCTCTTCCACAACGACCATACCGCCGCCGCCTGCGATAACAAAGCCATCGCGGTTCGCATCATAGGTGCGGGACGCTTTTTCCGGCGTTTCGTTGTATTTGGTGGAGAGCGCGCCCATGGCGTCGAACTCACAGGCCATTTCCCAGCCCAGCTCTTCGCCGCCGCCGGCAAAAACGATATCCTGTTTGCCAAGCTGGATCTGCTCAACCGCGTTGCCGATGCAGTGTGCGGAAGTCGCGCAAGCGGAGCTGATGGAATAGTTCACGCCGTGGATTTTGAACGGCGTCGCCAGGCAAGCGGAGACCGCGGAAGCCATAGCCTTGGTCACAACATACGGACCAACCGCTTTCAGACCGCGCGGGCTGCGCATTGCGTCTGCGCCAAATACCTGTGCTTTGGAAGAGCCGCCGGAACCGGCGATGATGCCAACGCGCGGGTTGTTCTGATAAACCTCTTCGCTCAGGTTTGCATCCTTGATGGCTTCCTGCATCGAAAGGTACGCATAGATAGAGGCATCGTTCATGAAACGAACCACTTTGCGGTCAATCAGGCCCGTGGTGTCCAGTTTTACGTTACCCCAGACGTGGCTGCGCATACCGGAATCGAGAAATTCTTGAGAGAAAGTGATCCCCGAGCGCCCTTCACGCAGAGATGCCAGGACTTCCTGCTGGTTATTACCGATGCTGGAAACGATGCCCAAGCCAGTAATCACTGCACGTTTCATTCAATACCTCTGTAGTCGCACTTTGTAAGATTCGTGTCGCAAGATAGCGTACACTTGTACGCCGAACAAGTCCGATCAGCCAAAATATCAGGAAATTTGCACCGCTTTACACACATCGTTAAGATCGTGCCACCGCCTGTCAGACGAGCAACTTACGTGAAACTTAACGCGATACAACCGGCCAGCCTTGACTTTAATAGTGAGGGTACACCTGTTTCCCGAGATTTTGATGACGTTTACTTTTCTAATGATAATGGGCTGGAAGAAACCCGTTATGTTTTTCTCGGCGGCAATCACTTGCCGGAACGCTTCCTCACGCATCCCCGTTCGTCGTTAGTCGTCGCCGAAAGCGGCTTCGGCACTGGTCTCAACTTCTTAACGCTCTGGCAGGCCTTTGACGCTTTTCGCCATGCCCACCCGCAGGCGCCCCTTCAGCGCCTGCACTTCATCAGCTTCGAAAAATTTCCGCTAACCGCGCAGGATCTCAGGCAAGCGCACGCCCACTGGCCTGAACTCGCGCCGTGGGCGCAAAAGCTGCAGCAGCAATGGCCGCTGCCGCTGCCGGGTTGCCAGCGTTTGCTGCTGGACGACGGGCGCATCACGCTCGATCTCTGGTTTGGGGATATCAACTCGCTTGTCGATGAACTGGATGATTCGCTCAACCAGCAGGTAGACGCCTGGTTTCTGGACGGCTTTGCGCCAGCGAAAAACCCTGATATGTGGACGCCGAAGCTCTTCTCGGCGATGGCGCGCCTGGCGCGTAAAGAAGGCACGCTTGCGACATTCACCTCAGCCGGGTTTGTACGCCGGGGTTTGCAGGAGGCGGGTTTTACCATGCAAAAGCGCAAAGGCTTTGGGCGCAAGCGCGAAATGCTGACCGGCATCCTTGAAGAGCGAGACGACGCCGTTTCGCGCGCGCCCTGGTTTGCCCGTTCGCCTGCCTCCGCCCGGGAAGCCGCGGTTATCGGCGGCGGCATCGCCAGCGCCCTGTTCTCGCTCGCGCTGTTACGCCGCGGCTGGCAGGTGACGCTTTATTGTGAAGATGAGGATCCGGCTCAGGGCGCATCCGGCAACCGCCAGGGCGCGCTTTATCCGCTGCTAAGCCAGCACGACGCCGCGCTGGCACGCTTTTTCCCCGCTGCTTTTACGTTTGCGCGTCGTCTTTACGACAGCCTGCCGGTGTCATTCGACCACGACTGGTGCGGCGTCACGCAGCTCGGCTTCGATGAAAAAAGCCAGCAGAAGATTGACCAGATGCTGAGCCTGGATTTGCCCCAGCCGCTGGCGCGGGCGGTTACGGCGCAGGAAGTGGAAGCGCGTGCGGGCGTACGCACCGGCTGCGGCGGCATTGAATATCCGCAGGGCGGCTGGCTGTGCCCCGCCCAACTCACGGCGGGCGTGCTGGAGCTTGCCTGCAAGCTGGGGTTAAAAACGCATTATCGTCGCCGCGTTACTGCGCTCGCGCAGGAGCAAACCGGCTGGAGGCTCGATTTTGATAACGGCGAGCAGGCTTACCATCAGGCCGCCGTGCTGGCGAACGGCTGGCAGATAAGCCGCTTTGAACAGACGGCGCCGCTGCCGGTTTACCCGGTCGGCGGCCAGGTAAGCCATATTCCTACCGCGCCATTGCTTGCCAAGCTGCGCCAGGTGCTCTGCTATGACGGTTACCTGACGCCGCAAAACCCGGCCAACGGCATGCACTGTATCGGCGCAAGCTATCATCGCGGACGCGAGCAAATGGTTTATAACGAAGCGGATCAGCAGCATAACCGCCAGCGGCTGATTGACTGCCTGCCGCAAGCTGACTGGACGCAGGAAGTCGATGTCAGCGGCGGCGAAGCGCGCTGCGGCGTAAGGTGCGCAACGCGCGACCATTTGCCGATGGTGGGCAACGTGGCGGACTACGAAGCCACGCTTTCGCAATACGCGACGCTTGCCGCCGCGCCGGAAAACGCCGCCCCCGCCCCGGTTCACGCCAATCTCTTTATGCTGGGCGCGCTTGGCTCCCGCGGGCTGTGCAGCGCGCCGCTGGCTGCGGAAATTCTCGCTTCGCAAATGAACGATGACCCGCTGCCGCTGGATAGCGCAACGCTTGCGGCGCTGAACCCCAACCGTCTGTGGGTGCGAAAGCTGCTGAAAGGAAAAGCGGTGAAGTGAGTGTCGCAGCGGGTGGGAAAGGCGCTACGTTTACCTGCCCGGAGCGGTTCATGCATACCTGAACCGCTCCTCGCCGTCAGGAAGAGGAGCGATGCAAGTTAAGCCCCGAGGGTTACTTCAACTTCGCCTGCTGGAACAGGTTATCCCACATGCCAAGCACCAGCGCCTGGTCGCGCGGGGAGAGCTCGCCGGCGTGAATGGCGGTTTCAAGGCTGTTGGTCACTTTCGCATACACCGCTTCCGGCGAATGGTCGTCGCCCTGCTCAAGCTCGGCTACCGCCAGCGTCAGGTGCCCGCGCAGGTAGCCGCTGGCGAACAGTTCATCATCGCTGGCATGCGCTACCATGTCGTCAATCAGCGCCAGAATGCGTGCTTCAAATTCCGCGATCATCTTCTTTCCTCTTTCAGTACTATGGCGATCAGCACAAGTCTTCCGGCCATGGAAATTGCTCCGCCGTAAACGGCGGCGTCTGGTAGTAATCTTGCAGAGCAGCGATAAAACGCGCCGGGCGCGTCGGGATCCCCTGCTCCAGATAGGTCATCACCTGAGCGTGCACCCGACGCTGAAAAGCGATGCGATCCGGGTCAAAATTGCCGCTCAGGTTGTCGCAGCTAACGTTAAACGGAAAATTCGCCGCCGCGCAAAAGAGCCATTCCAGCGCCTGCGGCTTTACTTCAACATCTTCAAACTGGTGCTGCGTGGCTTCGTCGCGTCCGTCCGGGCAGTACCAGTAGCCGAAGTCCACCAGCTCGCGCCGCGCTTTGCCCGCAATACACCAGTGCGAAATCTCATGCAAAGCGCTGGCGTAAAAACCGTGGGCGAAAACCACCCGGTTGTAAGGCGCGTCGTCGTCAGCCGGAAGATAAACAGGCTCATCGTCGCCTTTAATCAGACGGGTATTAAATTCTCCGGCAAAGCAGCCGTCGAATATCTCTATTAGCTGTTGGTAATGGTGTTCTTTACTCATTAGTTTATCCCTAAGGCTTGCAGAATTTCCGTTCCATGGCTGTCATATAAAAGTTTGGCGCTCATGACCGCCGAGACAATCACTATCATCGGGCGAATAAGCTTCTGGCCTTTGCTCAGCACCAGTCTTGAACCCAGGCGGGCGCCCAAAAACTGCCCCGCCAGCATAATAAATCCGGTCCCCCACACCACTTTGCCGCCGATAATAAACAGCAGCAGGCCGCCAATATTCGAGGTGGCGTTCAGCACCTTGGCGTGAGCGGTGGATTTAGCAAGGTTATAGCCGCAGAGCGTGACAAAGGCCAGCGCGTAAAACGAGCCTGCGCCAGGGCCGAAGAAGCCGTCATAAAAGCCCACGCAGCCCCCGGCCACCAGCGCAAAAGGCAGGCCATAGAGACGACGTTGCCGGTCCTCTTCGCCAAGGCGCGGCATCAGCAGAAAATAGAGGCCGATGCCGATAACCAGCAGCGGCAGGATCTGGCGCAGCACGTCAGATTTCACATGCTGCACCAGCAGCGCGCCGGTAGTCGAACCGATGAAGGTCATCAGAATGTTAAGCTTCTGCGATTTGAGATCCACCACGCCGCGACGGATAAAATAGAGCGAGGAAGAGATTGAACCGCCGCACGCCTGCAGCTTATTGGTGGCCAGCGCCTGCGCGGGCGACATGCCTGCCGCCAGCAACGCAGGCACGGTCAGCAGCCCGCCGCCGCCCGCCAGCGCGTCGATAAACCCCGCCAGCATGGCGACGAAAAACAACACGCCAAGCAGCAGCGGGGAAACCATAAAGAGATCCATTTACTTATCCTTAAAGTACATGCTCATCCAGCAGCGCCTGACAGGAAGGCGGTGGCGGTGGTGGCGCTTTCTTCACTGGCGCCTGTCCGCCTGGTTTGGCGGGGATAAACCAACTTTGCAGCTCCTCGCCGCAGCCATCGCCTGGCGGCGGCGGCGCTTGCTCTTCGCACTCAAGGCTGTCAGCCGGACAGCGCAGGCGCACATGCATATGGGCGCGGTGCTGGAACCACGGGCGCACTTTGCGCAGCCAGTCGCGATCCGGCCCGGCGTCCAGACAAAGTTGCTGCTTAATGGCCGGATTGACAAAAATACGCGTCACTTCATCATCCAGCGCGGCAAGCTTGATAAGCCCACCGATTTCCGGTTTCCACAATGAAGGCACAACCGATTTTCCGTCGCGCGCCACCAGATCCAGCGCCTGGGGCTTGAGCAGCTGTGCGGCGCTCCAGCGCGTTTTCGGCAGTTGCAGGAAGATATCGACATCAAGCCCGGTCTGGTGGCTGGCGTGACCGCCGTTAAACCGTCCGCCCGCGGGCATTCCCATATCACCTACCAGGACGGTGCCCATACCGAGGCGATGCGTTTCACCGCTGAGGCGCTGGATAAAACGCACCAGATCCGGATGACCGAAATAGCGACGCTGGTCGGTGCGCATCACCTGATAAGCATCGTCGTTAAGCGGCAGCGCTTGCGCGCCCACGATACAGCCGTTGGAAAACGCGCCGATAGACTGGGCGCTGCCGGGAATAGGACGACTGATTTTTTGCCACGGTGTGGCGGCGAAAACCGCGCTGCTGGCACAGAGAGCCAGCAGCGCGCAGAGTGCTTTTTTCATGCGTTTACCAGCGAGGCAGTGTTGTGCTGACGTCGGCGTTCTGGGCGCGCTGACGCAGCAGGTGATCCATCAGCACGATAGCCAGCATCGCTTCGGCGATCGGCACCGCGCGGATCCCCACGCAGGGATCGTGGCGCCCGCGCGTCACCATCTCAACCTCTTCGCCGAAGCGGTTGAGGGTACGGCCCGGCACCATAATGCTGGAGGTGGGCTTCAGCGCGATATGCGCGACGATCTGCTGGCCGCTGCTGATGCCGCCGAGAATGCCGCCCGCATGGTTACTCTGGAATCCCGCTTTGGTGATTTCATCGCGATTCTGGCTGCCCTTGAGCGCCACCGCGCCGAAACCTTCGCCAATTTCCACCCCTTTCACCGCGTTGATGCTCATCAGCGCATGGGCGATATCAGCATCAAGACGGTCGAATACCGGCTCGCCGAGGCCCGGCGGTACGCCGTCCGCCACGACAGTCACCTTCGCGCCGATCGAGTCGCCCTCTTTCTTGAGCGCCCGCATCAGTTCATCCAGCGCGTCGATTTTATCCGGGTCCGGACAGAAAAACGGGTTCTGCTCCACCTGATCCCACGCTTTGATTTCCAGCGGAATATCGCCCATCTGCGTCAGGCAGGCGCGGATCTGCACGCCGAATTTCTGCGCCAGATATTTTTTAGCGATGGCGCCCGCCGCCACGCGCATCGCGGTTTCACGCGCTGAGGAGCGCCCGCCGCCGCGGTAGTCGCGCAGGCCATATTTTTGTTCGTAGGTGTAATCAGCATGGCCGGGACGAAACACATCTTTAATAGCGCTGTAATCCTGCGAGCGCTGATCGGTGTTTTCAATCAGCAGGCCGATGCTGGTGCCGGTGGTGACACCTTCAAACACGCCGGAGAGGATTTTCACCTGGTCCGGTTCGCGGCGCTGTGTGGTATAGCGAGAGGTGCCGGGGCGGCGGCGGTCGAGGTCGTGCTGCAGGTCCGCTTCGGTAAGCGGAATGCCCGGCGGCACGCCGTCCACGATGCAGCCCAGCGCCAGACCGTGGGATTCACCGAAGGTCGTTACGCGAAAGAATTGTCCAATACTGTTCCCTGCCATCACGGCTCCTTACCGTTGTCATCGTTATATGTGAAAGGAGTGAATGCGGGCGCGCAGGCCCGCAAGGTACGGATTAATCCCGGTAAATGCTGAAGTGTTCGCGCGCGCTGATAAGCTGCGCTTTGGTCAGCATAAAGACGCCATCACCGCCGTTGTCAAACTCAAGCCAGGTGAAGGGGACATCCGGATATTGCTCAATCAGATGTACCATGCTGTTACCCACTTCACAAATCAGAATGCCGTTGTCGGTGAGGTAATCCGGCGCGCAGGCCATGATGCGGCGCGCCAGCTTCAGCCCGTCGCTGCCCGCAGCGAGCCCCAGCTCCGGCTCATGGCGGTATTCGCCCGGCAGGTCGGACATATCTTCTTCATCCACGTAAGGCGGGTTTGTGACGATGATGTCGTATTGCACTTTCGGCAGGTCGCGGAAGAGATCGGAGCGGATCGGCGTAACGTGGTGGATCATGCCGTGCTCTTCAATATTATGTTCGGTGACCGCCAGCGCATCGGTGGAGATGTCGACTGCGTCCACTTCCGCTTCCGGGAATTCATAAGCGCAGGCGATGGCGATGCAGCCGCTGCCGGTGCACATATCCAGAATGTGCTGCGGCTGATGGTCAATCAGCCCGGCGAAGCGGTTGGTGATAAGCTCGCCGATGGGCGAACGCGGCACCAGCACGCGCTCATCCACAAAAAACTCGTGGCCGCAGAACCAGGCTTTGTTAGTGAGGTAGGCCACCGGAATACGCTCGTTAACGCGGCGAATCACGCGTTCAACGATGCGGTGACGCTCGCTGGAGGTCAGGCGCGCGGTGCGCATATCTTCCGGGATATCCAGTGGTAGCCAGAGCGTGGGCAGCACCAGCTGCACCGCCTCATCCCACGGGTTGTCCGTGCCGTGACCATACCAGATGTTCGCCGCGCTAAACCGGCTAACCGCCCAGCGCAGCATATCCTGAATGGTGTGCAGTTCATTAACTGCTTCATCGACGAAAATTTTATCCACATTGCCCTCCGCAGGCCGCACCGCGTTTACATTCGGCGGCTAGTTTGCCATGAAGACGGCGATAAATCAGCATTCGCCGACGCGGCAGGCCGGGAATTGGGCGTTTTATTTGGCACGCGCACGAAGTCAGGTAAACTGCCCCAAAATGCTTAAGACGAGAACGAGATGAAAAAGAAGCCATCGCTGAGCGAGGAAGAAAGCGCGCTGTTCCGTGAGTTGATGCGCGGAACCCGCCAGATAAAGCAGGACACCATCGTCCATCCGCCGCCGCGTAAGAAACTGAGCGAGGTGCCGCCAAAGCGCCTGTTGCAGGAGCAAGTGGATAACAGCCACTATTTTTCCGATGAGTTCCAGCCGCTGCTGAACAGCGACGGGCCGATGCGCTACGTGCGCCCGGGCGTCGATCATTTCGAACTGAAAAAGCTGCGCCGGGGCGACTACTCCCCCGAGCTGTTTCTCGACCTGCACGGCCTGACGCAGATGCAGGCGAAACAGGAACTGGGCGCGCTTATCGCCGCCTGCCGCCGCGAGCATGTTTTTTGCGCCTGCGTGATGCACGGCCACGGCAAACATATTCTTAAGCAGCAGACGCCGCTGTGGCTTGCGCAGCATCCTCACGTGATGGCGTTTCATCAGGCGCCGAAAGAGTATGGCGGCGACGCCGCGCTGGTGGTGCTGATTGAAGTGGAAGAGTGGCAGCCGCCGCAGTTGCCCTGAACCGACGTTTGCGCGCTGCAAAGCAGATGGCGGGCATATAAAGAACGCGCCGGGCCAAAAAAGCAGAGAGCCGCACTGAGCGGCTCTTTTTTCATGCGACTGGCGTTAAATCGCTTTTTTCATTCTGAGATTGCAGGGGCTCATCTGCCAGTTGAACACCCCTTTGCCGCTTTCGTTATCCAGCGTAACGTTAGCGATAGCGGAAGTGGTGAACATAGGCGGCGTTTCGCCAGGGCAAAGCTCAGAGACCAGATAACCGACCAGCGGCAGGTGCGAAATCACCAGCACCGAGGCTATCCCCTCTTTCGCCAGCGCCTGCAGATAGTCCCCTACCAGATGAACATCGCCGCAAGGCGTCAGCTCCGGCAGGATGTCTTGTGTTTCCGGCAAATTCATTGCCTCCCGTACGACATCCAGTGTCTGTTCGGCTCGCAGGAAAGGGCTCACCAGAACACGTTCGATATCCACCTTTTGACCTTTTAACCAGGTCGCCATTTGACGGGATTCATCACAACCGCAATGGGTTAGCGGACGAACCGAATCACTGGCGGCATCGAGTGCTGCGTCGCCGTGACGCATGATAAAAACTTGCATATTGCACCGCTTTTGTTAACCAGAATCGCCCTTTTCCCCTTCGGGTATAACACAACCAGTAAGGTTATCAGGGCGGCCGGGCATTGTGCCTGATCCGTACTTCAGATGAAACGCTGTTTTTTACCTTATTGCTGCAAGTATAGTCAATCAACGTTTACAAACTGACCGACCGGCGCTTCATCCACAGCGGATGTTACTCTTGTTTGACCTCAATTTTTTCCTTCTGGTTCAATTCAGACCAGAAAACGAGGCGTTCTTCGGCCATCCGTATCAGCCTGTCGCAAGGGGCGAAACGCTCCCCATATTGGGCGGTAAGACGTTGCAGCGTCGCGACCACCTCACCCGCGCCCAGTCTATCCATATAGCGGAACGGGCCGCCAAGAAACGGCGGAAAACCAATGCCGAACACGCCGCCGATATCCCCATCGCGCGGCGAGCGCACTACCCCTTCATCCAGACAGCGCGCCGCCTCGTTAAGCATCATCATGACGCAGCGTTCGGCGATTTGCGCCCCGGTAAGCCGGTTGACGGGCTTCACGCCGGTTAACGTATAAATAGCCGGGTCTGGCTGTTTTTTGCTTTTACGCCCTTTCGCAGGATAAAGATAGAAACCGCGGCCATTTTTTCTGCCTTTGCGATCGTCCTTCAATATTGCTGCAACGGCGTCGTGCGGCGCGCTGAAGCGGGAGCCATACGCTTTTTCCAGCACCGGGATAATTTTAGTGCCTACGTCAATGCCTACCTCATCCAAAAGTTGGATCGGACCAACCGGGAAACCAAACTTCACCAGCGCGTCATCAATATGTTCAATGCTCTCCCCTTCCATCAGGCAGCGCATCGCTTCATTCATATAGGGAGCAAGAATACGGTTGACGTAAAACCCGGCGCAGTCGGCCACCACAATCGGCGTCTTGCCCTGCTTTTTGGCAAGCTGCACGGTGGTGGCGATGGTTTCCGCACTGGTGCCGGCGTGCGGAATCACCTCCACCAACGGCATTTTGTCGACCGGGCTAAAATAATGCAGGCCGATGACCTGTTCAGGCCGCGCCGCGTTCGCAGCGATATCGCCAATCGGCAGTGAAGAGGTATTCGAGGCGAAAATCGTATGCGGCGCGGCGTGCTGCTCCACTTCCTGCACCATCTTTTGCTTGAGCGCCAGGTCTTCAAAGACCGCTTCCACCACGATATCGCGATGATGAAAGCCGCGGTAATCGGTGGAACCGGAAATTAACGCCATCTGGCTGTCGCGCTCTGTTGCTTTGAGATGGCGGCGGCGCACCTTTTTCTCAAGCAGATCCCAGCTGTGTTTCAGCGCGTGGCTGATGCCTTTTTCATTAATATCCTTGATGCGAACCGGCAGCTTGCCCTTACTGGCGGTGACATAAGCGATGCCGCCGCCCATCAGCCCGCCGCCCAGCACGCCCACTGCGCGAAGAGGCCTCGGCTGCGCCTCGCTGCCAGTCTCTTTTTTAAGCTCGGTGCTGGCGAAAAAAATACCGCGCAGCGCCGCCGACTGCGGCGTCATCGCCAGCTCGCCAAACGCTTTCGCTTCAGCGTCGTAGCCGCTCGCGCTCCCCTGCTCAAGCCCGGTGCGTACGACATCGATGATGCGCCGCGCCGCCGGATAGTTGCCATGGGTTTTCTGCTCGGTTTGCTTTGTCACCATTTTAAACAGCAGCGCACGGCCCAGCGGCCCGGCGAGCACGCGTTCGCGCACCGGCAAACGCCGCCCGTTGCCGCGCCCTTTTTTTACCAGCGCTACGGCGGCATCCAGCAAAATAGAGGATGGCACCACATCGTCCACCAGCCCCACTTTCAGCGCCTGGCGCGGACGCAGCTGCTTGCCGGCGAGGATCATCTCCAGCGCCGTGCTAACGCCAGTCAGCCTCGGCAGGCGCTGAGTGCCGCCGGAACCGGGCAGCAGCCCCAGCTGCACTTCCGGCAGGCCCAGCAGCGTTTTAGGGGAGTCGGTGCAGACGCGGCGATGGCAGGCCAGCGCCAGCTCCAGCCCACCGCCGAGACACGGACCGTTAATCGCCGCCACGACCGGGATCGGCAGCGCATGAATATCCGCCATGATCTGCTGCCCCTGGCGCGCCAGCGCTTCCGCCTCCTGGGCCGTTTTGCAGCTGGCTATCATGTTGATATCAGCGCCGGCGATAAAGTTGTCCGGCTTGCCGGAAATAAACACAACCCCTTCCAGCGCTTTGTTATCGCGAATTTGCCGAAGAATGGCGCGCACCTGCGGACCAAACTCCGCCTTCAGGGTATTCATTTTCTCGTCCGGCACGTCGATAGTTACCACCGCCACGTTATCCGGGCGAACGTGAAGATAAAACGCGGATGTCGATTCCATTATTCGGCCTCCAGCACCATTGCCGCGCCAAGGCCCCCCGCCGCACAGGCGGTCACCAGGCCAAAGCCGCCGCCGCGGCGGCGCAGTTCGTTTAAGGTTTGGGTAATCATGCGCGCGCCGGTGGCGGCAAACGGATGCCCGTAGGCGATGGAGCCGCCCAGCACGTTGAATTTTGACTCATCCACGTCGCCCGTCGCGCGATCGCGTCCAAGCACCTCACGGGCAAAACGATCGCTTGCCAGCATTTTTAAATTCGTGAGCGTCTGCGAGGCGAAGGCTTCATGCATGTCGAACAGAGTTATATCGTTAAGCGTAAGTCCGGCGCGCTCCAGCGCCAGCGGCGTCGACCAGGCGGGGCCGAGCAGCATATCTTCCCACACATCGACTGCGGTAAAAGCGTAGCTTCTCAGGTAGCCCAGCGGCTGCAGCCCCAGCTCTCTGGCGCGGGATTCGGTCATCAGGATAACTGCCGCAGCGCCGTCGGTGAGCGGCGTGCTGTTCGCGGCGGTTACGGTGCCGTGCTGACGGTCGAATGCCGGGCGCAGCTTAGCGTAATCGGCTATTGTCGAGTTTTTGCGAACGTTATTATCTTCGCTAAAGGGTTCGCGGTAAGGCGGCACGTAAGCGGTCATAACCTCCTGCGCAAGTTTCCCCTCTTCCCAGGCCTTTGCGGCCAGTTGGTGCGAGCGGTGCGCCAGCGCATCCTGCTGCTCGCGGGTAATGCCATGGGTTTTCGCCATCTGCTCGGCGGTATCGCCCATCCGCAGGCCCGTGGAGTATTCCGCTACCGCTGGCGGCACCGGCAGCAAGTCGCGCATCCGCAGACGTGAAAAAAGCTTAAGCCGCTGGCTCATGGTGCGCGCTTTGTTCGCATCCACCAGCGTGCGCGCCAGCGTTTTGCTCACACCAATCGGCAGCACAGAAGAGGAATCCGCCCCGCCGGCAATCCCGGCGCGAATCGTGCCCGCCAGCAGGCTTTCCGCGACGTTGGCTACCGCCTGGAAGCTGGTGGCGCAGGCGCGGCTGACGCTGTAAGCGTCGGTATGAACGTTCATCCCGGTGCCAAGCACAATTTCACGAGCGATATTGGGCGCTTCCGGCATTTGCACAACCTGGCCAAACACCAGCTGTTCGATAACGTCTGGCGAGATTTCGCTGCGCGTCAACAGTTCACCGACCACCATCTTGCCGAGATCGACCGCCGGAACGCCGTGAAACGCCGTCGCCTGACGGGCGAAAGGGGTACGTAACCCACTGATAATCGCGATGCGATCCCCCTGCCGGGTGACCAGCGGTAATGCCTGACTCATAACCTTCCCCTGTAAAAACGTTAAAGCGCAAAAGTGGTCTGACCTGATAACATTCTTAACCAAAAATTTACATTGAGCCAATCAGAGAGAGGAAAAAGTGCGAGGCGAAACACGAATTGAGGGGCAAAAGAAAACGCCTTCCTGGCAAAAAGAAGGCGTTTTAAGAAGAAGGGTTTACCGCAAGCCGAGCTGGAAGATCATGGTTTCCGCCTGGCAGGCAAAAACAAAATCGATATCCATCTGTACGCCGCCTTCCACCTCGGTAAAGCGCGGCGTGACCTGACACGGCTCCGACTCCACTTCACGGGCCTTCGCCGTCAGGGCCGCCAGGGTTTCCTCTGCTTCGGCGCGGCTTGCGAATACGCGGCTGTAAGAGGCGGTACAATCGGTATTGTCCATGATGGTACCCACATCAATACAGCAACAAACCGGGGTTTCATCAGCACTGCATTTACTCATTGTGATTTCCTCTTTTAATAACGCAAAAACGATGCGGTTATTTTACGCTGCCGGAAATTCACCCTCCACATTAACTTTGTTTAAGCGGCGATAAGTGACCGAAATCACAATTAAAAATGATCTAACGCAAAATTCACCCAACCTGATGATCGACGCCGCTTCGAATTTTGCAGACGGGATCGCGTTTCGAAGATCACAATTGAAAAATGTTATAAACATACTTGCAACATATCGGCTGGTCGGACCTATACTCTCGCCACTGGTCTGATTTGTAAGCTGTACCTCAGACCCTACACTTCGCGCTCCTGTTACCTTAGGTAACATTATTTAAAAATAATAAATGGATGAGGTTATGGTCATGAGCCAGAAAACCCTGTTTACCAAATCTGCTCTCGCGGTCGCAGTGGCAATCGTCTCTTCTCAAGCCTGGTCTGCAGGTTTCCAGCTAAACGAATTTTCTTCCTCTGGCCTGGGCCGTGCCTATTCAGGGGAAGGCGCTATCGCCGATGATGCGGGCAACGCAAGCCGCAACCCGGCGCTGATTATGATGTTTGACCGCCCGACCTTCTCCGGCGGCGCCATTTTTGTAGACCCGGACGTCAACGTCTCCGGCCGTTCGCAGACAGGCCGCAGCCTGGACTCGGACAACATCGCGCCGACCGCCTGGGTGCCGAACCTGCATTTCGTGGCGCCGATTAACGAGCAGTTTGGCTGGGGCGCGTCAGTTACCTCTAACTACGGCCTGGCGACGGAATATAACGACAGCTATACCGCTGGCTCTGTGGGCGGCAAGACTGACCTCGAAACCATTAACCTTAACTTAAGCGGCGCCTATCGCCTGGACAACCACTGGAGCTTCGGCGTAGGCTTCGACGCGGTTTATGCGCGCGCGAAGATTGAACGTTACGCAGGCGATCTGCCGCAGCTGCTTGCAGGCGGCATTGCAAGACAAGCGCAGGCGGGTCTTATTCCTGCGGCGACTGCGCGCGCTATTGCAGCCCAGGCGGCTGGCATCAGTTCTGATACTCAAATCGCCTATCTGAAAGGCGATGAGTGGGGCTTCGGCTGGAACGCGGGGATCCTTTATGAAGTAGATAAAGATAACCGTTACGGCTTTACCTACCGTTCTGAAGTAAAAATCGACTTTGACGGCGATTATAAGAGCAGCCTGCCTGCGGCGATTAACCCGATTAACGCCGCCTATGGTCTGGGTCTGCCTTACGGCACCGGCGGCAGCACTACGGGCGGCTCGCTGACGCTGAACCTGCCTGAAATGTGGGAAATCTCCGGTTATAACAAAGTGGCGCCGCAGTGGGCCGTACACTACAGCCTGACCTACACCAGCTGGAGCCAGTTTGAAGAGCTGAAGGCGACCAACAGCAACGGCCAGACGCTGTTCCAGAAAGAAGAGAACTTCAGGGATGCTTACCGCATCGCGCTGGGCACCACTTATTACATGGACGATTACTGGACCTTCCGCACCGGTATCGCGTTTGACGACAGCCCGGTGCCAGCCGACCACCGCTCCATCTCCATTCCGGACCAGGATCGTCTGTGGCTGAGCGCCGGCGCTACTTACGCCTTCAATAAAGATGCTTCCGTGGACGCCGGCATTTCTTATATGCACGGTCAGCACGTGGAATTCACCGAAGGCCCGTATACCTTCAAATCTGAAGGTAAAGCCTGGCTGTATGGCGTGAACTTTAACTACGCGTTCTGATAACGGTTTACTTATCAAAAAAGGCGGGCCGATGGCTCGCCTTTTCTTTTGCGTGGGAATATTACCTGCCCTGCAAACCGGCCTGGTTTCAACCGGCGCCGATAAAAAAGGCGAACCCGGAGTTCGCCTTTTTTACATTCTGCCATCGCTTATTCAGCATCAATCTCTTTGAGATCGTCCTGAATCGCCTGGGCGTTCGGGTTCTCTTGCGGCTTGAGTTTACCGCCATTGGCGATAAAGTCATGGCGCTGGAAGTAAGCTTCACGCACCAGAATATAAGGGTCCGAAGACTGGCGCAGCAGGCCGTCGGAATCCAGCAGTTGCGCACGGGTTTCCACCCCTTCCACCGCCCATTTCCCAACCGACAACGGCCAGGTCAGCCAGGAGAGCACCGGATAGAGCGTATCCACCGCGTCGCCGCCATCTTCACGCAGCGTAAAGCTGCCGTAAAAAGGCAGTTGCAGATAAGGACCATAGCCCACGCCGTAATAGCCCAGCGTGCTGCCAAAACGGTGCGGCTCTTCGCGCGCCAGCTTGGGATTCGCCATGCCCGCCACATCGATAAAGCCGCCCATCCCCAGAAGGGTGTTGAGGAAGAAGCGGGTAAAGTGCACCATCCCCTGGTAAGGATTGCCCTGCAGGAAATAGTTCACCATCACCGCCGGCTCTTCCAGGTTGCCAGTGAAGTTGCTCAGGCCATTGCGCGCAGGTTGCGGCACATAATCGCGCCAGGCGACCGCCACCGGGCGCAGTACGTACGGGTCTACCACGTTAAAGTTGAAGTTATACATGGTGCGGTTGAACCCTTCGAACGGGTCCGAACGTCCCTGCTCCGTTTGCGAAGAGCTGGCGCAGCCCACCAGCAGCGTGGCGGCCAGAGCAAGCCCGGTCAGGCGAAATTTCATCTCAGTCTCCCTGTAAAGTCGTCGCGCTCAGGGTTGAGGCTGCGAAACCTCAACTTCCACCGGCGTGGAAGCATTGAACTGAATCAGCGCGCTCTGGCCTGTCCAGTCCCCCGTCTGCGGTGCGGGCGTGCCCGCCTGCGAAATATGCACTTTAATAATTCCCTGACGCACCGAGGAAAGCAGCCTGTCCGGCATCATGGCGTTGGTATCGTCAAGAGTAAGTGTTAGCGGAAAATGTCCCAGCGGCAATTTTTTTGCCGCGACAGGCACTGCTGAAACGCCATCAGTGACGGAAACAAAGACTATCCCCTTCTCGGGTAAGGCTTTTTCCGCCTGCGGCGACAGCGTGATTTTAACAGCCACTTTCGCGTTGTCCATGCCGCTTTCCACTTTCGCCTGCGCGATGCTGCGCATGATAACCGCGCGGCGCTCATCGTCAGCAGGCAGCAAGCGCAGCATTATTTGCCAGGCGCCAATCGCTTCTTTATAACGCTGCTGCTCAAAAGCGCTGAAAGCGAGCAGGCCGAGCGCGCGAATATTGGTATGCTGTTGGGAAAGCACCTCCCGGAGCAATTTTTCGCCCTGCTGGTTATCTTCCGCATCCGACGAACGGGTAAGCACTTCAGCATAGTCGAGCTTCGCGTCAAGGTTATCCGGCGCCAGTCGCCAGGCGCGCTCAAAGGCCGCCGTGGCGGTGGAAGCGTTGTTCAGCACCATACCGATGCGCCCAAGCATCATCCAGCCTTCGGCGTTTTGCGGGTCATCCTGCAGACGCGTGCGCAGCCCAAGCCCCAGGCGCGCCATCTCTTCCATCGTCAGCGGTTTCGCGTCCGGGTCCATCACCCGCTGGATAAGCGCTGGCGTCTGTTGCGTAACCTGCTGCCATTCCAGCACGTGAGACAGGCTGGATGTTTTGATAAAAGCGCCAATGCTGACCGCCGCCAGCAGAATGACGCCTGGCAACAGCGCCAGACGGCCGAAGGGGCGGTGTTTCGCAGGCTGCTGCTCAGGAATATCCGCGAGCAGGCTTTGCTGCAACTCCACCACCATTTCATCGCGCCCGGGGATTTTCTCCTCTTCCAGCTCGCGCAGGCGAGAGTGGTAAAAAGCGCGGTTAAGCGTATCGCGATCGACCGCCGGGCGCCCGGCCCACGGAAAAAAGAGCAACGCCGAAACGGCCGCCAGTAAAACAGCAATGACAGTAATTAGCAGCGTCATGGCAGGTTCCTTTTTTCATCGAGCAGCTTCGCCAGCCGCTGGCGTTCTGCTTCACTGAGCGCGCCCTGCGCGGCTCTTTTACGGCTGCGGCGAACAATCATCACTGCGCCGCCGAGAACAAACAAGGCAGGCAGCAGCCAGAGAATAATCGTGCCCGGCGTGACCGGCGGTTCGTACGTCACAAAATGGCCATAGCGCGCCACCATATAGTCGATAATCTGCTGCTTGCTCTGTCCCTGCTGCATCAGCTCGTAGACCTTCTGGCGCATGTCGGCAGCGATCATGGCGTTAGAATCGGCAATGCTGTTGTTCTGGCATTTCGGGCAACGCAGCTGTTCGGTAAGCTGGCGAAACTGCTGCTCCTGCGCTTCGTCTTTAAACTGATAGGTGTCGATGGCGGCCCAGGCGCTCAGGCTCAAAAGCAGGCCGACAAACAGCACGAAAACGCGTTTCATGCGCCCGCCCCCTTGCTGTATTTCTCCCACAGCGGCTTAAGCTCGTTTTGCCAGACGCGATCGTTAAGATCGCCCGCGTGGCGGTAGCGAATAATGCCGTTGCCGTCGATAAGGAACGTTTCCGGCGCGCCGTAAACGCCCAGATCCAGCCCCAGCATGCCGTCGCCGTCGTAAAGGCTCAACGCGTAAGGATTGCCCAGTTCGTTCAGCCAGTTCACCGCCTTGCGGCGGTCATCTTTATAGTTCATGCCGACGACCCGCACGCCCTGCGCGGCAAGGCCGTTTAAAAACTGGTGTTCGGCGCGACAGGTAGGGCACCAGGTCGCCCAGACGTTAAGCAGCAGCGGCTTGCCCTGCGTCAGTACCGCCTGGTCGTAAATTTTGCCCGGCTCGTTCAGCGACTCCAGGCGAAACACCGGCACCGGTTTGCCAATCAGGGCGGATTCCAGCGTGGTCGGATCATCGCCGCCCGCGTTGCGCACCAGTTGCCAGAGCAGCGCGCCCGCCAGCAGCAGAAAGAGGATAAGCGGGATAAACAGCACCTTGCGCTTCATTGCGCCTCCTTCAGGGTTTTACGTAGACGGTAGCGCGGGTCGAGCATGCACAGCAGGCCGCCAAGGGCCATCAACACGCCGCCGTACCAGATCCAGCGCACAAAAGGTTTGTAATAAAGCCGCACCGCCCAGCTGCCGTCATCCAGCGCTTCGCCAAGGGCGGCGTAGAGATCGCGCGTCAGGCCGCCGTCGATGGCCGCCTCGGTCATCATCATCCGGCTGCTGTTGTAATAGCGTTTCTCGGCATGCAGCGTGGCTTCAGGTTTGCCGTTGCGGGTAACATCGATAATGCCCACGCCGCCCCGCCAGTTGGGGCCTGTGGCGTCATGCACATCGCGAAAGACGAAGTGGTACTGGTGAATGTCGATACTGTCGCCCGCCTTCATGCGCACGTCGCGCTCAATGCTGTTGTTCTGGCTAAAAGCGATGCCGACCACCGTCACCGCCACGCCCACATGGCCCAGCACCATTCCCCAGTGGCTGCGCGAAAGCGTCGCCAGGCCGCGCCAGAAACCGTGGCGATGCGTGGCGCGCTCGTGCAGTTCCATCAGCGCCAGCACCAGCACCCAACCTGCCATCAGCAGTCCTACAACCGTCATGGCCTCAATGCGATCCTGCATCAGCCACGGCAGCAGCAGGGAAAACGCCACGGTCACCGCCAGCGCTACCGCCAGCCGTTTAACCAGCTTTTGCGGCTCGTCCCGACGCCAGCGCACCAGCGGCCCGATGCCGAGCAGCAGCGCGAACGGCGCCATCAGCGCGCTAAAGAGCGTGTTAAAGAACGGCTCGCCAATGGAGATGCTGCCAAGCCCCAGCTGTTTATGCACCAGCGGCAGCAGCGTGCCGAGTAAAACCACCAGCATGGCGGCAACCAGCAGCACGTTGTTGCCAAGCAGGAAAGATTCGCGCGACCAGAGTTCGTTGCTCACCCGCGCCCGAACCTGCCCGCCCTTCACGGCGTAAAGCAGCAGCGAACCGCCAATCACAATCACCAGCAGCGCAAGGATGAACATGCCGCGCGCCGGATCGGAAGCGAACGAGTGTACCGAAACCAGTACGCCGGAGCGCACCAGAAAAGTGCCAAGCAGACAAAGGGAAAAGGCGGTAATGGCGAGCAGCACCGTCCAGGCGCGGAAGCTGCCGCGCTTTTCGGTTACCGCCAGCGAATGCATCAGCGCCGTGCCCACAAGCCAGGGCATAAAGGACGCGTTTTCCACCGGGTCCCAGAACCACCAGCCGCCCCAGCCCAGTTCATAATAAGCCCAGGCGGAGCCAAGCACGATGCCGATGGTGAGAAAGACCCACGCCGCCTGCGTCCAGGGACGCGACCAGCGCGCCCAGGCGGTATCCAGCCGTCCGGCCATCAGCGAGGCGATAGCAAAGGCGAAAGCGACCGAGAAGCCCACATACCCCATATAGAGCAGCGGCGGATGGAAAATCAGGCCGATATCCTGCAACAGCGGGTTTAAGTCACGCCCGTCGATGGGGAAATCGGGCAGCGTGCGGGTGAAAGGGTTGGAGGTAAAGAGGATAAAAAGCAGGAAGCCAAAGGCTATCATCCCCATCACGGCGAGCACCCGCGCTACCGCGTCCTGCGGCATGCCGCGGCTGAAAATCGCCACGGCGAAGGTCCAGCCGCTCATCAGCAACACCCAGAGCAGCAGCGACCCTTCATGGGCGCCCCAGGTGGCCGCCACGCGATACCAGACCGGCAGCTCGCGGTTAGAGTTGCTCACGACATATTGCACAGTGAAATCGTTCACCACAAAAGCGTGCACCAGGATAAGGAACGCGCCGAGGATCGTGAAGAAGAGCAGCCAGGCGAGCGGGCGGGCAAGCGCCATCAAGCGCGTGTCCTGGCGCACGGCGCCCCACAGCGGGTAGACGCTCAGCAGCAGCGAAACGCCGAGCGCAAGGCAGAGCAGGTAGTTGCCAATCTCCGGCATCATGAGTGGTTATCCTTATAAGCTTCCGGCGGGCGCTTGTGGTTCTCCTGCATCGCCGCTTTCACTTCCGGCGGGGTGTAGTTCTCATCATGTTTAGCAAGCACCTCTTTGGCCGCCACCTGATTGCCCGCTTCCAGCACACCCTGCGCCACGACGCCCTGCCCTTCACGAAAGAGATCCGGCAGGATGCCGGTGTAGCTTACGTCTATCACGCCGCGGGCGTCGTAAAGCTTAAAGTGCACTTCCAGCGTTTTGCTGTCGCGCTGCACGCTGCCTGGCATCACCATGCCGCCGACGCGCAGACGCTGCCCCGGCTCCGGTTTTTCCTGCGCTTCGCCTTTGCCGTACAGAATTTCGCCAGGAGTATAAAAAAGATCGATATTCGAGCGCAGCGCATAGAGCACCAGCGCGATAGTAAGCCCTAACCCCATCAGTACCGCGACAGCGAGATAAAGGCGATTTTTACGACGAGCGTTCACTTATGCTTCCTTAACTTTTGTCTGCCGCGCCGCCTGAATGCGGCGTTCCCGCGCTTGCTGCCGGCGCACCTGCGCCAGCAGCGCCCGGCGCTGCCAGAGGGTATGCCCCACCAACAGCGCAAGCGAAATAAGCGTACAAGCGACCGCCAGCCAGACGTAAAAGGCATAGCCGCCCATGGCGAAAAAATCGCCCCAGCTATTGAAAGCAGAGTTCATTGCGCGGCTCCTTTCCGGCTGGCAAGCGCCGCCACCCACGGACGACGACGCTCCTGAATAAGAATAAGATTGCGCAGACGCATCAGCGTCAGCGTCACAAAAAGCGCCAGGAAGCCGAAAATGGTCCAGCGCAGCGGCATCCGCATAGAGGGGTCGATGGTCTGCTGCATATTGGTAGAGCCCTGGTGCAGGGTGTTCCACCACTCCACCGAGTAGTGAATAATTGGCAGGTTCACCACGCCGACCAGAATCAGGATGCCCGCCGCGCGGCCTGCGAGGCGGCGATCGTCAAAAGCGTTATAGAGCGCGATAACCCCAACATATAAAAAGAGCAGCACCAGTTCGGAGGTGAGCCGCGCATCCCAGATCCACCAGGTTCCCCACATCGGCTTGCCCCAGGCGGAGCCGGTCACCAGCGCGATAAAGGTATAAACCGCGCCGACCGGCGCCATCGCCGCTGCAACCAGATCTGACATTTTCATCTGCCAGACCAGCCCGATAAACGCCGCTATCGCCATCGAGGCGTAAATGCCCATCGACCACATCGCCGCCGGTACGTGCAGGTACATAATGCGATAGCTCTGCCCCTGCTGATAATCTGCCGGGGCGTAGACAAAGCCCCAGACGCAGCCTACCGCCAGCAGCGCAACGCTCAGCAACGCCAGCCACGGGATAAAACGGCCGCAGAGCGCGTAGAGCCGCTCCGGTTTAGCCAACTGATGTAACGCTTTCCACATGGTTATCGCTCACAAAACTTATCATGCCCGCTCCGGGCTGTTGTTATTGAATACTGATTCGCAGCGCCGCCGCCGTCGCGAACGGGCTTAAGGTGGCGCTGGCCGCCAGAAACGCGCCCAGAATCGCCAGATAACCGTTCACCGCCATATGCATTGACGCCGCGTCCACCGCCGCGGTAGCGAAAATCAGCAGCGGCACGGTAAGCGGCAGCACCAGCAGGCTCAGCAGCACGCCGCCGCGCCGCAATCCCACTGTCAATCCGACGCCCGTGGCGCCAAGAAAACTCAGCGTCGGGGTGCCCAGCAGTAGGGTCAGCGTGAGCGTCGTGGCGCTTCGCATATCCAGCCCCAACAGCAGCGCAGCCAGCGGCGACAGCACAATCAGCGGCAGACCGGTGACCACCCAGTGAGCGGCCACTTTCGCGACAACCATTGCCGGCAGCGGCAACGGCAGCAGCATAAGCTGCTCCAGCGAGCCATCCTGCCAGTCGTCGCGGAACAGCCGCTCCATCGCCAGTAGCGAAGCGAGCAGCGCCGCCACCCAGACTGCGCCTGGCGCGATGCGCGAGAGCATCTGCGGCTCCGGGCCGATGCCTAACGGAAAAAGGGTAATGACGATAAGGAAGAACCACAGCGGGTTGATTATCTCCGCCCCTTTGCGCAGCGCCAGACGAAGCTCTCTCTGAAAGACCTGCCACATCATGCCGCCGCCTCCGGCGCATTAAGCGTAATACAGCGTAGTGGACAGTTCACAGGGCGCAAGGGCTGGTGGGTGGTGAGCACAACCGCGCCGCCGCGTGAGGCGTGGCGCTCCAGGCGGCGCGTCAGCGTTTCGATGCCGGCGACGTCGAGCGCGGTAAACGGTTCGTCCAGCACCCACAGCGCGGCGTCGCTCAGCCACAGGCGGGCCAGCGCCACACGCCGCTGTTGACCGGCGGAGAGCTGCGCTACCGGCACATCTTCATAACCGACCAGGCCTGTCGCAGCAAGCGCCGCCCAGCGCGCATCCTGCGACAGTCGCGGATGGTAAAAACGCAGGTTTTCATCGGCGGTGAGCACCGCCTTCACGCCGGGCTGGTGGCCGAGCCAGAGAAGCTGATGATGAAAAACGTCGCGCTGGCGGCGGATGGGTTCGCCCTGCCAGCAGACGTTTCCCGATTCGGGGGTAGCGAGGCCGGTAAGGATACGCAGCAGCGAGGTTTTTCCCGCTCCGTTGACGCCTGCGATTTGCACTATCTCACCGGGCTGAACGGTCAGGCTCAGCGCTTCAAAGAGGACGCGTTCGTCACGAACGCAGGTGAGATGGTGTGCTTCCAGCATGGGCGCGCGGCTCCTTCTATTACAGGGAGGCGGCATAATAGCACAGCTGCGGCGCTGCCCAGAAATCCGGGGCGGCGATGCAGCCTACTCCAAAAGGAGTAATCTTAGTTTCAGGATCAATAATCATCCGAATTTTCGCTTATCTGCGGGCAAAACGCATAAAAGCGCTACGCTTAGTGATAGCGATATTTCCTGTGGAGAGCTCTTATGGACAAAATTGGCGAAGATAAAATCGACGAATCCACCGATGAACTGGAAGTGGAAAGCGAAGAGAAAGAGAGCGGCGAAGAGATAGAGGTGAATGAGGAAGAGCTGCCTTCGCGAGCGATGGCTATCCACGAACATATTCGTCAGGACGGGGAGAAAGAGCTGGAGCGCGACGCGATGGCGCTGCTCTGGTCCGCCGTGGCAGCAGGGCTTTCAATGGGCGCCTCTTTGCTGGCGAAAGGGATTTTCCATGTGCATCTGGAAGGCATTCCCGGCGGCTTTCTGCTGGAGAGCCTGGGTTACACCTTCGGCTTTATTATCGTCATCATGGCGCGCCAGCAGCTGTTTACGGAGAACACCGTCACGGCGGTACTGCCGGTGATGCACAAACCCACCAGTACGAACTTCAAGCTGCTGTTTCGCCTGTGGGGAGTGGTGCTGTTCGGCAACCTTATCGGCACCGGCCTTGCGGCGCTGGCGTTTGAGTTTATGCCGATTTTCGACGAAGCGACGCGTGATGCGTTTGTCTCTATCGGCATGGAAGTGATGCAGAACACGCCAGGCGAGATGTTCGCCAATGCGATTATTTCCGGCTGGATCATCGCCACCATGGTCTGGATGTTCCCGGCGGCGGGCGCGGCGAAAATTCTGGTGATCATCCTGATGACCTGGCTTATCGCGCTGGGCAACACAACGCACATCGTCGTGGGTACGGTGGAAATTCTCTACCTTGTGTTTAACGGCACCATTCACTGGAGCGACTTTTTCTGGCCCTTCGCCCTGCCGACCCTTGCCGGCAACATTTGTGGCGGGACGTTTATTTTTGCGCTGTTAAGCCATGCGCAAATTCGCAACGACATGGCGACGCAGAAAAAAGAGAAGGCCAACGCGCAGGCGAAAAGCGAGCGGGTTATCGCGCAAAAAGAGCAGGAGGCGCGACGCGCGGCGCGTTGAGCATTGGCGACAGAGTGAACAAACAGGCGGCGCAGCCCTTAACGCGAGGGTAAAAATCGGTATACTAACGCCGCCTTGTCCCCTTAGTTAAATGGATATAACGAGCCCCTCCTAAGGGCTAGTTGCAGGTTCGATTCCTGCAGGGGACGCCATCGATACGCTTCCTGACCTCTACTGAATTCAATCTCCCCCTATAACCAGCAGTAAACTCTCAACCCTGGCGATCCGCCATAAGCCCATGTCTACTCAATTCAACGTGAATGGGTAAACGTTTGAAGGATATACCACGGGCCGCTTCGGTAGTGACTGTCTCTTCAAGTGTTTTCTTTCTGAGCGAGACCTGACACAGCCTGTTCACGCGCTGTCTGTTTTCTTCCTGTAGCCCCGGTAACTTAAAATCCGCAGTACCATCGCAACAGCAATCAACAAACAGGACGCCTGGCCGATCAGATACGGATTCACTAAACCGCTCATTAAGATTGCTTAAAGCTCTTACAGCTGCATAAACGTCCCAGGCCAGAACACCAGTAAGGACCAGAACGATATCTGCAGTATTGATATCTTTGCGCCATGTTTAATTTCTTTTTACATCCATGATCATCTACCCCGAGTAACAGGAATAGAAAAAACCTCGCCCTCCACCAGCGGGCCCTTGATGAATGCAGCAATGTCTGCACTGCACATTCTGTTTAGTCCCCCCATCACACCTCCATTCGCTCCTGAAGCCGCTCCATTCGCAGATGAAACTCTGCAATATCAACCTGACGCTTTCTGCTGAACGGGACGGAGGCGGGTTGTCGCGTCGAGATAATGCTGTTGTTTCAGGTGGCGTAACAATACCCGCCCCTCCGGCATAAACTCTGTGCCGTAGCGCACCAGTCCAACCCCTTTGAGTTCAGCGTCAATGGCATAGCGAAGCTCACCGGGGACGTCCTGTTCCAGCAGGACAACGGCTACCTTTTTCAGACGGGGTTCATATTTGAGCAGTACGGCGGACAATATGCCCATCAGTTCATGGGCTGTACCCGGCATACCCTGGAGGATTTTAGTCATGTCAGGCAGGCCATAGTCCGGCAGATGTTTAAGCGTGCCGGCGCGGCAGTTGAGGATGCGCTGCATGTTGTCGAGCACCGAGAGGATCACCTGATTTTCTTCACTGACCTGATGAAGATCGAGGCCGCCGGTAAAGTTGCCGGTCAGCATTTCATACAGTGAAGGTGTGTTGAGTCCCTGGGGCATCATTCATCCTTAAGAGGTTGCAGAATCAGATGATTGTTACCGGCTTCCAGAATGCGCGGCTTATCCGGGTCAAGGTCTTCGCGCCCTATCACCAGCTTCCAGGTGTTGTTGACCATATCCGGGTGACGGAATATCTCCAGCCAGCTCTGCTGCAGATAGAGGCGTTTTAGCATCGCCCGCTGGTCAGCGCGCGGCGGTTCTATTCGGGTTTTCCCTTCGGCATCCGGTGCCGGAATAGCACTCAGCGTGTCATGACGCAGGCTTTTCATCAGCCGGTGTGCGGCGAGCCAGCCATCGGGCTGCTCACGCAGATATCCGGTCAGGGTACGGGCCTGAGCCAGCAAATCCTGACCGGAGGTAATGCGGCTCAGAACTGGCGCATCTGACTCGGTCGTGTGCGTGGAGGTCTGTGACTGAGCCTTATTACCGGCGTTCTGCGGGACCACGGCATCCACGCCACCGGCTTTTATCAGGCGAGATTCCAGGGCGCTGTACAGGGCATTCAGCTCTGGTCGTGACGCCTCCGGCTCTGTCTCCAGACTGTCGTGGATGAGCAACAGCGCACCGGCAGTGCGCAGTGCATCGTCGCGTGCCACTTCCGGCCAGAGTGACAGGCTGTCCAGAACTCGGAAGCCTGCGAGCCACTCCAGCGCCGTTTTACGGCTCCGCTCGCGCTGAGGGTGAAGCTGCGTTCCATAGCGCTGTATCAACCCCGCCAGCAGTTCAAGCCCTTCGGCAAATCCGGTTTCCCCGTCCCGGTGCAGACGCGCCCAGCAGTAACAGGTAGCGACCCGGATGTCTTTGGCTGTAGTGGTCAGCAGTTTTTCGGCAAGCGTGCAAATCAACCCGGTATCGATGCCGGAAAGTTTATTGACCTCCTCCCGGATACGCTGAAAATCATCGTCATAGCCGGGGTCTTCTCCCGTCGGACTGGCATCACTTACCGGAGCAAGCCAGGGCTGCCAGTTTTCCGTGCGTGCCTGCGCCTGCCGCCGCAGCTGCGCGTCGTCAGCCTGACAGGCCGCGACCAGATTTTGCAGAGTGCTCATTATTCGACTCCCTCCATGTCACTGTTTCCGGCACTGGCCATCAGCGCCTGCGCGGTGGCCGCGCTGTCGACACTGAATATCTGATCCGGCAGCGTGAAACCGCGCAGATCCAGCAGCGCCAGCGGACCTTTTCCGAGTTGCGAGCGCAGCACCCACTGCAGGGTGCGACCGTCCGGGGCGGTAAAGCTCATCATCCACTGGCTGCGGTCAAGCTGCGCACACTTGCCCTGGTCCAGCCAGCGAATAAAGCCCCAGGTCCCGCTGTAATCCCCGAACAGGCGCGCACCAGCGTTGACCGTGGTCCAGGTCAGCATCGTCCCCGGCTTGTAAGTGTCTCCCGGCCAGCGGAAGCTCTGCCAGTCGGCCATCTGATTGAAGTAGTGCAGCTTTTGTCCATCAATGGTCAGCTGAGTTTCCACCACCTGCGGTGCCGGGCGTGCCTGCAATTCGAAGCTGATGCCCTGGCTACCATCGATGAACAGAATGTCTGACAGCTGGCTCAGTTGATTAATGGCCCGCAGGAAAGCCGGGTTAAAGCTCAGCCCCTGGCTGTTGACCTTATCCGGTACCCACTGGCTGCCCTCTTTGTGCAGCACACCGTTGAGCTCTGTCGTCAGGAAGCGCTCTATACGCCCGCTGTCCTTACGCACAAATTCAGCCAGCATCGGCAAAGAAGCATCACTTTTGCTGGCGGCAAACGGGAAACGTCCGTCAAAGGCGGTGTGCCAGTTCGCCACCACGGAGCGGCTCCATTTGTCATTCAGACTCGCCGCCGACGGCTGAAGCACGGTCTCCCAGGCTTGGGTCAGTGGCTGCACAAACATCGTGCTGCCAAAACCGCTCCACTCTTCGCCAAGGCTTGCAGAGATGAGACTTCCGTACTGCTGGGTATCGGTGAGATCCACGCTTTTGCCCTGGAATACGGTCTGCGCCAGGGTCTGCATCATTGCCTGCGGATCAGAAGCACTGGCCACCTGTTGCAGGCGCAGGCGCACGCGGGTGATGCGGGTCAGATACGTCTGCAGGCTCAGCGAGTTGTCAGCCGACATCACATTGCTGCCTTTGTTTTTACCCAGAAGCTGAAGCAGCGGGCCAAAGGTTTCATCCAGCGGTCCCTGGGGGCCAGTTGCGCTCTGGTCAATTACCGGTTTCTCTTTTCCGGCGACCAGGTCCTTCGCGGATTTAATAATCGAGTCAGACAGGCCGTCGACTTTCTGACCGGTCTGTCCCTGCCAGGCGAGGGTATTCATCAGGGCAATCAGTGGCGACTGCCGGACATCACTCATCAGGGTCAACTGGTCGGTGACGTCAGCAATGTTGTTCGCCGGGTTAAGTCGCAGGCTGTTGAGGAAGCTCAGCCAACTGCCGGCAAAGTCAGTGAAGTAACGTTGCGTCAGACGTGCTTTCAAGGCTTCTGGTGACAGGTCTGAGGAAACCGCTTTCCGGCTGTCACTCAGCACCCAGTCAATTTCATCCCGGCGGGAATTTGCGGCCTTTTCGATAGCCTGCTGAATGCCCCCTTCCCACGCCTGGCGGGTAAACATGCCTGGCACCACTTCCTCGGTGGTGAACAGTCGCCGCGCATCGGTACCGCTGGTCATGTCCTCCAGGGATATCCGGACGGGACATCATCAGCCAGGCCTTCAGTTGGTCATAGCCCGGCTTCGCCAGCTGTGCCCGCTGGTCGCTGTTGGGCGCTGAATTGACCAGCGCTGTCAGTTTTTGCGTCAGGGCAGTATTTGCCGGATCGCGTATCAGGCGGTTGTTTGCCACGCCGTACCACGGCAGCAGCGCGTCGAGCAGTTGTTGGTTATGGTCCAGACCAAAGCGCTGGTACCAGGGGGCTCCATCCTGAATGCGGTGCTGCAGGCGACCGGCGTCATTACGTAGCGTATGCAGAGCCGTGAGCTGATAATCCGATACGCGTTCAGTTGACTGGCTGCGTGTACTTAATCGTGAACAACGCCCACCGGAGGAAAAAAAAGAGGGCGGTGGCAGCGTACTGAGGCTGCCACAAATTTCGGTTATGGATCCCTCCGCTCGTGAAAAGCGGCTGGCGGAACTGCTGGTTATTGAGTGGCAAAAGCAGCGTAGTGAAAAAAAACTCACTCCACCGCTGCGTTGCTACTGGCTGGGGGCCGACATCACCTGGCAGGTATTTCGCGCACAGATGGCGATCGCTTTCCCGGATATTGCACTGCCAGCCCGGCCTGAGCCCTGGCAAGGGGAAGCCAGCCTGGCTGAAATAGCGGGCGAGCTTGCCGGAGCCAAACCTGATGACACGATACTGATCGCCGGGTGTCAGGTCATCGCGGCGCAGTCAGGCACAGAACGTCCCGCCGGAGAATCTGCGGCACTGTGGCTGGCCGGACTTAATGGCCCGGTACAACTGACGCGTGGTGAAACTTTTTCACCAGAACAAGGCGACATATTGCTCTCGGTCTTCACGTTCTGGCGATAATCTGTGTTATCCACCAGATGTTTCAGGCCGCGCCACAATGACTCAACTTTTTGAAACGCCTCGTGGTGCATGACGGCATCCAACTGGCGGCTAATCTGGTGATCCAGCTCGGCGATATGATGATCAATCAGCGTCTTATCGAGCTTCTCCACTCTTTGACCCGACTGGCGCAGACGCTCCAGGAACACCTGCACACCTGCAGTAATGCGTTCGTTAGCACCGGCTTCCGCCATGGCAGTTTCATCCTGCCAGACTGACAGGTCGCTGAGGCTGGAAGCGGGTTTCAGATTGATTTTTTCAAACAAGGAGGCGTAAACCCCCTCAATTGCGGAACGTTCCTGGACAAGCGTCTCACCTGCTGGCACAGCGGTTTCATTGTGTACAGACATCAACATTTTCCTTTAATTTTTTCCGTCAGGCTTTCGGAGCAAGGGCATTCAGTTCAGCGCGCAATTCATTGCTGAGCGTCGGATCGCGCAAAATGGCTTCCAGCTCTTTACGAAATGTGGCGTTATCCAGAAGATTGGATTTGAGATCGCGTAACAGGCTACGCATGGCAAGCATCGCTTTAAGCTGAGGGATCTGGCGGGCCACCTGCTCCGGCTCAAAATCTTTCATTTCCTTAAAGCTGAGACGGATGTTTTCTTCACTGCCATCACCAGCGAGGGTATTTTCAACAGTGAGGTTAACGGACGGTGAAAACTCAGCTAGAACGCTACCCAGATTATTTTTATTAACGTTGATTTTGGTACGCTCAGACAGCGGACGGTTCTCTTGTCCGTTACTGAAATCACCGGTCACCAGCAATTTAAGCGGCAGCTCCACTTTTTTCTGAGCGCCTCCTGTGTGCAGGTTCAATTTGAGGTTAATACGGGCTTTTGGAATTTCTTCCTGGAATGAACCGGACATGCAATGTTCCTTCATATGACGTGCTTCAGACGGCTGATTACCGGAAACCTCTGGCACATCTTCCGGACAGCACCTCGCCGCATCCACAGCGATGAAATAGAATGTATAAAACAGACAGTTACGTTAGAAATGCTACGCGAATGGCATGCACAAACAAGAGGGGAATAGCGCGTAAATGTAAATACTCATGATCTGAGCGCTACGAGAAATCCGCAATTCCAGAGCAAATGGATTTCAAATTATTTTCGGTTAAGGCAGATATTCCGGCGTCAGGAAATATATACCGGCCTTTTTTTCTTAGTTATTTTCTGTTGAAAAATATTTCTACACGGTAACAATTCAATTCCAAAGCTATTAGGAAAATATTAATAATCCCAGGAAGAATACCGTTAAAAATCAAAATTCCATTGAATCCCAGAATGAATTAACAAAAAAAAATTTACCTGGCGAATCGATATGATAAAACCATTTTTGTTTACGTGAAAAAATACACGCCCGTTCCTGGCACTTACGTTAAGCACTTGCCATGGAGGAGAAAATACCCTTTCCTCACGCCATGCTTATTTAGCGTAGAAAATAAAGGAGAGGATTTTTATGGTTAATATTACTCTCTGGATTATGTATACGATAAATTGATAAACCAAAGGCATAATATCAACCTGGAAAGTATTTTGAGACGCAAAAATTACCTTTATCCCGGGCACCGGATCCATTATGCCTTCACTTTCGTAAAGCCCTCCCGACGCATCGATAAGGCATCTTTGTTCACGATACTTTATGCTACTGGATCAACGTAAAGAGGAAATAGTTGAACGCGTATTTAAGAGCCCGTGGCGCGACTATAAGTTGGATATCTCCAGCAATCCTTAGGTAAGAGAGTTAACGAAGGGCGGGTCAGGTATGACCGAGCGAGCGTTTTGCCTGTTGCTGGCAACGTGAAGAGTTGTCCACTCAAACGCATATTAACCTCATCCGACGCCTGCAGGGACATAAAAGCGCGCTTACGCTGGCAGAACGCCATGAAGATGAATCTTGCAAGACTGGCTATTTCTAAAAAAGGTCAGCAGCCCTTCGCAACATTCAGAAAACTAAACAGGAAACGCAGCATAACGGTCGCTATAGTTACCCTATTACTATGCGTGCGCAGGGAAGAAATATGATTGTTAACAGTATGGTTTATCGTCCTGGCGGCGAGTTTGAAGTGATTAATGTCGAAGACATCAGCGACGCGCTAAAATCGCCGGATAACTTTGTCTGGCTCGGTCTCTGGCAGCCCGATCCGCCGTTTATGCAAAACATGCAGGAAGAGTTCGGCCTGCATGAACTGGCTATTGAAGATGCCCTGACGGCGCACCAGCGCCCTAAAATCGATCAGTATGGCGAGTCGATTTTTATTGTGGTGAAAACCGCCTATATGTCCGATGCCGGCCGCATCGACTTTGGCGAAACCCACTTCTTTGTTGGCAAAAATTACCTGGTTTCTGTACGTCATGGCCCTTCGCAAAGCTATGCGCCAGTCCGTATGCGGGCTCAGGAGCGACCGGAAATGCTGACGGAAGGCGGCCCGGGTTACGCGCTTTATTGCCTGCTCGATTTTATTGTCGATCATTATCTGGAAATTACCGCTTCGCTTGGAGAACGTATTACAAAGCTTGAAGAAAAAATGTTCCGCAGCGAATTCGATAAGCAGGCGATGCAGGAGGTTTATACACTCCGTCGGCAGTTGCTGGAAATTCGCAATGCCGCGCTACCCGTTAACGAAATCTGCAATCAGCTAATTCGCCTGCATGAAGATATTTTTCCGAAATCGCTTCGGCCTTATCTGCGAGACGTGCAGGACCATGCTCATCACGCGGTAATGGATGCGGAAAATATGCATGAAATGTTGACCAGCGCCATGCACGTAAACCTGGCGCTGGTGACAGTACAGCAAAACGAAGTGACCAAGCGGCTGGCGGGATGGGGTGCTATCCTGGTTATCCCAACCATAGTCTTTAGTATGTACGGCATGAACTTCGAACACATGCCGGAAATAAAATCGATTTATGGCTATCCGGTTACGATTGGCGGCACTTTCCTGGCCTGTTACCTGCTTTATCGCAAATTGCGGAAAACGGGCTGGCTTTAAGCGGGGCCTGACGCTTAACGCTTCGCCCCTGATTTGTCCGCAAAATCGTGACGGTCGTTGCGCGTCATAGGCTGGGAAATAACCAGGTATTCGGTATCAGGATTGGCCTCGTTACGAATCTGGTGAAGTTGCCCTGGGGCGACTTCGAGTGACTCGCCCGGTTTCAGTACAAAAACCGTGTTGTTAAGCTCGACCGTCATTTCACCGCTGATGACAAAAAAGCACTGCCTTACTGTTTCATGGTAGTGGCACTGCTCTCCCCGGCCCGACGGCATACGCTGCTGAATGACGCTTAAATCCTGGGCTTTTACCAGATGCCAGCCGTCGCAGTCCCCACCCCACAGGTAGTGTTCTGCGTTAGTTTTACTGATGACCATTTATCCTGCTCTGCTGATACAACAAATTACTTACATTTACATACCTGGCGGCTGTCAGGCAAGGGGAAGCGAGTGAATAGTTACTCACCGAACATTATCTTTTTTCTAGTATTTTTAATGAGATAACATCGTTAAGCAGAGCCACAAAAAAATAATTTTTAGCGGGTCGGCAGCCGCTTGTCTCCCTCAAAATTTAGGGGTACATTAGCGGCCGCTGGCGCCCCAGAATAGTCAACGTTTTCGGGGGAATCGACAGGTCAGGACGGGAAAAATCTCAAAGTACTCTGGCTGCGGTTTTATCTCTCTATACTGAGACCTTGCGTAGAGTTTTTAAGCATACAATAGAGTATGCGGAGCGATGTGACGTGAAATACTTCTTTATGGGCGTATCGGTGATTCTGCTGTTGTGGGCCGGCACGTTTGCCCTGATGATTTAGCAAAACACCTGAGTGAAACAGGAGCCATTGGGCTCCTGTTTTGTTTTATTCGGCGCTTTCGCTTGCGGTTTTACTCCCTGAGGGCAGCAGACCATCCGCCCGGAACATCGCCTTAATGCCGCGCACAGCCTGTCGAATGCGATCCCGATTCTCAATCAGCGCGAAGCGGACATGCGTGTCGCCATATTCCCCAAAACCGATGCCTGGGGAAACGCAGACTTTCGCATCCTGCAGCAGCTTTTTGGCGAACTCGAGCGACCCCATAGCGGCGTATTGCTCCGGGATTTTCGCCCAGACATACATAGACGCTTTCGGGCACTCCACCATCCAACCAGCTTCGTGAAGACCTTTTACCAGTACGTCGCGGCGACGTTTGTACTGCTCTGCAATATCGCGCACGCACTGCTGATCCCCTTCCAGCGCGGCAATAGCCGCCACCTGCAGCGGGGTAAACGTGCCGTAATCATGGTAACTTTTAATACGCGCCAGCGCGCTCACCAGTTGCTGATTGCCGACCATAAAGCCAATTCGCCAGCCCGCCATGTTGTAACTTTTGGACAACGTGAAAAACTCTACCGCCACGTCGCGCGCGCCCGGCACCTGCATGATAGAAGGCGCTTTCCAGCCGTCATAGACGATATCGGCGTAAGCGAGGTCATGCACAACCAGCACGTCGTACCGTTTAGCGAGCGCCACCACTTTCTCAAAAAATTCCAGCTCTACGCACTGCGCGGTTGGGTTTGAGGGGAAGCCCAGAATCATCATCTTCGGCTTCGGATAGCTTTCGCGGATAGCCCGCTCCAGCTCGTTGAAAAAATCCACCCCTTCCACCAGCGGGACTGAGCGCACCTGAGCGCCCGCGATGACCGCCCCGTAAATATGGATGGGATAACTCGGGTTAGGCACCAGCACGGTATCGCCGTGGTCGAGCGTGGCCAGCATCAGATGCGCCAGCCCCTCCTTCGAACCAATGGTGACAATCGCCTCGTTTTCAGGGTCGATATCTACCTGGTAACGCTCCTGATACCAGCGCGAAATGGCGCGACGAAGGCGCGGAATACCGCGTGAGGTTGAGTAGCCGTGCGTATCGGGACGTTGCGCAACGGTACAAAGCTTTTCCACGATATGCGGTGGCGTAGCGCCATCGGGGTTCCCCATGCTGAAGTCGATAATATCTTCGCCGCGCCGACGCGCAGCCATCTTCAGTTCAGCAGTGATATTAAAAACGTACGGGGGAAGACGATCGATACGGGAAAAACGACGGATAGCGCTGGAGTCAGCCATAGGTTCCTCAGGTTTACGTTAGCGCCCGGACCGTCCGAGCGACGCCGCCACGATTGTGGCATGTATACAAAATAGCCTGAAAAATTTTCTTCTGTCGAGAGGCAAAACAAACAATTTTTGACGTCGAGAAAAACGGGAACTTTCATTTGAAAGATATCCCTGTTTTATCCGATTGCCAGGCGCTATATTAACTCTGTCGCAACAAACCTATAACCTCTTCCCTCTCACTTATGGAGTTACCGCGATGACCCTGCAAATCAACGATCTGCCCGCCGCTATTCGTGACGTTAAACAGAAGCTTCGCCGCGACTTACCTCATTACAAAGCGGTGTTTAACGAACTGGAAGCGGACATGAAGCGCCAAATCCAGGCTATCCGCGAAGAGATGGAGCGCGGCGAAAGCCCGGTTCCGCAAATCCACGCCGAAGATATTCTGCATAACCGCATCAGCGACCAACAAAAAGCGTTAATCCGCGAGCGCGGCTGCTGCGTGATTAAAGGGGTGTTTGCAGAAAACCAGGCGCGCGCCTGGAATAAGGAAATCGGCGACTACCTGGAACGCAATAACTTCGTCGAAAAACTGAAAAACGCCGCTGAAGATAACTACTTCGGTACGCTTGCCGACAGTAAACCGCAGATCTACGGCATCTACTGGTCGAAGCCACAGGTAGAAGCGCGTCAGCACGAACGCATGAAAGCCGCGCAGGTGTTCCTCAATAACCTCTGGCAGACGGAAAGCCAGGGCAAGCAGCATTTCGATCCGAACCGCGTAGTGACTTATGCAGACCGCACCCGCCGCCGCCCGCCGCGCTCCTCTTCGCTGGGCCTGTCGCCGCATGTGGATGGCGGCTCGGTGGAACGCTGGCTGGATGAAAATTTCCGCCACGTTTATCGTCATGTCTTTAGCGGCGAATGGCGTCGTTATAATCCCTTTGAGGCTGAGGGACGCACCGAAGCGCGGGAAATCCCCTCCCCGGCGGTCTGCTCTATGTTCCGCACTTTCCAGGGCTGGACGGCGCTGAGCGAACAGCGCAAACACGGCGGCACGCTGACGCTGCTGCCCATTGCCAACGCCATGGCTTACATCCTGCTGCGCGCCCTTCAGGATGATGTGCCGGAGGAGTCGTTGTGCGAGGCGAAGCCTGGCCGCGCATTATCTATTAACGAACAGTGGCATCCCCTTTTACTGACTGGGATTTCCTCAATTCCTGATATGGAGCCGGGCGACACGGTTTTCTGGCACTGTGATGTTATACACGCCGTGGAAAACGAACATCAGGGCGAGTTTGACAGCAACGTAATGTATATCGCCGCCGCCCCCTGGTGCGAGAAAAACGCCGCCTACCTCAAGCGCCAGTGGCCGGCGTTTGTTGAAGGCAGATCCCCGCCCGATTTCGCCGCCGACGACTTTGAAGTGGATTTTACCGGCCGCGCTACCGAAGCCTGTCTCACCCCGGCCGGCCGTGAACAGCTGAAAGGCGAATAACGCAGCACACCTGGCGGCTGGTCATCTGCCGCCAGGTTTTCTATTATGACCTTTCTCCCTGATGACAACCCGAGTATTACGTGCACGAAATTTTCAACATGCTGCTGGCGGTGTTTGACCGCGCGGCATTAATGCTTATCTGCCTCTTCTTTTTGATTCGCATCCGCCTTTTCCGCGAGTTGCTGCATAAAAGCGCTCACACCGCCAAAGAGCTGTTGGCGGTTACCGCCATCTTCTCTCTGTTCGCGCTGTTCAGCACCTGGTCCGGCGTACCGGTGGAAGGCTCGCTGGTTAACGTGCGAATAATTGCGGTCATGTCCGGCGGCATCCTTTTTGGCCCCTGGGTGGGTATTATTACCGGCCTTATCGCAGGCGTTCACCGCTATTTGATTGATATCGGCGGCATTACCTCTATTCCTTGTTTTATTACCAGCATCGTGGCGGGCTGCCTTTCAGGCTGGATCCACCAGCGGGTGCCGAAAGCGCAGCACTGGCGCATCGGTATTCTTGCCGGGATGGCGTGTGAAAGCCTGACAATGATTCTGGTGATCGTCTGGGCGCCGACGCTGTCGCTTGGGCTCGATATCGTGTCGAAAATCGGCGTGCCGATGATTCTCGGCACGGTGTCGATTGGCTTTATTGTGCTGCTGGTCAGAAGCGTGGAAGGCGAAAAAGAGGCCAGCGCCGCGCGCCAGGCGAAACTCGCACTGGATATCGCCAACAAAACGCTGCCGCTGTTTCGTCAGGTCAACAGCGAATCGCTGCGCCAGGTGTGCGCGATTATCTGTCGGGATATTAAGGCCGACGCCGTTGCCATCACTAACAATGAAAGGGTGCTGGCTTATGTAGGCGTGGGCGAGCACAACTATCGGGACAATAACGACGAACTTAGTCCTACAACGCTACAGGCGATCCGCTACGGCAAGATCATTATTAAAAACAATGACGAAGCGCACCGCACCCCGGAAATTCACTCTATGCTCGTTATTCCGCTCTGGGAAAAAGGGGTGGTGACCGGGACGCTAAAAATCTATTACTGTCACGCGCACCAGATAACCTCTTCTCTTCAGGAGATGGCTATTGGCCTGTCGCAAATCATTTCTACTCAGCTTGAGGTTTCCCGCACCGAACAGCTGCGCGAGATGGCGAACAAAGCGGAGCTGCGTGCGCTGCAAAGTAAAATTAATCCGCATTTTTTATTCAACGCGCTGAACGCGATTTCCTCCTCCATTCGCCTGAATCCGGACACCGCGCGCCAGCTGATTTTTAATCTTTCTCGATACCTGCGTTACAACATTGAACTCAACGATGATGAGCAGATAGACATTAAAAGAGAGCTTTATCAGATAAAAGATTATATCGCTATTGAGCAGGCGCGCTTCGGCGACAAGCTGACCGTCATCTACGACATCGATGAAGAGGTTAACTGCGTAGTGCCCAGTCTGCTTATCCAGCCGCTGGTGGAAAACGCTATCGTGCATGGCATCCAGCCCCGCAAGGGTAAAGGCGTGGTGACGATTAGCGTCACGGAGAGCGGCAACCGCGTGCGCATCGCTGTACGTGATACCGGCCACGGCATTGACCAGCAGGTTATCGACCGGGTGGAGGCGAACGAAATGCCGGGCAATAAGATAGGTCTTCTGAACGTGCACCACCGCGTCAGACTGCTTTATGGCGAAGGGCTGCTTATCCGCCGCCTCGACCCGGGCACTGAAATTGCTTTTTATGTTCCTAATCAGCCGCAGGCGCTGGCCGCGTCTGCCGCCCTTCAGCCGTAACGGTGAGCCGTATGAAAGTCATCATTGTTGAAGATGAAGTGCTGGCGCAGCAGGAGCTGAGCTGGCTTATCAAAGAACACAGCGAGATGGAAATTGTCGGCATCTTCGACGACGGACTGGACGTGCTGAAATTTTTACAGCACAACCGCGTGGACGCCATTTTTCTCGACATCAATATTCCTTCGCTGGATGGCGTGCTGCTGGCGCAGAACATCAGTAAATTCGCCCATAAGCCGTTTATCGTTTTTATCACCGCCTGGAAAGAGCATGCGGTGGAAGCATTTGAACTGGAGGCGTTTGACTACATTCTTAAGCCTTATCAGGAATCGCGCATCATCAGCATGCTGCAGAAGCTGGAGGCGGCATTTTCACAGCAGACGAGCCCGCATGCCGCAGCCCCGGCAAACCGCGAAAACGCGACGATAAACCTCGTTAAAGATGAGCGAATTATCGTTACCGATATTAACGATATTTATTATGCCGAAGCGCATGAAAAAATGACCTTCGTCTATACCCGCCGCGAAGCTTATGTGATGCCCATAAACATCACCGAGTTTTGCAGCCGTCTGCCGGAGGCGCATTTCTTCCGCTGCCATCGCTCCTACTGCGTTAACCTGAATAAAATCCGCGAAATAGAGCCGTGGTTTAACAACACGTATATTCTGCGCCTGCGGGATCTCGACTTTCAGGTGCCGGTGAGCCGAAGCAAAGTAAAAGAATTTCGCCTGCTGATGCGGTTATAAAAAAGGCGCCTTGCGGCGCCTGAGATTAGAGGATTTGCCCCAGCGTCTGGCGCAGGTGTGCGCCTGCGCCGAGCAGCCCTGGCTGGTCGTGCACGATGAGGTAAACCGGAATATCCTGCACGTAGGCTTTAAAGCGGCCTTTGTCTTCAAACCCGCCGCGAAAACCTGACGCGGTGAAGAAATCCAGGAAGCGCGGCACAATGCCGCCTGCGATATAAACGCCGCCAAAGGTTCCCAGCGTCAGCGCCAGGTTGCCGCCAAAACGGCCCATAATGACGCAGAACAGCGAAAGCGCGCGGCGGCAGTCGGTGCAGCTGTCGTCCAGCGCTCGTTCAGTAATGTCTTTCGGTTGCAGATTTTCCGGCAGGCGGCCATCGGCTTTTACAATCCCGCGATAAAGGTTCACAAGACCCGGGCCGGAGAGCACTCGTTCGGCGGAAACGTGGCCCACTTCGGCGCGCAGTTGTTCAAGAATAATCGCTTCTTCTTCGCTGTTAGGCGCGAAGTCCACATGCCCGCCCTCGCCCGGCAGGCTCACCCAGCGGCGATCAACATGTACCAGATGCGCTACGCCAAGCCCGGTTCCTGCGCCATACACGGCGATAGGTTTGCCCGGTTGAGCGGCGCCGCCGCCAAACTGGATCAGCTCTTCTTGTTTGAGCATCGGAATGGCCATCGACACGGCGGTAAAATCGTTGATTATCTCCAGATGCGCAAAGCCGAGGTTCTTTTTCATCTCTGCGATGGAGAAAGCCCAGATATGGTTGGTCATCGCCACCCAGTCGCCGGTAATGGGGCAGGCGATAGCGATACAACCGTCGGTAACAGTGACGTTATGTTCATCCAGATAGACACGCACCACCGCCTCAAGGCTCGGATAATCCAGCCCGGAATAGGTCTTCGCCCGCAGAATTTCGCCGCTGTCCACATCGCATAGCGCTAAGCGTGCGTTGGTGCCGCCGACGTCCCCCACCAAAGCATATTTTGTCATTATTTCACTGCTCCGCTAAATTCAGAATTGGTCCCTGGCACACTGTAATTTCCCGGCGCCAGAACAACAATGGTCATAGCATAAGTGCCCCAGGTTTATTGACTGCTGTCACAGATTACCTTTACCGTTTCAGCACCTTTTGTCATGCGATTATGGCACAGGGGCGCGCGCGGTCTGAATAAGACAACGGTACAATATGTTAAGGAAGGTATCATGCTCCATCCGCGAGCCCGAACCATGCTGTTGCTCTCCTTCCCCGCCCTGATGATTGGCGTGGGTTCAAGCCTCGTCCTGTTATGCGTTATGAAGATGGCGGCGGCGTTGCAAACGCTGTTATGGCAGTCGCTTCCCTCCCGGCTCGGCGTGTCTCTCGATTCCCCTTTCTGGATTTTATTAATGCTGACGCTGACCGGCGTGGCGGTAGGGCTGGTGATTCGCTATCTGCCCGGCCACGGCGGGCCAGACCCGGCGCTGGAACCGCTTATCGGCGCGCCGGTATCGCCGCTCGCGCTGCCGGGTCTTATTATCGCGCTGGTGCTGGGACTGGCGGGCGGCGTGAGTCTTGGGCCAGAGCATCCGATTATGGCGCTGAATATTGCGCTTGCCGTAGCGCTTGGCGCGCGGGTATTGCCTCGCGTCCATCTGCTGGACTGGACGATACTTGCCGCGGCGGGCACTATCGGCGCGATGTTTGGCACGCCGGTCGCCGCCGCGCTTATCTTTTCGCAAACCCTTAACAGCAGCAACGATGCGCCGCTGTGGGATAAACTTTTCGCGCCGCTAATGGCCGCCGCCGCTGGCGGAATAACCACCAGCCTCTTTTTCCATCCCCATTTTTCGCTGTCTGTCGCACCTTATGGCCAGATGCGTCTGGTGGACATTCTCAGCGGGGCGGTGGTGGCGGCTATCGCCATCGCGCTTGGAATGGTCGCCGTCTGGTGCCTGCCGCGCCTGCACAAACTCATGCACAGGCTAAAACACCCGGTGCTGATCCTGGGCGTGGGGGGGTTCTGTCTGGGCCTGCTCGGCATTATCGGCGGGCACGTTACGCTATTCAAAGGGCTGGATGAGATGCAGCAACTCGCCTTCAGCCAGACCTACAGCGTGGCGGATTATCTGCTGTTTACGATTGTAAAACTGGCTGCGCTGGTCATTGCCGCCGCCTGCGGCTTTCGCGGCGGTCGAATCTTCCCGGCGGTGTTCGTCGCCGTGTCGCTTGGGTTCATGCTGCATGAACATGTAGAAGCGGTGCCCGCCGCCATTACGCTTTCCTGCGCGGTCCTGGGAATGGTGCTGGTCGTCACACGCGACGGCTGGCTTAGCCTCTTTATGGCGGCGGCGATAGTGCCGGATCTCAATCTTTTGCCGCTGCTGTGCATCGTTATGCTGCCCGCCTGGCTGCTGCTGGCGGGCAAACCGTTGATGATGGCTTCGCGCGACGATAGCTAACCTTCGCCGCCAGCGTTGCGCGCCTCAAGCGCCGCGCTGACGGCGCCGAGCAGCGCAGGCAGGCTCTCTTTCGGCAGCACCACTTCCACCAGGCTCAACTGCGCGGGTTGGCTTAAGCGTTCAAGCACCTCCCGCAACTGCACCGGCTCGCAGACGCGCCAGCTTTGTGCCTGATGACTGACGTCCAGGGCATGCGGCAGCGCCGTCCAGTCCCAGCGGGTAATATCGTTGTAGCGCTGCTCCGCGCCGTGAATGGCGCGCTCAACCGTATAGCCGTCATTGTTAAGGATAATCACGACAGGCTTTTGCCATTCCCTCAGCATTGAACCCAGTTCCTGAATGGAAAGCTGTGCCGCGCCATCGCCGGTAATCAGTACTACGCGCCGGTTCGGCGAGGCGGTTTGCGCGCCAAAGGCGGCGGGCAGCGCGTAACCGATAGAGCCCCAAAGCGGCTGCACAAGAAACGTCACGCCTGCGGGCAACTGCAGCGCCGCCGCGCCGAAAGCGGCGGTTCCCTGGTCCACGACCACGATGTCGCCGGGGCGGAGGAACCTTTGTATTTCGCACCAGAAAGCAGCCTGGTCCAGCCCTTTCCCCTCCCCCCGCTCGGGACGGGGCGGTTTGATATCGGGCTGCGGCCAGCGCTGCACATAACGCTTAGAGGCCTGATGCAGGATCTCCACCGCCTGCGCCATCGGTAAAGGGCTGAACCATTGGTCGCCGATGCGCGCAGCCTGCGGCTGGATGTCGATAGTCTGGCTGTAAGAGAGCTTTTGGGTAAAGCCGGCGGTAATCGTGTCGGAAAACTGTACGCCCACGCAGATGACCAAATCCGCCTCTTCGATGGCTTCGCGTACGCGGTCAACGCTTGCCGCGCCGCTGTAGGTGCCTGCGAACCCAGGCTGGCTTTCATCCAGCAATCCTTTGCCCATCAACAGCGAAGCGTGCGGCATCGGCGTATCATCCAGCCATTGCTGTAACGCTTTTTGTTGCCCAAAGCGCTGCGCCAGAAAATCAGCGAGTAGCGCAGGCCGCCGACTTTGCGCCAGCCGCTGGTTAACCGCTTCGCTAAAAGCCGCCAGCCCGTTTTCATCGGAAGGAATAGCGGCCTCAGTGAGAACGTTTACAGGAGCAGTGGCAGGCATTTTTGCCACGTCGGCAGGTAACAACACATAACCAGGCCGCCGGGTCGTCAGCATTTCGCGGATAACCCGATCGATTTCAGCACCGGCATTTTCCGGCTTCAGCAACGCTTGCGCTGCCGATACTTCGCGTGCAATACGCAGAAAGTGAGAATAGTCGCCATCACCCAGCGTATGGTGCAGACATTCTCCTTTACGCTGAGCGCCAAGACAGGGCGCGCCAACCACATGTAAAACCGGGACATATTCGGCATAGCTTCCGGCAATGCCGTTAAGCGCGCTGAGTTCGCCGACACCAAAAGTTGTCAGCAACGCCCCTGCGCCCTGACAGCGGGCATAACCATCTGCTGCATACGCGGCGTTGAGTTCGTTAGCGCATCCGACCCACCTGACCTGCGGGTGGCTAATTACATTATCCAGAAACTGTAAGTTGTAGTCTCCCGGCACGCCGAACAAATGAGAAATGCCGAGGCTTGCCAGCCTGTCGAGAAGATAATCCGCAACGCTGTAATGAGCAGACATAACAGCCATCCTTTTAATAAGGGCCTGATTTGAGTATCGAAGAAGTGTGATCGCTGTCCAGAATGCGGCAGCAATTCAGACTGGAAAGCAGGATTTACGGCGTGCTGCGGTGTAGGCTGATGATCGACCATTTTTGTGTAAACGCATACACTTACTGCAGACCTTCACACTGAGGCTTTCTTCATGGTTTATCAGGCAGATCCGGCTCGTTACCAGACGATGGAATATCGCCGCTGCGGCCGCAGCGGGCTGAAGCTTCCGGCTATTTCTCTTGGCCTTTGGCATAACTTTGGCGATGCCACGCTGCTGGAAACCAGCCGCCAGCTGTTGCGCCGCGCTTTCGATTTGGGCATTACGCATTTTGACCTTGCCAATAACTACGGGCCGCCGCCAGGTTCAGCGGAGAGCAACTTTGGCCGCATTTTACGGGAAGATTTTTTGCCTTATCGGGATGAGTTAATCATCTCTTCGAAGGCGGGATACACCATGTGGGACGGCCCCTACGGCGACTGGGGATCGCGTAAATATCTGCTTTCCAGTCTCGACCAGAGCCTGCAACGTATGGGGCTTGAGTACGTAGATATTTTTTATCATCACCGGCCAGACCCGGAGACGCCGCTGGAAGAGACGATGCGCGCCCTGGATCATGCGGTGCGCCAGGGTAAAGCGCTTTATGTCGGCCTGTCCAATTACCCGGCGCCGCTTGCCCGCAAGGCAATTGATATTTTGAACGAGCTCGGTACCCCCTGCCTTATTCACCAACCCAAATATTCTCTGTTTGAGCGCTGGGTGGAAGAGGAATTACTGGATGTGCTGGCAGAAAAAGGGGTAGGCAGCATTGCTTTTTCACCACTCGCGGGCGGGCAGCTTACCGACCGTTATCTGCACGGCATTCCGCCAGACTCCCGCGCGGCAAGCGGCAGCCGCTTCCTCAATCCGGATCAGATTACCGAAGAGAAGCTTGAGAAGGTGCGTCAGCTCAACGCGATGGCGGAGCGCCGCGGCCAGAAGCTTTCGCAAATGTCGCTCGCATGGGTGCTGCGTGATGAAAAAGTAACCTCGGTGTTGATTGGCGCAAGCAAGACCAGCCAGCTTGAGGATGCTGTTGGCATGCTGGCAAATCGGCAGTTTACGCAGGAAGAACGGCAGGAAATCGAAACCATACTCAACGGCGAACTCGCCTGAAACATTTTGCAAAAAGTGCTATGCCGCAGGATTTAGGAGTTAAAGCGATAAAGGAGTTCTTTACCTGACCGTAATATTCTCGTAACAGGCCCTTATGGCCCCGATCGTGAAGGAGAAGAGTATGTTCAGGTCCCTGATTCTTGCGGCAGTATTACTCGCTGGTACGCCGCTTATCGCCAGTGCTGGCGAAATCACCCTGTTGCCATCGATAAAATTACAAATTGGCGATCGTGACAATTACGGTAACTACTGGGACGGCGGCCGCTGGCGCGACCGTGATTACTGGCATCGTCACTATGAACGACGCGATGGCCGCTGGTGGCGCCATGATAATGGCTGGCACCACGGCTGGGATAAAAAACGCGGCTGGGATAATCGCCGGGCCTATGAGCGCGGCTACCGCGCCGGCTGGGAAGACCGCAGCGACCGCCATGGCTGGGGGCGAAAAGGCCACCATCACCATCACTAACCGAACAAAAAAAGCAGGCGTAACGCCTGCTTTTTTCTTACCTGACGATGCCCTTACAGCCCCAGCGCCGTCCCCACCAGAAGCCAGAGATTCAGCGCCACCACCACGGTAACAATTGCCCAACCGGTGCGTTTGACCAGCGTGGTATTGACAAGCTCACCCATTAACTTCGGGTTGCTGGTGAAGATAAGCAGCGGGATGAGGGCCAGCGCGATGCCAAAACTCAGCAATACCTGGCTCATGACCAGAATACGAGTTGGGTCGAGCCCCATCAGGATAACGATAAAGGAAGGCGCCATGGTAATAGAGCGGCGTACCCACAGCGGAATGTGAAAACGCACAAAACCCTGCATCACCACCTGCCCGGCCAGCGTGCCGACTACCGTCGAGGAAAGCCCTGCGGCGACCAGACTCAGGCCGAAAATGGTGGCTGCCGCGTGGCTCAACAACGGTTCAAGCGTCAGGTAAGCCTGATCGAGATCCGCCACGCCGCTGTGGCCGTTGAAGTGGAAAGCCGCCGCCGCGGTCGCCATCATCGCAAGATTAACAAAGCCTGCGATTGTCATCGCTATGGCGACGTCCCACTTGGTGGCGGAGTAACGTTCTTTGCGTGAACCGTCATGAAGGTTCTGCGTTAATGAAGAATGCAGATAAATAACGTGCGGCATGATAGTCGCCCCTAGCACCCCAGCGGCAAGAAAGACGGCTTCAGAAGTGGGCAGGCTCGGTATAATCATCCCTTTCGCCAGCTCGGCGACTTTGGGTTGAGAAAAAATGAGCTCAACGATATAGGCCGCTGCGACAAAGAGCAGCAGGCCGCCTATCACTTTTTCCAGCGGCTTTTGTCCACGCCGCTGCAACATTAGAATCAGAAAGGTCGCGATACCCGTTAATATCGCGCCCTGCAATAGCGAAACGCCAAGGATAAGCTTAAAGCCAATAGCGGCGCCGATGAACTCAGCGAGATCGGTCGCCATAGCGATGATCTCAGCTTGCACCCAGTAAAACCAGACTACCGGGCGCGGATAATGGTCGCGGATTTGTTCTGCGAGGTTTTTACCGGTGGCGATACCGAGTTTGGCGGAAAGCACCTGAATAACCATGGCCATCAGGTTCGCCCAGACTACGACCCACAGCAGCTTATAGCCAAAGCTGGCCCCCGCCTGGATATTGGTAGCGAAGTTGCCTGGATCGATATAGCCGATGGCCGCAATGAATGCCGGCCCCATTAGCGCCAGCCTTAACTTACGCGCTGTACGCCCACTGCCACTCTCAACGCGACTGTTGTTCATGCTTTGCCTCTAAATATAGCCTTTGCTATGTTTCATGCTAACAAAATGAGAATGATTATCAAGTTCATTAAAGAAAGGTAATCGTGATTTCTCTGATAGCTGAAAACAATGCAAGGTGGGGTTTATGGCGTCCGGTCACAGCCGACGGCTCTGGCGACCCGGTTGTTATGCAAGTGTAGCAGTATGACGTAACTTTTCACTTCCTTACTTAACATATCAGAATTGTATGATGGATCACTTTTTTTGCGTTCCGTCACAGGACCTTACTATAGTGTGCGTTTACTCTCGTTTTCTAAATGTTTGTTGCATAGAATGTGCACGGAAATTAAACCTGCCTCATATTCGGAGCAAACATGTCCCGCGTTCTGCACTTTATTCTGGCGCTTGCTGTTGTTGCGCTGCTTGCCTTGCTGGTTAGCCATGACCGCAAGAAAATTCGTCTGCCTTATATTGGTCTGTTATTAGTCATTGAAGTTCTTCTGGCCTGGTTCTTCCTGAACTCGAATATCGGCCTGGGCTTCGTAAAAGGCTTTGCCGACATGTTTGAAAAACTGCTTGGCTTCGCTAACGAAGGGACTAACTTCGTTTTCGGCAAAATGAACGATGAAGGCCTGGCGTTCTTCTTCCTGAAAGTGCTCTGCCCTATCGTCTTCATTTCTGCGTTGATCGGTATTCTGCAACATATTCGCGTGCTGCCGATTATTATTCGCGCTGTCGGTACTGTGCTTTCTAAAGTTAACGGTATGGGCAAGCTCGAATCCTTCAACGCGGTAAGCTCGCTGATTCTGGGACAATCAGAAAACTTTATCGCCTATAAGGATATCCTGGGCAAAATGTCGCGCAACCGCATGTACACGATGGCCGCAACGGCGATGTCCACGGTCTCCATGTCGATTGTCGGCGCCTACATGACCATGCTGAAACCACAATATGTGGTGGCAGCGCTGATTCTGAACATGTTCAGCACCTTTATCGTCCTCTCAATCATTAACCCGTACCGTGTTGAAAATGAAGAAGATCTGCAGATGTCCGATCTGCACGCAGGTCAGAGCTTCTTCGAAATGCTGGGCGAGTACATTCTGGCAGGTTTTAAAGTAGCGATTATCGTCGCCGCAATGCTGATTGGCTTTATCGCGCTGATTTCTGGTCTTAACGCCCTGTTCGCGGCGGTGCTTGGCATCTCTTTCCAGGGCATTCTGGGCTACATCTTCTACCCGATAGCCTGGGTGATGGGTGTTCCGGCAAGCGAAGCGCTGCAGGTGGGCAGTATCATGGCGACTAAACTGGTTTCTAACGAATTCGTCGCCATGATGGATTTGCAGAAACTGGCTGGCCAAATTTCACCCCGCGCCGAAGGCATCCTCTCCGTGTTCCTGGTCTCATTTGCTAACTTCTCTTCCATCGGCATCATCGCCGGTGCGATTAAAGGCCTGAACGAAGAACAGGGTAACGTGGTTTCCCGCTTTGGCCTGAAGCTGGTATATGGCTCAACGCTTGTCAGCGTGCTTTCCGCTTCTATCGCCGCGCTGGTGCTGTAATAGATAAAAAATAAAAAACCGGAGCTCAGGCTCCGGTTTTTTTATATCAGAACTGCAGTGGTTCGGGTTTGCCGAGCAGATAACCTTGCAGATAATTCACCCCAAGACGAAGCAGCATTTCACGCTGCGCCTGTGTTTCAACATATTCCGCCACCACCGTCAGAGATTTGACCTTCGCCAGTTCGCAGATCGATTTCACAATCATTTCATCAACCGGATCGTTGATAATGTCTTTAATGAAACAGCCGTCAATCTTGAAGATATCCGCCTCAATATGCTTCAGACGCTCATAGTTAGCGTAACCTGTACCAAAGTCATCAATGGCGATACGCAACCCGCTCTGGCGCAACAGAGCGACGTTTTTCAGGCTGGTTTCCGAATCTGAAAAGGCCTGCGCTTCGGTCACTTCGAGAATCACTGCGCTGAACGAAACCTGATATTGGTTGAAGAGCGAAACGATTTGTCTCGCAATCCCCTTTTGCATCAACGTCATCGGCATTAAATTGAGGGAAAAGCGCGCCTCGTTGTCAGCTTGCGGACGCTCACTCAGGTAATGAAGCAGCTTTTGCAGCACCAGCATGTCAAAGCAGGCGCTAAGGTTAAACTGAGCGATAATGGGCATAAATTTATCTGGCGCAATAACCTGCCCGTCGCAGTAAAGACGGGAAAGGATTTCATGATATCCCCGGCCGTTCCCGTCAACGATCGGCTGGGCGTAGAGCATTATCTGGTCTTCATCCAGAGCGCGCTTCACGCTTTGCAGCATAAGCACTTGTCCAGTGATTTGGCCTGAAACGTTAGCTTCACGCTCGTTCAGCGCCAGCACCGGCTCGCTCATTTGCGTTTGCTCAGCCAGATAGCTGAGTTGGCCGATAAGCCGGTAAAGCAAATCTTTATTGTTTTCTACGCTCGCCCAGGCAGCGCCGTAATCCAGTTCAAGCACCGTGTTATGCCAGTGGATACGCTTACTGTTAAGCATGTCGACCATATGCCGCAGCCGGGATGCAGGCTCCGGCCCGGCGAGAAAGATCAACAAATCGCAGCCCGGCAAATGGAACACGCTATCGTTAACACCAAGCCAGGGTTGCAGAGCCTGAACGACGGTCTTTTTACAGTGAATGCGCATCTGCAAGCCATAATGGCGGCTGAGAATCTCCAGATTCCCCAGGCGCAGACAGCAGAGCGTGCCGGCACGTTCCCGTTCCAGGTGGAGTTCCAGCGCGCGTAAGTTAGGCAACTGGGTCAGTGGATCGGTCTGAGCAAGCGTATGATAACGACGCTGCATCCAGGCATTACGCTGAAATATCACCGTCATAAAAAGCATAGAGACAGTGAAAGCGATAAAAATGGAAAGCACGAAGCAAAGCATGAATTGCGCATTTTCATCTGGAATAAAACCGCTGTACCAGGAAAGAAGCGATAACGCCACAAGCGCCCAGCACAGTGTTACCAGCCGGGGTCCCAGATGGAATACGCCCATAGTAAATAAGATAAAAACAACCGGAACCATATAGCCGGAGATAATCACTGCCTTATAAGGCAAGCAAAAAAGCGAAGTTAATACAACAACGGTAAATAACCAGCCAAGGGTAAAGATAATTTTGTCCGGCGCTATCGCAGGGAGCACGCAGCGTCGCCAAAAATTTCTGGTAACGACCTTGCTCAATATTATTCGCAAAGGATAGTAAAAAAGTACGGTAAAAGCCGAGGCAGTAAGAAACAGGTTTTGGAAATCCACCACACTGTAAAACAGCGAGCTTTCACCAAAATAAGAAGCGATGGTAGTGGGATAACCAAGAGAAACCCCTGCCAGCAGCATCAATAATTTCAGTACGCAAGGCGTTATCAAACCAAAACCAAACAGCCGAATCCCCACCCCTTTACCCGGCAGAGCATAGCGCCAGCGCGGGCCAAGTAAGCGTCGACAAACGAGTCCCCCGGCAATAAGCGAAATAATAAAACAGGATACCAGCGTTAGATTTTGCAGTGTTTCCAGCGACAACTGTTGCCAATACCAGAAATAAAAGCTGATAAAAAGGGGAAGTAAGGCGAACCGTCCAAAAATAAACATCATGGCTATAGCTACGCTTAAGGGCAAATAAGCGAGATAAAGCATAGCGCCATCGATCTCAGCCTGAGGAGATAACAGGCGGGATAAGGGCATTAACAGAAAACATAACCCAAGAGCGATGCCTGATTTCCGCAGCTGATTGTAATATTTCATAGCAATGAATGTTATTTTTCTGTCGTTTAAAAGAAAGGGAATTCATTGCCAATGGTAAATACCTTTCACCGGTGTGACAAGGCGGCAAAAGATGAATTACCTTTTTAGTAAAATTACATTCACCAATTGAATTAAATAAAAATAAACCACAAATAATTATATATATTTATTGTTACTTAAAGCGTTATTTAGCTACCGTTTAAGAAACGTTCTGTGGCAGGGAATAGCACAAATGAAAAACCCCCGCCGTTTGGCGAGGGTTTGAATTTTGGTGGAGCTAAGCGGGATCGAACCGCTGACCTCTTGCATGCCATGCAAGCGCTCTCCCAGCTGAGCTATAGCCCCACGGAATGTCGTGTTACGTAACCAAATCTTGTGGGATAAGATTTGGTGGAGCTAAGCGGGATCGAACCGCTGACCTCTTGCATGCCATGCAAGCGCTCTCCCAGCTGAGCTATAGCCCCAACGTAAACACTCTGTCGTGTTGACGGGCGGCATAATAAGAATTCCCTTCCATACTGTCAACGGCAAATTTATCATCCCTTTTCAAACGCTGAAAAAGCCAGCAACTTATCTGAAAAGAAGCGGCTTTCCCGAATCCGCTAGTTATTCACATCACAGTTTCCAGTAAAATTACGCGTTAAGATGAAGCCCTAATAAACACACTGTCAGCAGGACTATTCATGCTCAAGGAACGAATGACGCCTGAAGAACTGGCGATGATGACGGGTTATAGCCGTCAAACAATTAATAAGTGGGTTCGTAAAGAAGGATGGGAAACCTCGCCTAAACCCGGCGTACAGGGTGGTAAAGCCAGGCTGATCCACGTTGATGAACAGGTCAGAAATTTCATCCGCAGCACGCAGCGGGCGGCAGATAACACCGGCGTTTACATCGCGGCCGTTCCTGACACGCCCCTTGAGATCTTATTGCGAAATTCCCTTAAAGAGATGACAGCGTCGGAACAAAAGCAAATGACTTCGCTATTGCTGCGAGAAGGCATTTCCGGGCTGTTGCTGCGTCTGGGTATCCGAAGCGCGGAATAAAGAATGATTAAGTTTAAAACAAGGATGACCTCTGCGGAGCTGGCAGCACTGGCGGCCACTACGCCGCAGACGATTAGTCGCTGGGCGCGAGCGCAAAACTGGAAAAGAAGAAAGCTGAAAGGCAGCAAGCGTCAGCTTGAGATTTTCGTTAATGCCGCGGTACGCGAGTATCTTCTCAGCACAAAGCAGCTGCGTTACTTTGCTGGTGAAATTACTTACGCGCAGGAAACGCCCGCCGATTACAGCACCTCTACCAGCGATTTAGCCCTCCAGTTACAGGAAGCGCTCAGCATGATGACGGCAAGTGAGCAGCACAGGCTTAGCGAATTACTGGAAAATGAAGGCGTCAGCGGTTTGCTTTCACGGCTCGGGATAGAAGAAGAGTAAAAAGCCGGTACAAGACCGGCTTTTTATAACTGACAATTTCCTGCCGCTTATTATTGCTGACTTTCACGCTCTGCAATAAAAGCCAGCGCTTTATTAATGCGCTCTACGCTGCGGGATTTGCCAATAGCATGTACCGTAACATCCAGCGCAGGGGACTGACCTGCCCCGGTCACCGCGACACGCAGCGGCATGCCAACTTTGCCCATGCCGACGTCCAGCTCATCGGCCGTAGCCTGAATGGCTTGATGAACATTTTCCGCCGTCCATTCGTTAATAGCAGCCAGCTTATCGCGAACCACTTCCAACGGCTGACGAGCAACCGGACGCAAGTGTTTCTTCGCGGCGTCAGCATCAAACTCAGCGAACTCTTCATAGAAGTAGCGGCAGGTCTGGGCAATCTCTTTAAGCGTTTTGCAACGTTCGCCCAGCAGTTTCACCAGCTCCGCCAATTGCGGACCATTACGGGTATCAATCCCTTCCTGCTCAATATGCCACTGCAGATGCGTTGCCACATATTCCGCTGGCATAGTGTTGATATAATGGTGGTTCAGCCACAGCAGTTTGTCGGTGTTGAACGCGCTGGCGGATTTGCTGACCGCCCCCAGGGTAAAGAGTTGAATCATCTCTTCGCGGCTGAAAATTTCCTGGTCGCCGTGAGACCAGCCCAGGCGCACTAAATAGTTCAATAGCGCTTCCGGCAGATAACCGTCGTCGCGATACTGCATCACGCTCACCGCGCCATGACGTTTAGAAAGCTTTTTGCCATCGTCGCCGTTGATCATAGAGACGTGTGCGTAGAGCGGCACTGGCGCACCCAGCGCCTTCAGGATGTTAATCTGACGCGGCGTATTGTTGATATGGTCTTCACCACGGATAACATGCGTGATTTCCATATCCCAGTCATCAACCACGACGCAGAAGTTATAGGTTGGCGAACCATCTGTACGACGAATAATTAGATCGTCCAGCTCAAGGTTGCTGAACTCGATAGGTCCGCGGATCTGGTCATCAAATACGACGGAGCCTTCCTGCGGGTTAGCAAAACGCACGACGCAAGGCTCATCGTCAGCATGATGCTCATGATTATGGCGGCAACGGCCGTCATAACGCGGCTTTTCGCCTTTCGCCATTTGCTCTTCGCGAAGGGCTTCCAGACGCTCTTTCGAGCAATAGCATTTATAAGCAGTACCCGCTTCCAGCATCTCATCGATAACCGCGTTGTAGCGGTCAAAACGTTTAGTCTGGAAGTACGGACCCTCATCCCATTCCAGGCTCAGCCAGTTCATACCATCCATAATGGCTTCGATTGCTTCCGGTGTGGAACGCTCAAGATCGGTATCTTCAATACGCAGCACAAACTGGCCGCCTTGATTACGCGCAAAAAGCCAGGAATAGAGAGCAGTACGAGCGCCGCCGACGTGAAGATAGCCAGTCGGGCTCGGCGCAAAGCGGGTTTTGATTTTCATTAAGTGGCCTTAGTGTTGAACAGTGCCGAAAAGCGGCAAATGCCAGGGAATTTCAGTGCGCAATATTCTACCACCCTGAATTGAATCCTCAATGTTGCCGCCTGAGCTCAGCGGTACAAAGCATGATTTTGGCGCGAATTCAGGCGAAAAAGCTTAACAAACCATCACCCTGGCTAATTTTACGACGAACAAACAAAAACTTTGGAAAAGGCGTTGACTCATTTTCAACTCTCCCTATAATGCGACTCCACACAGCGGGGGTGATTAGCTCAGCTGGGAGAGCACCTCCCTTACAAGGAGGGGGTCGGCGGTTCGATCCCGTCATCACCCACCACTCTAAACAAGTGGCTTCCGCAGTGTAGATAAGAAATTGAGAAGTGGGTGATTAGCTCAGCTGGGAGAGCACCTCCCTTACAAGGAGGGGGTCGGCGGTTCGATCCCGTCATCACCCACCACTTTCTCGCCAGCGAAATTTCTTATATATGAAGTACCGAAGTGGGTGATTAGCTCAGCTGGGAGAGCACCTCCCTTACAAGGAGGGGGTCGGCGGTTCGATCCCGTCATCACCCACCACTTCGGGTCGTTAGCTCAGTTGGTAGAGCAGTTGACTTTTAATCAATTGGTCGCAGGTTCGAATCCTGCACGACCCACCAATGTAAAAAGGCGCCCTAAAGGCGCCTTTTTGCTTTTTAGCGTCATGCTAACAAAGCCCATTCATTCATCAAAAACTGCTTTGCTCAAGATATTATTTTCTCTGCCGATAACATTCGTACCATTTCCGTCTGGAGAAACGAATGTCTATTACCATCAGCGCCACCAGCTCTTCACCTTCTGCAGGCAATAGCAGCAACGTATCGTCCCAAATCGAGCAAATTACGCAAAAAATTATAAAACTGACGCAACAGCTTAAAGAAATAACCAGCGGCAGCGGCAGCGCTGAACAAAAGAAGCGTCAGCAAGAGCTTGTTCAGCAGCAAATAGAGATGCTGGAAGCACAACTCCAGCAACTGCAACAACAGCAACAACAAAAAGCGCAGGCCGCACAGCAGAAAGCAGATATGGCCAATGAAATTAAGGCTGCCTCTGGCGATCACCAGATTGATATCTACGTTTAAGTTTATTCTTCCTCAAACAGCGGGTCGCCACGTCGGGCCTCGGTTAACTGCCGGGCCTGTTCACGCACCACGTCCCAAATAGCCTGGGCAGCGCCCGATAGTGAGCGGTTTTTACGGCGCACCAGCATCAGTTTACGCTCAATGACAGGCGTTAAACGTCGTACCATAAGACGACTTCCTTGCGGCAACGGCAGCGCCAGTGCAGGCAACACGCTGATGCCGATTCCCGCTTCTACCATCGGAAACAGCGTTGCCGGGTGTCCTATCTCCTGCACAATCATCGCCTGCACCTGTTGGGCGGCAAGCGCAGCATCGATCAGCGGACGGCTGCCGGAAGCATAATCTTGTAGCACCAACTTAGCCCCTTGCAAATCCTGCCATGTGACATGCGGCAGGGAAGCCAGAGGAGCATTTTCCTGGCAAAGCAGAAGAAACGGCTCCGCGAGCACGACTTCACACGTCAGATCGTTTACCGGTCCCGGATCGATCACGATGCCAAAATCCACATCGCCCTGCCTAATACTTTCCAGCACCCACTGCTGCGGGCGATCGTGAAGGACAAAGTCGATATCCGGATAGCGTTGATTTCCTTCGGCGATGCACTGAGGAATAAGGTGAGCGGAGATAGTCTGGCTGGCCGCTACCCGCACCGTACCCGAGAGCTGCTGCCCCAGCCTGCCGACATCACGCAGTGTGCTGCTTAACTCATCAAGGAGCCTTTGCAAACGCACCGCCAGCTGTTGACCAGCCTCAGTCAGTACGACTTCACGCGTGGTACGGTCAAGCAGCCGCACGCCAGTCTGCATCTCCAGTTCCTTAATGCTATGACTAACAGCGGACTGGCTCAGCCCTATCTGGCTGCCGGCACGGCTAAAGCTGCCCGCCTGCGCGACGGCGACAAAAATACGAAGCTGGCGTAAGGTATAATTCATCTTTTTTATTCATCAATGGATGCAATAAATCAATTTTATTTCTTAAACCGCCTTGAGCACAATGGAGCTTTCTTATGGCAGGAACGGTTATGAAACTTTTTCGCATCCTCGATCCTTTCACCCTTACGCTTATCGCAGTGGTTCTGCTGGCTTCTTTCTTCCCGGTTCGTGGAGAATGGGTCACCTGGTTCGACTGGCTGACCAATGCGGCCATCGCCCTGCTCTTTTTTATGCATGGCGCGAAGCTCTCACGAGAAGCCATCATCGCAGGCGGCAGTCACTGGCGCCTGCACCTGTGGGTGATGTGTAGCACATTTATCCTCTTTCCCGCGCTGGGCGTGCTGTTTGCCTGGTGGGCGCCGGTGCCGGTAAGCCCCGAGCTCTATTCCGGCTTCCTCTATCTGTGCATTCTGCCCGCCACCGTGCAATCCGCTATTGCTTTTACTTCGCTTGCTGGCGGCAACGTGGCGGCGGCGGTCTGCTCCGCTTCTGCATCAAGCCTGCTGGGAATATTCCTTTCCCCTTTACTGGTTGGTCTGTTGATGCACCTTAACGGCGCCAGTGGCAGCCTTGAGCAAGTCGGCACCATTATGTTGCAACTGCTGTTGCCGTTCGTACTGGGCCATCTTTCCCGCCGCTGGATTGCCGACTGGGTAGCAAAGCATAAAAAATGGATAGGCAAGACCGATCAGGCTTCCATTCTGCTGGTGGTTTATGGCGCCTTCAGCGAGGCGGTGGTTAACGGCATATGGCATCAGGTGGGCGCGGGATCGCTGCTGTTTATCGTGGCGGTAAGCCTGGTGCTGCTGGCGATAGTTATCATTGTTAACACGGTAGTCGCCCGCCGTCTCGGCTTTAATAAGGCGGATGAAATCACTATCGTATTCTGCGGTTCGAAAAAGAGCCTCGCTAACGGCATTCCAATGGCGAATATTCTTTTTCCTGCCGCCGCGGTTGGGGTGATGGTGCTGCCGCTGATGATTTTTCATCAGATCCAGCTGATGGTCTGTGCGGCGCTGGCGCGTCGTTATCAGCGCCAGACCGCGAAAGCGCAGGCGGATGCCCGCGCCGTCCAGGCTTAGTGACGCTTCAGGGGCTGCACCAGGTGTGTCAGCCCCTCGCTTTTAATCAGTAGCGTAAAGGCCATCAGCTCGCCGAGACGGCCCGCCGGAAATTCATCCTTGCGGGCAAACCAGAGCAGATACTCTTCCGGCAAATCAATAAGCATCCGCCCTTTATATTTGCCAAACGGCATCACGGTATTCGCTATCTCAATGAGCTGGGCCTTTTCCATTTCACTCTCCAAGCAGACGCAGCATTTCCGCTTCATCAATAACTTCTATGCCCAGCTCCTGCGCTTTGGCAAGCTTAGAACCCGCCGCTTCGCCAGCGATGACCATATCGGTTTTCTTTGAAACGCTGCCGCTCACCTTAGCGCCAAGCGCCTCAAGACGAGCTTTAGCGTCATCACGCGACATCTGGCTTAAAGAGCCGGTCAATACGACGGTTTTCCCGGCAAACGGGCTGTCTATCTCTTCCGCTTTAACGACAAGCGGCGCAGGCCAGCTGATGCCTACCTGCTCAACCAGCTCCCGGATAACCTCACGGTTGCTCTCTTCTTCAAAGAAGTTGAAGACGTGCGTGGCGACCACAACGCCGACGTCCGGCACTTTTTGCAGCTCTTCAATCGAGGCGGCCATCAGCGCGTCGAGCGTACCGAAGTAAGCGGCAAGCCCGGCCGCCGTCGCTTCGCCAACCTCACGGATGCCGAGGGCGTACAAAAAGCGGGCGAACGTGGTTTGCTTCGCTTTCTCCAGCGCGTCCACCAGATTTTGCGCCGATTTGGGTCCCATCCGCTCAAGACGCTCAAGCGTCTCTTTGCCAAGGCCAAACAGATCCGCTGGCGTGTGCACGTACTCTTTTTCCACCAGTTGATCGATTATCTTATCTCCCATGCCATCGACATCCATCGCACGGCGGGAGACAAAATGCTTGAGCGATTCTTTACGCTGAGCGCCGCAAATCAGTCCGCCGGTACAGCGCGCCACCGCTTCGCCTTCAACGCGCTCGACATCAGAACCGCAAACCGGACAATGCGCGGGAAATTCGACCGGGCGCGTCTCTTCCGGGCGTTCGGAAAGCACAACGTTGACGACCTGCGGAATAACGTCGCCCGCACGGCGAATCACCACTCTGTCGCCAATACGCAGGCCGAGACGTTCAATTTCATCGGCATTATGCAGGGTGGCGTTGCTTACCAGCACGCCCGCGACCTGCACCGGCTCAAGACGCGCCACCGGGGTGATAGCCCCGGTGCGCCCAACCTGAAATTCCACATCGCGCACGGTAGTCATCTGTTCTTGCGCCGGGAATTTAAAGGCCACAGCCCAGCGCGGCGCACGAGCGACAAAGCCCAGCTGTTCCTGCAGCTCCAGCGAATCAACTTTGATGACTACGCCGTCGATATCGAAACCAAGTCCAGGGCGGTCCGCCTCTACTTTGCGGTAAAACTCCAGCACCGCTTCCGGCGTCTCGCACAGGCGAATGCGGTCGCTGACCGGCAGCCCCCATTTTTTAAATTGCTGCAGGCGCGCCATATGGCTGCGCGGCAGCTCGCCGCCTTCCAGCAGACCTACGCCATAGCAGAAGAAGGTCAGTGGACGCTTTGCGGTAATACGCGGGTCGAGCTGACGCAGGGAGCCCGCAGCGGCGTTACGCGGGTTGGCGAACACTTTGCCGCCATTGCGGCGCGCTTCTTCGTTGATTTTTTCAAAGCCCGCCTGAGGCAGAAAAACTTCGCCCCGCACTTCCAGGCGCGAGGGAATATCTTTGCCGTGCAGTTTAAGCGGGATAGCGCGGATGGTGCGCACATTCAGGGTAATATCCTCCCCTGTCGTGCCATCGCCACGCGTGGCGGCGCGCACCAGCAGGCCGTTTTCATACAGCAGGCTGACCGCGAGCCCGTCAAGCTTCAGCTCGCAGCAATAAACCAGCGCGTCGGCGCTTTTCAGTCGGTCCTGCACGCGCTTATTGAAGGCCAAAAAGCTGGCTTCATCGAAAACGTTATCCAGCGACAGCATCGGCACTTCATGACGCACCTGGCTGAATTCCGTAAGCGGCATAGCGCCCACGCGCTGGGTGGGCGAATCGGGGGTAATCAGTTCCGGGTGCGCCTCTTCCATGGCGCGCAGTTCGCGCATCAGGCGGTCATACTCCGCATCCGGGATTTCGGGCGCGTCCATGACGTGATAGAGAAATTCATGATGGCGAAGCGTGGTTCGCAGTTGAGTCAGTTTTTCTTCGATTGAGTCCATATCGCACCATCAATGATAAAAAACCCCCGACATGCGGGGGCTGTTATAAAGTTCGGGGGCCAGGATGATATCAGGCGTTAGCCTCTTTGACCTCGCGAATGCGATCCTGATATTCACGCAGCTTCTGCGGTGTCATCATACGACGCTGGTCATCTAAGACCACGCCGCCCACTTCATCAGCAATATGCTGAGCCGACTGCAGCATCAGTTTGAAATTCTGCAACTCATCGCCAAAACCGGGCACCTGCATAAAGATGGTAATGCCAGGCGTGGAGAAGTCGGTCATGATTTCAGGATCAAAAGAGCCAGGCTTAACCATATTGGCAAGGCTGAACAGGACCGGGCCGCTGCCGTCAGGGCTCAGGTGGCGATGGAAGATATTCATATCGCCGAATTTGAAGCCTGCCTGCTGGATACTGTTGAGCAGGACATCGCCGTTGATTTGCGTACCAGCATGCGCCGCTACGTTCATGACAATAACCGTTTCTTTAAGCTGCGGCCTTGGCGTCTCGACAGGCTCAGGCTGAGCAGGCGCAGCAACAGGCTGCGGCGCAGGTTGTTGCATCGCAGGTTGCGGCGCTGGCTGCTGCACAGGGGGCGGAGCGTATTGCGGCGCGACGGGTTGCACGGGCTGCTGAACAGGTTGTTGAACCGGCGCGCGCGGTTGCGGCTGCGCTACGGATTGCTGCGGTGCAGGCTGTTGCACGGGCGCTTGCGGGCGCGGGGCAGCGACAGGCGACTGTTCAGGCGCTTGTTGAGCTGGCTGGCGCGGTTGGGCCGACTCATAAGGCGGCTGGTAGTTGTGCTGTGGCTGACGCGGCGTTTCCTGTTCCCAGTTCGCGTTGTCCTGAGGCGTATTTACGCGGCGTACACGCACTTCACCAACACCTTCCGCTTCATCGTCCTCGGCGTCTTCATCAAAATCCTCTTCGTCACGCTTCGATTTCATTCGCTTAAGCGGACGATCGCGGAACACGGAAGAACGCTCCTTACGGCTGGTCCAGAGTCCATGAACCAGTAAGGCTATTATGGCTATCGCGCCAACAATGATTAATATCAGACGCAAATCCTGCATCATTATATTCTCTGTTGTTCTAACACCTTGCCACCACGGCAAACATTTACTCACTAAGAGTATTTGCCCATCTGCTCAAGTGCAAGTGCGCACTCGGTTTTCTCAGCATAAAGATGTAAGAAAAACTGCTTTTTGCTGTTTTTTCGACCATTTCCGAACTGGCGCATTTAACCGGCTCGGTTAAGATAATCCTGCCCCTTTTCGGGCCGATATTCAGGAGCACAGTAAGAGATATGGTTTCATATACAGGTACAGCCCCGCGCAGCGGCCTTTATTACTTTTCACAAGGCTGGAAATTGTTAAGCCAGCCGGGATTAAAACGCTTCGTCCTTTTACCGCTTCTGGTGAATATCCTGCTCATGGGCGGCGCGTTCTGGTGGCTTTTTACACAGCTCGATCGCTGGATACCGCAGTTAATGGCCTCCGTTCCTGACTGGCTGCAATGGCTAAGCTACCTGCTCTGGCCCATCGCCGTGTTGTCCATTTTGCTCGTTTTCGGCTATCTCTTCTCGACGCTCGCGAACTGGATAGCCGCCCCGTTTAACGGATTGCTGGCTGAACAACTTGAAGCCCGCCTGACAGGCGCTACCCCGCCAGATACCGGTATCGTCGGCATAATGAAAGATGTGCCGCGCATCATGAAGCGGGAATGGCAAAAGTTCGTCTGGTATCTGCCGCGCGCTGTAGTGCTGCTGATACTCTATTTTATTCCCGGCATCGGCCAGACCGTAGCGCCGGTGCTGTGGTTTTTATTTAGCGCATGGATGCTCGCTATTCAGTACTGCGATTATCCGTTCGACAATCATAAAGTGCCGTTTAAAGAGATGCGCCAGGCGCTGCGCCGACAAAAAATAACCAATATGCAGTTTGGCGCGCTGGTTAACCTCTTTACCCTCATACCAGTACTTAACCTGTTCATCATGCCTGTTGCCGTATGCGGCGCAACGGCCATGTGGGTGGATTGCTACCGCACCCAGCATGCGCTCTGGAAGTAACCCAGCAGAGGTGGCATATGCCGCCTCTTATTCCATACTGATAAGCATTATTTCGCGACAGTATATAGATATGCGAATTCCTTACTTCCGCATAAGACCTGAGCGGGTATGCTGGAGCGGTTCCCAAATTTCATACAGTTAAGGACAGGCCATGAGTAAGATTTTTGAAGATAACTCGTTGACTATTGGTCATACGCCTCTGGTTCGACTGAACCGTATCGGTAATGGACGCATCCTCGCGAAGGTCGAGTCCCGTAACCCGAGCTTCAGCGTCAAATGCCGTATCGGTGCCAATATGATTTGGGATGCCGAAAAACGTGGCGTACTGAAGCCGGGCGTGGAACTGGTTGAACCGACCAGCGGCAACACCGGCATCGCGCTGGCTTATGTCGCCGCCGCCCGCGGTTACAAGCTCACGCTGACCATGCCAGAAACCATGAGCATTGAACGCCGTAAGCTGCTTAAAGCGCTGGGCGCTAACCTTGTGCTGACTGAAGGCGCGAAAGGCATGAAAGGCGCAATCCAGAAAGCTGAAGAGATTGTGGCGAGCGATCCGTCAAAATATCTGCTGCTTCAACAGTTCAGCAACCCGGCTAACCCCGAAATTCATGAAAAAACCACAGGGCCTGAGATCTGGGAAGATACTGACGGTCAGGTTGACGTGTTTATCGCAGGCGTCGGTACCGGCGGTACGCTGACTGGCGTGACGCGTTATATCAAAAACACCAAAGGCAAAACCGACCTTATCACCGTAGCGGTTGAGCCGACCGATTCTCCGGTTATCGCCCAGGCGCTGGCAGGCCAGGAGCTGAAACCAGGTCCGCATAAAATTCAGGGCATCGGCGCAGGTTTTATTCCTGGCAACCTGGACCTCAAGCTGATTGATAAAGTCATTGGCATCACCAACGAAGAAGCGATTTCCACCGCCCGCCGTCTGATGGAAGAAGAAGGCATTCTGGCCGGTATCTCTTCAGGTGCGGCCGTCGCGGCAGCCCTCCAACTGCAGGAAGATGAAGCCTTCAGCAATAAGAATATCGTGGTCATTCTCCCCTCTTCCGGCGAACGCTACCTTAGTACTGCGCTGTTTGCCGATCTCTTTACCGAGAAAGAACTGCAACAGTGATACCAGATTGTTAAATCTGGCTAAAAAAGCACCCTCAAGGGTGCTTTTTTGTGGCGTACGTCAAAGTTTTACCTCCCCTGGCATTGCTTCAGTCTGTAGGGTCTGGTATTTAACCAGCAAATTATTTCGATGCGTGAAATTAATCATTGGCACCATTCGTGTTTGCTGAATCGATTTAATGATTTGGTTAAGCCGCTTTATTCGCGGCATAATGATTAATGACGAGCGAAACGCGTGCCGCATGGAATCGATGCCGTGCGATTTTCGTCGTTCTGGCATCCTGTGCTGCGTTCCGTTTACGTCGGCGCTAACAATACAGGCTAAAGTCTGGCCGCCAGGCTAGACTTTAGTTCCACAACACTAAACCTATAAGTTGGGGAAATACAATGTTCCAGCAAGAAGTTACCATTACCGCTCCGAACGGTCTGCATACCCGCCCTGCTGCTCAGTTTGTAAAAGAAGCGAAAGGCTTCACCTCTGAGATCACTGTGACTTCCAACGGCAAAAGCGCCAGCGCGAAAAGCCTGTTCAAGCTGCAAACTCTGGGTCTGACTCAGGGCACTGTTGTGACCATTTCTGCGGAAGGCGAAGATGAGCAGAAGGCAGTTGAACATCTGGTAAAACTGATGGCTGAACTCGAGTAAATTCCGGGTTCTTTTCAAAATCAGTCACAAGTAAGGTAGGGTTATGATTTCAGGCATTTTAGCATCTCCGGGTATCGCCTTTGGCAAAGCACTGCTGCTGAAGGAAGATGAAATTGTCATCGACCGGAAAAAAATTTCTGCCGACAAGGTTGATCAGGAAGTTGAGCGTTTCCTGAGCGGGCGCGCTAAGGCTTCTTCTCAGCTGGAAGCGATCAAGGTGAAAGCCGGTGAGACTTTCGGTGAAGAAAAGGAAGCTATCTTCGAAGGCCACATCATGTTGCTGGAAGATGAAGAGCTGGAGCAGGAAATCATAGCCCTGATTAAGGATAAGCTCGTTACCGCAGACGCCGCGGCGCACGAGGTTATCGAAGGTCAGGCTACCGCGCTGGAAGAGCTTGACGACGAGTACCTGAAAGAGCGTGCGGCTGACGTGCGCGACATCGGCAAGCGTCTGCTGCGCAATATCCTTGGCCTCGCCATCATCGATTTAAGCGCGATTCAGGATGAAGTTATTCTGGTTGCCGCTGACCTGACCCCGTCGGAAACCGCACAGCTGAACCTGAAAAAGGTGCTCGGTTTCATCACCGACCTGGGCGGCCGCACTTCCCACACCTCTATCATGGCGCGCTCTCTTGAGCTGCCGGCGATTGTGGGCACTGGCAACGTTACCTCTCTGGTAAAAAACGACGATTACCTGATCCTCGATGCGGTTAACAACAAAGTTTACGTTAACCCGACCAACGAAGAGATCGAAGCGCTGCGCAACACTCAAGCCCAGGTGGCTGAAGAGAAAGCAGAGCTCGCCAAACTCAAAGATCTGCCGGCTATCACGCTTGACGGCCATCAGGTTGAGGTTTGCGCCAACATCGGTACCGTGCGCGACGTCGCGGGCGCCGAGCGTAACGGCGCGGAAGGCGTAGGCCTCTATCGTACCGAATTTTTGTTCATGGACCGTGACTCGCTGCCGACTGAAGAAGAGCAGTTCCAGGCTTATAAAGCCGTGGCGGAAGCCTGCGGTTCTCAGGCGGTTATCGTTCGCACCATGGATATCGGCGGCGACAAAGAGCTGCCGTACATGAACTTCCCGAAAGAAGAGAACCCGTTCCTCGGCTGGCGCGCGATTCGTATCGCTATGGATCGTAAAGAGATCCTGCGTGACCAGCTGCGCGCCATTCTGCGCGCCTCCGCTTTCGGCAAATTGCGCATCATGTTCCCGATGATCATCTCAGTGGAAGAAGTGCGCGCGCTGAAAAAAGAGATCGAAGCGTTTAAACAAGAGCTGCGCGATGAAGGCAAAGCGTTTGACGAAACGATCGAAATTGGCGTGATGGTAGAAACCCCGGCGGCGGCGACCATCGCTCGTCACCTGGCGAAAGAGGTCGATTTCTTCAGTATCGGCACTAACGATTTGACGCAGTACACCCTGGCAGTTGACCGTGGTAATGATATGATTTCCCACCTCTACCAGCCGATGTCGCCGTCTGTGCTGAACCTGATTAAGCAAGTAATTGATGCATCTCATGCTGAAGGCAAGTGGACGGGCATGTGTGGTGAGCTTGCTGGCGATGAACGTGCTACACTTCTTTTGCTGGGGATGGGTCTGGATGAATTCAGTATGAGTGCCATTTCTATCCCGCGCATTAAGAAGATTATTCGTAACACGAACTTCGAAGATGCGAAGGTTTTAGCAGAGCAGGCTCTTGCTCAACCGACAACGGACGAGTTAATGACGCTGGTTAACAAGTTCATTGAAGAAAAAACAATCTGCTAATCCACGAGATGCGGCCCAAATTACTGCTTAGGAGAGAAGGCTAATGGGGTTATTTAGTAAGCTGTTCGGTGATAAAGGCAATAGCGACACCGGAACCATTGAGATCGTTGCTCCACTGTCCGGTGAAATCGTTAACATTGAAGACGTGCCGGATGTAGTGTTCGCAGAGAAGATTGTTGGTGATGGCATCGCTATCAAACCGACCGGCAACAAAATGGTTGCGCCGGTAGATGGCACCATTGGCAAAATCTTTGAAACCAACCATGCGTTCTCTATCGAATCCGATAGCGGCATTGAGCTGTTCGTTCACTTCGGTATCGACACCGTCGAACTGAAAGGCGAAGGCTTTAAGCGTCTCGCTGAAGAAGGCCAGCGTGTGAAGAAAGGCGACCCGGTTATCGAGTTCGACCTGCCGCTGCTGGAAGAAAAAGCGAAATCTACGCTGACGCCGGTCGTTATCTCCAATATGGATGAAATCAAAGAGTTGATCAAACTCTCTGGTAGCGTAACCGTGGGCGAAACGCCGGTTATCCGTATCAAGAAGTAAGACTGACTCGTATTCGAAAATGGCGCCGCAAGGCGCCATTTTTTTATCCTTCGGCCCCTTATCGGACTTTGAACTATGCGCCGCTGGCGTTCCCTCTGGCTGTGCTTCATTGCCCTGCTGCCCGCCCCATGGCTTTATGCGGGTTCTCCCGGCCCTTACGTGCTGGCGTTTATCGACATTTCCGCCCCACCGCTCAACGACGGCCAGGCCCTTACCGCCGCGCTGCGTAAAGCGCCATCAGTAGCGGAAAGAGAAACCTGTTTTTTATGCGAGGAAAGCGCTCAGGTTGAGGTGCTCTATCTTTATCGTCTGCCGCCGGGTCTGTCAGCAGACGCGCTGCGCCTTGCCGTCAGAGGCGATGAAAATGCCCGTAACCGGATGCAGCAACAACTCGCGGCGTTTGAAGATAAAGATGGCTATCAGGTGGATGGATTGCTTATTTACGAGCATCTTCCCGGGGTAGTCAGCATTTATGCGATGCCTGCCCTGCCGGGTAAAGCGTTGCACCGGGTAAGTAGGCCCGTAAAACGTTACCTTTCGCAGCAGAGCCTGGACAGGCTGCTTGAGGACGCGGCGGCGACAATTCCACGTGAAATCTAAACCGGCGGACGTTTGCGTCCGCCGCCACGGTTAAATGCCTGCGCCCTGGCTGTAGCTTTCTTCCCCGAATACGCCGGTCGAAAGGTAGCGGTCGCCGCGATCGCAGATAATCGCCACGACTACCGCGCCGGGGTTTGCCTGCGCAACGCGCAACGCGCCCGCTACCGCCCCGCCGGAACTCACACCGCAGAAAAGTCCTTCTTTACGCGCCAGCTCGCGGGTGGTGTTCTCCGCATCAAGCTGGCTGATATCCAGCACCTCATCCACCAGCGACGCGTTGAAAATGCCCGGCAGATATTGCTGGGGCCAGCGGCGAATTCCCGGAATGCTGCTGCCTTCTTCCGGCTGCAGGCCGACAATCGTCACCTTTTTCGCCTGTTCGCGCAGAAAGCGGCTCACGCCCGTAATGGTGCCCGTTGTCCCCATGCTGGAAACAAAGTGCGTAATGCGCCCTTCGGTTTGCCGCCAGATTTCAGGCCCCGTGGTGGTGTAATGCGCGTAAGGGTTATCAGGGTTATTAAACTGGTCCAGCACCTTACCTTCACCGCGTTCGCCCATCTCTTTCGCCAGATCGCGCGCGCCTTCCATCCCCTGCTCGCGGCTTACCAGAATCAGCTCCGCGCCGTAAGCCTGCATCGCCGCCTTGCGCTCCATGCTCATGTTGTCCGGCATAAGCAGCTTCATACGGTAGCCTTTCAGGGCCGCTATCATCGCCAGCGCGATGCCGGTATTGCCGCTGGTCGCCTCAATCAGCACGTCGCCGGGCTTAATCTCGCCACGCTTTTCCGCCTCGGTAATCATCGAGAGCGCCGCACGGTCTTTCACCGAACCCGCCGGGTTGTTGCCTTCGAGCTTGACCCAAATTTCGGCGCCGTTGGTCAGCCCGGTCCGCTGCAGCCGCACCAGAGGCGTATTGCCGATAGTCTGTTCTAATGTGTTCACGTCAGTCTGTCCAAAGCATAAAAAAAGCGGCCACGGGGCCGCTTGCTCGTCGTGTAGGACGTTAACCTATCAGGCCGTCTCAGCCAGAGCAACACTCTGGATCCGCTCATCGCCGTTGTAAAGACGGGCGTGCTGCAGGCCCACATAGAGACGCTCGCCGCGGTGCGGCACATAGTCTTCGCGCAGCACGACCGTTAGCGGTTCGTCATACCAGCCGAGCGGCTGCACGACCAGTTGCATATAGTGTCCCTTCGGACTCACTTCCAGCACCTGCACCGGGAGCGGCGAATCAAGGCTGGTGCGGCGGCTTACGTCCACTTCCCACGGGCGCAGGAACAGGTCAACCGGCCCCTGGTGCGCAGGAGAAAAACCAAGCGGCCAGCGGTGTGCGCCGACGTGGAACTGGCTGCCGCGCACGGTGCCCTTCAGCCGGTTAACTTCGCCAAGGAACTCCAGCACGAAGCGCGTGGCGGGTTCACGCCACACCTGCTCCGGCGCATCAGCCTGTTCGATATGGCCCTGGCTCATCACCACCACGCGGTCGGCCACTTCCATCGCCTCTTCCTGATCGTGGGTAACGAAAACGCTGGTGAATTTTAACTCTTCGTGCAGCTCGCGCAGCCAGCGGCGCAGCTCTTTACGCACCTGGGCGTCCAGTGCGCCGAAAGGCTCGTCGAGCAGCAGGATTTGCGGCTCCACCGCCAGCGCGCGAGCCAACGCCACGCGCTGTTTCTGGCCGCCGGAAAGCTGCGCCGGATAGCGGTCCGCCAGATGAGAAAGCTGCACCATCTCAAGCAACTGCGTCACTTTTTGTTTGATAGCCGCCGCGTTCGGGCGCTCGCGCCTTGGCAACACGGTCAGGCCGAACGCGATATTGTCGAACACCGACATATGGCGAAACAGCGCATAGTGCTGAAACACAAATCCCACCTTACGGTCGCGGGCATGCAGGCGGCTCACGTCGGTGCCGTGAAAGCGAATGCGCCCGCTGGTCTGATGCTCAAGCCCCGCGATAATACGCAGCAGCGTCGTTTTACCGGAGCCGGAAGGCCCCAGCAGCGCTACCATCTGGCCGGAAGGGATATCCAGTGAGATATCATTCAGCACCTGGGTGCGACCAAAAGACTTCTTAATATTGGCAATCTCAATGCTCATGATTTCCCTCCTGTTGCCCGCGTTTTTCCTGATTATTCAGGCGCCACTGCAACGCACTCTTCAAAAACAGGGTCAAAATAGCCATTAACGTCAGCAGGGCGGCGGCGGTAAACGAACCCACCGCGTTGTAATCCTGCTGCAGTAATTCAATCTGTAAAGGCAGCGAAAGCGTTTCGCCGCGAATCGAGCCGGATACCACCGACACCGCGCCAAACTCGCCGATAGCGCGCGCGTTAGTCAGCACCACGCCATACAGCAACGCCCAACGGATATTCGGCAGCGTTACGCGGCGAAACATCTGCCAGCCGGAAGCGCCAAGCAAAATAGCCGCTTCATCTTCCTGGCTGCCCTGGCTCAGCATGACCGGCACCAGCTCGCGCACCACAAACGGACAGGTGACGAAGATAGTCACCAGCACCATGCCCGGCCAGGCGAACATAATCTGCATATCATGTTCATCCAGCCAGCCGCCGAGCGGGCCGTTAGAGCCGTAAAAGAGCAGATACACCAGGCCCGCCACCACCGGCGAGACGGCAAACGGAATATCAAGCAGCGTCAGCAATAATTGACGGCCGCGAAAGTCAAAGCGCGTCACCAGCCAGGCGAGCAAAGTACCGAACACCAGGTTCACCGGCACCGTGATAAGCGCGATCAGCACGGTCAGCCAGATGGCGTGCAGCATGTCCGGGTCGGCGATATTTTCCAGCACCGGCATCAGCCCCTTCGAAAAGGCCTGCGCGAAGATAGAAATCATCGGCACCAGCAGGATCAGGCAGGAAACCAGCACGCCTGTGCCGATAAGCAACCATTTGCCCCAGTTCACGCCGGGGCGATCGTAATTTTTCACTTCAGTAACTTCAGCCATTAGTGACCTACCACGCGCCGGCCAAAGCGGCTTTGCAGAGTGTTAATGCCAAACAGCAGCAACAGCGAAGCGGCGAGGATCACTGAAGCGATAGCGCTGGCCGCCGGGTAATCAAACTCCTGCAACCGTACGAAAATCATCAGCGAGGTGACCTCGGTCTTCCAGGCGATGTTGCCGGCGATAAAAATCACCGCGCCGAATTCGCCAAGGCTGCGGGTAAACGAGAGCGCCACGCCCGCCATCAGCGCCGGAGAAAGTTCCGGCAGCACCACTTTACGAAAGCTCTGCCAGCGGGTGGCGCCGAGCGTCTGCGCGGCTTCTTCGTATTCCGGGCCTAACTCTTCCAGTACAGGCTGCACGGTGCGCACGACAAAGGGAATGCTGGTGAACGCCATCGCCACGGCGATGCCAAGCCAGGTATAGGTCACTTTAATGTCGAACTGCGCCAGCCATTCGCCGTAAAGCCCGTTCACGGAGAAAAGCGAAGCGAGGGTCAGGCCCGCCACCGCCGTCGGCAGGGCGAAAGGCAAGTCCATCAGCGCATCCAGCAGCGTACGGCCAGGAAACTGATAGCGGGTTAAGATCCACGCCATCAATAACCCGAATACGCCATTAAATACCGAGGCCACCGCCGCGGAGAGCAGCGTCACTTTATACGCCGCCACTACCTGCGGGTTGGTAATCACTTCCCAGTACTGCTCCCAGCTCATCTGGGCAAGCTGCATCACCAGCGCGCTAAGCGGCAACAGAAGAATCAGACAAACAAACAACAGGCTGGTGCCAAGGCTCAAGGTAAAGCCCGGCAACACACGCTTAGAGACTGCAAACATTACTTACGCCCCGCCGCGACCAACCGGTCAAATTCGCCGCCGCTGTTGAAGTGGGTTTTCATCGCTTCCGGCCAGCCGCCGAATTTATCCTCCACGCGGAAAAGGTCGGTCTGCGGAAATTTATCCTTCAGCTTGTCCATTACTGCCGGGTTGTTCACGCGGTAGTAATAGTTGGTGATGATCTGCTGCGCCGTCGGGCTATAGAGATAGTTCAGATAAGCCTTCGCCGCCTTCTCGGTGCCGTTGGCTTTGACGTTTTTATCAATCCACGCCACCGGGAACTCCGCCAGGATATTGACCTTCGGCACGACGACCTCGTAACCCTCTTTTTCGTACTGATTGCGGATGTTGTTCACTTCCGACTCAAAGCTAATCAGTACGTCGCCCAGGCCACGTTCAACAAAGGTGGTGGTCGCACCGCGACCGCCGGTATCGAACACCTCAACGTTTTTCAAAAACTGCGTCATGAACTGTTCGGTTTTGGCTTTATCACCGCCGTCGGCGTTGTCCGCCGCGCCCCAGGCGGCTAAATAGGTGTAACGGGCATTACCGGAGGTTTTCGGGTTCGGGAAAATAAGCTTTACGTCCGGGCGCACCAGGTCGCTCCAGTCGTGAATATTTTTCGGGTTGCCCTTACGCACCAGGAAAGCCATGGTGGAATAGAACGGCGAGCTGTTATTCGGCAAACGGCTTTGCCAGTCGGCCGGGATGAGCTTGCCTTTATCATGCAGGATCTGAACGTCGGTCACCTGGTTATAAGTTACAACGTCTGCTTTTAAGCCCTGCAGAATGGCCAGCGCCTGCTTGGACGAGCCTGCGTGCGACTGCTTTATGGTCAGCTTGTCGCCGTTATTCTCTTTTTCCCACTGCTGCGCAAAAGGCGGGTTAAGGGCGGCAAAAAGCTCGCGGGAAACGTCGTAAGAGCTGTTCAACAGCTCGGTTGCCTGAGCGTGTCCTGCCATTAACAGAGAGATGGCGATTGCACTCCATGCTTTTCTAGTGATTTTAACGGCCATTGCGCACCCTTATAAATGTGATGACGATCAGGCATCAGTTTATTTATAACGGGCATTAAAGCTGTAACGCTTTTATATACCGTTTAGCGATTTGCAATTGCGAAAGGATATAAGCCAGCGGCGCGACGGAAAGCCGCGCCGCGAGGGGGTTAAAGCGCGAAAAGCCTCTCGAGAGAGGGGGCGAAATAGTAACCGCCGGTAACTGGCTTTGTGAAGCGCAGCATGGCGTCGCGCTTGCCGTCTTTATCGCCGAACATGCTCAGCAACTGCTGTTCAATGTTATAAAGACGCGCGCAGTAGGCGCAGAAGTACAGACCGTGCACGCCGCTTGCCGTGCCGTAAGGCAGGCTCTGGCGCACAATTTTCAGGCCCTTGCCCTCTTCTTTGAGATCAACGCGAGTCAGATGGGAAGTAACCGGACGCGCGTCGCCGTCAATCTCTTCGTTGGCCACTTTGGTACGGCCAATCATCATCTCCTGATCCGGCACGCTCATGCGGTTAAGCTGCTTCAGGTTATGCTCCCAGCGCTGCACAAAGACATAACTGCCGCCCGCGTCCACGCCGTCGTTAATCACCGCAACGGCGCGACGCGTCTCTTCGCCGGCCGGGTTCTCGGTGCCATCGACAAAGCCGCTCAGGTCACGCTCTTCCACCCAGCGGAAGCCGTGCGTTTCTTCCTGCACGTTGAGCGTGTCGCCAAAGGCCGCCAGCGCGGCCTGCGCCACGGAAAAGTTCACGTCATGGCGCAGAGAAAGGATGTGTATCAGCACGTCGTGCTGGGTGGCGGGCGCCAGTCCTTTACCAAGCGGGGTAAAGTTTTTCAGCTCCTGTGCCCCTACCCCGCCGCTTAATTCACGCCAGAGGTCATGGCCGAAGCCTATCACCACCCCGAGGCTGGCTTCCGGGAACTGCGCCTGAAAGGTCGCGACTTTATCAGCGAAGGCTTTACAGCCCTGACGCAGCGCGTCGCGATCGCCCTGCGCTTTCGCTTCCAGCCAAATGGCGGCGCGGCAATGTTCCGGCAAAATGCCGCTTTGAACCTGAGACATCTCTCCTCCAGCAAAAACGATGCCACGAAGGTGGCATGAATCGGGCTATTGTACCCGATTTTTTTGCCGGCGCGTTGCGCTAAAACAAGCCGTTAACGGTGCCAGACTATCTTGTGCAGCGTCCATTTTTTCAGGGCATCGTCAGAAGGCATTAACCCTTCAGGGCCGCGCCATTCGCCGGTAAAAACGTAGCTGACATGATGACTGCCGGGCGCCTGACACTCCACGCCGTCGCTGTCGTCATCCAGCGCTTTTTTACAGGCGCCATACGCTTTGTCATACAGATCGCTGAAAGGCGTGCCAATCTTCACGCCGCTGTCGGTCGCGATATCGTTATCCAGCACATCGATACGGCTGACTTTGTCGTTTTCGCCGTTAACCACTACGGCAAGCTTGTCATTCTTTAGCGCTTCGAAATAGCGCACCACTGCGCCGCCCTGCGTTTTCATCCCGCTGCGCAAGCGATAATCATCGCCCAGCGCGTCGGCGATCGCCTCTTCTTTCAGCGGCGTGTCGGCAGTGATATCCCCTAAGCCCTTTTCGGTCACTTCAAGCGACGAGCCAAACCAGTTCCACGGCGCGGCGGCGGACCAGTGTACGTTCGATAGCGTGGAACAGCCCGTCAACACGAGCGGCAGACCGCAGAGCAGCAAACGCAGGTTTTTCATTTTTTATCCCTTTCTTAAGCATTATCGCTTGTTGGAACCTCTAAACCGAAAAAAGTGCCGGTTAATCTGTATCGGGCGTAAAGCAGGCGCGCAACCGGGCGTTAAACCCAAGCCACCAGAGCGCGAAGAGGTCGGCGGCCAGCAGAATCATCGCCGCCCCGCTCTGCCCTTCATTGTTTGCCAGCATAAACAGCTGTGAGGTTAGCAGCCAGACCTGGGTAACGATAAGCACCCAGCGCCAGGTGTGCCATAGCCGTGGGAAGCGCTCCCGTCGCTCGCTTAGCAGAAAAGCCAGCGCCGCCGGCACGCCGGTCAGCAAGCCGAGCCAGAAGGCGGCGCGGTCGGGGTAAAAGAGCGCGAGCAGCGCTTCTCCTTGCTCCCGCGATGCGCCCGCCAGCACAAACAGCGCCCAGGTGCGCGCTTGCAACAGCAGCACGCCCCAGAACAGCGCGGGCAGCTTCAGCAGCCCCTGGCTGTCGTAATCGGAAGGTAAAAACATGTATAAATTCCGGGATCCGCCGTCATAAAAGGCAGAATTATGTCACCCTGTAAGGGTGCGAAGAAAGCGCTTCGCACGAGATAACCAAAAGGAGATTGAGATGAAAAAACGTAGCATTGCGTTGTTATTTGCGACGGCCGCGCTGACGGCGGCCCCGGCTATCGCCCAGAAGGGAGGGTTTAGCGGTCCGGATAACACCACCGCCGCCGCGAAAGGCGGCTTCGTTGGGCCGGATGCGGCCAGCACGACGGTGGAACAGGCAAAAAGCCTGCGCGATGACGCCTGGGTGGCGCTGGAAGGCAACATCGTGCGTAAGATTGGCAAAGAGCTTTATGAGTTCCGCGACGCAAGCGGCTCTGTCAATGTGGAAATTGACGATCACGTCTGGAACGGCGTCACCGTCACCCCGAACGACAAAGTGCGTATCGAGGGGGAAGTGGATAAAGACTGGAACTCCGTTGAAATCGACGTGAAAAAAGTGACCAAAGGCTAAGCGCTTTTCACCCGGCCCTGCGCCGGGTGACCATTAATATTCCTGGTCTTCAATCAGCCGCTTGCCAAGGCTTATCACATCCTGGTGCTCGTAACCCAGACGTTCATACATACCCAGCACCACGTCGTTATCCTCGCGGATCTGAATGTTGATTTTCGGGCAGCCGCGGGCGATGAGTTTTTTCTCAAGACGGCTTAATAACGCATTGGCGATGCCGCGTCCGCGAAACTCCGGGTGTACGCCCAGGTAGTACGCCGAGCCGCGATGTCCGTCGTAGCCGCCCATTACTGAACCCACCACCTCGCCGTTCACTTCGGCGACCAGGAACAGATCGGGGTCGTGGTTCAGCTTGCGCTCAATGTCCATTTCCGGATCGTTCCAGGGGCGCAGCAGGTCGCAACGCTCCCAGAGGGTAATGACCTCTTCGAAATCTGGCTGGCGAAAAACACGTATCTCCATGGTATTACCCATCTTTTGCGCAATAAAAACAGTGATTATGGCGCTATCTGTTGCAATAGCCAATATCCCCGGCAAAACTTCGCGAAAAATGGCATACTACCCTTTCGCCTCGCCTTGAAATGAAAAGTAAAACTTTTCCCGCTACGGAATGTCGTCCCCTGAAGAGCGATACGCTATAACACTGCGGGACCATAAAAACAGAAGTCAGGACGCATGAGCACTATTAAGCCCTTAAAAAAACTCACATCGCGCCGTCAGCTGCTGCTTACGGGCCTCGCAGCCCTGACGGTTACCGGCATTAACAAAGCCCTTGCTAAAGAAGAGAAACCGCTCGCCACCAGTAACAGCCACAGCAAGCCGAAAGCCAAAAAAGCGGGCGCGAAGCGCGTGGTGATGCTCGACCCGGGCCACGGCGGCATCGATACCGGCGCTATTGGCCATAACGGCTCAAAAGAGAAACACGTGGTGCTGGCGATTGCCAAAAAAGTGCGCGCTATTCTGCGCGCGCGAGGTATCGACGCCCGCCTTACCCGCAGCGACGACACTTTTATTCCGCTCTATGACCGGGTGGAGATAGCCCACCAGCATGGCGCGGATCTCTTTATGTCGATTCACGCCGATGGTTTCACCAGCCCCACCGCCGCAGGCGCGTCGGTGTTTGCGCTCTCTAACCGCGGGGCGAGTAGCGCCATGGCGAAATACCTCTCCGATCGCGAAAACGCCGCCGACGACGTAGCGGGCAGCCGGGTAAAAAATAAAGATCACTATCTGCAACAGGTGCTGTTCGACCTGGTGCAGACCGATACCATTAAAAACAGCCTTACGCTCGGCTCGCATATCCTGCGCCAGATTAAACCGGTGCATCGCCTGCACAGCCGGTCGACCGAACAGGCGGCGTTTGTGGTGCTCAAATCGCCTTCCATTCCTTCCGTGCTGGTAGAAACCTCTTTTATTACCAATCCGGAAGAGGAAAAGCTGCTCGGCACCAATGCGTTTCGCCAGAAAATCGCTACCGCTATCGCCAACGGCGTCATCAGCTATTTCAACTGGTTCGATAACCACAAAGCCCATTCGAAGCGAGGCTAACCGATGCAACCGGACATTCAGTTAGTAAAAACGTTCCTGCTCGATTTGCAGGACCGCATCTGCCAGCAGCTGGCGGCTATCGACGGCGCCGCGTTTGTTGAAGACGCCTGGCAGCGCGAGGGCGGCGGCGGCGGTCGCAGCCGCGTTCTGCGCGAAGGAAACGTCTTCGAACAGGCGGGCGTTAACTTTTCGCACGTTCATGGCGATGCGATGCCCGCGTCCGCCACCGCGCACCGCCCGGAGCTGGCGGGACGCAGCTTCGAGGCGATGGGCGTTTCGCTGGTCGTGCATCCGCGCAACCCTTATGTACCGACAAGCCACGCCAACGTGCGCTTTTTTATCGCCGAGAAGCCGGGCGCTGACCCGGTCTGGTGGTTTGGCGGCGGCTTTGACTTAACGCCCTTTTACGGTTTTGAAGAAGACGCCGTGCACTGGCACCGAACGGCGCGTAACCTCTGCCAGCCTTTTGGCGAAGAGGTTTACCCGCGTTACAAAAAGTGGTGCGACGATTATTTCTTTCTTAAGCACCGCAACGAGCAGCGCGGCATTGGCGGCCTGTTCTTTGATGACCTCAATACGCCTGACTTCGACCACAGCTTTCGCTTTATGCAGGCGGTGGGCAACGGCTATCTGGACGCTTACCTGCCTATCGTCGAACGTCGCAAGGCGCAGCCCTGGGGCGAGCGCGAGCGCGACTTCCAGCTCTATCGTCGCGGGCGCTATGTAGAGTTCAATCTGGTGTGGGATCGGGGCACGCTGTTTGGCCTGCAAACCGGCGGGCGCACCGAATCTATCTTGATGTCGATGCCGCCGCTGGTGCGCTGGGAGTACAACTACCAGCCTGAAGAGGGCAGCCCGGAAGCGGCCCTCTACCGCGATTTCCTGCCGGTTCGCGAGTGGGTATAACTACCGCGGCGCCCCTGAAAAGGCGCCGTTATTTTTTGAATCGTCCGTTCGCCACGTCATCCGGCGTCACGACCCCGCTGTCCAGCACCCAGCCGCTAATCAGCGCCGCTGGCGTGACGTCAAACGCCGGGTTGTAAACCCGCGCATTTTCCGGCGCCCACTGCACCGCGCCAAAGCTGCCCGCCACGCCCGTCACCTCGGCTGGTGCCCGTTGCTCAATGGGGATAGCCGCGCCGTTCGGACAATCCGGGTCAAGCGTGGTCTGCGGCGCGGCAACATAAAACGGAATATGATGAAACTTCGCCAGCACCGCAAGGCTGTAAGTGCCGATTTTATTCGCCACGTCGCCATTGGCGGCGATACGGTCCGCGCCTACCCAAATAGCGTCCACCAGCCCCTGCGCCATCAGGCTCGCCGCCATCGAGTCGGTAATCAGCTGATAAGGGATGCCGAGCTCGCCAAGCTCCCACGCCGTTAAGCGACCACCCTGCAACAAAGGTCGGGTTTCATCCACCCAGACGTTGGCGACCTTACCTTCATCAAACGCCTGGGCGATAACGCCAAGCGCAGTGCCCACGCCCGCTGTCGCCAGCCCGCCGGTATTGCAGTGGGTGAGCAGGCGGCTGCCTGGCTTCACAAGCTGGCTGCCCGCCCGGGCGATGCGGTCGCACAGTTCGCGGTCTTCCTGCACCAGGCGAACCGCTTCGGCTTCCAGCGCGGCGGCGGCGTTCTCCTGCGCCAGCGCCTCTTTCATGCGGTCGAGGTTATTCATCAGATTAACCGCCGTGGGCCGCGCGGCGCGCAGCGTTTCGAGGGCATGGGTCAGTTCTTTCCGGCTCAGGCCGCGTTCGCCCAGCAGCGCCAGCAGCAGGCTTGCCGACAGGCCAATCAGCGGCGCACCGCGCACCCGCAGCGCATGAATATGGCCGACCAGCGCCTCTACGCTGTCGGCGGGCAGCCAGTTTTTCTGCTGCGGCAGCGCCTGCTGGTCGAGGATCCAGAGCTTATTGTCCACCACCCGCAGGCTGGTTGTCTGAAGTGTCTGCATGAGTTAAATCCCTGTTGCGTTATTGTGGCGTATTGTGTCAGGATGCGAAACGGATGTATAGACGTCTGAACGGCTTTATAACCTGATTGCATGAGGATATTAGCAATGTCGCACTACCGAACCTTCACGGCCCACGACGCAGTGGCTTACGCGCAACAGTTTGGCGGACTGGCGGATCCGGCCAGCCTTGTGGAAGCGCAGGAAGTGGGCGACGGCAACCTCAATCTGGTGTTTAAAATTTTTGATACCCAGGGCGTTAGCCGCATTATCGTCAAGCAGGCGCTGCCTTATGTCCGCTGCGTAGGCGAATCCTGGCCGCTGACGCTCGACCGCGCGCGGCTTGAAGCGCAGACGCTGGTCGAACACTACAAACATTGCCCGCAGCATACGGTAAAAATTCACCATTACGACGCGGAGCTGGCGGTGATGGTAATGGAAGATCTCTCAAGCCACCGCATCTGGCGCGGCGAGTTGATAAGCGGCGTCTATTACCCGCAAGCGGCGAGCCAGCTTGGTGAATACCTGGCGCAGACGCTGTTTCATACCAGCGATTTTTATCTCCATCCCCACGAGAAAAAAGCCCAGGTGGCGCGCTTTATCAACCCCGAGATGTGCGAAATCACTGAAGATCTTTTCTTCAACGACCCGTATCAGATTCATGAGCGTAATAACTATCCGGCAGAACTGGAGCCGGAAGTCGCGGCGCTGCGTGACGATGCGCAGCTCAAAACCGCCGTCGCCGCGCTCAAGCACCGCTTTTTTTCTCACGCCGAAGCGCTGCTGCACGGCGATATCCATAGCGGCTCGATTTTTGTCGCTGACGGCAGCCTGAAGGCGATTGACGCCGAGTTTGGCTATTTTGGCCCGGTCGGTTTTGACGTCGGCACCGCCATCGGCAACCTGCTGCTGAACTATTGCGGCCTGCCGGGACAGCTTGGCATTCGCGAGGCGGCAAGCGGCCGCGACCAGCGTCTTGCGGATATTGTCGAACTGTGGAACACCTTCGCCGAGCGCTTCCAGTGGCTTGCGCGTGAGAAGACCCGCGACGCGGCGCTCGCCTTCCCCGGCTACGCCAGCGAGTTTCTGAAGAAAGTCTGGGCAGACGCCATCGGCTTTGCCGGTACGGAGCTGATTCGCCGAAGCGTCGGCCTTTCCCACGTGGCGGATATCGACACCATTCAGGATAAAGAGATGAAGCTCTCCTGCCTGCGCCACGCCATTGAGCTTGGCAAAGCGCTGATTGTGCTGGCCCCGCGCATCGACAGCGCCGACGAGCTGGTCGCCCGGGTGCGGCAGTACGGTTAAACGTTTCCCCTCTCCCCGACGGGGAGAGGGGGAAAATCCTCCGCCCTTGCCAACCGCGCCTTTCGGTCCCCTCTCCCTTGTAGCCAACTAACTACCCGCAACGCTTCTGCCACCCCCATCATCTATGGGGCAGCGGTAACCGTCTGTTCGACACAGCTGATGGCACAGTTAAAATCGGAATCAAAGTTCTTTAATAAGGTCCAGTCGGGAGTGAGCGGTCTACAGGGCGTTCGATTAAGCGGAACATAATGAAAAAGACTTTTAAGTATAGTGCTTAGCTGGGATAAAATGCCGCCTTTAGAGGCGGCGTTGAATCATTGTGACCTGCTACCCATTGCAATCTGCTTCCTGAAAATCAATGCAGTACGGACCTGGCGATATTAGCTCCTGCCACGAAGCGGAAAAGTGTGAAGGTCTGCTTTGAGCGAAAAGCGGAAGTTAGATTAATGTTAGCAAAGACATTTTCTAACTCCACATCACCCTTGGGAAGTCTGCAAAAAAGCAAGTTGAAAAACTCCGCTGGTGGTAAATCTGATTCGGTTAAAGCCTCCGCCGGATTTTTACCGAATGGCGCAGCCGGGGAACCGGTGCGGCCTGCCCCGGCGTTGCACGCCTGACCACTATATCTGGTAGGTCTGCCAGCTGAGAGAGGCACAACATGTAATGATCTGCGCCGCAGCGGGGCGATTCGGCAGAATAGGCATTTTACCAAATTACCAAATCTTTTGGTAAGACCGGCAAGCAGACTTGATGCAACTGATTGTAGAGTCTAGGTTTGAAAGAAAATTTTACAATTATGTGGAATTAGGATAATTCTTATAAGATAATGTTATCATTTTCAGGAGCAACTTAACGGTACATCTATCACTCTCATACTTTCAGGAGTCATATGAAAAGCCATGAATATATTGTTATAAGCGGTTTTAACAGGAGCAAGGTAGGTAAAATAATTGGTTCCTTAGCTTCTCTGATATCAGGGATTCTAGTCTTTTTTATTTTAAGTTACCTTGAAAGTCATTCTTACATTGAAGCGAAATCTGTAATGACCCCAACAGTATCTTCACTCGTTAGTGCAGGTACAATGTATCTGGTTCTCTACTGGATTTTTGACTCAAGATTATGGAAGTGGAAGTTAATATCAAAAATTATTAACGTCCCGGATCTATCGGGAGAGTGGGATTGTGAAGGGCGCGGCGAAAACAAGGAAGGAGACGTTTTTTCATGGAATGCTAAAATTAAAATATTCCAGTCATGGGATAAAGTTCATATACGGTTGCAAACCTCACAGTCAGGTTCTGACAGTATAGCTGCTTCTATCATATATGATGGCGAAATAGGTTATCGGTTAGTTTACAACTACAGAAATGATCCGAGAATAAACGAAAAAGAGTTAAGCCCACATATGGGATTTGCAGAATTAACTTTTAATAAGAGCCTGACAACTGCTGATGGTGAGTATTTTAATGGCAGAGGTCGGAATACCTTTGGGACAATGAAGCTAAGGAAATTGTAATATGGCCGATAACTTTTCATCGCGAATCGAACGTTTAAGAACACGAAGAAGAGGGATAAATGAAATATTTGCAATGGACAGCGGCCTTGAAAGCAGAGAGATCTTACTGGAGAAATCTCGACAACAAGAAGCTTGGGAAAGCAGAGCTTCCGGGAAATCAGCTACCAAATATGCATTAGGAGCCATGCAGGAAGTTGATCCAGTTTATACAAGGGTTAGCATCGAAACAGGGAAGAGAATAGAAAATCAACTTGCTAACCGATTGGAAAAAAAGGGAATTTCAGCTTCATTTCGTTTGCAGGGTTCTGTGCCGCTTAACATCCATATCAAAGGTGTTAGCGATGTAGACATTCTTACTATTGATGAACAGCTATTCATTTTTTCAAACGAAGGAAGTAAAGCAAGCAGTTATATTTTATCCAAGAAAAAAGCTGTAGATGTACTTCAGATCTTACGGGAAGAAATTGAAGATAGTCTCAGGGCTGCGTTCCCGGCTGCAAAGATTCATACTGAAAACTCCAAAGCAGTAAAAATAACCGGCGGCTCTTTAGCTAGAGATGTGGATGTAGTTCCGGCTGTTTGGTGGAATAATGCCAGATATCAGGATACAGGAAATGAAGTTGACAGGGGCGTGGCAATTCTAAATATAAAGAATAACCAACGAATTTATAATACGCCATTCCTTCATATTGATTATATTGAGAGCCGTTGCAAAACAACGCTAGGCGGATTAAGGAAATCAATAAGATTACTTAAAAACATTAAAGCAGATGCGCATGAGGAAGGCGTAGAAATAAACCTCAGCAGTTTTGATATTGCTTCTATTATGTATCATGCTGATATGGGAAATCTCTTAAGAGGTCACTTCTATGAGCTTGCAATACTAGGTGAAACTCAGCGCTGGCTTGACTGGTTATGGCATAACTTTGAAGAAGCAAAGAAGCTGGAAGTACCTGACGGCACTAGAATGATATTTGACACAGACGAAAAAAAGGATGAGTTGCTAAAATTGTCACTGCAAGTCGATACAATATTGACAGCCGTTCACAATGAAATGAATTCCCTTTTTCATAAGGATTCAATCGATGAGGGAATGAGACAATACTTGAGTAATTCAAAAGTCGATTAACATCATAATTTTTTTATTGATATTAAGAATTATAAATCATTGTTGTAGGGTTTTAGATTAATTTAGCTGAAAATCTCATTTAGCATTACGTTTTAAACCGTCCCCAATGGGACGGTTTTTATGCTAAGCATAAACCTGACCAATAAGACTGGTCGCTTAAACGTCCGCTCCTGGCACAAAGCTGACATTCCTTATTAATGCAGTGCGCAGCCTGCCCTTAAATGCCGCGCTAGCGGCATGGAGGCGCCAGATAATATTGTCTGTCACTCCGTGGCGGGAAAACGCCGTATACCCGACGTAGCCGGTTGCAGCGCCAAATATTCTGCCTGGCCAATCCCCGCCCTGATTAGCCCAAACCTGGTTTCAACAATGCAGAAGTCCCGGTAGTTTCTTTTAACCCCGCTGAGCGCGCTTTACGGCGCTTGTGACGTAAAAGGCGTGATTTCGATGGCAGCTTGTTGCTGACGCCTGGAGGCGTGTTCACAATCATTTTCAGCAACGGACACGGGACTTAACCCGGTAGCGTCCTGGAAAAGAGTGAGAGTAAAGGTCATAACAAAAGCGCCAACGCCTACCCCAGATACTCAATCACCGACAGCCCACCGTTGTAGTCGGTGCTGTAGATAATGCCCTGCGCGTCGACAAACACATCGCAGGACTGAATCACCTGCGGGCGGCCTGGCCGCGTGTCCATCATTCTGGCAGGCGCAGCAGGCACCAGCGCGCCAGCCTCCACCGGACGATACGGATTCGAAATATCATAAGCCCGCACGCCCGCGTTCTGGTAAGTAGCGAAAATCAACGTCGAGCTGATAAAGCTGCCGGGACGGTTTTCATGCAAATTATGCGGGCCGAAGTGCGCCCCTTTCGCCACGTAATCCGCTTCATCCGGCTGCGGGAAAGTCGAAATGCTCACCGGGTTCGACGGCTCGCGAATATCAAACAGCCAGATAAACTTCTCGCCGTCTTGCTGGTTGTCGAGCACCGCTTCATCCAGCACCACCAGCAGGTCGCGGTCCGGCAGCGGCAACGCGGTATGGGTGCCGCCGCCAAACGGCGGGCTCCAGTTGCGATGCGCGATAAGCTTCGGCTGGCTGCGGTCTTTCACATCCAGGAGAGTCAGACCGCCGTCGCGCCAGCTGCCGTAGGCGGTATCGCCCGCGATAATCGCGTGGTGCAGCGCATAGCGCTTGCCTTCAGGCCACATGGGCTGCTCGCCTGCCGCCTCGTTCATGCCCGGCAGCCACCAGCGCCCCGCCACTTCAGGCTTACGCGGGTCGGCCAGATCGATGGTCAGGAAGATGTAGTCGGTAAAGCCGTCAATGAGCGCGGAAACATAGGCCCAGCGCCCGCCCACATACCAGATGCGGTGGATGCCGATGCCGCTCAGCGACAAAAAGCCAATCTCGCGTGGTTTATCGGGCGTGGAGATATCAAACACCCGCAGCCCGGCGCTCCAGCCTTGCTCTTGTACATCGCGCACCGTGTCGCCTACCGAGCGGGTGTAATAAACCTTCTCGTCAGCGAAGCGGGCATCGGCAAAGAGGTCGCGGGCGTTGATAACCAGCAGCAGATCGTCATGCGCCTGGAGATGCACGTTCCATGTGCCCGGCGGCGCGGGAACAAAGCCTGCCGCCTTCGGGTTTTTCGGGTCACGCACGTCCACAATGGAAAAGCCCTGCGACACCATATGGCCGATGTACGCAAAGCCCCGGTGGACCATCAACTGCACGCCGTCCGGGCGGCCGCCCTGGTCGGAGTGGCCAATCAGCCGCATATTGCGGCTGTATTCGGGCTGCGGTAAGTGGGCGGCCATTATTTGTTCTTCGCTTCAAGCGTGGCGAACCACGGCGCGATAAAATCTTCCGTCTGGCCCCAGCCTGGGATGATTTTGCCAAGGCTCGCCACGTTCACCGCCCCACCCTGAGTCGCCAGCAAGGCCTGCGGGATAGCCGCGGCTTTAAAGTCATAGGTCGCCGGCGTCGGCTCGCCTGCAATCTTGTTGGCGACAAGACGCACGTTGGTGGCGCCAATCAGTTTCGGGTCGACCGCCACGGTCACTTTCCACGGGCTGCCCGCTTCACGCATCAGCTGCAAATCCTGGTTGGAAACATCAATGCTGTAGAGCTTAATCTCGGTGCGTCCGTTCTCTTTCAGGGCTTTATACGCACCCTGACTGAAGGCGTCCCAGGCGCCCCAGATGGCGTCGATTTGCCCTTTCGGGTATTTCGCCAGCACCGCGCCCACTTTGTTAGCCGTGTCGCCCTGCACGTCGGAGGAGACCGCGCCGATGGACTCCAGCTCTTTAATGCCCGGGTTCTGCTTAAGGATCTCTTGATACGCCGCCTGGCGGCGCTCCATCGGCGGGAAGCCCGCGACCCACAGCTTGATGATATTCGCCTTGCCGTTGAAATCTTTCACCAGCTGGCCGACAGAGAGATTGGTCAGCGAAGCGTCATCCTGCTGGGTGACGGTCACGCCCGGGATCTCGCCGTTCACGGCGGTATCGAACACGGAAACTTTAATGCCGGCATCGACAATGCGTTTCACAAGCTGAGTGGAGTAAGGGTCGCGCCCCTGAGAGAGGATGATGCCGTCATACTTCTGGCTAATCGCCTGGTTGACGAAATCCTGGAATTTCGCGTCGTCGCCGTTGCTGAGAAACGTGCTGACCTTAAAGCCCAGCTTTTTCCCTTCCTGAATCGCGCCCGCCACAAACTGGGTGGTGTTGTCGTCCGAGCCGAGGTTGCGAATAACGGCGATACGAACAGGCCCGCTGTGGTTAGCGATAGCCTCCGGCACTGGCGCAGGCGTGGCGGCGAATCCCGGCAGCGCGGAAAAGAGACCCAGCGCCAGTAAAGAGAGCGTAAATTTTTTCATTATGATTAATTCCCTGTTCTGTGATTAACGGCGCTGGATATACGTGATGGCAAGCGCTCCAGCAAGCACCAGCCCCTTAATAATGTCCATGGCGTAGTACGGCACCGAGAGCATCACCAGCCCGTTAGAGAGCACGCCCAGAATCACCGCCCCCACTAACGTGCCGAGCGCGTTCGGCTTGCCGCTTCCGGCGAGCGAAAAGCCTATCCACGCCGCCGCGACGGCGTCCATCAAATAGCCGCCGCCCGCATTCACCTGCGAAGAGCCGATGCGCGAAGCAAGTAAAATGCCGCCAAGCCCCGCCAGCAGCGACGCTATCATGTAGGCCGCCACTTTGTAGCGGGTAGTGCGAATGCCGGAAAGGCGCGCCGCTTCCGGATTGCCGCCGATGGCGTACATGCGCCGCCCGTGGGTGGTGAGCGAAAGGCCAAGCTGCGCCACCACGGTGACAACCAGCATGATGATGACAATGGTTGGCACCTGTCCCAGCAGCCCGAACGCTTCAGGGATAGTCCCCTCCGCCATCTCGCCGCTCGGCAGCACCATGTTTTCGGTAATCGACCCGCCGTAGCTATAAGTCATCGCCACGCCCTGAATCACAAACAGGCTGGCGAGGGTGGCGAGCATATCGGGGATTTTCAGCACCACTATCAAAAAGACGTTGAACAGCCCCACCAGCGCGCAGAGCAGCAGCGTGATGACGATGGCCTCGGTGGTGCCGAAGCCGTGCCAGACAAAGAGTGAAATCACCAGCGCGTTGGCAAGCGAGGCGGTAGAGCCCACGGAGAGGTCAAACCCGCCGACGGTGAGCGATACCGACACGCCGATGGCTATCACCGTCACAATGGCGATAGAGCGCAGAATGTTGATGATATTGAACGGGTCGAGGAAATTGTCGGAGGCGATGCCGAACAGCGCAATCAGCGCCACCACCGTAAGCAGCATTCCCCACTTATAGAAAAATTCAAACAGCTGATGACGCGCCGAGGGCGTCGTCTTAAGGGTTGCGGCTTTGCTCACGCAGGGGTTCCTCCGGTGGAGTAAAGTAGTAAGGTCTCTTCGCTGGCCTGTTTACCCTCCAGCTCCGCGACGATGCGCCCGTCCCAGAGCACGCAGATACGGTCGCACAGGCCCACCAGCTCGGCGAATTCGCCGGAGGCGTAAATAATCCCTTTGCCTTCGCGGGCCAGCTGGTCGATAAGAGTGAAAAGGTCGGTTTTCGCTTTCACGTCCACCCCTTTGGTCGGCTCGTCAAAAATCAGCACTTCCGCCTGGCCGCGCAGCCATTTGCCGATGGCCACCTTCTGCTGGTTGCCACCGGAAAGACGACGCAGCGGCTGCGCCGGGCCGGTAGTGCGCACGCCAAGCTTCGCGATGCTTTCAAGCGCCCAGCGCCACGCCTCGCGATGGCGAAAAAGGCTTGCGCGGGCGAAAGTGTTATCAGCGCTCACCGCCAGGTTCATGACGACCGGCTCGTCGATAAAAATGCCCTCTTTGCGCCGCTCTTCAGGGATCAGAGCCAGCCCCTGCTCCACCGAATGCGCCGGGTCGCGCGGCCGCCAGGGCTTGCCGTTCAGCTCGCCTGCGCGCAGCGTGCTTTTTGTCGCGCCGAACAGCGCCTTGCAGAGTTCTGTTTTGCCCGCCCCCGCCAGTCCGGCGATGCCAAGAATTTCGCCGCGCTTAAGGCGCAGGGAAATATCGTGCAGCAGGCTTTCATCATGCAGCCCCTCGATGCGCAGCAGCGTCTTGTCGCCTGGCGTTGGACGCTTTGGCGGGTAAATATCCGCTAGTTCATGGCCGAGCATCTTCTCGACTATCTGTTCGCCGCTGAGCGCCGCCATCGGGCCGCTCTCAATCAGCCTGCCGTCGCGCAGCACCGTCAGGGTGTCGCAGATAGCGTTTAATTCATGTATGCGGTGCGAGATAAACACCACGCCGATGCCCTGCCCCTGCAGCCGCTTCACAACAGTGAAAAGCCGCTCGCTTTCATGCTGGTCCAGCGGCGCGGTAGGTTCGTCGAGAATTAAAAAACGGCAGCGGTGGGAAAGCGCGCGCGCCAGCAAAATTTGCTGCTTTTCGGCAAGGGTGCAGCGCTCAATGCGCCGGTTCACGTCGAGCACGACATCCAGTTGCGCCAGCGCCTGCTGCGCGCTGGCGCGAATGGCGCGCCAGCGATAGTAGTGGCCGGGCTGCGCCAGATGGTCGAGCATGATGTTCTCCGCAATGCTCAGCCCCGGCACCAGCGCGACGTCCACTTCCTGCTGCACCAGATGAATGCCAAGCGCTTTGGCCTCGCGCGGCGAGCGGATAACCACCGGTTCGCCGTCAATGAGGATCTCGCCCTGATAATCGGGATAGGTGCCGCACAGCACCGCCATCAGCGTCGATTTCCCCGCGCCGTTGGCGCCCGTCAGCGCGTGGACGGAGCCGCCGCGCAGCGTGAAATCGACTTTTGTGAGCGCCTGAAACCCGGCAAAGGCAATCGAGATAGCGCGCATTTCAAGGCGCTGCGAAACAGGCATGGCGGGGCTCTCCGGGTGGTAATAACGCGATGATTTGCCACTTTTTCACGCAGACCTGTCTGCTGGCAATGAACGAATCGGCATAAGATAAAGCGAAAAAGTATTAGCCGTCCAGATGTCCAGAAGTAACATCGAAATAATTCATGATCGGCGCGCTTCGCCCTGCATCATGAAAAAAATGCAACATGCCGCCGCGATTACATCAGACGTCTGGAAGTCTGTTTGTGGTAGGGTGAGAGAAAACATAACAAGGACACCATCATGAGCAGCAACACTGATATTCGCGTCGTTCCCGGCCCGGCCAACTACTATTCTCACGCAGGCGCGCTGGCGCGCCTTGCGGACTTCTACACGCCCGAACAACTTTCCCGCGCTTTTTGGGTTTATGGCGAACGCGCTATTGCCGCCGCCCGGCCTTTTCTGCCGGACGCGTTTAACGCCCCGGGCGCGAAAAAATGCCTCTTTCAGGGCCACTGCAGCGAAAGCGATGTGGCGAAGCTTGCGCAGGAAGCGGGAGAGGACCGCGCGGTAGTCATTGGCGTAGGCGGCGGCGCGCTGCTTGATACCGCCAAAGCGCTGGCCCGCCGCCTGGGGTTGCCGGTCGTCGCCATACCGACCATCGCCGCCACCTGCGCCGCCTGGACGCCGCTCTCGGTCTGGTATAACGACGCAGGCCAGGCGCTGCATTTTGAGATATTCAACGATGCCAACCACCTGGTGCTGGTGGAGCCGGAGATTATCCTGCGCGCGCCGGTGGAGTATCTGCTGGCGGGCATCGGCGATACGCTCGCCAAATGGTATGAAGCGGTGGTGCTGGCGCCAGAGCCTGAAACCCTGCCGCTGACCGTGCGCCTGGGCATTAACGGCGCGCTGGCCATTCGCGACGTACTGCTTGAGCAAAGCGAAGCGGCGCTGGCGGACCAGCAGCGCGGCGAACTGACCCAGGATTTCCGCGACGTGGTCGATGCGATTATCGCCGGCGGCGGCATGGTGGGCGGCCTTGGCGAACGTTACACCCGCGTGGCGGCGGCGCATGCGGTGCATAACGGTCTCACCGTGCTGCCGCAGACCGAGAAATTCCTCCACGGCACCAAGGTGGCTTACGGCATTCTGGTGCAGAGCGCCCTGCTCGGCCAGGATGAGGTGCTTGCGCAGCTGATTAACGCCTATCAGCGCTTTAACCTGCCGACCACGCTTGGCGAACTGGAGGTAGATATCCGCAACGCCGCAGATCTGGAGCGCGTGATTGCCCATACGCTGCGCCCGGTCGAGTCGATTCACTACCTGCCGGTGACGCTAACGCCTGCCGCCCTGCGCGCGGCGTTTGAAAAAGTGGAAAGCTTCGCACGCTAAGGAAAAGCACGCGCCGCCATGCCACTTTTCGCAAAATCCCTGTAGGCTTAAAAGCTTGTTGATGCGGCGATAAACCACTTACTCGCGCCGCCTTTTTTTTGCGTTAATGGGATGGTTTATGGCTTCTGTACACTCTGACGGCGGGGCGTCGCTGCTGGCGCACCGCTCGTTTGTCGCCTTCTGGCTGGCGCGCACCTGCTCCGGCTTTGGTTTCCAGATGTTGTCTATTGTGGTGGGCTGGCAGATTTACGCGCTCACCCACAGCGCGTTTTATCTCGGCCTGATAGGTCTGGTGCAGTTTCTTCCCTCTGTTACGCTTGCGCTCTGGGCAGGTCACGTCGCCGACCAGCGCGACCGCCGCCACGTGGTGCTGCTGGGACAACTGGTGGAATGGCTGGCCATCGGCGCCCTTACCGCCGTCACGGTGATGCATCTGGCGGATGTAAATATCATTCTCGGGCTGATTTTTGTAATTTCGGTGGCGAAAGTGATGGAGGCGCCGTCATTGCAGTCGATGCTGCCCGCCCTGGTGCCGCCCGCCCTGCTGGCCCGCGCCACGGCGGCGAGCGCGGTTTCAAGCCAGGCGGCGATGATTATGGGTCCGGCGCTGGGCGGCCTGCTGTACGCTTTTGGCGCGGACGTGGTCTATGGGCTGACCGCCGTGCTGTACCTCATCTCTATTGCGATGGTCAGCCGCCTGCGTTATGAACAGGCGCCGCCGAAGCGCCAGCCCGCAAGCCTCGCCACCCTCTTCGCCGGGGTGAAGTTTATTCGTGAGCGGCCAGACGTGCTGGGGGTCATCTCCCTTGACCTTTTTGCCGTGCTGCTGGGCGGCGCTACGGCGCTGCTGCCCATTTATGCGCACGATATTCTGCATACCGGCCCGTGGGGTTTGGGCCTGCTGCGCGCGGCCCCCGCCGTCGGCGCGCTGCTGGTGGGCTTCTGGTTGAGCCGCCATTCGCTGGAAAAGAACGTCGGCATGATTATGTTCCTCTGCGTTGCCGGTTTTGGCGTGGCGACGCTGGTGTTCGCGCTCTCAAGCAACCTGTGGCTTTCGCTTATCGCGCTCTTCGCCACGGGCGGGTTTGACATGGTGAGCATGGTTATTCGCGGCGCGCTGGTGCAGCTTGATACGCCCAACGACATGCTGGGCCGCGTGAATGCCGTTAACTCTATTTTTATCAACACCTCTAACCAGCTTGGGGAGTTTGAGTCCGGCATGCTGGCGGCGCTGCTCGGCGCCGTCCCCGCCGCGGCGATAGGCGGCATCGGCACGCTGGTGGTGGTGGGGCTCTGGATGCGTCTCTTCCCGTCGCTGCGCAAGCGTCAGCGGCTGGAAGAGCCGAAACCCGAAGCCGCCTGAATACGCAACGCCTTCCGCCCGGAAGGCGTTTTTGCGAGACGGTACGAGAAACCTTTCGCTGCCGCTTTCCTCCCGCCCGTTCCCCGTTTAGCGTACTTCATATAAGCAAATCACTTTCAGATAAAAGCTTATATTCTTATATTTTACTTATAATACGGAAGCGGATAGAGTGAGGGAACATCATGGAGATCAGATGGACAAAGCGGGCGTACAAACAACTCAATGCCGTACCGGAAAGCGACAGGCTTACGCTCTATAAGAAGGTCTCCGCGCTCGCCGCTGAAGACACCAGGCTGGACATTGTAAAACTGGCGGGGCTGAAACCCCGTTACCGGCTGCGGGTGGGGAGTTATCGGGTTATCTACGAGCGCGTGGCAGGCGTACCGGTTATCTGCCTCATTCTGGAAGTGAAACGCAGAACCACGACGACTTACCTAAATTAACGGGGGATCGATATGCTCAACGCACAAATTATTCATGATAAACAGGGCAAACCCGAATATGCGGTCATCCCTTATGAGCTCTATCTGTCTGTGCTGGCGCAACTGGAAGATGACGAGGCGCTGGCGTCACTGCCATATGAGCCGGATAGCGACGATGACGTCACGCTGCCGCATGAGGTGGTTGGCATTACAGTCGAGCAGAACGTGAGTTTACAGGCCGCCTGGCGTATCTGGCGCGGGCTGTCGCAGCAGGAGGTGGCTGAAAAACTCGGCATCAGCCAGTCTGCCGTTTCGCAGCTGGAGTCCCCTGATTCACGTCCGCAAAAACGTACCCGCGAAAAACTGGCGGCGCTCTATGGCTGCCAGCCGGAACAACTGGTGCAGTACCGCTAACCGGCGCTTAGCAGCACTTCGCCCCACCTTTGCCGCCGTAGCGGGCATCCTGACGTTCCCGAAAGAACGCTTCATACGTCATGGGCGTCTGGTCCGGGTGGTTGACGCGCATATGCTCTACGTAGTTATCGTAGTCCGGCACGCCAATCATCATTTTCGCCGCCTGGCCGAGGTATTTCCCGGCTTTGGCAAGGGTATCGAACATCGTTTTATCCTCGTTATCCCCTCCCCCTCAGCCACAATGCTGAGGAAAAGGGGAGAGACATATATACGTTACAGGTTTAATGCGCGCTTTTCGCTTCGGTGACAACGCGGTCGAGGTTCTCAGGCATCGGCTCGTACGGCGTCTCCCTGGCGGTCGGGCGATTTTCTTTCAGCGCCTTCATCGCGGTTTTTAGCGAAAAGAGCGCCAGCACGACGACCACCGCCATAAAGAAGATGGTCAGCCCGGCATCAAGACGGTTATTAAACACCAGCTGGCTCAATTGCGCCTGGGTGTACTGCGCCGGAATATTACCGCTGTCGATCATCGCCTGGAAGCGGTTGGCAATGGCCAGGAAGCCGACTTTATTATCCGGGCTGAAGGCCTTTTGCCAGCCCGCCGTCAGCGTGCAGATAAGCAGCCAGGCGGTCGGCAACAGCGCCACCCAGGCGTACATCTGGCGCTTCATCTTGAACAGCACCACGGCGCAAAGCATCAGCGCCATGCCCGCCAGCATCTGGTTGGCGATACCGAAGAGCGGCCAGAGGGTGTTGATGCCGCCAAGCGGGTCCACCACCCCCTGGTGCAGGAAGTAGCCCCACGCCAGCACGCAGAGCGCCGTCGCCAGCAGGTTAGCGGGTAGCGACTCGGTACGCTTGAGGTTGGGCGAAATTACCCCCAGCAGGTCCTGCAGCATAAAGCGCGCCGCGCGGGTGCCCGCGTCCACTGCGGTCAGAATAAACAGCGCCTCGAACAGAATCGCGAAGTGATACCAGAACGAGACATCCATCAGCCCACCGAGCGCGCCGTGCAGAATATAGGCCATGCCGACGGCTAAGGTCGGCGCGCCGCCCGCGCGGGAGATAATGGTTTGTTCGCCCACGTCAGCGGCTATCTGGCTAAGCGTATCCGGCGTTATCTGGAAGCCCCAGCCGCTGACCACCTGCGCCGCCGAAGCCACCACGTCCGCCGTACCGGCAGGCGCCAGCACCGCCATCGGGCTGTTCATGGCGAAGTAAACGCCCGGGTCGATCACGCAGGCGGAAACCAGCGCCATAATGGCGACAAACGATTCCATCAGCATGCCGCCGTAGCCGATAAAGCAGGCCTGATTTTCGTTCGCCAGCATCTTCGGCGTGGTGCCGGAGGCGATCAGCGCATGGAAGCCGGAAACTGCGCCGCAGGCGATGGTAATAAACAGGAACGGGAAGAGGTTGCCGCTCCACACCGGCCCGGTGCCGTCGATAAATTTCGTCATCGCCGGCATGGTCAGCGTCGGGCGCATAATCAGAATGCCGATGGCAAGACCAATAATGGTGCCGATTTTCAGGAAGGTGGAGAGGTAATCACGCGGGGCGAGCAGCAGCCAGACCGGCAGCACCGCCGCCACGAAACCATAGCCTACCAGCATCCAGGTCAACTGCACGCCGGTGAAATCGAAGTACGGCGCCCATGTCGGGCTTTGCGCTACCCAGCCGCCGGAAATAATAGCGAAGACCAGCATAACGAGGCCGATAACGGAAACCTCGCCAATGCGTCCGGGACGCAGATAGCGAATATAGATGCCCATAAAAATAGCGAGCGGGATGGTAAAGGCGACGGTATAGGTTCCCCACGGGCTATGGGTAAGCGCTTTCACGACGATCATCGCCAGCACGGCGAGGATAATCACCATGATCATAAAGCAGGCTATCAGCGCGATAACCCCCGCCGTGTTGCCCATCTCTTCTTTCACCAGCTCGCCAAGCGAGCGGCCGTCGCGACGGGTTGAGACAAACAGCACCATGAAATCCTGCACCGCGCCGGCAAACACCACGCCTGCGAGGATCCAGAGCATGCCCGGCAGATAGCCCATCTGCGCCGCCAGCACCGGCCCCACCAGCGGGCCTGCGCCAGCGATGGCGGCAAAATGGTGACCGAACAGCACTTTTTTGTCGGTAGGCACATAGTCGAGGCCGTCGTTATGGCGCACGGCGGGCGTCATGCGCGTGGCGTCCACGCCAAGCACGCGTTTTGCGATATAGAGACCATAAAAACGGTAGGCGATGAGATAGATGCAGACAGCGGCGACCACTATCCACAGCGCGTTAATTTGCTCGCCGCGGTTAAGCGCGATGTAGCCCATCGCGAAGGCGGCCGCCACGGAGAGCCCCGCCCACAGCAAGTATTTCCCTGAATTCGTCATAAGAATTGTCCCTTCAGTGAAGGTGGAATGAAACAGAGGTGTTACATTTTGTTTCTATATCACGACAGAAGATTTAACAACTTGGCTACTGGAGAAACGCGGGGTTGGCGCAGGGATTTACGTCAGTCTGCTAGCGGGATCACGGGAAGGGGCGAAGGGAAAACCCGGGGACGGCTGCTTGTCCCTGGGAGTTTAAACACGATTTCTGATGCGAATGCGCAGGTGAGCCAAAAATCAGCGGTGCAGCGAGGGCTTTCTCCAGCTTCAAAACCGCCTTCCGTGCTGGCGGCGGACCGGACACGCCGGATGGCCCCGGCATGACCGACCCGAAGCCAGATGACAGCGCGGAAGGTCTGCCCCGAAGAGGGGCGATTTTAAGCCGGGAGCCGGGATGGTTTAGGGAGCGGCGACGAGCTCCCTTAGCATGTTCGCCTGATGGAAGGTGAAATATAAAAACCATCTTCCGGCGAACAGAACCTTTCACCGTCTGCGCACCCTCAACGTATGCAAAGGCAACAAGACGGATGTCCTGCAAGTCACGCTCCTTTACCCCAGCACCGCCGTACTCAGCCTGCTGGTGCAGCAGCGCCTGCCCTGCTCGTCGAAAATCACAATCTCCCAGCTCTGGCTCTGCCTGCCAAGGTGCAGCGGCTGGCAAACGCCGCGCACCGTGCCCTGCGAAACCGCACGGTGATGGGTGGCGTTAAGCTCCGTGCCGACCACGCACTGACCGTCGCGGGTGGTGAGATAACCCGCCATTGAACCCAGCGTTTCCGCCAGCGCCGCCGAGGCGCCGCCATGCAGCAGGCCGAACGGCTGATGGGTGCGGGCGTCCACCGGCATGGTCGCCTCAAGCAGGTCGTCGCCAAGCCGGGTGTAAACGATGCCAAGATGCGCCACCATCGTCCCTTCGCTGGTGGCATTAAGCGCCTCCAGCGTCATGTGCCGTTTCCAGATCATCTATGCCCCCAGCGTTGAGCCGCCGTCGATAACGAGATCCTGCAGCGTAATGTGGCTCGCCTGGGCGGACGCCAGGAACAGGATAGCGTTGGCAATCTCCTGCGGACGGGCGATTTTACCCAGCGGGATACCGAGCTTGAACTGCTCTGCGAAGCCGCGAATGCGCTGCTGTTCGGCATCTTCACTCTTCCAGAGCGTACGCTGCATATCGGTATCCGTTGAGCCAGGCGAAACCAGATTCGCCCGCACGCCGAAGGGGGCAAGCTCGAGGCCTACGGTCAGCGCCAGGCTTTTCAGCGCCGCTTTCGACGCGCCATAGGCGGACATGCCAATGCGCGGCGTGTGCGCGGCGTCAGAGGCTACCGTGACGATAGCCCCGCCCTTTTGCGCGCGAAACTGCGCCATGGTCTGCTGAAAGAAGTTAAACGCGCCGCCAACGTTTACCGCAAAGGTCTGCTGCCAGTCGGTGGCGGAAAGCTCGTCCGTCGGCCCCATACGCAAAATGCCGGCGGCGTTAATCAGCACATCGAGGCGCTTTTCTGCCGCCAGCAAACGCTGGCAGGTACGCGCAACGGCGGCGGCGTCCGCCACATCCAGCGTTTCGCACGCAAACGGATAATTTTCCTGTTCAAAGGCGAGGTCGAAACCCACGACGCTTGCACCCGCTTCCACAAACGCCAGCGCCGTGGCGTAGCCGATGCCTTTGCCCGCGCCGGTCACCCAGACCGTCTGGCCGCTAAAATCAAGGCTCATGCCTGCGGCTCCCGGGCGAGCAGCGCCCACCAGGCGTCCAGCGTCGGGTTTTTCGCCAGCATGACGAAGTCGATATCGCCATGCGCTTTGCGCCAGCGGGCGGCCAGCGCCATCATGCACACGGAGTCGAGACCGTAGTCGATAAGGTTCTCATCATCTTCCGGCTCGTCGGATTCATCCAGCAGCGGCAGGATCAACGCGCGAAGTTCCGCTTTGCTCTGCGGCAGTTCGGCTTTCGCCGCGATATCGCGGGTCATCACCACGCGGCCAGCGCGCCCTGCGACATATTTCAGCGCCATCAGGTGCTCTTCACGGCTGAAGTCCGCCAGCGCGTCCGCCACCATAAAGGGCTTAATGTCGCGCATAAAGGCGTCTGTTGCGGTGATCATGCAGCCAATGTGCGCATAGACGCCGCAAATAATCAGCTGGTCGCGACCCGCTTCTTTCAGCGCCTGCTCCAGCGGCGAGCGGTGAAACGCGCTGTAGCGCCATTTCACTAACACGGTATCGTCTGCGTCCGGGGTAAGGGCATCCACCACTTTTTGTTTATCGGGATGGTTGTTTAGCCCCGGGCCCCACATGTCGTTCAGCAGCGCGCGGTCGGCATCGCTCTGGTTGTTAGGTTGCGCGGTGTAGTAAACCGGGATGCCGTTCTGTTTGCAGAACTGACGCAGCGCGACGACATTCGCCACAACCTGCTCGATCATCGGGCAGTTTTCACCCCAGAAGTTAAGGAAATAGTCCTGCATGTCGTGGATAAGCAGCGCCGCGCGGTCTGGCTCAAACGCCCACTGGACTTTGTTATGTGGCATGTCTGCCGCTGTCGGCAATGCATAGGCGTTCAGTTTTGGAATAGCCATGTTCTCTCCTTACTCAGATGCGGACTGACGCGCCGCCAGCCACTGACGCAATTGTTTTTTATCCACTTTGCCGACGGGCGTAAGCGGCAGTTCGTCGACGCGCTCCACGCGATCCGGCAGCTTGAAATCGGCGACGCCAAGCTCACGCAGAAAGCGGCGGATCTCCACCGCCTTTACCGGGCGGGAGGTGACGATATAAGCGCAGCTTTTCTCGCCCATCAGGCTGTCTTCCATCGAGACCAGCGCGGCATGAACGATAGCCTCATGGCTGAGCAGCAGGTTTTCGATCTCTTCGGCTGCGATCTTCTCGCCGCCGCGGTTGATCTGATCTTTCTCGCGCCCTTTTACGGTGATGTAGCCCTGCTCATCGATGGCGATCAGATCGCCCGAGCAGTAAAAGCCGTTTTTATCAAAGGCGCGGGCGTTGTGTTCCGGGCTGTTGTAGTAGCCGCGGAAGGTATAAGGGCCGCGCGTCATCAGGCGGCCGACTTCGCCGGGCGGCAGCGGTTCGCCGTTTTCATCCGCGACCCAGACTTCGTCATCCGGGCTCATCGGGCGCCCCTGGGTGGTGAAGATGCGCTCATCCGGGTCGTCCAGGCGGGTGTAGTTCACAAGCCCCTCCGCCATGCCGAACACCTGCTGCAACTGGCAACCGAGCTCCGCCGGAATACGCGCGGCGAGAGAATCGGAAAGGCGAGCGCCGCCAACCTGCAACAGCTTCAGCGAGGCGAGCTGCGCGTCAGAACCCCCTTCCCCCACCGCCTGCAGCCAGAGACTGACGGCGGGCGGCACCAGCGCGGTGACGTTAATCTGATGCTGTTCAATCAGCGGAAAGCAGAGCGTGGCGCTCGGGTCGCTCGCCAGCACCACGCAGCCCCCGCCAAAGAAGACGCCGAGCGCGCCGGGCGAGCTCATCGGGTAGTTATGGGCGGCGGGTAGCGCGCAGAGGTAGCGCGTTTCGCTATCAAAACGGCAAATCTCTACGCTGCGGCGAATGCTGTAGTAGTAGTCGTTGTGCGTGCGCGGAATCAGCTTTGGCGTGCCGGTGCTGCCGCCGGAAAGCTGGAAAAAAGCCACTTCATCCGGCGCGGAAGGCGAGGCGACAATGTTATCTGCCGGCTCGTCAATCAGCGCTTCCAGCGTGTCGTTGCGTAGGGCGATAACGCGCAGCGAAGGCGTTCTGGCTTTCAGCGTTTCAAGCCAGGCGTCGTCGCCAAACAGGCCGTGCTCGCGGTCGGCAATCAGCAGTGCCGGGGCAATCTGGCTGGCGTAGGCGTCAAGCTCGGTGCGCTGGTGGCTGAAAAGCGCGTTAACGGAAGCCACGCCGATTTTCCACAGCGCGAACAGCGTGATGTAAAACTCCGCAACGTTGCCAAGCTGCACCAGCGCGGTATCGCCGGTTTTCAGCCCGCGGCGCTGCAGCGCGCCCGCAAGACGCGTGGCGGCCTGCTCCAGCTCGCGATAGCTGAAGCGGCGCTCGCCGTCTACCAGCGCCGTCGCGTCGCTGCTGGCGTGGCGGCTTAAAATATCGGTGAGCGGCAGATCCAGCCAGTAGCCTTTTTCACGGTAGCGGACGGCGAAATCATCTGGCCAGCGGGTATAAGGGAGGGTCATGCAGGGCTTCCTTCATTCAGTCCAAATACGTTGAGCATGGTCGAGAGCTTGACGCCGGTTTCGCGCCATTCGCTCTGTGGCTCAGAGGCGGGCACAATGCCTGCGCCGGCGAAAAGCCGCACGCGGTTGCCGTTAAGCTGCGCGCAGCGGATAGTCACCACCCACTCGCCATTGCCCTGGTCATCGCACCAGCCGACAATGCCGCCGAACAGTTCACGGTCGAACGGCTCCAGCTCGGCGATAAGCGTTTTGGCTATCTCATGGGGGAAGCCGCTCAGGGCGGGCGTCGGGTGCAGCAGGCAGGCGAGCGTTAGCGCGTTATCGCGGGCGTCCTGCGTCTCGCCTTCAATGGCGGTGGCAAGGTGCCAGAGGGTGGGCGTGGTGATAAGCGCCGGCGTTTCCGGCACGCTGAGCAGGCGGCTGCGCGGCGCCAGCACGGTTTTCATCGCTTTCGTCACCAGCTCATGTTCATGCCTGTCTTTCGCAGAACGCAGCAGTTGATTACCCGCCTCCTTGTCCTGCGCTTCATCCTGCATGCGACGGGCGGAACCGGCCAACGGCAGCGAGCTGAAACACTCGCCCGATTTGCGCAGCAGCAGCTCCGGGCTTGCGCCAAGCAGCGCCCCGCCCGCTTCCAGCGGCACGTGGAAATTAAAACTGGTGGGGTTCTGGGCGATAAGCCGCTCCAGCAGCGCAACGCTGTCGGGCGCGTCTTGCGTCGTGATATCGATAAGGCGCGACAGCACGATTTTATCGACGCGCGGCGTGTCGGTAAGCGCGGCGGCGCGGGCCACCATCTCCATAAACTGCGGCTGTTCAGGAATCGCCTGACGGCGCGTTACCTGCAGCGGTTTTTGCGGCTTTACGCTGCTGCGATAACGCTGGCGGTTAAAGACGCGCCACGTTTGGGGAATAAACAGCGCCGAAGGCTTGCGGGTGTCGAACGGAATGGCGCCGACGACGATGGGGTTGCTGACGCCCTGCGCGCGGGCGGCGGTGAAGTGGTTTTGCAACGCCTTCTGGAAGGCTCCGTTGCGATCGGCGCCATCGGCGGCAGGCGTCGTCAACCGGGCGAAACAGCCGGAAGTGGCCAGGCTGCGATACGGCGACATGAAGAAAAAGCTGTCTGGTGAAAGGGTTATCCTCCCCACTTGCGTTTCCTCAGCCAAAGACGTGTCCATGCGCTCCTCCAAAAATGATAAGAGAACTGATAATTGTTATCATTTGTATTTGGTGGCGTAACCTAAGACGAAACGCCGGGCATGTCAACCGACGCCACATTTTCCGTTAAGCGGCGCGCTTGCATCGCTGCGGTAAATAGTGAAAATGAGAAGCATTACTAACCTTGCTTTTTACAGGATGCAACGCTGTGATCTCCCATTTCGCCCGACGGGCGCTGCTGCTTTTCAGTGCACTGGTTTTAGGATTTTCCTCACTCACGCAGGCGGCGGAATGGCCGCGTCAGGTGACCGACAGCCGCGGCGTGCAAACGCTGGAAAAAGCGCCGCAGCGCATTGTTTCCACAAGCGTAACCCTGACTGGTTCGCTGCTGGCGCTGGACGCGCCCGTGGTGGCAAGCGGCGCGACCACGCCCGGCAACCGGCTGGCGGACGACCAGGGCTTTCTGCGCCAGTGGGGAGAGATTGCGAAAAAGCGTAACGTGCAGCGCCTGTACATTGGCGAACCGAACGCCGAGGCGGTAGCGGCGCAGATGCCGGACCTGATTTTAATCAGCGCCACCGGCGGCGACTCGGCGCTGGCGCTTTACGAACAGCTCTCCGCTATCGCCCCCACGCTTATCATCAATTACGACGACAAAAGCTGGCAGCAGTTGTTAACCCAGCTTGGGCAGATAACCGGCCATGAGAAAGAGGCGCAGGCGCGCATTGCACGCTTCGCGCAAGAGCTTGACCAGGTGAAAGCGCACATGAAGCTGCCGCCGCAGCCCGTGAGCGCGCTGGTCTACAACGCCGCCGCGCATGGGGCGAACCTCTTTACGCCGATGTCCGCTCAGGGGCAGCTGTTGCAGCAGTTGGGCTTTACCCTCGCGACGCCGCCGTTGCTGCCTGCGCTTAGCAGCATGGGCAAGCGCCATGACATCGTACAGTTGGGGGGTGAAAACCTGGCTGCGGGGCTGAACGGCGAATCGCTCTTTCTCTTCGCCAGCGATGAAAAAGACGCTCAGGCGCTTACCGGCAACGCCCTGCTCTCTCATCTGCCCGCGGTGCAAAACCAGCGCGTTTATGCGCTGGGGCCAGAGACCTTCCGCCTGGATTATTACAGCGCGAGCCTGATACTCGAACGGCTGGCGACGTTATTTAAAGCGTAAAAAAGGGGCCGCACGGCCCCTTCTCTTATGGCTTCACCAATTGCGGCGGCGGCTGCCGCAGGCGGCGAAGCTCGCTTAACAGCAGCGTAAGCGCAACGCCTGCAACCGCCAGCGCCATTCCACTGACGCTCGCCGAGCTGACCGGCGAGAGCGCAACGCCCATGCCGCCCAGCAGCGCCGCGCCAATCGCATCGCCCGTTACGTTCTGCGCGGTCCACAGCCCATTAATACGCCCGAGCATGTGGTCCGGCGTCTGCGTCTGAATCAGCGTGTACTGAACCAGCGAGCTGATGCCGCTCAGGTAGCCGAACAGCGCGAGGCAGACAACCCCTAAGCCCCAGAACGGCATCAGGCTGAAAATGCCTACCGCGACGAACGCCAGCACGGAAGTGAAGAGCATAACGCGCCCCGGCTGCGTGGAGTGCGCCAGCCGACCGCTGGTGAGAGCGCCTGCCGCCGCCCCCAGCGGTACGGCGGCGTAAAGCGCGCCGATTTCGCCGCTCGCCATCTGCCAGTGGTTAGCCAGCGCCGGATAAAGCACGCGCACCGCGCTCGCCATCGTGAGCAGGGCGCCGATAAGCGCCACGCCGCCCACCACCGGGCTTGCCAGCAGAAAGCGAAACGCGCTCGCCAGCGCCTTTAGCGGATGCTCGCGCTGCATCTGCGGCGCAGGCAGTTTTGGTAGCGTAAGCAGCGGCAGCAGCGTGATGAAGGTGCCGAGCGCCGCCAGCGCGTAATTCCATGTTACGCCGCCAGAGGCCAGCAGCAGGCCGCCGATAAGCGGCGAAATAACCGACCCCAGACGCACCGTCAGCATGGTAATCGCCCCCGCCTGCATCAAATTTTCTCGCCCGACAATTGCGGGCGTGGCGGCCAGCAGCGCCGTGACGCCAATCGCGCCGAAAAAGCCGTCCCACAGGCCAAGCAGGTAAATGACGACAAGCGAAGGCTCAGGCAGCATGGCGTTAATCCACAGCCCGATAAACCCCACGCCGCAGGTGGAGCGCGCCAGCAGAATCAGTTTTTTGCGCTCATGGCGGTCCGCCAGCACGCCGCCGGTCATCAGGCCGATAAACATCGCCCCGCCGGTGAGCGTGACCGAAAGCCCCACCTGAAAAGGGGAGCCGGTGAGCGTCTGGATCTGCACCGGCACCGCCACGCCGAGCAGCCCCAGCGCGAGGATGGAAATAAAACGCGCCAGGAAGACAGCGCGGTAAGCCGGATGGGTTTTCAATAAACTCAGGTTGAGCAACAGCGAATGTCGGTTCATTACAGGGCCTTGAGAGCGAATTTTCCTTACCGATTAACGGGACGCCCATGCTAACATAGCCCGATAAGAGTGATAATAACTATCATTATCGTTATGGGATGTGCGTTATGTCGGCCTCACGGTTTTCAGCACGGGCTTTCTCCCTGCTGGGCCTTTTTCTTTTTTTGCTGCTTATCGCGGCGTTAAGTTTGTTGGTGGGCGCTAAGTCCATACCGTTGTCGGTGGTGCTGGACGCCCTGAGCGGTCAGTGCCGGAGCGCGGACTGCACCATTGTGCTTGATGCGCGGCTGCCGCGAACGCTGGCGGGCCTGCTCGCGGGCGGCGCGCTGGGCGTGGCGGGCGCGCTGATGCAAACCCTCACTCGCAACCCGCTGGCGGACCCGGGCCTGCTTGGCGTCAACGCCGGAGCGAGTTTCGCTATCGTCATCGGCGCCGCCCTGTGGGGCGCCTCCTCTTCGCTTTCCCTGCTGGGTTTTGCCTTCGCCGGCGCGCTGTGCGCCTCGCTTATCGTCGCCTTTACCGGCAGCGCAGGCGGCGGTCAGCTCAGCCCGGTGCGTCTGACGCTGGCTGGCGTCGCGCTTACCGCCGTGCTGGAAGGCTTTACCAGCGGCGTCTCGCTGCTCAACCCGGTGGTTTACGACAGGCTGCGCTTCTGGCAGGCGGGTTCGCTCGACATTCGCACGCTTTCTACCCTCAAAATCATCGTTCTGCCGGTGCTGTCGGGCATGGCGCTGGCGCTGGGATTAAGCCGCGCGCTAAACAGCCTGAGCATGGGCAGCGATACGGCGACCGCGCTCGGCAGCCGGGTGGTGCGCACACAGCTGCTTGGCCTGCTGGTGATAACGGTGCTGTGCGCCAGCGCGACGGCGGCCGTCGGTCCCATCGCCTTTATCGGTTTGATGATGCCGCACATGGCGCGCTGGCTGGTGGGGCCGGATCACCGCTGGTCATTGCCGGTTACGCTGCTCGCCACCCCCGCCCTGCTGCTGCTGGCCGATATGATTGGCCGGCTGATCGTGCCGGGTGAAATGCGCGTTTCGGTGGTGAGCGCGTTTATCGGCGCGCCGGTGCTGATTTATCTGGTGCGCCGCCGTCGCGGCGGGGTGTCGTTATGAAGGCTTCTCCTCGCTTATGGCTGGTCAGCGGCCTGTTTTTGCTGCTCAGCGCCGCGTTTGCCGTATGGGCGCTGGGCCAGGGCGCCGTTTCGCTGAGCATCGCTCAGGTCGCGGATGCGCTACGGGGCGATGCCCCACGTAACGTATCCCTCATTGTCATGGAGTGGCGTTTGCCCCGAGTGACGATGGCGCTGCTGCTCGGCGCGGCGCTTGGCGTCAGCGGCGCGATTTTTCAGTCTTTAATGCGTAACCCCTTAGGCAGCCCGGATGTGATGGGTTTTAATACCGGCGCCTGGAGCGGCGTGCTGGTGGCGATGGTGCTGTTTGGTCAACATCAGACGGCCATCGCCGCGGCGGCGATGGCGGGCGGCATCCTTACCTCGCTTGCCGTCTGGGCGCTTGCCTGGCGAAACGGCATCGACACCTTCCGGCTGATTATCATCGGCATCGGCCTGCGCGCCATGCTGGTGGCGTTCAATACCTGGCTTTTATTGCAGGCCTCGCTTGAGACGGCGTTGTCCGCAGGCCTGTGGAACGCCGGGTCGCTTAACGGCATCACATGGAGCAAAACGTTCCCCGCCGCGCCGCTGATGCTGCTGGGTCTGCTGGCGAGCGCGCTGCTGGTGCGCCGGATGCGGCTTTTAGAGATGGGCGACGACAGCGCCTGCGCGCTCGGCGTGCCGGTTGAGCGCTCGCGCCTGCTGCTGATGCTGGTCGCCGTCGTGCTGACCGCCGCCGCCACGGCGCTTGCAGGCCCCATTTCGTTTGTCGCGCTGGTGGCGCCGCACATCGCCCGCCGTCTGAGCCGCACCGCCCGCTGGGGGCTTTTCCAGTCGGCGCTCTGCGGCGCGCTGCTGTTGCTCGCCGCCGACCTTGGCGCGCAGCACCTCTTTGCCCCTTATCAGCTGCCGGTGGGCGTGGTCACCGTCAGCCTCGGCGGTCTTTATCTTATCGCCTTGTTGATTCAGGAGTCCCGTAAGCGATGAGCACCTTAACGCGCCTGCATGGCGATGCCCTGACGCTGGGCTATGGCGACTACCTCGTTGCCGAAAACCTCAGCGTGACAATCCCGGACGGCCAGTTTACCGCCATCATCGGCCCGAACGGCTGCGGCAAATCGACGCTGCTTCGCACCTTAAGCCGCCTGATGAAGCCTGCGGCGGGCAGCGTGTGGCTGGATGGCGAGCAGATCCAGCGCTACGCCACGAAAGAGGTCGCCCGGCGCATTGGGCTGCTGGCGCAAAACGCCAGCGCGCCGGGGGATATTACGGTGCAGGAGCTGGTGGCGCGCGGACGATACCCCCACCAGCCGCTGTTTACCCGCTGGCGCGAGGAAGATGAGCGCGCGGTACAAAAGGCGATGGCGGCGACGGGCGTGGCTTCGCTTGCGCATCTTGGCGTGGATACCCTCTCCGGCGGCCAGCGGCAGCGGGCCTGGATAGCCATGGTGCTGGCGCAGGAAACCTCTATCATGCTGCTGGATGAACCCACCACCTGGCTTGATATCAGCCACCAGATAGATTTGCTGGAGCTACTGAGCGAGCTGAACCGCGAGCAGGGTTATACGCTGGCGGCAGTGCTGCATGACCTTAACCAGGCGTGCCGCTACGCGACGCATCTGATTGCGCTGCGGGAAGGGAAAATCGTGGCGGAAGGCGCGCCGAAGGAGATAGTGACGCCAGCGTTGATTGAGGCGATTTACGGTCTGCGCTGCATGATTATCGAAGACCCGGTGGCGGGTACGCCGCTGGTTGTACCGTTGGGGCGGCGTTAACCGCTCTTTTCCCTCGTGGTGCAGAACGGATAGCGCAGCGCTAACCCATCCTACAAAAAATAACCTGAATTCCAAGTCTTAACGCGGATGCGAGGTTTTTTTTCTGCGGCTGCCCTTCTGCCGCGAGCCGGGATTGTTAAGGGGGCGGCGGCGAGCCCCCTTAACCCGTTCGCGGGATGCGAGATTTCATGTGCACGCGACGCAAAGGCGAACGTCACCTTTCACCGCCCGCACAGATACCCCTCACCCCGCCCCTCTCCCCAGTGGAGAAAGGGAGAAGCCGCCGCTCCAGCAAAAGAACGGCTTAGAGGTTGACTCTGCCGTAAGGCGGGTTAGCGCAGCCGCCACCCGCCAGTGCGCCATCGGAAAAAGAGAGGCGGTTTCGCTTATCCATCCTACGAAAATCCAGAATTCACAACCAACGCGGATGCGGGGGTTTTCCTGCGGCTGCCCTTCTGCCGCGAGCCGGGATTGTTAAGGGGGCGGCGGCGAGCCCCCTTAACCCGTTCGCGGGATGCGAGATTTCATGTGAACGCGACGCAAAAGCGAACGGCACCTTTCACCGCCCCCACAGATACCCCTCACCCCGCCCCTCTCCCCAACGGGGAGAGGGCGAAAGCCGCCGCTCCAGCAAGAGAACGGAGCGTTACGTTTAACAACCGATCACAGCGGCTGCGTCTGCGCTTCCACCACCGCCAGCGCCACCATATTGACAATGCGGCGCACCGAGGCGATAGGCGTCAGCACATGCACCGGCTTCGCCACGCCCATCAGGACCGGCCCGACGGTCACCCCTTCGGAGCTGGAAACGCGAAGTAAGTTGTAACTAATTCGCGCCGCTTCCACGTTCGGCATGATAAGGATATTGGCGGAACCTTTCAGCGGGCTGTCCGGCATGCGGTCGTTGCGGATGCTTTCAATCAGCGCCGCGTCGCCGTGCATTTCGCCATCTATCATCAACTCCGGCGCACACTCGCGCACCAGCCGCAGCGTTTCACGCATCTTGGTGGCGGCGGGTGAATTCGACGAACCGTAGTTAGAGTGCGAAAGCAGCGCTACCTTCGGCTCAATGCCAAACCGACGCACGGTTTCCGCCGCCATCACGGTAATCTCCGCCAGCTGTTCCGGCGCAGGGTCGTCATTAACATACGTATCAGCGATAAAGGTGTTGCCGCTCGGCAGCAGCAGCGCATTCATCGCGCCCGCCGCTTTTACCCCTTCGCGATAGCCGAAAATCTCCTGAACAACACTGAAATGTTCGTGATAATCACCGATGGTGCCGCAAATCATCGCATCCGCTTCGCCGCGATGAACCATGATCGCGCCAATCACCGTGGTGTTGCCGATCACCGCGCGCTGCGCCTGCTCCTGGGTGACGCCGCGACGCTTCATGATGGTGTAGTACTCGTTCCAGTACTCTTTAAAACGCGGGTCCGATTCGTTATTCACTATCTCAAAATCCACCCCGGGCTGAATTTGCAGGCCCAGCTTTTTCAAACGCATTTCGATGACGCTCGGGCGGCCCACCAGAATCGGCTTCGCCAGGCCAAGCGTGACCAGCTCCTGCGTGGCGTGCAGCACGCGCGCCTCTTCCCCTTCCGCTAACACGACGCGTTTCGGATCGGTGCGCGCCTGGGAGAAAATCGGCTTCATAAAGAGGTTGGTTTTGTAAACGAACTCGGTGAGCTTGTCTTTATAGGCTTCGAAATCATCAATCGGCCGCGTCGCCACGCCGGAATCCATCGCCGCCTTCGCCACCGCAGGGGCGATTTTCACGATAAGACGCGGATCGAACGGTTTCGGGATAATGTAGTCCGGCCCGAACGAAAGCTCCTGGTCGCCATAGGCGGAAGCGACCACTTCGCTTTGCTCGGCGTGGGTTAGTTCCGCAATGGCGTGTACCGCAGCGAGCTTCATCTCTTCGTTAATGGCGGTCGCGCCCACATCCAGCGCGCCGCGGAAGATGAACGGGAAGCAGAGCACGTTGTTGACCTGATTCGGATAGTCCGAGCGCCCCGTACAGATGATGGCGTCCGGACGCACTTCTTTCGCCAGCGGCGGCAGGATTTCCGGCTCCGGGTTCGCCAGCGCCAGGATAAGCGGCGAATCCGCCATCTGTTTTACCATCTCCTGGGTGAGTACTTTCGGGCCGGAGCAGCCCAGGAAAATATCCGCGCCTTCAATTACCTCGCCCAGCGTGCGCTTGCCGTTATCGTCAATCGCATAGGCGGCTTTGGTCTCCGCCATGTTCGCTTCACGGCCTTTGTAGATAACGCCTTTGGAATCGCAGACCACAATGTTGTGCTTCTGCATGCCAAGCGCCACCAGCAGGTTCATACAGGCGATAGCGGAGGCGCCCGCGCCGGAAACCACCAGCCGCACGTCGGAGATAGTCTTTTTCACCACCCGCAGGCCGTTTAACACCGCAGCGGTACAGATAATCGCGGTGCCGTGCTGGTCATCATGAAACACCGGAATGTTCATGCGCTCGCGCAGCTTCTGCTCAATATAGAAGCACTCAGGCGCTTTGATGTCTTCGAGGTTAATGCCGCCGAAAGTGGGTTCGAGCGCGGCCACCACATCAATCAGTTTATCCGGATCGTGTTCGTCGATTTCGATATCAAACACATCGATACCGGCGAATTTCTTAAACAGCACGCCTTTGCCTTCCATCACCGGCTTGCCGGCCAGCGCGCCGATGTTGCCAAGCCCAAGCACCGCCGTACCGTTGGAGATAACGGCCACCAGGTTGCCGCGGGCGGTATATTTGTGCGCCGCCAGCGGGTCCGCCGCAATCTCAAGACAGGGCGCGGCGACGCCCGGCGAATAGGCCAGCGCCAGGTCGCGCTGCGTGGCGAGGGGTTTGGTAGGCGAGACCTGAATTTTTCCGGGCACCGGAAATTCATGGAAGTCGAGGGCGCTTTGCTTCAGTTGATCATCCATTTGTTCGATCCTTTTTTATCTGTCTTTCAGTAAGGTCAGAGGGGCGAACCGTCACTGGCACGCCTGAGAGGCGAATAGTATGGCTGCTTGCGACGCCGTAAACTTTGAACGCTCCCAAAATTCCCGGCCGTAAGGTAAGGAATGTTAGCAATTTATAGAGAGTATGTTACCTAACGCCAGAAGCAACGCCACGCTCGTCTGCTATGCTTTTTAGTTATGTTCTCTATGAGTTTTTCCGGAGCGTGTCAGGAAACGCTCTGCTAAGCATTTGCTTTTCAAGGAGTATTGACCATGAACCAGCTAGAAGGCATCAAACAATTCACCACCGTAGTCGCCGACAGCGGCGACATTGAATCCATCCGGCACTATCAGCCGCAGGATGCGACCACTAACCCTTCCCTGCTGCTGAAAGCCGCAAGTCTTGAGCATTATCAACACCTTTTCGAAGATGCGCTCGCCTGGGGCAAGCAGCGCGGTAAAACGCAGGAACAGCAGGTCGCCGAAGCGAGCGACAAGCTGGCGGTCAATGTGGGTGCGGAAATTCTGAAAAGCATCCCGGGCCGCGTTTCCACGGAAGTGGACGCCCGCCTGTCGTTTGATAAAGAAAAAAGCATGCAGAAGGCGCGCCACCTGGTAGAGCTTTACCAGGATCAAGGCGTCGACCGGGATCGCATTCTGATCAAACTCGCCTCAACCTGGGAAGGCATCCGCGCCGCTGAGGAGCTGGAGAAAGAGGGCATCAAGTGCAACCTGACGCTGCTCTTCTCCTTCGCCCAGGCGCGCGCCTGCGCCGAAGCGGGGGTTTATCTGATTTCGCCGTTCGTCGGCCGTATCTACGACTGGTACAACAGCCGCAAGCCGATGGACCCGTATGTCGTGGATGAAGACCCGGGCGTGAAGTCGGTGCGCAATATCTACGACTACTACAAACAGCACAATTACGACACCATCGTTATGGGCGCAAGCTTCCGCCGTACCGAGCAGATTCTGGCGCTGGCGGGCTGCGACCGTCTGACCATCTCCCCTAACCTGCTTAAAGAGTTGCAGGAAAAAGAGGACGTCGTGGAACGCAAGCTTATCCCCAATAAACAAGGCTACCGCCGTCCGGAACCGCTGACCGAAGCGGAGTTCCGCTGGGAGCATAACCAGGACGCGATGGCCGTTGAAAAACTTGCCGAGGGCATTCGCCAGTTCGCCGTGGACCAGCGCGCGCTGGAAGATCTGCTCGCCGCCAAACTTTAACTTTGCCATGGAGTGAAACATGTCACGACAGCAGTTAGCTAACGCCGTCCGCGCCCTGAGTATGGATGCGGTGCAAAAAGCGAAGTCCGGCCATCCGGGCGCGCCGATGGGCATGGCGGATATCGCCGAAGTATTGTGGAATGATTTCCTGAAGCACAATCCGACCAACCCGGCATGGTATGACCGCGACCGTTTTATTCTCTCTAACGGTCACGCCTCTATGCTGCTTTACAGCCTGCTGCATCTTTCAGGCTACGACCTGCCGATGGAAGAGCTGAAAAACTTCCGCCAGCTCCACTCCAAAACGCCCGGCCACCCGGAAATCGGCTATACGCCGGGCGTGGAAACCACCACCGGGCCGCTCGGCCAGGGGCTGGCGAACGCGGTAGGCCTGGCAATTGCCGAACGCACGCTGGCGGCGCAGTTCAACCGTCCGGATCATGAGATTGTCGACCACTTCACCTATGTCTTCATGGGCGACGGTTGCTTAATGGAAGGCATCTCGCACGAGGTCTGCTCGCTGGCGGGCACGCTGGGGCTTGGCAAGCTGATTGGCTTCTACGACCACAACGGTATTTCCATTGACGGCGAAACCGAAGGCTGGTTTACCGATGATACGGCGAAGCGCTTCGAAGCCTACAACTGGCATGTGGTCCATGAGATTGACGGCCACGACCCGCAGGCGGTCAAGCGCGCTATCGAAGAGGCGCAGAGCGTGAAGGACAAGCCTTCGCTGATTATCTGCCGTACGGTGATAGGCTTTGGCTCGCCGAATAAGTCAGGTAAAGAGGAAGCGCACGGCGCGGCGCTCGGCGAAGAAGAAGTGGCGCTGACGCGCAAGCAGCTTGGCTGGAACTATCCGCCGTTTGAAATTCCGCAGGAGATCTACCAGGCCTGGGATGCTCGCGAAAAAGGCCAGCAGCAGGAAGCGAGCTGGAAAGACAAATTCGCCGCTTATGAAAAAGCGCACCCGGAGCTGGCGGCAGAATTTAACCGGCGCATGAGCGGCGGCCTGCCGGAGAACTGGGAGCAGCTTACCCAGGATTACATTAAGAAGCTGCAGGCGGAACCGGCGAAAATCGCCACCCGTAAAGCGTCGCAAAACGCGCTTAACGCTTACGGCCCGTCATTGCCGGAGCTGCTCGGCGGTTCAGCGGACCTTGCGCCAAGCAACCTCACCATCTGGTCGGGTTCAACATCGCTTAAGGAAAACGAAGCGGGTAACTATATCCATTACGGCGTGCGTGAATTCGGCATGACGGCTATCGCCAACGGCATTGCCCATCATGGCGGCTTCGTACCTTATACCGCTACCTTCCTGATGTTCGTCGAGTACGCCCGCAACGCGGCGCGCATGGCCGCGCTGATGAGCGCTCGCCAGATTATGGTTTATACCCACGACTCGATTGGTCTTGGCGAAGACGGCCCGACGCACCAGGCGGTGGAACAGCTGGCGAGCCTGCGGCTAACGCCGAACTTCACCAGCTGGCGCCCGTGCGACCAGGTGGAAGCGGCGGTGGCCTGGAAAGCGGCCGTGGAACGCCATAACGGCCCGACCGCGCTGATCCTCTCTCGCCAGAACCTGGCGCAGATGGACCGTACGCCGGAGCAGGTTGAGAATATTGCCCGCGGCGGCTATGTGCTGAAAGAGAGCGACGGCAAGCCGGACGTTATCCTCATCGCTACCGGTTCGGAAGTGGAAATTACCATGCAGGCGGCGGAACAACTGACCGCCGAAGGCCATAAGGTGCGCGTGGTGTCGCTGCCTTCCACCGACGTGTTTGAAGCCCAGGATGAAGCGTACCGAGAGTCGGTGCTGCCTTCCGACGTGGAAGCGCGCGTAGCCGTGGAGGCGGGCATTGCGGATTACTGGTACAAATATGTCGGCCTGAAGGGCGCGATTGTCGGCATGACTGGCTATGGCGAATCTGCGCCCGCGGAAAAACTCTTCCCGTTCTTCGGTTTTACGGTAGAGAACGTGGTGGAAAAAGCAAAAAAAGTGCTTAAGAAGTAAAGCTGCTGGCGATTCAGCCGCCGGGCTGAATCGCCACACTTTTAATTAAGCACGTTGAGCGGCACGGACGCTTTCTCAATCACAATATCCTCTTTCTCTTCGTCCCATTTCGCCTGCGCCACGATGACCTGGCCTGGATGTCGCGCGTCACGGGCGACCAGTTCTTTCCCCTGCGCGTTTTCCTGCACATTGGTATTCATTGAAAACGAAGGGATGGCCTTTACCCACTGTTTTTGCTGAATGTCATAGAGATAAGCCACGCTCCAGGCGCTGGTCCACCATTGGGGGTAAATGAGCAGGCGATCGCGGCCGCTCTCATCCAGCCCGGCAAGAGTTTCGACCCCGCCGCCGATGCAGGAGGGCAGCTTCGCAGGCGCTATCGCCGGGTCGCTGTTCCAGACGTCGCACTCGCAGTCGCCGCTTTCATCGCAAACGCCGCCGGTTTTGGGATCGCTTGCGCTCAGCCAGGCATAGCTTTTGGTCACGCCATTAAAGCGCCCGCCCGCGACCCGGTAATCTTTTTCTTTTTGCTGGTTAGACTCGGTTATCCAGTCGCTTTCTTCACGGATGCGCCAGCCTTCAGCCTGCTTTGCCACCAGCAGGGTCGCCGGGTAGTAACGCTCGCTGGATGCCTCAAGCCCTGCGGCTTTCACGAAAGTCACCTGCGCGGCGGGCTGCGCCTCATCAAGCGCGTCAATGGTCAGCCTGTTGACGATTTTCTGGGTGTAGTGAGGATGTTTCTGCACAAACGCCGCGTTCTGCTCAACCACAGCGCTCAATGGCAGGGTTTTGCCATAAAACGTAATCTGCCCGGCATACAGAGCGGCAGCAGAGGCCGCCTGCGGACGATTTTTAAAAACGTTCCACTGCGCGATAAGCTTGCCTATTTCCTGCTCATCCTGCGGCGTCAACGCCGCGCCAGCGCAGGCCAGAGGTAAAAAGAACATCAACGCCGCCGCGCCGCGCATCCCTTTGCTGCCAGTAACCGCCATTTGCCGCCGCCTCTTTTTGTCTTGCTAAGTCCGCGAAAATATACGCAAAAAAGCGCAGCGGCAACAACGGGATTATTTTGTTACCCAGAGAATGGGCCAGCTGTCGGGGCCGTTCCAGCCGTCGCAGCTTGGCTCTTCGGCGTAGCGCACCAGCCGAAAACGCTGTCCGTCATAGCGCCAGCGTGTGGCGACGCCGCAGTCGCCCATCCCGCGCCCTTTGGCAAGCGTGGCGAGCTCTTTGGTTTTCTCGTTATAGGTTGCGTTCATCAGCTCCAGATCCGGGTTATCGCTCGCGGGCGTAAAGGGCAGCCGCAGCCTGACCGGCCAGGAGGCGAAAGGCTTTTTGCGCGATACCAGCCAGGCGAGATCGACCGTGTTATACGCGCCCGCTTCGCAGCTGATTATCATCAGCGCTTTGTCATCGCTTAACGCTGACACGCGCACTTCGCGCCGCGCCGGGTCCAGCGAACACTGGCTGTTGTTCATGCGCCACGCGCCGTAATCAAGCAGATCGTTAAGCTCACTTTGGGAGAGCGGCGTAGGCGTCGGGTTGGTGATAGCGACCTCTTTGAGCGCAGGCGCAGGCGGCACGCTAAGCGGCGGCTCGTCACCCTTTTTGATCCATGCAGTTTCGCTGCCGATGCGCTTTTGCTGCGCATCGATAAACATTAACGCCGCCTTGAGCCCGGCAAGTGAAAGGTTACCTGCGCCGCCCTTAAGCGTAATGGCGGAGGCTTCCTGTATCTGCGTCAAAAAGGCGTTGATGGTCGTCGGGTCGTCGGTAGCCATGCGGTTAGGGCTGATGCGCCATTTATCACCCGCAGGCGTCAACGATTTATCATCAAGCAACAGACGCGGCGCAATGGGCGGCGTTTTAGGCGGGATTTTATTCAGGCCGTTAAGGTTGCCGAAGTCGATACGCAGTTGCGCATCGGCCCGCGCGCCGGCGCTGCGGGAGAGCGTCATCACCAGGCCCTGGTGCTCGCCGGTGTTGCGGGCCTGGCAAAAGTTCTGGTTGTTGCAGGTAACTTGCCAGTCGGTAAAGTTTTTTTGTACTGGCGCGGCGAAAGCGCAGGGCGCCAGAAACAAAAAAAACGTAAGCAATGGAAAAAGGCGAGACGACATGAACGGCACATACCCTGAACAAAAAGAGGTCAACTGAGGATTTATGCGCCTATCTTCATCGCCTGCCGCAGGCTGCTCAATCAGATTTATCGGATTGATTCATTTAAAATACCTGTTTAATTGCCTCGCGAAATCAATACATTATTCCACTGGCATGCAGGTGCTGTAGCAAGATCACCGTTTTAGCGTCGCGGATTTCCCCGCTTTTTACTTGTGCCAGCGCGTCGCTGAACAACATTTCCAGCACTTCTATCTCTTCGTCTTCCACGCCGCCGCCCGCACTGGCGCGCTGTGCGTCGCTGTATTCGGCGATAAAAAGATGCACAATTTCGGTAACGCCGCCCGGCGACATATAAAGTTCAAAGACCTTAGTGGCATTGCCGACTTCATAGCCCGTCTCTTCAATCGCCTCTTTGCGAATGCAAACTTCCGGTTCGTCGTCATCAAGCAGGCCCGCGCAGGCTTCTATTAGCATACCGTCGGCGTTGCCGTTCAACCAGGTGGCGACGCGGAACTGGCGAATCAGCACCACGCTTTGCTTTTCGCGGTTATAAAGCAGAACGGCGGCGCCGTTGCCCCGGTCATAGACTTCGCGCTTGTGGCGGATAACTTCGCCATTTTTTCGCGTCAGGTCATAGGTCACGTTGCGCAGGACAAAATAGTTTTCGGAGAGGATTTTATCTTTAACAAGAGTAATGTTGAGCGACATCGCGGCTTCCTGTTCAACACTGTCGGGTCGTTTATAGTAAGCCGCCGGAAGGGATTTGTCGCGCGAAGGCGTCTGAAACCCCTCCCCTGCCATCAGGGGAGAGGGACTCAAAAGCCGTTTTTCACCTCAGCCATATCCGGCAGCTTATGAGCGATGCCTTTATGACAGTCGATGCAGGTTTGCCCTGCTTTAATCGCTTTATCGTGCAGGCTTGCCGCCACGGTTTTTTGCGCGCTGAAATCCATAAAATCGAAATTATGGCAGTTGCGGCACTCCTGAGAATTGTTGTTTTTCATTCGCCGCCATTCATTTTGCGCCATCGCCAGCCGGTGATCTTCAAACTTTTTCGGCGTGTCGATTAAGCCAAACGCTTTGGCGTAAAGCTCTTTGCTGGCCTGAATTTTACGCACCATTTTCGGCGCCCATTCATGGGGAACATGGCAATCCGGGCAGGTGGCGCGCACCCCGCTTCGGTTGCTGTAGTGCACCGTCTGCATGTATTCCTGATACACGGTATTGCGCATCTCATGACAGCTGATGCAAAACGCTTCACGGTTGGTCATTTCAAGGCCGGTATTAAAGCCGCCCCAGAAAATAATGCCGGCGGCGAAGCCAATGAGCAGCAGCGTGCCGAGCGCCAGACGGCTCGGACGGCGCCACCACAGCCACAGGCGTTTAAGTACGCCAGGTTTGCGGGAAGGGTTCATGGCGCGCCTCACTGACCAAAGCCTTTAGACGGCGTAAAGGTGTTATCGACAATGGGCGACGCGTCCGTTTGCGGCACATGGCATTGCAGACAGAAATAACGACGCGGCGCGACGCCCGCCAGCACTTTGCCTTCGCTGTCGATAAAGTGGGTTGGGCTTATGCGCGGCGCGCCCGTGGCGCGGTAGTGTTCCACGCCGTGACACTGCAAGCATCGGTTAGTGTTGGTGTTTATCTGGTAGCCATCCACGCTGTGCGGGATCAGCGGCGGCTGATTAACATAGTTCAGCGCCATTCGCTCCTGCTGCTTCGGCATGCGCACAGCGCCCTCCTGGGTGCCCGACACTTCCGGCGACTGGCTAAAATCCATGCCGCCAGCCGCCCATGCCGCGCCGCTTAAGAGCAGCAACAGCGCCGCCCAATAAAACAGCCCCTTTTTCAGGAAATGGTTCTTCATGATTAGCTCCCGAATTCCCTCTGTCATTATTATGAAACTCGCTCTGGCGCAGCCTCTCGCCGCGCCGCGGTAACGCCGTTACGCCTCAGGCTTTCTCAAGCTTCACGGCGCACTTTTTGAAATCCGTCTCTTTCGAGAGCGGATCGGTGGCGTCAAGCGTCAGGTTGTTTACCAGCTGCGCGGCATCGAAAAACGGCATATAGACCAGCCCCTGCGGCGGACGGTTGCGGCCGCGGGTTTCAACAATCGATGTGACTGCGCCACGACGGGAGACCACTTTTACGGTGTCCCCTCGCCTGAATCCCCTCGCTTTTGCATCCAGCGGATGAATGAAAAGCACGGCTTGCGGGAACGCACGGTGCAGTTCCGGCACGCGGCGCGTCATGCTGCCGGTGTGCCAGTGCTCCAGCACGCGACCAGTAGAGAGCCACAGGTCATATTCTTTATCCGGCGATTCCGCCGCAGGCTCGTAAGGCAGCGCAAAGATAACGGCCTTGCCGTCCGGTTTGCCGTAGAACCTAAAACCCTCGCCCGCTTTGACATAGGGATCGTGTCCTTCGCTGTAACGCCACTGTGTTTCCTGACCGTTCACGACCGGCCAGCGCAAACCGCGCGCCTTGTGGTAATCATCAAACGGCGCGAGGTCGTGGCCGTGTCCGCGTCCAAAGCTTGCGTACTCTTCAAACAACCCTTTTTGCAGATAGAACCCGCATTCGCGGGACTCATCGTTAAGCTGGTCCTCCGCCAGCTCGCTCAGCGGGAAGCGGCTTATCGCCGGGCTTGCAAACAGCACCTCATAAAGGCTCTTGCCGCGATGCTCCGGCTTTTGCGCCAGCAGCGCTTCGCTCCACACCTCGTCGGTTTTAAAACGCTTCGCAAAGTTAACGAGCTGCCAGAGATCCGATTTCGCCTCGCCTGGCGCTTTAACCTGCTGACGCCAGAACTGGGTGCGACGTTCGGCATTGCCGTAAGCGCCCTCTTTTTCCACCCACATAGCGGTCGGCAGGATCAGATCCGCCGCCAGCGCGCTCACCGTTGGATAGGGATCGGAGACGATCACGAAGTTGCGCGGATCGCGCCAGCCTGGCATACGTTCCTGATTGATATTCGGCCCGGCCTGCATGTTGTTGTTGCACATCACCCAGTAAACGTTGAGCTTGCCGTCTTTCAGCGCCCTGTCCTGCGCCACGGCGTGCAGGCCGACTTTCGCCGGAATAGTGCCCGCTGGCAGGTTCCATTTCTGCTCGGCGATGTCGCGGTGCTTATCATTTGTCACGACCATGTCGGCAGGCAGGCGGTGGGAGAACGTCCCCACTTCGCGCGCCGTGCCGCAGGCGGAAGGCTGGCCCGTCAGGGAGAAAGGCCCGCAGCCGGGCTTCGAGATTTTGCCGGTCAGAAGATGCAGGTTGTAGCAAAGGTTATTTGCCCATACGCCGCGGCTGTGCTGGTTAAACCCCATCGTCCAGTAGGAGATGACGTTTTTATCCGGGTCGGCGTAAAGCTTCGCCAGCGCTTCCAGCTGGTCGGCAGGCACGCCGCTCAGGGCGCTGGTTTTCTCCAGCGTATACTCCGCCACAAACGCTTTGTACTCGTCAAAACTCATCGGTTCGGCGGCGTCGGAGCCGGGGTTTTTCGCCGCTTGCTCCAGCGGGTGGCTGGGACGCAGCCCATAGCCAATATCCGTGGCGCCGCGTTTGATATTCACATGCTGGCTGAGGAACGTCTTATCTACCGCATCGTTTTGAATAATGTAGTTAGCGATGTAGTTAAGAATGGCGAGATCGGTTTGCGGCGTGAAGACCATGCCGTTATCCGCCAGTTCAAAGCTGCGGTGTTCAAAGGTCGAGAGCACCGAAACATTGACGCTGCTGTCAGAGAGGCGGCGGTTAGCGATGCGCGACCAGAGAACAGGGTGCATCTCCGCCATGTTGGAGCCCCAGAGCACAAAAGCATCCGCCTGTTCGATATCGTCATAACACCCCATCGGCTCATCCATGCCGAAAGTGCGCATAAAGCCCACAACGGCGGACGCCATGCAGTGCCGCGCGTTCGGGTCGATGTTGTTGGAGCGAAATCCCGCCTTGAAAAGCTTGGCGGCAGCGTATCCCTCCCAGACGGTCCACTGGCCGGAGCCAAACATGCCGATGGCTTCCGGCCCCTTCGCTTTCAGCGCGGTTTTAAACTTCTCTTCCATAATATCGAAGGCCTGCTCCCAGCTGACGGGCGTAAACTCGCCTTCTTTATCGAACTGGCCATCCTTCATGCGCAGCAGAGGCTGCGTCAGGCGATCTTTGCCATACATTATCTTTGGCAGGAAGTAGCCTTTAATGCAGTTAAGGCCGCGGTTGACCGGCGCGTCCGGGTCCCCCTGGCTTGCCACGACCTTGCCATTTTGCGTGCCCACCAGCACACCGCAACCGGTGCCGCAAAAGCGACACGGCGCTTTATCCCACTTGATAGTCTGCGCATCGCCCGCCGCCGCGCGGGCGACTGAAGGTACGCTGAGGCCCGCTGCCGCTGCCGCTGCGGCGACGGCGTTAGCTTTCATAAAGCTACGACGACTGAGTTTCATGGTGTTCCTCACATGCTTCCTGCTGGTGATAAACCAGCGACACAGCCAGTACGCCCTCAAGCTGGCGCGCCGACTCAATGTTGGCTAATAACGCCGCGCTGGTCGCGGCTTCCATTACAACCACGAGCTTGCCCGCAGCCTCATCCTGCGCGGCGACCTCGCAGCCAGGCCGCGCGCTAATGCTCTTTGCCGCCGCCGCGATATCACCGGGGCGAGCCTGAACCAGTAATCCACATACGTGCCATTCAGCGGTCATGCGTTATCCTCAGGCTTAATGCCGACACCGGGCAGGCGCGCAGGCATTCGCCACAGGTATTGCACGCTTCTGGCGCGATATGCGGTATCGCGACGCCGGTCAACACAGGTGTAAAACGGATGGCCTGCGTCTGGCAGACATCCTGACAGCAGCGGCACTCCACCCGATGCAGGGCGAGACATTGTGCGCTGAGAGCAAGCTGGTATTCCCAGGGACGGGCGCTTCGCTCAGCAAAAATGGGTTGCGGGCAGGCGGCGGCGCAGGCGTAGCAAAATGTGCAGCCGGCATGGGTAAAATCAAGCTGTGGAAAGCCGCCTGCGCCAGCGCGCAGGACACCGGTTTCGCAGGCGTTCAGGCAGGCGTTGCAACGGCTGCACCGTTCGGTGAAATGGCTTTCCGACCCGCTCCAGGGCGGACGAATAACCGGCGCTTTGCGTCCGGTCAGTAGGCCACGTCTCGACATTTCCGCCATTTCCCTTCCCTGTTTTGCGCTGCGGCAGGCGCCGCGAAAGTGGGTATCCCCGCATTAAGTGCGGCTTTTATTGCGGCGTAACATTAAGTTACAAGGGAGTAGTCAGGCATCCCTCTTTAGGGGTAAATCACGATGCGGGATCAAGGTTGCAGCGCGCCAGGCGCAAACTCCGGCTTTCGCGCTGGAAGCGGTGGCTGTTGGGGAAAAAAACCCGGCAAGACGCGGCGTTCGTGACGTGCCGCAATGATCGCGTAGATAAAGGAGTTAACCCGGACCTCACGCATTTTCCCCGGCCTCGCTTTCTGGTAGGTTGCGTCCACAGTTAAGATGAGGAACTCCCCGGTGATTGTTAAACGTCCGGTCTCGAAAAGCCTGGCACGCGCTTTTTTCTGTATCGTTCTGCTTTCGCTGCTTTCCACCGGCGTAGCGCTGCTTACGCTCGCCAGCAGCCTGCGCGACGCCGAGGCGGTCAACATTGCGGGTTCCTTACGTATGCAAAGCTACCGACTGGGGTATGACTTACAGGCGAACGACCCGCAACTGGCCTTGCACCGTCAGCAATATGGCCGGACGCTTGACTCCCCCGTTTTTCAGCAGCTTCACCACCGTTGGGTGCCGATGCAGGTACAGGAAAGCTATGCCCTGCTCCACGATCGCTGGCGGCAAATGGATGCCCGTCTGGCGCGCGGCGACATCATCTGGTACCGGCAGAATATCGCAAGCTACGTAGCGCAAATCGACAGCTTCGTTCTGGCTTTGCAACACTACGCCGAGCGAAAAATGCTGCTGGTGGTCGCCATCTGCCTGTTGGGCTTCGGCGCTATTTTGCTGCTGGTCTTTTTCACCCTGCGGCGCATTAACCAGCAGGTGGTGGCGCCGCTTAGCGCGCTGGTGGAAGCCAGCCGCCGCATTGAACAGGGGCGATTCGATCACCCGCCGCTGGAAACCCGCCTGACTAACGAACTCGGCCTGCTGGGCCGCACCTTCACGCGCATGTCAGGCGAGCTGGAGAAGCTTTACCGTTCGCTTGAAGAGAGCGTGGCGGAGAAAACCCTCAGCCTGCAGGAGGCGAATCGCATGCTGGAGGTGCTGTTTCACTGCTCGCAGGCGCTGAACGTCGGCACCATCGACCGCCGCTGTTTTCGCCATATCCTCCAGCTTGTCCGCGAGCACGAGCCGGTAAGCAGCGTAGAGATGGCGGTCGGCGCGACGTGGCGTTTGCAGGAGGGCGAAGCGCAGGCGGACGCGCCCTGGCAGACGCTGCCTATCACGATGCAGGAGACCCGATTCGGCGAGCTGCGCTGGCAGGGCGAAACGGCTGACAAACCCTCGCCGCAACTGATGCAAAGCGTCGCGAACATGCTGGGCCGCGGGCTTTATTTTAACCAGGCGCAAAAGCACACCCAGCAACTGCTGCTGATGGAGGAGCGCGCCACCATTGCGCGCGAACTGCACGATTCGCTGGCGCAGGTACTCTCTTATCTGCGCATTCAGCTTACCCTGCTGCGACGGGCCGTGCCGGAAGAGAACCGCGCGGCGCAGGGTATCATCGGCGATTTTACCCGCGCGTTGAATGATGCTTACCAGCAACTGCGCGAACTGCTGGCCACCTTTCGCCTGACGCTCCAGCAGGCGGACTTTCCCGCGGCGCTGGAAGAGATGATTGAACCGCTGCGCGCGCAAACGGCAGCGACTATCCGACTCGACTGCCGCCTGTCGCTGCTGGCGCTGGATGCGCAGCAGCAGGTGCATCTGTTGCAGATAATCCGCGAAGCGGTGCTGAACGCGATAAAACATGCAGACGCACAGGAGATTTCAGTGAGCTGCGTCAGCGCACCGGAGGGGCATCATGCGGTATATATTCACGACGACGGCTGCGGCATCGAAAGCGTGAATGAGCCTGAAGGCCACTATGGGCTCACTATCATGCGAGAGCGCGCCGAAAGGTTAGGCGGCGCGCTGACCATTAGCCGCCAGCGCAATGGCGGCACGCTGGTGAGCGTGAGTTTTACCACGCTTAGCGGCGAACAAACGGCAGGGAGGCCGGATAACAACAATGACGATAACGATTAATACCCGGGAGCACGCAATGTCAGAAAAACCCACCTGTCAGGTGCTGATTGTCGACGATCATCCACTGATGCGCCGCGGCATCCGGCAACTGCTGGAAACCGACAGTTATTTCAGCGTGGCGGGCGAAGCGAGCAGCGGCGTAGAGGCCATCAGTCTCGCAAGCCGCCTGTCGCCTGATGTCATCCTGCTGGATTTGAATATGAAGGGGCTAAGCGGGCTGGATACGCTGAACGGCCTGCGGCGCGACGGCGTAAACGCCCGGATTATCGTGCTCACCGTTTCCGATGCCCGCAGCGATATTTATGCGCTGATAGACGCCGGGGCGGACGGTTATCTGCTGAAAGACAGCGACCCGGAAGCGCTGCTTAGCGCCATTCGCCACGGCGCAGCGCATGGCGATGCGTTCAGCGAGCAAGTGCGCCGCTACCTTGCTGAACGTAACGATAAAAGCAAAAGCGACAGCCCCTTTGTCCTGTTAACCGAGCGTGAGCTTGATGTGCTGCAGGAAGTGGCGCGCGGGCTGTCGAATAAACAAATTGCCGCCACGCTGCATATCTCTGAAGAAACGGTAAAAGTGCATATCCGCAACCTGCTGCGTAAACTTAACGTGCGCTCGCGCGTGGCGGCTACCGTTTTGTTTCTCAACACCCGTACGCAGTGAGCCTCTTGCAGGCTGACAGCAGCCTGCAAAAACCGCATGATAATTTACACTTTCTCCTCAATTTCTCCACGTTTGACCCGTCGCTTAACGCTACAGTGATTGCGGCTACCAATAATAACGATACGAAGTATTAAGAGGTACTGATTCTGATGGCGAATTTTTTTATCGATCGCCCCATTTTTGCCTGGGTTCTGGCAATTCTGCTTTGTCTTACAGGCACGCTGTCGATTATGTCTTTACCGGTCGAGCAGTATCCGGAGCTGGCGCCGCCTAATGTTCGCATTACCGCTAACTATCCCGGCGCGTCCGCCCAGACGCTGGAAAACACCGTCACCCAGGTTATCGAGCAGAACATGACGGGCCTCGATAACCTGATGTATATGTCATCGCAGAGCAGCAGTACGGGGCAGGTTACCGTGACGCTGAGTTTTCTTGCAGGCACCGATCCGGATGAAGCAGTGCAGCAGGTGCAAAACCAGCTGCAATCGGCGCTCCGTAAACTGCCGCAGGCGGTGCAAAATCAGGGGGTGACGGTGCGTAAAACAGGCGACACCAACATCCTCACCATCGCTTTCGTCTCTACCGACGGCAGTATGGATAAGCAGGATATCGCTGACTATGTGGCGAGCAACATTCAGGACCCGCTAAGCCGCATAAACGGCGTCGGCGATATCGACGCCTATGGATCGCAATACTCAATGCGCATCTGGCTCGACCCGAACAAGCTCACCAGTTTTCAGCTCACCACGCAGGACGTGGTAAGCGCGATAGAGTCGCAGAACAGCCAGATAGCCGTCGGGCAGCTTGGCGGCACGCCATCGGTAGATAATCAGGCGCTTAACGCCACTATTAACGCCCAGTCGCTGCTGCAAACGCCGGAGCAGTTTCGCGATATTACGCTGCGCGTGAATCAGGATGGTTCAACGGTGACGCTGGGCCAGGTGGCGACGGTGGAGATGGGCGCGGAGAAATATGACTACCTTAGCCGCTATAACGGTAACCCCGCGTCAGGACTGGGGGTGAAGCTCGCGTCGGGCGCCAACGAAATGGCGACGGCGGAGCGGGTGCTTGACCGGCTGGACGAGCTGTCGAACTATTTCCCGCACGGGCTGGAATACAAAGTCGCCTATGAGACCACCTCATTCGTTAAGGCGTCTATTATCGACGTGGTGAAAACGCTGCTGGAAGCGATCCTGCTGGTGTTTCTGGTGATGTACCTCTTTTTACAGAATTTTCGCGCCACGCTGATTCCCACTATCGCCGTGCCGGTGGTCCTGATGGGCACGTTCGCGGTGCTTTATTCATTCGGCTACAGCATTAACACTCTCACCATGTTCGCCATGGTGCTGGCGATAGGTCTGCTGGTGGACGACGCCATCGTGGTGGTAGAAAACGTCGAGCGCATCATGAGCGAAGAGGGGTTATCGCCGCGCGAAGCGACGCGAAAATCGATGGGCCAGATTCAGGGGGCGCTGGTCGGCATCGCCATGGTGCTTTCGGCGGTATTTATCCCCATGGCTTTCTTCGGCGGCACCACCGGCGCTATCTATCGCCAGTTTTCTATTACCATCGTCTCGGCGATGGTGCTTTCGGTGCTGGTGGCGATGATCCTCACTCCTGCCCTTTGCGCCACGATTCTTAAACCGCTGCATAAAGGCGAACATCACGGCCAGCGCGGCTTTTTCGGCTGGTTCAACCGTGTCTTCAACCGCAACGCCGACCGCTACGAAAAAGGGGTGGCGAAAATCCTTCATCGCAGCTTTCGCTGGGTAGTGATTTACGGATTGCTGCTGGTCGGCATGGTGGTGCTCTTTTTACGCCTGCCGACCTCGTTTCTGCCGCAGGAAGACCGCGGCATGTTTATCACCTCCGTACAGTTGCCGAGCGGCTCTACCCAGCAGCAGACGCTAAAAGTGGTGCAAAAAGTCGAACACTACTTTTTTACCCAGGAGAAAGAGAACGTGACCTCGGTCTTCGCCACCGTGGGTTCCGGCCCTGGCGGCAACGGGCAGAACGTGGCGCGCATGTTTATCCGCCTGAAAGACTGGGACGCGCGTGACCCGGATACCGGCAGCGCCGATGCTATTATCGAGCGCGCGACGAAAGCGTTTCGCAGCATTAACGAAGCGCGCGTGTTCGCTAACAGTCCGCCTGCTATCAGCGGTCTTGGCAGTTCAGCGGGCTTTGATATGGAGCTGCAGGATCATGCCGGGGCGGGTCACGACGCGCTGATGCAGGCCCGCGATCGGCTGCTCGACATGGCCGGGAAAAACCCGCAGCTCACCCGCGTGCGCCACAACGGCCTCGACGACAGCCCGCAGTTGCAGATTGATATCGACCAGCGCAAGGCGCAGGCGCTTGGCGTCGCCATCGACGATATTAACGACACGCTGCAAACCGCCTGGGGCTCAAGCTATGTGAATGACTTTATGGATCGCGGCCGCGTGAAAAAGGTCTATGTGCAGTCGGCCGCCAAATTCCGCATGCTGCCGTCTGATATTAATCAGTGGTATGTACGCAACAGCGAAGGCGGCATGGTGCCCTTCTCGGCCTTCGCGACCTCGCGCTGGGAAACGGGTTCGCCGCGCCTTGAGCGTTACAATGGCTATTCGGCGCTGGAAATTGTCGGTGAAGCGGCGCCTGGTGTTAGCACCGGTACGGCCATGACGATTATGGAAAACCTTGTGCGCCAACTGCCAGGCGGCTTTGGCCTGGAGTGGACCGCCATGTCTTATCAGGAACGCCTCTCCGGCGCGCAGGCGCCCGCCCTGTATGCTATTTCACTGCTGGTGGTATTTTTGTGTCTCGCAGCGCTGTATGAGAGCTGGTCGGTGCCTTTTTCCGTGATGCTGGTCGTGCCGCTCGGGGTGATCGGCGCCCTGCTCGCCACCTGGATGCGAGGGCTTGAAAACGATGTCTATTTCCAGGTCGGTCTGCTGACGGTAATCGGGCTTTCCGCCAAAAACGCCATCCTGATTGTGGAATTTGCCAATGAGATGAACAGCAAAGGGCAGGATCTGCTCAGCGCCACGCTTGAGGCGTGCCGTCAGCGTCTGCGACCCATTTTAATGACCTCGCTCGCTTTCATCTTCGGCGTATTGCCGATGGCCACCAGCAGCGGCGCGGGCTCGGCAAGCCAGCATGCGGTAGGTACGGGCGTGATGGGCGGGATGATATCCGCCACCGTTCTGGCTATCTTCTTTGTGCCGCTATTCTTTGTGCTGGTGCGTCGCCGCTTTCCACTACGACCGCCGCACGACGCCTGAGCAACGAGCAATAAAAAGGCGACCTGTAAGGTCGCCTTTTTTGTCGGTTTTATCGCGGGAGAGTTACTCACCACTGTTTTTCTTTAATTTTACGTGCTTTGTGCATTCACTGGATATTATTTACGAAGCATTGCTTCAATAAAATCTTTCCAGTTCCCCAGTTCATGTTCAATCATAACAACCTCTCTTATTATTGTTGCTATATTACTAAACTTGCCGCTGCGTGTGAAGAGAATTTAATCAATCGCTTTGATTACTCCTCCTGATGATCCGCCGTTATGAACCTAATATGCCTAATATGGCTGTGGCATAATGTGACGCTTAGCAATATTCAGAAACATTTACCCGATACGTTGCAGCCTTTGCCTGCTCTGGGGTTGCACTGCAAACCTGTCAGAAAAATGAAACCTGGATCGCATTCTGAAGGCGTTTGCCGTACAACTGTTTGATATTCATCTGCCTTATTTTCTGTGAAAAATTTAATTAGCAAACTGATTAATTATTAAATTTAATTTAAGGCATATTGAATAAGTCTGGTGAGGGGATGAAATACTGACAAGGCGAACTTTTATTCAATTTGTATCAAGCTGGTTATATTTGTTACACGGCCTCGCCCGAATTACGTTATATTTAGCCTGCTATGGTTTATTTTACACATTGTTCTAATTATTTGTTTAAGTAACGCTCATAAAGCCAAAAGGATTCATGCATGACGATTATGTACGGCATAAAAAACTGTGACACCATCAAAAAAGCGCGCCGCTGGCTGGAGATGCACCAGCCTGACTATCGTTTTCATGATTACCGCGTCGATGGAATAGATGCAGAACTGCTGCATAAATTTATCGCTGAACTGGGCTGGGAAGCGTTGCTGAACACGCGCGGTACAACGTGGCGCAAGCTCGATGAATCCCGTCGCGCAGCGATTACCGATGCGAATTCCGCCGTCGAACTGATGCTGGAGATGCCGGCAATTATCAAACGACCATTGCTCTGCACGCCCGGTAAGCCTATGCTGCTGGGTTTCAGCGAATCCACTTATCAGCAGTATTTCAATGAGGTCCAGTAATATGTCTTGCCCGGTAATTGAGCTGACGCAGCAGCTTATTCGTCGTCCCTCCCTGAGTCCTGATGACGCAGGCTGCCAGGCGTTGCTTATCGAACGTCTGCGCGCCATCGGTTTTACGGTAGAGCGCATGGACTTCGGCGACACGCAGAATTTCTGGGCGTGGCGCGGCAAAGGCGAGACGCTGGCGTTCGCCGGGCATACTGACGTCGTGCCGGCAGGCGATGTCGATCGCTGGATCAATCCGCCTTTTGAACCCACCATTCGCGACGGCATGCTGTTCGGTCGCGGCGCGGCCGATATGAAAGGCTCGCTTGCGGCAATGGTGGTGGCGGCGGAGCGTTTTGTTGCGCAGTACCCACATCACCGCGGTCGGCTGGCTTTTTTAATCACCTCTGACGAAGAAGCGAGCGCGGTTAACGGCACCGTCAAGGTGGTGGAAACGCTGATGGCGCGCAATGAACGGCTGGATTACTGCCTCGTTGGCGAACCTTCCAGCAGCGAAGTGGTTGGCGACGTAGTAAAAAACGGCCGTCGGGGGTCGCTTACCTGCAACCTGACCGTGCATGGCGTGCAGGGGCATGTCGCCTATCCTCATCTGGCGGATAACCCGGTGCACCGCGCCGCTCCCATGCTGAACGAGCTGGTTGCTATCGAATGGGATCAGGGCAACGCCTACTTCCCGCCCACCAGCATGCAAATCGCCAATATTCAGGCCGGTACCGGCAGCAACAACGTTATCCCGGGCGACCTGTTTGTACAGTTTAACTTCCGCTTCAGCACCCAGGTGACGGCGGAAATTATTCAGCAACGCGTACAGGCGCTGCTGGACAAATACCAGCTGCGCTATACCCTCGACTGGTGGCTCTCCGGGCAGCCGTTCTTAACAGACCGCGGCAAGCTGGTGGATGCGGTAGTAAACGCCGTTCACCACTATAATGAAATCAAACCGCAGTTGCTGACCACAGGCGGCACCTCCGACGGACGCTTTATCGCCCGCATGGGCGCGCAGGTCGTCGAACTTGGTCCGGTCAACGCCACCATTCATAAAATCAACGAATGCGTGAAGGCGTCGGATCTGCAACTGCTGGCTCGTATGTATCAACGCGTGATGGAGCAGCTTGTCGCCTGACAAGCGCTCCGGCAAAGAGGACAGGCGCATGGAATGGCTTTCTAAATACTGGTGGGTGCTGGTGCTGGTTTTTCTGCTCGGCGTCCTGCTGAACGTCATTAAAGATTTAAAGCGGGTGGACCATAAAAAATTTATGGATAACCGCCCGGAACTCCCGCCGCATCGCGACTTCAACGACAAGTGGGACGATGATGACGACTGGCCGAAAAAGAAATAACTCGCAAGCCCGATAACGTAAAAAGGCAAGCCTGATGGCTTGCCTTTTTTATTACTGCCGCGCTCCGATTTCAGAGCATTTCGATAATGTCGTCATCTTTCGGTTTGCCGCCGCTCAGCGCTTCGTCGAAGTAGTGCTTCGGCACCGTATAACGCAGGTGATCGAGCGCCAGTTGCATGCTGCGGTTATCGATGGCGTGTCCCAGGTCTTCGACGATGTCCAGCGTTACATCGCCGCCCGCGCGAATCAGCGCCTCTTCGGCGGCCTGAGCGTGGCGGGGGTCAATCACCGGGTCCTCTTCGCCGTGAATAAGGTGCACGGTAGTGGCGGTGGTGGCCTCCTCGGGAAGCTCGGCAAAGCGGCCATTGAAGGCGATAACTCTGGCGGCCAGTCCCGGCTGCGCCTTAATGCCTTCCAGCGCCATGATGGCACCCTGTGAAAAGCCAATCAGCGCCGTGGCGCTGGGGTCAACGCCGCTATGCTCTTGCCAGTAACGCACCACGCTCAGAAAAGTCGGCATCACGGCATCAACCCGCTGCTGGCGGTTTTCTTCAGTAACATCCTGAACCGAAAACCACTCCCGTCCCGGCGCAGGGCCGCTTGCGCAAGGACCGCCAATGCTAACGACCAGCGCTTCAGGGAAAAGCGGCGCGAAGTAGCTGCCAATCTCGCCCATAGAGACCGGGTTATCGCCCACGCCATGAAACAGCAACAGCAGCTGTTTTGCCGGAGCGACAGGACTTTGCACAATGTAATGTTCGGGTTTCATGGCGGTCTCCTTAGTTAACAGAAGGCAGTCTACGCCTGCCAGAGATAATGACCATGCCATTTAACTGAATGAGTTAGTGGAAAAATTGCAGTTGCAAAACCCACTCTTTTAGCGCCTGCGCGCGCGCCGCATCGAGAGAAGCGAGCGCCATTGCCGCTTCCCGACGCTGAACCGCCAATAGCGCTTTGCGCCCGGAAAGCCGCAGCTGCCGACACAATACGTTTAGCGCCAGGCGCTTTTCCAGCCGTCCCCGCAACGCCAGCAACGGCAAAGAACTGGCGTGCAGCAAACGGTGCAGGCTACCAACAGACGTTTCCAGCGGACGATGGGCCCAGGCAAAGCCCGCCAGCTCCCGCCAGTCACTCTCATTAAGGGTAGACGCTTTACCGCTGACAGGCAGCGCTTCCTCCACCCAGGGTTGCAGCCACCCGGCATCACGTTGTAACCGCTGGTGCGCAAGACGGGTGAGCGATTCACCTTCAGGGGTGAGCGGGAATAACGCCATCGCCGTGTAACAACCGCTGCTGGCTTCCCGGTGACTGCCGAAACGCACCAGCGTAAAGCCGCACGCTTGCCAGAAACGCCACAGCTCCGGCGTATAACCAAAACTGACGGAGAGATAGTCGCAGGCGGGCAGATGTCGACGCGCAAACGCCACCAGCGCCTGACCCGCTCCTTCGCGCTGACGAGCCGGGTGCACCGCAATGCGGCTAACGCGCCAGCCTTTCAGCGTCGCCGCCAGCGGATCGCCGCCGTGCGCGGCGAGCGACTGCGCGACCAGATTGCCGCGCGGGCGGCGAAAACCGGCCCAGACGGCCTGGCTCAGCGCGTCGCCTAATCCGCCCTCCTCCACCAGCCACAGCGCGCCTACGGTTTTTTCCGCCGTCGCAGCGGCGATAAAGCGCTGCCCCGGCGCATCCATCATGCGGCGTAAATCCAGCGGCGAGGTGCGGTAATGCGCGCCCGAAAGCAGGCGATAAAGCCCAGCCGCCCGCTCAGGCTGCTGGTCCCAGGCCGTTTGTTCCACCACGCTGAAGTGGATTTCCCCCTGCGGCGCATCGCTAAAATCTTCATCGTCAAATAACAGGGCGCCGGCGATAAAGCGCTCAAGCGGATCGCCCATAGCCCACCGGATCGGGGCGCTTAACGAATACTGGCGCAACTGCGGCACCGAGGCGCAGAACTTTAGCAAGAAGCCGCGTCCGGTGCCTTCGTAGCCCTGAATGGTCGTTGTGAGCAGAACGCGGGCAAAACGGTGAATCAGCTTTCTTAGCACCGGCCCCGGCAGCGCGGCCGCTTCGTCAATAATAAGCCAGTCGGCATGAAGCGAAGGCAGCGCAGCAAGAAGCGCGTCGGGCGCCACAAACTCAAACGCCTCGTTGGCATGCGCGGCGATAACATCGGTCGCCGCGCGGGAGGGCGCTGTCACCAGCCCGGAGCCTGCAAGACGCGCCAGCAGCATGCCCGCCAGCGCCGATTTGCCTCGCCCGCGCGGCGCGGTAACGACCGCCACGCCGGGCGCCATGGCGAGCAGCTCCGTCAGTATCCTCTCCTGCTCCTGCTGCGGAGCGCCGCTGGCGGCTTGCCAGCGTGGGCGTAAGGGAAAAGGTTTCAGTTCGAAGCGCTGATCCTGACGCCAGCACACGACCTCCGCATCGCTTTGCATGCTTCTCTGGAGGTGGTGAATAAAATGCGGCGTGGCGATGGGCTGAGGGCTGTCGCTCCAGCGTGCGGCGTCGCTGTCCGCCTGTTCAGGCCATGCCGTCCAGTCTGGCGTGAGCAACACCAGCCAGCTTCCCGCCTTCAGCGTGCCTGCCAGTACCGCCAGCGCTTCGGCGTCCAGACCGCTTCGCGCGTCAAACACCGCATGGAGAAACTCCTGACCTAACAGCGTGCGCACCGCGGAAGGCGCGCAATTGACCGGCAGGCCGGGGGCGTTGCCGACCCACAGCCAGTCTCCGGGCAGAGTGCGGGCAAGCGTTACGGCCTGCTCTTCGCACCAGGCGTTTTCGCCGCTGATAACTAAAAGACGACGAATACCGCTTTCTGCCATCTCGGCGGCGGCGTGGATCAGGGGCTTCATAGAGCGTCCTTGCGGTTAGCTGCGAAGATTAAAGGCTTTTGCCAAAGGTATTGCACTGCTTCGGATCGCCGCTGTCGAAGCCGCGTTTGAACCAGCTGTAGCGTTGTTCGGAAGTGCCATGGGTAAAGCTGTCCGGTACAACGCGCCCCTGGCTTTGCTGTTGCAGACGGTCGTCGCCAATCGCCTGGGCGGCGTTCAGCGCTTCCTGGATATCACCCGTTTCCAGCACCCCCTGTTGCTGCATATTATGTCCCCAGACGCCTGCAAAGCAGTCCGCCTGCAGTTCCATACGCACGGAGAGGTGGTTCACTTCAGTTTGCGAAGCGTTCTGCTGCATCTGACGCACTTTTGGCTCAATGCCCAGCAGCTTCTGTACGTGATGGCCTACTTCATGCGCAATAACATACCCCTGGGCGAAGTCGCCATCTGCGCCGAGCTTGGTTTTCATTTCGTCATAGAAAGAGAGGTCGATATAGACCGTGCTGTCCGCGGGGCAGTAAAAGGGGCCCATGACGGACTGTCCCGTGCCGCAGCCGGTACGCGTGGCGCCGCGGTACATCACAAGCTTAGGCTGCTGATAGCTGTGGCCCATCTGCTCGAACAGCTGGCCCCAGGTATCCTCCGTTGTGGCGAGAATAACGGAAGTGAATTTCGCCGCTTCATCCTCATCCGGGCTGATAGAGCGGGTCTGGGTTTGCTGCGTGAGCGGCTGACCGCCGGTAAGCAGCGACGTCAGATCCACGCCGTAATAGCCCGCCACCATCACAATAATCAACAGAACAATGCCGCCTTTGCCGCCCGGCAAGCGAAACCCGCCGCCGCCCATCATCGGACCGCCGGGCTGGTTTCTTCTGTCTTCTACATTGTCGCTTTCGCGACGACCCTGCCAACGCATAGCTTTCTCCTTGCTACCAATCGAGTAATAAGGAGATCGTAGGTGGTTAATGGGAGGATTACCATAAGAAAGCGGAGGCAGTGCGCCGGGACGAAGAGGTTTGCGCCCCGGCAGCGAGGGAAACGATTGCCCGGTTAGTCTAGTTTAACGCCAAGACGGCGTGCGACTTCTTCATAAGCTTCGATAAGCCCGCCGAGGCTCTGACGAAAACGGTCTTTGTCCATTTTGTCCATCGTTTCTTTATCCCACAGGCGCGCGCCATCGGGTGAGAACTCATCGCCCAATACCACTTCGCCTTTATAAAGTCCGAATTCCAGCTTGAAGTCGACCAGAATCAGCCCGGCATCGTCGAACAGTTTTTTCAGCACATCATTCGCTTTGTAAGTCAGCTCTTTCATGCGCGCCAGGTTCTCTTTGCTCACCCAGCCGAACGTTTCGCAGTAAGACTCGTTAACCATCGGGTCATGCATGGCGTCGTTTTTCAAAAAGAGGTCGAACAGCGGCGGAGTGAGTTCGATGCCTTCTTCAATACCGAGACGCTTGACCAGCGAACCGGCGGCGCGGTTGCGGATTACGCACTCGACCGGCACCATCTCCAGCTTTTTCACCAGCGATTCGGTATCAGAGAGCAGGCGCTCCATCTGAGTCGGGATGCCCGCATCCGCCAGTTTGGTCATGATGAAGTGGTTGAACTTGTTATTCACCATGCCTTTGCGATCAAACTGTTCAATACGCGCGCCGTCTCCTGCTGACGTATCATTGCGGAATTCGAGCACCAACAGATCCGGATTTTCCGTGCTGTATACGGTTTTCGCTTTGCCACGATACAACTCAGCTTGCTTTTGCATCTTTATTACTCCAGGTAGGGATGACCGCCCGGGCGGCCTGATGATTTAACACAAAAAAGGTTGCGCCCAATTCTACGCACACGTTTGCGTAGAAGGAATAAAAAAGGGCCGGAATCTTCCGGCCCTGCGATTATTTGCTGAATGCGGCCTGGAATACGGCCACCAGCGCATCGTTTTGCGCCTGCGTCAGCGTATGCCCTTTCGGGTCGATAAATTGCAGGCTGCTGCGGTTATCCAGATCGCCGACCTGCAGCTTGTAGTCGCCGCCAGGCAGGTGCGGGTCGCGTGCGCCCAGCGCTTGCCAGTCGCTGTCAGACAGCGGTTTGTACGTCACCGCCAGGCTGCCCTGCGAGCGGGTGGAGTCCGTCACTTTCATGCCCACTTTTTCAAGAGTGGCCGGCAGGCGATTCCAGACGACGTTAAACGGCGCGCGCACCACCAGCACTGGCAGACCGACATCGTCTGCGCCGCTCTGCACGTCGATTTGCGACGCGTTGCGGTTGTCAGCGGCGTTCTGACGCGCGGTTAAGTTCTTATCCAGCCCCGCGGAGATAGCGTTCAGCATCTCGGCGCTGTAGCGCTGCATGGAAGCCGCGTCGCCTACCGGTTTACCGCTCTGCTCCAGATTCAGCAGTTTCACCACCAGCGCCTGCTGGTAACCCTGCGGCTGTACGGTGATTTGATAGCGTCCGCGATACTGCTCGTCTTCATCCGCACGGTTCCACTGTACCCAGTCGGTGGTCAGCGTCTGGCCTGCATCGTCACGTTTGGTGATGGTGTAGTTGTTCGCCTGCACCACGCTGACAACCTGTGGCCAGAGCGAGCCGTTGCGGCCGCTTTCAAGCAGCAGCGTAGAAGTGTCGCCCGTAAACTGGGTGCGACCGCCGTTTACCAGCGCCAGCGGCTGAGCGGGCGGACGAATGTCCAGCGCTTTGCCGACCGGGCCGCTGCCGTTGGTCACGGGGATGTTATAGTCGCCGTTCTGTACCGGTAAAATCATCCCGGCCGGGGCGTGCAGTTCCGCCAGCGGCGCGGCATCGAGATAAGACTCGTCGCCGCTGACCTGACGCTTGTAACGTGAATCGGAACTACAGGCGGCAAGCAGCATCACCAGTGAAACGGTAACCACTTTCGCCACGTGCGACTTCTGTACTGAGTAAGCCATCAAATCTCCCTAAACTTTACAGCAAACCGGCATGCTTAAGCGCCTGGCTGACAGCTTCACGACCTGCGTCGGTGATAGGCGTCATTGGCAGGCGAAGCGTATCGGTCGCCACAAGTCCCAACTCCTTACAGGCCCATTTCACCGGGATCGGATTGGGTTCGACAAATAATTTATAGTGCAGCGGCATCAGGCGCTGGTTAACGCGATGCGCCTCTTTAAACTGCCCCTGAGCGGCAAGTTTGCAGACTTCCGCCATTTCGCGCGCCGCCACGTTTGCGGTAACGGAAATGACGCCATGTCCGCCAAGCTGCATGAAATCCAGCGCGCTGGCGTCATCGCCGCTCAGCAGAATGAACTCATCTGCAACCAGCTCTTTGATCTGGTTAACTCGCGTTAAGTTCCCTGTCGCTTCTTTAATGCCGACAATATTTTTGACTTTCGACAGGCGGCCTACGGTTTCCGGCAGCATATCGCAACCGGTACGGGACGGTACATTGTAGAGGATTTGCGGTAAATCGGTATGTTCAGCGATAGCTTTAAAGTGCTGGAACAGCCCTTCCTGCGTCGGGCGGTTGTAGTAGGGCGTGACGGTCAGACAGCCCACGACGCCGCTGTCGTTGAAACGCTGGGTGAGGCTAATGGCTTCGGAAGTGGCGTTCGCGCCGGTGCCGGCGATAACAGGAATACGCCCGTCAGCCAGCTCAAGCGTCATCATCACTACGTCGCCATGCTCATCATGACTCAGCGTTGCGGATTCACCGGTAGTCCCTACCGAAACGATCGCCGACGTTCCGCTGGCGACATGGTAATCAATCAGTTTTTTCAGGCTCGACCGGCAGACATTACCTTTGTCATCCATCGGTGTGATAAGCGCGACAATACTTCCCGTGAACATTGGCCATCCTCTCCACAAACAAGTGTCACAATGGTACGTTTGGAGTCGTAATAAAAGCAAGCGGCCATGCCGGGCTACGCGGTTGTATGCCGGTTTTTTTTATGCTTTCCTAGAGTTTACTTCACTGCTTCACAGGAATAACCCGTTTGGAACCCTCATCACAGCATTATCTGGTCATCACGGCGCTGGGCGCGGACCGTCCTGGTATCGTCAATACCATCACTCGTCACGTCAGCAGCTGCGGCTGTAATATTGAAGACAGCCGTCTGGCGATGTTGGGTGAAGAGTTCACTTTCATCATGCTGCTTTCCGGCAGCTGGAACGCGATAACCCTGATTGAATCCACGCTGCCGCTCAAGGGCGCCGAGCTTGAACTGCTGATTGTGATGAAGCGCACCGCCGCGCAGGCCCGCGCGCCGATGCCCGCCTCGGTCTGGGTGCAAGTCGAAGTGGCGGATTCGCCGCATCTGATTGAACGTTTCACGGCGCTGTTCGACGCCCATAATATGAATATTGCCGAACTGGTGTCGCGCACGCAGCCGGCAGTGGAGGATAACGCCGCGCAGCTCTATATTCAGATTACCGCGCACAGCCCGGCATCACAGGATGCGACAATTATCGAACAAGCCTTTCGCGACCTATGTACAGAACTAAACGCGCAAGGCACTATTAGCGTGGTGAATTACCCACAGCAAGATGAACAGGATGGAGTGTAGTGATGAATCCACTGAAAGCCGGTGATATCGCACCGAAATTTAGCTTGCCCGATCAGGACGGTGAACAAGTAAATTTGGCCGACTTCCAGGGACAGCGTGTACTGGTCTATTTTTATCCGAAAGCCATGACGCCGGGTTGCACCGTGCAGGCTTGCGGACTGCGCGACAACATGGACGAGTTGAAAAAAGCGGGCGTTGAAGTTTTGGGCGTCAGCACCGACAAACCGGAAAAGCTCTCCCGCTTCGCGGAGAAAGAGCTGCTCAACTTCACGCTGCTCTCCGATGAAGATCATCAGGTCAGCGAAGCGTTCGGCGTCTGGGGTGAAAAGTCTTTTATGGGCAAAACCTATGACGGCATTCATCGCATCAGCTTTTTGATTAACGCTAACGGCGAAGTGGAAAAGGTGTTCGATGATTTCAAAACCAGCAATCACCATGACGTGGTGATGAACTGGCTGAAAGCGAACGCCTGAACCCATGTTATAAAAAAGCCGACCTGAGGTCGGCTTTTTTTATTTCTCTTCCAGCGACATATCATCCGGCCAGGCGTGAACCACGGCTTTAATCAGCGTCGCCAGCGGGATGGCGAAGAAGACGCCCCAGAAGCCCCACAGCCCGCCGAAAATCACGACAGACAGAATAATAACCAACGGATGAAGGTTGACCGCCTCGGAGAAAAGCACCGGCACCAGCAGGTTGCCGTCAAGCCCCTGGATAATGAGGTAAACGGCGAAGCAACTCCAGAACTCGGTGCCGAGCCCAAACTGGAAGAGCGCCACGCAGATAACCGGAATGGTCACCACGAACGCGCCGATATAAGGAATAAGCACCGAGATCCCCACCAGCACCGCCAGCAGCAGCGAGTAGTTGAGGCCGAAGATAAGGAAGCCAATCCAGGTGGCGACGCCAACGACAATCATCTCCAGCACTTTACCGCGAATGTAATTGGTGACCTGCTGGTTCATCTCAACCCACACCTGCCCTGCCAGCCCACGATTACGCGGCAGCACGCGACGCACCGCATTGAGCAGCTGCTCTTTATCCTTAAGCAGGAAAAAGACCATCAGCGGCACCAGCACCAGATAAATGGCGAGCGTCAACAGCCCCACCAGCGAGGCGAGCGAATATTTCACTACCGAATCGCCCAACACAGACATGCGGGCGCGCAGGTTTTCCGCCATGGCGTCAATGATGCCGGCATCCGTCAGCGCCGGGTAACGCTTGGGCAACGTCGCGGCGAAATCAGCCAGTTTGTTAAACATGCCAGGCATGTCGCGAATCAGGTAAATCCCCTGCTGCCACGCGACGGGGATCACCACAAAAGCCATCACCAGCACGATGCCGACAAAGAGTACCAGCACAAGCGTGGCCGCGAGCCGGCGCGAGCAGCCGATGCGCTCAAGCCGCACGGTGGGCCATTCCAGTAAGTAAGCGAACACAATCGCGACCAGCAGCGGCGCCAGCAGACCATGCAAAAAGAAGAGGATGCAAAAACCAGCAACCAGAATAACAAGCAGAGCAATGGCTTCCGGGTCGCTGAAGCGACGGCGGTACCACTGCGTTAACAACTCAAGCATAAGACTCCTTCCCCGGCGGAGGAATAGCCGAAAAGTGAAGGGCGAATTGTATCGAAATGTCACAAAAAAGACTGCGATTTTTCACCCGCTCACAAGACAAGCGTTTGTCGGCTGAATATGATTTTCATCACCCTTGATGCAGGCTACACTCCCGAAGCACGGATTTTGCTGAACACATTCAGGCCAGCCCGGTCTTAAAGAGACTTCAGACAAACAGGACAGAGGTTATGTTCAGGCAGTTGAAAACAACACTGGTTGCGACACTCATCGGCGCCATGCTGGCAGGCCAGGCCCTTCCCGCCTATGCGGATTCGGGCGATCAGCTGCCGGATATGGGAACCTCGGCAGGAAGCACGCTCTCCATCGGTCAGGAGATGCAGATGGGCGACTATTATGTTCGCCAGCTGCGCGGCAGCGCGCCGCTTATCAACGACCCGCTGCTGGTGCAGTACATCAACGGCCTGGGGATGCGGCTGGTCTCGCATGCCAACTCGGTAAAGACCCCCTTTCACTTCTTTTTAATCAACAACGACGAAATCAACGCCTTCGCCTTCTTTGGCGGCAATGTGGTGCTGCATTCTGCGCTGTTCCGCTATGCCGATAACGAAAGCCAGCTCGCCTCGGTCATGGCGCATGAAATTTCTCACGTTACCCAGCGCCACCTGGCGCGGGCGATGGAAGATCAAAAGCGCAGCGCGCCGCTGACCTGGGTCGGCGCGCTGGGTTCGATTCTGCTGGCGATGGCGAGCCCGCAGGCGGGAATGGCGGCGCTCACCGGCACGCTCGCCGGTACCCAGCAGGGCGTGATTAGCTTTACGCAGCAAAACGAACAGGAAGCGGATCGCATCGGCATTCAGGTGTTGCAGCGTTCAGGCTTCGACCCGCAAGCGATGCCCACTTTCCTTGAGAAGCTGCTCGACCAGGCGCGTTACTCCACTCGGCCGCCGGAAATTCTGCTGACTCACCCATTGCCGGAAAGCCGTCTCGCCGACGCCCGAAACCGCGCCAACCAGATGCGCCCGGTTGTCACGCAGTCGTCAGAAGATTTCTATATGGCGAAGGTGCGTACGCTCGGCATGTACAATTCGGGGCGCAACCAGTTGACCAGCGACCTGCTGGATGCGCTGGCGAAAGGCAACGTGCGTGAACAGCACGCCGCCCAGTATGGCCGCGCGCTGCAGGCGATGCAGGATAAAAACTTCGCCGAGGCGCGCCGTCAGCTGCAGCCGCTGCTGGCCGCCCAGCCCGGCAGCGCCTGGTATCTCGACCTTTCCACCGATATCGATCTCGGTCTGAACAAAGCGAACGACGCCATTAACCGGCTGAAAACCGCGCCGGATTTAAAAAATAACCCGGTGCTGCAACTGAACCTGGCCAACGCTTATCTGGAAGGCGGCCAGCCTGGCGAAACGGTGAAAATCCTCAACCGCTATACTTTCTCGCATCCGGACGATACCAACGGCTGGGATCTGCTGGCGCAGGCGCAGGCGAAGCTCGGCAACCGCGACCAGGAGCTGGCGGCGCGCGCCGAAGTCATGGCGCTGCTCGGCAAGCTCGACCAGGCCATCAGCCTGCTCAGCGGCGCCAGCTCGCAGGTGAAGCTCGGCAGCCTCCAGCAGGCGCGCTACGACGCCCGTATCGACCAGTTGCGCCAGCTACAGCAGCGCTTCCGCCCTTACGAAAAAATGTAAAAGGAGAAAACATGTCTCAGGACGTGACGATTTATCACAACCCGCGCTGCTCTAAAAGCCGTGAAACGCTGAACCTGTTAAAAGCGCGCGGCGTTGAGCCGCAGGTAGTGCTTTATCTGGATACGCCGCCCGATGCGCAGACGCTGAAAGGGTTATTGCACATGCTCGGCATGAAGAGCCCGCGCGAGCTTATGCGCACCAAAGAAGATTGCTATAAAGAGCTTAAGCTTGCTGATGAAACAAACGACGAAGCGTTGATTGCGGCGATGGTGAATAACCCGAAGCTGATTGAACGTCCGGTTGTGGTTAACAACGGCCAGGCGCGCATTGGCCGCCCGCCGGAGTCAGTGCTGGAAATCCTGTAATCCTCACCTTTTGTAGCGGGCGCTCTGCCCGCTACAGATTCAGAATCTCTTTGACAAACGGAATGGTCAGCTTGCGCTGGGCGGTAATAGACGCTCTGTCGAGCTGATCAAGCGTCATAAACAGCGTGCGCATCTCGCGATCCAGGCGTTTAAGCAGAAAGCGTCCCACATCTTCCGGCAGCTCAAACCCGCGTAAACGCGCGCGCAGTTGCAGCGCCTGCAGCTTATCGTCATCCGAAAGCGGTTGCAGCTTGTAGATTTGCCCCCAGTCGAGGCGCGAAGCGAGATCCGGCAGATGCAGGTTAAGCTGGCGCGGCGGGCGATCGCCTGTGATCAACAGCCGGGTATTGCCCGACTCCAGGATCCGGTTGTAGAGATTGAAGATAGCCATCTCCCAGGGCTCGTCACCGGCAATGCATTCGATGTTGTCGATACAAACCAGCGAGAGTTGCTCCATTCCTTCCAGCACTTCCGGTACAAACCAGGTGCGCTTATCGAGCGGAACGTAGCCCACGGCGTCGCCGCGCTGGGAAAGCTCGGCGCAGGCGGCGTGCAGCAGGTGGCTGCGACCGGCCCCTTCTCTGGCCCAGAAATAGATATACCCGCTGTGCTCCTGGCGCAGCACGTTCTGTAGCGCGGCTAAAAGCGAAGGATTATCACCCGGCCAGAAACTTGCGAAGGTTTCATCGTCGGGCAGCCAGAGCGGCAAAGAGAGCTGTGCCGGAGTGTTCAGAGGGACCTCTTCAAAGGCTTGCAGAAAAACGCGCTGAGTTTACCACAGAATCGTTTCGCTGTTGAACCGGGCGGATCGCCGCCCGGTATCACGATCAGGAATGTTTTTCAGCCTGCTCATCCGCGTCCAGCACCACCTCTTCCGGGCGCAACACGCTGATAAGTTTGAAAATAAGGCTCAGGCCTACACCGACGATAGTCGCCAGCGCCATGCCTTTCAACTCCGCCGCGCCGACATGCACTTTCGCACCGCTCACGCCAATAATCAGAATCACGGAGGTCAGGATCAGGTTCTGCGCTTTGCTGTAATCGACTTTGGATTCGATCAGCACGCGGATGCCGGAGGCGCCAATTACGCCGTAAAGCAGCAGCGAAACACCGCCCATCACCGGCACCGGGATTATCTGAATCGCCGCGGCCAGCTTGCCTACGCAAGAGAGCAGAATGGCGATAATAGCCGCGCCGCCGATAACCCAGGTGCTGTAAACGCGGGTGATGGCCATTACGCCGATATTCTCGCCATAAGTGGTGTTCGGCGTGGAGCCGAAGAAACCGGAAATCATGGTGGAGAAACCGTTGGCGAACATCGAGCGGTGCAGGCCCGGGTCGCGCAGCAGATCTTTCTTCACAATGTTCGCCGTCACCACCAGATGACCGACGTGTTCGGCGATAACCACCAGCGCCGCAGGCAGAATGGTAAAGATGGCGAACCATTCAAAACGCGGGGTGTAGAACGTCGGCAATGCAAACCAGTGCGCCTGCTGGATAGGCGCGGTGTCCACAACGCCCAGCGCAAAAGAGAGCGCGTAGCCCGCCAGCACGCCAATCAAAATCGGGATAATGGCGAGGAAACCGCGGAACAGCACGGAGCCGAATACCGTTACCGCCAGCGTTACCAGCGAGATGGTGATAGTCGTGGAGTCCGCCGTCTGTCCTTGCGCCGGCAGCAAGCCTGCCATGTTGGCGGCGACGCCCGCCAGCTCAAGGCCGATAACGGCGACGATGGCGCCCATCGCCGCAGGCGGGAACATCACATCCAGCCAGCCGGTTCCCGCTTTTTTCACGATCAGCGCCACCAGGCAAAAGAGCGCGCCGCAGACGATAAAGCCGCCCAGCGCCATCTCATAACCGAGCGGCAGCAGCAGCAGCACCGGTGAGATGAAGGCAAAGCTTGAGCCCAGATAAGCGGGAATTTTTCCTTTGCAAATAAAGAGATAAAGCAGCGTACCAATGCCGTTGAACAGCAGCACGGTAGCCGGGTTAATATGAAACAGGATTGGCACCAGCACGGTAGCGCCAAACATGGCGAACAGGTGCTGCAAACTAAGCGGGATAGTCTGTAAAAGCGGCGGTCTTTCACTTACCCCGATAGCACGGCGCGTCATAGTGTTTTCCTCAAGTGTCGTTGTGTGCAAATGTTATGTTGCTGGACCAAAAAAAAGCCGACTATCAAAGTCGGCTCATTTTTTATTTCGTACCAAATATCTTGTCGCCCGCATCGCCGAGGCCCGGAATAATGTATCCGTGCTCATTCAGTCCTTTGTCGATGGAAGCGGTGTAAAGCTCAACGTCCGGATGCGCTTTTTCCAGCGCCGCGATGCCTTCCGGCGCCGCTACCAGCACCAGCACTTTGATGCTGCTGCAGCCCGCTTTTTTCAGCAGATCGATGGTGGCTATCATCGAACCGCCGGTCGCCAGCATCGGGTCGACTACCAGCGCCATGCGCTCGTCGATATTCGAAACCAGTTTCTGGAAGTAAGGCACCGGCTCAAGCGTGGTTTCGTCACGGTAGATGCCTACCACGCTGATGCGCGCGCTCGGCACGTGCTCCAGCACCCCTTCCATCATGCCAAGCCCGGCGCGAAGGATAGGCACGACCGTAATCTTCTTACCTTTAATCTGTTCAACTTCCACCGGGCCGTTCCAGCCTTCGATGGTTACTTTTTCGGTAGCCAGGTCGGAGGTCGCTTCGTAGGTCAGCAGGCTCCCGACTTCAGAGGCGAGTTCACGAAAGCGTTTGGTGCTGATGTCATGCTCGCGCATCAGGCCAAGCTTGTGTTTGACGAGTGGGTGTTTCACTTCCACGATCTTCATACTCTTTCTCCCCAGAAAAGTGGCTACCACAAAAAAAAATCGCCGGATTATACCGCTTTTTCAAGCGCGCGCCATACGTAATGGGCTTGATCGCGATCAAGCGAACGGGAATCAGTCAGCCAAAGGCAGAAGCGCTTTCTCAAAGAGAAGGGGATAGCAAACGTTTGCCTTGGCTGTTAGAATTGCCGCGTTTTCTCTTATACCACCAACCGCAACCGCGTGGGGATTGTGCAGTGACCGATAAAACCTCTCTCAGCTATAAAGACGCCGGTGTAGATATTGACGCAGGCAACGCTCTGGTTGACCGCATCAAAGGCGTAGTGAAAAAGACCCGCCGCCCGGAAGTGATGGGTGGACTGGGCGGATTCGGCGCGCTGTGCGCTCTGCCGCAAAAATATCGCGAGCCCGTGCTGGTCTCCGGCACTGACGGCGTCGGCACTAAGCTGCGCCTGGCGATGGATCTGAAGCGTCACGACACAATCGGTATCGACCTTGTCGCCATGTGCGTTAACGACCTGGTGGTTCAGGGCGCCGAGCCGCTCTTTTTCCTCGACTATTACGCGACCGGCAAACTGGACGTGGAGACGGCTTCCAGCGTGATTAGCGGCATCGCCGAAGGCTGCCTGCAATCGGGTTGCGCGCTGGTAGGCGGCGAAACCGCCGAAATGCCGGGCATGTATCACGGCGAAGATTACGACGTCGCCGGCTTTTGCGTGGGCGTGGTTGAAAAATCTGAAATTATCGACGGCGCAAAAGTGGCGGATGGCGATGTACTGATAGCCCTTGGCTCCAGCGGCCCGCACTCCAACGGCTATTCGCTGGTGCGCAAAATCCTTGAGGTGAGCGGTGCGGACCCGCAAGCTACCGAACTGGAAGGCAAACCGCTGGCGGATCACCTGCTGGCGCCGACGCGCATTTATGTCAAATCCGTGCTGGAGCTGATTGAGAAAGCCGATGTACATGCTATCGCCCACCTGACAGGCGGCGGCTTCTGGGAGAATATTCCGCGCGTGCTGCCGGATAACACCCAGGCCGTTATCGACGAGTCGTCATGGCAGTGGCCGGCGGTGTTTACCTGGCTGCAGCAGGCGGGCAACGTTAGCCGTCACGAGATGTATCGCACCTTCAACTGCGGCGTCGGCATGGTTATCGCCCTGCCCGCCTCTGAGGTGGACAGCGCGCTGCAACTGCTCAACAGCAAAGGTGAAAAGGCGTGGAAAATCGGTATCATCAACGCTTCTGATTCCGAACAGCGCGTGGTTATTGAGTAATGAAAAACATCGTGGTGCTTATTTCCGGCAACGGAAGCAATCTGCAGGCGATTATCGACGCCTGCGAGACAAAGCGGATTAACGGCGCCATTAAAGCGGTGTTCAGCAATAAGGCCGACGCGTTCGGCCTTGAGCGCGCGCGCGAGGCGGGCATTCCCGCCCATGCGCTGACAGCGGCGCAGTTCGCCAGCCGCGAAGCTTTCGACCGCGAGCTTATGCAGGAGATCGACGCCTACGCGCCTGACCTCGTGGTGCTGGCAGGCTATATGCGCATCCTCAGTCCCGATTTTGTCGCGCGCTATCAGGGGCGGCTTATCAATATTCACCCTTCCCTGCTGCCGAAGTATCCGGGCCTGCATACGCACCGCCAGGTGCTGGAAAACGGCGACGAAGAGCACGGCACCTCGGTACATTTCGTCACCGACGAACTTGACGGCGGGCCGGTTATTTTGCAGGCGAAAGTGCCGGTTTTCCCGGGCGACACGGAAGAGGAGATAACCGCCCGCGTGCAGCATCAGGAACACGCCATTTACCCGCTGGTAGTAAGCTGGTATGTCGACGGACGTCTGGCGATGCGCGATGGCGCCGCCTGGCTGGACGGACTCCCGCTTCCCGCTCAGGGACACGCCGCAGACGAATGATAAAAAGGGCCAAATGGCCCTTTTTTCAATATGTTCAGTCCATTTTCGGCAGGCCGCGCGCTTTCTTGTCATACTTCTCTGGCACAGTTGGACATCGTGCGGCAATGCTCGCCATAATAGCGGCTGAGACGGATTTGCCACGTCCCGAGTGAATAAACCGGAGTGTGAGTAGTAATGGGTCAGGAAAAGCTATATATCGAAAAAGAACTGAGTTGGCTCTCTTTCAACGAGCGCGTGCTCCAGGAGGCGGCGGACAAAAGCAATCCGCTAATTGAGCGCATGCGTTTTTTAGGGATTTACTCCAACAACCTCGATGAGTTTTACAAGGTGCGCTTCGCGGAACTCAAGCGCCGTATCATCATTAGCGAAGAGCAGGGTTCACACTCACATTCCCGCCACCTGCTAGGCAAGATCCAGTCCCGCGTGTTGAAAGCGGATCAGGAGTTTGACGGCCTGTATAACGATCTGCTGCTGGAGATGGCGCGCAATCAAATTTTCCTCATTAACGAAAGACAGCTTTCTGAGAATCAGCAAACCTGGCTGCGCCACTATTTCAAACATTATCTGCGCCAGCACATTACCCCTACGCTTATCAACCGCGACACCGATCTCGTTCAGTTTCTGAAAGACGATTACACCTATCTGGCGGTGGAGATTATTCGCGGCGATGAAATTCGTTATGCGCTACTTGAGATCCCCTCCGACAAAGTACCGCGCTTCGTCAACCTGCCGCCGGAAGCGCCGCGTCGACGTAAGCCGATGATACTTCTGGATAATATCCTGCGATTCTGTCTGGAAGACATCTTTAAGGGCTTTTTCGATTACGACGCGCTCAACGCTTACTCCATGAAAATGACGCGCGACGCCGAGTACGATTTAGTGCATGAAATGGAGTCGAGCCTGCTGGAACTCATGTCGTCAAGCCTCAAGCAGCGTTTGACCGCTGAGCCGGTACGCTTTGTTTATCAACGCGATATGCCGGACGCGATGGTAGAAATGTTGCGTCAGAAGCTCTCTATTTCTCGCTACGACTCGATTATTCCAGGCGGCCGTTATCACAACTTCAAAGACTTCATCAGCTTCCCGAATGTCGGCAAAGCGAACCTGGTGAACAAGCCGCTGCCGCGCCTGCGTCATATCTGGTTTGATAAATTCCGCAACGGCTTTGACGCCATCCGCGAGCGCGACGTGCTGCTCTACTACCCCTACCACACTTTCGAACATGTGCTGGAGCTACTGCGCCAGGCGTCGTTCGACCCAAGCGTGCTGGCTATTAAGATCAACATCTACCGCGTGGCGAAAGATTCCCGCATCATCGACTCCATGATCCATGCGGCGCACAACGGCAAAAAAGTGACGGTGGTGGTGGAGCTTCAGGCGCGCTTTGATGAAGAAGCGAATATCCACTGGGCGAAACGCCTCACCGAGGCGGGCGTGCATGTTATTTTCTCCGCGCCCGGGCTTAAAATTCACGCCAAACTGTTCCTTATCTCCCGTAAAGAGGGAGAGGAAGTGGTGCGTTACGCCCATATCGGCACTGGTAACTTTAACGAGAAAACCGCACGCATTTATACCGACTACTCGCTGCTGACCGCCGATGCGCGCATTACCAACGAGGTGCGCCGCGTCTTTAATTTTATCGAGAACCCCTATCGCCCGGTGAGCTTCGACTACCTGCTGGTGTCGCCGCAAAACTCTCGCCGCCTGCTTTATGAGATGATAGACACCGAGATCGCTAATGCGCAGCAGGGCTTGCCTGCCGGCATTACGCTTAAGCTAAATAACCTCGTCGATAAAGGTCTGGTGGACCGGCTTTACGCCGCTTCGAGCGCCGGCGTGCCGGTAAACCTGCTGATTCGCGGTATGTGCTCGCTTCTCCCGCAGCTGGAAGGGCTGAGTGATAATATTCGTGTTATCAGCATTGTGGATCGCTACCTCGAGCACGATCGCATTTATATCTTCGAGCGCGGCGGCGATAAGCAGGTTTATCTTTCTTCCGCAGACTGGATGACGCGCAACATCGATTACCGTATCGAAGTTGCCGCGCCGTTGCTTGATCCTCGACTCAAGCAGCGGATCCTGGATATTATCGACATCTTGTTCAGCGATACGGTGAAAGCCCGTATTATCGATAAAGAACTGAGCAATCGCTACGTGCCGCGCGGCAATCGCCGGAAAGTGCGCGCGCAGCTGGCGATTTACGACTATCTCAAATCACTCGAGCAACCTGACTGATACTCTATGCCGATAAACTCACAAGCTCCGCGACCGCAGGAATTCGCTGCAGTCGACCTCGGCTCTAACAGCTTCCATATGGTCATCGCCCGCGTTGTGGATGGCGCGATGCAAATCATCGGACGACTGAAACAGCGTGTGCATCTGGCCGACGGGCTGGACGCCAATAATATGCTGACGGAGGAGGCCATGGAGCGCGGCCTCTCCTGCCTTTCGCTCTTTGCCGAACGGTTGCAGGGCTTCTCGCCCGCTAACGTCTGCATTGTTGGCACCCATACCTTGCGTCAGGCAGTTAACGCGCCGGAGTTTCTTAAGCGCGCTGAACAGGTTATCCCCTACCCCATTGAAATCATTTCGGGCAATGAAGAAGCGCGCCTGATTTTTATGGGCGTGGAGCATACGCAGCCGGAGCGCGGCCGCAAGCTGGTTATTGATATCGGCGGCGGCTCGACGGAACTGGTTATCGGTGAAGATTTCGAGCCGCAGCTGGTGGAAAGCCGCCGGATGGGGTGCGTGAGTTTTGCGCAGCATTTCTTCGCCAATGGCGAGATAACGCCGGATAATTTCCGTCGCGCTCGTCTTGCGGCGGTGCAAAAGCTGGAAAGCCTCGCCTGGCAGTATCGCCTGCACGGCTGGAGCGTGGCGCTCGGCGCTTCGGGCACCATCAAAGCGGCGCACGAAGTGCTGCTGGCGATGGGCGAAAAAGACGGGCTTATCACGCCCGATCGCCTGGATAAGCTGCGTGATGAAGTGCTGAATTATAAAAGCTTCGCTTCTCTGACGCTGCCAGGGCTGTCGGAAGAGCGCAAGGCGGTATTCGTGCCGGGGCTGGCGATTTTGTGCGGCGTGTTCGACGCGCTGGCGATTCGCGAATTGCGTCTTTCCGACGGCGCGCTGCGCGAAGGCGTGCTGTATGAGATGGAAGGCCGTTTCCGCCATCAGGATATCCGCAGCCGCACCGCGCAAAGCCTTGCGAACCAGTACCATATTGACCGTGAACAGGCGCGTCGCGTACTGGATACCACCACGCTAATGTATGAGCAGTGGCAGGCGCAAAACGCCAAACTGGCCAACCCGCAGCTGGCGGCGCTGCTGAAGTGGGCGACAATGCTGCATGAGGTGGGTCTTACCATCAACCACAGCGGCATGCACCGCCACTCCGCCTATATTTTGCAGCACAGCGACCTGCCGGGCTTTACGCAGGAGCAGCAGGCTTTAATGGCGACGCTGGTGCGCTTTCACCGTAAGGCTGTCAAGCTCGATGAGCTACCCCGCTTTACGCTCTTTAAGAAAAAGCAGTATCTGCCGCTGATTCAGATCCTGCGTCTTGGCGTGTTGCTCAACAACCAGCGCCAGGCTACCACTACCCCGCCGACGCTGGTTCTTGAAACAGACGATAGCCACTGGACGCTGCGCTTCCCGCATGACTGGTTCAGCCAGAACGCGCTGGTGATGCTTGACCTTGAGCGCGAGCAGCAGTACTGGGAAGGGGTTACGGGCTGGCGGCTGACCATCGAAGAAGAGGCCAGCCCGGAAGTGGCGGCCTGATTCTTTTGAGAGGAGCGCATACGCGCTCCTTTTTTAATTGCCTGCAACCAGCGATTCAAGCGGCAGCGGGTGACCAATCAGAAACCCCTGCAGATAGTCGATGCCCAAAGACCGCACCAGTTCGCCCGTCGCCTCGTTCTCGACAAACTCCGCCACAATCTGCATCTTCTTCATGCGCGCCAGATGGCACATCGACTCGACTATCTGGTAATCCAGGCTGCTGACCGCCAGGTTACGAATAAAGCTGCCGTCGATTTTCATCATGTCGGCGTCAATGTTTTTCAGGCGGGAATAACTTGCATAACCGGTGCCGAAATCGTCAATCGCAATCCGGCAGCCCATGGCGCGCAGCCGCTGCACATTCTGGTGCGTCTGTTCATAATGACCAGGCGAGTTGCTTTCGGTTATCTCAAAAATGAGTTGCCATGCCTCTATCTGATAGCGTGTCAGCAGTGCATGAACCTCATTCGGAAAGAGGGTCCGGCAGAGCGAAGAGGCAGTAAGATTAACGGCAAACCGACAGGCAGGCATTTTTTCACGCCATTTCGCCATAAAGGCCAGCGTATTTTCCAGCACCATGAGATCGATCCGGGAGGAGAGGCCAAACTCCTGCGCCACCGGCAAAAACCGCTCCGGCAGAATAAGCTCGCCGTGCTTGCCCTGCATTCTTAGCAGCACTTCGTAGTAATCATCGCCCCGCGCACCTTCAATCGGCTGCGCCATAAGGACGAACTGATTGTGGTCCAGCGCATGTTGTAGCTCATTAAACATGTCTACTTTGCGCTTCACCGCTTGTTGAATATGGTTCGCCCCGCGATCCTGCACGCTTTCCGGCCGGTTAGTGACCAGCGACAGATCGGCCATCGTGCTCATTTCTCCTAACAGTAAATGCAGGTGCGTTACGGGCGTGCGGACAAAGCTATAGCTGATGCCCACCTGCGGCTGAAGCGGCATGCCATCCCACATAAAACGGAACTGCCTGATATGCTGCGCAAGCCTGTCGATTCGCTCCGGGTGCGACTCCGTTCGCAGGCGCAACACCATATCATGCCCGGAAAGCTGGTAGGTCAGCTCATCCCGCTCCATAACTTCACGCAGCCAGGCCGCCATGCGCTGTTTGTAATAGACGCGCAGCATCAGCCCATAGTTTCGCCCCAGCAGATCCAGTTCGGGAATACGTATAAAGCAGAGTATCGACCAGGGCGTGTCGCCAAGATCGCGGCTGAGCGCCCGCAGGTTGGGCAGATGAAAAAGCGGATCGATCAGGGCAAGCCGCCTCCCCCGCTGATGCACAACCCGCTGGCGCGTGGAGGTGAGCGCCATAAAGATAATCACCAGCGAAAAGATGCCGTAGCTTGAGGAGTTAATCACCAACTGGAAGTTATAGTCCGGCAACGGCGGAAAATAGCGGTAAAAGTAGTGGCATAACAGAACCAGCAACGGCGTCCATACCGTAATAACCAGAAAATAGCCGAAGCGCATGGCGCCCCACAGCATGAGCGGGAGTAATAGCGAAAGCGAATAGTTAGTGCTGAATATCGTCGAGTCCGGCCCCAGCGGCAGCAGCAGTAAAAGGAACAGCCCGCCGAGCAGCGCAAACCAGATGCCCAGTTCAGCTTTCGTTACGCGTTTGTCACACTGCGAGCGCATCTGGCTTACAAAAGCCTTGAGGTAACGAGGATGTCTTATCGCTCTGATAATAAGACAAAAAAGCGGGATCCCCGTCAGACACCCTACCAGCACAGCCTGATAGTTTACGAGCATCAGCAGGGTAAAAGGATTTTCTCCCATCAGCCGTACATGCTCATCATACAGGCCAAAGAAAGTGGCAAACTGATAAAAAAGGATAAAGACCGAGGCGTTAACAAACACCAGCCAGAAAAGGCGTTGTCCCGTGCATTTCGAATACCAGCCTGAAACGGGCGCCATGCGGGTGGCGAAAACCCGGTAGCCGCCCCAGCTAAGCAGGGCCGACAGCAGAAAGTGAATAACGATAATTAACACATCGCTTTTACAGCGAAAGGCGTGATAGTTCACCACCAGCCCCAGCACGATCCCGGGCAACGCCGCCCAACCATAAAAGAGCAGCAAGGCGGTGACCAGCGCCAGCGGCAGGTAATAAAGCATTACCGGCACGCCATCAATTGACGTGATGGTATTGCACAGGCGGGCAAGCGGCAGCAGAACCAGCGGAAGTATTAAGGGCAATCCCCACCATTTCTGTTTGAACATGTTAAGTATTGTTTTCGGCTGCATAGATGCTCGATTAAAACCCCTCGTCCATAAGGTGTTTAGGCAGGCATCCAACCTGGCCGGAAGTTCCCGCCTTCTGCGGCGACAGAGACGGAATGGAGTGAAATTTTAGTTAAGGAAAGCAATTAATAATTGATATATATCAATTTATTTGTTGTCCCTGGGTTTTATCCACTGACTTTATATTGATCTAAATGGAATATATTTATTTAACTAATGCCAAATATCTTTTTAATAACAGCCAGTAATCATCAGTTGACGGATTTTTACATGATGAAGAATTGACCTGTCTGTCACGCTGTGCCTTAATAGCAACGTCGCCCGCAGCTGCCGGGCAAACCTGAAGGATACTGGTGTGACACAGGCCACCTCCCCCTTACGAATACGAAAACGACACCGTTTTAACAGCCGCATGACCCGCATTGTGCTGCTTATCAGCTTCCTCTTCCTCTTTGGCCGCTTTGTCTATTCCGCTGTAGGCGCATGGTATCACTACCAGGACAAAGTTCAGGCACAGCAATCCAGTCTGACTATCGAAACTACGTCGCCACGCTAATCGCTATTCTACCCTGAGTTGACACTGCCCGAGCGGCGCGGTGGGATTATTTTCGCCTTTAGTGATGCTTAATGAACAAGATTTAACCTGTTACGACCAAAGACAAGGCCGTGTGGAAGCCATAACCTGTCTGGCTTGCTGGTTGCATTAATCAGGGCAATAAAACCTGAGCGGCAGACGCGGCGTGTTTAATCTCAGAGACTCCCTTTATTCGTCATGCCGGACGCTGGAATTATCGGGTTTATATACCTGTTTTTACCGCCTGTTAATAAAGCAAAATAATGTCCAATTTTCTTCGGATTAATAAAAAACCCTTCGCACCGCAGAGGGCTTTAATGACGTTATCAGGCAATAAAAAAGGTTGCTATCAGGCCATTATCAGACGCTTAAACAGCAACTGCTGGACATCCTGCCGATGTGCCAGAATAACATGCGTGGTCACTAAGGTTTCGTCTACGGAATACAAAACCCGATAGCCCTTAACATGGTTAACTCCTGCAACCTGGCGCAGCCAATTTTCAGCAGTTCAGGGTAAATCTGCGATAACCGGGCGTGGTTTAATATCAACACGGGCGCAGGGACGGCGTTATTGTGTCGATATAGTGCTTAAACGTAAGCGTGTACTTAAAGTCACCTGCTTGAGCAAAGCAATGGTGTTTTCCCGTTCCTGCTTATGTTCACTGGCCTCTATAACATAATCAGGCGCACCATTTTGTGTGACCAGAATAGGTTCGGACAGATCAAGCATTGCTGCGTTCTTTTTAACGTAGCTGATTGTCTCTACTTCATGATTCGTTCGCCTGATGGCCATTAATAGAGACCTTATTAAGATAACCAACCAGAGCGCATGTAAATCCTGTTCCTCTGCAAACAGGAACGGTGCGCTACAAAAAATACCGAATGCAAATAAAGAAAAACCCTCTGTATAAACAGAGGGTTATATTTACTTTCACCTGCTCATGAAAACACAGGAAGGGTTCTTGATTATTCCCATTCGATCGTCGCTGGCGGCTTGCCGCTGATGTCATACACCACGCGGGAAATACCGTTCACTTCATTGATGATGCGGTTGGAAACGCGGCCCAGGAAATCGTACGGCAGGTGCGCCCAGTGTGCGGTCATGAAGTCGATGGTTTCGACCGCGCGCAGAGAAACGACCCAGTCATATTTACGGCCATCACCCATCACGCCAACGGAGCGAACCGGCAGGAAGACGGTGAACGCCTGGCTGACTTTGTTATAGAGATCGGCGCGGCGCAGCTCGTCGATGAAGATAGCGTCGGCGCGACGCAGCAGGTCGCAATACTCTTTCTTCACTTCGCCCAGCACGCGAACGCCGAGGCCCGGCCCCGGGAACGGATGGCGATAAAGCATGTCGTACGGCAGGCCCAGCTCCAGACCAATCTTACGCACTTCATCTTTGAACAACTCTTTCAGCGGCTCAACGAGGCCCATCTTCATCTCTTTCGGCAGACCGCCTACGTTGTGGTGAGATTTGATAACGTGCGCTTTGCCGGTCGCGGACGCGGCGGACTCAATCACATCCGGATAGATGGTGCCCTGCGCCAGCCATTTCACATCTTCAAGCTTCAGCGCTTCTTCGTCGAACACTTCAACAAAGACGCGGCCGATGATTTTACGCTTCGCTTCCGGGTCATTTTCGCCCGCCAACGCTTCCAGGAAGCGCGCTTCCGCCGGCACGTGAACAATATTCAGCCCAAAATGGTCACCGAACATGTCCATCACCTGCTCAGCTTCATTCAGGCGCAGCAGGCCGTTGTCCACGAATACGCAGGTCAGACGGTCGCCGATGGCGCGATGCAGCAGCATCGCGGTAACGGAAGAATCCACGCCGCCGGAGAGGCCGAGGATAACTTTATCGTTACCCACCTGCAGGCGGATGCGCTCAACCGCGTCGTCGATAATTTTTGCCGGCGTCCACAGCGCTTCACACTGACAAATATCGCGCACGAAGCGCTCCAGCATGCGCAGGCCCTGGCGGGTGTGGGTCACTTCCGGATGGAACTGCACGCCGTAGAAACGTTTTTCTTCGTTAGCCATAATGGCGAACGGGCAGGTCTCGGTGCTGGCGACGGTCACGAAATCGGACGGAATGGCGGTCACTTTGTCGCCGTGGCTCATCCACACGTCCAGCAGCGGGTTGCCGCTCGCGCTCAGCGCGTCTTCAATACCATGAATCAGCGCGCTGTCGGTTTTCACCTCTACCTGCGCATAACCGAACTCACGCTCGTTAGAGCCTTCAACATGGCCGCCGAGTTGCATCGCCATGGTCTGCATGCCATAGCAAACGCCCAGCACCGGCACGCCTGCTTCAAAAACATACTGCGGCGCGCGCGGGCTGTTCTCTTCGGTGGTGCTTTCCGGGCCGCCGGAAAGAATAATCCCGTTCGGGTTAAACTCACGAATCTGTGCTTCAGTGACATCCCACGCCCAAAGTTCGCAGTAAACGCCCAGTTCACGCACGCGGCGGGCAACCAGCTGCGTATACTGCGAGCCGAAATCAAGAATGAGAATGCGATGTTTATGGATATTTTCCGTCATTGACGCTAATTCCGAGGCAAGTGCATTAAAGTAAATCGCCCGGCGCATGGCCGGGCGAGGAAAATCAGGAGCCCATACGGTAGTTCGGAGACTCTTTGGTGATGGTCACGTCGTGTACGTGACTTTCCTGGATGCCCGCACCGCTGATGCGCACGAATTCCGCTTTGGTGCGCAGATCGTGGATGGTAGCACAGCCGGTCAGGCCCATACAGGAACGCAGGCCGCCCATCTGCTGGTGAATAATCTCTTTCAGACGGCCTTTATAAGCTACGCGGCCTTCGATGCCTTCCGGTACCAGCTTGTCGGCGGCGTTATCGGTCTGGAAGTAACGGTCTGAGGAGCCTTTGGACATCGCGCCAAGCGAGCCCATGCCGCGATAGGATTTGTAAGAACGGCCCTGGTAGAGTTCAATTTCACCCGGCGATTCTTCGGTGCCAGCAAGCATTGAGCCGACCATTACCGCGCTTGCGCCCGCCGCGATAGCTTTTGCGATATCGCCGGAGAAGCGAATGCCGCCATCGGCGATAACCGGAATGCCGGTGCCTTCCAGCGCCTCAACGGCATCGGCTACGGCCGTGATCTGCGGCACGCCAACGCCGGTGACGATGCGGGTGGTGCAGATAGAACCCGGGCCGATGCCCACTTTCACCGCGCTTACGCCCGCATCCGCCAGCGCTTTCGCGCCCGCCGCGGTCGCCACGTTGCCGCCGATGATTTGCAGGTTCGGGTATTTCGCACGGGTTTCGCGAATACGCTGCAGCACGCCTTCAGAATGACCGTGAGAGGAGTCAATCAGCAATACGTCGACGCCTGCGGCCACCAGCGCATCCACGCGCTCTTCGTTGCCAGCGCCGGCGCCCACCGCCGCGCCAACGCGCAGACGGCCTTGCTCGTCTTTACAGGCGTTCGGTTTACGTTCCGCTTTCTGGAAGTCTTTTACGGTGATCATGCCGCGCAGGTGGAAGCTGTCATCCACAACCAGCGCTTTTTCAACGCGTTTTTCATGCATTTTAGCGAACACCACTTCACGGGATTCGCCTTCGCGCACGGTGACCAGGCGGGATTTCGGCGTCATGTAAACGCTGACCGGCTGAGAAAGGTCGGTAACAAAACGCACGTCACGACCGGTGATAATGCCCACCAGCTCGTTATCTTCGGTCACAACCGGGTAGCCGGCGAAGCCGTTACGCTCGGTCAGCTCTTTTACTTCGCGCAGGGTGGTGGTCGGCAGTACAGTCTGCGGGTCGGTTACCACGCCGCTTTCATGTTTTTTCACGCGGCGGACTTCTTCCGCCTGGCGCTCAATAGACATGTTTTTGTGGATAAAGCCGATGCCCCCTTCCTGCGCCAGCGCGATAGCCAGACGCGCTTCGGTGACCGTATCCATCGCAGCGGAAAGCATAGGGATATTCAGGCGGATGGTTTTAGTCAACTGCGTGCTGAGATCGGCCGTGTTCGGCAGAACGGTAGAGTGAGCGGGAACGAGGAGAACGTCGTCAAACGTCAGAGCTTCTTTAGCGATACGTAGCATGGGCAATATCTCAACCTGGGGTGAATGAGAACAGATAAAATATTGCCGCGGCATTATACAGAGCGTAACCGATTGCTTCCACATTTTTTTACGTTAAACGCTTGCGATTGAACTGAACGGCGTTACTATCGACTCATTAACCCGCTGATTTAGAATTTGATCCAGCTCACATGTTACCCACGCAAAATTCCGGAATTTTTACCGTCAGCCGCCTGAATCAGACGGTCCGCCTGCTGCTGGAACAGGAGATGGGCCAGGTCTGGATAAGCGGCGAAATTTCTAATTTCACCCAGCCCGCCTCCGGGCACTGGTACTTCACGCTAAAAGACGATTCAGCGCAGGTACGCTGCGCGATGTTTCGCAACAGCAACCGCCGCGTTACTTTCCGGCCTCAGCACGGCCAGCAGGTGCTGGTGCGGGCTAATATCACGCTTTATGAGCCGCGCGGCGACTACCAGATAATCGTCGAGAGCATGCAGCCTGCGGGTGAAGGGCTTTTGCAGCAGCGCTACGAGCAGCTTAAGCAGCGCCTTGCCGCGGAAGGCCTCTTTGACCAGAGCCTGAAAAAACCGCTCCCCTCCCCGGCCCGCCAGGTGGGCGTCATTACGTCGAAAACCGGCGCGGCGCTGCATGATGTGCTGCACGTGCTGCAACGCCGCGACCCGTCGCTGCCGGTGGTTATCTACCCAACGGCCGTACAGGGCGACGATGCGCCGGGGCAAATTGTGCGCGCCATTGAGCTTGCCAACCGCCGGGATGAGTGCGACGTGCTGATCGTCGGGCGCGGCGGCGGCTCGCTGGAAGATTTGTGGAGCTTTAACGACGAACGCGTGGCGCGAGCAATTTTCGCCAGCCGCATTCCCATCGTCAGCGCCGTCGGCCATGAAACTGACGTAACCATCGCCGACTTTGTCGCCGACCTGCGCGCTCCGACCCCTTCTGCGGCAGCGGAGATAGTCAGCCGCAACCAGCTTGAACTGCTGCGCCAGATCCAGTCGCAGCAGCAAAGGCTGGAGATGGCGATGGATTATTTTCTTGCAAGCAATAACCAGCGCTTCACGCGCTTGCAGCATCGTCTGCAACAGCAGCACCCGCAACTGCGGCTGGCCCGCCAACAGACTGAACTGGTGCGTCTGAAACAGCGCCTTGATACGGCGATAGACGCCCGCCTGCGGCGCGCCTCACTGCATCAGCAGCGGCTCTCTCAACGGCTCTCTCAACACACCCCGCTGCCGCGCATTCATCGTCTGCAGACGCGCCTGCAGCAGCACGAATATCGCCTGTCGCAGGCGCTAAGTACAAGACTAGGCGCTTCCCGCGAACGCTTCGGTACGCTTGCCGCGCACCTGGAGGCGGTAAGCCCGCTCGCGACACTCGCGCGCGGCTATAGCGTCACGCAGGCGGCGGACGGCAAGCTGCTTAAGCAAACGCGACAGGTTCAGGCGGGCGACAAGCTCACCACTCGTCTTGCGGATGGCATAGTGGAAAGCCAGGTTACCGCCATCGCGCCGATAAAAAAACCGCGTAAACCCAAAAGCGCCTGACGCTCCGGCGCTTCGCCAACTATACTGCTGCTGTTCCTTTTTTAATCGGCATTTCCCGCCAGAAGGAGAGCAGCATGATCCAGTCCCGTTATCCCACCGTTATTCCTCCCTATATCCTTCGCCGTATTATCGACCACGGCAACGAACATCAGCAGCGCTACGCGCGCCAGACGCTAACCCATGTACAGACGCTGATGGCTGAAGGCCATGCCAAACCCCATGCCCCGCAGGCTGTCGCCAGGGGCGAACTCATCCGCGATATTTATAATGCAAATAACACCCAGTCTCTGCCGGGCGAATCGGTGCGCAAGGAAGGCCAGCCCTCAAATGGCGACGTGGCGGTAGACGAGGCGTATGACTATCTGGGCGTAACGCATGAATTCTTCTGGAAAATTTATCAGCGCGATTCGCTGGATAACAAGGGGCTGGTGCTCAGCGGCACGGTGCATTACGGCGAGGAGTACCAGAACGCCTTCTGGAACGGCCAGCAGATGGTGTTTGGCGACGGTGACGGCGAGATTTTCAACCGTTTTACCATCGCCATTGACGTGGTCGCCCATGAGCTCAGCCACGGCGTTACTGAAACCGAAGCCGGGCTGATTTATTTTGAGCAAGCCGGCGCGCTGAATGAATCGCTCTCAGATGTCTTTGGCTCGCTGGTTAAACAGTACCACCTTGGACAAACGGCGACGGAAGCAGACTGGATCATCGGCGAAGGATTGCTTGCAGAAGGAATTAACGGCAAAGGGTTGCGCTCAATGTCAGCGCCGGGCACCGCTTATGACGATCCGCTGCTGGGAAAAGATCCGCAACCGGCTCATATGAATGATTTTATAAAAACCCGGGAAGATAACGGCGGCGTACACCTGAACTCAGGCATCCCTAACCATGCATTTTATCTTGCAGCTACCGCGCTGGGCGGCTATGCCTGGGAGAAGGCGGGCTATGCCTGGTATGACACAGTATGTGACCGCTCACTTGCACAAAACGCCGATTTTGCCGCCTTCGCTCGCCTGACCATAGAGCATGGCGGCACACGTTCCGGCAGCAGCGTGGCTAATGCGATTGAAGCGGCCTGGAAACAGGTGGGAGTATTGTAATGAACGAGTTGCCGACGCTGACGGACGATGCAGTCATTGAGCTGGCGCGAGAAGGCGGCGTGGCGTTTATTCCCCGCCTGAGCGGGCTGAGGCGAATTATTCTCGCCCAGCTTAATGAAGCGCAGCGCCAGCGCATAGTGAATATTCTGCAGCAGACCTTACCGGTAGCGAAGCCGCCCGGCGAGCCCGATTCACCGGGCCGCGGCGACCAGCGTTATTACCGCATCCAGATAACCTGGACGCACCATAACAGCGCCCATTACGCCGACGTTATTGTCCTGGTGCCGGAAACAAAAGCGCCGCCAGAGCTGGAAGAGCTGTGGCGGCGCGGCGAAGATTGCGTCTGCGATTAGCGTGGGGCAGGCTGCCAGTCAACGCGTTTTTTTGAAATAAGGCCGTGGCCGTTCTGACAGAAGTAGTCGACCGCGCCACAGGCCTTCAGCACCTCAAGCGGCTGGTGGCAGTCAGGGCAACGCGGCTCCAGCTGGAAATCTTTATCGCACGTGGCGCAGTGTGCGCCGCCTGCTGTCTGCTCCAGCGGCTGGCGGCAATCAGGACAGATGGTTTCCATAACGCCTCCTTATTGGCTTAACGCTCTCTTTAAGCGCGCTTCCCGCGCCATCGCACAGGAAACCGTGGCTTATTTGTCTTTCTTAATGTGAAGAACAAATAAGATCTTATTGGTTGTTTTAAAAGGAATTAACCACTTATCACATTGATTGTGCACACCTTTGTGCACACGAAACGGGGAAGTGCTCAACTATTTGCACAATGATCAACCAGCGAGACTTACTCAATCCTACGCATATTGATGACGAAAATCACTACCAGTGATCAAGCAATTACGTACTTTTTAGCGTACTGCTGCGTATTGATGTCCACCCTATTTAAAGCGCATCCCGACCACATATTTCACGCAGCTGTAGATCGGATAACATCGCAGCAAGGGCGCAACTTTACTTAGCCGGCGGGGAAGTATTTTGCTCAGCTTTTTTTCTGCGCACTACCCAAAAAAAGCGGATCTTTCCGGATCAGGTAATACCCGATTTTGCGCAATATAAAACCAAGCTTTGACACGGGCTGTAGCCTCATTTTAACTGTTCTGCGCACTTGAGGCTTGCGCATAGATTTTCTGTTTTTTTGCGCAGTGGAGTTTTTTAATCTCACGGGTGCAAAAATTCTACCCAAGCGAGCCGCCACACAGGTTATGGCTTCCAGAGATTTTCCTTTCCCCTCCCACCAGCTTTTGGCAACCCGCATCAATAGACCGCGCCATACCATCACCCACGCAAATGATGGTTAATTCATGCAAATCAATCATTACATTTACACAACTTGTTGCGCGGTATGGTTAACCGAATTTCATACAGCAACAAGGGGTTACCCCAATGGCAATACCCGTTTATCTATGGCTTTACGAGGAGGAAGGAAAGCTACTGAAAGGCGGTGTTAATGTTAACGGACGAGAGGGAAGCATAGAGCTGGTGGGTATGCAGCACGACGTGTTTATCCCCACCGACGATATGACCGGCTCTGCTACCGGTACACGCCAGCATGAGGCCTATACTTTCGAAAAAGAAATCGACCCATCATCCCCACTTTTATATCGCGCACTGACAACAGGCCGCACGCTGGCAAAAGCTATCTTCCGATACTACCGCATCAACAATAACGGCATGGAAGAAGAATATTTCAATGCCGTGCTGGAGAACGTGAAGGTGTGCCACGTTGTGCCAATTATGTTTGACATCAAAGATCCCGACTTCGAAAAACAGGGTCATATAGAGCATGTAGGCCTGCGTTACGAAAAAATCACGTGGAACTATGTCGATGGCAACATCCAGCACGCCGATAGCTGGAAAGAACGTAAAACAGCATAAGGAGATCACTCATGGCTAAATGGCTTTATAAGCAAAATACCGGCGAACTGTTTCGCAACGGCAAATTAATTGAAACGGGCTACTCCGGCGCACTGACCAATAAAAACAATCCGGACCGTGAGCAGGTACGCGGCATGGGGCCCATTCCTCGCGGTATATGGAAGACAGGCAGTACGGGAACGAGCAAAGGGCCGCTCACCATCACCTTGAAACATATCAGTGGTAATTCCTACGCACGCGATATGCACACATTCCGTATGCACGGTGATAAGCGTGTTGGTATTGCCGGATTCGCTTCCGAAGGCTGTATCATCATGAGCCATTCAACCCGCCTCCTTGTGAGCAAAGATACAGGGGCGTCGCTGGAGGTTGTACGATGATCCGCGGATATATACTGGCTGTAGTTCTGATGCCTGTATTTGCAATGGCAGCTACTCCCGGTAGCGAATGCGCAGCACCAGGGCATTATGTCGAAGGTATGTTACTGACCAGCATAAAGAACGATCTCGGCATCGACCTGACATCTATCCAGTACAGCAAAACAACCGTGGAAGTGCTTGATGTGCTGCCTGTGTCTGATGTATTCGCCAGAAAAATGGCGATTGCTGATAGCCAGGCCGACTTAAAGAAATCAGCTGATCTCAGGCTTTCTGAGAGCGATTACTACAGCATGTATCACGATGGACATGTACTAACCGTGACGGCGAAATACACGTTTACGGATAAAAACGGCAAACGTGATGAGTTCATTTCGTCAGCGTTCGCCAATGACGATGAATGCTCAGTACGGTACAACGGATATATCACCTTATCACGAGAGTTCTGACGGCTGAGGCCCCCATTACGTTGTAGCGGGCCTGTTTCACCATTCCGCCCACCATCAGAATGGGATTTTATCGTCTGGCGGCGACCTTCAAATCGTTCATTCGCTTTAATTCAGGCTTTAATCTGCATATCAGTTAGTTTCGGCATAACTGGCCTCCGGTTGTACCCAGTACTGGCTAAATCATGATTGGGTACAGATTTTCGTACCCAAAAAAATAAGCACAACCCATTGAGTACATCCATGGGTACAAGGGGATTATAAGTTGACTGCCTCATTATGATAGTCCCTGATAAAAAAAGCCCGCGCAATGCGGGCTTCTGGATTTTTAGAAAGTTGATGATTTTTAGTGAATCGTTATTTGCCTTTCTTAATATGCTTGATCAGACGCTTACGCTTACGCATCTGATTTGGCGTCAGCGTATTGCGCTTATTAGCGAACGGGTTATCCCCTTCCTTGAACTGAATGCGGATTGGCGTCCCCATTACTTCCAGCGATTTGCGGAAATAGTTCATCAGGTAGCGTTTGTAGGAATCCGGCAGGTCTTTCACCTGGTTGCCGTGGATAACCACAATCGGCGGGTTATAACCGCCCGCATGGGCATATTTCAGCTTCACGCGACGACCGCGCACCAGCGGCGGCTGATGATCTTCTGCCGCCATGTTCATGATGCGCGTGAGCAGCGCGGTGCTCACGCGGCGGGTTGAGCTGTCATACGCTTCGCGTACCGATTCAAACAGGTTGCCAACGCCGCTGCCGTGCAGCGCGGAGATAAAGTGCACACGGGCGAAGTCGATAAAGCCCAGACGGTAATCAAGCGTCTCTTTCACCTGCTCTTTTACTTCCTGGCTAAGACCGTCCCATTTGTTGACCACGATAACCAGCGAGCGGCCGCTGTTTAGAATAAAGCCGAGCAGCGACAGATCCTGGTCGGAAATGCCTTCGTGAGCGTCGATAACCAGCAACACCACGTTTGCATCTTCAATGGCCTGCAGCGTTTTAATGACCGAGAACTTCTCCACCACATCGGTGATTTTGCCGCGCTTGCGCACGCCTGCGGTATCAATGAGTACATACTCGCGGCCATCACGCTCCATCGGAATGTAAATGCTGTCGCGCGTGGTGCCAGGCATGTCATAAACCACCACGCGGTCTTCGCCGAGAATACGGTTAGTGAGTGTAGACTTACCAACGTTAGGACGACCGACAATAGCGAGCTTAATCGGCAGATCCTGCGGGTTGAAATCGTCTTCTTCTTCCTCAGCTTCTTCGCCGTTCTGCTCCGCTTCAAACTGCGCCCAGTATTCGGCGTCTTCATCCACCTCTTCCGGCGGATTGATATCATCCATCCACGGCATCAGCACCTGCTCCAGCAGGCTGGTCACGCCTCGCCCGTGAGAAGCGGCGATAGGATGAATTTCACCAAGGCCCAGCGAGTAGAAATCCGCTACCGCCTGGTCCGGATCCAGCCCGTCCGTTTTATTGGCGACCAAAAACGTCGGCTTCTGGCGGCTGCGCAGATGTTTGGCGATAGCTTCATCCGCCGGCATCAGGCCCGCGCGCGCATCGACCATAAAGAGCACGACATCCGCCTCTTCAATCGCCAGCAGCGACTGCTCCGCCATGCGCGTTTCAACGCCCTCTTCCGTGCCGTCGATACCGCCGGTATCGATACAGATAAACTCGCGGCCTTCCACTTCAGCACGACCATACTTGCGATCGCGAGTCAGCCCCGGGAAATCCGCTACCAGCGCATCACGGGTGCGAGTTAAACGGTTAAAGAGGGTGGATTTTCCGACGTTAGGGCGCCCGACCAGCGCGACCACAGGTACCATTATCAAAGCCTCATTACTAAAAATCATGATCAAACCCCGCCGTTTTAGCAGGGTTCCAGAAAACAGGAAACGGCCCCTGTGCGATTCAGGAGCCGTTTTTCTGTGCTACGCCCGTTCTGATTAACGTGTAATGGCGTAGAGCGTGCCGTCTTTTGCCTGAATCAGCAGTTTGTCATTCGCGACGACCGGTTCCGTAAGGAAGCCTGAACCGTCAACTTTCTGCTGAGCGACAAAGCGGCCATCATCGGTATTGATCCAGTGCATATAGCCTTCGCTGTCGCCCACCACCAGATAACCATTATACAACGCTGGCGCGGTGAGGTTGCGGTGCAGCAGATCGCTTTGCGTCCAGAGCGTGACGCCGCCTTCGGTATTAAGCGCCAACAGGCGATCGTTCTGGTCAACCAGGTAGATACGGCCACCGTCAACGACGAAATCATTCACCGAACCGAGTTCACGTTTCCACATGATCTGACCAGAGCGCAGATCCAGCGCAGTCAGGTTGCCGTTATAAGCGAGCGCGTAAACGACGCCGTTAACCACGACCGGGGTGGTATCTACATCGCTCAGGCGATCGATTTCGGTTGCGCCTGTCGCCTGGGAGATACGCTGTTGCCAAATCATCTGCCCCTGCTGCATCAACACCGCGCTGACACGGCCGTTGTCGCCACCGACGATGGCGGCGCCATAAGCGGTGGTCGGCGCAGATTCGCCGCGCAGAGAAAGTGAAGGCATATCCAGGTTAACGGTCCATTTTACAGCGCCATCGCTCTCGTTAAGCGCCTGCAGAATGCCGTTGCTGGTGTGCACCAGCACCAGACCATCGCTGACTATCGGACGGGAAAGCGCTTCGCCCGCGACGCGAGTCTGCCATGCAATGGTGCCGTCTGCGGTATTAAGCGCGTAGACCTGCGCTTTTTCACTGCCGACATACGCATGCGCGCCTGCAACAGTCACGCCGCCGGAAAGCAGCGCCGGACGGTTGCGGGAAAGCCAGCCGGTTTTCTCAGAAAGATCGACGCGCCAGACCTCTTTCCCGTCGGCAATGTTCATGGCTTTAACAACGCCGTGACGGTCCGCTGCATAGACAGTGCCATCCTGGAAGGCCGGGTGCAGGTTGGAGTAAAAATCGCCAATCCCATCGCCTACCGAAGCGCTCCATGCGGTTTGCGGATCAAACTGGTTTTCAACCGTCGGTAACGGCGACATTTTCACCACATCTTCTTCACCGCTGAACAGTGAACACCCGCTTAACAGCGTAACGGAAAGCAGCCCTGGCAGAAGTAATTTACGCAATTGCATCGGGTCCCTCTCAGACGGACAAGTTATTAATTTTCATCTGGATCATCTCACGAAGCGCCGGGGAGCTATCGCTCTCCACCCCTTTGCTCCACGCCTCGCGTGCACCCTGCTTGTCGCCTTTGCTCAGCAGCGCTTCACCGCGCAGGTCGGCGACAATTGCCGTCCAGCCCGCGCCTTTTACCGACTCCAGCGTTTTCAGCGCCGCGTCAGCCTGCTTAAGCTGAACCTGAACGCGCGCCAGACGCAGATTAATAAGCGCCTGGAGATTTTCATCTTTCGTGCTGTTCAACCCTTGCTGGAGTTGCGCGGCAGCCTTGTTCAGATCGTTTTTATCAACGTACTGCTGAGCAAGCTTCAGCGACGCCAGCGCGCCGTAGTTGTTTTTATTCTCCGCAGCGAACTGCTCTACGGCAGTCAGCGATTGCGGATTATCGGCGCGTACGCCGGAAACGGCATTGTCATAGGCAAGCGAAGCGCTGCGCGCTGACTCCACTTCATGGCTTGTCCAGTAGCGCCAGCCGACCAGCGCACCAATCCCTAATACCACCCCGACCGCCAGCGCCTTGCCATTCTCAGCAAAGAAACGCTTTACTGCGTCGACCTGGTCGTTTTCGTTCTCGTAGATTTCCACGCTGTCCTTCTCCTTAACGATAAATCGCCGGGGACATTAACCCAGCAGCGCCTGCAGGTGAGCCGCAACCTCGCTTTGCGCGACGGTTTGCTGTTCACCTGAACGCAAGTCCTTCACGACGACCTGACGGTTCGCCACTTCGTTTTCGCCGAGCACAAGCGCAACGCGAGCGCCCCACTTGTCAGCACGGGCGAACTGTTTCTTGAAGTTGCCGCCGCCGTAGTTCGTCATCAGCTTGCCTGCCGGGAACGCATCGCGTACCGCTTCAGCCAGCAGCATCGCCGCCGTCTGGGTACCGTCGCCGGAAGCAACCAGGTAAATATCGACAACAGAATCGGCTTTAAATTCCGGATTCACAGCCTGAACCAATAAAACGAGGCGCTCAAGCCCCATGGCGAAGCCAACGGCCGGTGTTGCGCGACCGCCCAGTTGCTCAACCAGGCCATCGTAACGCCCGCCCGCGCAGACGGTGCCCTGCGAGCCGAGGCTGCTGGTCACCCACTCAAACACGGTGCGGTTGTAGTAATCGAGACCGCGCACGAGGCGCTGATTGACGGTATAACCGATGCCCGCCGCATCGAGATATGCGCACAAGCCGGCAAAATGCTCGCGCGACTCGTCATCCAGGTAATCGCCAAGCGTCGGCGCATCGTTAAGCAGCGCCTGCACTTCCGGATTTTTAGAGTCCAGCACGCGAAGCGGGTTGCTGTACATACGGCGTTTGCAGTCGTCGTCGAGCTTATCAACATGCTGTTCAAGGAAAGCCACCAGCGCATCGCGATAGTTCGCGCGCGCTTCCAGCGAACCGATAGAGTTGAGCTCAAGAGATACGTGGTCGGCGATGCCGAGCGCACGCCACCAGCGAGCGGTCAGCATGATCAACTCAGCGTCGATGTCCGGCCCCTGCAGGCCAAACACTTCAACACCCAGCTGATGGAACTGACGATAGCGCCCTTTTTGCGGACGCTCGTGACGGAACATCGGCCCGATGTACCACAAGCGCTGTTCCTGATTGTACAGAAGACCATGTTCAATACCGGCGCGCACGCAGCCCGCGGTCCCTTCAGGACGCAGAGTCAGGCTATCGCCGTTGCGGTCCTCAAAGGTGTACATCTCTTTTTCAACCACGTCGGTGACTTCACCGATGGCGCGTTTGAATAACGGGGTCTGCTCTACAATCGGCAAACGAATTTCGCTGTAACCGTAGCTGCCGAGCACCTGTTTGAGTGTGCTTTCAATGCGCTGCCAGATGGCGGTTTCGCCCGGCAGATAATCGTTCATGCCGCGAATGGCTTGAATGTTTTTTGCCACGTTTATTCTCTTATTCAATACAAAAAATGAACCCGAATCAGGCCCGCTGCCAAATCGCGACGCGCCATGCGGGTTCAATCATACACGGGAAGCCAGACGCTTCCCAGTTGCCTTATTTTTCCAGTTGCTGCACGTTGATGCGCTGGCTTGCATCGAGCATGGCGGCTTTGGCGCGGATCTTCGCTTCAAGCTGACTTATCATCTCTTCGTTGTCGAGACGATCTTTACGCACGCCCTCTTCATAAAAGCCGCTCTTTTTGTTGCCGCCGGTTACGCCAAGCGTGGAAACCAGCGCTTCGCCCGGCCCGTTCACCACACAGCCGATAATAGAGACATCCATCGGCGTGATGATATCCTCCAGGCGCTGCTCCAGCGCGTTCACGGTGCCGATAACGTCGAACTCCTGGCGCGAACAGGTCGGGCAGGCGATGAAGTTAATGCCACGGGAACGAATGCGCAGGGATTTGAGAATATCGAAGCCGACTTTGATCTCTTCCACCGGGTCGGCGGCAAGCGAAATGCGCAGGGTATCGCCGATACCTTCAGACAGCAGCAAACCAAGGCCGATAGCTGATTTCACGGCGCCCGCGCGTGCGCCGCCCGCTTCGGTGATCCCAAGATGCAGGGGTTGATCGATCTGCTTTGCCAGCAAGCGATAAGATTCGACCGCCAGGAACACGTCGGAGGCCTTTACGCTCACCTTGAATTGATCGAAGTTCAGACGATCGAGGTGATCGACATGGCGCATGGCGGATTCCAGCAGCGCCTGCGGCGTCGGCTCGCCATATTTTTCCTGCAGATCTTTTTCCAGCGATCCGGCGTTTACGCCGATGCGGATAGGAATATTTTTATCGCGCGCGCAGTCTACTACCGTGCGGATGCGCTCTTCGTTGCCGATGTTGCCGGGGTTAATGCGAAGGCAATCCACGCCATATTCCGCCACCTTCAGGGCGATGCGGTAGTCGAAGTGAATGTCCGCCACCAGCGGCACGCTGACTTGCTGCTTGATGAGTTTAAACGCCTCAGCGGCGTCCATGGTAGGAACCGATACGCGCACGATGTCGGCGCCCACGCGCTCAAGCGCTTTGATCTGATTGACCGTCGCTTCTACATCCGTAGTGCGGGTGTTGGTCATCGACTGAACGGCGATGGGGGCGCCATCGCCGATCGGCACATTGCCGACATAAATACGTTTAGACTTTCTGCGTTGAATCGGCGCTGCGTTATGCATGAAATTTCTCCCTCACTGCCCGTCTGTTACTGCGTTACTGATTGTTCGGCATTGAGGGTCAGACGAGCAACCTGGTTAGTTCTGATAAAACGACTTAAATCAACCGGTTTACCCTGATACTGGATCTGGACAGCGGACGGTGCGCCAATTTTGAGCTTGTAAGGCGCCTCGCCAGAAAGATTGAGGTTAGCGTCCTTACGTTGCAGGCCGCTGAACAATTTCTTACCCGTAGCGTCCGTAACTTCCAGCCAGCAATCGGCGGTGAAGTTCATTACCAGCGCGTTAGCATCCGCCGCAGGCGTTGTGGCCGCCTGGTCAACCGGCAACTGACCGGCTGCAGGCGCAGGCTGCTGTGCTGTGGCGTCTACGTTCGCCTGGCTCGGCGAAACGACAGCCGGCTGCTGCGGCTGCACTGGCGTCGCGGTCGGCGCGCTGGTTTGCGCCGTAGCGGCGGGCGCACTGGCGGCAGAGGTGCTGGTTTCGTCCGGGAGATCGGCAGGCGGCGTCGCCTGCACGGTGGATTGATCCTGAGCCGCGGAGGCGTCGCCCGTATTCAGGGGAACGGCCTGGCCCTGGCCGCCGGAAGCATTCAGTTCAGCGCTTGACTGATCGGCCATGGTGGTTATCTCTTCCTGCTGCGCTTTGTGGTTCTGCCACCACCACGCGCCTGTCAGGCCGACTACCACAAACAAGATAAGCCAGGTAAAGCTCATCAGCCAGCCGTCGCGTTTTTTACGGCGTTTGCCCAGCGCGTAAGTCTGCATCGGCGCGACTTTGGCGGTTTTAACGGGCACCTGCTTAGCCATCATCGGCAGCAGTTCTTCTTCCGGAATATGCACCAGGCGCGCATAGGAACGGATGTAGCCACGCAGGAAAGTCGACGCCAGATCGGCAGGCGCTTTATCCTCTTCGATATCGCGAACTGTAGAGAGCTTCAGGCAAAGGCGTTCCGCCACGACCTGCTGGCTAAGTCCGAGTTGTTCACGAGCAAGACGAAGACGTTCGCCCGTGGTTTGTGCTGCATTGTGTTCGTGAGTGGCTTCAGTATTCATTAGCTACAACTGCTGGTACTGTTTTAATTAAGGAACCAGGCACCGGCTGGCGACTCTACGGTTTCCTGTATTGCCCGCCCGTACCGCGAAAACTCTGTTTGCCCATTGAAGCTTACGTGCTCGCTGTCATGCCGAAGACTGACGGTGTTTTCACCGTTAAGCCTGTGTCATTGTTAACGCACGCGCTTCTGGTCAGTTAACCATAGCCAGCTTTTTATGCCCTGCCTGTTTAATGCGCACAGAACAGCCAGAATCGGCCAAGCTAAACTGTTGTTGCGACGCTACATACTGCCTCAAAGCGAGAAGAAACGCACCGTAATTATTTACATCTTACGCTTCTTTATCCTGCAAGCGGCGCACTGACGTAAACATCGCCAGCGCGCCGCCAGTCTGCCTGTCAGACTGCCTTAACGGCGATAGGTTCACCCTGCATACGCTTACGCATCGTACGCTTAGTGCGGTCGATGACATCGCCAGCCAGCTGGCCGCATGCCGCATCGATATCATCGCCGCGCGTTTTGCGCACGATGGTGGTGAAACCGTAGCTCATCAGCACTTTGGAGAAACGGTCGATACGGCTGTTCGAACTCCGTCCGTAGGGCGCGCCAGGGAAGGGGTTCCACGGGATCAGGTTAATCTTGCACGGCGTATCTTTCAGCAGTTCCGCCAGCTGGTGCGCATGCTCCGTCTCATCGTTAACGTGGTCCAGCATCACGTACTCAATGGTAACGCGGCCCTGATTAGCGTTGGATTTTTCCAGATAACGACGCACTGCTGCCAGGAAAGTCTCGATATTGTACTTTTTATTGATCGGGACAATTTCGTCACGGATTTCATCGTTCGGCGCGTGCAGGGAAATGGCCAGCGCTACGTCAATCATATCGCCAAGCTTGTCCAGCGCCGGCACGACGCCCGAGGTAGACAGCGTAACGCGACGTTTTGACAGGCCAAAACCGAAATCATCCAGCATAATCTCCATCGCCGGCACCACATTGGTGAGGTTCAGCAACGGTTCGCCCATGCCCATCATCACCACATTGGTGATAGGACGCTGGCCGGTCACTTTCGCCGCGCCAATAATTTTGGCGGCGCGCCATACCTGGCCGATAATTTCTGAAACGCGCAGGTTACGGTTAAAGCCCTGCTGTGCGGTAGAGCAGAATTTACACTCCAGCGCGCAGCCAACCTGTGAAGAGACGCACAGGGTAGCGCGATCGTCTTCCGGGATATAAACCGTTTCCACGCGCTGGTCGCCTACGGCGATGGCCCATTTTATGGTGCCGTCAGAAGAACGTTGCTCTTCAACGACTTCCGGTGCACGGATTTCCGCTACCTCTTTGAGCTTGCCGCGCAACACCTTGTTGATGTCGGTCATCTCATCGAAATCATCACAGCAATAGTGATACATCCATTTCATCACCTGATCGGCGCGAAAAGGCTTTTCGCCAAGCGTTTTGAAGAATTCGCGCATTTGCTGACGGTTCAGGTCGAGCAGGTTGATTTTTTCAGCTTTGGAAGCGGTGGCTGCTGAGGCGAGCTCAGGCGTGACAATGTGTTCAGACATAATGTATTCCGGCCTCGTTATTACACGTTATGGCCCCTGGAGGGTTAAAAAGAGACGCCCCGGTGAGCAGACACGCTCGTCCGGGGCGCAGCATTGTACAAATTCTATGGCATGGATGCCATCGCTTAAAGCGTCGCAGAAAAAATAAACTTCCTGCGGCGCTTCGGTTTTACAGCGATTAGCGAGTGCGCGGGCAGACTTCGCCTTCGCCGAAGAAGTAGGCGATTTCGCGCGCAGCGGATTCTACGGAATCGGAACCGTGAGTGCCGTTTTCAGTGAAGCTGTCAGCGTAATCAGCACGCAGAGTGCCGGCCAGCGCGTTTGCCGGGTTGGTTGCGCCCAGCAGGTCGCGGTGACGCTGTACTGCGTTTTCGCTTTCCAGTACGGAAACCACGATCGGGCCGGAAGTCATGAACTCCACCAGGCCGTCAAAGAACGGTTTACCTTCGTGCTCAGCATAGAAGCCGCGAGCCTGCTCAACGCTCAGATGCAGCATTTTGGTGCCAACAATTTTGAAACCAGCGGATTCAAAACGAGCAAAGATGCTGCCGATAACGTTTTTAGCTACGGCGTTCGGCTTGATGATGGAGAAAGTACGTTCAATTGCCATGATTACCTCTGTAATTGTTCTGTTTACCCGGCAGGCCGGAGTGAAATTGGCGCCGATTATAATGAGCAACGTCAGCCTTGCCTATGGTTCGGGATAACATTTTTTTAAAATAATGTTACCTTTAGCAACAGTTCATGCTTAAAGCGCGTTTTTCACCATTTTGGCTTATTGCAAAGTAAAGCGCGCTACCGCCGTTTGGCCCGCCTCATCCAGCGCCACTAATTGATATTCACCGCTTTTTTGCGGCATTAACGTTACGCTGTTGCCGCTCGCTTCAAGCAGGTCGCCATTTAAAAACCACCAGCGCCTGCCCTGCCCACCCTGACTGACAATGCGTAAGGAGAGCGCCGTCTGGCCGGGCAGCCGTTTCACTATCGCGCCATCGCTAACGCCGGAAATCAGCAGCGGCGCGACATCCTCCGCCTGCATTGGCGGGCAGCTTGCTGAGGCAGGCGGCAAGCGCGCCGCACGACGTTCTGACGCCGGCAGCCAGGGCTCCAGCGGCAAAGGCCAAAGCAGAACGTCCTTTTTTATCGCCTCGGGACAATCGGCGGCCACACGCTCGCCTTTCTTGTTAAGCCAGACCGGGCGAACGATGCCCTGGTTACTCTCCTGCCCCTGCGCCAGCAGCGTTGGCGGTTCGCTGTTGTCCAGCAGCCAGGTCGCAAGCCGACGACGACAGTTCGGGTCGCCCGCAGGCAGAGTTTGCCCGCCAGGCCAGCAGATCGCGGCGGAAGTCACCGAAGCGGGACGCGGATCGACAGGCTGCGCAATGCGCTGGCTCTGTACGCCTGCCTGCAACAGATTGTTGATCTGATTGAGTACCGGCACGGCGCTGGCGAAACCAAACTGCCCTGCGACCGGCGTACCGTCGGGTCTTCCTGTCCAGACGCCAATGACATATTGCGCAGTGATGCCAATGGCCCATGCGTCGCGGTAGCCATAGCTGGTGCCGGTTTTCCATGCCAGCGGCACGGTTTGCGGCAGCGAGCTGTCCGGCAGCGGCTGCGCTTCATTGGCCAGAATGCGGCGAATAATCCACGCCGCGCCCTGCGACATCAGGGGACGTTCAAGTAAAGGATCCTGCGGCGTCAGCCGCAATTGCCCTGCCCGACCATGGCGGGCAAAGGCGCTATACGCGGCGACCAGTTCATCAAGCCGGGCGCCCGCCCCGCCAAGAATAATAGCAAGGCTTGGCTCAGCCGCTGGCGGGAACCGCAACTGTAGGCCGGCATTTCGCAACCTGCCGGTAAAACGCCTGGGTCCATAGGCCTCCAGCACCTGCACCGCCGGAAGGTTGAGCGAACGCACCAGCGCTTCGCTCATGCTGACCGGGCCGTTAAAACCGCTGTCGAAATTTCCGGGGCGGTAATCCCCAAAACGACGCGGCACATCCTGTAGTAAAGAGGCGGGATGGATCAGCCCGTCATCCAGCGCGAAGCCATAGATAAAGGGTTTAAGCACCGAGCCTGGAGAACGCACGGCCGTGACCATATCCACATGGCCAAAACGGCTATCATCATCGATATCCGCTGACCCGACCCAGCCGCGCACCTTCATGCTTTGATGGTCCACCACCAGCATCGCCAGCGAGCTGCGGGCCGGTAAACGGCTTTTCAGGTTAAGCGCCAGCGCCTCCAGTTGCCGCTGAAGCGCGGCGTCGAGTGTGGAAACAATTTTTACGCCAGCCTCGCGCTGCGCCAGATGGCGGGCGAAGAGCGGCGCCAGTTGCGGCATCTGACGCGGCGCAAGCCATACAGGCTCTTGCAGGGACTCTTTGACCTGCCTGTCGCTCCAGACGCCTTCCTTCGCCATTCGCCGCAGCACTTTGTCGCGCGCTGCCTGAGCGCGCTGCGGCCAGCGGTCGGGCCGCAGCCGGCTCGGCGCCTGCGGCAACACCGCCAGTAGCGCGGCGTCGGCGTAGCTCAGCCGTTCAGGCGATTTGCCCAGATAGGCCCAGCTTGCTGCGCCTACGCCCTGCAGCGTACCGCCGAAAGGCGCGCGGTTAAGATAGAGCGTGAGGATATCCGTTTTTGAAAGATGCCACTCCAGCTGCAGGGCTCGCCACAACTGGCGAAGCTTGCCGCCAGGCGTTCGCGGATGGGGGTCCAATAAGCGCGCCACCTGCATGGTAAGCGTGCTGCCGCCGGATACGACATGGCCCGCCCGTAAATCCTGCCAGGCGGCGCGCAGCACGGAAAAAGGATTTACGCCGGGGTGTTTCCAGAACCAGCGGTCTTCGTAGTTCAGCAGCGCTTCAAGATAGCGGGGCGAAACCTCATTCAGAGAGACTGGATAACGCCAGATGCCGTTTTCATCGGCAAAGCGCCACAGCGGCACGCCCGCTTCCGTGACGACAACACGCGCAGGATGCACTTCGCGCAACGGCAGCGGCCAGAGCCGGTCGGCGCTCCACAACATCAGCATCAACAGGAGCGGCAGCGCCGCCAGCCAGAGCCAGCGACGCCGCATTAAACGCCTTCTCACAATAAGGCTCGTTTAAGGCGTAACACTGAGGGTTTCACCGCCCGCGCCGTTAGCTCGCCACTGGGGAATATACATCGACTCAACCTGCGGAGCAGGAATGGTATAGCTGCCCGGCGTGACGGCACGGGCCAGGTATACCAGCGTGACATGTTCCCCTTCGTTTACCGGCAGCGCCGCAACGAAGCGATCGTCGCGAAACTCCATGTGCTGAATATCCAGTTGCTGCATGCGGTTAATCAGGTTTTCCGCTTCGCTGCCAGCGTTATTCAGGCTGGCGCTGGCATTCGCCAGATTCTGGTTTTCCAGCTCGAGCCCGGCGGGCAGCAGATCCACAACCAGCGCGTCCGGCACCGTTTTGTCGGCCCAGACATCAAGCCAGACCATCACCAGTTCGCCGCTTTTCAGGCTGGAAAGCGGTTTCGGCTGGCCTTTGCTGTCAAGGAAGTGGCGTTCAATGTGCAGCACGTTGCCGCCAGGCGCGGGCGCCTCAAGCGGATAGCCGCTGCTGTCCAGACGCAGCCAGAGCGGCGAGCTGCCCGTGTTGGTTACCTGAAGCGACGCCAGTTGTTCGCCTGAGACCGGAATCGCCTGCGCTTTATCACCCTGCAGGAACTGCCCCGGCAGCGAGGTTTGCGCCTGCCATGCCGCCAGCTGGCTTTGCAGGCTGCGTCCGGCAAGGAACAGCGCGTTGCTCTCCTGGGTTGAAAGCCAGCGCTGGCTATAAGCCTCTTCGGAAAGCGAAGTGACAAGCTGGTTCTGCGCCAGCGGCAGCAGTTTGTTTTCCTGAAGCAGCGCGAGCTTAAGCGCATTATCGCGAAGCGTGCTGCCATAATCGCCAAGCCAGCCGGCTTTTTCGCTGCGTCCGGTCTTAAGCCCTGTCTCTATCGCCTCTTTGGCGCGGGGCGCGTCGCCCATCAACTGCAACGCTACGCCAAGCTGCACCAGCGGCAACCCGGAGCGCGCCGCCGCGCGCTGCTCCCACAGTTCGCGAAGCGCGCCCAGCGGCGCTTTTTGCTGACGCGCCAGCACCAGGCCCGCATAGGCCTGTACGGCGAATTTACTGGCAGGCGTGTCATCGCTATAGCGCAGCGCCATCACGCCCGGATCCTGCAGGTAGCGCAGCAGGCGGTTATTGGCTTTGTTAAGCGCTTCGGTGGAAACGCTATAGCCCTGCTCGCCAGCGCGCACCAGGAAGTCAGTAACATAGGCGGTCGCCCAGTACTCTTCCGGGCCTTCTTTATCCCACAGCCCAAAGCCACCCTCTTCACGCTGCATTTCCAGCAGACGCGCAATACCGATATCCACCGCCGCCCGGCGCTGTTCATCGCTTTCTCCTTTGATCCCTAAAGATTTAAGCTGCGCGGCATTGGTGTAGAGCGATGGGAACAGGCCGCTGGTGGTCTGTTCAAGGCAGCCGTAAGGGTAGGCCTTAAGCTCCTGAATATAACGGGCAATGTTAAGCGGCGCCTGCCCGCTCAGCAGCAGTCGTCCGCCAAGCGTGGCGACATCCAGCCCAGTCACATGACGCGCGGCGGGCGTCCAGACTTCGCCCGGGCCAAGCACGGCGCCGCTGTTGGCAGTCTGCGCGGCAAAAGCCGGACGCACGCCCACTTTCCACTGTTTGACCAACGGCGCGAATGTCTCATTCGGCAGAACAAGACCGCTAATACGAGCGCTTATTTCGCCATCGCCATAGCCCTGCCCTGCCCGCACAGGGATAAACACCGTCTGGCGAGCATTCGGCGCGAGCTGCAGTTGCTTCGTATCATTTGTTTCAAGCTGCGCCAGCCCACTGGTCGTGAACTGCGCGGTTAACTGCTGCGGTTTATCCGTGAGGTTAGTGATATCCAGCGCCAGGCGTGATACATCCCCGCCCGCCATAAAGCGAGGCGTGCTCAGTTCCGCAATCAGCGGCGCGGCCACGATCACCTTTCCTTCCGCGCTGCCGAAGCGATCGTCAGTCCAGGCCTGCGCCATAACGCGCAGTTCGCCGTTGAAATCGCCAATCGGCAGCGTCACCGTGCCTTCGCCATTGGCGTCCAACAGCACCGGCTGCGCCTGCTGGGCAATAATAGTGACATGGTTGACCGGCGGTTTGCCGCCGCGGTTAAGCTCATCGCCGTCGCCGCCAAAACGCAGCGCGGCCAGCCGCCCCTGCCCTTCAATAACCTGGCCGTAGATATCGTAAATATCCGCGCCATAGCGCTTCTGGCCGAAAAAGGCGCGCCATGGGTCAGGCGCGACATAATCGGTGATATTAAGCACGCCGCTGTCCACTGCGGACAGCAGCACATTAACCTGTTCAGGCATTTCGCCGTTCTTCACGCTGGCCTTCACTTTTACCGTGAGCGGCTGATTCGGGCGCATTTTTTGCGGTGATTCCAGGCTCAGCGCCAGGCGACGGCTCTCGTCGCCAAGCGGTAAATGCAGCAGCCCTACGGCGCGTTTGGGCGTTGCAGAACGGGATTTATCGCCCGGGCGGACCACCAGCGCGCTGAGATAGAGATCGTGACGCTGCCAGGCTTTATCGACCGGAATCGCAATATCCAGCCCTTTTTCCGGCACGTCTATCTCCTGCCACCACAGCGGACCGTCGCTCGACTCCACCATTGCATAACCTTTACCGGCGGCTGGCGCGGCAATGTGCAGGTTAATCGTGTCGCCTGGCTGGTAGGTCGGTTTGTCGATTTTTAGCGTAACGCGGTCCGGCCTCGGCGCCCCTGCGCCGCCTTCGCTATTATCCTGCCAGCTGTAGCCCGCCCAGAAACGCACGCTGCTGACGGTTTCATCCGGCGCTTTGACCTCCAGACGGTAAGATCCCCACTCTACCGGGAAGCTGACGTTGCCGGTTTCATCCGCCGCGAGATTAAGCGTTTGTTCGCCTTCCACCAGATCTTTCTGGTCGAACTGCGACTGCCAGCCTTCGTTTTCCGACCAGTTCCAGTAATAGTCGCGACGCTCGCGAATCAACCGCACCTGCAGGCCCGATACCGCCGTTTTAACGCCCTGGCTGTCGGCATAAACGATGTCGAAAGCGGCGTTGCCGCCTTCATCCACCATCGGCTGATTGGTGGTATCGCCCGTGCGGTAGTCATAAACGGCTTTGTCGCCGAATTGGGGACGAATGCCCGGCAGATTTTTAGCGGGCCATACCGGCTGCTCCACGCGGCGGGTTACCGGACGACCGCCTGATTCCAGCAGGCTCGCCTGCAAAATAACGCGCAGCGGCGAGCGGCTTTCGCCCCACTGGCTCGGCACCTCTATCTGACCATGCCCTTCGTCATCCAGCGTAAGCTGCACTTCATCCAGGCTGCGGGAGAGATTCTCTTCGGCAATATCGCCGAACTGAAAGCCAGGCAGCTGCGCTACTGCATCTCGCAGCGGACGCACAAAAAGCTGCCCCTGGAGGCTGTTGCCGGACGCTGGCGCGCCATACAGATAATGGCCGGTTACCGCAAAATTCACCGTATCGGCGGGCGCGATGGGCGCTTGTTGCGCTGTAATGTTCAGCGCCAGCCGCTCCGGCATAAAGTCTTCCACCTGGAAGCGCCAGTCGCGGGGCAGGTTGTCGCCGGTGTTGGCGCGGATATGCCAGCCGCCGGTTGGGGCGCGGCTGTCAACCGGCAGCGCTAACTGGTACAGGCCGTTTTTTGGCTCTACCACCAGCGTGCGCGCGACCTGCCCATCCGGTTTCACCATCTCGAATTTAACTGGCTGCGCAGGCAGCGGCTTGCCGTCGCCATCGCGAAGCAGCGCGTTGAGAATGACCGTTTCCCCTGGGCGATAAAGATCGCGAGGGCCAAACATAAAGAACTGCTTGCTGTAACCCGTGTCGCCGCCAATCTGGAATTCCGCGAGATCTAACGCCGGCAGGTTGAGATCGAGCAGCGTGGTCTGTTCACCAAGGCGCGTCAGCACCAGCGCCGCCTCTTTGTGGTCATCCAGCATGGCGTGGCCGTCGCCGTCGGTTTTCGCCTCGCCAAGCGTCTGCCCCTTGTCATTCAGCAGGCGGACTTCCACGCCGCTTTGCGCCGCGCCGTTCTCAAGACTCTGGGTGAAAATATCCAGCCGGTTATGGTAGCGGTGGACAGAGAGACCGATATCGCTCAGCGTGAACAGCGTTGCGGCGTTGCTGTAGTTGTAATGGCCCGCCTGATTCATAACGGCAAGGTAAACGCCCGGCTGCTGCAACGGCTTGATATCGTTCAACGGCAGCAGCAGCTTTTCGCGGGTATTGCGCGCCGGGTTGAGATCGAAGCGCCCGGTATAAACCAGGTCCGCCATTTTCAGTAGTTGATCGGATTCCCAGTTGGTCAGAGAACTGCGGTACTCCCACTGGCTGACGAAAGAGGGCAGCGACTCCGCCTTCACGCGATAAAAATTGACGTCGACGCTATTCACATTAAGCGCCATGACCGGCAGCCCCTGCACGACTTTCCCCGGCAGCAGCGAGCCGCGGCTGGCGAAGCCGACGCCAGGCGCTATATCGCGCGTGGTAATGGTTTTTTCATACTCTTTGCCGAAGGAGGATTTGTTGAGCGCCTGTAGCCCGCTGTCGATGGTCAGCACCAGTTCCCGGTTTGGCTCCAGATGGCGCAAACGCAGCTCTTTAAGATTGGCTGAAAGCTCCCATGCGCCATCCACTTTGCCGCTTTTTTTGTCGACCAGATGAACAACGCGCGAGAACTCCTGCTCCGGGTCGAGCGGAATGGAGAAGGCGAGCGCCAGAGCGCTTGCGCCTTCAAGCTGCACTTCCGAGGCATCGGTTAAGGCAAGCGGTTTGCCCGCGCTTTGCGCCGCCAGCTTTTGCAGCGTCGCCGCGTCGGGCTTCGCGTTTTGCGCCGCTTGCGGTTCAGGCGCGCGGCTTTGCTGCGCGCTCGCCGGGCTTACCGCCGCGTTATCGTTATTATCGCACCCCATAAGCGTAAGCGCGGCCAGCCATGCCGCCGATAAGGCAGCCAGTCGTACTCGATTCATTTTTTTATCCCTGGCCGAAACGGCCCCAAAGGGTTTCAGTACCGGCAAGTATTATGCGCAACTTCAGCAAATACAAAAGCCACCATTTTTATTTCTGAACCGCGTCTCGCAAAGCCGATGCAAGACGATGAAATTTGCTGCTGTCCGGGCGAAAAGCCGATTTGCAACCGCGATCACAAGCCATAACGTTACATGTTACCTTGGCAGTCATTTGTTTTTAAAACAAAGAGATAGCTGGAAAGGCCCCAGCATGGAATGTACTTTTAACGGCGTACCTTTAGCAATTACGGTTTAGCCCACTATAAAAAAGAGAGTGCTGAATGAAACGAGCCGTGAACGCCCTACAAAACTTCGGCAAGTCGCTGTACGGACCGGTGCTGATTTTACCCATCGTCGGTCTGTTTATCGCTTTCGGCAACGTGCTGGGAAACGGCAACCTTGCTGATTACCTGCCCTTCCTCGGTCACCCTGCCATTCAGAACATTGGTCAACTGATCGCGAAATCGGCGGTCTCCGTGCTGGCGAACCTGGCGCTGGTTTTCGCCGTCGGCATCCCCATAGGGCTGGCGGCGCGGGATAAAGGCTACGCGGCGCTGATTGGGCTGGTCACCTTTGTGGTCTTTATTAACGCCATGAGCGTTACGCTTGCGATGCAGGGCGAACTGGCGCCTGCCGACCAGATGCGCGCGGCGGGCCAGAGCATGGTGCTGGGCGTACAGGTGCTGGAGATGGGCGTTTTTGCCGGCATTCTGACCGGCGCGCTTTCCGGCTATCTCTATAACCGCTACTCCAGCGTGCAGTTTTCCGGTGCGATGGCCATTTACTCCGGCCACTGTTTTGTCGCCATCATCATGCTGCCGGTCTCGATGGTGCTTGGGGTGATAATGAGCGAACTGTGGCCTTTCGCCCAGCACGGCATCAGCGCGATGGCGCTCGCCATTAAAGGCGCCGGACCGTTTGGCGTGGCGGTGTATGGTTTCCTTGAGCGCATTCTGGTACCGACCGGCCTGCATCACCTGGTCTATACCCCGTTTCTTTATACCGAGCTTGGCGGCACGCAGGAGGTATGCGGCACCGTCTATCAGGGCGCGCGCAATATTTACTTCGCCGAAATGGCCTGCCCAACCGTTACGCAGCTAAGCAGCACGGTGGTATGGGACGCCCGCGGCATCAGCAAAATGTTCGGCCTGCCCGCTGCGGCGCTTGCCATGTATATGACGGCGAAACCCGAACGCAAGGCGGCGGCCAAAGCCATTCTCATCCCGGCGGCGCTCACGTCGATGCTGGTAGGCGTCACCGAGCCTATCGAGTTCTCTTTCCTGTTTATCGCGCCGCTGCTTTTTGTGGTGCACGCGGTGCTGACAGGCCTCGGCATGATGCTGTTTTACCTGCTCGGCGTTCACGCCATCGGCGCTAACGGCATTATCGATTTTATTCTCTATAACCTGCCGCTTGGCACCGCCAAATCAAACTGGCCGATGTATATCCTGGTGGGCCTGATCATGGCGACGCTGTACTTCGTGATTTTCCGCTTTCTCATCCGCCGCTTCGACATGAAAACCCCGGGGCGTGAAGAAGAAGACCAGGAGACGCGCCTGTACAGTAAGCAGGAGTACCAGGCGAAAGGCGCCAACGAGGGCCTTGGCGAAGCGATTATCGAAGGTCTGGGCGGCCGGACAAATATTGAAGTGGTGGACAACTGTTATACCCGCCTGCGCGTCACGGTGCGCGACGTCGCCGCTATCGATGAGCCTCGTCTGAAAGCAACCGGCGCCAAAGGGGTGATTAAGCAAGGCAATAACGTTCAGGTGGTCTACGGACTGCATGTGAAAAAGATGCGTGAAGCAGTCGAAATGTTTCTCTGACAGGAGCTTATGATGTTGAAACCTCCCTTTATTTTATCCATCGCCGGCGGCGGCAGCACCTATACGCCAGGCATTGTGAAAAGCCTGATGGTGCGCTTAAGCGATTTTCCGCTCGCCGAGATCCGTCTCTATGACATCGACAGCGCGCGCCAGGAGACCATCGCGCCGGTGGTGGAAAAGGTTATCCGCGACCACAGCCAGACCATAAAATTCACCACCACCAGCGACCCGGAAGTGGCGTTCAGCGGCGCGCATTTCGTATTCGCTCAGATGCGCGTGGGCCAGTACAAGATGCGCGAGCAGGATGAAAAGATCCCGCTGCGCCACGGCGTGGTGGGCCAGGAGACCTGCGGTCCCGGCGGGCTGGCATATGGCTTGCGCACCATTCTGCCGATGGTAGAGCTTATCGATCTGGTTGAGCGCTACGCCGATGACAAGGCCTGGATTGTGAACTACTCCAACCCGGCAGCGATTGTCGCTGAAGGGGTGCGCCGCCTTCGCCCGCACGCCCGCGTGCTCAACATCTGCGATATGCCCGTCGCGGCGATGCGCAATATGGGGGCGATCCTGGGCGTCGATCGTCATAAACTGGAGGTGGATTATTTCGGCCTGAACCACTTCGGCTGGTTTACCCGCGTGATGGTAGATGGCGAAGACCGGTTACCGGAGCTGCGTCGCCACATTGCGAAATTCGGCCTGCTGACCGAAGACGCGGCGCAAACGGACCCGCAACATTCCGATCCGTCCTGGGTGAAGACCTGGCGCAACATCAAGCCGATTATGGACCACTTCCCGGATTACCTGCCGAACCCTTATCTGCAGTACTACCTGATGCCAAACGACATCGTCGAGCATCAGGACCCGAACTACACCCGCGCCAATGAAGTGATGAACGGCCGTGAGAAAAAGCTCTTCGCCGCCGCGCAGGAGTATAAGCGCACCGGCGTGTTGCCGGATGCGTTCCATGTGGGCGTACACGGCGCGTTTATCGTGGATGTCGCCTGCTCGCTCGCCTTCGACTTACGTCAACGCCACCTGGTCATCGTCGAGAACAAAGGCGCTATCGCCAACCTGCCTTACGACGCGATGGTGGAAGTGCCCGCTTACATCACCGCCGCCGGGCCGGAACCTGTGCGTATGGGCGCGGTGCCGCTGTTCCACCAGACGCTGCTGATGCAGCAACTCGCTTCAGAACAGCTGCTGGTGGAAGCCACCATTGAAGGCAGTTACGAAAAAGCGCTCCAGGCGTTTACACTTAACCGTACTGTTCCCACGATGCAGCACGCCAGAGCGATTCTCGATGAGATGATCGACGCGAACCGCGACTACTGGCCGGCGCTGCAAAAAGCCTGGCGGAACGGGGAGGCGGCGCAATAATTTCGAGCCAGCTCGCGACATGAAAGTGGTGTCCTTGTGGTCCGGCGGAAAAGCGCTGACAATCCGTTTCTCAGTTTTGACACGGAGAAAACCATGTCCACCACTTTCTTTGTCGCGGGCGACTGGCTCGCAGAGCATATCGACGATCCGGAAATCCAGATCCTCGACGCCCGTATGGCGCCCGCAGGTCAGGAGCATCTGCGCAATATGGCTGAAGAGTACCGCGCGGGCCATATTCCCGGCGCGGTCTTTTTTGATATTGAAGCCCTCTCCGATCACACCACCTCCCTGCCCCACATGATGCCGCGCCCGGAAACGTTCGCGGTGGCGATGCGCGAGCTGGGCGTCAGCAGCGATAAACACCTGGTGGTCTATGACGAAGGCAACCTCTTCTCCGCGCCGCGCGCCTGGTGGATGCTGCGCGCTTTTGGCGTGCAGAACGTGTCGATTCTGGCGGGCGGGCTGGCGGAGTGGCAGCGCGACGGTTATCCGCTTATTGAAGGCGAGGTCAGCCTGCCGGAAGGCGACTTCGAGGTGAAGTTTGACGACTCGCTGATAAAGCGCCTGCCGGAAGTCTTGCTGGCGAGCCATGAAAAAACCGCGCAACTGGTCGACGCACGTCCCGCCGCACGCTTTAACGCCGAAGCGGACGAACCGCGCCCCGGCCTGAAACGCGGCCATATTCCCGGCGCGCTGAACGTGCCCTGGACCGACTTAGTGATTAAAGGGCAGTTAAAAACCACTGACGAGTTACAGGAGGTGTTTAACCGCCAGGGGGTTAATCTGACGCAGCCCATTATCGCCAGCTGCGGCTCCGGCGTAACCGCGGCGGTGGTGATGCTGGCGCTCGCCACGCTCGGGGTGGAAGAGGTTAAACTTTACGACGGCTCCTGGAGCGAATGGGGCGCGCGCAACGACCTGCCCATCGAACCGGCGCAATAATGGACAGCCGCCTTGCGCCGCTGCTGACGCGCGGGGAGTCGTTGACGCGCGCGGAGTATCGCGTTTTGTCGCACCTGACCGGCCACCCTTTACTGGTAGGCAAGGTCACGGTGCGCGAACTGGCGCAGGCGACATACGTCTCCACCGCCACCATTATGCGTTTGTGCCAGAAGCTCGGTTTTAGCGGCTACAGCGAGCTTATCTGGCACTGCAAGCAACTGCTTTCCGCCTCGCCGCATATCGCCAGTGAAGCGCCCGCCGCGCAGAGCGACGCGGTGCCCGCGCTGTTTGAACGTTTCCTCAGCAATTACCGGCGCACCTTTCAGTGGGTGACGCCGGAAAAAATGGCGCTGTTTTCGCAGCTGCTGCGTGAGAAAGAACATTTCTTTCTCTACGGCGCCGGTTTTTCCTGGCTTTTCGCCGAGTACCTGACCAAAAAGCTGCAGGTGCTGGGCAAGACGGCGTTTATTTCTGGTCCGGGCGACAGCCGGGCAATTTTTCTCAGCAACGCTTCCCGGTATGAAGTGTTTATCGCCGTTTCCCGCAGCGGCGAAACCGAGCAGGTGCTGGATAAAGCCCGCATTGCGCAAAACGTGGGTATGAAAGTGGTGGCCTTTACCCGCGCCTCGCCCAACAGCCTGGCGGCGATGGCCGACCTGCATTTCGCCCTTTATGACGAAGGGATCCATTTCGCGGCGCAAGCGGACGGCATTACCTCGTTTGAGTCCAACCTGGTGCTGCTTATCGATCTGCTTTTGCTGCAGGCGATGGCGTAATGGCGCGGCACACTGGCCGCGCCGAAGGGAGCATTACTTAAAGTTGTTCAGCGCCTCGCGAGCGTGAATCGCGTTCAGGTTGCGGATGAACAGCTCCAGCAGCGTTTCAGTAGAATAGGCCTTTTTATCTTCGCCTTTCAGCTTGCCTATCCAGGTAAACATCAGTTGGTTTTTGCTGCGCTGCACCCGGGTGCGGTTTTTCCACCAGCCGCCCACGGCGCGCGGCAGTTCATAACCTTGCTTGCAAATGAGCGTCACGGTGATGGTGTCGTTCATGTTCTGCACCTTGAAATCCTCTATCGCGTTAAGCGGGATATCGGCGGTGAACTGGCGACAGCGTAGCGCTTGCGGCGTCAGGGTCAGGAACGGCGTATGGCGCTTACGCCACTGTTGCCAGAGCGACCAGCACGCCAGCAGTCCCAGCGCGCCCATGGCCGCGCCGCCAGCCAGCATATTCAGGTTAGGTTCGCCCAGATAGTTGAAGCCAAGCTGGGTGAGCAGAATAAACGACGCGACGAACAGAATAATCGCCAAAAAGCCGCCGACGACATAGACCTTGTTGCCGGTATACAACGTGACTGATTCGCCCGCCTGCTCCACCACTTCTTCCAGTTCGCGACGGAACGCTTCGCGATGCTGCGTGGCCTTGCCATCCAGCTCACGGGTCATTTGCGCCGCCATCGCCGCGGCCTGAGGCAGAAGCGGCGTCAGGCTCTGCCAGGCATCCTCAGCCGGACGGGTAGCCTGCGCCAGCAGCGAGGCGTCCAGCGGGCAGCCCAGCGTTTCGATGCGCTTGCGGCTCGGCGGGTGGCTGTCGGTCGGGTGCGCCGTTTCGCTCTCAAGATAGTGCTGCGGGTCGCTAAAGCCGTTGACCCGCAGATCGTCAATCACGTTTTCCACCAGGTTGTCGCTCTGCAGCTTGCCGTTAAAGAAAGCCTCGAAGACGCGATTCTGCGCTTCGCCAATAGCGGAGATACGCAGCAGCGAAGCGGCAAGCGCGCGGGGAGAGCTGGCGCGGGCGCCGACGGCGTCGGCTTCATGCTCGCGGATGCGGCTCCAGTGGCTTACCGTTTCGTGAAGCTGCTGAATGAACTGAATGCCGATGTGCAGCGAAGGATAAAGAATGACATGGTCCAGCACGGGCGCGTTGCGCTGGTTAAGCACCATGGTTTCAATACTGTGGCTGATGCCCGCATAGAGCGGCGCAAAGCGCAGGCTGTAGAGCGTGTCCTGGCCTGCAAAATGGCCCAGCTCGTGCCCGACGACGGCGCTCAGTTCGTCTTTATCCATGAGCGCCGCCCAGGTCAGCGGGAAGTAAAGCGTCTGCCCTTTCAGCAGCGGGCCCTCTTCCAGCTGTACGGGGTTAGCCGTCACATAAAAGCCCTCCAGCAGACCGACCACGATATTATCCGGCACGATAGCGCCAAGACGCTGCGCCAGCGACTCCACCCACTGCCACAGCGCTGGCGCCTGCTCACGGGTCAGGTTATGACCCGCCACCTCGTGCGGCTCCGGCTGGAACAAAGTAAAACACTGCTTCAGGCTGCCAAGGCTCTTGTAGAGCACCCACAAAATACCGAACAGCACCATAAGCGCGAAAAACATCACTTTGATGCCGCCCGCGTTCATTTTGAAATGGGTGCCGAACCAGAGCGTTTCGTAAACCACAGCGCAGAAGAAAGCCAGCCCGCAGATAACAATCTGCGAGACCATCAGCCACGGCAGCAGTTTGCGGCAGCGGTCGAAAGCGCGCACCAGGTCGTCCTGAGAGCGCTTCGCCACTTTTACGCTGCGCCGACACAGAGCAAGCGCGCCGGCATTGAGCACAATGCACAACAGCGCCAGGCCTACGGCCAGGTCCGCCAGTTTGCTTTGCAGTTGGGCCAGCATAATTTCCCTGGCGTACTGGTTTTGCAGTTGGCGTTCATTCGTGATGAGCTCTTTCGCCGGCATGCGATAGTTTTCGCCGTCAGCGGCGAATTCCACCACCGCATTGCTGTCCTTTTGCAACGCCTCGTTCGCCGTCTGGATCAGGGCGTTTGAAAAATCGACGCGTCCGGTAATGTCGCTTACCCGGTAGTGCTGCCAGAGGCCATAGCAGGCAATCAGCAGCGGCACCAAAAAGAGATAGATAAGGCTCTTCCTGTTCATCGTAATATCCGTTTTCCTTGTTTTAGCCATAGAGGGCGAGCGCCTTGCCCGCGCCGTTAACCACGCCTGCCGCCTGGCAGACGCATTGAGACCACGGCCCTCTCAGGGGCCTGTGGGTTAAAATCAGGTTTTCAGTAACGCTCTAACGTTTCCAGAGGCCCGCCTTGCCGTTAACGTTACGCGGCGCGTTTCTCAACAGGCCAATAAATGTGAACAGCATTCACGCGTTAAAACGCGCTGGATAACGGCGATGCCGTTGCGCAAGCGCAAGCTAAGGTATGCCAGTCCCTGCTGCGCCCCGGTTGCGGGCGCTAAACTAAACAGCGAAACAGGAGGGACTCAGCAGCGGGCAAGCTTAGCAAAGAGAGGATGAACAGGGGCCTACCAGAATTTGTCTTGATGAAGAGAATAAATAACGGCGCCATGGCGGGAAATAAAAAGGCGGCAATGTCTGCCGCCCCGGAAATTAAATAATACGGTTTTGTTTAAAGTCGCGCAGGAAACTGCCCCAGCGGCGTTCATAAAACGGCGTAATATGGGCAATCATAAAATGACTTATTCCCTTCTCGCCCTCTTTGACCTGGCATATATCCACCGGCTCATCGCCTGGCAGCGTATCCATCGCCACGCTGCCCGCGGCGCGGATCACCGGATCGATATCGCCCTCCGCCTCGATGCCAATGAGCAGGTTCGGCTGTTCATCCGCCTGCTCTTTGATAGAACAGAGAAATGCCCGTTTCACCGTTTTCATCTCTTTAAAGAGCGTGGTGAGCGAATCAATCATCTGCGCCGGCGGCTCGTTGACCTCCGAGAGCAGCAGCGAAACACCGCCTTCGAGCACTTCCTGGCTGCTGACTGCATCACCTTCCTTGCTGATAAGATGGCTGATTTCACGCGGCGTAAACTCTTTGCCGGTTGGAAGCTTCGCGTTCAGAAAGAGCGCTTCGCCAAGGGTCATTTCAAAAAGCTGGCGCGCAGGCATCATGACAAACGCCTGCTGGTAATCCACCGCCTGCTGCATGGCTTCAAGCGAGGTGAAAAACGGAATAACGGACGCGCCGTCTTCTTTTTCCCAGTGCTGCAAATCCACCGCGCTGTCGGCATCGATGGCCTCGCCCTGCGCCGCTTCGCCCGGCACCCAGACGGTGGAGTCCAGCAGGACGCGGAAAAATGCGGGCCGGTGCGCGGGTTCAGTGGCCGCTTTTTCCAGCAGGGTCTCAAGTTCGTTTTTGGTTTCGGACATAAGGTTTAAATCGTCTGTTTATTAACGGCGAGGGGTCATGCCTCTCGCCACAGGAATAGCGGCATTTTCCGCAGCGGGTCAGCGCAACGCCGCCCGCCTGGAACGTTACTCTGCGGTCAGCAGGTTCGCCAGCGTGCGCACGCCGATGCCGGTGGCGCCAGCCGCCCACTGCTCTACCGCAGCCTTACGGTAAGTGGCGGAGCAGTCGATATGCAGCCAGCCCTGCTGATAATTTTCAACAAAATGCGACAGGAAACCCGCCGCCGTGCTGGCGCCCGCCGGGTAAGCGCCGCCCGCCGTGTTGTTCAGCTCGGCGAAGTTGGAAGGCAGCTGGCTGCGATGGAACTCCGCCAGCGGCAGGCGCCAGAAGGCTTCGTTTTCAGCGTTCGCGCTCTCCAGCAGGCGAGCCGCCAGCGCGTCGTCAAAGCTAAACAGCGCGTGGTAATCGTTGCCGAGCGCAGTTTTCGCCGCGCCCGTCAGCGTGGCGCAGTCGATGATAAGCTCCGGCTTCTGGGCTGAGGCGTCGATAAGCCCGTCCGCCAGCACCAGGCGGCCTTCGGCGTCAGTATTCATCACCTCAACGGTTTTGCCGTTGCGGTAGGTGATGATATCGCCCAGGCGGAAAGCGTTGCCGCTGATCATGTTGTCCGCGCAGCAGAGGATCAGCTTCACGCGCTTGTTAAGGCCGCGGGTGATAGCGAAAGCCAGCGAGCCGGTCACCAGCGCCGCGCCGCCCATGTCCGACTTCATCGAATCCATAAAGGCGGTCTGCTTGATGCTATAGCCGCCGGAGTCAAACGTAATGCCTTTACCCACGAGGCAAGCGTAAACCGGCGCGCTCTTGTCCCCTGTCGGGTTGAAGTCGAGCGTCAGCAGCACCGGCGGGCGCTCTGAACCACGGCCTACGGTATGCAGGCCAAGGTAGTTCTGCTCGCGCAGATCCTCGCCTTTGGTAATGCGATAAGTCACGCGCTCGCCGCCAACGTCCGCCAGCAGATCGACCGCGCGCTGCGCCAGCTGCTCCGGCCCCACCTCTTCTGCCGGGGCGTTGATAACATCGCGCACCCAGTCGATGATTTTCAGGCGGCTGGTAAGCTCCTGCTGCTGGGCGTCGTCAAGCTTCGCCCAGCTCACCGTACGCTTGCCTTTCGGCCCGCGATAGCCCATCCAGAAGGCCCAGCTTTTCTCCACGTCCCAGCCTTCGCCGGCCAGTTCCACGTGCTTCAGCCCCTGGCCGTCGATTTTACGCCCCGCGCGCTGGATAAGCGCAAGGTCGTCCTTGCCGGTCAGATGCAGGGTAATGCCTTCGTTGTTGATGCTGTAAGCGGCTTTTTCACCCCAGCGGGCGTCGGCGGGAGTGGTGGAAAGGGTGATTTTCATGGCTTCGGTCATCTTATTGTCCTTATAGTCGGCTCATGGTTAAAACGTAAAAACGGGCCGCCAGAGGCAGCCCGTTTCGTTATTCTGCTTCGTCCAGCCAGACCAGCAGTATCGCTTCGAGGATTTTTTCGTTAGACGCGTTCGGATCGTCATCGAAATCCTCAAGCTCGCAGATCCACTGATGCATATCGGTGAAACGCACAGTCTTCGGATCGGTATCCGGGCGGCTGTCGTACAGCGCCTCGCCGATTTCGCGGCTGTCGGTCCATTTCAGTCCCATACTACCCCCGGTTAGTGCTCGCGAGCATGGTTGATAGTGTAACGCGGCATTTCGACCACCAGATCTTCATCGGTGACGCGCGCCTGGCAGCTCAGGCGGCTTTCCGGCTCAAGCCCCCAGGCTTTATCCAGCATGTCGTCTTCGTCTTCGCTGCTTTCCGGCAACGAGTCGAAACCTTCGCGCACGATGCAGTGGCAGGTGGTGCAGGCGCACGATTTTTCGCAGGCGTGCTCAATGTCTATGCCGTTGCGCAGCGCAACGTCAAGAATGGTTTCACCGCTCTTCGCTTCCAGAACTGCGCCATCGGGACAGAGATCCTGATGAGGCAGAAAAACAATCTTTGGCATATTAAACCTCGTCCACGGAGTGGCCTTTCAACGCTTTACGGATAGAAGCATCCATACGGCGAGCGGCAAACTCCTGGGTTTGTTTGTCTGTATTTTTAATGGCGTGTTCAATGGCGTCGGCATCATCGCCAAGGGCGGCGGCGCGAAGTGCCGCTACCGCCTCGTCAACCGCCTGACGCTCCGCGGCGCTTAACAGCGCGGCGTCGGTTTTCAGCGCCCCTTCCAGGCTTTCCAGCACGCGGGCGGCTTCCACTTTCTGCTCGGCCAGCATGCGCGCTTTCACGTCCTGCTCGGCAAAATTCATGGAATCCTGAATCATGGCGGCGATTTCACCGTCGGTCAGACCGTAAGAAGGCTTCACCTGAATAGACGCTTCCACGCCGGTGGATTTTTCCATCGCGGTGACGCTCAGCAGGCCGTCGGCGTCCACCTGGAAGGTGACGCGGATATGCGCGCCGCCTGCCGGCATCGCGGGAATGCCGCGCAGCGTAAAGCGCGCCAGCGATCGACAATCCTGCACCAGCTCGCGCTCGCCCTGCATGACGTGGATAGCCATGGCGGTCTGCCCGTCTTTAAAAGTAGTGAACTCCTGAGCGCGGGCGACCGGGATGGTGGTGTTGCGCGGAATGACTTTTTCCACCAGACCGCCCATGGTCTCAAGACCGAGCGACAGCGGAATCACGTCCAGCAGCAGCATTTCACTGTCCGGCTTGTTGCCGACCAGGATATCCGCCTGAATCGCCGCGCCGATAGCGACCACTTTGTCCGGGTCGATGGAGGTCAGCGGCGTGCGGCCGAAAAACTCGCCCACGCGCTCGCGCACCAGCGGCACACGGGTGGAGCCGCCCACCATTACCGCTTCCAGCACCTCTTGTGCCTCTACGCCCGCGTCTTTCAGCGCGCGGCGGCAGGCCAGCAGCGTGCGTTTCACCAGCGGCGCGATAAGCGCGTTGAACTGCTCGCGGGTGACGCTGCCCCGCCAGCCCGCCACCTCGACCTCTGCGGTTTCGGCGTCGCTCAGGGCGATTTTCGCCGCGATGGCGACGTCGAGAAGCTGACGCTGGAGACGGTTGTCGGTACGGTCCGTGAGGCCCGCCTGTTCGCGAATGAAATCCGCCAGCAGGTGGTCGAAGTCGTCGCCGCCGAGCGCGGAATCACCGCCGGTCGCCAGCACCTCAAACACCCCGCGGCTTAAGCGCAAGATAGAGATATCAAACGTGCCGCCGCCAAGATCGTAAACCGCGATCACCCCTTCCTGCCCCGAATCGAGGCCATAGGCGATGGCCGCAGCGGTAGGTTCGTTTAGCAGGCGCAGCACATGCAGCCCGGCGAGGCGGGCGGCGTCTTTGGTGCCCTGGCGCTGGGCGTCGTCAAAATAAGCGGGAACGGTGATCACTACGCCGTCAAGCTCGCCCGCCAGCGCTTCGCGCGCGCGTTCAGCCAGCGCTTTGAGGATATCGGCAGAGACGCGCACCGGATTCAGCAGCCCGGCAGGCGTGTTGATCATCGGCAGGCCGTTTTCGCTTGCCGTTAAGTGGTACGGCAGATGGGGGTAGCGTGCCTGAATATCAGCAAGGGAGCGGCCCATCATGCGCTTAACGGAGCTGATGGTGTTGACCGGGTCGCTGGCGGCTTGCGCGCGCGCTTCCCAGCCCACGGTGTGGCCCTGGTGCTGATAATGCACAACGGAGGGCAGCAGATGGCGGCCTTCGTGGTCCGCCAGGGTTTCGGTTTGCCCACTGCGAACCGTCGCCACCAGCGAGTTGGTGGTGCCAAGGTCGATGCCCGCCGCAAGCTTACGCTGGTGCGGCGCGCTACTCATGCCCGGCTCACTGATTTGTAATAAGGCCATGTTGAGCTTCCAGAATTAAAAATCGAGCAGCTTTTCTTCGAGTTGTTCTGACTGGCTTTGCAGTTTATCGAGAAAACGGAGTTTGCGCACGGTGTCCGCCGCCTGCGTCCACGCTTCGCTGTCCAGCTCCGCCACCATCTGCTGATGGCGGGTGTTGTACATGCCTTTCACCCGCTGCATGAACGACTCGAGACGCTCGGTATCTTTCGCCTGCTCAATCTCATCCAGCTCTTCGCGCAGCTCCAGCTGTTCCATCAGGAATGCCGTATCACGCACGGTGTGCTGCTCGCTTGCCAGGTCGAAGCCGTGAAGCGAAAGCAGATATTCAGCGCGGGTCAGCGGGTGGCGCAGCGTTTGCCAGGCCTGATTGATGGTGGCGGATTGCGAGAGGGCCGCCAGTTGCTCGGCTTGCGGACGGCTGGCGTATTTATCGGGATGATACTGACGTTGCAGCTCCTGGTAACGCGCCGCCAGTTGTTCACTGTCGAGCGCAAAGCCAGGCTGCAACCCAAAGAGGGTGAAGTAATCCATAACGGTCTCGGGGTCAGCGTGGTAAAGCAATGCCCCACGCGCCCGGTCGGGCGGTGGGGTCATCAGGGCGGGTCGTGGTATCAGACGTTGAAACTTTCGCCGCAGCCGCACTCATCTTTTACGTTCGGGTTAGTAAACTTAAACCCTTCGTTGAGGCCTTCTTTAACGAAGTCCAGCTGAGTGCCGTTGAGGAATTGCAGGCTTTTGCCATCGACAACCACTTTTACGCCTTTGTCTTCGAACACCTGGTCTTCCGGCTGGGGTTCATCAACAAATTCCAGCACATAGGCCATGCCAGAGCAGCCAGACGTGCGCACGCCAAGACGCAGGCCAAACCCTTTACCGCGGTTGGCAAGGAAGGCATTCACACGCGCGGCGGCGGAATCGCTAAGGGTAATCGACATACTACAACCTCAATTATTTGGCTTGTTTGCTTTTGTAATCCGCAATCGCGGCTTTAATGGCGTCTTCCGCAAGAATAGAGCAGTGAATTTTCACTGGCGGAAGCTCAAGCTCCTCGGCGATGTCGGTGTTCTTGATAGCCTGCGCTTCGTCCAGGGATTTGCCCTTCACCCACTCGGTGATAAGGGAGCTGGAAGCAATAGCGGAGCCGCAGCCGTAGGTCTTAAAGCGCGCGTCTTCAATGATACCCTCATTGTTGACTTTGATCTGCAGCTTCATCACGTCGCCGCAGGCCGGCGCGCCGACCATGCCGCTACCGACGCTTTCGTCGTTGTTGTCAAAAGAACCGACGTTGCGCGGATTCTCGTAGTGATCGATAACTTTTTCGCTGTATGCCATGTTTTATTTCTCCCGTCGGATACCGATTAATGATGCGCCCATTCGATGCTGTTCAGGTCCACGCCCTGCTTGAACATTTCCCACAGCGGAGAAAGGTCGCGCAGACGGCCGATGGATTTACGAACCAGCTCGATGGTGTAATCAATTTCTTCTTCGGTAGTAAAACGACCTAAAGAGAAACGGATAGAGCTATGGGCCAGCTCGTCGTTCATGCCCAGCGCGCGCAGCACGTAGGACGGCTCCAGGCTCGCCGAGGTACAGGCGGAACCGGAAGAGACGGCCAGGTCTTTCAGCGCCATGATCAGCGACTCGCCTTCCACGTAGTTAAAGCTCACGTTCAGAATGGTCGGTACGCCCTGCTCGAGGTCGCCGTTCAGGTAAACTTCTTCGATATCTTTAATGCCGTTCCACAGACGGTTACGCAGACCGCGCAGGCGCGCCATCTCGCTTTCCAGCTCTTCTTTGGCGATGCGGTAAGCTTCGCCCATGCCGACAATCTGGTGAACAGGCAGGGTGCCGGAACGCATGCCGCGCTCGTGACCGCCGCCGTGCATCTGCGCTTCGATGCGAATGCGCGGCTTACGGCGAACGTAGAGCGCGCCGATGCCTTTCGGGCCATAAATTTTGTGAGCGGAGAAGGACATCAAATCCACTTTCAGCTGGCTCAGGTCGATAGGCAGTTTGCCCACGCTCTGGGTCGCGTCCACATGGTAGATGATGCCGCGCGCGCGGCACATTTCGCCGATGGTGGCGATATCCTGCACCACGCCGATTTCGTTGTTCACGTGCATGATGGAGACCAGAATGGTGTCGTCGCGCATCGCCGCTTCGAGCTCTTTGAGATCGATAATGCCGTTGCTCTGCGGGGCGAGGTAGGTCACTTCAAACCCTTCGCGCTCCAGCTGGCGGCACGTGTCCAGCACCGCTTTGTGCTCGGTCTTGCTGGTGATGATGTGCTTGCCTTTCTTCTGATAGAAATTGGCCGCACCTTTGATAGCCAGGTTGTCAGATTCCGTCGCGCCAGAGGTGAAGACAATCTCACGCGGGTCTGCGCCAACCAGGTCGGCAATGTGGTTACGGGCGATATCAACCGCCTCTTCCGCCTGCCAGCCAAAGCGGTGAGAACGGGACGCCGGGTTACCGAACGTGCCGTCCATCGTCAAAAACTGCATCATCTTCTCGGCGACGCGCGGGTCAACCGGCGTGGTCGCGGAGTAGTCGAGGTAAATCGGTAATTTCATTGCTCTTATGCTCCGTACATCTCAATACGTAAACCCGGCGGCTGGCTGGATAAAAGCCGATACCGACGGAGTGTTCGGACACCCCGGCCGGGTTCTGAATACCTGTAGTTTTTTTAACTTACTTACGCACGCAGTTTGACGTCGATGGCGTCCTGAGCGCGGGTCGGGCGATGGGCATCGTTATGCTGACGGTCAGAAACGTCCAGCACTTCCTGGTTATTCACCAGTTCACCTAAGGTGATGTTGTTCAGAAAACCGGTCAGACGGTCGCTGAGGTCGCGCCACAGCGCGTGGGTCAGGCACTTGTCGCCGCCCTGGCAGCCGCCTTTGCCCTGACAACGGGTCGCGTCGACAGATTCGTCAACGGCGCTAATCACTTCGCCGACGGCGATGCTGCTTGCGTCTTTACCAAGCAGATAACCGCCGCCCGGACCGCGTACGCTGGCCACCAGGCCATTTTTGCGCAGACGGGAAAACAGCTGCTCCAGATAGGACAGGGAGATGCCCTGACGCTCGGAAATATCAGCCAACGGAACCGGGCCCGCTTCGGAGTTAAGTGCAACGTCCAGCATTGCGGTCACGGCATAGCGCCCTTTTGATGTCAGTCTCATGTCTTACTTAACCTCAAACACGCCCCTCGAAGCGGGGGATTATTGTCATATGGGTGTTGCATAGCAGGCGCAAGTCTGACATTCCCGAGTAATTTGGTCAACTATTTACCCTGGTATTTTACTCAACTATTCCGGCTTCGCTTTATCGCCATTTTCAATGGAGGCAAGAATGCCGCGCAGAATGTTAAGTTCCTGACTTTCCGGGCGTGCGCGGGTAAACAGGCGACGCAATTTGTTCATCACCTGACCGGGGTGGTTAGCGCGAATAAAGCCGGTTTTCAGCAGCACTTGCTCCAGGTGGCCGTAAAAACGCTCCAGATCGTCAACTAACGGGTATGGCGTTTCTTCGTGTTCCGCCGCCGCGTTTTCCTGAGTAGCAAGCCAGGCCATGCGTACTTCATAAGCGATGACCTGCACCGCCATGGCGAGGTTAAGCGAGCTGTATTCCGGGTTAGCGGCAATGGCGACGTGATAATGGCATTTCTGCAACTCTTCGTTGGTCAGCCCCACGCGTTCGCGGCCAAACACCAGCGCCACCGGCGCGTGCTGGCTTTCTGAAATGCTCTTAAGGCCGCATTCGCGCGGGTCGAGCATCGGCCAGGGGAGCGTGCGGGAGCGCGCGCTAGTGCCCACCACCAGGCTACAGCCGGAAAGCGCTTCATCAAGCGTGTCTACAATCGTTGCATTGCCGATGACGTCGCTGGCGCCTGCGGCGAGCGCGATGGCCTGGGAGTCCGGCTTCACCAGCGGGTTAACCAGCCAGAGGTTGGTCAGGCCCATGGTTTTCATGGCGCGGGCGACCGAGCCCATGTTGCCGGTATGAGAGGTCTCCACCAGCACGATACGAATATTTTCCAGCATAGCGATTCTGTACGAATAAAGAATATTGGGACATCCTATCATAAACCTGAGACATAATCCGAACCCTCTGCTATACTCCGCGCCGTTTTCCCGTTCTTTAACATCCAGTGAGAGAAACCTGATGCATCCGATGCTCAACATCGCCGTGCGTGCTGCGCGCAAGGCCGGAAACTTTATCGCCAAAAACTACGAAACCCCGGACGCCGTAGAAACCAGCCAGAAAGGCAGCAATGATTTCGTTACCAACATCGATAAAGGCGCAGAACGCGTAATTATCGACACCATTCGCCAGTCCTATCCGCAACACACCATCATCACCGAAGAAAGCGGTGAACACGCCGGCACCGAGCAGGATATTCAATGGGTTATCGATCCGCTGGATGGCACCACCAACTTCGTTAAGCGTCTGCCACATTTCGCGGTCTCCATCGCCGTGCGCATTAAAGGCCGTACCGAAGTCGCTGTGGTTTACGACCCGATGCGCAACGAACTTTTCACCGCGGTACGCGGCCAGGGCGCCCAGCTCAACGGCTACCGTCTGCGCGGCGGCAGCGCGCGCGACCTCGACGGCACCATTCTGGCGACCGGCTTCCCGTTCAAAGCCAAGCAGCATGCGCCGGCTTATATGAACATCGTCACTAAACTCTTTACCCAGTGCGCCGATTTCCGCCGCACCGGTTCCGCTGCGCTGGACCTGGCTTACGTTGCTGCCGGTCGCGTGGATGGTTATTTCGAAATCGGCCTGAAGCCGTGGGATTTCGCCGCCGGCGAACTGCTGGTGCGTGAAGCGGGCGGCCTGGTGTGCGATTTCACCGGCGGCCACAACTACATGAGCTCCGGCAACATCGTTGCAGGCAACCCGCGCGTAGTGAAAGCGCTGCTGGCGGGCATGCGCGAAGAGCTGAGCGAAGCGCTGAAGCGTTAATTCCGTTTCAGGCGATTTTCCGCTTAAACGAAAAGGCAGGTCCGCGGAAGCGGCCTGCCTTTTTTGTTGCCTGAAAAACGGCGGGGAAACCGTTAAAACGGCCGCAGCCCCTGCCCTGGCGGCTGCGCGCTCATGCACATTACCAGCGCGGCGAAAACCAGCGCCACGCCGCCCGCCAGGGCAAGCGTCGCCCATCCGGTCTGACGCCACAGCGGCGGCGCGCCGCCGCCAAGCCGCACCGCAAGCTGGCGAAAACTATGCACAAACAGCGCGATAGCCGAGATAGTCAGCGACGTGCCCGCCGCCATCGCCAGCGCCGCCGCAACCCCCCAGCCAAACACGCCGATCACCTTGCTGAACAGCAGCACCATAATCGCGCCGGAACAGGGATGCATGCCCATCGAGAGCACGACCATCAACCTCGCGCGCCAGTCATCGGCGCGCTCCAGCTGGTTTGGCGAAGGAAGGTGCTGATGCCCGCAACCGCAGGTCTCGCTGTGCACATGATGGGGCGTGAAAGCGTTGAACGTTGGCTTACGCAGCAGCCCGCGTAGCCGCTTAACCGCTCGCCAGCAGAGCATCGCGCCAAGCCCCCCGACCAGCAGATAGCTCCCCTTCTCCAGCCAGTAACTGCCCAGATGAAGTTGTCGCGCCGGGAGCGCGAGAAGCGTCAGCACCACGACGACCAGCCCTATCGCCACCAGTCCCTGTAAAAGCGACGAGGCGAGGGTTAAACCGAGGCTGCGTTTCAGGCGCGAAGGATGGGTGGCAAGCCAGGTGGTGATAACGATTTTGCCATGCCCCGGCCCCAGCGCATGCAGCACGCCGTAAAGAAAACTGAAAGCCAGCAGCGAAACGCCCGCCCGCGACGGGTTTTGCGCTACCTGCTGCAACAGCCCGCTCAGCTCGCGGTTCACGCTGCGCTGCCAGAGGGCGCTTTCCATCATCACCTGCGGCCATGCCCGCCATAGCCAGAAGCCGCCCGCTAGCATCAGCAGAAGAAAGAGCGCCAGCGGCCAGAGGTGTGCCCAGCGGCGTTTTTTTCCAGAAGTCGCCATCACTGACATTGCAGCGTCACCTGCTGGGCGAACTGTTTGCCGAGCGCCATCTCTTCCGGCGGGGCGTCCGCTTTATCGAGCGACAGCGCGAAAGCCTGCACGGCGGCGTCCGGTTTCGGCGTTTTCACGGCGACCTTGCAGGCGCCCTTCAGTTCATCCGGCAAAAGCACCTCGTTATCGTTTTCATAGCTCATGTCGACAAAATAGCTGGGATCGAAAGTTGAGAACAGGTAGCGTTGCCCGGCAAGCGGCTGAGGACGCGCCAGCGGCAAGGTAAACTCAAGCACCGCCTGGTGCCCTTCGCGTGACAAACTGTAGGCGGAAGGCCGGGCGGCGAATTTTACTTTCTCACCGTTATGCCAGAATTCCGTGAAATAATGTTGCGTCAGCACGTTCGCCATCACCTCCGCCGCCAGCCGTTTCCAGACCGGTGAGTCCGGTTTCGCTTCTCCGGCGTCATACAATAAGTCTGCTGAAGTGATTTCATCCATCATCCAGCGCATTTGCAGCGCAGTAATCTGGCCCTGCCCGGCAATAATTTGCGTTTTCATAGAGATAAAGCTGTGCGGGTGCGCCAGGGCTGGCTCAGCCGAAAGCATGACCAGTAAACACATCGTTATGAATAAGCGGTGTAATATTTTCTTCATGATCCCCTCTGGCGAAAAATTCTGTGAGCCAGCCAGAATTCCGCGATGAAACTTTCCGCTGTCCATAACAGCGAAAAATCCTTTGGCTATCCTTAGCAGTAAAATGACCCACTGGACTAAACGGATGATGACTCTTCTCGCCCCACCACCATCTGTGCTTTCCAGTCCGCAGCGCCGCTGCCAGGTATTATTGATGCTTTACCTGCCGGGACAAACTGTGACGCCCGAAATCGTAGGCCGCGTCAACGGTGTGGATGGCGCCATCGCCCGCCAGGATATTGCTGAAACCAGCGACGAAATCCAGCGTTACCACCGGCTTAACATCATCACCCAGCAAGACGGCAGCTACCGGATAGAAGGCACCGCGTTAGATCGCAGGCTCTGTCTGCTGCACTGGCTGCGCCGGGCGCTTCGTTTGTGCCCGGACTTTGTTCAGCACAACTTTACCCCTGCGCTGAAAAGCGAGCTCAGACAGCACGGCATCGCGAAGGCGCTGTATGACGATACGAATTTACATGCGCTCGTCAACCTTTGTGCCCGCAGGCTGAATCGCCAGTTTGAAACGCGCGACCGCGAATTCCTGCGCCTTTATCTGCAATATTGCCTGGTCCAGCACCATTACGGGCAAACGCCGGAGTTTTCGGAGCCGCAGTTGATGTGGATGCGCATGCGCGCCGAATATCTGGCGGCGCAGGAGATCGTGCGCCACTGGCAGCGCCGCGTGGCGCAGGCGCCCCATATTAACGAGCACTGTTTTCTGGCGCTGCTGTTTATGATGCTGCGCACGCCCGATCCGCTGCGCGACTGCCACCCGCAGGATTTGCGGCTGCGCGAAGCGATTACGGGCATGATAGCCCGTTTTCGCGAACTTTCCGGCATGGCGTTCAGCGACGAACAAGGTCTGGCGGACCAGCTTTACGTGCATCTTTGCCAGGCGCTCGATCGCAGTCTGTTCGGCATCGGTATCGATAATACGTTGCCTGAAGAGATAACCCGGCTTTATCCACGCCTGATGCGCACCACGCGCAATGCGTTTTCGACGTTTGAAGAAGAATATGGCGTGACGTTTTCAGATGAAGAGGTCGGGCTGGTGGCGGTGATTTTCGGCGCCTGGCTGATGCAGGAGAGCGATCTGCAGGAGAAGCAGGTATTGCTGCTGACCGGCAATAACGAGGCGCTGGAGATGGAGCTTGAGCAACAGCTGCGCGAACTTACCCTGCTGCCGCTTAATATTAAAAGGCTGACGCTCCACGCCTTCCAGCAGGAGGGCGCGCCTAAAGAGGTCGCGCTTATCGTCACGCCTTACACCACTTCGCTGCCGCTTTTCTCGCCGCCGCTGATCCACGCCGCTGAAATGCCGCTCGGCGACCATCAGCGGCAGCGTATCCGCGAACTTTTAGAACATTAAGCGCGCGCTGCCACTTTCGGGCGCAGAACGAGAGCCGGCAGCGCCACCAGCGCCATTACCCAGAATACCCCGCCCTGTAAATGCTGGTAGAGGTAGCCTGCAAACATGGTCATCACCGCGATACCGCCGCCCATCGCCACGGCGGAGTACACCGCCTGCAGGCGAATAACCTCGCCGCCCTGGCGCGCTGAGATATAGCGCATCGCCGCCAGGTGGCAAATTGTGAAGCTGCCGCAGTGCAGAATTTGCGCGACGATAAGCCACGGCAGCGCGGTGGTCCAGCCCATCAGCGACCAGCGGATAATGCCCAACACGCCGGAGATAAGCAGCAGGTCGCGGGCGCTCAGACGGCTGAATAGCTTTTTACTCAGCGCGAAGATGACAATCTCCGCCACCACGCCAAGCGACCACAAATAGCCCACCACAGAAGCGGAATAGCCCGCGCCCTGCCAGTAGATGGCGCTGAAGCCGTAATAGGCGGCGTGCGCCCCCTGCAACAGCGACACGCAGGCGAGAAAACGCCAGCTTTCGCCAATCAACCTGCGCCACGCCTGCCAGCCCGCCGTCTCCTGCACGCGCGCTTCTCCTTGCGGCATCACCGAAGGGCGCAACAGCATGCCGATAAGCATGGAAGCGATGCCGATAGTTAACAGCGCCAGAATAGCCTGCGCGTCAAACAGGCTGACCAGCTTGCCGGTCAGCGCCGAACCGATAACAAACGCCAGCGACCCCCACAGGCGCACGCGGCCATAATCCATGGTTATCTGGCGCTGCCATGTACCGGCGAGCGCGTCGGTGAGCGGCACCAGCGGCGAGAAAAAGAGGTTGAAGCCGACCATCACCAGCAGCAGCCAGGCGGTGGCATGCCCCAGCCAGAAGCCGACCGCGAAAAGCAGCGTCAGCATCGCCAGTACCCGCAAGGCAAATACCAGCCGGGCGGGGTCTTTTACCCGCGGCGCCAGCAGCAGGCTGCCAAGAAAACGGGCGATTAACCCTGAGCCAAGCAGCAGACCGATGGTTTCGGGGGGCAGCCCTACCCCCTTCAGCCACAGGCTCCAGAAGGGCAAAAAGATGCCGTAGCTGAAAAAGTAAGTGAAATAGCTAAGCGCAAGCCAGCGCGTTGAGTGCAAAACCATGAGTCCCTCCCGTTGCGGAGGCGATAGTCTGGCGGGATATCGGCTGTCGCGCAAGACGTAACATTGCTTTAACATTAACAGAAGTAAGGTGATCGGAACGTCAGTTAAGGGAAGCTGAATTAAGGAAATAAAGTGCGGCGGGTTACATGGAAAGAACAGGCGCTAAACGATTTGGCCAATATCCTTGATTACATCGAGCAACAGAACCCCGTAGCAAGCAGAAAATTGCTGGAACAGATGATGCGGGTTGCCGATAGCCTGCCCTCTCATCCTTCACTTTACCGCTCGGTAGAGTACCCGGCACCCGCGAAGCGGTAGTCCATCCACATTACGTGTTGATTTACAGAGAATCGGAGCTGCAAACAGAAACCTTGCGCGTGCTGCATACGCGCAGAGAATATCCCTGAAAAGAGCGGAAGGAGGAAACCTCCTTCCGGCATGGTTTTCATTCTGGATAAAGCCAGGCGTGAATGATTTTTCTCAGGCCAGGATGCGCTCAGCCCAGACGCTGATATCATCGCCGCTGCCTAAATCAGGCTGCACCAGGCCGTTGACCATAAAAGTGGGCGACACATGGATGCCGTTCTGGCGGGCGTATTTGCAGTGCCATTTAATCAGCTGTTGCAGTTCGGCGCGCGCGAAAGGCTCATCTACGTTCACGCCGCTGTAGCGCTCAATGCGCTGCATAATTTGATGTGGCGTGGCGTCCATATTCGGGCCGCGGCAGTGGTCGGTAAACTCAAACTCTTCACGATGATCGCCTACCGCTTTCATCACTTTCCAGGCTGCCGCTTTGCCCTCCGGCAGCGTGGAGGCCGCGAGGATATAGCGCACAATAACGCCGGAAAACAGGTGCCAGGGCTGCGACTGCAGGCGAATTTTCACCGTAACTTTGTCTTCACCAACGTGGTCAAGCAGCGCTTCAAGCTTGTTAAACGCTTTGACTGAAAAAGGACAGGTCGGCTCAAGGAAGACTTCAAATACGCGAGGGCCGTGGCCCCACTCCAGCGGCGCACCGTGCAGTGTCGTTGTTGCGTTCATGCGAACTCCTGTTTGCAGAAGGACGGGGTTGTGTGCCAGCACCTTACCACGTAACCGCCGGATTCACCTGCCCTCTTTGACCCTGCACTCTGGCCTTCGCATAAAAAAGCCCTGCGCTAAGCAGGGCGTTTTTTGTCAGAAAGCGACCCAGTCGTCGGTGCGCTTCACGCTAGTCGCCGCGACGGGGGCTGGCTTAACGGCAGGCGTTGGCGCGCTTTGCGCGGTTTTCTGCTCGCCTGATGAGAGGCGGAACTTACGCACCGCGCTTTGCAGCTCGTCCGTCTGGCGCTCCAGCGCGGCGGCGGCGGCGGAGACCTGCTCCACCAGCGAAGCGTTCTGCTGCGTTACGCTATCCATCTGGGCGATGGCCGTGCCGACCTGCGAAATCCCTTTGCTCTGTTCTTCCGAAGCGGAGGCTATCTGCTTCATGATGGTGCTGACATTGTTCACCGCGTTCAGGATCTCCGTCATCGTTGCGCCCGCTTCATTCACCAGACGAGATCCCTCTTCCACGCGGCCGACGGAATCGGCAATCAGCGTTTCAATCTCTTTTGCCGCTCCGGCGCTGCGGCTGGCGAGATTACGCACTTCGCCCGCCACGACGGCGAAGCCCCGCCCCTGTTCGCCCGCGCGCGCCGCTTCCACCGCCGCGTTTAGCGCCAGAATGTTGGTCTGAAAAGCGATGCTGTTGATGACGCTGGTGATATCCGCAATTTTCTTCGAGCTGCCGGAAATGCCTTCCATGGTGCTCACTACGCTCCCGACCAGCGTGCCGCCTTTGCTGGCGGTGTTCGAGGCGGTCTGCGCAAGATCGCTTGCCTGGCGAGCGTTATCGGCGTTGAGTTTTACCGTAGCGGTGAGCTGTTCCATGCTGGCGGCCGTCTCTTCAAGCGCCGAGGCCTGCTCTTCAGTACGCGAAGAGAGATCGTTATTGCCCGCTGAAATCTCCGCCGCGCCGCGCCAGATATTCTCGCTACCGCTGCGAATGGCGCTTACCGCCTCGCGCAGGCTGTCCTGCATCGCCGTTAACAGCGGCACAAGCTTGCCTACGCAGTTGCGGCCCATCTCCTGCACCGGCTGGCTGAGATCGCCTTCGGCAATCAGACGGAAGTGATGGCGAATGCGGTCGAGCGGCTTCACCAGCATGACAACCAGATAGCGGTCGGTCAGCAGCAGCAACAGCAGGCCGATAATCACCGCGACGATAATAATGGCTTTTGTCATCTGAGTGAGTGAATCCACCCGCACGCGCGCCTCGTCAAGGCGGGCGCTGGCCGTGGCGGTGAACTTTTCCGCCGCCGCGCCGAAAGCCCGGCTCAACGCTGGCGTAACGTTATTCGCCTGCGCGCGATACTGCTCAAGCGTGCCTTCCCGCGCGAGCTTCATTTGTGGCGCAACCCCTTCGTCCAGCAGTTTCTGCCAGTTATTGATGGTCTGCTGCGAGACGGCGACATCCATTGGTCCGGGGGAGAGGCGTTTAAACGTCTCAAGCTGCTTCGTCATCCCCTCCAGCGCCTGTTGCGCCGGGGCAAAAGCGCTGGCATCGGGCGAGCCGCCAGCAGCTTTCGTCTCCATCACGCGGGAAAGCCGCGTGACGAAGCGAAAATACTGATCGTTGCCTTTACTGAGCACGCTCATCTGCGTCACCAGTTCACGATCCACCTCGTTACCCTTGCCAAGTTGCGAAAGCGAGTACGCGCTGTAGAGACCGACGCCCAGCCATAGCAGGCAGAACAACCCCAGCACGGCGAGCATGACTGAACGTATCGAAAAATTTTTGAGCAAACCCATAATCAATTCCCTGCCTGAAAGGAGTGTGGCCCGAAGGCCTTCCACCCGGTTATCGGCAGGGAGACGGGAACTTGTAACGATTTGTTATGGAACTGTGGTCTGACTTCTGTTCTGGTCATGTTCCTGAAAAACCGCTTTTGCGGTAAACATCGCATTCAGCGCCGCCGGAAACCCGGCGTAAAGCGACATCTGGATAATAACCTCAATCAACTCTTCCCGCGTGCAGCCCACATTAAGCGCGGCGTGAAGATGCACCGCCAGCTGCGGCTGCGCGTGGCCAAGTGCGGTAAGCGCGGCGACGGTGGCAAGCTCCCGGCTTTTTAGATCCAGTCCCGGGCGGCTGTAAACATCGCCAAAGCCGTATTCAATAACGTAGCGGCCCAGATCCGGCGCGATGTCGGCCAGCGCGGCAATGACCTTTTCTCCTGCGGCGCCGTCGATTTCCGTCAGGCGCGCCAGGCCCGTTTCATAACGTGATGCAGTCATGTTGTTCTCCTCATGGTGTTGATAAGAACAACGGTAAACCTTCGAGTAAACTCCAGGTCAAGCGCGGTTTTTTAAAAGCTCCCGGTCGTACCAGGCCATCTTTTCCTTCAGCCGCTCCAGATGAACGACCTGCTCAGCCAGTCGCCGCTCCAGCCTTTCGGCATGCTCCGCCAGCAAGGCGCGACGCTCGGCGGCGGTACCCTCGCCCTGGCTTCGCAGCGCGGCATAGCGCTGGATCTCCTCAAGCGGCATATCCGTCGCTTTGAGCCGTCGGATAAACGCCGCCCAGTCGATGTCGCTCTGGCGATAGTCGCGGTGGCCCGCCGCGTTGCGCCCCGGAACCAGTAATCCCAGCTTTTCATAGTAGCGCAGGGTATGCGCCGTAAGACCGGTGAGTTCAGCAAATGCCTGTATCCGCATATCGCCTCCAGACCAATAAAAAAGGCCGCACAAGGCGGCCTCTGTTTTGCAATAACGCTTATGCGTAAACCGGGAAACGCGCGCAAATATCCAGCACTTTCTGCTTGATGCGCTCAATGGTCGCTTCGTCGTTGATATTGTCCAGCACGTCGCACATCCAGCCAGCCAGCTCCTGCACTTCCGCTTCTTTGAAGCCGCGACGGGTTACCGCCGGAGAACCGATACGGATACCGGAAGTCACAAACGGGCTCTTCGGATCGTTCGGCACGCTGTTTTTGTTAACGGTGATGTTGGCGCGGCCGAGCGCGGCGTCCGCCTCTTTACCGGTCAGGTTCTTATCTACCAGATCCAGCAGGAACAGGTGGTTTTCAGTACCGCCAGATACCACTTTGTAGCCACGGTTCAGGAACACTTCCACCATCGCTTTGGCGTTTTTCGCAACCTGCTGCTGGTAGGTTTTGAACTCCGGCTCCATCGCTTCTTTCAACGCCACCGCTTTCGCCGCGATAACGTGCATCAGCGGGCCGCCCTGCGCGCTCGGGAACACCGCAGAGTTCAGTTTTTTGTACAGCTCTTCGCTGCCGCCTTTGGCGAGGATCAGACCGCCGCGCGGGCCCGCCAGCGTTTTGTGCGTGGTGGTGGTCACAACGTGCGCATGCGGAACCGGGTTCGGGTAAACGCCTGCGGCAATGAGGCCCGCCACGTGCGCCATGTCAACGAACAGGTACGCGCCGATGCTGTCGGCGATTTCACGCATTTTCGCCCAGTCAACGATACCGGAGTAAGCGGAGAAGCCGCCGATGATCATCTTCGGCTTGTGCTCTTTAGCCTGCTTCGCCATGTCTTCGTAGTCAATTTTACCGGACTCATCGATACCGTAAGGGATGATGTTGTAGAGCTTGCCGGAGAAGTTAACCGGAGAGCCGTGCGTCAGGTGGCCGCCCTGCGCCAGGTTCATACCCAGCACGGTATCGCCCGGTTGCAGCAGCGCGGTGTAGACCGCGAAGTTCGCCTGGGAGCCAGAGTGCGGCTGGACGTTGGCGTAGTCTGCGCCAAACAGTTCTTTCGCGCGGTCGATAGCCAGTTGCTCAACGATGTCGACATATTCGCAGCCGCCGTAGTAGCGCTTGCCCGGATAGCCTTCGGCATATTTGTTGGTCAGCTGAGAGCCCTGAGCCTGCATTACGCGCGGGCTGGTGTAGTTTTCGGAGGCGATCAGTTCAATGTGCTCTTCCTGACGTACTTTCTCTTGCTCCATCGCCTGCCAAAGTTCGGCATCATAATCGGCAATGTTCATTTCACGCTTTAACATCCGCATCTCCTGACTCAGCTAACGGTAAATTTACTGCATTTTGAAGGGCCCTTGCAGGCAACGCGCAACAGTGTAAACCGCCTGACCGGTATTGACAAAGATTTTTACGCAAACGTTTGGCATGCCGCAGGACAAGGCCCTGCCGCGCTTTAGTCAAGCCAGTGAATCACGATTTCTTTTCAGCTTTGTGATGCAGATTTCTCAACATCCCGCCCCGTTTCGCCTGTAAAGAGAAAAACCCTTTACACGGCAGGGAGACCTTTTATAAGATGCATTTAAAATACAACTTATAGATATTTCTCTTTGTTAAGGAAGCTGCCATGCTTGATGCACAAACCATCGCCGTTGTGAAATCCACTATCCCCCTGCTCGCCGCTACCGGCCCGAAACTCACCGCCCACTTTTACGACCGGATGTTTACTCACAACCCGGAACTGAAAGAGATTTTCAACATGAGCAACCAGCGCAACGGCGACCAGCGCGAAGCACTGTTCAACGCCATTTGCGCTTACGCTACTCACATTGAAAACCTCGCGGCGCTGCTGCCGGCGGTGGAAAAAATCGCCCAGAAGCACACCAGCTTTCAGATTAAACCCGAGCAGTACAATATTGTCGGCGGTCATCTGCTCGCCACGCTGGATGAGATGTTCAGCCCGGGCCAGGAAGTGCTGGACGCCTGGGGCAAAGCGTACGGTGTGTTAGCCCAGGTGTTTATCAACCGCGAAGCGCAGATTTATCAGGACAACGCGGCGAAAACCGGCGGCTGGGAAGGGACCCGCGCGTTTCGCATCGTTGAGAGAAAACCGCAAAGCGCGATTATCACAAGCTTCGAATTCGAGCCGGTGGACGGCCAGCCGGTGGCGGATTATCTGCCAGGCCAGTATGTAGGGGTGTGGATCAAACCCGACGGGTTCGCGCATCAGGAGATTCGCCAGTACTCGCTCACACGCAAGCCGAATGGCAAAACTTACCGCATCGCGGTCAAGCGCGAGGGCGAAGGTCAGGTTTCTAACTGGTTGCATAACGCAGCAAAAGTGGGCGATGTGGTGCAGCTTGCCGCGCCAGCAGGCGATTTCTTTATGCAGGTTGCGCCGACCACACCGGTCACGTTGATTTCCGCAGGCGTTGGTCAGACGCCGATGCTGGCGATGCTCGATACCCTTTCCCAGGCAAAACACCCGGCGCAGGTAAACTGGTTCCACGCAGCGGAACAGGGTGATGTGCATGCGTTCGCCGACGAAGTGGCGCGGCTTGGCGCCGAGCTGCCGCGCTTTACCCGCCATATCTGGTACCGTTCGCCTTCTGAGGCAGACCGCGAGGCGGCGCGCTTTCAGAGCGAAGGGCTGATGGAGCTTGGTCTGCACGAAGGGCATTTCAGCGCGCCGGAAATGCAGTTTTACCTTTGCGGCCCGGTGGCGTTTATGCAATTCGCCGCAGAGCAACTGGTAGCGCTGGGCGTAAGCAGCGAGCGCATTCACTACGAGTGCTTTGGGCCGCATAAGGTGCTTTAACGCAATGCGGCGGGGCGTGTGCTTACCCGCCGTGAGCGTGGCGCCAATGCGCCGGGCGTGAATCCCACTCTCTCACGCCCATAAAAAAGGCAGGTCCAACGACCTGCCTTTTTGTTGAAGCAACGCGCCGTTAGATAGCCGCGTCGTCTTCTTCGCCGGTGCGGATGCGCACCACGCGCGCCACATCGAAAACGAAAATTTTGCCGTCGCCGATTTTACCGGTCTGGGCGGTGCGAATAATGGTGTCCACGCAGGTATCGACAATATCGTCGGTCACCACAATCTCAATTTTCACTTTCGGCAGAAAATCGACCATATACTCAGCGCCGCGGTAAAGCTCGGTATGACCTTTCTGGCGACCAAACCCTTTCACCTCAGTCACCGTCATCCCGGTAATGCCTACTTCCGCCAGCGCTTCACGCACATCATCCAGTTTGAAGGGTTTAATAATCGCATCAATCTTTTTCATGGTGGATCCTTAACTCTTTCACGCCTGCCCGGCGCGGCTCAACTGCGTAATCGGTGGCTCAAATTACCACAATCCGGCGCCTTTTGGCGCATGAAAACTACTCTTTGAAATCATTAGCGTCGAGTTCATGACGAGAGAGCAGTTTATAGAACTCGGTGCGGTTGCGTCCGGCCATCCGCGCCGCATGGGTAACATTGCCACGGGTAATTTGCAGCAGTTTGCGCAGGTAGTTAAGTTCAAACTGATTGCGCGCCTCCACAAAGGTCGGCAGCACCGTGTTTTCCCCTTCCAGCGCCTGCTCCACCAGCGCCTCGCTGATGACCGGCGCCGAGGTGAGCGCCACGCACTGCTCAATCACGTTCACCAGCTGGCGCACGTTGCCGGGCCAGCCTGCCGCCATCAGACGCTTCATGGCGTCGGTAGAAAAGCTGCGCACGAAGGGTTTATGCCTGTCCGCCGCCTGGCGCAGCAGATGGTTCGCCAGCAGGGGAATATCCTCGGCGCGCTCCTGCAGCGTCGGGATTTTGAGCGTCACCACATTCAGTCGATAAAAGAGATCTTCACGGAATTCGCCGCGCGCCATCGCTTTTGGCAAATCGCGGTGGGTCGCGGAGATAATACGCACGTCGATGTCGATATCCCGGTTGCTGCCAAGCGGGCGAACCTTGCGCTCCTGCAACACGCGCAGCAGTTTTACCTGCAAGGGGATAGGCATATCGCCAATCTCGTCAAGAAACAGCGTGCCCCCCTCCGCCGCCTGAAACAGCCCTTCCCGGCTGCTGACCGCGCCGGTAAAGGCGCCGCGCGCATGGCCAAACAGTTCAGACTCCAGCAACTGTTCCGGCAGCGCGCCGCAGTTAATCGCGATAAAGGCGTTTTTACCCCGGCTGCTGGCGCTATGGATAGCCTGGGCCAGTACCTCTTTGCCGGTACCGCTCTGCCCGTTAATGAGAATGCTCACGTCAGACTGCGCCACCATGCGCGCCTGTTCAAGCAGGCGCAGCATAACCGGGCTGCGGGTGACGATGGTCTCGCTCCACGGGTCGTCACCGGCAATGACCGTATGGGCGAGCGCGTCGTCTATCGCTTTGTAGAGCGCGTCTTTATCCACCGGTTTAGTGAGGAAACTGAAAACGCCGCGCTGCGTGGCGGCCACCGCGTCGGGAATCGAACCGTGGGCGGTCAGGATGATAACCGGCATGCCCGGCTGGATTTTCTGGATCTCGGCGAACAGCTGCATGCCGTCCATCTCATCCATGCGCAGGTCGCTTATTACCAGGTCGATTTTCTCACGCACCAGCAGGCGCAGCCCCTCCTGGCCGCTTTCCGCCGTTGAGACGGAAAACCCTTCGCTGGTCAGCCGCAGGCCCAGCAGCTTCAGCAGCCCCGGGTCGTCGTCCACCAGCAACAGCCGGGCGGATTTATGTGATGTCATGGTTTCGCCTCCTCCTTCGCGGGCGCGCGTTCTTTATCAGCGGCGCTCCCTTCGTGAGATTTTGCGCCATCGGCGGGATGCTCCGGCTCCTGCAGGTAACCGCCCGCGCCTTTGCGCGTGGAGAGCTGACGTTCAATATCCGTCAGGTTCTCCAGCTTGCGGGTCGTCAAATTAAGCTGCGAGCGCAGGCGCTGTTGCTGCTCGCGCAGCGTATCAAGTTCAAGATCGGTAGATTGCTGGAGCTTGCTGTAGCGGCCGCGTTCGCTGGCAAGCTGCAGTTGCGCGGCTTGCCCGTCGCGCCAGACCTGAAAAAGCGGGCGTACGTGCGCGGGGATCTGCGCGGCCATCTCATCAAGGCGAGCAAAATAGTCGCGGCGCTCCATAGGGGTAATTTTGGCGTTCGCCAGCAGGATGCCGCGCTTGAATGTCGCCTGCCAGGTATCGTCCGGCCAGGCGCGGGCTTCAGCCCGGGCTTCCGCAGGTCCGAGCCGCTGCGCGCACTCCATGCCGCGCAGCCAGTAAAGCGGATTCGCCTCGATATGAGGGCCTCCCAGCTGCCAGATATCGGCGCAGTCGGTAGCGAAAAAATCCGGTAATTGCTGTTCTGGCAAAGCAGGTCGTTGATTCTGATGAATATTGCTGTGAATCGGCCCCTCTGCGCACCCGACCAGTAAAAGAGGCGCGAGCGCAAAAGAGGCCAGCGTGCGGAAAAAACCGCGCTGTAATGGGCGCGCGCGCAGGCGACGCCATGAGCTAACCGAAAATAAAGTCATTGTTTTAAGCTTTCCGGGTCAAAGACGGGCAATTCAATACGAAAACAAACGTCCGCGTTGTTATCGTCCACCAGACGAAGCTCGCCATGCATTCGGCGAATACCATCCCGGGCAATACTCAGTCCCAGGCCACTGCCTTTTACCGCCCCTTTTCGTTGATGGCTTCCCTGATAAAAAGGCTCGAAAATCAGCTCCCGCTCCGCTTGTGGGATCGGCGCGCCGCTATTGGCGACTTCTATGCGTATTTTTTGCCCAACCTGACGGCTGCGTAGGTAAATGTTACCGGATTCACTGCCATAGTACACCGCGTTGGAATAGAGATTGTCGAGCACGCTCATCAGCAAAGTGGGTTCCGCCAGACATTCGGTCGCTTCCAGATTAACCCCGGTATGCATCATTTTAGCGCGCGCCGGCAAACTGTGAGCGGTAATCACCATTTCAATAAGCGGCGCCAGATCCACTTTTTCAAGCTCCACCGCGCCGGTTGCCAGCTTGCGGTTGTAATCAAGCAACTGCTCGATAAGGGTTTGCAGATTGCGGCTGCTGTTATCAAGAATAGCCACCACCTCTTTTTGCTCCGCTGTCAGCGGCCCAACCACCTGATCGGCCAGCAATTCTGTGCCTTCGCGCATACTGGCAAGCGGCGTTTTTAGCTCATGGGAGATGTGACGTAAAAATTGATGCCGCTGGGATTCAAGCCAGGCGAGGCGCTCGCTCAGCCAGACGATACGCTGGCCTACGGAACGCAACTCGCGAGGGCCTTTAAACAAGCCGGCGCTGTCCGGCGTGCGCCCCTCCCCCAGCAGGTTAATCATGCGTTCAATGCTCTTCACCGGCCCGATAATCATGCGGGTGAAAAGCACCACCAGCACAAGGCTGACCAGAAACAGGCCCAGCGCCAGCCAGCCGAAGAATTGCCCGCGCTCGGCGATGACGCGCTGCAGTTGCTGCCCACGAGAAAAGATGGTGCTGCGGGTGATTTGCACCATCGAGGTATTGGCTTCGGCAAACGCCTTCAGGCGCGCGGCGGCCTGTTCATCCGGCCCGCTGTTAATGCAATGCAGCTGCGTCAACCCATTGAGGCTTTCACGTAATGAAGCGTAAAGGTTGTCGGCGGGAATAGCGGCCGCCTGCACATTCAGCATTTGTACATAGCGCCGACGCTGGTCCTGATAAACCCGCGCCAGCGTGTCGTCGTCTAATACGCAATACTGGCGGTAGCTGCGTTCCATCTCCAGCGCGGCATTGGTCATCGCCTCGCTGCGCCGGGCGTCGATGAGCGTTGAGCGGTTAACCAGCGCCGCCTGAGCGCTCAGCGCATTAAGGCTTTGCCAGGCCTGCCAGGCGAGGATCAAAAGCGGAACCAGCACCAGCACAAAAGCCATAATGACCAGTTGGCGCAGCGAGCGGGGAAAAACAGGCCAGCGTTTCAACAGCACTTTCTCCAGCAAGGGTAATGACCTGATGCTAGCCGAGACGGAGGCGTCATGAAAGGGCGACAGAAACAACAAAGGCAGGGTAATAACCCTGCCTTTGTTCTGGAATGAGGCGGTGCCTTACTCAACGTTTCGCCCTGGGCCTGAAATAGCAGCGCTATGATCAGAAGTTGGACGGCAGGCACCTGTTTGTGCGTCATTCGAAGTTTATGTAGCGCTCGCTTTGTGAAAACCAAAGGGGCTGACATAAGAAGGTGAATGAGCCACTAAGCCATATTATGCATCCATCATGCCAACACAGCCAGTAAAAAAATAAGTCACTGTAAATAATGTATTTTTAATTTATGACGCCGCTCTCAAATCTCATACTTTTTTCGTAGCGGTGTCTCCTGAAGGAGACGGTATATAAGCAATAATTTTATATTCTTATTTATCAATACATTAAATGTCGCCAATTAGAGACACCTCCTACCGGTTCTTGTTGCCGATCACCGACACTTTTCTTTACCGCCGCGAACCCATAAAAAAAGGGTCTCCGAAGAGACCCTTTTTCTGACAGGCAAGGCTTAGCCAAGCTGCTTGCGCGCGTTGCGGAAAATACGCATCCACGGGCTGTCTTCGCCCCAGTGAGTCGGGTGCCAGGAGTTCGCCACCGTGCGGAAAACGCGCTCCGGGTGCGGCATCATGATGGTCACGCGGCCGCTTTCGCTGGTCACGGCCGTGATGCCGTTCGGCGAGCCGTTCGGGTTTGCCGGGTAGTTCTCAGTCACCGCGCCGAAGTTATCAATGTAGCGCAGCGCCACCAGCCCTTTGCTTTCAAGCTGGGCGAGGTGCGCTTCGTTACGCACTTCCACACGGCCTTCGCCATGAGAGACGGCGATTGGCATATGCGAGCCCGCCATGCCGTCAAGCAGCAGCGACGGACTGGCGGCCACTTCCACCAGGCTAAAGCGCGCTTCAAAGCGATCTGAAGCGTTGCGCACAAAGCGCGGCCACAGTTCGCTGCCCGGGATCAGCTCACGCAGATTGGACATCATCTGACAGCCGTTGCACACGCCCAACGCCAGCGTCTGCGGACGGTGGAAGAAGGTTTCAAACTCATCGCGCACGCGCTCGTTGAAGAGGATGGACTTCGCCCAGCCTTCGCCCGCGCCCAGCACGTCGCCGTAAGAGAAGCCGCCGCACGCCACCAGCGCCTGGAAATCGTCCAGACCGCGACGGCCCGCCAGCAGGTCGCTCATATGCACGTCGATGGCGTCAAAACCGGCGCGATGGAACGCCGCCGCCATCTCGACGTGGGAGTTAACGCCCTGCTCGCGCAGCACCGCCACTTTCGGACGCGCGCCGGTCGCGATGAAAGGCGCTGCGACATCGGCGGCGATATCAAACGTCAACTTCACGTTAAGACCCGGATCGCTGTCGTTGGCTTTCGCTTCGTGCTCCTGGTCAGCGCAGGCCGGGTTGTCGCGCAGGCGCTGCATCTGCCAGGTGGTTTCCGCCCACCACATACGAAGCGTCGTGCGGCTTTCGCTGAAGACGGTGCTGCTGCCTGAGGTCAGCGTGAAGCGATCGCCCGCCACCGCTTTGCCCAGATAGTGCACGCAGTCGCCAAGACCGTGATCGTGAAGCACGCGCTCAACCTGCTCGCGATCGTCCGCCGCCACCTGGATCACCGCGCCCAGTTCTTCGTTAAAGAGCGCCGCCAGACGATCGTCGCCAAGCGAAGCGATATCCGCTTCAACGCCGCAGTGCCCGGCAAAGGCCATTTCCGCAAGCGTCACCAGCAGACCGCCGTCAGAGCGGTCGTGATAGGCGAGCAGGCGACGCTGCGCCACCAGCGCCTGAATGGCGTCATAGAAGCCTTTAAGCTGCGCTACGTCGCGCACGTCGGCAGGCTTGTCGCCAAGCTGGCGGTAAACCTGCGCCAGCGCAGTGGCGCCGAGCGTGTTTTCGCCTTTGCCGAGATCGATAAGCAGCAAGGCGTTATCGGTGGTGCAGAGCTGCGGCGTAACGGTGCGGCGCACATCTTCCACGCGAGCAAACGCCGTAATAACCAGCGAGAGCGGCGAGGTCATTTCGCGCTGCTCGTTGCCCTGCTGCCAGCGGGTTTTCATCGACATGGAGTCTTTACCCACCGGAATGGTCAGACCCAGCTGCGGGCAGAGCTCTTCGCCCACCGCTTTTACCGCTTCATACAGGCCCGCGTCTTCACCGGGATGCCCCGCTGCCGCCATCCAGTTTGCAGAGAGTTTTACGCGCTTGATGTCGCCGATTTGCGTGGCGGCGATGTTAGTCAGCGCTTCGCCGACTGCAAGACGCGCGGAAGCGGCGAAATCGAGCAGCGCCACCGGCGCGCGCTCGCCCATCGCCATCGCTTCGCCGTAGTAGCTGTCGAGGCTTGCGGTAGTCACCGCGCAGTTGGCCACCGGCACCTGCCACGGGCCCACCATCTGGTCGCGCGCCACCATGCCGGTTACGGTGCGGTCGCCGATGGTGACAAGGAACGTTTTTTCCGCCACGGTCGGCAAATGCAGCACGCGCTTCACCGCCTCTTCAAGCGTGATATCGGCGCGATCCAGCGCTTCGCCTTTCGCCTGCATGCGCTCAACGTTGCGGGTCATTTTCGGCGTCTTGCCCAGCAGCACATCGAGCGGCATATCGATAGGCTGGTTGTCGAAGTGACGGTCGTTCAGCGTCAGATGCTGCTCTTCGGTCGCTTCGCCAATCACTGCATAAGGGGCGCGTTCACGGCGGCAGAGTTCGTCAAACAGCGCGAGCTGCTCCGGCGCCACCGCCAGCACGTAACGCTCCTGGGATTCGTTACACCAGACTTCCAGCGGGCTCATGCCCGGCTCGTCGTTTAAAATGTCGCGCAGCTCGAAACGGCCGCCGCGACCGCCGTCGCTCACCAGTTCCGGCATGGCGTTGGAAAGACCGCCCGCGCCGACATCGTGAATAAAGAGAATGGGGTTGGCGTCGCCAAGCTGCCAGCAACGGTCAATCACCTCCTGGCAACGACGCTCCATTTCCGGGTTGTCGCGCTGCACGGAGGCGAAATCGAGGTCAGCGTCCGACTGGCCGGAAGCCATCGACGACGCCGCGCCGCCGCCAAGGCCGATGTTCATCGCCGGGCCGCCGAGCACAATCAGCTTCGCGCCAGGCGGGATTTCGCCTTTTTTCACATGCTCGCCGCGGATATTGCCAATGCCGCCCGCCAGCATGATTGGTTTGTGATAGCCGCGCAGCTCTTCGCCGTTGTGGCTGGTCACTTTCTCTTCATAGGTGCGGAAGTAGCCGTTGAGCGCAGGACGGCCGAATTCGTTGTTGAACGCCGCGCCGCCAAGCGGCCCTTCGGTCATGATGTCGAGGGCGTTAACAATACGATCCGGCTTGCCGAAATCTTCTTCCCACGGCTGTTCAAAGCCCGGGATGCGCAGGTTAGACACCGAGAAGCCCACCAGCCCCGCTTTCGGCTTCGCGCCGCGCCCGGTGGCGCCTTCGTCACGGATTTCGCCGCCGGAGCCGGTCGCTGCGCCCGGCCACGGAGAGATAGCGGTCGGGTGGTTGTGGGTTTCTACCTTCATCAGGATATGCGCTTTTTCCTGATGATAGTCATAACGGCCTTTGTCGTGGTCGGCAAAGAAACGTCCCACCGCAGACCCTTCCATCACCGCCGCGTTGTCTTTATAGGCGGAGAGCACAAATTCCGGCGTCTTCTCGAAGGTGTTTTTAATCATTTTGAACAGCGACTTCGGCTGCTGCTCGCCATCGATCACCCAATCGGCGTTGAAGATTTTGTGACGGCAGTGCTCGGAGTTCGCCTGGGCGAACATATAGAGTTCGATATCGTTCGGGTTGCGCCCAAGTTTTGTGAAAGCGTCAAACAGGTAATCAATCTCATCTTCCGCCAGCGCAAGGCCCAGCCGCAGGTTGGCTTCCACCAGCGCGCCGCGCCCCTGAGCCAGCAGGTCGACGCTCTGTACCGGCGCCGGTTCGTGGTGAGAAAAGAGCGCCTGCGCCGCTTCCAGCGAGTCGAAAACGGTTTCCATCATGCGGTCGTGCAGCTCGTCGGCGACGGCCTGCCACTGGGCGGCGGTTAAGCCAGAAGCGTCAACATACCAGGCCACGCCGCGCTCCAGGCGCTTTACCTGGGCCAGCGCGCAGTTGTGCGCGATATCGGTCGCTTTGGAAGACCAGGGGGAGATGGTGCCCGGGCGCGGCGTTACCAGCATCAGGCGGCCCGTCGGGGCATGGCTGCTGAGGCTCGGGCCATATTGCAACAGCCGCTCAAGGCGGGCGCGCTCTTCGGCACCGAGCGGGGCGTCGAGGTCAGCAAAATGGACATACTCGGCGTAAATGTCGCTTACCGGAAGGTGTGCATCTTTGAAACGAGCCAGCAGTTTGTTAATACGAAATGCCGACAGAGCGGGCGAACCACGCAGAATTTCCATCATCAAGTCTCTCGTCTTCGAAGCGCCAGGGGGCACTTCAGTGGGCGCAAGGGGGAAAACGGGCGTCATTATAGAGAATCCCCGGCCCCGACGAAACCGTTTGCGTAGAAATAAAATCAGGCTTTTTTCCCATTGATTGCCCTGCCGTATCGCTCTAATTAGTTGCTATACATCGCTTTGTTACGCAAAATGCCGCTCAGTGTTCACCCCTTATAAGCGGTTTAATAACGATATTTTGCTGAGACCTGAGGCTGCGCAGAGAATTAACTAATTGAAAAAATTAAAGATTAATTATCTGCTCATCGGCATCGTTACTTTGCTGCTGGCAGTGGCGTTATGGCCATCCATTCCCTGGTTCGGTAAAACCGACAATCGCATCGCGGCGATTCAGTCGCGCGGCGTGCTGCGCGTAAGCACCGTTGTCACCCCGCTGACCTACAATCGCCAGGACGATAAAGTCTGGGGTCTGGATTATGAGCTTGCCAGCGCGTTCGCCGACTACCTGGGCGTGAAGCTTCAGGTTACCGTGCGCAAGAACATCAATCAGCTGTTCGACGACCTCGACAGCCAGCGCGCCGACATTCTGGCCGCCGGCCTGGTCTCCAACAGCCAGCGCAGCCAGAACTATCAGGCGGGCCCAACCTACTACTCCGTCTCTCAACAGCTGGTTTACCGCATGGGCAAACCTCGCCCGCGCACGCTGGCGGGCCTGACCGAAGCGCAGCTGACGCTTGCGCCCGGCCACGTGGCGGCGGACGACCTGCTCAACCTGAAAGCAAAAAAATATCCGGATTTGAGCTGGAAAGTGGATGATAAGCGCAACAGCGGCGAGCTTTTACAGCAGGTTGTACAGGGCAAGCTTGATTACACCATTGCCGATTCGGTCGCCATCAGCCTGTTCCAGCGCGTGCATCCGCAACTCGCCGTCGCGCTCGACATCACCGACGAGCAGCCGGTGACCTGGTTTAGCCAGCGCAGCAGTGATAACTCCCTTTCCGCCGCGCTGCTCGATTTCTTTAACCGCATTAACGAAGACGGCACCCTGGCGCGTCTTGAAGAGAAATACCTCGGCCACGGCGAAGGGTTTGATTATGTTGATACCCGTACTTTCCTGCGCGCTATAGACAATATCCTGCCGGAGCTGCAGCCGCTGTTTGAAAAATATTCAGGTGAGATTGACTGGCGTCTGCTGGCCGCTATTTCGTGGCAGGAGTCGCACTGGGATACCCAGGCGACCTCACCGACCGGCGTACGCGGGCTGATGATGCTAACTCGCAACACCGCCCAGAGTCTGGGGCTGACTGACCGACTGGATGCAGAGCAGAGCATCAGCGGCGGTGCGCGCTATTTGCAGGAGATGATGGCGAAAGTGCCGCAGAGCGTACCGGAAGAAGAGCGGATTTGGTTTGCGCTCACCGCCTATAACATCGGCTACGCCCATATGCTGGACGCCCGTGCACTGACGGCGAAGCAGAAAGGCAACCCCGATAGCTGGGCCGACGTGAAGCAGCGTTTGCCGCTGCTGAGCCAGAAGCCCTGGTACAGCAAAACGACCTATGGTTACGCGCGCGGTCATGAGGCTTACGCCTACGTGGAGAATATCCGTAAGTACCAGATTAGCCTGATGGGCTATTTGCAGGAGAAGGAGAAGCAGGCGGCGAAAGCGCAGGCAGAGGCGAAAGCGAAGTCGCAAGCCGAAGCGGAACAGTCGACGATGCCAGCGTCCCTCGCCGCCACGCCGCTATCCTCTTTCATTCCGCTTTACGGGCAGCTTCCTTTAACGCCTTTTTTTCGAGGCGACGCTGGCGAAAAAAATCGCTCAGTAGAGCAGAGCATTCTGGTGCAAGCACCCCTTCAATAACCTGCACCTGGTGGTTCATGCCCGGGTGGCCTGTGACATCCATTAGCGAGCCTACCGCGCCAGTCTTGGCGTCACGCGCGCCAAACACCAGCGTGCCGATGCGCCCATGCACCATTGCGCCGGCGCACATGACGCACGGCTCCAGCGTGACATAAAGCGTCGTGTCCAGCAGACGATAGTTCTGCAGCACCAGTCCGCCCTGGCGCAGCGCCATGATTTCGGCATGCGCGGTAGGGTCGTGACGGCCAATCGGGCGGTTCCATCCCTCGCCAATCACCTGGTTATTGTGTACCAGCACAGCGCCTACCGGCACTTCGCCCTCTTCCCATGCGCGCTTTGCAAGCGTCAGGGCGTGGCGCATCCAGTCTTCATGATTCAGTTCGCTGTCCGACACGGTGTTCTCCGGGGAAATAAGGCGGGCGGCATTATACACACCGTTTCCAGGTTGCGAAACGCGCCTTATTCCAGCTGCTGGAGCTGCCCCTGCGGGGTCACGCGCCAGCGGTGCTGGCAGAAGTAAAGCAGCGGGTTATCCTGCTTGCTGTCGCTGTAACCGCTGTAAAGACGCAGCGGCGTGCCTATCTGCTGTTCCAGCTGCGCCACTTTCTCATGGCCCAGGCAGCGCAGCGTCAGCACCCAGCCGCCGTAGCCGCGCTTCATCTGGCTGGCGATGACGTTTACGCGCGGCAGCCAGGGGGTATCGAAATAGACCCGTTGCACAAGGGATTGCGGCGAGCCGGTAATCAGCCAGACATCGGCATCGGTGCTGGAGAGATAACCGGTGAGGCGCTCATGCACCACGGGAAAGGTGGTCACGTGGCCGCGAAACCAGGTCGCGAACTCCGCCTCCAGCTGTTTTAACCGCGCCTCGCTGTGGCCAAAGGTGCAGCCCCACAGCAGGAGGCTCATCGGCCAGCGAGCGGCGCGGCCTTTTATCAACAGCGCGACGCCGATAACCGGCAAAAGTGGGATTACCAATAGCAGATTGAGCGGCTGGCGACGCAGCAGATAGCGAAGAAAGGCGCCGAACATATCCTGCTGATGCAGCGTGCCGTCCAGATCGAAAAAAACTACCCGTCGCTCGTTACTGGTCAAACTCTACTCCTCTGGATCGTGAAAGCCCATCAGCCAGGTAAACAGGAAACCTGCGATTACCGCTACAAGATAGCCTAACAGATAGAGCATGACTTTTCCGGTCACGATAGTTAATGCCAGCGGCAAACCGGAGATGCCGAAAGTGATAACCGTCGCGACTTTGAAGTAGCTGATAAGCGCGCCGCCCACCGCGCCGCCGAGGCAGGCGGCGATAAACGGCTTGCCGAGCGGCAGCGTGACGCCAAAAATCAGCGGCTCGCCGATGCCGAGCAGCCCTACCGGCAAAGCGCCCTTGATGACCTTTTTAAGCCGCGCGTTGCGGGTTTTTAACAGCACGGCGATGGCCGCGCCTATTTGTCCGACGCCCGCCATCGCAAGAATGGGAAAAAGCGCGTTATAGCCGTGCGCCTGCACCAGCTCGACGTGGATCGGCACCAGCCCCTGATGCAGCCCCGTCAGCACCAGCGGCAAAAAGCTTCCCGCCAGCACCGCGCCTACCAGCAAACCGCCTTTGTCGATGGCAAGCGACGCGCCATGAGCGATGGATTCTGAAATCCAGCCGCCGAGCGGCTGCAGCGCCACGATAGCCAGCGTGCCGGTAACCAGCGTGGTAATAAGCGGGTTAAAGATAAGCTCCAGCGAACCCGGCAGCCAGGCGCGCAGCCGCTTTTCAACCCAGCACATCAACGCCACCACCAGCAGCACGGCGATAACGCCGCCCCGCCCCGGCTGCAGCGCTTCGCCGAACAGCGTTATCTGCGCCAGTTGCGGGCTGGAGAGAATGCCCGCCATAACGCCGCCCATCGCCACCGACCCGCCAAACACCTTCGCGGTGTTCACCCCCACCAGAATATTCATGATGGCGAACACCGCGCTGCCGAAAATGGCCAGCAATCCCAGCAGATTAGGGTAGTGAGTGGCAAAATCGCCCACGATATCGGGGCGTTTCAGGATGTTAATAATGCCAGTGATCAGCCCGGAGGCGATAAAAGCGGGAATCAGCGGAATAAAAACGTTGGCGAGCTTGCGCAGCGCATCACTCATCGGCGCCTTGTAACGCGCTTTCGCCTGCGCCCGGTTACGCTCGACATCATCAAACGCGGCGCTGGACGTATCGGCGCCGGCTATTTGCGCGCGCATCGCATCAACCACCTGCGCGGCGCGGCCCGGGCCGACAATCAATTGATGCTGCTCTCCCTGCTTCACATAGCCGCTGACGCCGGGCAACGCTTTCAGCCGGGCGATATCCAGTTTCTCCTCGTCCTGCACCTCCATGCGCACCCGCGTCATACAATTTTCCAGCCGCAGGATATTACCCTGTCCGCCTACGCCCAGCAGAATATCGCTGGCAAGCGACGCCGTTTTTTCCATCGCCCTTCCCTCGCTATTGTTGTAACGCCGCCCGCAGAAAACCGTTATGCGCCGCCAGACGCGCTTCGGCGGCAGACGCATCCAGACCGGTCAGCACCATCAGGATCGCGGGTTTTACTTCATACCCGGTCTGTTCCAGCACCGCCTGCGCCTCTTCGCGCGCAACGCCTGTCGCTTCCATCACCATGCGACAGGCGCGGTCCACCAGCTTTACGTTGGTCGCTTTCATATCCACCATCAGGTTCTGGTAAACCTTGCCAAATTTCACCATGGCGCCCGTGGAGATCATGTTCAGCACCAGCTTTTGCGCAGTGCCGGACTTAAGTCGCGTGGAGCCGGTAAGGGCTTCTGGCCCCACGACGGGCGAAATCGCGATATCCGCCTCGCGGGCAATCGGCGACGCGGGGTTACAGGAAATCGCCACCGTTTTGCAGCCTGCGGCGCGCGCATATTGCAGGCCGCCAATAACATAAGGCGTACGTCCGGAAGCGGCGAGGCCCACGACCAGATCACGGGCGGTAAGGTTTAACGCTTTAAGATCCTCTTCGCCAAGCTGCGGGTTATCTTCCGCCCCTTCCACCGCTTTTAACAAAGCGCCTGGCCCGCCGGCAATAAGACCCACCACCAGGCCATGAGGCACGCCGAATGTCGGCGGACACTCGGAGGCGTCCAGCACGCCCAGCCGCCCACTGGTGCCGGCGCCCATGTAGATAATGCGCCCGCCCGCTTTCAGGGCGTCGGCGGCGGCGTCCACCGCCTGCGCCACTTCCGGCAGCGTAGCTTTTACCGCCTGCGCCACCCGCGCGTCTTGCTCGTTAAAACGCGTAACCATTTCAAGCGTGGAGAGCGCGTCAAGATCCATGGTTTGTGGATTACGGCTTTCGGAAACCAGCGAGCCGAGATTCATATTGCACCTCTGAATATTTAATTCATAATGATTGCTCTATAATGGAATATAAAATTCAAACAGGCGAGTGAAATTCCCCGTCTCCTTAAAGCGGATCACACTCACCTTCGGAGTGACCTGATGAACTGTCTTATATGCATCCGTCAGCGCTATCCGGGGCTTGCGCAGAGCGACCGCCGGCTGGCGGACTATTTGCTGGCGCAGCCAGACCGCGCACGCCATTTGAGTTCACAGCAACTAGCGGCCGAGGCAGGCGTCAGCCAGTCGAGCGTGGTGAAGTTCGCGCAAAAGCTGGGGTATAAGGGGTTTCCGGCGATGAAGCTCGCTATCAGCGAAGCGCTGGCGACCAGCCCCAATCCGCATTCGATTCCGGTGCATAACGAAATTCTCGGCGACGACCCGCTGCGGCTGGTGGGAGAAAAGCTGATTAAAGATAACGTGGCGGCCATGCACGCTTCGCTTGATATCAACACGGAAGAGAAGCTGCTGGCGAGCGTCACGCTGCTGCGCGACGCCCGGCGTGTAGTGCTGACCGGCATTGGCGCCTCCGGGCTGGTGGCGAAGAATTTTTCCTGGAAGTTAATGAAGATTGGCCTTAACGCCGCCGCCGAGCAGGATATGCATGCGTTGCTCGCGAGCGTGCAGGCGCTGGAGGAAGGCGATTTACTGGTGGCTATCTCTTATTCCGGCACGCGGCGTGAAATCAACCTTGCCGCCGACGAGGCGCTGCGCGTGGGGGCGAAGGTGCTTGCCATCACCGGCTTTAGCCCGAACGCATTGCAGCAGCGCGCAACCCATTGCCTTTATACCATTGCGGAAGAGCAGGCGACGCGCAGCGCCGCTATTTCATCCACCTCTGCACAGATGATGCTTGCCGATTTACTGTTTATGGCGCTGGTGCAGCAGGATCTGGAAAAAGCGCCGGACCGTATTCGCCACAGCGAGGCGCTGGTGAAAAAACTGGTCTGAGCAAGGAATGGGCGTATAATGCCCGCCCTGTTTGTGTTGTTTCTGAGAATTTCCCGATGGCGCTGTTAATCACCAAAAAATGCATCAACTGTGACATGTGCGAGCCGGAGTGCCCGAATGAGGCGATTTCGATGGGAGATGCCATTTATGAAATTAACACCGACCGCTGCACCGAATGCGTGGGCCATTACGACACGCCGACCTGCCAGAAAGTGTGCCCGATCCCTAACACCATCATTAAAGATCCGGCGCACGTTGAGAACAATGAGCAGCTGTGGGATAAGTTTGTCCTGCTGCATCACGCCGATAAGATTTAGCTTTCGATGATTACCGTCGCGCAGGCGTAGTGCCGCTCGTCGGCAAGCGTAACGTGCACTGACGTTACGCCCATCCTCTGCGCCAGCCGCTCGGCTTCATCCCATAATCTCAGTCTGGGTTTCCCTAATTCGTCGTTGAAAACCTCAAACTGGTTGAAGGCGAGCCCGTTGCGAATGCCGGTACCAAATGCTTTTGCCGCCGCCTCTTTCACCGCAAAGCGTTTGGCGAGAAAGCGCACCGGCTGCTGGTGGGCCTGATACTGCAACCACTCGTTGGCGCTAAGCACCCGCTTCGCCAGCCGGTCGCCGGAACGGGAGATGACCGCTTCGATGCGCTCAATCTCCACGATATCGGTGCCAAGGCCAAGAATAGCCATCAGCGACGCGCTTCTATCATCAGGCGCTTCATTTCCGCCACCGCCTCTTTCAGGCCGCTCATGACCGCGCGGCCGATAATCGCGTGGCCAATGTTCAGCTCATGCATCTCCGGCAGCGCGGCGATAGCCTGCACGTTATGGTAGGTCAGGCCGTGCCCGGCGTTCACCTTCAGCCCCTTGCTTGCGGCATAGGTAGCGGCTTTGGCAATGCGATCCAGCTCTTTCGCGCGGGTAGCGTCATCCTGCGCGTCGGCGTAGCAGCCGGTATGGATTTCAATATACGGCGCGCCGACGGCGACAGCGGCGTCGATTTGCTGGTTGTCGGCATCGATAAAGAGCGAAACCAAAATGCCCGCGTCAGCGAGGCGCTTGCAGGCGTCGCGCATTTTGTCGAGCTGCCCTGCCACATCCAGGCCGCCTTCGGTGGTCACTTCCTGGCGTTTTTCCGGCACCAGGCAGCAAAAATGAGGTTGGGTTTCGCAGGCGATGGCGATCATCTCTTCAGTGACAGCCATCTCGAGATTCATGCGGGTGTGGAGAGTCTGGCGCAAAATACGCACGTCGCGGTCGGTAATATGACGACGGTCTTCACGCAAATGAACGGTAATGCCATCCGCCCCCGCCTGCTCGGCGATAAAGGCCGCCTGAACCGGGTCCGGGTACGCCGTACCGCGGGCGTTACGCAGCGTGGCAATGTGATCGATATTAACGCCTAACAGCAGTTCAGCCATGACTATCCTCGTAAATCGGCAAAGTGTGCAGGCAGTTTACACCCGACAGCGAAAAGCTGGCTACGGCTGAGGACTCAAGCCTTATCAGGCGGCGGCGTGAGTGGACGTTTTTTCGGCACAAACTGGCGAAACAGCTCGCGGCTTTTGAGCGGTTTGCCGCCAAGATAGGGCTTAAGCGCCATGCGGGTAAAGCGTTTAGCGGCGCGCAGCGTATCGATATCCGCAAACTCGCGGCTGGCAAGCGCTTTGAGCTGCCGTCCGGTAAAGGTGTTGTGGTCGATAACCACGCTCGCAATGAAACCTTTCTCTTCGCGATAACGGTAGGTCATCTCGTCCGTTACCTCTTCGCCGGTTCCCGCGCAGTGCAGGTAATCAATGCCGTAGCCAAGATGGCCCAGCAGCGCCAGTTCAAAACGACGCAGCGCCGGCTCCGGGGAGCCTGAGGTTCCCGCCAGCGACTGAATGCAGTGAAGATAGTCAAAAAAGAGTTCGGAGAAGCGGGTTTCCGGCTCGAGCACGCGGGAGACGAGTTCGTTGACATAGAGACCGCTGTAAAGCGAAATGCCGGAAAGCGGCAGCGCGAGGGAAACAGCTTCGGCGCTGGTGAGGTTTTTCACCTCTCCTCGCCCGCTCCAGCGCACCAGCAGCGGGGTGAAGGGTTGAAGCGCGCCTTTAAGATTAGAGCGTTTGCGGCGCGCGCCTTTGGCGACAACGCGCACGCGGCCTGCCTCTTCGCTGAAGAGATCAAGCATCAGGCTGGTTTCGCTCCACGGGCGCGCGTGCAGCACAAAGGCGCGTTGCCAGCCTTCCATCAGCGGACCTTACAGGTCGTCTACATAACCGAGACTGCGCAGCGCACGCTCGTCATCGGCCCAGCCCGATTTCACTTTCACCCACAGTTCAAGGTGGACAGGTGCTTCGAACATCTCCTGCATATCCTTACGCGCTTCAATGCCGATGGTTTTGATTTTGGCGCCTTTGTTGCCAATCACCATTTTCTTCTGCCCTTCGCGCTCTACCAGGATAAGGCCGTTGATGTCATAGCCGCCGCGCTCGTTGCTCTGGAAGCGTTCGATTTCCACCGTCACCGAGTAAGGCAGTTCAGCGCCAAGAAAACGCATCAGCTTCTCACGGATGATTTCCGAGGCCATAAAGCGCTGGGAGCGGTCGGTGATGTAATCTTCCGGGAAATGGTGAATCGCCTGCGGCAGATGTTTGCGCACAATGCCAGCGATAGTGTCTACATTCATGCCCGTTTCAGCAGAAATCGGCACAATGTCGAGGAAATTCATCTGACTTGCCAGGAACTGCAAATGCGGCAGCAGATCGGCTTTTTCTTGTACGTTGTCGACTTTATTCACCGCGAGAATAACCGGCGCTTTGCCGTCGCGCAGCTTGTTGAGCACCATTTCGTCGTCCGGCGTCCAGCGCGTGCCTTCAACCACGAAAATAATCAGTTCGACATCGCCGATTGAGCTGCTCGCCGCACGGTTCATCAACCGGTTGATGGCGCGTTTCTCTTCCATATGCAGACCCGGGGTATCAACATAGATAGCCTGGTACGGGCCTTCGGTATGGATGCCGACAATGCGGTGACGCGTGGTCTGCGCTTTGCGGGAGGTAATAGAGATTTTCTGCCCAAGCAACTTGTTCAGCAGGGTGGATTTGCCAACGTTCGGACGACCAACGATGGCGATAAATCCGCAATAGGTTTGTTCTTCGCTCATTCCAGCTCCAGTTTTTTCAGCGCCTGTTCGGCGGCAGCCTGCTCCGCCTTGCGGCGGCTGGAACCCGTGCCAACCACCGGTTCACTCAGGCCACTGACCTGGCAGTGGATAGTAAATTCTTGATCGTGGGCTTCACCACGCACCTGCACGACCAGATAAGAAGGCAGCGGCAGGTGGCGCCCCTGCAAATATTCCTGCAGGCGGGTTTTCGGATCTTTTTGCTTATCGCCCGGGCTGATTTCGTCCAGACGTTTTTGATACCAGGAGAGAATAAGGCGCTCGACGGTCTGGATATCGCTGTCGAGAAAAACACCGCCAATTAGCGCTTCTACGGTATCGGCAAGAATCGATTCACGACGAAAACCGCCGCTTTTCAGCTCGCCCGGCCCAAGGCGCAAACATTCGCCCAGTTCAAATTCGCGAGCGATTTCCGCCAGCGTATTGCCGCGTACGAGCGTCGCGCGCATGCGGCTCATATCGCCTTCATCTACGCGCGGAAAGCGATGGTAGAGCGCATTCGCGATGACGAAACTCAAAATGGAGTCACCCAGGAACTCCAGACGCTCATTATGCTTGCTGCTGGCACTGCGGTGGGTTAATGCCTGCTGCAACAACTCCTGATGATGAAAAGTGTAGCCCAGCTTTCGCTGCAGCCGATTAATTACGATGGGGTTCATGCGATACCAATTAATGAATGCGTCAACAATGCAGCACACGGAACAGGGCTGAAAAGGAATCAAAGCTGTTTCGTGTGCCGTGGCTCCCTTACGGGAGCCAACCTGAAAACTCGGGGGAATATTCTATACAGAACGACAGGGGATGTCGTTAGTCTGAATGGATTTAATTGATCAATGGATTCCGCCAATACGGCTCAGTCGAACGCCGGTTGGCCATTCGCCTTCCTGCTTCTCAAAACTCATCCAGATGGCGGTGGCTTTTCCGACCAGATTTTCTTCCGGCACAAAACCCCAGTAACGGCTGTCGGCGCTGTTGTCGCGGTTGTCACCCATCATGAAATAGTGACCCGGCGGCACAATCCAACTGCCTAACTGCTGGCCCGGCTGCTGAAAGTAAATACCCAGTTGATCCTGTGCGATAGGCACCATCAGAATGCGATGCGTCACGTCACCCAGCGTCTCTTTACGCTCAGTCAGACGAATGCCGCCTTCGCGACTTTCGTTTTTCGGCACGTTAAAGAAGCCGCTGCTGGCTTCACCGCCGTTGCGACGCGAGAAAGTCTGCACAAAATCGCCTGGCTCCACGTTGGAATAGGTGACCGGCAGCGCGCTGCCACAAGCCTGGCCGGAACTGCAGTTCGGCTCGATAGTCACCTGCTTGGCGACCGGATCATAGCTGACTTTATCGCCCGGCAGACCTACCACGCGTTTAATGTAATCCAGACGCGGATCTTCCGGATATTTAAAGACCGCGATATCCCCACGCTTCGGATGACCAGTTTCGATCAGCGTTTTTTGGTAGATCGGATCTTTAATACCGTAAGCGAATTTTTCCACCAGGATAAAATCGCCGATCAGCAGCGTCGGCATCATAGAGCCCGACGGGATCTGGAAGGGCTCGTAGATAAACGAGCGCACGATCAACACGATCGCCAGCACCGGGAAGATGGACGCGCCCGTTTCCAGCCAGCCCGGTTTCGGGCCGACTTTTTTCAGCGTTTTGGTATCCAGCTCTCCGCCAGAGGCAGCCTGCGCCGCCGCCTGACGTTCGCGGCGTTTTGGTGCGAAGACAAATTTATCCAGACACCACAAGATGCCCGTGCCCAGCGTGGCAATCACGAGGATCAGGGCAAACATATTCGCCATGCCAACTCCTTAGGTTATTTGCTGTCTTTACCCACATGCAGAATGGCGAGGAACGCTTCCTGCGGCAGTTCGACGTTGCCGACCTGCTTCATACGCTTCTTACCTTCTTTCTGTTTCTGCAACAGTTTCTTCTTACGGCTTACGTCACCGCCATAGCATTTTGCCAGAACGTTTTTACGCAGCTGTTTTACCGTGGAGCGAGCAATAATATGGTTGCCGATAGCCGCCTGAATCGCGATATCGAACTGCTGACGCGGAATCAACTCTTTCATCTTTTCCACCAGCTCGCGACCGCGGTATGGCGCGTTATCGTTGTGGGTGATGAGCGCCAGCGCATCGACGCGCTCGCCGTTGATAAGCACGTCCACACGCACCATGTTGGATGCCTGGAAGCGTTTGAAGTTGTAGTCGAGCGACGCATAGCCGCGCGAGGTGGACTTCAGGCGGTCGAAGAAGTCGAGCACCACTTCCGCCATCGGGATTTCATACGTCAGCGCAACCTGATTGCCGTGGTAAACCATGTTGGTCTGCACGCCGCGTTTCTCCACGCATAGCGTAATGACGTTGCCGAGGTATTCTTGCGGCAGCAGCATATGACATTCAGCAATCGGCTCACGCAGCTCGTTGATGTTATTCAACGGCGGAAGCTTGGACGGGCTGTCGACGTAAACCACTTCTTTGTTTGTCATCTCCACTTCATACACTACGGTCGGCGCCGTGGTGATGAGGTCGAGATCGTACTCACGCTCCAGACGCTCCTGGATAATCTCCATGTGCAGCAGGCCGAGGAAGCCGCAGCGGAAGCCGAAGCCCAGCGCGGTAGAACTTTCCGGCTCATAGAACAGGGAGGCGTCGTTCAGGCTCAGCTTGCCGAGCGCGTCGCGGAAAGCTTCGTAGTCGTCAGAGCTGACCGGGAACAGGCCCGCATAAACCTGCGGCTTCACTTTTTTGAAGCCTGGCAGCGCTTTATCCGCGGGGTTTCGCGCCTGCGTCAGGGTATCGCCTACCGGCGCGCCGAGAATGTCTTTGATGGCGCAAACCAGCCAACCTACTTCGCCGCATTTCAGTTCAGTACGATCAACCTGCTTCGGCGTGAAGATGCCCAGACGGTCTGCGTTATAGGTCTGCCCGGTGCTCATGACTTTGATTTTGTCGCCTTTGCGCAGGGTGCCGTTTTTAATACGCACCAACGAAACCACGCCAAGGTAGTTATCGAACCAGGAGTCGATAATCAGCGCCTGCAGCGGCGCGTCCGGGTCGCCTTCCGGCGGCGGGATGTCGCGCACCAGACGCTCCAGCACATCCTGAACGCCCACGCCGGTTTTAGCCGAGCAGCGCACGGCGTCGGTAGCGTCGATGCCGACGATATCTTCAATCTCTTCCGCTACGCGCTCAGGATCGGCCGCCGGCAGGTCGATTTTGTTGAGCACCGGCACAACTTCCAGATCCATTTCGATGGCGGTGTAGCAGTTGGCCAGCGTTTGCGCTTCCACGCCCTGACCGGCGTCCACTACCAGCAGCGCGCCTTCACACGCGGCCAGCGAGCGAGAGACTTCATAAGAAAAGTCGACATGGCCTGGGGTATCGATAAAGTTCAGCTGATAGGTCTCGCCATTAGAAGCTTTATAATCAAGCGTGACGCTTTGCGCTTTGATTGTAATGCCGCGTTCACGTTCGAGATCCATTGAATCAAGCACTTGCGCTTCCATTTCGCGGTCGGAGAGGCCACCGCAAATCTGGATAATACGGTCAGACAGCGTCGACTTACCGTGGTCAATGTGAGCTATGATGGAAAAGTTGCGTATGTTCTTCATATAGTGAGATTTTTGTGCCTTAAAAATGCTCTGGAGGCCTCGCGCAACGCGCTGTACTGAGCCTGATAATAGTGGCTGTCTTCTGCCTGAAACGCTGCATTCTACACTACAACCAGAAAGCGGGGAAATGCTCATCCTGCAAGCATAGTCGCAACTTAATGCTGCGATAAACCGAGCGGTAACAAAAAGAAAAGCCGGCGATTACCGGCTTTCAGAGGAAGGCGTTTCAACACGCAAAATATCAGGCGGCAAGCCCACGCTCAGGATGACGGGCTGCCAGGATTCCCGCGAGCTCAATGTCGGCGAAAAACCACGCGCCAGCAAAAATCCGCCCACGCCGCCAAGGGCCGCGCCGCACGCCGCAGCGATGTCGCTGCCGAAAAGCGCCTGAAAAACCGCGGCCATGATGAACAGCCCCACAAGCGGCGACATATAAACCAGCAGCGCTGAGCCGAGCAGGCTGCTTTCCGCAATGCCTAACTCAACTTTTTGCCCTGGCGTTAACGGTTTTTCGCTCGGCACGGTAATGTAGTGCGTCGTCTGCGGGCCAAGTTTATTCAGCACGCGCGTACCGCAGCCCGCGCGGGAAGCGCAACTGCTGCAAGAAGCCTTTACGTCACAGCTTAAAACGGCTTCGCCGCCCTGCCACGATACCACCGTGGCCCATTCTTTAATCATTGTGTTGCCTTGAATTTAATGCTGCTGGCAATACGCTTAGCGGTTTGCGGCGGCAGTTCGCCGACCACGGTAATTTCCGCGTTGTCGCGCACTTCACTGCTGACCGTACGCCGCCCGGTACGCAACATCTGTTCTGCGCTGGTGCTGCTGGCGCGATTAATGTTAACCGAGAAACTGAATAAGCCGTCGGAATAGAGCCGGGATTCAACCGGCATATCTATGGTCGGCAAGGAGCGACGACTGCTGGAAACTTCAGAAAAGCCCTGCGGCAGCCAGGCTGGCGCCCAGTTGAACGTCACTTTCTCCGAGCCGGGAACCGACAGCAGCGGCGGCAAAGAGGCCTGCGCCAGATTTTGCATCATTGTGCCGGGCTTATCCTGAATGGTAAATGAAATCACGCGAAATTGTTCCAGCGTCTCGCCATCACGGTCCAGCAAATCGACGCGCAGCGGCAGCTTGCTCTGCGTATCCATCCAGACAATGTAGCTGTAACGCGTTCCGTCGCGCGCCACCACGCGGATAACTTCACAAAGCCGGTCGGCGATGCGGGTTCGGCCTACGGAGATAAAATCATAATATGGGGCCAGACGACGGAAGTCGGTATAGACCAATGACGGCAGCGAATCGACAATATAGTCGCCGTTAAGCGTGAACGGTTCGAGTCCCGGCTCGAAATAGCTGATTTCGTTACCACGCTGTACGACTTCACGGCGCGGTCCATCCATCTGCAGAAGTTGAGCCAGCGGTTTGTTATCAAGACGAGCATGGCGATAGCGGAGCGACTCCACGCCTTGCTTGTTAATGCTGATAAAAGCTAACTCGTAATTGAGTGACTGGCTAGCCAGGTTCATTTGCTGCAACAGCGCCTCTGACGAAGCATCCGCCGAGGCGCTGACAGAGAAGAACAGGCTGCCAGCCACAAGGGACATGGCGCACCAAAGTTGCTTCATTACTGCGATTGCGTTCCTAAAGTCTGGTTTCCTGGCACTTGCACAGCAGCCTGCTGCGTTTGCGCCTGCTCAAACTGGAGCTGTTCAGCGTGCAAACGACGCTGCAGTTCGTAATCCTGAAGCATTGCGTTTATGCGGCGACGCTGCTCCTGCACTTGCTGCTGTTGGCCCGTACTGGCGGTGCTCTCTGACGGCACGCCGAGGCTGACAGGACTGGCTTTACCCATCATTGGCAAGGTATTGAAGACGGGCGTTTCCGGCTGCGCCGTGCCTGCGTCCGGCGTACTGTTATAATGCTGAACGCCGACAATCACTGCCAGCGATACGCACGCCGCTACGCCAACCTGAGTAATCTGGCTCGCCCAGGGGCGCAACTTCTGCCAGAAACCCATTTTTTGCCAGTGGTGGGGGGTTGGTTGTGATTCAGGGATAAGCGGGGCTGCATGGCGAACCGGTTCGTTTTCAAGCGCCGCCATAACGCGCGCGGAAATGTCGAAGTGCATGACCTCGCCCGTATCACCGCGCAGCGTGTCGCGAATGAGATGATAGCTTTCCCATTTTTGCTGCAATGCCTCGTCTTTCGACAAGTCATTGAGCAACTCGCTATCCAGTGTTTCCCCGTCCATCAAAGCGGAAAGTTGTTCTTTCTGCATGCCTAATACCTTTTCCAGTATCCCGCTATCGTCAACGCCTGATAAGCGGTTGAACTTTATTATCAATAGCTTCCCGAGCACGGAAAATACGGGAGCGCACCGTACCGACCGGGCAATCCATGATAGCCGCTATCTCTTCATAGCTCAGGCCATCCAGCTCCCGTAACGTTATTGCCATGCGTAAATCTTCCGGGAGTGACTCAATGGTACGGAAAACAATTTGTCTCAATTCTTCAGACAACATTAAGTTCTCAGGGTTCGAAATTTCTTTCAGCGCGCTGCCGCTTTCGAAGTTTTCTGCGTCGTTGGCGTCCACGTCGCTGGAAGGCGGCCTACGCCCCTGAGCTACCAGATAATTTTTCGCCGTGTTGACGGCGATACGGTACAACCACGTATAAAAAGCGCTATCACCACGAAAGGAATCCAGTGCGCGATAGGCTTTGATAAAAGACTCTTGCACCACGTCAGGAACATCGCCTGAGGGAACATACCGGGAAACCAGGTTCGCTACTTTATGCTGGTAGCGAACCACCAGTAAATTAAACGCCTTCTGTTCTCCCTTCTGGACCCGTTCGACGAGGACCTGATCCGTTAACTGCTCGCTCATCCGAGGTAATGTCTCCCCAAACCTAATTTCCACGCGTAATCGAAACGCCACCCGAACTCTGCACTTATGAGCAAGCAGACGGTTAGAGTGTCGGTCCTCCGCATAGTTCCGTTACGCCTTTGTTTTTGTGCTCTGTTTTGCGGAAAGCGCTTTCTCATTCATTATATGTTCCGCCCGGAAAAAAGGGGCTGTTACGCACCGTAATATGCCGCACAGGGCGTTTGCAGAGTAACGCAACCCTGCTTTTATTTCATCTTTTAATCCAGAAGTGTGCGAAGCGCGGCAAAACAGGCCATTTTGCGCGATTGACGCCTTGTACAGCTCTTCAACGCCCTCTTGTTCAGCATCTGCAACCGTTTATAAAAAAAGCGTGCGCTTTTTAAAGCCGGAGTGCTATGCTGGCCCAACCTTGTTTAGTAAATTAAACACAGCATCATGAACACGACTACAGACCTTCATTGTGACGTGCTGATTGTCGGGAGCGGCGCAGCGGGACTTTCACTGGCGCTTCGTCTGGCGCAGCAGCATCAGGTTATTGTGCTAAGTAAAGGCCCGGTGAGCGAAGGCTCGACCTTTTACGCCCAGGGCGGCATCGCCGCCGTGTTTGATGAAACCGACAGCATCGCCTCCCATGTTGAAGACACCTTGATTGCAGGCGCAGGCATCTGCGATCGCGAAGCGGTGGAATTCGTGGCCAGCAATGCACGCCATTGCGTTCAATGGCTTATCGACCAGGGCGTGCTGTTTGATACTGAAATTCAGCCCAATGGCGAAGCAAGCTATCACCTGACGCGCGAAGGCGGCCACAGTCATCGACGCATACTTCACTCTGCGGACGCCACCGGTAAAGCCGTAGAAACCACGCTGGTCGGTCAGGCGCTGAGCCATCCCAACATCCGTATTCTTGAACGCTGCAACGCCGTTGATCTCATTATTTCCGATAAAATCGGGCTGCCCGGCACCCGCCGCGTGGTGGGCGCCTGGGTCTGGAATCGCAATAAAGAGCGGGTGGAAACTTGCCGGGCGAAAGCGGTAGTGCTGGCGACTGGCGGCGCCTCTAAGGTTTATCAATATACCACTAACCCGGACATCGCCTCCGGCGACGGTATCGCCATGGCATGGCGCGCAGGCTGCCGGGTGGCGAATCTGGAGTTTAACCAGTTTCACCCCACCGCGCTTTTCCATCCTCAGGCGAGGAATTTTTTGCTTACCGAGGCGCTGCGCGGCGAAGGGGCCTGGCTGAAGCGGCCGGACGGCAGTCGTTTCATGCCGGACTTTGACGAGCGCGCCGAGCTTGCGCCGCGCGATATCGTCGCCCGCGCGATTGATCATGAGATGAAACGCCTCGGCGCGGATTGCATGTATCTGGATATCAGCCATAAACCTGCTGAATTTATCCGCCACCACTTCCCCACCATTTACGAAAAGCTGCTGGGCCTTGGCATCGATCTCACTACCGATCCGGTTCCCGTGGTGCCTGCAGCGCACTATACCTGTGGCGGCGTGATGGTGGATGAGCATGGCCGCACGGATGTCGACGGGTTGTATGCTGTTGGCGAAGTGACCTACACCGGGCTGCACGGCGCTAACCGCATGGCGTCAAATTCTTTACTGGAGTGCCTGGTTTACGGCTGGTCGGCCGCAGAAGATATAAACAAGCGTATGCCTTATGTGCGCGGGGTGAAAGCGTTGCCCGCATGGGACGAAAGCCGCGTGGAAAACCCGGACGAGCTGGTTGTTATTCAGCATAACTGGCACGAGCTACGGCTTTTTATGTGGGATTACGTTGGCATCGTGCGAACCACCCGGCGGCTTGAGCGGGCATTACGCCGCATCACCATGCTTCAGCAGGAAATCGACGAGTACTACGCCCATTTCCGTGTTTCCAACAACCTGCTGGAATTACGAAACCTGGTTCAGGTGGCAGAGCTTATTGTGCGCTGCGCGATGATGCGTAAAGAGAGCCGCGGACTGCATTACACGCTCGACTACCCCGATGCCCTGCCCGACTCCGGTCCTTCCGTACTTTCGCCGCTGGTTCACATAAACAAATAGAAATCCTGGGTCAGGCCGCAATAAGCCTCGGAATAATGGTGGTCTGGCCCACGGATAATCAACCTGTCGCTAAAACTTTCGCCCGGGAAGGGTGAAAAAGCGAGCAGCACGCGGTGCGGCAACCGCTCCGGCGTTTCAGCGACATCCGTACGCAGCCGAAGGTGCCAACCCTGTTTTATCGCCTGTCGACTGAACGTCTCACCCACCTCTACGGGCAGGATGACGCAAAAAAAACCTTCTTCTGTGATTAACTGCGCCGCGCAGTTCAGCAAAGCGGTATGGTCGAGCGTTGTCGTATAGCGCGCCTGCTCGCGAGCCGGCGTTGCGCACTCAACCCCCTTCTCGTAATAAGGAGGATTACAGACGATAAGCTCATAGCGCTGCGTTTGCAGCTGCGACCAGGCCAGCGCGTCCGCATTATGGACGGCAAGGCGTTGCGCCCACGGCGAGGCCTGCGCGTTTTCGCGCGCCTGCTCTGCGGCTTCGGCATCCAGTTCCACCGCTTCAATTTGTACGGTTTGCGGCGTACGCTGGGCCAGCATCAGGGCGAGCAATCCGCTTCCTGCGCCGATATCAAGAACGCGCGTCACGCCGGCGACGGGCGCCCACGCACCCAGCAAGATACCGTCAGTACTGACTTTCATCGCGCAGCGATCGTGTGCAATAAAGAACTGTTTAAATGTAAACCCGTTACGGCGCAGCGGGGCTTTTGGCTCAGACATCTTCACTACCTGCTAACAAAACCGCTGTAGCATAGGGGAAAGCGACGCCCCGGGGAAGCGCTTCCCCCTGGAAAGGGATGAACATTACAGGCTGAACGTCTATAATCGGCGGCCCACACTGAGGTAGAAAATGACTGTAACCACTTTTTCCGAACTTGAACTTGATGAAAGCCTTCTGGATGCCCTCCAGGATAAAGGCTTTTCTCGTCCCACGGCTATCCAGGCCGCCGCTATTCCGCCTGCGCTCGAAGGGCGTGATGTGCTGGGTTCAGCGCCGACAGGCACCGGTAAAACGGCAGCTTATCTGTTGCCGGCGTTGCAGCATCTGCTGGACTTTCCCCGTAAAAAATCGGGACCGCCGCGTATTCTCATTCTGACGCCAACCCGCGAGCTGGCTATGCAGGTTGCCGAGCACGCTCGCGAGCTCGCCGCTCACACGCATCTTGATATCGCCACAATCACTGGCGGCGTTGCATATATGAACCACGCCGAAGTATTCAGCGAAAACCAGGATATCGTCGTCGCGACCACCGGTCGCCTGTTGCAATACATTAAAGAAGAGAATTTCGACTGCCGGGCTGTGGAAACGCTGATCCTCGATGAGGCGGACCGCATGCTGGACATGGGTTTCGCGCAGGATATCGAACACATCTCTGGCGAAACGCGCTGGCGTAAGCAAACCATGCTGTTTTCCGCCACGCTCGAAGGGGAAGCGATTAAAGATTTCGCTGAGCGTCTGCTGGAAGATCCGGTTGAAGTCTCCGCCACCCCTTCTGTTCGCGAACGTAAGAAGATCCACCAGTGGTATTACCGCGCGGATGATGTTCAACATAAAACCGCCCTGCTGGTGCACCTGCTAAAACAGCCGGACGTCAGCCGTTCTATCGTCTTTGTGCGCAAGCGCGAGCGCGTGCATGAACTGGCGGGCTGGCTGCGCGAAGCGGGCATCAATACCTGTTATCTCGAAGGCGAGATGGTGCAGGCTAAGCGTAACGAAGCGATTAAGCGCCTGACCGATGGTCGCGTCAACGTGCTTATCGCCACCGACGTGGCGGCGCGCGGCATCGATATTGCGGATGTCAGCCATGTCTTTAACTTCGACATGCCGCGCACGGCGGATACGTATTTGCACCGCATTGGTCGTACAGGCCGCGCCGGGCGTAAAGGCACCGCGATTTCGCTAGTGGAGGCTCATGACCATCTGCTGCTTGGCAAAGTTGAGCGGTATGTCAAAGAGCCGCTGAAAGCGCGCGTTATCGACGAACTGCGCCCGACAACGCGCGCGCCGAGCGAGAAGCTCAAGGGCAAACCGTCGAAGAAAGTGCTGGCAAAACGCGAAGAGAAGAAAAAAGAGAAAGAAAAAGAGAAGCCGCGCGTGAAAAAACGTCATCGCGATACTAAAAATATCGGCAAGCGTCGCAAACCCAATGCGGCAGCAACGACGGGCAGCGAAGAGTAATCGTCTGTTAAGAAAAAACCGCCTGTTTTACAGGCGGTTTTTTTATGGCTGCCGACGAAGAGCCCCCTCGTCGTCCGGCAGATTACAGGCTTTCTGTAAAAGTACGGGCAATAACGTCGCGCTGCTGTTCAGGCGTCAGAGAGTTAAAGCGCACCGCATAACCAGAAACGCGAATAGTCAGTTGCGGATATTTTTCCGGATGCTTAACGGCATCTTCCAGCGTTTCGCGGCGCAGTACGTTGACGTTCAGATGCTGACCGCCTTCCACGCGTACTTCCGGCTTCACTTCCATCGGTACTTCACGGTATTCAAACTGGCCAAGTTTGCTTACGGCGACGACTTCATCTTCTGCAAACCCTGCTTTCGCGCAAACGCAGCGTGCTTCGCCTTTTTCATTGTCCAGCAGCCAGAAAGAGTTCAGCAGGTCGTCGTTCGCGGCTTTAGTGATCTGGATACCCGTAATCATATGATGCCTCCCTATGGGCTTAGTCTTTGATTATCATCAGCCAGCGTTGGCTAATTGGTAAAACCATTGTTGATGGGTTGTTTTATATACCAACAGCGGGGCATTATTCTTTGATTAAAATCAACAAAAACCACATAGAAAAAGCGGGCATAAAACCAAGGATTTGTTTTATATCAACTTAGGCAGCCAACAAGACGGCCAGAGAAGTGTAAATTTTCATCCGCGTTCGCCTCTGGCTTCCGGGAAATTTTGTTCAGATGAAATAAGCAGTTAAGCTTAGGGAAAGAAAATTCGCAGGAGAGCGAGATGGCTGACAAACTCACCTGGCACGACGTGCTGGCCGAAGAGAAACAGAAACCCTATTTCCAGAACATCCTGACCACCGTAGCCGCCGAGCGCGAAGCAGGCGTAACTATCTATCCGCCGCAAAAAGATGTGTTCAATGCTTTTCGCTTTACGGAACTGGGCGACGTAAAAGTGGTTATCCTTGGACAGGATCCTTATCACGGCCCGGGGCAAGCGCACGGGCTTGCTTTCTCCGTTCGCCCGGGCGTAGCGCCGCCGCCTTCGCTGGTGAATATGTATAAAGAGCTGGAAAAGTCGATTCCGGGCTTTGAACGCCCGACGCATGGCTATCTGGAAAGCTGGGCGCGTCAGGGCGTTATGCTGCTCAATACCGTATTGACGGTTCAGGCGGGTAAAGCGCACTCACACGCGAATCTCGGCTGGGAAACCTTTACTGATAAGGTCATCTCGCTTATTAACGAGCATCGCGAAGGCGTGGTATTTCTGCTCTGGGGCTCGCATGCGCAGAAGAAAGGCGCGATTATCGACCGTCAGAGGCACCATGTTTTGCAGGCGCCGCACCCGTCTCCGCTTTCCGCCCATCGCGGTTTCTTCGGCTGCGGTCATTTCGCCAAAACCAATGAATACCTGATGGCGCATGGACAAAAGCCCATCGACTGGGAACCGACGCTGCCCGCCGAATCGGAATAGCAAAACGCCAGCTTACGCTGGCGTTTTTTATCAGGCTTTGTTCTGTCGCCACCACTCGGCAAGCAGGACGCCGGTCGCTACCGAGACGTTCAGGCTCTCAACGTTACCGGTGCCATCAATCGAGAGACGCAGATCGGCATTAGCGAACGTGGTTTCTGAAATCCCCTCGCGCTCCTGGCCGAGCACCAACACCATTTTCTTCGGCAGTTGCGCCTGGAAAAGCGGCGTGCCTTTGTGGCTGGAAGTAGTAACGATAGCGTAACCTGCGCGGCGGAACTGCTCGAGCGTGTCGTTAAAGCTGTCGCCGGTTATCGCTTCTACATGCTCTGCGCCGCCTTCAGCGGTGCGCACTGCTGCGCCGGATTCAAGCAGCCCGGCATCCTGCACCACCACGCCCTTCACGCCGAAATGCGCGCAACTGCGCACGATTGCGCCGAGGTTATGCGGGTTGCCGACATCTTCCAGCGCCAGGACGCAATCTTCTTCGCCGCTCTGGCTCAGCCACTGGTTAACCGACAGGCCATTGCGTTTTTTGATGAGAAAACAGACGCCGCCATGGTGCTCGGTGCCGGACGCTTTCGCCAGCTCCGCTTCGTCCACCACATGATAGGCCTTGCGGTTAGCCGCCATCCAGCGCAGCGCCTCTTTAAAACGCGGCGTTACGCTCTGGATAAACCAGGCGCGGACAATGGCTTCCGGACGGCTCTGGAATAACGCCTGGCAAGCATTTTCGCCATAAACGCGAGTCTCTTCGGCGCGCTGGCGGCGCAGCACTTCCGGATCGATAAAACTTTTACCGCTGATGCCGCCGTGATCGGGTTTCGCCGGCGCATCATCGCCTGGCGCGCGGGATACGGTGCGCCATGGTGAAGCGTTGCGGTTGCGGTCGCGCGCGCCGCCTTTCTCGTCGCGCGGCGCGCGGCGGCCGCCTTCAGCGCGGGCAGAGCCAGACGGACGTCCGCCTCCTTTTCCGGTGCGCGGATTCGCGCCACGTTTATCGGCATTGTCGTCACCGCGAACATACATCACTTTGACCTTGCCGCCTTTACCTTTTAAATCGTCATTCATGCTTTTCTCCACCAGCGCTGCGCGAAGCGCGAAGATTACCCGATGTATCCCCGCTGCGCCATGTTCTTCGCGCAAAAGCTAATAACTATTGTACTCATTGGATAAAACACCTGGTCGCCGGAAACAACTTCTCAGATAATATGCAACAATATTGAAACATAACCGACATGCCCTGCCGGTTCCTGTAAACCTGTTTCCCAGAGGTCTGTTATGAATACCGTTTGTGCCGCCTGCCAGGCTATTAACCGCATTCCGGAAGACCGCCTTGAAGATGGCGCGAAATGCGGTCGCTGCGGCCATGAGCTGTTTGACGGCGAGGTTATCAATGCCACCAGCGAAACTTTCGACGCCCTGTTGAAAGACGACCTGCCGGTAGTGGTTGATTTCTGGGCCCCGTGGTGCGGCCCTTGCCGCAACTTCGCGCCGATTTTTGAAGACGTGGCTGAAGAGCGCAGCGGTAAAATCCGCTTCGTGAAAATCAACACCGAGGCGGAACGTGAGCTTAGCGCACGTTTTCGCATCCGCAGCATTCCGACCATTATGATGTTCAAAAACGGCCAGCTCGTTGACATGCTTAACGGCGCGGTGCCTAAAGCACCGTTCGACGTCTGGCTAAACGAAGCCGTCAACGAAGCCGTGTAACCGCAACGGGGCGCAAAATTTGCGCCCCGTTTTCCCCTCTGCGACAATGGCGTTTTTGCCAGGCCTTCCATGACCGACAACGCTGTTCTTCGCTTACGCGCCGAGCGCCTCGCGCGCGCCACTCGTCCTTTTCTTGCCAGGGGCAACCGTATCCGCCGCTGCCAGCGCTGTCTGTTGCCGCTTAAGCAATGTCTGTGCGCAACGTTGCAGCCCGCGCAGGCCCGCAGCCGCTTTTGTCTGGTGATGTTTGACACCGAGCCAATGAAGCCCAGCAATACCGGCCGATTGATAGCCGATGTGTTGCCGGATACCGAAGCCTTTCAGTGGTCGCGCACCGAGCCGCCTCAGGCGCTGCTTGATCTGGTCGCTAACCCTGACTATCAGCCGATGGTGGTTTTTCCTGCGTCTTATGCCGATGCGGGCCGGGAAGTCTTAACCACCCCGCCCGCTGGCGGCAAACCGCCGCTGTTTATTATGCTCGACGGCACCTGGACCGAAGCGCGGAAAATGTTTCGTAAAAGCCCTTATCTGGACGCGTTGCCGGTCATTTCGGTCGACCTTTCCCGCGTTTCCGCCTATCGCCTGCGTGAAGCGCATGCAAAGGGACAATACTGCACTGCCGAGGTCGCGGTAGCCCTGCTCGATCTCGCCGGCGACATGGCGGCGGCAAAACGCCTAAGCGATCATTTTGCGCTGTTCCGCGAACGCTATCTCGCAGGAAAACCCCACCATCAGGGAAGCGTCACAGCAGAAGCGACAGAAAGCGTTTAAAATCATCGGGTCACTTTGCCCTGCGGAGAAGAAGATGAGCCAACGTGGACTGGAAGCCCTGCTACGCCCGAAATCCATCGCCGTGGTAGGCGCGTCGATGAAGCCGGATCGCGCGGGTTATCTGATGATGCGCAATTTGCTGGCGGGCGGATTCAACGGCCCGGTATTGCCAGTCACGCCCGCCTGGAAAGCGGTTTGCGGCGTCCTTGCCTGGCCCGATGTGGCGAGCCTTCCTTTTACGCCCGATCTCGCTGTGCTTTGCACCAATGCCAGGCGAAATCTGGCGCTGCTGGAGGCGCTGGGAGAAAAAGGCTGTAAGACCTGCATTATTCTCTCTTCGCCTGCGGAGCAGCACGCAGACCTGCTGGCCTGCGCGGCGCGTTTTCAGATGCGTTTGTTAGGGCCAAACAGTCTTGGTCTGCTCGCCCCCTGGCAGGGCCTGAACGCCAGCTTTTCCCCGGTGCCGATCCGTAAAGGCAAGCTGGCGTTTATTTCGCAGTCCGCCGCCGTTTCCAACACTATCCTCGACTGGGCCCAGCAGCGCGAAATGGGGTTCTCCTATTTTATCGCGCTTGGTGATAGCCTGGACATTGATGTCGACGAGCTGCTTGATTACCTGACGCGGGACAGCAAAACCAGCGCCATTTTGCTCTACCTGGAGCACCTGAGCGACGCCCGGCGTTTTGTTTCCGCCGCCCGTAGCGCTTCCCGTAATAAACCTATTCTGGTGATTAAAAGCGGACGTAGCCCGCAGGCGCGGCATCTTCTTCGCACGCCTGCCGGGCTGGATGCCGCCTGGGATGCCGCCATTCAGCGCGCCGGCCTGTTGCGCGTTCAGGACACGCATGAGCTCTTTTCAGCCGTCGAAACGCTCAGCCACATGCGCCCGCTGCGCGGCGAACGGCTGATGATTGTCAGCAACGGCGCGGCCCCGGCGGCGCTTGCGCTGGATGAACTGTGGTTACGCAACGGCAAACTGGCAACACCCGGGGAGGAGACGCTTGCCCGTTTGAAAACGGCGCTGCCAGCGGGCGTTGAGCCTGCCAACCCCCTTGATTTGCGAGATGACGCTACGCCTGAGCGCTACCTGAAAGCGATAGAAGCGCTGCTTGATAGCCACGATTATGACGCGCTGATGATCATTCACTCTCCCAGCGCCGCAGCGCCGGGCAGCGAAAGCGCGCGCGCGCTTATAGACCTGCTCAATCGCCATACGCGCGGCAAGTACGTTACGCTCATCACCAACTGGTGCGGCGAGCACTCTTCGCAAGAAGCGCGAAGACTCTTTAGCGATGCCGGCATTCCTACTTACCGCACGCCGGAAGGGGCAATAACCGCCTTTATGCATATGGTGGAGTATCGCCGCAATCAGAAACAGCTGCGCGAGATCCCGGCCCTGCCCGTCAACCTTACGACCAATACCGCCGATGCCCATCGCTTGCTGCAACAGGCGTTAGAAGACGGGGCTACCCGGCTTGATACGCATGAAGTGCAGCCTATTTTGCAGGCCTACGGTCTACAGACTTTGCCGACCTGGATTGCCAGCGACAGCGCCGAAGCGGTGCATATCGCTGAGCAGATTGGCTACCCGGTGGCGCTGAAGCTGCGCTCGCCGGATATTCCGCATAAGTCGGAAGTCCAGGGTGTAATGCTTTACCTGCGCACGGCAAAAGAGGTGCAACAGGCGGCGGATGCTATCCTCGATCGCGTAAAAATGACCTGGCCGCAGGCGCGCATTCACGGCCTGTTGGTGCAAAGCATGGCAAATCGTGCGGGCGCGCAGGAGTTGCGGGTTGTGGTGGAGCATGACGAGGTATTCGGACCGCTGATTATGCTGGGCGAAGGCGGCGTAGAGTGGCGCCCTGAAGAACAAGCCGCTGTAGCGCTGCCGCCGCTTAACATGAACCTGGCGCGTTATCTTGTTATTCAGGCGATTAAAAAGGGTAACGTTCGCGGGCGCAGCGCGCTTCGCCCGCTTGATATTCCCGCGTTGAGCCAGCTACTGGTGCAGGTTTCTAACCTGATTGTGGACTGCCCGGAGATTGACCGGCTGGATATTCACCCGCTGCTCGCCTCCGCCAGCGAGTTCACCGCACTTGACGTTACGCTACAAATTAAGCCTTTCACAGGCGACCCGGATGGACGGCTGGCGGTTCGCCCCTATCCGCATCAGTTTGAAGAATGGGTAGAAATGAAAAACGGCGAAAGATGCCTGTTCCGCCCCATCCTGCCCGAAGATGAACCGCTGTTGCAGCGCTTTATCGCTCAGGTCACAAAAGAGGATCTCTACTACCGTTATTTCAGCGAGATCAACGAATTTACCCACGATGACTTAGCCAACATGACGCAGATCGACTACGATCGAGAAATGGCTTTCGTCGCCGTGCGCAACCAGAACAACGAAGCGGAGATACTTGGCGTTACGCGCGCCATATCAGACCCGGATAACATTGATGCGGAATTTGCGGTACTGGTGCGTTCGGATCTCAAAGGCCTTGGGCTTGGCCGCCGTTTGCTGGAAAAGCTGATTGTTTATACTCGCGAGCATGGCCTGCAACGGTTAAACGGCATTACCATGCCGCATAATCGGGGCATGGTGGCGCTGGCCAGAAAACTCGGATTTAAGGTGGATGTTCAGTTGGAAGATGGCATTGTCGGCCTGACATTACCACTGTCGCAGGAAGCCGAGTCGTGAGTAAGGTGCTGGAAATAGTGACCACTTTCCCGGACAGTAGTGATATTATCGTCCACTTCTGTCGTCTGTTTTGCGCAGAAGACCATCCTATTCAGAGAAGATATGCACTGTGATGTTGTCTAAATTTAAACGAAACAAACATCAACAACACCTTGCCCAACTACCGAAGCTTTCTCAGTCAGTTGATGATGTCGAGTTTTACTTTTCCCCCGCCGATTTTCGGGAAACCCTGTTGCAAAAAATCGCGGCGGCAACCCAGCGTATCTGCCTCGTCGCGCTCTATCTTGAGCAGGACGACGGCGGCAAAGGCATTCTTTCCGCCCTGTATGAAGCAAAGCGCCAGCGTCCTGAACTGGAAGTAAGCGTCCTTGTAGACTGGCACCGCGCCCAGCGCGGACGCATCGGCGCGGCGGCATCGAATACCAACGCTGACTGGTATTGCCGTATGGCGAAGGAAAATCCAGGCGTCGAAATCCCGGTTTACGGCGTTCCTGTTAATACCCGCGAAGCGCTGGGCGTGCTGCACTACAAAGGCTTTATTATTGATGACGGCGTGTTTTACAGCGGCGCCAGCCTGAATGATGTTTATCTGCATCAGCACGAAAAATACCGTTACGATCGCTATCACTGGATCCGTAACGCAGAGCTTGCCGATCAGATGTACTTTTGGGTGCAGCAGCATCTGGCTGCAGGCCGTGCGGTAAATCGTCTGGACAACCCGGGTCGTCCGAAGAGTCCGGAAATCAAAAACGATATCCGTCTGTTTCGCCAGGAATTGCGCGATGCGGCGTATCATTTTCAAGGGAATGCGGATAACGAACAACTGGCGGTAACGCCGCTGGTTGGGCTGGGCAAATCCAGCCCGCTCAATAAAACCATCTTCCATCTCATGCCTTGTGCGGATCAGAAGCTGGTTATCTGCACTCCCTATTTCAACCTCCCTGCCGTTTTGGTACGCAACGTTATCCAGCTGCTGCGCGATGGCAAACAGGTAGAAATTATCGTCGGCGACAAAACCGCTAACGATTTCTACATTCCTGAGAATGAGCCTTTTAAAATCATTGGCGCGCTGCCCTACCTCTATGAAATCAACCTGCGCCGTTTCTTAAACCGCCTGCAGTATTATGTCAACAGCGGACAGCTGGTGGTGCGCTTATGGAAAGATGAAGATAACAGCTATCACCTGAAAGGCATGTGGGTGGATGATGAATGGATGCTGCTTACCGGCAACAACCTTAACCCACGCGCATGGCGGCTCGACCTGGAAAACGCCATTCTTATCCACGATCCCAGGCAGCAACTGGCTGCAATGCGCACTAAAGAGCTGGAGCTTATCCGCACCCATACGGTAGTCGTGAAGCATTACCGTGAGTTACAAAGCATCGCAGATTATCCGGTAAAAGTTCGTAAGCTGATTCGCCGCTTACGGCGTATTCGGATAGACCGGCTGATTAGCCGCATTCTGTAACTTTCAACTATAGTGAAAAGCCCTGCCCGTCAGGGCTTTTTATTGGGACAGGCTGTATGCGTTTTCTTTTACTCATCAGCACGATGCTGTTAACTGGCTGTACCCATATGGCGCAGGACGCCTGGTCGGGTCAGGATAAAGCTCAGCATTTTCTCGCCTCTGCCATGCTTTCTGCTGCCGGAAACGAGTTTGCACAACATCAGGGAATAAGCCACGATCGCGCCGCTGCCGTGGGTGTCATGTTCTCCCTTTCTCTTGGCGCAACAAAAGAATTTTGGGACAGCCGCCCGGCGGGCAGCGGCTGGAGCTGGAAGGATTTTGCCTGGGACGTAGCCGGCGCGACGACCGGCTATACAATCTGGCAGTTAGCCGAACATTAAAGCCGCATGCCCTTTCCTTTACGGTGCAATTTGAGCGAAACCAGCAGCGCAATCGCGCTCATTACCGAAACGTACCAGAAAAAGGCGGTTTCCGAGCCCAGCGATTTTAGCGAAAGGGCGACATATTCAGCCGACCCGCCAAACAGAGCGTTTGCAACGGCATAAGATAGCCCTACTCCTAAAGCCCGCACCTGCGCCGGGAACATCTCTGCTTTCAAAATGCCGCTTATTGAGGTGTAAAAGCTGACAATCAGCAAAGCGAGGATCACCAGCCCAAAGGCGGCATAAGGCGAGGAGACATGCTGCAACGCGGTGAGGATAGGCACGGTACAAAACGTGGCGAGCACGCTAAAGCAGATCATAGAGTTACGACGGCCGATTTTATCGGAAAGCGCGCCAAAAAACGGTTGCGCCAGCATGTAGACAAATAACGCCGCCGTCATCACGCCGCTTGCAACATTAGCATGCATGCCGGCGGTATTGACCAGATACTTCTGCATGTAAGTTGTGAAGGTGTAAAAACTCAGCGAGCCTGCAGCAGTAAAGCCCAATACCATCAGGAAAGCGCGTCGGTTGCGCCATAACCCTTTCAACGACCCGGCTTCCTTCAGCGCACGCGTCTCCTGCTGCGAGGTTTCCTCCAGCGAACGACGCAGCCACAACGCCACAATCGCCAGCCCGGCGCCCAGTGCAAACGGAATACGCCAGCCCCAGGCGCGTAAATCGCTGTCCGCTAACGTCTGCTGTAAAACAACCAACACCAGCAGCGCCAGCAACTGACCGCCGATAAGCGTGACGTACTGGAAAGAAGCGTAAAAGCCTTTACGTCCCTCTATTGCCACTTCACTCATATAAGTGGCGCTGGTGCCATACTCGCCGCCAACCGAAAGCCCCTGAAACAGACGCGCCAACAACAGCAGCGCTGGCGCCCAGGTGCCAAGCACGTCATAACCCGGCAGGCAGGCGATGACGAGCGAGCCAAAGCACATCATGCAGACGGAAATCAGCATGGAAGTTTTACGTCCATGCTTATCTGCAATATAGCCACACATCCATCCCCCGATTGGGCGCATCAAAAAACCTGCGGCAAAAATGCCTGCGGTTTGCAGAAGCTGGGTGGTGCTGTTGCCGGAGGGGAAGAAGATGTGGGCGAAATAGAGCGAGCAGAACGAATAGACATAAAAATCGAACCACTCCACCAGATTACCGGATGAAGCGCCGACGATAGCCCAGACGCGACGACGAGTATCCGATGACGTCAGCGCCGTTTTCTCCGAACGGGCGGTTACTTCTGTCATTTTTTTCTCCTGTCTTTCATTACGGGAAAACCAACCCGTAAAATGCGGATCCGTAGCTTGCGCCCGCATTAAAGGTAAATAAAGTGTTAATTATTTGTTGGCTATTGATTCTGTGAAGCGCAGAACATTTTACGTCCCCTGAAAGAGTCTGCTTATCCCCATTTTTCTTGATGTGCTTTTTTACGACGAAGATAATCTTCATCGGCACGTATGCGATCCCACCACGTCTTAAATACCGCCGCTGCCGCTGCTTTAACCGGATCGTTGCCGCGCGGCATTAACTCACGCTTTTCATCATATTTCTTACCGCCTTTGTAATTGGCGTAGCGCCGTGCGCGGGTATACCCCATTTGAATAAATTTCCGCGCCATATCCATGCCAACAAAGTCATCTTTTTCCCGGTATTGCTCAAACAGCGCATAAATTTTCTCCGCTGACTTTTGAGCGGACTCCGGATCCTTATAACGCCACCAGGGCAGAATTTCACTCTTATAAGGCTCAACCAGCAACACACCCTGCTCGCCCCGTCCTACCTGATACAGCTCAGGATGCTTGCGAAAATCGGTATTAGTAAAATCCTGCTGGTAATCAAATTCTTTGCGCACCGGCGGCTCTCCGTTGTGATTGTTCTTTTAACCATAGCAGCCTTCGGAGAACTCCCCCTTTTTCGCCCATTTGCTTTAAGTGAACTATTCTCGAACAGACTAAAGGTTCGAGCGCAGCTCAGGCTGAACGCCGTCACGTACCACCTGAAGCGAGGCAAAATAATGACGAAGATGACGAGTGACTTTTTTGTAGAACGGTTAAAAGCATGGGGAGTAACCCGGATTTATGGCTATCCGGGCGATGGAATAAATGGCGTGCTCGGCGCGCTGCAGCGTGCAGAGAAAGCAGGCAACGGCATTGAATTTATTCAGGTGCGGCATGAAGAGATGGCCGCATTTATGGCCTGCGCTCACGCTAAATTCACCGGCGAACCTGGCGTTTGTCTCTCAACAGGCGGCCCTGGCGCGACGCACTTACTGACAGGGCTGTATGACGCACGAATGGACCATATGCCGGTCATCGCCATCGCGGGTCAGGCGGAGGCAACGGCCCGCGGCGCCACATATCAACAGGAGCTTAACCTCGACCGCGTATTCAGCGATGTAGCAAGCTTTGTACAGGAAGCGGCGACGCCCTCACAGGTTCGCCATCTGGTGGATCGGGGGGTGCGTATTGCTACCGCTACCAATGGCGTAACGGTGCTTATTCTGCCAAAAGATATTCAGGATGAAGAGTGGCAAGAACCGCAGCATGCGCATGGTTTTACGCATTCAGGCCCCGGCTATCAACGCCCGCATGTCATCCCTCATCAATACGATCTGCAGCGCGCTGCTGATATCCTTAACGACGGTAAAAAAGTTGCGATATTGATTGGCGCTGGCGCGCGCGAAGCGGCGGTGGAAGTGGTTCAGGCAGCTAATTTGTTGGGCGCAGGTGTAGCTAAGGCTTTATTAGGTAAAGATGTTTTGCCCGATGATGCTCCGTTTGTAACGGGCTGTATAGGATTGCTCGGTACCGAGCCGTCGTGGGATCTCATGCAGGAGTGCGACACGTTGCTCATGATTGGCACCGGCTTTCCCTGGGCAGAATTCTTGCCAAAAGAAGGCCAGGCACGTGCCGTCCAGATCGATATCGATCCCTCCATGCTGGGATTACGCTATCCTACCGAAGTTAATCTGCATGGCGACGCCGTCAGTACCTTACAGGCTCTGCTGCCGCTGCTTAAACGTAAAGAAGACCGCTCATGGCAGGAAAAGATTGCTGTTTCCGTACAGGAGTGGTGGAAAAAAATGGAAGAACGGGCAATGGCGAAAGCCAATCCGGTTAATCCGCAGCGCGTGGTATGGGAAATGTCGCCGCTGTTGCCTGATAACGCCATCGTCACTTCTGATTCAGGTTCATGCGCTAACTGGTATGCCCGGGACTTTAAAGTGAAGCAGGGACAGCGTTCTTCATTATCAGGCGGGCTTGCCTCTATGGGCGCAGCAGTGCCCTACGCTATTGCTGCTAAGTTTGCGTTTGCGGAAAAACCGGTTATCGCCCTGGTAGGCGATGGTGCGATGCAGATGAATAACCTTGCTGAGTTAATTACGATTCAAAAATACTGGAAAAGCTGGTCCGATCCGCGTCTGATTGTATGCGTATTCAACAATGGCGATTTGAACCAGGTGACGTGGGAACAACGTGTAATGGAAGGGAACCCCCGTTATGAAGCAACGCAGGATGTGCCGGATGTTCCTTATGCTAAGTTTGCTGAATCTATTGGGCTAAAAGGTATTTTTGTTGACGATCCCGATAAACTGCATGAGGCGTGGACCGAAGCGTTAGGGGCCGATCGTCCTGTAGTGCTGGAAGTGAAAACAGATCCTGAAGTTGCTCCACTACCGCCGCATATTACGCTTCAGCAGGCAAAATCATTCATGTCTTCTATGGCCAAAGGCGACCACTCCGCAGGAAAAGTCATTAAAGACACGGCGCAGCAGATCATCAATACTGTGCTGCCGGGCAATAAAGAGTAAACAGTTATCTTCTGTTGTACTAAATCTCAATAACCACTCATTCGAGTGGTTATTTTCTTGCTCTTCCAGTAATAGAATGTTGTAACTAAATAACAGCAATACCGCTGAAAAGCAAAAAGCCCATCCGTGAGGATGGGCTTTTCACCTGCACTCACCGCTTTCGCCATGAGTGCTTATCCGTCACAAGCTGAATTTCTCAAATCACGCCAAAACATCTTCGGCGTTGTAAGGTTAAGCCTCACGGTTCATTAGTACCGGTTAGCTCAACGCATCGCTGCGCTTACACACCCGGCCTATCAACGTCGTCGTCTTCAACGTTCC